>NZ_JBYLHS010000001.1:1428280-1480847 GCF_057748275.1 Planococcus sp. VCh962
TCTTCAGAAATCGGCTGCTCTTGGACTACAGTAATCTCTTCAGAAACCGGCTGTTCTTGGACTACAGAAATCTCTTCAGAAACCGGCTGTTCTTGGACTACAGAAATCTCTTCAGGAGCCGGCTGCTCTTGGACTACAGAAATCTCTTCAGAAATCGGCTGCTCTTGGACTACAGTAATCTCTTCAGAAACCGGCTGTTCTTGGACTACAGAAATCTCTTCAGGAGCCGGCTGCTCTTGGACTACAGTAATCTCTTCAGAAACCGGCTGTTCTTGGACTACAGAAATCTCTTCAGGAGCCGGCTGCTCTTGGACTTTTAGTTGTTCTTCATAAGAAGGTTTTTCCTGGATGACAGGCTTTTCTTGAAGAATCGGTTGAGCTTGGTTAGCCGACTTTTGCGATTCCGGTTGATTTCCAGGCATTATTGATGCTTTAATTTCTGAAGCCGCTTTTGCCTCTGCCATTACTCGTCTTGCAGATGACTTTTTCGCATCAGCAGCATTTTGAGCATATGTAGGCAAAATCCTCTTCGGTTCAAATGTAATTTCTTTTTTCTCCAATACGTTTATTGTTGGAGTTGGTTTGCTGTCATTGTAGCCATGGATCGGCGAAGGAACCCGGCCTGGTTCGAAACTGCGGGTTTTCTTAATTGGTTGTGCTTCAAAACTTCGAGGTTTTGCCGTTTTCGGTACCTCATATGGTTTGGTTTCCGGTTTCTTCAGCACCGGTGCAACTGGCGTTTTCTCCACAATCCTTGCTGCTCTTGGCGTCTCATAGGCCTGTGCCACCGGCCTAACAGGTTTTGATGCCGTAAAGTCTTGTACATAAGACTCTGCTGGATCGTAACGGCGGTTCTGATTTAATGCAGGGCTAATTGGTCTGCGTTTAGATGGTGCTGTTCTTAGTACTTCGGCTTTCGGCTTCTCCTCCTGCAAAGGTTCTGTCGGGAGCACTGTTCTAGGATTCTTTTTTAAGAACTTACTTTTTTCAGCATCCGTTATTACCGGGAAACGAAATGGCGATCTTTTAGAGAGGACGTTCGGAGCCGCCTCCTGCTCCTGCTCCTGTGCCACTTCCTTTTCTTCATCTTCCGTGTCTTGGAAAAATAAACGGTCCCATATATTTTTAAACCAACTCATAATGCGTCACGCCTTTACTTCAAATGTAGAACCTGTTTCTGCGTCTTCCGGCAGAACAAGGATTCCTTTTTCTTGAGATGCATTGGGCAATGCCAGTTCTTTAGCTGAACAAATCATGCCGCTTGAAGGGACTCCGCGAAGTTCAGCATCTTTAATGACCATTCCTGATGGCATGACAGCGCCTACTTTCGCTACTACCACTTTTTGCCCTTGTTCAACATTCGGAGCTCCACAGACAATCTGCAATTCTTCTGTACCTACAGATACTCTGCATACACTTAATTTGTCTGCATCCGGATGCTTCTCTTTTGATTCTATATACCCCACTACGAATTTAGGAGAAAGATCCACTTCCAAAGTTAAGTCCACTCCGTTTTTTTCCAGAGCATTCTGCAAAGCCGTTACCATTTCTTCAGAAACTTCTACGGCCGATGCTTCTTGGATATCCAAGTATTGTGAAGCGTTGAACAAGTTAAATGCAGCAATATTTCCGTTTTCATCTTTAATAAGCGTAATGTCATCAAATTGTTCTGTATGGATTTTTTCCGGAGTTTCTGTTTGTAATTGAGCCAGTAGGACATCGCCTATCCCTTTTTTGTTGTAGAATACGTTCATTTTTTATCGTTCTCCTTCTGTTGTCGATTTTTAGCCAGGATGAAAATAGGTTCCAGTTCTTCATTTTCATAAATAAAGGACAATGAAGTAATGGGCACTTTGCCGTTTGTAAAGAAATGCATAGCCATCTGTGCCAAAACATCATAGCCGGTTTCGTTGCGGATATCTCCTATTATCAGTACATCCTGATGGGGTACAGACACAGTCATATCGCCTGTTATTTTAGATTTCATTTCTTTAAGAAAAGGTTCATTCAAGATGCGTGATGCATCGTACCCGTCGTTTTCATTCAAAAAGTAAAACACATTGCCTGCGACGTGGTCTTCTTTTACATCGGTCTTCAGCTTTTTCACTTGAAATTTTGCAATTTCCTTAAGCTGCTCTTCATTCAGACTTAATGAATTTAACATATTTTCATCAATTAAGCGATAGGTAGTCCCTGCATCCAACGCATAAAACACCCGCGTTTCTGCTGTATGCTCTGTTGTAATAAATTTATGCCCTTCTTTGGATTCGGTCGGAAAAGAAGTCGAGCGGATAATGGGGTAAATGTGTTCAGATGATTTTAGTTCTCCTTTTGCTTCCTTTTCCATAGCATCAAATGTTTCTGTAATCGTATAAACGATTTCTTGAATGGCAGAATCACCTTTTGCTTCATAGCGGTTAATCACTTGCGGCAAAGAAAGCGTCATCCCTTTTCCGACGGTTTTATGTTTTATGTTTAAATTATTATTTTCGCGGTCATAGCGCCATTCCAATTGCTCGCTTGGCATACGCTCTCTTAACAGATTTACGAGTTCGGTCGGTTTCATAATAATGTATCCCTTCTTTCAAAAATAAACGGCTCTGCCAGAATTGGCGAACCGTCATTTTGTTATTTAGGCAGATTGGTTAAAAAAGCCTCAATCTCTTCTTTAGTTTTACGGTCTTTGCTGACAAAACGCCCTGATTCACTGCCGTTTGAATAAGCCAAGAAGCTAGGTATTCCGTAAATATCTTTTTCGATGCATAAATCGATAAATGCGTCCCGGTCTACTGCCACAAAAGTAAAATTGCTGAAGGTTGATTCAACATCGGGCATGATCGGATCAATGACTCGGCAATCCGGGCACCAGCCAGCCGTAAACATAAATACAACCGGGCTATTTGCTGCTAGCTCATGAAATTCTTCTGTACTTATTAATTCTCTCATTTGTATTTCCCCTATCGTGAATTGTCAATTGAACGAACGGTTTTCATCATCCATTCCATATTTGGTTCGATTTTGCTTTCTTCAGATATAGTCGTCATCTTTATTCCACCTGCACTGGCGACAACTTCAAACCGGTCTTCAGCCATTTCCCTTACGGTTGTAAAACCAAACCGGCCATTTTGTTCAAATGTTTCATCAGCCACCCATTGCTGTTCAGGATTCGCTTTTTGAAGATCATAGAATAAAGTGCTGTCACTTGCCTCATTTGGGTTGATAAATAAGACGAACGAATCGCTTCCTTTGGTGATGACGATATTTTGGTCATCAGAAGGTTCTTCAATGGTATAACTTTTTGGAACATAAAGTTCTGTATTGTCCACTTTTTCATTGGTTTCGGCTGGTTCATTTTCGAATGCTGTAGCGGCTTTGGACATCCCATTAGCAATCCGCTCTTCGGAAGAAGCCAAACAGCCACTTAAGGCAGCCGATAATACGATTAACAGAATGACGAATCCCTTACGAGGCACATATATTCCTCCCTATCTATACTGTTTCTTATTTTAAAGATGTTTGGAGGTACTTGCAACTGTATCGCTGCCTTGTATGTATTGGCCAAGCAATAAGCTGACGATATGTTCAAACATTTCATTTCGGTTAACGAATTCTGCTGTCAGAATACCTATGGCGCCTTTATGATGGCGGACTCCGATTTCATCGGCGTATTCATCCATCACAGGCCCTAATTCTTTCCCAGTCCTTAATTTTGATGCGATTTCTTCAGGCAAAGGGATCTGGGCACCGGCAGCTGTATAAAGTTTTCCAGTTGAAGTCGCCAACGCTCCCCAATTGCATAAATACATTTCATTTTCAAGTTCGTATACGCCTCCTTCCAATCCGATAGCTAAATCAATCGAATCGGACAATGCAGTTTTTGAGCGATTGACTGCCCCCAACCGGGTTTCAGCAAGCGTCATCGGCTGTGCTGAAACTCCAGAATCCACTTCTTTGGATTTCAACTCAAAGTCAAATTGAAATTTTTCCAATACAGCGGATACTGCATTAACTTTTGCAGGATTTTTAGAAGCAATAACAGCAATGATTTTTTTCAAGTCACTCATCCCTTTCAAATTAACTGGTGTCAATTCTTAATGGTATTCTTTACTATTTTTAAGAACTTTGGTTTTTCCCGGTGCAAAAAAAAGAGCCCGAAGGCACTTTTCAAACGTTTTGAAGAATGGTTTCAAGAGTTGAACGATCTGCCGCTTTAACCAGTTTTGTCAGCAGTTCTTTTGCTGCTGCATAATCATCTGTATGGATAATGGAAGCGGACGTATGGATATAACGCGAACAAATGCCGATTACTGAACTCGGTATGCCTTCATTTGCTATATGAACCCGCCCTGCATCTGTTCCGCCTTGTGATACGAAATATTGATACGGGATGTTATGGGTTTCTGCAGTATCCAGGATGAACTCACGCATGCCGCGATGGGTAACCATCGTTCTATCCAATATTCTCAGCAATGCTCCTTTGCCTAATTGCCCAAATTCATTTTTGTCGCCATTGGCATCATTAGCCGGACTGGCATCGAGCGCAAAAAACAAATCCGGCTGGATCATATTAGCTGCTGTCTGGGCTCCACGCAATCCGACTTCCTCCATGACCGTAGCTCCTGAAAACAATTGATTCGGCAGCTTTTCATCTTTTAATTCTTTCAGCAATTCAATAGCTAAACCACAGCCATACCGGTTATCCCAAGCCTTCGCCATTATTTTTTTATCGTTCGCCATTGGCGTGAAAGGGCTGAAAGGCACAATTTGCTGGCCTGGACGAATGCCGAATGACAGCGCATCTTCTCTGTCGTCTACCCCTACATCAATAAGCATGTTCTTGATTTCCATCGGCTTTTTACGCATTTCCTCGCTCAGCAGATGAGGCGGAACCGATCCGATGACACCAGGAATTTTGTTATCGCCGGCAATTATCTCAACGCGAGTAGAAAGCAGCACTTGACTCCACCAAGCGCCTAATGGCTGAAATCGGATCATGCCGTTATCGGTAATTTGCGTAACCATAAATCCGACTTCATCCATGTGGCCAGCTACCATAATTTTGGGTCCGTTTTCTTGTCCATTCTTGACGCCAAAGACGCTGCCTAAGTTATCTTGAATCAATTCATCGGAATATTTCTCAAGTTCTTGCCTCATGAATTTTCTTACAGCATGTTCGTTTCCTGAGGTACCCGGAAGTTCCGTCAATGTTTTAAATAACTCTCTCGTCTCACTATTCATTTGCAAGATTCCTCCTAAATGGATTGCTTAGTTCAAGTTTAGAGCTTTTTTCAGTTATTTTCCAGCGTGCTCTTTCGTTTATCGAAAGAATTGGTTCAGCTTCCTCACTTTAGTACTGTCAAATAAATTTTTATGGTACAATCTATTCAGCAAGTATAGGAGGGATTTTTGTGAAAAATCGGGATTTATTGATTGGATTTGCAACAGGTGTAGCTGCGACTTATATTATCAAAGAAGTTTATGACCGAAAAGAAAAGCTTTACCCCGCAGACGATGTACTGAAAAGCGTAAAAACAGCCTTTAAAGAAGAAGGGCCGATTGACGGCTCGTGGATTTTCATGAAAACCGAACCATACAAACAGCATGCCGTATCCACAGAAGTATACAAAGGCGGAATCACCCGGCACCGCGAAGATGAACTCGAGCAATTTGAGTTTCTTGCAGATGCATATACCGGAGCAGTCCTTGAAGTGAACAAAGTATAATCACATATTTCTTGCAAAAAGCAAAAAAGGAGCCGACTTTTCATCGGCTCCTTTTTCTATATCTTTTTCTCCTGATACTGGACAGATTCGACTATCTCTTTGCCATCCTGGCTCCATTTAAGAATCCGGTAATAGGCATCGTGGTAGAAGGTGAAATAATGGCTGTTTTCCAGCGCTTCTTTCATTAGCTTTTCTTTCGCAAAGATTGAGTCCATTGGATAATCGTCATACGCAAGCACCCAAAGCGGGTTCTGGTGGGCATGTGTCGGCATGATGTCGCCCATATGCAAAATGGTTTCGCCGCCGCTCATCAGTTTAATGACGCTATGGCCATTGGAATGTCCGCCTGTATGTATCATTTTGATCGCATCAAACAAGTTTTTTTCGCTTTCGAAAGTTTCGACTTGTCCTGCAATCGGCTCCCAGTTTTCTTTCCAATAAGTGTTGCGGGAACGGATATTGGGATGTCGCATTTCATCCCACTCAGTCGCAGAAACATGTATGGTCGCATTTGGGAATGCCGAAACAAATGATTCGCCTTGGCGTTTTGTCAAACCTGCAGCATGATCTCCGTGCAGATGAGTCATCAGCACAGTATCAATATCTTCGGCTGTTAGCCCCAATTCTGCTAAGTTCACCTCCAGCTTCGACTCAGAAGATACACCGAGATTGCGCTTTTGGCGATCGGTTAATTTATCCGCTCCAAGCCCGCTGTCTATGAGGATATTATGTCCTTCATATTGCACCAGAATTGGATGTGTCGGCAGCTCGATTTGATTTTCCGCATTGACCGGATATCTTTTCGACCAGACTACTTTCGGCACTACGCCAAACATTGTGCCGCCGTCAAGCCAAGTAGTTCCTCCATCAAGCCAAGTTAACGCCATATCATGAAACTGAAATTTCTCCATCCCAAATTCCTCCCCGTGATTAATTTGCTTGGAACTGTGCCTCCAGCCGGTAAATCGGCTGGCCTTTTTTCGAAAACTTTTCTTCATACTCGGTCATGATATTCCATTCCGGCTCGTTCGCGTGAAGGTCCAGTGATACATCCTTCAATAACATGCCGTATTCCGAAATGCTGACAAGTGAGTATTCAAAGAGCCCCCGATTATCTGTTTTGAAATGAATTTCGCCATTTGGCGGAAGTACCGATTCATATAGTTCCAGGAACGTCTTATAAGTCAAGCGACGTTTTGCATGGCGCGTTTTTGGCCATGGATCTGAAAAGTTCAAATAAATGCGTTGTACTTCACCTTTTTCAAAGAAATTCAGCAAGTCTGCCCCATTTACGCGCAATAAGCGCAAATTAGGGACGCCTTCTTCCGTTTCCAGAATCCCTTCAAGTGCGGTAACGATGACGCTGTCAAACAGCTCGATGCCGATATAATTGACTTCCGGGTTGGCTTTAGCCATACCGGTGATAAAACGGCCCTTGCCGGTCCCTACTTCGATATGGAGCGGCTTGTCATTGCCAAAAACTTCTTTCCACTTGCCTTTTTGCTGTTCCGGATCCGGAATGACAATTTCTGGGTTGGCTGCGATCAAATCTGCTGCCCATGGTTTATAACGTGATCTCATTTTATTTCCTCTTTCTTTCTTGTATTTACGGCATACCAATATTGCTTGCTTACTGCATAAGTTACGGTTTCATCTTTCGGTGTTTTTCCTGCATAATCACCATCCACATGGCGAAAGACTTCCCCTTCGGCTGTTAATCTAAATTCCGTTCCACTCTTTTGAATCACTTCTTTAAACCGTGTGTGGCTTCCGGTAAAAACCGTACCAAAGACCAGCAGCAGTTTCAAGCGGGAAATCCGGTGGACCACCGTCAACTCCAGCAAGCCATCATCGGTTTTGGAATCTGGCGATATTTTCATGCCTCCGCCAAAATAAGGCTGATTGCTGATGGTCGCGAGCCAGACATCTTCATATGTTTGCTTATGCCCATCGTGTTCCACAGTCAACTTGAATTTTTTCGGGTTAACGAGTGTCTTTATAACATACAGCAAATATACCAATTTCCCTGCGTTGAGTTTATTCAACCACTTTTTCAAGTGTGAACGGTTGACCAATACTGATATTTCCGCATCAAAACCAATGCCGGAACTGCTGACAAACTGATAGGTTTCTCCATTGTGAAATTCACCGATGTCTTCTTTTGCAAGAGTTGGCTGCTTTAAAAAATCTTCAATGGCTTCAGCGTCCTTGAAAGAACAAAATCCTCTGCCAAAGTCGTTCCCTGAACCCGCAGCAACAGAACCGATGACCAACTGCTCGGCTCCTGCAGCGCCGGCAATGATTTCGCGCAGCGTACCATCTCCGCCAAAACCGATGATGAGAGCTTTTTCTCCCGATTTACTAAAAGATTTCACTAGATGTGTGGCATTTCCTGGGGCATCGGTCAATACCATTTCGTATGGAAAGCTGATGGTTTCCTTAAAATGGCTCCATTTTTTTAATGCATTGCCATTGCCTGCCACCGGATTGATAATGAATACAGTTTTCATAAGACCTCGCCTTTAGCGCTTTTACACGCTTTTTCTCAATTGATACGTAACTTCAGGGATATATTTGGGTACACTTCCAGGCTCAATCCGGAATATCGAAAATTCGGCGACTTGAAAAGTCATCGGCTCTATTTCCATCTCTATTTCAAGAGGGGGCCCTCCCGCCCATTTTCCAGCAAGGGTGATATGAGGGACAAAAGCCTTGTTATCTGGATTCAGATTGAATCGAAGCAATGACTCCCTGACTCTCCTTTGCAGATCTGTCAACTCAGAGCTGTCTTCCACCGATGCGTAAATGATGCGGGGTTTTGACGGATTTCCAAATGTCTTTACGCCGCTAGTTGTCAGTTCAAACGGCGCATGGCTGATATTCGCCAATTCCTGTGCAGCTGCTTCAATTTCATTATGCGGATCATTGCCGATAAAAAGAAGCGTAATATGCATATCTGACCAATGGGTGTACCGCTTATGGCTTTTTAAGTTCCAGCTTCTTCTCGCTTTATCCATTTCTTTTGCGACTGGCTCAGGAATTTTGATGCCAATAAAATAATGTGCCTGCATAATCATCACCTTCCTTCAGTTTACCACTCATATCATTACAAAAAAATAGCGATCGGCTTTCGCCGACCACTTTATTCTCTGTTTATGATTTTACTGTTAATTTCAAATTGGCTTCAAACGCTTGCTGAAGCTTTTGTGTCAGTTCGCCAGGAACTCCATTGCCAATATTCTGCCCGTCAATCTGAATGATCGGCATGATTTCGGCGGTAGTGGATGACATGAAGAATTCATCCATTTCAAGTGCTTCGGTTTTTGTAAAAGCAGTTTCTTGGAACGTGATTCCTAGCTCTTTGCAGAGATTTAAAATCACTCTTCTAGTAATACCGTTTAAAATCAGATTGGTTGCTGGATGAGTATAAATGACTCCGTTTTTAAGTCCGTACATATTTGAAGAAGATCCTTCCGTGACAACTTCTCCACGATGCAGAATGGCTTCATAGCTGCCAGCTTCATGCGCTTCCTGTTTTGCTAGAACATTCCCCAGAAGGTTTAAGCTCTTGATGTCACAGCGCAGCCAGCGGATATCTTCGATAAACTTCGCTTTTACGCCTGCTTTCATCATTTCTACAGGACGCTCCACTTTTTTTGTATAAGCCACAATCACTGGCGATGCCGCTTGCGGGAAATGGTGCTGTCTAATCGCATCTCCGCGAGTCACTTGCACATACACTTGCCCATTATCGATTTCGTTCATTTCTACTAAGTCATACATCTGTTTGTGGAATACATCTTTTGTGAAAGGAATGACAATTTTAATTTTCTCAGCGCTTTCGTAAAAACGGTCGATATGTTCTGCAGCGGTAAATAAATTGCCTTCGTATACCCGGATGACTTCATAAATTCCATCTCCGAATTGGTACCCCCGGTCTTCCTTAGAAACGTTCAACTCATTTTCTCGAATAAACTCGCCATTATGCAAAATCCAATCCATGTCTGATCCCTCTTTCCTCATTTTTTACAAGCTAATTGATAAATCGCCTCAGCATAAATTGCTGTGGCTTTTATTAGGTTGTCAATATCGACAAATTCATCCGCTTGGTGTGCAACATCCTTTTCTCCTGGAAACAGCATGCCGAATGCTACGCCTTTTTTCAGCACCCGCGCATAAGTTCCCCCTCCAATGGAAAGAAGGTTTGCAGTATTTCCTGTTTGTTTTTCATAAGCATTTTGAAGCGTTTTGATGAATGGGTCGTTGCCATCTACATAATGAGGAATGGAGTTGGATCGGATTTCCAAAGTAAAATCATCCGTTTCCACATTTGCCATTTTTTCTTCAAATGGATAGCTGATTGAATACCTCATGCTGACTTCTACTGTCGCCCGTTTATCTTGCTCAAAATGAATAATGCCGGCATTAAACGTCGTATCTCCGGAAATTGCGTCTGTAAAGTCCAGGCCAAGATGCCGTCCTCTTGAATCTTTATAAAAATGATCAGCGACAAATCCAGTGAATGCTTTGCCGCCGCCGTCCAACCTGTTCGTTAGAAACAACGCCAGTAAGACACCCGCATTTACTCCGTCGTCCGGCTCCATTGCATGGGCTGATTTGCCATGAAGAGTCAATTGAAGCTTACCGTCAGCGGCTTCGATTTCACCTTTAACATTTTGTTCACTGCAAAAATCTTCAAAGTCTTGGTGCCAATCGTGCAAATCCCCTATAACTGCAGCTTCCGCCAAATCCGGAACCATATTGGTGCGGCTGCCGGAAGAAAAAGTGATCAATGCATCTTTTGTGGTCCAAGCCTCTTTTGAAAAAACAAGTGACGCTATCCCTTTTTCAGCATTGATAATCGGGAAATCAGCATCTGGAGCAAAAGCCATCGTCGGCATTTCTTCTGTTTCAAAATACCGCTCAACGCAACGAAATCCGCTTTCCTCATCCGTACCGATGATTAAGCGGACCCGTTTCGTAAATTCAAAGCCTGCTTCTTTCACCATATTTAACGCTGTCCAAGCCGCAATTGTAGGTCCTTTGTCGTCGATTGCGCCACGGCCATACAATCTATTCCCTTCAACTTCTCCGCCGAAAGGATCCTTTGTCCAACCGGTCCCTGCGGGAACTACATCTACGTGGCCTAAAATCCCAAGCAACTCTTCACCTTTTCCTGTCTCCAGATGGGCTGCCACATTGGCTATATTTTTCACCTGGTAGCCGCGTTCTTCGCCTTTGTCCATAAACCACTCTAAAGCTCGTTTAACGTCTGTTCCAAAAGGGGCTTCCAGTGTTTTTTCTTCGTTCAAAATACTCGGTATTGCGATTAATTGCTGCAATTCCTTGATGATTTCACTTCTGCGCTTTTCAGCTTCTAGTTGCCAATCCATAATTCACTCCCCTTTTAGTTAAAGTTATTGTACACCTTTCAGGAAAAATTTAAAGAACTAGAAGCAAATTCACACAAATTATTATGTATCTGTAATGTTAATTTTATATGAAATAGTCGATAATTGTAGAATTTAAATTGTTTTTTCGCTATAATCAAATTGTCAGATAATACTATTTGACAGATTTTTATAAAAAAAGGGGATGTCTTTGGCTTTTATTTCAAGACCGTTGAGTATACCTCAGCATATCGTCCGCTAGTCTTTGCCTATTGGAAAAAAGATGAAGGAGTGGTTCTAATATTGAAACCAACAACTGATCGCATGCTAATTCGAATTAAAGATATGTATAAGTACATCCGTGATAACGGAACTGTAACTACGCAAGATTTAGTCGATGAATTCGGCATCACTCCTCGCACCATTCAAAGAGATTTGAATGTGTTAGCCTTTAACGACTTGGTAGAAAGTCCAACTCGCGGCAAATGGACAACGACGCATAAAAAAGTCAAAATGACATCGTAAAAAAGCTCAAGCGCCCATTTAAATTTGAGGCATAAGACGATTTGGCGAAACGGCGCTTTTTGCCAGAAAGCCGGAAAGCTTACATCCCCAGAAACTGGACGCTGGAGTCTAGACAACTCAAAGATGCTCCCTAAACAAAGAAAATGACCGCAACAGCTGCGGTCATTTTCTTTGTTTTAATAATTCGATTTCCTCTTCAGCCAAATGGCGGTATTCCCCGAGTCCAAGCTCCGGATCTAATTCCAGCGGCCCCATGGACAATCGTTTTAAATAAGTCACTTCTTTTCCAACACTCTGAAACATCCGTTTCACCTGGTGGAACTTTCCTTCAGTGATCGTCAATTCAATTTCGGACACCGCACCGCTCTTCAAGATTTTCAGCTGTGCTGGCTTTGTAACATAACCGTCGTCGAGCATAACGCCCCGTTCAAAAGCTGCTCCGTCTTCAGGAGTTACCATTCCGTCTATCACGGCGAAATATCTTTTATCGACATGCTTTTTGGGAGACAATAATTCATGCGCCAATTTGCCGTCGTTCGTCAGCAGCAAAAAACCTTCTGTATCTTTATCGAGCCGGCCGACCGGAAACGGCTCGAAATTGCGCTCCGCTTCCCCTAACAACTCGATTACCGTCCTATCATAATTATCTTCTGTCGCCGAAATCACGCCTTGCGGTTTGTTCATCAACAGATAGATAAATTCCGTGTACTCCACCTTTTCCCCGCTGACTGTTACAAAATCCGCTGTTTCATTAACGTGGACTTTCGGGTCACGCACCACTTCGCCATTCACTTCCACAGCTTTTGACTTCAGCAAGACTTTCACTTCTTTTCGGGAACCGTAGCCCATATTCGATAAGAATTTATCTATACGCATAATGTCCTCCTAGAAACCGAATTTCCGTGTATATTTGGTCAAACGCTCTCCCAGCAGCTTTTGGGCAATGCCCGTTTTCAAGCTGATAAAGCCATAAACAGCTCCGCCGATACCACCAACGATTAAAATGCGGACAATCGAATGGAGTTTCGTGTCCATGCTGATAAACTGATCGATTCCAGTCATAACAAGGAACACAATTCCGGCCATCACCAGGTTCAATAAAACGATGAGGAATAAGCGCCGTACAACCATATTTGAACGGTAATTCATTGTTTTTTTGATGACTGCTAAATTCATGCCGATTGCTACAAGATAACCTATGATGGTGGCTGCAATTGCCCCATCTGTTTCAAAGCGTTCAATTAACGGGGTATTCAATGCCAATTTTAATAATAAACCAACCAATAAATTTAGAATGATCCACTTTTGCTGATTGATCCCTTGCAGAATTGACGCTGTCACCGGGAACATAGCAAACAGAATCGCCACCGGCAAATAATGAGAAAGAATTTCTGATCCAGGCGCACTGATTTCATAGAATACATGGTATAGTTCGTCAGACAACATCGTCATTCCGACAACTGCCGGCAGTGTCAAGAACAAGAGAATCTGGAACGTTTGATCCAAAGTCCGGTTAACAGACTTGTATTCTTTATTCGTGAAGTATTTAGTGATCAACGGAATCAGCGCCATCGAGAATCCGGTAGCAAGCATCACTGGAATCATCACCAGTTTATGCGTTGTTAAGTTCAGCATACCTAAGTAAACACTCGAGTTGGCTGCATTATCTGTTGTGCTCATCGCATTGTTGAACGTCAGCATATCGACAAACTGGAACAACGGATTGGCAATTCCTAAAAAAACAACCGGAACGGCATAGATTGCAATTTCTTTGTACATATCCCGCAGCCGTACATCGTAGGATTCAACCGATTTAGCGCGAAGTTCGTTGTACTCCGGCTTTTTCTTTCTCCAATAATAAAACAGGACGAGAACGCCCCCAAGCGCCCCGACAAATGCGGACAGCACTGCAATCTGCACAGCGGTTTTCGGAGTACCGCCAAAGACATTCAGAACCAGGTAGGCTCCTCCAAGCAGAAACACAATACGGATGATTTGTTCAATCAGCTGGGACACAGCTGTTGGCATCATAAAATTGTAGCCTTGGAAAAATCCGCGGAACAAACTCATGAACGGAACGACAATCAAAGCGAAACTTACCCATTGAATCACTTCTTTGACGTCTTGGACGGTATGGACTTTTTCATTTTCATTGATTGTAATTTCAGCAAGCGGACCTGCAAAGAAATAAAGAATCAAAAACGATGCAAATCCTGTAATCATCATGGTCGTCAGTCCGGATTTCAATAATCTTCTGCCGGTTTCATAATCTCCAAGCGAATTATATTTTGCGACGAATTTCGAAAAAGCGATCGGCGCTCCCGAAATTGCCAGTGACAGCATTAAGTTATACGGTATGTAAGCATATTGGTAAAGGCCGATATTTTCTTCCCCTACCATATCGTAAAACGGGATGACATAGATGACTCCAAGGATTTTTGATAAAAACAAACCCATGGTTAATATAGCAGTTCCTTTTATTAGCGTTGACATTTTACACTTCCTGACATGTTCAATATAAAGAAAAACTTGCATCAGCATGGAAATTCTCTTCAGCCATCCTGATTGTTATAGCGGGATAAAAAAACAATCTACACGATAGTGTACACCTATAAAAGAAATTACTCAACGAGTTTTCTCCCATGGTGTATACTGTAATAAAAACGAAAGCGAGTTCTTATTTTATGTATGACGTTATAATTATCGGCGGGGGTCCCTCAGGATTGATGGCTTCCATTGCTGCGGCTTCCGAAGGCCAAAAGGTTTTATTGATTGAAAAAGGTAAAAAGTTAGGCAAAAAATTGGTCATTTCAGGCGGTGGACGCTGCAATGTGACCAATCGCTTGCCTCTTGAAGAAATTGTGAAAAACATTCCGGGCAATGGGCGATTTTTGTACAGTCCATTTGCTGTATTTAATAATGAAGACATCATCGCATTTTTTGAAGGCCTGGGCGTTTCATTGAAAGAAGAAGACCATGGCCGCATGTTCCCGGTTTCGAATCGTGCCCAAGATGTGGCAGATGCCATGTTCCGGGAAATGGACCGGCTGAATGTCAAAGTGCTGCTGGATTCTCCTGTAAAAAAACTATTGATGACTGATGAAAAAGTGACAGGCGTACGCCTCCATTCCGGAGAAGAATTTACGGCGAAAGCCGTTGTCGTTGCAGTCGGTGGAAAAGCGGTGCCTCAAACCGGTTCAACGGGAGACGGGTACCCTTGGGCGGAAAAAGCGGGACATACGGTTACCGACCTGTATCCGACTGAAGTTCCGTTATTGTCGAAAGAGCCATTTATCGTCAGCCGTGAACTGCAAGGCCTCGCCCTCCGTGATGCAGCGGTATCCGTGCTGAATAAAAAAGGCAAAACACTCGTTACGCATCAAATGGACATGCTGTTCACCCACTTCGGCTTGAGCGGCCCAGCGGTGCTCCGCTGCAGCCAGTATGTTGTCAAGGAAATGAAGAAAAACGGCGGGCAGCCTGTGGAAATGCGCATCAATACGCTGCCGGAAGAAAATGCCGAATCTGCATTTCAATTGCTTCATAAAATGATGAAAGACGAGCCGAAAAAAGCGGTGAAAAATGTTTGGAAAAGCATCACACAAGAACGCTGGCTGCTGTTTTTGATGGAACGTGCTGGAATCGATCCACAAGTGGTCGGCGCAGAGCTTGCAAGCGATAAAGTTCGTGCATTTGCCCAGCAATTGACGGCTTTCTCGATGTTCGTCACAGGCACTCAGCCAATTGAAAAAGCATTTGTCACTGGCGGCGGGGTGTCGATTAAAGAAATCGAACCGAAAACTATGGCTTCACGCAAAAAGCCCGGCTTGTACTTCTGTGGGGAGATCTTGGATATCCATGGCTACACCGGTGGCTATAATATCACTTCCGCATTGGTCACTGGAAATGTTGCCGGCAGAAGTGCTGCTGCATTTGCCCATATATCATGATAATGTTTTATTTGCCGCCCTTGATTATGTGGGCGGCTTTCTATTAGGACTGAAATGATGGGAAAAAGATGCTGTTTTTGAAAGCTTATACTTTAAGATTTTATTTATCTGCGCTTAAAATTTTTTATCGTCGTTCCAAATAATTTTTCTTCACTCTCGATAATTCATTTCAGTTCGGCGCATATATTCGGATTCAATATGTCCGGTTACTTGCGGAAAATTTGACTTTACTTGCGGAAAAATAGAAGTCACTTGCGCTTTCACTAAGTTTACTTGCGGTATTTCGAGGTTTACTTGCGATACACCCCAATTTACTTGCTGATAAACAAAAAAGCCTGTCCACTAGCATTCAGCTGGTTCGGACAGGCTTTTTAAATTTCTCTTTATTACGCAATTACAACGTTTACTAATTTCCCTGGAATCGCAATAACTTTACGGATTTGTTTTCCGTCAGCCGCTTTCACAATTTGTTCATTCGCAAGCGCTGCTACTTCCAATTGTTCTTTCGTTGAGTCTTTAGCAATGACAAGTTTTGTGCGGACTTTGCCATTTACTTGAACAACCACTTCGATTTCGTCATCAATCATTTTCGACTCATCGTATTCCGGCCAAGCTGTATAAGTGATCGATTCGGCGTAGCCCAATTTTTCCCATAGCTCTTCAGCAAGGTGTGGAGCAATCGGTGACAAGAGTTTGACAAAACCTTCTACGTATTCTTTCGGTAGCGCCTCTGCTTTATAGCCTTCGTTAATGAAGACCATCATTTGAGAAATAGCCGTATTGAAGCGAAGCCCTTCAAAATCCTCAGTTACTTTCTTAACTGTTTGGTGATAAACTTTTTCCAGTTTGCCATCATTTGCTTCAACCACTTTGCCGCTCAATTGCTCTTCTTCAATCAATAGGCGCCATACACGGTCAAGGAATCGGCGAGCGCCGTCAAGTCCGTTTGTGGACCAGGCGATGGATGCCTCAAGCGGCCCCATGAACATTTCATAAAGGCGAAGCGTATCGGCTCCATGGCTTTCGATGATCTGGTCGGGATTTACCACATTGCCTTTGGATTTCGACATTTTTTCGTTGCCTTCTCCCAAAATCATTCCTTGGTTGAACAATTTCTGGAACGGCTCTTTTGTGGAAACTACACCGATATCGTAAAGCACTTTATGCCAGAAGCGCGCATACAATAAATGAAGAACTGCATGTTCCGCTCCGCCAATATAGACATCAACCGGAAGCCAGTGTTTCAATAGTTCCGGGTCGGCCAATACTTCATCATTTGTCGGATCGATATAGCGCAAATAATACCAGCAGCTGCCTGCCCATTGCGGCATGGTATTGGTTTCGCGTCTCCCTTTCATGCCTGTTTCGGGATGAACCACATTGACCCATTCCTCGATATTGGCAAGCGGGGATTCGCCTGTGCCGCTTGGTTTGATGTCAGTGGTCACTGGAAGCATCAATGGCAAGTCTTTTTCTTCGACCGGTGTCATTGTGCCGTCTTCCCAATGGATGATCGGAATCGGTTCGCCCCAATAACGCTGGCGGCTGAACAGCCAGTCGCGAAGGCGATACGTTATTTTCTTCTCGCCGACGCCATGCTCTTCCAGCCAAGCAATCGCTTTTTCGATCGCTTCTTTTTTGTTCAAGCCGTTCAAGAAGCCAGAGTTGATCAATTCGCCATCGCCTGCATAGGCTTCTGTCGAAATATCCCCTCCTGAAACCACTTCAACAATCGGCAAATCGAATTGCTTCGCGAATTCATAGTCGCGTTCGTCATGCGCAGGAACTGCCATGATGGCACCAGTTCCATAAGTCGCAAGCACATAATCCGCAATCCAGATTGGCATTTTTTCGCCGCTCACCGGGTTTATTGCGTAAGCTCCAGTGAATACGCCACTTTTGGATTTCGCCAAATCTGTGCGTTCCAAATCGCTCTTTGTTTTAACTTCATCAATATATGCTTCAACCGCTTCTTTGTGATCAGGAGTTGTAATTTCTGCAACCAATTTATGTTCTGGCGCCAAAACTGCATATGTTGCACCGAAAATCGTGTCCGGGCGCGTGGTGAAGGCACGGAACGAATGGCCGTTTCCATCTACTTGGAATTCAAGTTCCGCCCCTTCCGATTTTCCGATCCAGTTGCGCTGCATGTCTTTCAAACTTTCAGGCCAGTCAAGCTCGTCCAAATCTTCCAGCAAACGATCCGCATATTCTGTGATGCGCAGCACCCATTGGCGCATCGGACGGCGTTCTACCGGATGGCCGCCGCGTTCAGAAACGCCGTCGACCACTTCTTCATTGGCAAGGACTGTTCCAAGTGCCGGACACCAGTTTACAGCCACTTCATCGACATAAGCCAATCCTTTGTTGTAAAGCTGGATAAAAATCCATTGAGTCCATTTATAATATGAAGGATCCGTTGTATTCACTTCACGGTCCCAGTCATATGAAAATCCAAGTTCCTGGATTTGGCGCTTGAATGTCGCGATATTTTTTGCCGTGAATTCAGCCGGATCATTTCCGGTATCAAGTGCATATTGCTCAGCAGGAAGGCCGAATGCGTCCCATCCCATCGGATGAAGAACGTTATAGCCCTGCATGCGCTTCATGCGGCTCAAGATATCCGTTGCTGTGTATCCTTCAGGATGCCCTACATGAAGGCCGGCACCTGATGGATAAGGGAACATATCCAAAGCATAGAACTTCGGTTTTGAAAAATCCGTCTCCAATTTAAACGTTTTATTTTGTTCCCAATATTTTTGCCATTTCTTTTCAACTATTTTGTGCTTAAATGTCATCTCTATTCCTCCTCAAAATAAAAACTCCCGTCCCTCTTAAATAAGGGACGGGAGTTTCCCGCGGTACCACCCAAATTAGCGGCTGTCCGCTCAACTTGACTCCTTAACGCGGAAAACGGTGTATCTTACTCAATTTCACATACACGGACTCCAAGGTGAGTTCAATTGCTCTAATCGCCTGCTTGCACCAACCGCCGGCTCTCTTGGGAATAGAAACAATTTACTGATCCTCTTCACTGTCATTTACTATTACTATTCATTCTAGCGGAGCCACCGTTTTTTGGCAATACATTAAGAAACTTTCACATTTTCCGTATTTAACGGCGCATCGGTTGAATCGATGATGTCCTGCACGGAGAATCCTTCGAACACTTCTGTCAGCACCAAGCCCGTTTCTGCCACTTCAATTACCGCTCGTTCCGTGATGATTTTATTGACGACGCCTTTTCCGGTCAATGGCAAATCACATTGCTTTTTGATTTTAGGCGATCCGTCTTTTGACACATGATCCATGATGACAATGACTTTTTTAGCGCCATGAACTAAATCCATTGCGCCGCCCATGCCTTTGATCATTTTTCCTGGAATCATCCAGTTTGCCAAGTCACCATTTTCTGCCACTTCCATGCCGCCGAGAATTGCAACATCGATATGCCCGCCACGGATCATCGCAAACGATTCAGCGCTTGTAAAAAAGGCAGAACCCGGAATCGTGGTAACTGTTTCTTTGCCTGCGTTGATTAGATCCGGATCGACTTCATCTTCTGTCGGATAAGGGCCGATGCCAAGCAATCCGTTCTCAGATTGAAGCACGACGCTTTTATTATCTGAAATGAAATTCGCAACCAGTGTTGGCATGCCGATGCCCAAATTGACGTAATCGCCGTCTTTGATTTCTTTTTCGGCACGTCTTGCAATTCGTTCTCTCACTAAGTTTTTATCCACTGAGTTCCCGTCCTTTCTTATACAGATCGAGTCGTTAACCGTTCAATTCGCTTTTCCTGTTTTGCCTGCAGCAAGCCTTGTACATAGATACTTGGCGTTTGGACATGGTTCGGATCGATTTCACCGATTTCCACGATTTCTTCCACTTCGGCAATGGTGATTTTCCCTGCTGCAGCAGCCAGCGGATTAAAGTTTTGAGCCGTTTTGTTATAAACCAGATTGCCCATCTTGTCGGCTTTGGCAGCACGCACCAATGCAAAATCAGCTTTCAAAGCATGTTCCAGCACGTATTCTTTGCCGTCGAATTCCCGGATTTCTTTGCCTTCTGCAACGGTCGTCCCGACCCCTGCCGGAGTAAAGAATGCGGGAATGCCAGCTCCGCCCGCACGCATTTTTTCTGCAAGCGTCCCTTGAGGCGTCAGTTCCACTTCAATTTCACCGGACAGCACCTGGCGTTCAAATTCTTTATTCTCACCCACATAAGAACCGATCATCTTTTTGATCTGTTTATTTTTAAGCAACAGCCCCAGACCCCATTCATCCACGCCGCAGTTATTCGAAATAACGGTAAGGTCTGTCACTCCTTTGTCCACGAGCGCTAAGATCAATTGTTCCGGAATTCCAACCAAACCGAACCCGCCCACCATAATCGTGGCGCCGTCCTGTATTTGTTCAACTGCTTCTTGAGCAGAACCATAAATCGGTTTCATTTAAAGTGGCCTCCATTCCATTTTGCAGAATATTATTTAAATAAAGCGCTTTCTTTATAATTTAACCAAACTCTCCCATAAAACGCAATATGAAGAGAGCCGAAAGACGGAGTTCCCTCTATCTTTCGGCTCGGGATAACTCAATTCAAGTTTTCCTGCAGACTCTGTTCCTGTGCTTGCTTTAATGGGCGGTCGTATAGCAAAGATGTCACGATGGCCACCGCCACCAATAAAGTCACCAGTATAAATAATGCCGGCATGCCATATAAATCGACCATCACGCCGCCAATCAGAGGTCCAACCATACGCCCTCCTGTGGCAACGCTATTGACAATTCCTTGATAGAAGCCTTCACGGCCTTTTGGCGCCAACTGATCGGCCAGCGCCGGAACTGCGGGCCAAACAAACATTTCTCCAATTGTTAATATCACCATTGCGGCAATAAACATTGAAAAATCCTGTGCGAACGCCACGACGATATACGAAACCATCATGATCAGGATACCGATCACCAATTGGCTTTTGATATTATCTTCAATTTTTTTCATGATTGGCCGAATAAACGGCTGGCCAGCCACAATCAAGAAGCCGTTCAATGACCATAAAAAGCTATATTGCGTTAGCGTAATGCCAATTTCCTGTGTATAAGCGGAAATGGTCGACTGCCATTGCACATAACCGATCCAACATAGAAAATACCCGATGGAGACAATCAACAATGCATAAAAAGGTGCGCGATTGCGTATTTTCTTTCCTTCATTGAATACAGAAGTATGTGCTGAAGGAGAAATCGACATCGATTTAAATCCAAATAATGCGATAAAGAAAAACAGGACGTACATTGCCAAATTTGCGGCGAATATGTAATCAAAGCTATAGGCAGCTAAAAAACCGGCCATTGCCGGTCCGATTGCCACGCCCACATTCTGGGCCAAGTAAATGGCATTAAAAGCTTTTCTCCCGCCTTCCGGCCAAACTGTCCCGACCATGGCATACATGCTTGGAAAGACAATTCCTCCACTAAAACCAATAATCGTATAAAAGATGACAAACGGCAAAAATTCATGCCATATGGTAAGCCCTGCCAAAGCCAGGATAGTTACAATAATTCCGCTGATGATGGACTTATAGCCACCAAATCTATCAAAAATTGCTCCGCCAAGCAAATTTCCGATTACGGCAGCTCCTGCGTTTGCCATTAAAACGAGTCCGGCGATCGACAAAGATTTCCCTAAATGATCATATATATATATTGCAGTTAAAGGCCATAAAAACGAATTTCCCGTTACGTTGACGAGCATTCCGATGATTAATAGCCAGACGCGTTTTGGCACCGCACTCCCTCCTTTTTTCCAATTCCAAAAGATATTGTATTCCTTTTAATTCCTTCCCACAAGAAAAATATTTCGACTCCCGTAAAATCAGATTTTTCAGGCGTTGTCGCCTCTTTTCGGGGCATGATACAATACTTTTCAGAGGAGTTGTTTGTAATGGAAATCACCTTGCCTTTTGCATCAGATGGAAAACGCTATTATACCTGGAACCGCCATTTGCGGGACCACTTCGGCTCGAAAGTGATGAAGATTGCACTCGATGCCGGCTTTGACTGCCCGAACCGTGATGGCACCGTCGCTTTTGGCGGCTGTACGTTCTGCAGTGTTGCCGGATCCGGTGATTTTGCCGGTGACAGGGTCGATTCGATTGCCGTCCAGTTTGAAAAGATTAAAACAAAAATGCATCGCAAATGGAAAGACGGCAAGTACATGGCGTATTTTCAAGCCTATACCAATACCCATGCGCCGCTCTCGGTCATAAAAGAAAAATTCGAAGCGGCGCTCGCACAGGAAAATGTTGTCGGGCTTAGTATTGCGACTCGCCCCGACTGCCTGCCCGATGATGTCGTTGAATATTTGGCGGAGCTGAATGAACGCACATACCTTTGGGTGGAACTTGGTTTGCAGACCGTCCATGAACGGACGACATTGCTTGTCAACCGGGCACATGATTTCGATACGTATGTCGAAGGAGTAACCAAACTCCGCAAGCACGGAATCCGTGTCTGCACACATATCATCAACGGCTTGCCGCTTGAAGACCGCGGCATGATGATGGAAACTGCCCGGGAAGTCGCTAAATTGGATGTCCAGGGAATCAAAATCCATTTGCTTCACTTGCTGAAAGGGACGCCGATGGTGAAACAATACGAAAAAGGGATGGTTGAATTTTTGGGCAAGCAAGAGTACATTCAGCTTGTTGCCGACCAACTTGAAGTCCTGCCGCCGAGAATGGTCGTCCAGCGCATTACAGGAGACGGACCGATTGATTTGATGATTGGACCGATGTGGAGCGCCAATAAATGGGATGTGCTGAATGGCATTGACGCAGAATTGGAAGCACGCAATAGCTGGCAAGGAAAATTTTATACGGAGCGTGTTGAAGCATGACGCTGCAGCGAGTACTGCCTTTTACAAAAAGTTTATTGGAACAAACGGTCCGTCCGGGAGATACAGTCATTGACGCGACTGCCGGAAATGGACACGATACACATTTTCTTGCGGGGTTGACCGGTGAAAGAGGTCAGGTTTTCGCTTTTGATATCCAGCAAGAGGCAATCGATGCTACTCGAAAACGCACGGAAGAATTTACGCATATCGAATTGATTCATGACAGCCATGCCAAAATCAGCGAGTATGTGTCCGCCCCTATTTCAGCAGCTGTCTTCAATCTCGGCTATCTGCCAAAAGGCGACCACAGCATCATCACGAAAGCCCAAAGCACTTTGGCGGCAATGGAGCAATGTTTAAGCCTTTTGGAAGAACAGGGGCTGCTGCTTGTCGTCATTTACAGCGGCCACGACGGCGGCAGTGAAGAACGGGATGCCGTCATGGAATTTGTCCGAAGTCTGCCGCAAGTTTCATTTGATGTTTTGAAATACGAATTTATCAACCAGCGCCATTCGCCGCCATTTTTGGTGGCGATCGAGAAAAAGCAAAAGAAGAAATAAAAGAAGAGCAGTCGGCTTTTAATTAAGCCAGCTGCTCTCTTTTGTGTTTTTAAATCTGCGTACTGATGGATAGAATTGAATTTCTGAAAAGTCCTGATATGTTAACTGCTTCCCTTACATTAGTATTTCAAATTAAGGTCTACGTGTTTTATGGTCACCGGCTTTCATGGATTCACTCCTTCTTCATAGTTAGCTTTCGTCGGCTCCATTTCTGATATTTTCTTTCCTTTTGCCAATAGCCATATGGCTAATGCTAGTTCCCCTATTATTCCAAGAAAGAATGGCACCAGAACAAATATAGTTTCGTATTCGAGGTAGTTGGCAACCAATAACAAGGCAAAGTTATCGAACAGATAGCCTAGACCTGCCAGCATCACCAATATTCCAATGATTTTGGACATGAACGCTGATTTAAAAACCAAATATCCGAGAAGGAGTAAATGAAAGCCCAAAAAAACGAGTCCGATGAATCCGCCATGATAAATAGCATCCATTAAGAATATCACCTGTGCATGGAATTGGTTTGTTTCCAGCACCTCCAAGTAGATTTCTTGCTGAATCAACTGCAACAAACTTAAAAAATTAAAAATAGATGCTGCTAAAGTTGCGGTGTAGATCAACCTAAACAATGCCGCCAGCAAGGCAAGGCTCTTATCTACCTGTCTTAGTAAAATATAAAGTGCCTAAGTTACGACTACCTCCAAAATAATAACGAGGCTAAAAACTGCAATTCCTAAACGGAATAACAAGTCATTCGCAGTAATGCTAGTTACAGTTGCTGCTGCATCTCCTGGTATAAACAAGCTTCCGAACACGAACATATTGAGAATTAAGGTGGTTAGAATTACTATCAGCAATCCAAGTCCAGCGACTCTTGCATAAAAAAGATGTGATTTTTCGGCAATAATGCTTGTCATTTTGATCTCTCCAATTTTTTTGAATTCAACAATTGACAAAGCAATATAAAACAGTTGTTTTATGCACCGATGTTTTTAACACCCCATATAATGCCACTAAACTTTAAAACTTCCATGACTTCTGGTAATAAGGAATATAAAGTTTTTGGATTTATGAAATCTTCGACTCACCTTCCTAATAAACAGAATTTTCTGAAACCTTTTAATTTAACACTATACCTAAAAGGTATAATTGGCAATATTAATTAACTTTTTTTCTTAAACAACTACGACTGTTCGTAAAGATGCCCAATCACTTTGCGGACATGCGCCGTTTCTCAAATGCTATCGCGAAGATAACCTAAAAAAGCAAAAAATAAGAAGGTAGCCAGCTTGATCCCAAGCTGGCTGCCCTCTTTGATTTTCATTTAATTTTGATTGCTAAATTAGTTCAACTCTCCACCAAATCTTTGGAAGATTTATTGATGTCAAATGCTTGATTGATCTTCACTGCTTCACCTTCATTTAAACGCTTCTTATAGTCAGCTGTCGCAGTGAAAAGGACGTCTGTTGACGAGTTAAGCGCAGTTTCAAATGAATCCTGCAGTACCCCGATGACGAAACCTACACCTACGACTTGCATAGCTACATCCGCAGGAATTCCAAATAAGCTACATGCTAATGGAATCAGCAAAAGGGAACCTCCTGCAACGCCAGAAGCGCCACAAGCACATATAGCTGCCAACACACTCAGGATAATAGCAGTTGGAATGTCCACTTGGATGCCAAGTGTATGCACTGCAGCAAGGGTCAATACAGAAATCGTAACCGCCGCCCCAGCCATATTGACTGTTGCGCCTAATGGGATAGATACGGAATAAGTGTCTTTATCCAAACCTAGCTTTTCGCACAATGTCATATTCACAGGAATATTCGCTGCCGAGCTGCGTGTAAAGAATGCGGTAATGCCGCTTTCTCGTAAGCATCTAAATACAAGTGGATACGGGTTTCTGCGGATGTTGATATAGACGATGATCGGATTGACTACAAGAGCCACAAAAAGCATACATCCAATCAAAAGAATAAGCAATTTCCCGTAGCTTAACAACGATTCAAGACCATTTGTCGTAATCGACTCAATCACTAGACCCATGATACCAAATGGTGCAAGCTTAATAACCCAGCCGACCACTTTGGCAACCGCATCCGAGAAATTAGACACTATATTTTTTGTGGTATCGGCGGCATTTCTCAACGCCAGCCCGAGTACAATCGCCCAAGCTAAAATACCGATATAGTTTGCATTAATCAGCGCATTGACCGGATTATCGACAACATTCAATACCAAAGTTTTAATAACTTCAATCGCACTTCCAGGAGCCGCCATGTCTTCAACCCCCTGAGTAAGAGCTATATTTACGGGGAAAATAAAACTAGCGATTACCGCTATTAATCCCGCTAAAAAAGTTCCTAACAGGTAAAGGAATACAATTGACTTCATATTTGTTTGTTGGCCCTTTTTGTGCTGAGCGATTGATGCCATAACCAAGAACAACACCAATACAGGAGCGATTGCTTTTAATGCGCCTACGAATAATGCGCCAAAAATAGTTAAAGATTTGGCTGCTTCAGGAACTGCAATAGCCAAAATAATCCCAAAAACCAAGCCAATCATTATTTGTTTTACGATACTTATCTGATTCCACATTTTCAATACTTTCATTAAAATTCCCCCTGGTAATTTCTCTTGATGCTACACCCCAACCATTACTGTGCAATTAATTTTTTAGCAAGTAACCTCCTTGAACAGTTGGAAATTTTAAATTTAATTATGTTCTATTCAAAGAAAAGAACGAATTAAACAAAAATTTCTTAAAATCAATTTTTAATTTACCACGGTTTAGGCAATATAGCTAATGTTTTTTTACTCTCCTCTTCTATCTTTTTGATTTTTCGGACACGTTTTTAACAGCACTTCCAAAAAAAGAAGAATAATGCACAAAACATCTCTAAAAGTGTTAAAAAATATTATATGTGCCCCTTATTTGCCATGTATTTTATAACTAAAAGAATTTCCCGAAGAAACGTTTGCATGATCAGTTAGTAACTACCGAAAAGCTGATCAAGTTTGAATTGGTCCCACAAGCTCCACTTCTCGATTAAACTTTCAAGTATGCTCCCGTATAAGAGCCCGCATTTTTGGCGACTTGTGCCGGCGTCCCTTCCGCTACGATATAGCCCCCCGCTTCCCCTCCTTCCGGCCCCAAGTCGATGATCCAATCGGTTTCCTGGATCATTTCCGTATTGTGCTCGACAATGATTACCGTATTGCCGGCGTCCACCAGTTTATTGAGCAATAAGAGCAGCTGTTTGACATCATTCGGATGCAAGCCGGTCGATGGCTCGTCCAGAATATATAAAGTTTGCCCTTTCGCCGGTTTGTTCAACTCCTTGGCGAGTTTAAGCCGTTGAGCTTCCCCGCCAGACAATGTCGTAAGCGTCTGCCCCCATTTCAAATAGCCGAGTCCCACTTCAAGCAGCAAATTTATAGTAGCCATCACTTTCCTATTTTCTGAAAACAGCAACGTGCTTTCTTCAATGCTGAGGTCCAGAATGCTTGAAATGGAATGTCCTTGATACATCACTTCCAGCACTTCCTCTTTAAACCGTTTTCCGCTGCACACCGGACAGATCACTTCCAAGTCCGGCAGGAAATGCATATTGACAAAAACATACCCCATCCCTTGGCAATGCTCACAGCGTCCGCCTTCTGTATTGAAAGAGAAATGTTTTGCGGTCAGCTGCCGCTCTTTCGATTCCGGCAGTTTGGCGAAAAGAGTTCGAAACAATGTATAAACTTCCGTATACGTGGCGACATTGGATCGCTGCATTCTGCTTAGCGCGGATTGGTCGACTGTTACGATCCGGTCAATCGCTTCCATCCCTTCAATTTTGCTGTAGCCTTCTTTTATATGGTCTTCTTCCGCACTTGCTGCCACAACATCAAAAAGCAGCGAAGATTTTCCAGAGCCAGATACACCCGTTACAGCGATAAAACAGCCAAGCGGAAATGAAACCGTAAGGTCTTTCAAATTATTTTTAACAGCGTTATAGACGGTGATTATTTGGCCATTGCCGGCTCTTCGCTCCTGCTTCGGGTGATAGGTTTCTTTTAAATAGGCTCCGGTTACCGAGTGTTCCTGTGCCATCAAGGATTCCAAAGTTCCTTGTCCGACGATTTCACCGCCCCGCAGTCCTGCTCCTGGACCAATATCTACAATCCAATCTGCCTGTTCCATGACATCCACGTCATGTTCAATCACCAGTACCGTATTGTCGAGATCCCTTAATTGTTTTAAGACATTCACGAGCCCTTCGGTGTCTTTTGGATGAAGGCCCGCAGTTGGTTCATCAAGGATGTAGAGAACCCCGGACAAAGCAGAACCAAGAATGGTTGCCAACCGAAGACGCTGTGATTCTCCTCCCGATAACGTGACCGATTGCCGGTCCATGGACAAGTAGCCTAGTCCGACACTAACAATCCGCTCTATTTTCACTTTCAATTCAAAAACAAGTGATCTGGCAATGGAACTTTCCCTCTCCTCTAATTCTCTTGCTATTTCCTGGACCCATCCAAGGATTTCATCCAGCGGCATCCGGGAAACTTCAGAGATTGACTTGCTGGCCACGAACACTTGGCGGCTTTCTCTTTTTAATTTTTCACCACGGCATTCCGGACATATTTGATGATAAAAATAGACGGCTTCGTTTGAAACGCCTTCTCTTTCTCTATATCTCCTCCACATAGCTGTCAATATCCCTTCAAACTTGCCTTTATTGGTTGTTTTTGGAGGAGCTATATCTGGAAAATGTTCCTTAAACTGATCGCTTTCCACCCCGTAATACAGCAAGTCCCGCTGTTCCGGGCTGTAGTCTTTTAACGGCAAATCCATATCAAACTCGAATCCATAATGTTTTGCTGCCGCTTTTAATACAAGGCCGTAATAATCAATGATGTTTTGGAACCAGATTGCTACAGCTCCTTCATTCAAACTTCGTTCTTCATCAAATACCAGTTCTTTCCGGATGCTCAATGTTTTGCCTAAACCAAGGCAAGTTTCACATGCCCCTTCCAAAGTATTAAATGAAAAATGGGCTTTGTTCAGATTTTTCATTTTAAAGCCACAGTTGGAACATGGCATCACGGGACTTCCTTCGTCCAAATCGGTTGGCTTTTTTACCATGGCATGGCAATTCGGACATTCCCGCTCTCCTAATTTTTCATAAATGACCCTCAAGTACGTATACATGTCCGTAACCGTCCCCACTGTAGAACGGGGATTGCGGTTGGCAGTCGTATTTTGGCCAACTCCAACAGACGGCGACAGCCCGATAATCGACCTGACTTTTGGTTTATTGATGAAATTGGTCGTCATGCCGTTCATTTCAAAATACTGCCGCTGGCTTTCCCGCTGGAGGATATCAATTGCCAATGTTGATTTGCCGGAGCCGGAAGGGCCCGTAATCACCACAAACTTGTTTTTGGGTATATTCACCGAGATGTTTTTCAAATTGTTTTCCGCAGCCTCGTTAATCTGAATAAAGTCTGTCATGCCTTCTCCTCCTCTACAGGAATTGTTCAATAGTTTTTCTTATCATAATGGAAAAAGGTTTTGGTTTATATGTAAATTTAGAAGAACAGCATAATTCCTTTTTTAAAGAAAATTTCCTTTTTGTTTAACCCGGCAGTTAGCGGGAATGTGAGTGTCATATGGCATTTTTCATAGTTTCCTTGTTCAGTTAAATAAACTGAAGAGGATATTTTTATTTTTATTCATTATAGAGTTAGCGAAGGAGGAATTTTGCTTGGTTGCTCATCAAATCATTATGTTGTTATTTATCGGTTATATCATCTACACCATCGATTTAAAACGCGAATATTTCCCGGTTCCGGTTGTTCTTGTATTGATTGGCATCGGGCTTTCTTTTATTCCATTTTTTGATTCGCTCCACATTTCAAAGGATATTATATTCAATGTTTTTCTCCCGGCACTACTTTTCACTTCCGCTTATCAGTTCCCGCTCAAGCAACTGAAAAAGAATGCCGGTATAATCGCCGTGCTCAGCACGTTCGGCTTGATGGCGACTGCCTTATTGCTGGGATTCGGCATTTACTTGGTCAGTGCACCGTTTGTTGAGCTGTCAATGACCGCTTCATTTTTGCTGGCGGCAATCCTCATTCCGACAGATCCCGTTTCCGTTACAGCTATTTTAAAACAAAGCACGGGAGAGGAAAAAATCGCGGATGTCGTAGAAGCCGAATCAATGGTCAATGACGGAACGAGTGTCGTTATCTTCACTATTTTCCTGTCGATGTTTGAAACTGGAAATGGCTTTTCGATCGGCAAATTTGTCAGTGAGTTTTTGCTCGTTTCAATTGGCGGCATTGCCATCGGGCTCGTTTTGGGTTGGCTGCTAAGTAAAGCGATTCATTTTACTCACCAAAGAACATATCAAGTGATGTTATCGATCATCGTCGCCTACGGGGGATTTTATATTGCTGAAGCTGTCGGGGTATCAGGAGTGCTCGCCACAGTGGTGGCAGGTATCACGCTCGCTTATGAATTTGGAAGAGTCATCAAAGACGATCATATGAAAGATTCTCTGGACAGTTTTTGGGATATCATCATTCCGTCGGTCCTATCCATACTGTTCTTAATGATTGGGATTCAAGCTACTGATTATTTAGCTTTCCCTTATTGGTGGCTAGCAGTTATTATTTTTATCTTATCGATTGTCGCACGTTTCATCGTACTCGGCGGTTTTATCTATACGGTTCCAGCGTGGAGAAATGAGTTTACAAATGATTTGTCTGCGACTTCATTGCTGACTTGGGCTGGAATTAAAGGAAGCATGTCTATTGCGTTGTTGCTTTGGCTTGAAGGCACTGTTTCGGGTGGAGATAAGCTTATCATCTCTCTGGCGTTTGCCACTGTCCTTCTTTCGCTCGTGCTGCAAAGCGTCGGAATATATCCGCTGACGAAGTTTCTGAACAAAAAGAGCGGATAACTCTTCAATAATAAATAAAGCCGGAGCTTTCATGAAAATGAGCTCCGGCTTTTTTAAATAAGACAACCGTTCTTCCGTATCGCCGCTTTTTTCAGCTTCATCATACCGAAGATCTTCTGTTCCTATCCCTCGCAAAAGCTAAAAGAAGTAGTAGGCAAAACATGAAGAACTTTAGTTCCGCCCAACATTCTGTCCCCTTCCGGAGTGTTTTTCTCTATGAAACTTAGTTTTCCCAGATATGAAATAGTATATTTACTCTGCTTTAATTCTTTTTGATTTATTATAATTCTTTGATTCTCATGAATACAAATCGCCATGGCTTAATTTTCCAGCGCTTAATCTTCTAAAAGAAGGGTAAATTAACATCTGAGGTGATTAAATGAATCAGGAACAAGCAAAATCATTTTTAAAAGAATTAATTCAAATCAAAAGTATCAATCCTCCCGGAAATGAAACAGAGGTCGCAAAAATATTGAAAAACCTTTTTGATGATCATGGCATTGACAACGAGTTTGTGAAATATGATGACAATCGCGCAAATTTAATTGCTCATTTAAAAGGTGAGGAAGAGGGTCCTGCCCTTGGTTTTACTGGCCATATGGATGTTGTCCCGACAGGGGAAATCGAATGGCAGCATGATCCTTTCGCAGCTGAAGAACAAGACGGCAAAATTTATGGGCGCGGTGCCTGCGATATGAAAAGCGGACTTGCTGCATGCGTGCTCGCTATGGTTGCGCTGAAAAAAGAAGGCCTTCCTAAAAAAGGCAGTATTACGCTTTTAGCCACAGTCGGTGAAGAAGCGGGAGCGGTCGGCGCCAAACAGCTGACGGCACTCGGTTATGCTGATCCACTGGATGCCTTGATTGTGGCGGAACCGACTCGAAATCAAATCAAGATTGCCCATAAAGGTGCATTGTGGCCGCAAATTATCACTTATGGAAAAACCGCTCATGGCTCGATGCCTGATATGGGAACGAATGCAGTGATTCATATGAGCGAAATCATCCATAGATTATTAAATGAGGAATTTAAGCTGCAATTTGAAGAAGATGACTTGCTGGGCGGCGCTACTTTCAGCATCAACGTCATCAGCGGCGGATCCAACACGAACGTTGTGCCGGACCAATGTCGAGTGAATATCGATATCCGTACGGTCCCTTCCCAAAACCATCAACAGATCATCGAGCAAATTGAACAAGTCATACAATCAGCGAAAAAAAGATATCCGGATCTTAAAGCTGATATCCGGATATTGAACGACCAGCCTTCTTTGAAAACGACAAGTGTGGATTCTTTTGTCCAGCTGGTTCAAGACACCGTCAAAGCTTCAGGCAGAACAGCTGAGCTCGGCGGAATGACCGGTTATACGGACGGCTCACAATTCTCACAAGCGAAAAAGGACTTTCCTATTATTGTGCTAGGTCCGGGAGATACAAAGCTCGCTCATCAACCGGACGAATATGTAGAAGTAGCTGAATACTTAAGCAGCATTCAACTCTATCAAGACATTGCAAAAAAGTTTTTAACGTAATTGCAATAGCGTTATAAATGAAAAAACCGAGCAGTCTTCTACTGAAGAGTGCTCGGTTTTTGAGAATAGAAATATAAAATTATACTTTCAGTTTCAGCCGGACTTTTAATGAAAACCTTCCCGGCAAATAATTTAAATCTGTTAAATCATCAAATCCATTTCTGCGGTCGTCTGCTCTTTTCACGCTTTTGCATTTCTTCTGCAATCAATTGATAAGATTTCAATTTGTCATAAAAATCATAAGCAATGGTCACGAGCATCACTTCATCCGCGGCATAACCTGCAGCCAGTTCTTCCAGCCTGTCCACCACTTGTTCAGGCGTCCCGACAATCATCCGCTTGCGATTTTCTTCAACCAGCAGCCGTTCAAATTTAGAATAGGGATAATTCATAGCCCTCTCCGGCGGCGGCGTGCCTTTTGACGGCATGCCCTGGGCACCCATCGCAAGAGCCAGATCCATCGAAGAAGCTACGCGTTCTGCCTGTTCTTCTGTTTCCTGGCAGACAACAAATATAGCTACACCTTGGTAAGGTCTACTGCCATCTTTTGATACAAAGTGTTTGCGATAGGCCCGTGAAAACCTCTGCCCCCCTTCTCCGTTGATGAACTGGGCAAACATATAAGAAAGGCCTTTTTCTGCTGCCAGTTCGGCTGAACTTTGGCCAGTCCCAAGTATCCAGATCGGGGGAGCTGAAGTTGTCACAGGCGTCGCTTTCATACCGTAATAGGAATGATCTTTCGGAATAGAATCCGTCAAGTACATCCGTAATTCCTCTACTTGGTCCGGAAAGCGGCTGACGTCCCGTTTGCGCCCTTCATTCAGGGCATAACTTGCTCGTGGCATGCCGCCTGGTGCCCGCCCCACTCCCACATCAATCCGTTGCGGATAAAGCGCTTCGAGCAGCTTGAAGTTTTCCGCTACTTTGAACGCTGAATAATGCGGCAGCATGACACCGCCTGACCCAAGGCGGATGGTAGTGGTCAAAGCACCAAGGTGTGCAACCAACACTTCAGGGGAAGAGCCGGCAAGCGTTGTGGCATCGTGGTGCTCTGAAACCCAAAACCGGGTATACCCCCATTCTTCCGCTTTCTGTGCCAGTACCGCTGTCTGTTTCAAAGCTTCTTGCGGTGAGCTGCCTTCTGATATCGGCGATTGGTCCAAGATACTGTATTTCAATGGTGCCATAAATTTATTGCCTCCTATTTAAGTCACTACATAACCAAGGGAACGCAAAACATTCTTGATGAATAAATGAGAGGATATGAATATATCTTCCCTCTCCGGTTCCTGAAAAAGATCATGATAACACCGTGGCCACTCTTTAAAGCTGAATTCTTTCAATTCCTGCTGCTTCAGCCAGTTCTTTGTATAGGCTTGGTCTGCTATCGCGTCAACTTCGCCTGTGTGGATAAAAATCGGGATATCCGGAAATTGTCCAATACTTTGAACTGTTTGTTTCAAATAAGTCTGCAATTCATGGTACCATCCTACCGTCACACTGGGGTTGTACAGCAAGTCGTCTTTTTCCTGTTCAATTACTTCTTTATTGCGCGTTAAGTCATGGATGTGGATGTTGTGCTCGATTGTCATGTTGGAGGTCAGTTTATGCAGTCCTGTCAATGCAGTCGAAAATTTCGAAGGAGTTTTTATTAAACGCAGCCAAGGAGAACTAAAGACGACACCGGCTATTGGATAAGGGTTCTTGCTTAAGAAATTCATAACAAGAGTTGCTCCAAGGCCATGGGCAACGATAAACACGGGCAGCTGTTCTTCTAAAGCAGCCAGTATGGAGGTCCGGACCGATTCCTCATATGCTGAATAAGATTCTTGATGCGGCTGATTTGCCGGTGCGCCTTTGCCATGGCCGGGCAAATCACCCATAATGACATGGAAACTTTCAGAGCGCCATTGCCCAATTTGCCAAGCATAGCGAAGATGGTGCTCGTAAGCGTTGTGTACGAGTACAATAACAGCTTTTGCTTGTCCTTCAGCTTCCCATTTCCACATCTACTGCACCCCTTTCTTTTCGACTGGAGAGATATCAAATTTGACCTTTGCAACGAATTTGATACGATTATAGATATCTTATCTTTTTTAACGGAGGTTTTCCATGATTTACCCATTCAACGGCAAGCATCCATCTATTCATCCGTCGGTGTTCATCGCTGACCATGCAACTGTCACCGGAGACGTGACCATCGGAGCGGAATCATCCATTTGGTTCAATACCGTCATACGCGGCGACGTAGCTCCCACAATTATCGGCAATAAGACCAATATCCAGGATTTGTGCATGCTGCACCAAAGTCCAGGGAAAACGTTAATTCTTGAAGACAACGTCACCATCGGCCATCAAGTGACACTTCATAGCTGCATTATCCGAAAAGGCGCTTTGATCGGCATGGGGTCTATCATATTAGACGGTGCTGAAGTCGGTGAAGGCGCATTTATTGGAGCCGGCAGCCTCGTTCCGCCCGGAAAAGTCATTCCGCCTGGCATGCTTGCGCTCGGGCGGCCCGCAAAAGTTGTCCGTGAACTCCGGGAAGATGATAAGCAGGACATGGAACGCATTGTCCGGGAATATGCTGAAAAAGGCGCTTATTATAAATCCCTGCAAAAAAATTATTTGGAACAAGAGAAATAACAATACAAAAAGACGATCGGCATAAATGCCTGATCGTCTTTTTTTGTATTTATGCTTGGCCTTTGAAGATGCCTGATTGTTCTCTAAGAACATCCACTTTGTCTGTACGTTCCCATGGAAGGTCGATATCCGTACGGCCGAAATGTCCGTACGCCGCAGTCTGCTTGTAGATTGGACGGCGAAGATCGAGCATTTTGATGATTCCAGCCGGGCGCAAATCGAAGTTTGCACGGACTAGATCGTCTAAAGTCTCTTCATCGACTTTGCCTGTTCCGAATGTATCAAATGCGATGGATACCGGGTGAGCTACACCGATTGCATATGCCAACTGCACTTCACAACGGTCGGCAAGTCCTGCTGCAACGATGTTTTTCGCTACATAGCGAGCTGCATAAGCTGCTGAACGGTCAACTTTTGTTGCGTCCTTACCGGAGAATGCACCACCGCCGTGGCGTGCGTAACCGCCGTAAGTATCAACAATGATTTTTCGTCCTGTAAGGCCTGCGTCACCTTGCGGCCCACCGATTACAAAACGGCCAGTCGGGTTGATGAAGTATTTTGTTTCATCATCGATCAAGTTTTGAGGAACAACTTCATTGATGACATATTCTTTGATGTTGCGCTGAATTTGTTCCAGTGTTACTTCCGGATGATGCTGGGTGGAAATAACGATGGTGTCTACGCGAAGTGGTTTATTGTTTTCATCGTATTCGATGGTAACTTGTGTTTTGCCATCCGGACGCAAGTAAGGAAGAATTTCTTCTTTGCGCACTTGAGCCAATCGGCGTGCTAATTTATGGGCTAAAGAAATCGGAAGAGGCATCAACTCTTCAGTTTCGTTGCACGCGAATCCGAACATCAGACCTTGGTCTCCTGCTCCGATATCGTCTAATTCTTTATCAGTCATTTGGCCTTCACGTGCTTCAAGCGCTACGTTTACTCCAGCAGCGATGTCCGGTGATTGCTCATCGATAGATGTCAGAACTGCGCTTGTTTCTGAGTCAAAGCCATATTTAGCTCGTGTATAGCCGATTTCCCGTACTGTTTCACGTACTACTTTCGGGATATCAACGTAAGTGGAAGTTGTAATCTCCCCTGCAACAAGCACTAACCCTGTCGTTACAGTGGTTTCGCATGCAACTCGTGCATTGGGATCTTCTGCTAAAATGGCATCCAGGATGGCATCTGAAATCTGGTCACAGATTTTATCCGGATGTCCTTCTGTTACTGATTCTGATGTGAATAATCGACGGTTTTTCAAAATGTGTTTCCTCCTTATATCCTGCGAGATTGCTCTCGAAATTGATACGGTACTCGTTTCCCATGTCAAGTCCGTTCCCTGAGGATTGAACTTCAAGCCGTTGTGGCCTTTGTACACGAGGATTAAGGGCAATTTCATAAAAAAATCCCATCCATCATTTGCATGTGGAAAGGAGAAATCATCATAAGCACCTTTCACTCTTATCGTCCAAGGTTGAGTTCCTTGCTTCAGGTTTGGCACCTTCTCTGCAATCTGCAGCAGGTTGCCGGGTTTCATAGGGCCTGTCCCCTCCACCAGCTCGGAATAAGAGTATCCGTTCAATTTTTCATCATACGGAAAGTATAATGTTATGTCAACGTTTTTCCACCAATCTGCCCATATAAAATCATTAATCGGTCACAATACATTGCTCAAGATCACTAAATGTATTTTTTTCATTACAATCAGTTATTAGTATAGACTAATGGTCTTAATGTGTTATACTAATGTTCGAATATACATCCTCCCCATCACCATGGGAATAACCGAAAAGGAAGGTACATATAAATGAATCCAGTGAACTTCGCAAACAACTTAAAGGATCTTTTAAATGGCCAAAATGTGCACGTCCAGCTTTCAGTTCCACAATTAGTGGAAGCAGCAACATCACGTGGGGAAGCCGTATTGACTCGAGAAGGTGCTGTCAAAGCCGAAACCGGCAAATACACAGGCCGCTCGCCTAAAGACAAGTATATAGTAGAAGAAGACATTTCAAAAGACAAAATTGATTGGGGCCCTGTCAATCGTCCAATTTCTTCTGATGTTTTTGAAAACTTATATAACAAAGTAATTGAGCATTTGAAACAACAGGATGCTTTATACGTTTTCAAAGGCTTTGCAGGAGCAGACCCAGAGTCTCGTTTGGCTATCCAAACGATCAATGAGTACGCTTGGCACAATCTGTTCGCCCACCAATTATTCATCCGTCCGACCACAGAAGAGCTTGCGGCGCATGAAGCGGAATTTACAGTTGTCTATGCTCCAACATTCCAAGCTGATCCGGCAGTAGACGGCACGGATTCTGAAACGTTCATTATCGTTTCAATGGAGAAAAAAATCATTTTGATCGGCGGCACTGAGTATGCCGGCGAAATGAAAAAATCCATCTTCTCCATCATGAACTACATCTTGCCTGAAAAAGGGATCCTTCCTATGCACTGTTCAGCTAACGTTGGCCACGAAGGCGACGTAGCATTATTCTTCGGATTATCCGGGACAGGAAAAACAACTTTATCAGCAGATGAAGACCGCAAACTGATCGGTGACGACGAGCACGGCTGGTCGGATAACGGTGTCTTCAATATTGAAGGCGGCTGCTATGCGAAAACAATCAACCTTACCCGTGAACACGAACCGCAAATCTATGATGCTATCCGTTTCGGTGCTGTTCTTGAAAACGTTGTCGTTGACGAAGAAACACGCATTCCGGATTATCACGATGGATCATTGACTGAAAACACGCGTGCAGCCTACCCGATCCAGGCAATTGACAATATTGTGGATCCTTCGGTAGCAGGACATCCGAAAACGATCGTTTTCCTGACGGCTGATGCATTCGGCGTATTGCCTCCAATCAGCAAATTGACGAAAGAACAAGCCATGTATCATTTCTTAAGCGGCTACACTTCTAAATTAGCTGGAACAGAACGCGGCGTTACTTCGCCGGAAGCAACATTCTCAACTTGCTTCGGATCACCTTTCCTTCCATTGCATGCGACAGTATACGCTGAAATGCTTGGACAAAAAATCGACGAGCACGGTGTTGATGTATTCCTTGTGAATACGGGCTGGACTGGCGGCGAATACGGAGTCGGCAGCCGTATGAAGTTATCATACACACGCACAATGGTGCGCGCTGCAATCAAAGGTGAACTTCATGACATTGAGACTGATCAAGAAGAAATCTTTGGTCTGCAAATTCCAAAACAAATAACCGGCGTTCCTTCTGACATCTTGAACCCGCGCAATGCATGGGCAGACAAAGAAGCTTACGACCAAAAAGCAAAAGAACTTTCACAGAAATTCCAGGACAACTTCAAAAAATTCGGCACCGTTTCAGCTGACATCAGCGTTCAAGGCGGCCCGGCAAAAATCTAATAAGCATGTTAAAAAAGCTATCCTTTGTGGATAGCTTTTTTCAATAAAAATTTATAAACTCCCTTAATTCACATATTAAATCGATCTTGGTTGAAGCCCTTGCATCTGTCTCTTTCTCTGCATCGCTTCGCTAGCTTCGTCGCAAAGGTGATGGCCGAACTGCTTTCGGCCATCACTTTTCCTGCCTTCTCATCCATTCTGTCAGTGCTTTTACAGTTTTGCGGTTGGCAGCTGGCGGGAAGAAATGGGTGTATTCCGGAAAATACCAAGTTTCATGCGGATGGCTGTTCATCTTTAATGCTTCTTCCAGTAGATATGCTTGTCCCGGGGATACATTCTCGTCTTTAAGGCCATGAATAATTAAAACAGGGGCTTTCGCTTCATCCAGCCGCAGCAAAGGATTACGCTCTTCATAAGCGGTCAAAGCCGTATTGGGTGTGCCTCCGTATAACCTTTTCATCATACGCCGCATATCAGGCCGTTCCTTATAGGTTAAGACCGTATCGGTCACGCCTGCCCAAGTTACAACTGATGTGATGTCTTCTCTTAACACAGCGGTCCATAAAGCCATGATGCCACCACGTGAAAAAGCCAGAATATGTACCCTTTCGTTGCAGAATTTCTTTAATACATCCACTGCGTATACTGCATCCCATCTGTCTGCTCCGCCAAATTCATCCCGGCCTTGCCCTCCACGGTTGCCTCTATAATATGGAGCAAATACGACAAACCCTTGAGCTGCAAATTGAGCGATTCGGGCAGGACGCACCATTCCAATTGACTGGATGCCGCCCCTTAGATAAAGAATGCCGCCCCGATTGCCGGGCTTTTTCGGTTCAGCCAGCAGACCTTTCACCTTTAGGCCATCTGACCAATATACGATTTCTGTCAGCCGGACATTCGGATTTGGCGATGGATAGATTTTTTTCGATTCAATCGTCCCATTTTCCAAGTTGCTTCACCTTCTTTATAATTTCCTTCATTCCTGCGTCTTTCATCAAAAAACTGAACCTATCATTAAGATCAAGTTGTTCCATTAAAACAACTCCTTCGGTTTCCATCAAAGTGATGGTTTCCAACCGTTCTACCTCTGCAATAAAAACGGTTTTGCAAAACGGTTTTTCTGAAAAAATCATATACTCGGCAAACCATTCCAAATTGCCGATTACAGCACCGGTCTCTTCGTATACTTCCCTAACCGCCGCCTGTGCTAAACTTTCGCCAGGCTCTGCTTTGCCGCCTGGGAATTCAAGGCCGCGTGTTTTATGCTTTGTCAGCACCCACTTGCCGCCATATTTGCAGATCACCAATACATGTCTGCTTTCAAGCGGAAAGATTCCAAGCTCAAAAGACAGCTTGCACAGATTGCCGTTCAAGTCTATGTATTCCATACATTCACCTCTTGGACATCAGAAAAGCGTACACTGATTAACAGTGTACGCTTCTGTATCTCTATTTTACTTCTTTTCACCCAAAAATGCTGATAACATCCAAGAATGTTTTTCTAAGTTTTGGTGAATAGCATTCAACATGTCTTCTGTCATATCATCATTGTCTTCTGCTGCCAGGTCCATGCCTTTTTTCAACGATTTCATGATTTTATCGTAGTCAGACACAACCGTCTTCACCATTGCATCTGAATCTTCTTTGCTTGTGGCTTCATCTACCACCGACAGTTCCAACTGCTCTTTCATGGTAGCCACCGGCTTGCCGCCAAGAGCTAACAACCGCTCCGCAATTTCATCCATATATTGAGTTGCCTCATTATACAATTCCTCAAATTTCACATGTAAAGTGAAGAATTGATGGCCTTTCACATACCAGTGAAAGTTATGTAATTTCGTGTAAACTACTGACCATGTTGCGACTTGCACGTTTAATTCCTTGTTTAATTCCGTTGACATTCAAATCACTCTCCATTGTTTTTAATAAGCTAACATACTTTATTTATACCTCTCTTCTGCTTACAATAAACATAATGACAATTCTTCAGAAAGAAGCTGACCCCATATGAAGACCATAATGCTTAAGATCATACGCTTTTATCAGCGGTTCATCTCTCCCTTATCCCCTCCAAGCTGCCGTTTTTACCCGACTTGTTCCCATTATGGAATCGAAGCAGTTGAAAAGCATGGTGCTATAAAAGGAGGATATTTAACAGCTAGACGTATCCTGAAATGCCATCCATTCAATAAAGGCGGAGTCGACTTTGTTCCGGAAAAATGGCCACCAAAAAAATAATTGGTGGTTTTTCTTGTGTTTTCAAAAGAAATCGTGTAACATTCATTTTGTTCTCAAAACGTAATCGTTACAATTTGGAGGTATAAAATGAAAAAACTGATTCCATTACTTGTCCTTATTCTTATATTGGCTGCCTGCGGCAATCCTGCAGGTGAAACGCAAACTGAAGCTGAAGATGATTCAAAACTGCAAGTCAAAACGACTGTCTATCCGCTTACATATTTTACTGAACGCATTGGCGGTGAACGTGTTTCTGTCGAATCGGTTTATCCAGCTGGGGCAAACGAACACAGCTTTGAACCTACACAGCAAGACATGATCGCGCTCGCAGAAGCGGATTTGATGTTCTATATCGGCTTAGGTTTGGAAGGATTCATTGACAGTGCGAAAAAAACGCTCAGCAATGAGAATGTTGAATTTATCGCTACTGCTGATTCTATTAGCGATGAAGAACTGGCCGCTGCCAGCCATTCTGAGGAAGAATATAGTGAAGAGGGCCACGCAGAAGAAAGCCATGAAGAAGGCCACGAAGGCCATAACCATGGCTCTACAGATCCGCATGTGTGGATGTCTCCTGTTCTTAGCCAAAAATTAGCGGAGTCCATCAAAGATTCATTGACTGAAGCGGATCCGGAAGGTGCAGAAACTTACGAAAGCAATTACGCTCAATTAATAACTGAGCTTGAAGCATTGGACCAGTCGTTCGCCGACCTTTCCAAACGTGTCGATAAGGATACTTTCTTTGTTTCTCATTCAGCATTTGGCTATATTGCTGAACCATATGGCTTTAACCAAGTGGCAGTAGCCGGACTAAACAGCCAGGATGAGCCGTCTCAAAAAGAACTGACTGAAATTGTTGATATGGCAAAAGAAAAAGATATCCAGTATATTGTTTTTGAACAGAATGTTTCTTCGAATCTAACCAAAGTCATTCAAAAAGAAGTGGGTGCAGAAGCTGTTCAAATGCATAATTTGGGCGTCTTGACGCAAGAAAATATCGACAACGGTGAAACGTATTTCACATTGATGGAAAAGAACTTACAGACCTTGGAAACAGTATTGAAATAAAGGCCGCAGAAGGACGTATTCCGATAGGAGTACGCCCTTTTTTGTTTATAATGAAATTAGAAATGGTTGCACCATCAAAGTTCACAGAAAGGAGAAGTTATGAAATCTGAAAAAGACGCCGTGAAAACAGTTGATGAATACATCGCCCAATGCCCTATGGATATCCAGGAAACGCTTGAAAATTTACGGAAACTGATCAAAGAAGAGGCTCCTCAAGCAGAAGAGAAAATCAGTTATCAAATGCCGACATTTTATCTGCACGGAAACCTTGTCCACTTTGCAGCTTTCAAAAATCATATCGGCTTTTATCCTACACCCACCGGCATCACCGCTTTTGAAAATGAATTATCCAAGTATAAAAGCGCCAAGGGGTCCGTCCAATTTCCGTTGCATGACCCTTTGCCATTAGATCTGATCCGGCAAATTGTCAGGTACAGAGTAGAAGAAAATCTGAAAAAATCCAAAAACTAACCGCAATAAAACAGCCAATCTGTCATCACTTCAACTAAAAGTTGTGATGGCAGATTGGCTGTTTGCTTTTGCATATGAGCAAATCTTCATTTCATTTTCTGAGCTTAGTTTCTTCTGCATAAATTAATCCTTCAGCAGCTCTTTTAAAAACTTTTCCCGGTGATCCAGAAAGTATTTCGTAATTTTATAATGGCCTGTTTCCTCATAACTGATTTCTTCAATGGCTTCGCCGTCAAAACTTAAAATCTGGGCGTCTGGATAGCCCAGAAGAATCGGGGAATGCGTGGCGATGATAAATTGGCATTCTTCCTGTTGCACCAATTCATGCAGTATGCGCAGGAACGTCAGCTGGCGCTGCGGCGACAATGCCGCTTCCGGCTGATCGAAAGGTAAAACCAATCATTAATACAGAAGCAATCCACCGCAAACGCTCACCTCAGCGACTGTCTTATTCTTTGCTCTTTAAACGCCGGACTTCTTCCTCTAGAACTGAAATGCGGGCTTCCAAGCTTTTTTGAGGAGCAGACTTTCTCTTTACCAAAACTAAAACCGCACCAATGATGAGAACTAAAACAATCCAAAACAATAATGGAGAAAGAGCTATTAAAGTACTCAAAATCTTGCCTCCTCTTAAGTTCTCTTATTCAATAGATTATATACGAAAACAGCTGGAAATAGTTTCAATTTCCAGTACCCCTATTTATAAAATAAAACACATCCTCCAGCAAAGAAGATGTGTTTACCTATCATTCCTTCTATCAAAATTCTTTACTCCACTCTTCATCTTCCAATATTTCTCCCGTTTCGGCTACATACCCCACAATTAATATGCCATGCTGCAAATGGCCTTTATTTTGAAGAAAAGAAATAAATTCTGCAAACCGCTGCTCATCTTCAGTTTCTTTATTTCTTGGAATGGATAGACGGACAACTGGGTTGACAGCATACTCTTTATAGCTCCCCGGATGTAAAGGATCGATAGCCAATTCACGGCCGATCAAATCATCAAAAAAGACATGGAATTCGGTTGTTTCTCCAAACTGCTGTTGTATATACGGACGAATTTCACGTTCCAATTCAGCTGCCCATTTCTTAGAAACAAATGTATCTACCATTCCTTGGTTTTCTTCATCATAATAAATCAGAAATTCTACAGAATCCTTTTTGTGGCGAACCTTTGCTGCATATTCAAACGTAAAATTGCCCATATTATCATACAAAACGTCGTATATTTCAAAGTTCTCATTAAAATTTTCTTCTATATATACTTCCGCCTGATTTATAATCTTTTCTTCTTCATCTTTATCCGGCTTCATGCCCCAAACAAACGAAACAATTAACAGTCCTATTGCGATTCCAATGAAAGCGAAAATAACCAATGCAACCTGAATGGCTTTCTTCAAGCAAACACCCCTTTTCAAATGAAATGAGCTTGGATGGAATTAGCTTACACCTTTATTCTGAGTAAGACTGGATTTCCATGCATTAAGTTCCAATTCCTTCATTGCTCATAAGCAGATTTAGCATAATAACTTTTGCATTTTAATGCATGCTTATATTTTTGCCTAACAATCTAACCTGGATAAAAAGAAAGCTTGAATTCTCTATGGAATTCAAGCTTTCCTCACAACTTCACTTTGTATCCGATTCCACTTTCCTTGCTCAATTCAATTTCGCCATTTTTCACCGTTATTTCCGGGATGATGATATCCTCATTCCAATAATGCCGAGAATCGGAAAAATCGCCGGGCAGTGTGATTCCTGGCAATGACGCTAAAGCTAAATTATGCGCTTTGGAGATGCCGAATTCAATCATGCCGCCAACCCACATGCCGATTGAATTCGATCGGCATAGCCTTGCCACTTTCAAAGCTTCGCTCCAGCCGCCAAGCCGGCCCATTTTCAAAACGATTATATCGCCTGCTTGTTCATCAATCATGCGCTGAACGTCTTCCAAGCTTTTAATGCTTTCATCCAGGCAAATAGCGGTATTCATTGCTTTTTTTGCCTTTGCATGAAGCAGCCATTGCTGTTCGCCAAAAGGCTGCTCAATCAAGGCAAAACCGGCTTGGTCAAGTTCCAGCAGTTGTTCAAACGTTTCTTCTGCAAACGCTCCATTGGCATCTGCGAAAAAGAGTGGCTCCGGGTATTTTCTGATAATCCCTGCCAGCACGTCCAAATCGGAGTCCGGGCTGATTTTAATTTTTATGCGGCTATACCCTGCAGATACTGCTTCCGCCACTTGGCCTTCTATTTTTTCCGGATCTGCAGCCACCACAATACCTGCAGGAATCGACCGTTCTTCACCGCCAACCATTTTCCAAAGCGGCACGTCTTTTTTCTTGGCGAATAAATCCCACACGGCCATTTCGATTGCAGCTTTTGCCATGCGGTTGCCTTTCACTTGCTGAAACAGCCGGCTTACATGGCCCGGATGTTTCAAGCTTTGATGCAGCAAGATCGGAATCAGCACTTTTTCAATGACAAACCGGCTGCTTACCACTGTCTCTTCCGTATACCAAGGCGTCGAGAACGCCACACATTCCCCGTAGCCTTCCACACCTTCTGCATCAGTCACTTTAACAATCAGGCTTTCCCGCTCTTCCACATTCTGCAAAGACGTCTTAAACGGCTTTTTTAAAGGTTTATTCACCTCTTGCAATTCAATCCCCATGATTGTCAGTTCCATAGCTTCAACTCTCTTCGGAGAAGCTTGTTTGATGCATTGCGCGGCAAAGAATCTACAAATGATAATCGCTTTGGCACTTTATAAGAAGCGATTTGTTCTCTGCAGTATGCCAATAGTTCATCTGCTTCCGCAGGTTCATTCAATGCGACAAAAGCCACCGGAACTTCACCCCATTCTTCATCCGGCACACCGCAAACGCCCGCTTCCCGGACAGCCGGGTGTGCAAGCAGCACTTTTTCGATTTCAGCCGGATAAATATTTTCGCCTCCTGAAACGATTAGATCCGAACGCCGGTCCACAACGAACAAAAATCCTTCTTCGTCCAAGTAACCGACATCCCCTGTATGAAGCCAGCCATCTTCCTGCACTTTTCTGCCTGAAAATTTGCCAATATAGCCCGGCGTTACTTGAGGACCATGAATCAGGATTTCTCCTTTTTCGCCAGGGCTTGCTGTGCCGCCTATTTTAACTTGATACAAGAACAGCGGCTTGCCTGAAGAACCGATTTTTCGCTCCGCATCCGCGGATTGCAGCGTGGTCGTCTGCGAGGACGTTTCGGTCATGCCATAAGTCTGCAGGACCGGTATGCCGCATTGTTCTGCACGCTTGATATATGCCACTGGAATCGGACCGCCTCCTGCAAGAATCGCTTTAAAACGAGGAGATGCTGTCATAGAAGCTTCTTCCACACTTCTCAGGATCCGTTCAAGCATTACGCCAACCATCGACATATGCGTCACGGTCCCGCTGCATATCTCTTTGGCACTGCGCTCAGCGTCAAATTTCTCATACAGCCTTACACCCATGCCATAGATCAGCGAACGCATCAAGATGGAAAATCCGCTGATATGGAATAGAGGGACTGAACAAAGCCAGACATCGTCAGGTGAGACTCCAATATTTAGCGCAGAAGAAACGGCACTTGAAAAATGGTTTTCTGCCGTCTGCCGAACACCTTTTGGATTGCCTGTCGTTCCCGATGTATACATGATCGATATCGTCCGGCCTTTCTCCCATTCATGTTGGATTTCAAACTCAATCGGAAACGCTTCGCGGATGGAACTGAATAAAACCGGATTATAGTCCTCCACTTTTTCTTTCAATTCATCATCCACCAAAACAAATTCAGCTTCCGAGTCATCAATTTGATAAGCCAGTTCCGGTGGCGCCAGCCGTTCGTTGAGCATGACCATTTCACAGCCAATATGCATGCAGCCATACATGACAAAAACAAAATCAGGATTGGACTTTGCTAAAATGGCGACGCGCGATTCTTCCGCCACTCCTAGCGCTGTCAGTTTACCAGCGTATTCGAGTGCTATTTCATTGATTTCAGCAAAAGTCCATTGTTGCTCTTGGAACGTTAACGCCATACGGCTGCCGCTTAAATGACTGCGCTGGCTCAACCAATTTGGATAAGTCATTTAAAAAATCCTTTCTTCAAAAAAAGCTGCCCTAAAAGGACAGCTTCTGATTATTCATTGATCACGGGAAGCGAGGGAATTGACCAAAGTCCGGTTTGCGTTTTTCCTTAAACGCATCGCGGCCTTCTTTTGCTTCATCCGTTGTGTAGTAAAGCAATGTCGCATCTCCTGCCATTTGCTGAAGACCAGCAAGGCCATCTGTATCGGCGTTCATTGCCGCTTTTACAAAGCGAAGCGCGGTCGGGCTCATTTCGAGCATTTCCTCACACCATTTTACTGTTTCATCTTCAAGCTGCTCGTAAGGAACCACTGTATTGACTAACCCCATATCAAGTGCTTCCTGCGCGTCGTATTGACGGCATAGGTACCAAATTTCACGTGCCTTCTTATGTCCGATGATGCGAGCTAAATAACCTGAGCCATAGCCGGCATCAAATGAGCCGACGCGTGGTCCTGTTTGTCCAAAACGGGCATTGTCAGCAGCAATCGTCAAGTCGCACACTACGTGCAGAACATGGCCTCCGCCGATTGCGTATCCTGCAACCATGGCGACGACCGGTTTCGGAATAACTCGGATCAAACGCTGAAGATCCAATACATTCAAACGTGGAATTTCATCTTCTCCTACATATCCGCCATGCCCTCGGACACTTTGGTCTCCGCCTGAACAGAATGCTTTCTCGCCTTCACCTGTTAAAACGATAACGCCTACTTTAGAATCGTCGCGTGCACGTGAAAATGCATCGATCATTTCATGCACTGTTTTCGGACGGAAGGCATTGCGCACTTCCGGACGGTTGATCGTAATTTTGGCAATGCCATTATACGTTTCATATTTTATATCTTCATATGTACGTTCTGTAATCCATTCGCGTGTCATGATTTTCCTCCTTGATAGTTAGAACTTAAATACTCCTTTACCATTGTAGCAAATTCAGCAGGTTTTTCCACATGTATTGCATGCCCTGCTTCAATAACACCGTGTTGCACCTTTGGAAGTGCCTGTTTCATCTCTTCCGCAATTGCCATAAACTTCGAATCCATGGTTCCTGTCACCAATAAAACCGGTAAGTTCAGCTGTTTCAGCTTGGTCCAGTAAGACATTTGCGTGCCGGTTCCCATGCCGATTAAGCTATTGGCAAGCCCCAGTGGACTTTGATGCAGCCGCTCTGAGCGGATAGTTTGCTTCACTGTTTCGGGCAATTGTTTCTGGCTGTCAAAAAGCGGGATGTTTTCCCATTTATCAACAAACGAAGTAATGCCATTCGCTAAAATCCGCAGCGCCAGTTCGCTGTCACGCTGTTGCCGCTCAAGCCGTTCTTCCATCGTTTTCAACCCGGGAGAGGCACTTTCCAGTATCAATGCCTCTACTTGCTCCGGATAAGAACAAGCATAGGCAAGAGCTGTGCGGCCGCCCAGTGAATAGCCGGCCAACACAAACTCTTTCAACCCCATCTGACCGAACAGCAAATTCAAATCGCGAACCTGGAGCTCCATTGTATAACGGGAAGAATCTTCCGGTGACTCCGTCTTGCCATGGCCAAGCAAATCAATCAGAACAATTTTGTATTCCGGTAAAGCCCTGGCAATTTCATGCCATGTTTTTGTGCTTCCAGTAAAACCGTGAAGAAAAACAACAGTGGATTCCTTGTCGAAGTTTAACACTTCTAGATGATACTGAACATCTAAAATTTGAATCTTCATTACTTCGACAGCTCCTCGCTAAACCGATTCCACAATTTCCGATGGATTTCCACATTTTGTTGTCTGTCTGTAAAAACTTCGATGATTTTTACAGGCTTTTGCTTATGGCTGCGCAAAGCTAAAACAAGATCTTCTTTTGATTGCACCGCTGCATACTCGGTGTCATACATCCGTGCTGCATCTTCAAAACTCATCCCGGTCGGTGTGCCAAACAAATCTTCAAAATACCGTTCTTCCTGCGATTGCGGCAAATAAGAGAAAATTCCTCCACCGTCGTTGTTCATGACGATTATCGTCAAATCGGTGTCTTGCATTTTTGAAGCAATCAACCCATTCATATCATGCAGAAAAGATAAATCGCCGATAAATAAATACGTCGGGCGTTTTACTGCTGCCTGTACACCAAAAGCAGTCGAGACAACTCCGTCAATGCCGTTGGCTCCCCGATTGGCGTAAATCATGACATCACGCTCGTTGGTATGGAAAAATGTATCCAAGTCCCGGATTGGCATGCTGCTGCTGACGACCAGATGGCATTTGTCCAATTCATCGAAAAACACTTTTGCCAAAACGCCTTCATCGAGCTCATTTTCACAATGCTGTTCTACCATTTGCCAATACAGCTGTGATGCCTCTTGCCATTTAACGGCATAGGCATTTTCTTCTTTCGCTGTGATCGGTAGCTGCCATAAGCCTTTGGCTGCTGCTTGTATATGATGCGTTACGACAGACTGGGCATCACGCATCATCGGGCTTTCATCAAATACGACATAGTTTTTCGGTTTAATTGCAGCTAGATACAAAGTAAGCGGCTTCGACACCGGCTGCGGTCCGATTCGAATGACCACATCCGGGATCATCGCAGCCTTGAACTGTTCATTTTTCAATATGGCATCATATGCATCGATGATCAAATGCTGATCTTCCGGTTTTACATTGGCACGCAAATTGGACAACGGGTCTGCCAGCACCGGCCATTGCAAGTTCTGCACAAATTCCCAAAAGCTTTCCGGCATAGGAGCAGTCATTTCCCCTACCACCAATAGCCCTTTCTGCTGTTCCAATAAACTCTGCAAAAATCCCTCTGTCTCTTTATTCATCATAAACTCACCAGTAAAATGCATCATTTCACCGCGGCTTTCATAGCTTTGGTCAAAGTCGATGCGCAGCGGTTCACGGAACGGCACATTCAAATGGACAGGTCCTTTTGGTTCCGTTTTCGCTGTAGCCACTGACCGATGGAGATGACGAGCCAAAAATTCCAACAGATTCTTTTCTTCTGGCATTGGCAAATCAGCAGCCCATTTTACATGGGAACCGAATAAATTGATTTGGTTGATGGCTTGTGGCGCACCGACTTCACGCAATTCTGGCGGCCGGTCCGCTGTCACGACTAATAACGGAACCCTTGCATAATAAGCCTCTACAACAGCAGGGAAATAATTGGCCGCAGCTGTTCCTGAAGTACAAAGCAGCATGACCGGCTTGCCGGATGCTTTCGCCATTCCTAGCGCAAAATAAGCTGCAGAGCGCTCGTCAATCTGTCTGTATACCGTTAAACCTTCTTGTTTCATGCATGCGTAAGCAAGCGGTGTTGACCGGGAACCCGGGCTAATTACCACGTCTGTTACGCCTAAGTGGATAAGTGAATGTGTAAAAGCTGATACATACTCTGTTAATGATTTACGATTCGTCACTCAATTGACCTCCAAGTGCACGGAGCATCGGTCTGAATTTAACCCAGGTTTCTGCATACTCCGACTCAGGTGTGGAATCTTCTACAATTCCGCCCCCTGCATATAAATAAGCTTCTTTTTCATTTAGCAGCGCTGACCGGATGGCCACTGCAAACTCACCGTCGCCTTTTGCATCAATCCAGCCAATCGGTGCCGCATAAAATCCTCGGTTCATCGTTTCGTATTGGCGGATCAAACTCAGAGCTTCTTGTTTCGGTTCACCGCCGAGCGCTGGTGTCGGATGTAAATCCTTAACCAAATCAAACAATGTCGAACCGGTTTTCAATTCTCCTTCAACCGGTGTATAAAGATGTTGTATATCCCTAATTTTCATTAGCTTAGGCGTTTTTGGAACAAACAAATGAGAACTATGTTCGTTAAAAACTTCACTGATCATCTTTACTACATATTGATGCTCAGAACGGTTCTTTTTATCGTTCAGCAATTCATTGCCAAGCTTCGCATCCATTTCCACCGTATTGCCGCGGGGAGTTGATCCTGCCAGGCATGTAGAAAGGGCTTGGCGATCTTTCACTTTTACAAGACGTTCCGGCGTAGCACCGAAGAATAATTGATTATGTGCTTCCAATCCGAACAGAAAGCTTTCAGGCTGCTCTTCAGCCACTTGGCATAAAGCCGCCCCAGATGAAAATGGCTGTTCAAATTCCAATCTCAAAGAACGGGCAATTACCACTTTTTCAGCTTGTTTTGCTTTAATGATGGCTGTTACTTTATTGATCGAATCCAAATACTGCTCTTTCTTGATTTCAGTACGCTCTACCACCAGCGGTTTTTGGTACTTCGGCCGTTCCATAACTTGTGCTGCGTGAATCAGTCGATCGCGCTCTTTTCGAAGAGCCTCGAACGCATTGAATGTTGCATCCTCTTTTGTGATTAAATTGATGCTGACATATGCCTGATCATCTTTAATAATCATTTGAAACGATGGTACTGCAAAATAAGCTTGTGGAAAATGGGTCCATTCCGTTTGTGTTTTATTTAACGGATCAAATGAAAATCCACCAAATAATATTGGCTGCACATCTGCTTCTTCGTTAACAATTTGACTGCATAAACTTTGCCAATCCTCTTTGATTTCTTCAAATCTTCCATGATGATTTGGTGTGGCAAGCACATGGGCATGTCCAAGCCCGACGAATGTAAAAGTCTTTTCCCGATTCTGCCAAAACATCCGCTTTCCTTTATAGTGCTTCTCGCCTGCTTCAAAAAAAGCTAATGCCGACATCCGTGAAACTTCTATTGTTTCTGTGTAAAAACTGTACGCAAGATAACGCGTACTTATATATTTTTCTGTCGATGAATACTGTTGTGGATTCATCTTTTTCCCTCCGTTTTAAACTCGTTGTGCAAAAAGCACAATCTGCTTCACTTTTTAATCTCTATCTTCTATCATACTCTTTTCTCCTAAATTCAGCACAACATTTGATGTAGGTGCATTGAATTTGAAGCAAAATATGAAGAGAAAAATTGTACAGAATGTCACAATCGTTTCTAAACAATATTGGATGGCTTTTTGGAGCAATTCATTAAAACTTTTTCTTTATGTTTATGCTTTAAATTTTGAAGAATCCTTTTCATTTTTAAGAAAAGGTTTATATTGACTGAAATTTCTAAACAAGTTATATTGAGATAAGTTTTATTAGGAAAGGGGAAGATCGATTGAGGCCAATTATTATCGGTGTTTTTGCAGCTTTCTTTTTTGCTTTTACATTTGTTTTAAATGCCAGTATGGAATCAGCAGGTGGAAGCTGGATTTGGAGTGCTTCCTTAAGATATATATTTATGGTCCCCTTTCTTTTATTTATTGTGCTAGCCCGTAAAAACTTAAAGCCGCTATTAAACGAAATGAAAAAAGCACCAGTACATTGGCTGCTTTGGAGTTTTATTGGATTTGTTTTATTCTATGCGCCTTTATGTTATGCTGCCGCCTATTCGCCGGGTTGGTTGATTGCCGGAACATGGCAGATCACTATTATCTCTGGCTCTTTATTAGTGCCATTGTTTTATACAACGATTCAGACTCGAAATGGTCCGCTCCAAGTCAGAGAAAAAATACCTTATAAAGGGCTAGCAATGTCACTTCTTATACTTCTAGGCATTTTGTTAATGCAGCTCGAAAATGCTCAGCAAATTTCATTGCAAACATTTTTACTAGGCTTTCTTCCCGTACTGTTGGCATCATTCGCTTATCCTCTCGGAAACCGTAAAATGATGGTTCTGTGCGGCGGCCGTTTAGACGCTTATCAACGGGTTCTGGGCATGACATTAGCAAGTCTGCCTTTTTGGCTTGTATTGGCTTGCTACGGGTTATGGAAAGAAGGTACACCGGGCTCCTCACAGATTTTCCAATCATTAATAGTAGCCATTTGTTCTGGAGTTTTTGCGACCGTACTTTTTTTCATGGCAACTGATATGATAAGAAAAGATATGAAAAAGTTAGCAGCAGTTGAAGCCACTCAATCTTTGGAAGTTTTGTTTGCATTGGCTGGAGAAGTAATTTTTCTTTCTATTGCTCTTCCATCTACACTGTCTTGGGTCGGAATTGCCGTAGTTATGATTGGTATGATCGCTCACAGCCAAACTTCGATTCAAAAAAAGCCCAATACCGTCCAGTCCATTAGTAACTAAAAAGGAGCTACTTTAAAAACAAGCAGCTCCTTTCTTTTATTTATCTCCAATAAAAAAGAGACATGCATTGTTATGCATGTCTCTTTTAGTATGACCCCTACGGGATTCGAACCCGTGTTACCGCCGTGAAAGGGCGGTGTCTTAACCGCTTGACCAAGGGGCCAATTACTGGCGGAGAAGGAGGGATTTGAACCCTCGCGCCGGTTTCCCGACCTACACCCTTAGCAGGGGCGCCTCTTCAGCCACTTGAGTACTTCCCCAGTATGGCTCCGAAGGTAGGATTCGAACCTACGACCATCGCATTAACAGTGCGGTGCTCTACCACTGAGCTACTTCGGAATGGTGGGCCTAAATGGACTCGAACCATCGACCTCACGCTTATCAGGCGTGCGCTCTAACCAGCTGAGCTATAGGCCCATATGTATAATGGAGCGGGTGAAGAGAATCGAACTCTCATCATCAGCTTGGAAGGCTGAGGTTTTACCACTAAACTACACCCGCAAAAAATGGTGGGTCAGGACGGAATCGAACCGCCGACACTTAGAGCTTCAATCTAATGCTCTACCAACTGAGCTACTGACCCACTTTGTTATGTAAAAATGGCGGTCCCGACCGGGATCGAACCGGCGATCTCCTGCGTGACAGGCAGGCATGTTAACCGCTACACCACGGGACCATTTTGGTTGCGGGGGCAGGATTTGAACCTGCGACCTCCGGGTTATGAGCCCGACGAGCTACCGAACTGCTCTACCCCGCGACAATATTATAGGTGGTACATTGTTTCTGTTACGCGTCTTTCGTAGTGGACACCTGCATCGCCTTCGGCTGCTTCGGTGTTAATCGCTGTCTTCGTTCAGCGATTTGCTCTACCCCGCGACAATACTATAGAAGATTTAAAAATATCAGTCCACACATTTTGGAAATAAATGGAGGAGGAAGAGGGATTCGAACCCCCGCGGGATTTGACTCCCCTGTCGGTTTTCAAGACCGATCCCTTCAGC
>NZ_JBYLHS010000002.1:0-155616 GCF_057748275.1 Planococcus sp. VCh962
TTGTTGGTTTTTTCGACATGGGCGGCCGTCCTTTCGCTCGTTCTTCCAGGCCTTCTACCCCTTCCGCCAAAAATTCCTGGTTCCATCTCGCAATGATTGAGGGATTGTTCAGCTTAAATCGGATCGCTGTGTCTTGGTAAGAAGCACCTGTTTGTTTCATAAAGTGTAATACATCCACCTTGAATTGAACAGAATACACCTGGTTCGTCTGCTTCTTCCGCAATCCCTCTTTTCCAAATGCCTGATAAGCACGTACCCAGCGTTTGATCGGAGTCGCACTCGGCATTCCGTATTTCCGGGCTAACAGGGTATAGCCCAACGAATTTTCCAAGTACTCTTTCACCAATCGCAGTTTGAAACCTTCACTATATTTTGCCATATAAAAAACACCCCAAAAGTTAGATTTGGACTCTAACTTTTGGGGTGCACTACCGAAGCGGAAGGCTCTTCTTTATCCTTGTACCTTTTGAATTTCATTGAACTGCTCTGCTGTCTTAGAACGGTATGCCGGGAAAAATCCGGTTTCTTTTTCAACTCTTGCAGCCATGCATAATTCTTCGTAAATGCTTTCGTTCCAAACTTTACGGCCCACATAAAAATCAAATTCCGTATTCTTGCCAAATTTTTTCTTAAATAAATAAAGTGTATCATCCGGGCTGTTTGTCGTACCGCCACCCGCATGGATGAGCACTGCCCCATTTTCTTTGCCCCACATAGCAATGCCATACGTCATGACATATACCGGAGAAAGATGATGGAACTCTGCTAAAGTGCCGGACAAATGGGTGTGTATAATGTTGTTATATAAGAAATGCAACTCCGCACCGATGACCTGTCCTTCATACAGCGCTTCAACCAATATGACTTTCTCTCCAAAAAACCTTAAGCATTTGGAAAAATACGAGTCATCAAAGTAATAATACGCATCTGCCCCAATTCGCTTCATATTCTCCTGATAAATTTCTTTAAACAAATCCAAATTTACCGGATTTACCGTAACCCGGTAATCAACGCCTATGCGCATGGCATGGCGGATAGTTTTTCGAGTGGATTTGGAAAACTCCGCTTGTACAGGATCTTCATAATCCCGCAGGTTGGTGCCCACCGTTTTGCGTGTGAAAACGACATCGTAGCAATCTGTAAAATCTTTGGCATTGCCAAGAACCGGATGGAACCTGACAAATTCGGAAACAATATTCTGTTCCATACAATATTGCTGGAACGTTTTTTTGAATTCTTGGACCAGCTGCGCCTTATGGGCTTCTTCTCCAGCTAATACGATAGGCCCTCCATAGCCATAAGGGGTGACAATGTCATAATAGGTTTCAATGCCGATCCGGATGGGGATTTCCCGCTTAATGAAAAGATGCTTCACAATGCCAAGCGGATGGTTGAATGTATACACTTCGCATTTGCCATTCTCAATTTCCTCATATAGCTTTCCATAATTTTCCTCGAAAAATATATCCATATCTCCTGTCCCCTCATTCCTGCAATGTGTTTCCTGTACCCCTCTCAGCAAATTTGCATCACCTTATTCGGACTACAGTTTCATGATGTTTTTTAATTATTTAGATTTATTGCTCAGTTATACCTACTACCTTACACCGATTCCCACGGACTTTCAATAAGATATTTTCTAAATTTTTGTAATTTTTTCGATATATATGACAATTCCTATCATGCAAAAAAAAACCGGCTGCTTCTGGTTTCCAACAGAAGCAGCCGGTTCTTTACTTTATATACTCTTTCAGTTCATTTACTTTTAATCTGTAGAAGAAAAGCGTTTTTTAAGGGATTCAAACTCTTCTTTGAATTTACTGCGGTATTCTTCAGCCTTTTCTCTGCGGTGTTCAGAACGTTCCTGCTGCATTTCTTCTTTTGCCTGCTCTTGGAGATTTTTCTCCACTTTACTCGCATGTTCCACTTCTTCCTGAATGTCGCTGGCATGATAACGGACGGTCACTGCATCAAATTTCTCAACTATACGGTTATAGGATGCTTCCGTTTGCTCTTGGACAACTGAAATCAGTGCAACGTCTCCATCTTTCATCCGTGAAGCGATTGCGGTAATAAGACTTGTTTCTTCTTTCGCTTCACCTGCATCTTTTGCCATGCCGACCACCGAACCAATGCCGAACCCCAGCAGCATGCCGAGCGGACCGCCTAAAGTTCCCACTAGCGTTCCTACCAAAAGGGACTGCTTTTTCTAAAGATTATCCACTGCCGCTTTTTTGCCATTAGCGGCAATTTTGAAAATACCATATGCAAAGAGGATCCCTAATAGATCAATGCTCACATCAAACAATCTGCCGTCCCTCTCAAAAAAAAGCTGCAGAATTTCTGTAAAAAGAGCAAATGCCGCACTTAAGATAAACGCTGCCTCTCTTTTTTTCAGCCAGTTCCAAACGAGGGCATAGAACAATGCAAAAGACAGAAAGTGGCCTGTTTTTTGGATCAAGTAAAAACTATCGTTAAAGCTGATATCATCCAGCCGCAGAAGCTCAATCCATTCCGGCGTTAAATCAAAACTGAAATCCACTGCTTGATCAAATAGAAATGTTCTTGCATCACTGGTGCAAGTAGCAACGAATATAACCAGCACCCATACTAAAACAAAAACGAGCTTGATATTCAACGGCCACTCCCCTTTCCTTTGCATCATCACTATATCCACCCTTTTCCTTAAAATTTATTCTTTTCATTTAAACGTCTCAGCCTCGTCCGCCACCACCGCCAGCGGCAGCACCGCGCTGACCACATATTGACCGGCGTCTACAATTTCGGAGATTTTCAAATCGACGCAAAGGCTTGAAAGCAAGTATGCATCCTTCGGTTCCAATCCATAATTCTCAGACAAGTGGGCCACCATCGCCCGGACAGCGTCTTGTGCACATGCCATCAAATCCGGTCCAACCCCCGTAGTTCCGTAAAAACCTTTTTGATTCACTTTCGGCGTCAAAGCACCCTTGGTCAAAAACTGCGGAGCTGGTATTTCTTTTCCTTTGATAAGCCTGAATTGCAATGTAGCGGTCATCGGACATTCCAACGCCGACACACATACTTCTCCGTCACCTTGTGCAGCATGCGCGTCACCGCAGCTGAACAAAGCACCCGCCACTTGCACAGGCAAATATAGTTTTGTGCCGACCGTCAGCTGGCGCGTATCCAGGTTGCCCCCGAATATCCCTGGCGGCATGATGGCCTGGCCGCTTGCGTTTTTTGGGCTTACGCCCATCGTCCCTAAAAAAGGAGTAATCGGTATTTTGATGCGATTACTGAAATGGATAAACTCCCCGTCTGATAAATCAAAAGTCCTTAAATAAGCATCAGGAAAGTCTTGCGGCAACAGACCAAGCCCTGGAAGGATAGCTGTCCAGCCCCAATCACCCGGCTTCAAATCAATAATTTCAATTTCCAGCGTATCTCCAGGCTCTGCGCCTTCGACTGCAACAGGGCCGGCCAAAGGATAAACCCGCTCCCAGTTCAAGCCATCGATATCTTCTGTTGTGGAGTTTTTATTGAATTGATTGTCTGCCACTTCACGTGTTTTAAAAACCACTGTATCACCGCTTTGAATCGTCAATACTGGTTCCGGTTCTTTCGCCCAAGTGAAATGTACTCGATTTTCAGGAAATTCATGAGTTTTTGCCATTCTTCTGATTCCCCCCTTCTTAATTATCTGAATAATAGCATAATTGAAAGGTCTTTAAAACTATACGCTGCCTTTGTAATGCGTTTAGGATCTAACTATATTTCGAATACAACTAAAATTCTTTCTAAACAAAAAAACCTCTTCCATAAATGGAAGAAGCTCCGTCTAACTTTGAATTTCTTGTGGAGTGAGCGCTTTGCGAGTGCTCCTTTTCGCACACTTTACGCGGTTGGCCAGCAAGTAAATGATAACTCCGGTGACTGCTCCAAAGCTGTCGATCAACACATCACGCAGCTCTCCGCTTCTGCCTGGCACAAAGAGCTGATGAAACTCGTCCGACAACGCATACAATACACAAATCGCGATAGCAAACAGTGTATCCCGGCGAAACCCGCTTTTTCTCATAGCGTTCACCGTTAATATGCCCAAGATCAAATAAATGAAGAAATGAGCATTTTTTCGGACGATCGGTTCCACCGAACCGATATCTTCCTCCAAGGACGGAAGCACTTTTTCAACTGCCGACAGCATCACTTCAGTGATTCCTGAACTCATTTCGCTGGACTGCGATGCCTGTTGATGGGACAAAGAGAAAATCAAAGCCATCCAAAGAGCCACCAAAGTCCAAGAAAGCACTTTACGTAAAGACATAGCATCCAATTCCTTTTCTTCAAAATGTCATTTATTCCTAAGAGTGATTATAGCACCACCCAATTCAAGTTGGAATCGGCTTTGTGGAATCTTCTTCCCGTTATCCTCTTCCGCACTATGCTAAATTTCTTGGAGGGCCTGCATACGCATCTTCCTACCTTATCTAGGCTATGAGAAGATTGGAAAGTACACAAAACAAAAAAACATCTTTCTCTAGCTCTAGCCGCTAATAGAATGATGTTTTATTTGGCGATTCCTGATTTCTTATTACTCCTCATCCATTCCTTTTCGCTGGCGGATCTGATAATAATTAAGCTGTTTGAATAATCGTGAAGCGTTGCTTTGATCTACTAAAAACCCGACCCCGTATTCTTGGAAGCCATTTTTTGAAATCTTTCGGACTATGGTGCCATCCAGTAAAAAATTCATTTCCAATACATCAAAACGGCATTGAATCTTTTCTTCTGGAGGAAAATCCATAGCTGAAAGAAATCTCAGTCCTTTTACACTGATGTCTTCAATTTCTATGGGCATAAAATTTCCATCAGCTACAGCAATTTCACCTTGCAAAGTGGGGGTTAAAAAAACTCGGAAAAATTCCCGGCGATTCTCGTTCATTTCGTTCCTCCTTCTGAATGACTGTCTATTTTACATATACAGATTAACCAGCAAACCTTTAATTTCTCCAACCAGCCGAAGTGTATCGATTCCTTCTTTTTCATTGTTGATTACTTGGTCGTTGATTTCAATCAGTTTTTCATCAATTACTTCAACCAGCTGATGGGATTTCATCTCTCCCCCTGGCTGAAAGCTTTGTTTGTCCGATAACTGCAAGCCATAATTGATGGATTCTCCAATAAACTGCTTCACCAAAGTTTTATACTCAATAAGGTTTTCTAAGGTGCGGTATTTAGCCAGTTTTTGTCCTTGTTGATCCACTCGATCCAGTAATTGGTTCAAAGTATTCAATTGAAATTGGGACTGTGATTTTTTCATAACTGCAGCAAAGGAATCAGTGGATTTTCCTTCTACGGCATTTTTAGGAACTCGATCACTCATCGTTTTTGCCGCTCCATCAATCCGCATTGAAAGCACCTCTTTTACTTTTGATAGCTTTTCTTTTTGTTCAGCATATTAATGATTAATTCTACTTCTCCGTTTTCGATCTTTAACACTTTCGCAATTTGTTTGGGAGAAAAACCTTGGAGATATAATTTCGACACTTTATCATTGTTCGTTAAATCCTCCGACAGAACTGCGGCTTCTAACTCGGCAGATTGACCGTTTTCCACGGGTTCCACATGCAATAGATCAAGTTTTATCTCTTTTCCCAGCTTTTCTTCGATTATGCGAAGCCTCTTTTCAAAATGGCTTTCTCTTCCTTGCACATAACCAGCCAGCTTTTGATAAAGTTCTTCATTTCCTGTTTCTAATTGTTCTACATACTCTTCCATGCTTCGATGGAGCGTACTTAAATTTTCATCCATCTCTTCTTTCTTTTTTTGAAATTGGGAAAATACAATAAAGGATCTGATATTGACCAATATTGTTAAAAGGATTAATCCGACTAATAACCATACCATTATTTATCACCTTGGCCTTCTCTACCTTTTTATTACCTTAATAATGGTCAAACGGAGCAATGGCAGCGGCTTTTAAACGCAGCATGGCTTTCGAATGCAATTGAGAAACACGCGATACACTCACATTCAACACTTCAGCGATTTCTGTCATTTTCAATTCCTCAAAATAACAAAGAGAAACCACTAATTTTTCTTTTTCGGGCAGGCGGTCAATCGCACTGGCCAGCGATTCTTTGATCTGTTGATCTGATAAAGCTTTCTCTGGGGAAGCAGCATGGTCATTTTCAATCAAATTGTATTTGCCAGCCGCTTCATCGTTATCATATGTAGCTTCATCAATTGAAACCATCGCTGACAAAGCCGCTTCCGAAACAGTTTTATTTAATTCGGTTTTCGTGATTCCCAAAAACGCACTGACTTCTTCATCTGTCACTGACGCGTTATTTTGCTGTTCCAGATACGCATAAGCTTTTTCTATTTTCTTTACCTTATCCCTTACAGATCTCGGCAGCCAATCTCTATGCCTTAATCCATCTATGATCGCGCCTTTAATTCGCCAGGTCGCATAGGTTTCAAATTTCAAGTCTTTCTCAATATTGAACTTATCAAATGCATCAAGCAAGCCTTCAAAAGCAAAGCTCCGAACATCATCCTTATCGACCGTTTTTGGCAAACTGATCATAAAGCGCTGAATTATATAGTCCACTAATGGAAGGTATTGCTCGACCAAATGGTCTCCTGCTTCTGCATCACGATGTTTCTGCCAGTCTTCCCAGTAATTGAGTTCATCTTTTGATAATCTTGTATTCAATATGAGTTTCACCACCACTTACTTTTTTAGTTAAAACAAATTTACTTAAAAAGCATTTTCAGCAAGAACCCTTTTAGCCCCAACTTGTACGGTACAGCCAGTTCCAGGAAATCATGGGTCAGGTTTTTCACCGCTTTGGAAGCCGCACTGTTGGGATATGCTAAGACAAAAGGCACTTGTTTTTTAACAGCATTCGGCACGGCTGCATCACTGGGGATATAACCCAAAGCCTCCAGTTGCTTGTTTAAGAACTGTTCGGTCACTTGCCGGAAATTGGATGCCGTATCAATTCCTTCTTTATTAGTCGTACATTGATTGATTACCAGTTTTAAATGGACGTTCGGATCTTTCGCCTGGACCATTTTCACGACAGAATAAGCATCTGTTATGGAAGTCGGTTCGGGTGTAGTCACTAAAATAACATCGTCAGCCGCTAAGATAAATCGCAGATTTTCATAAGACAGCCCGGCTCCTGTATCAAGAACGATGTAGTCAACATGCCCCTGTACTTTGCTTAATTCCGTGAAGAACTTATTCAATTTGTCCTCATCCATGCGGAACATTTCATCGAATCCATTTCCGCCGGATATGAACATCAAGCCATTCGGCCCTTCTTCAATGATGTCCCAAATCGATAAATCCTTGTCGATCATCGTAGCAATGGATTCCTTAGGAGATCTGCCCAATAAAACATCAATATTGGCGAATCCTAAATCGACATCAAAAATCAATACTTTCTTGTCATGTTCCACAAGGCTTAAAGCAAAATTCAAGGCGAAATTCGATTTGCCCACGCCGCCTTTGCCGCTTGTTATAGCAATAACTCTTGTTTGCCGATTTTCTTTCTTGCTTTTCTTCTGCAGCATTTTTTCTCTCAGCTGTTTCGCTTGATCAATCATCCGTATCTTCTCCTAATACAAAATCGGCAATCAATTCAGGAGTCGCTTCTAAAATATCATCCGGGACATTTTGTCCATTGGCAATATAGCGGAGAGGAAGTGAATACCGATAAATCAAATTCAAGATTGCTCCCGATGTGCTCGTTTCATCTTGTTTTGTAATGACAAGCTGATCCATTTTAATGGTCTTAAAATTTTCTATGATTTTCTTCATATCTTCATATTTAGATGTCAGGCTTAAAACCAGATTGATTTGGACACTTTCTTTTCCAGGCAATAAGGCTTCCAAGTCGTCAATGTATTGTTTCTGCTGGTAGTTGCGTCCAGCCGTATCCATTAAAATAATGTCGCAGCCACTGAGTTCGTCCATTGCTGCAACTAAATCTGCAGAAGACTCCACTACTTCAATCGGGATGCTTAAAATGCTGGCATAAGTTTTCAATTGTTCTACAGCGGCTATCCGATAAGTGTCTGATGTGATCAGGCCCACTTTTTTATCTTCCTTCAGCATATAATCCGCTGCGATCTTGGCAATGGTCGTTGTTTTCCCCACACCAGTAGGTCCGATAAAGCAAATGATTTTCGGGTTTTTGTTTATTGACGGCTTTTGATGGGTTTTTATCAAACGGATTATTTCAAGGCGGGCTAATGCTTTTATTTGCTGTATCGCCAAGTCGGGATTGCGGTCAAGAGCCGCCAATAGTTTAGCGAAAATCTCAGATTGCACTTCCTTCGAAACTTCCTGCTCTTCCATTAGCTCTTTTAAAGGTTTTAAGGCATCCGGCATTCTATCCTCTTCGACCACACGTATCATGAAATGTTTGATGCTTTTCAATTCGGAAATCAATTCATCCGCAGAAGAGTCTTCTTTACGGGAATTAGAATCCTGGGGCAGCCCAGTATCCGCTGGAACCGGCTGTTTTTCTTTTAAAGGCATAGACTTTGAGACGTCTGTTTTATTGTCAGCTGATTTGGTTTCAACAGCTGCAATCACTTCCAGCTTTTCTGTCTGGAAAAAACCTAAAAATCCGCCTTTTTTGACTTTCTTGGTGTTCAATATCATAGCTTCGGCACCCAGATCCTGTTTAATCATCGGAATTGCCTCGGTTACATTATCAACCACATATGTTTTTAATCTCATGTCACATTTACCGCCCCACTTGAAATATTAACGATTCCGACGCTTTGAATTTCTATTTCCGGTTCCAGCTCATTATAGGAAAGTACCGGCAATTCCGGAGCGAACCGCTCAACAAACTGGCGCATATACATGCGCGTTCCCGGGGAAGTCAAAAGAATCGGCTGGACGCCCGTCTGCTGCAGCTGGGTTGCCTGTTCTGAAATCTTTTGGAAAATGGTCTGCGATGTTTCCGGATCAATGGATAAATAAGTGCCTTGCTCTGTCCGGTGTATGGAATCCGCAAATTTCTTTTCCAGGCTGGCTCCTGCCGTTATTACTTGCAGGGCTTCATTCGGCTGTGCATATTGCAGCGTAATCTGGCGTGATAATGCCTGCCTGACATACTCCGTCAAGATATCCGGATCTTTGGTCTGCGAAGCGAAATCTGCAAGCGTCTCTAAGATGCCCAGCAAATTGCGGATGGAGACTTTTTCTTTCAGCAGCTTCATCAATACTTTCTGTACTTCGCCAATTGCCATCATGTTCGGAATAAGCTCTTCGACAACCGCTGGTGAAGTTTCACGCACATTCTCGATCAATGCCCTTACTTCCTGTCTTCCGAGCAATTCATGGGCATGGCGCTTGATCACTTCTGTCAAATGAGTAGATACGACCGAAGGCGGATCTACGATAGCGTATCCCGACATTTCGGCTTCTTCTTTCATGTCTTCATTGACCCACAGCGCCGGCATACCGAACGCCGGTTCAACCGTAGGAATGCCTTCAACACTGTCATCGTCGATGCCCGGACTGATTGCCAAATAATGATCTAGCATAATCTGGCCGGAAGCCACCCGGTTGCCTTTGATTTTTACGACGTATTCATTCGGCTGCAGCTGGATATTATCGCGTATCCGGATGACCGGAACGACAATCCCTAATTCGATGGCACATTGCCGGCGGATCATAATCACCCGGTCCAGCAAATCCCCTCCCTGGTTTTTATCTGCAATCGGGATTAAACCATAGCCAAACTCAAATTCAATGGCATCCACATGCAGCAAATCAATAACACTTTCCGGGCTTTTTAAACTTTCCAGTTCCGGGCTCTTTTCTGCCGTCTCTTTCTCCTGCTGCTCCTCGTTTTTTAAATTGCGCTGCATGGTAAATGCGCCATAGGCCACCAAGGCCGCAAGAGGCATGATCAGCATCGGATTGATTGGAGTGAAAAAGGCGATCAGCGTAAGAGTGCCGGCGACGATATAGAGAAGTTTTGGATATGCAAACAATTGCTTGGTGATGTCTGTTCCCAGGTTTCCTTCTGAAACTGCCCGGGTCACGACGATTCCGGCTGCCGTAGAAATCAGCAGGGCCGGAATCTGGCTCACTAGCCCATCCCCGATTGACAAGAGCGTAAACAGTTCTGCAGCTTCGCCGAATGGCATTCCGTGCACCAGCATTCCAATCAAAAGGCCGCCTATGATATTAATGATGGTAATGATAATGCCGGCAATGGCATCGCCTTTTACGAATTTGCTGGCACCGTCCATAGCACCGTAAAAGTCAGCTTCCTGGCCGACTTTTTCGCGGCGCTTTTTTGCTTCCTGGTCCGAAATCATTCCTGCACCAAGGTCTGCATCTATACTCATCTGTTTACCTGGCATGGAATCGAGTGTAAAACGCGCAGCGACTTCCGCTACACGCTCCGATCCTTTTGTAATGACCAGGAATTGAATGATAACCAAAATCAAAAACACCAAAATTCCGATAATCGCGCTGCCGCCGACTACGAACGAACCGAAGGTTTCAATGACTTCTCCGCCTGTCTGGTTTGTTAAAATCGATCTTGTGGTCGAAACGTTCAACCCGAGCCGGAATAATGTAGTTAACAACAATAATGTCGGGAAAATAGAGAATTCCAACGCTTCTCTCGTGTTCATGGCAACGAGAAGGATGGTCATTGCAATACTGATATTGACCAGGATCAAGATATCCAGCAATAGCGGTGGAAGAGGGATCACCATCATGACGATAATCATGATGACGGATATTAAGATGGCATAGTCTTTGATTTTCATTCTTTTTCCTCCACACTCATTGTCAGCTGATCTTGCCTTTTAATCTGTAGATATATGCTAAAACCTCTGCGACCGCGAGAAACAAGTCTTCCGGGACATAATCCCCTACTTCGACTTGCGCATATAATGCACGGGCCAGCGGCTTATTTTCCATAATGACGATATCAAGCTCTTTCGCTTTTTCCTTTATTTTCAACGCCAGGTGATCTTTGCCCATGGCAATGACCTTCGGCGCCTCCATCGTCTCCGCATCGTACTGGATGGCGATAGCGTAATGGGTCGGGTTGGTGATCAGGACATCCGCATTCGGCAGATCCTGAATCATTCTATTCATGCTCATGGATCGCTGGCGTTCTTTGATTTTCTGTTTGATCAGCGGATCGCCTTCAGATTTCTTATATTCATCCTTGATATCCTGTTTGGACATCCGGATGTTCTTCTCAAATTCATATTTCTGGTACATATAGTCGAATATGGCGAGCACCATCAAAATGATGGCCGCAGTGATTCCAAGTTTGATAGTCAATCCACCGATAAATCCTAAAGAATCCTTCAGGCTCTTCTGGGATAATAGAAACAATTCATCTTTCCCGCCCCATAAAACGGTAAAGGCGGCGTAACCGATGATGGAAATTTTCAACAGTGATTTTGCGAGTTCAACGAGGGCCCGTACGGAAAAAATCCGTTTAGCCCCCTGGATTGGATCGAGCCGATTCAGCTTCATCATCAACGGCTCAGTCGTGAACATGGCTCCCACTTGGATGAAGTTCCCGAAAATACCGAAAACGACTGCAGCCAGCATGATGGGGGCCATGATTTTCATGGCATTCATCGTCATCTGCTCAAACAGGGTCCGGACGTTTTTTTCCGTCCAATCCCACGCAATGTACTCCGTGAAATTGACCCGGAAAATCGACAAAAGCTGATCGAGCATCCAGCCGCCCATAAAACTCAGCAGCATAATGCCGCCTATCAAAATCATGGCGGAAGGAAGTTCGGCGCTTTTGGCCACTTGGCCTTTGCGTTTCGACTCCTGGCGTTTCTGTGGTGTTGCTTTTTCGGTCTTTTCCCCCGAGAAGAATTGCAGGTCGAGGGACATTCTTTTTTTCATTTATGCCCCTCCTAATAAGCGTACCAAGTCGCCCATGCTGACCATGATTTTTTCAAAAATCGTCTGCAGCAGATAAAAGTAAACCGGCATGGAAAACATCAGCAGCACAAAGCCGACGAAAATCTTCAGTGGAAAGCCCACGGCAAAGATATTCAATTGCGGTACCGTTTTCGCAAGGATCCCAAGGGCAACATCAACGAGGAACAAAGCTCCTACAATCGGCAGCGCAATCTGCAGCGCCATTAAAAACATGTCCGTGAATAAGCCTGTCACAAAAGAGGCCAATCCTCCGAACTCCACTCCGATATCCAAGGTACCGACAGGGAAAATCCGCAGGCTTTGCATAATGCCGTCGAGCATCATGTGATGGCCATTTACGACCAATAAGAACAATAACGCTAAAATGTACTTGAAATGGCCAATGATTGGCACCTGGGAGCCTGTCTGCGGATCCATGACAGATGCCATGGCAAAGCCCATCTGGAAGTCGATGAATGCTCCTGCCACTTGGACAGTGTAGAGAACGAGCGCCGCAATGAATCCAAGGGAAATGCCCACTGCAATTTCCTTGAGCGCCATCAGGATGTAATATCCATCAAGCGCAATGGCCGTTTCGGTATCCATGCTGGACCAAGCGATGAACGCGAGAATTGCAGCAAGCCCGATTTTCAAGTGATTGGGAACGCCTTTCATTGAGAACAGCGGTGCGACAACGAAAAAGCTGGTTAGCCGCAGGAAGACAAGCAGTAAATATGGCAGAGTTGCTAAGAATTGTTCCATATGCTATCCAATGAGGCTCGGCAACTGCTGGAACAAGTCACGCGTGTAGTCCAGGAGCATCGTCAGCATCCACGGCCCAAAGATGACAATTGCCAGAAATACGGCAATAATCTTCGGGACAAATGCCAGTGTCTGTTCCTGAATTTGTGTCATCGCCTGGAATATACTGACGATGAGGCCGACGCCAAGCGCAATGAGCAGAATTGGAGCGGAGATGATGATAATCATGTAAATCGATTGTTCTGCCAGTTTTATTACCGTATCAGGTGTCATCTTGTTCTTCCTTTCACTAAAAGCTGACCAGCAGCGATTCTATAATCAAATACCAGCCGTCCACCAAGACAAATAGTAAGATCTTAAACGGCAAGGAAATCATGACCGGCGGAAGCATCATCATCCCCATCGCCATCAAAGTGCTGGCGACGACCATGTCTATGATCAAAAAGGGAATGAAAATAACAAAACCAATTTGGAAGGCAGTCTTCAATTCGCTGATGGCGAAAGCTGGAATAAGCGACATGAGCGGGATCTCCTCAATGCTTTCCGGCTTCTCCAATTCCTGGTATTTAAAGAATAAAGCAAGGTCTTTTTCCCGTGTATGCTCCGCCATAAAACGTTTGATCGGCACCACTGCCGTGTCCATCGCTTCTTCCTGGGTCGTTTCACCGTCAAGATAAGGCTGAAGCGCCGTTTCATTAATTTCGGTGAATACCGGCGCCATGATAAAAAAAGTCATGAACAGTGCAAGTCCGACCAGCACTTGATTCGGCGGCATCGACTGCGTGCCGAGTCCGGTCCGGATAAACGACAGCACGATGACGATACGGGTAAAACTCGTCATCAGAATAAGCAGCGCGGGGGCAATCGACAGGATCGTCAGCAATGCCAGCAATTGAAGCGTCACTCCGACATCTTCCGGATTATCATTGCCGAAATCGATGCCTGGAATATTCACGAGTAAAAGCAAATCTGCCATCATTTCGAATTACCTTCCTTGCCTTCTGTTTTCATCATGCTGCGTTTGACTTCATCCTGTTTTTGTTTCTGCTTATTCAAACTCTGGGCGAATAATTGTTCGAACCCTTGGCTTGCCGCCCCTTTTTTCCATTGCGGAAGCTTTAGCGCCGCTTTTGAAAATACGGCTTGCGGCTTTTCAAGATTTTTCTCGATGGCCCCGATTTCTTCACTGTCGGTGAATTCCTTCAAAAGAGTGACTTCGTCGCCGACTCCTACCAGCAATACTTTTTCGCCAACCTTCACCAATTGCAGCGATTTATTATTGCCGAGCGGGGTGCCGCCCATCAGCTTGACCGCCTGGTTCGGCTGAAACTTCTGCTGGCGAAGTGCCAGGAATTTTATAAGGCCGTAAATCATCGCTAATATGAGAAGCGTATAAAACACCAGCTTGGCAATGATTCCGAAAAGGCTTTGTTCTTCAACAGTTTCTACACTTTCCACCGGTTGTACTGCATCCGGCTTCTTTTCTTCAATCCAGTCGGTTACATTCGGTTCTGCAAATGCTGCGCTAGGAACCGAAACAGCAAATGCGATGGCGATCAATAGAACCATAGGTATTAAAAAAGAGTTTTTTTTGCTCAATCTCGGTGTACTCCTTACTTCAGGCATTAGCGCAGTTTAGTGAGACGGTCGGCTGTGCTGAGAATATCCGTTACGCGCACGCCAAAATTTTCATCGATGACTACTACTTCTCCGACTGCAATGACTTTATTGTTGATCAGAATATCGACCGGCTCACCTGCCAGTTTATCAAGCTCGATAATCGAACCTTGCGATACATTCAAAATCTCTTTGACCATTCGTTTTGTCCGGCCGAGTTCCACAGTGACTTGCAGCGGAATGTCCAAAAGCATATTCAAGTTGCTTGGTTCTGCATGAGTTTGCGCTGTGTCATCAAAGCTTGAAAACTGGACCGACTGAATGTTCGGGGCTGTGTTCTTTTTATTTTCTGTGGCTGTTTGATTCGTTGTTTGATAATCCATTTCTTCTGTCTCCTCCGCATCTTCCTCGATTTGTTCACCGATTAAGATGGCCGTCAATTGCTTCGCCAGCGGGACCGGGATGCCCAGCTCAAATTTCGCGGTTTTATCTTCGCCAATCTTCACTTCATAGCTGGCTTCGGCAAACCATTGTTCTCCTGTAAACTTTGCAAACGGGAAATCCTGCTGTTTTTCAACAACATCCATTCCAGAAAGCGAATAAGCGACTTCCTGTTCCAGCAGCATTGACATCGATTTGGATACTGAAATGAACATATTCTCGACCACTTGCTGGAGCACTTGGAATTGCTTTTCCATATCCTCCGCTTCAATCTCTGGATCAATCGTTTCCGCAAGCATCTGGACATCGCCTTTATTGATGGAAAGAATTTGGATTCCATTGACTCCGCCGGTGTATTCACCCAGCACGACAAAGAACGGCGATGCAGTATTGGATAAAATTTCATCGCGCTGTTTGATTGCGATAACGGGTGGAGCGACGGACGTTTCTTCAGCGAACATTTCAGAAAGTACGGCTGACGAGCCACCCAGGGATACCGCAAGCAATTCCGTTAAGGCTTCTTTTTCTGTAGGCAAAAAAGATTCTGCAGACATCTGTTTTCCCTCCACTTCTTTTTGGCCAAGCAGGCCTCTGATTTCATCCGGGGATACTTTATCAAAGTTCATGGTAGTCCTCACCTTCAGAATGTATTTCGGTGATTTGCACAGCAATCTTGCCTTTAGAAACACCTGGCTGTGCAAAGAATTTCTGTTTTTCATCAACCAGAACGGTCACTGGATCACTGAAGGATTCATCTAAACGAATGACATCGCCAATTTTCAAATTCAAAAAATCGCTGATTTCGATTGATGATTTCCCAAGCACCGCTTTGACATCAAGCCGTGTGCTTTGAACTTTCAATTCCAAGGCAACCGCTTCATGGCTTTCAATCGCTTTTTTCTGGTTTGCCAGCCAATGCCTTGCAGACAGCTTTGGCAATACCTGTTCAAGCATGACGTATGGCAAGCAAATGTTGATATTGCCCTCAACTTCTCCAATTTTGGTCCGAAGTGAAACTAGAATGACCGTTTCATTTGGCGGTGAGGTGGTGAGAAATTGCGGATTGACTTCAATTTCCTTCAGCTCGGGCACCAGTTTAATAACGGATGACCAGGCTTCCTGAAAGCTCGCAAGTGCATTGATGAACACACGTTCGATGACACTCATTTCGATTTCCGTCAGATCATTCATTTCCGTGGCACTTTCCCCTTGGCCGCCGAGCATTCTATCGAGCATGATGTACGTGACATTAGGAGAAAACTCCATCAGCATGCTTCCTTGAAGAGGAAGGGCTTTAAATACGCCCAGGATCGATTTATCTTGTACGTTTTGGATAAACTCTTCATACGTGTACTGGTTGACAGATGCCACAGAAATCTGGACATACGTCCGAAGAAGTGTTGATAAATAAGATGTAATAAGCCGGGCATAGTTTTCATGGATCCGGGTCAATGTACGGATCTGGTCTTGCGAGAAACGCAATGCCTTTTTAAAATCGTATGTCTGCACTTTTCGCTCCCGCATGACTGCTGCCGGTTTGGGCGCGTTTTTCTGCAGAGTCGAAAGAAGGGCGTCTATATTCTCATCGGTCAGGAAATTCTCCACAATGGTCCCTCCTTTCATTCAGCCCAGTTTGGATGCTGCAGGCTCGGCAGTATGTTGATTTTCTGGTAGTAGGCCGTAATCCGGTCGGCGACTTCGTCGACCGATTCCAAGACATGCACTTTCTTGCCGGACATGAGGGTGACGATGGTATCTGGCGTCGATTCAATCCGCTCGATGTAGATGGCATTCAGCGTGAACGGCGTCTTATTCAATCTAGTTAGTTTAATCATGTAAACAGCTGAAAGCGTCTCAATGCACTTTCAGCCTGTCCCCCCCATATTATCGTTTCAAGTTGACGACTTCCTGCAGGATTTCATCAGAAGTGGTAATCGTTCGTGAGTTTGCCTGGAATCCGCGCTGTGCAACGATCATTTCGGTAAATTCTTCAGTTAAATCAACGTTTGACATTTCGAGCATGCCTGCTGAGATCATAGACGTTGCGTTTGCTGCTGTGCCAGCATTCATGGCACCGGCAGCAGTTGTCAATTCATAGAGTGAGCCACCATATTTACGCAGCCCGGCAGGATTTGCCGGATTTGCCACAGCAATTGTCGCTACAGTTCTTTCCGTACCATTTGGTTCTTTTCCGATGACACGGCCTTCACGGTCAATCGAGAATGAAGCATACGTATTTGGATCGATTCGAATGGCATTTCCTGCTGTGCTTTGGACCGCGTAGCCTTGTGAAGTTACCAAGTCTCCGTCAGCATCCACTACAAAGTTCCCAGCGCGTGTTAAAAAAGTTTGGCCCGCTGCGTTCGCCGGATCCTTAACCATAAAGAACCCATCACCCATAATCGCCAAGTCTGTTCCAACACCTGTCGTCATTGCGGACCCTGGTGTGTGGATAACATTGACGGCTGAAGTCTGGACACCCAGTCCTACTTGCATCGGATTAACGCCGCTGCCTGATAGGTTCTGGCTGAGAAGATCCTGGAAGTTGATGGTGCTTTTCTTATAGCCGATGGTGTTGACATTGGCGATGTTGTTTCCGATCACATCAAGTTTCGTCTGGAAACCTTTCATGCCTGATACTCCTGAATACATTGAACGTAACATTTATTTTTCCCCTTTCAAGTTCCGGCTGAATTCTCTTGGATCAGACGGTCTGCTGTTCATTTGGCTGGTCTGTATATTTTTCAATTCGCTGGATGGTGTTGATCGGCAACTTTGTTCCGTCACCTTCAATTTCAACGATAAGTTCCCCGTTCTTCATGGCAATTGCTTTGACAATGCCTTCACCCTTTTCAGTCTCACCGTTTACTTCGCGTTCCCAAAATACTTTATTGCCGATTAGATTAGCATGCTCCGACAGCGTCTGGGTTCCCTGTCCACTGACGAATGTATTCATCGTCGTATTCAAGTTCGTAAGTTGTTCAAGACTGCTGAACTGGGCCATCTGGCCGATGAATTCCGTATCTTTCAATGGCTCCAGCGGATTCTGGTTTTTCATCTGGGTCACGAGAATTTTCAAGAAAGCATCTTTTCCTAGTGTGCTTTCAGCGCCAGTCTTTGCGGTCTGCGCTGTTTGCATAACAGCTGCATTTGTGTTGCTGACATTCATAGGGACATTCCTTTCGTCTATTAAATTGTATAATCGACCGACATTACCGAGCCTGCTGTAGAGGTGTTGCGAACAAAAGCCGCAGCTTCTTCCTCTTGCCGCTGATAGCCGTTTTTTGTTGAGTTTTGCCGCTGTTGGGCAAATCGCTGTTCCTGCTGCGCTTGTTGCTGATTGAATGACTGTCCAGTGGCCTGCTGCGAAATTTCAATACGGTCAACTGAAATCCCTTGCTGAATCAGAGAGTTTCGCAATTGATAAACTTGCAGATCCAGTGCTTCTTTGGCAAATAAATTACTTGTAAAAATTTGCGCTGCCACTTTTCCGTCCACCGTACTCAAGCGGATTTCAAGGTGGCCGAGATGTTCTGGGAAAATACTTACTTTCATCTGAGTGCTTTCTCCCGATCCGATAAGTTTTAAAGAGTTTTTCAACACACCGCTAAGATCTTCGGGTAAATTGGCCATCCGGACGGACGGTGCCGGTGCTTCTGTCCGAACCTGCACTGGAGGTGCTTTTACCCCTTCAAGCTGTGCTGCTGTATTTTCTGGATGATTTGTACCACCAGCCACTGCTTCGACTTGTTGAATGGAAGCCGGTTCTGAAGAGAGCCGTGTTAGCATGTTTGCCGGAATCTCATTTTTCGGCGTTAAGTTCGCATTTTCCAGCTTTACGGAAAGAGAATCTGCCTGTTTCAAAAGCTCTCCTGTCTGTTCAAGAATTTTCGCGGAAACGAGTTGGCCTTTTTCCTCTTGAGCAGTTTCAAGTTGCTGAAGCAGCTGTGTCAGTATTTTTATCGTTTCATTAACAATTTTTGGCTCATTTAAAATATATTCCTTTTCAGCCCCCATAAAAATAGGGACAACGGCGAATTCTTTAACAACATTTGAATCCGAAATTTTTGTTTTCTGAGCAATCTGTTGGAGTAATTCCACCATTTTCTGTTGAATCGGTGTATTTTTCAGCAAACTCTCAGTTATTAGGTCTGTTTTCTCTGTGTAAGATGCGGTAGTTTTTGCATACTCAGGATTTTCACCCTTTGTTTTCTGTTCTATTTGATCTGTTTGGAGAGCCAGCAACTGCATCAATGCAGCTAATAGTTCCTGTTGTTCGGGAGCTAATGTGTCCAGCGGAATCTGTTCGAGTGCCACCAGTACTTCTTCAAGTTTTTCCTGCAGTTTTGCCGGTGCAGTTTCTGCTGGATTTTCTTCTTCTGGTGTGAGGGAAGAAAGCAGCTTTGAAAATGCGCCTGTTTCAAGAACACCATCGGCTGATGGCTTAGCAGTTGTCTGAGGAACATTGACCGAAATTGGTCCTGACGTTTTCATGACAGTTATCGGACTCACCCTCTTTCTGCGATGGCAGCTTGAGACGTCCTGTAAAATCGGGTGCTTGCCAATTCGTCAAAGAAGTTTTGTTCAATCGTTTTGTTTTCTTCGATAAACTGAGAATGCTTTTTCTGTTTCAAATTATCCCAAGTCTTTTCTTCCTGGGCTTTCAGCTGCAATTGATCCTGCGTGCGGACAACGTTGTTTTGCAGCAATTCAAGTTCACGGTTCGATGCCACTAACTGCTCCTGCAGCTGCTGTATATAATTCACAAGCATACGGAGTTCCGAAATGTTCACTCCGTCTTCCTGCTTCGTATTGATAAGTTGTTCGGCATCAATGAGTTTTTTGTAAATCGCTTCATTGCGCTGATAACCGGCTTCTTGCTGTTTGATGGCGTCCGCCATTTGGATTTGTGCAAAGCCTGTTTCATTTTCTTTTAAATCAAGTATTTTTTGGAACCGAAAGTTGAATTGTGTCACGTTTGTACTCCTCCAAATTGTGCGGATAGCCTATCTACACTTTCTTCCAGCTTGGCCTTTTCATAAATATCCTGTTGAAGATATTCTTTGATCAGCGGGTAAGAACGGATGGCATCATCTATTTCTTTATTGGCGCCACTCTTATAGGCTCCTATATTTATCAAGTCTTCCGAAGCGTCATATGCGGACAGCAGCCGTTTGAATTGGACCGCTGCCTTTTGGTGTTCTTCTGAAACAACGTCATGCATCACACGGCTCACGCTCGACATGATATTGATTGCCGGGAACTGGCCTTTTTGTGCGATTTTCCGATCAAGAACGATATGCCCGTCAAGTATTCCGCGGACTGCATCGGCAATCGGCTCATTCATGTCATCTCCGTCAACCAGTACCGTATAAAAAGCAGTAATGGAGCCTTTGTTCGAAGTGCCGGACCGCTCCAATAGTTTTGGCAGCAGCGCAAAGACACTTGGGGTGTAGCCTTTGCTTGTCGGCGGCTCTCCCACCGCAAGCCCTACTTCACGCTGAGCCATGGCAAAACGCGTGACAGAATCCATCATCAGCATGACATTTTTGCCTTGGTCGCGAAAATATTCTGCAATGGCGGTTGCCGTCAAAGCCCCTTTGATCCGCTGCAGCGGCGTCTGGTCAGAAGTTGCCGCAACCACCACCGATTTCTTTAACCCTTCCGGACCAAGGTCGCGTTCGATAAAGTCCCGTACTTCACGTCCCCGCTCTCCAATGAGCGCAATGACGTTGATATCGGCTTCGGTGTTGCGTGCAATCATGCCAAGCAAGGTGCTCTTCCCTACACCACTGCCTGCAAATACGCCTATGCGCTGGCCTTGGCCGACTGTCAGCAAGCCATCTATCGCCCGTACCCCGACTTCTAGTGGACGGGTAATCCGCGGGCGCTTCAGCGGATTCGGCGGGACGTTATTCGTCGAGTATTTTGTCAGACCTGACGGCAAAATGCTTTCGTCAAGCGGTTTGCCGGTGCCATCCAGAATTTTGCCTAAAATCGATGGCCCTACTTTGATCTGCAGCGGGACTCCCGTTGCCACGACCAAGCAGCCAGGGCCGACTTGCGATAAATCCTGGAGCGGCATCAATAAAATCTTGTTTTCCTTAAAGCCCACCACTTCTGCCTCAATCGGGCGTTCGTAATGGTTTGGATACAGCAGGCAAAGCTCGCCTATTTTGGCATATGGACCTTTCGATTCGATCGTTAAACCAATAACTTGAATCACTTTCCCATGCTTTTTGACGGGTTCAATTTCTTCCAGGAGTTCCAAGTATTCATCTGTTTGAAGGTTCATCGAATGTCTTCTCCTCACTGTAAGCGAGCATTTGTCGTTTGATTTCTTCAAGCTGGCTGTCGACGGTTACGTCATAGGAACCACTGGCAGTGTGGATCATGCAGCCGCCCTTAGTCAGATTTGCGACGGGCACCACTTTCAGTTCAGAGTCTGCCCGGATATATGTTTTCAGTTCATTCAAATACGGAATGATGATCGGATAGTCCTCGAGAGATACTTGCATAATGACGTCGTCCGCTTCTTCCACCCGTTTCAATGCGCGCTGGACGATGTTCAGCAGCTGGTCATCGTGCTGCTTCAATTCTTTCTTCAGCACTTTTTCAGCAATCCGTACGCTCAACGACAAAAGGAATGGCTCGGCATCACGGATGATTTTCGTTTTCTCTTCGTAAGCCGTCTCGATCAATTGCTGCATATCTTCCCGCGCTTGGCGGAATTCTTCTTCCGCTTGCTTTACTCCTTGGGCGTACCCTGTTGTATAACCGCGCTGTGTCGCTTCTTCAGCCAATCGCTCTGCTTCGATTTCCGCTTTCTCCCGTTCGGATTCCCGCCATGAACGGAGTTCAGCGCGGGTTTCTTCCTGTTCGGTTTGCAGCTGGAGTTTCAGCATTTGCTGCTGTGCCTGCAGCGATTCGATTTCCTGCAAAAGGGACTGTTTTTGTTGGCTTGGATCTGCTTCCGGCCCGGTAAAGCTGGGCATTTTATTTTCTATCTTTTTTGTCTGGAGAACTTTCTTCTCAAGAATGGAAGGCTGCTGGAAACGAATGATATTAGACAATCATTTCCTCCCCTTCACCGCGTGCAACTGTAATTTCGCCTTTTTCTTCGAGGCTCCGGACAAGTGCAACGATATTCGTCTGAGCTGTTTCAACATCTTTCAGCTTAACAGGGCCCATTGTCTCGATTTCCTCTTTGATGCCATCTGCCCGGCGTGAAGAAATATTGCGGTAGATGCCGTCTTTGACATCCTCATTCGCCACTTTCAAGGCATAAATCAAATCACTGTCATTCACTTCACGGATAATCCGCTGAATGGTGCGGGCGTCAAGCAACACAATATCTTCGAAAACAAACATGCGTTTCTTGATTTCTTCCACTAATTCCGGCGATTCAATTTCCAGTTCGGTCAAAATCGATTTCTCAGTTCCACGATCAACTCTGCTAAGAACTTTGACAATTGCTTCGACACCGCCAGTTGACGTAAAGTCCTGGCCTCCGGTAGCAGATAATTTCCGTTCCAGAATCTGTTCGACTTGGTGGATGACTTCCGGCGCTGTGCTTTCCATCAGCGCAATCCGCCGTGCCACTTCTGCCTGTTTAGACGGTTCCAGCTGGGAAATAATTTGAGATGCCTGTTTCGGATCTAAATAAGACAGCACCAAAGCGATTGTTTGTGAATGTTCATGCTGCAAGACCGATAAAATCTGATTCGGATCCGCTTTTCTGGCAAATCCAAACGGCTTGACTTCCAGACGGCTCGTCAATCGGCCGATTGTTTCCAGCGCCCGTTCTTTCCCTAATGCTTTTTCCAATATATTTTTTGCATAATCGAGGCCGCCTTCATTCATAAAGTCCTGGCCAAGAATCATGCCATAAAATTCATTCATGACTTGTTCGGTCTGACTGTTTTTCAATTGGCGTACATTTGATATTTCAAGCGTCAATTGATCAATTTCAGGTTCGCTCAGCTGCTTGAAGATTTCAACTGACACTTCAGGCCCTAATCCGACCAAAAGGACAGCTACTTTCTGTACACCCGTCAAACCTTTCATGCGTTGTTTAGACATGATCCACTCTCCTATTCATCAGCCATCCACGTGCGCAATAGTTTCGCAAAATCTTCCGGCCGTTCTTTGGCAAGTTTTTCAATTGTTTTGCGTTTCGGATTTGATTTGGATGTTAATTCCGCTAAATCAATTTCCTCGATTTCATCAATCCGGGCTCCAGCCAATGGCGCTTCAAACATCCCAAATTCGAACTCCTCTTCGTATTCGTCCACTTTTCTTCTGCGCGTCAATAGGAATACAATCAGCCCGATAACGAGTAAAGCCAAGCAGCCTCCAATTGTCCAAAGCAGCCATGCCGGCAAGACGGTCCACCATGCCTGAGGAGTTACAGGTTCAACAATTTCCGGTTTGCCTTTAAATTCAGTTGCAAAAACGGAAATCCGATTTTCCAAATCCAAAGGATCGACATTGTTTCCACTCATACTAAGCGTGGTAGAAACCGTATTGATAAGCAAATTCCGGATATCCGCTACATTCTCATCGGATAAACTTGCCGGATTGTTCGGTACAGGCGGTTCAACTCCCACATTGATGGTGATGTCATCAATGACATACGGACTCATTTCAATCTGGCGGTTGATGCGGTTCACTTCCCGGTTAATCCGTTCTTCGGTCCGTTCGGACTCGCTCGTTCCACCGCCGTCTGCCGCTTCATAATTGGAGATTTCAGAATCTCCGGTTCCTGAAGCGTCTTCTGCTCCGGCACCTTCACTTTTATAGGTTTCCACAATCCGTTCCACGCTCAAGTCGAGTCCTGTCCCCGTTTCTTCGTTGACAGGTTCCACCAGATTTTCTTCACGTTTTTCTTTTGTAAAGTCCATGCTGGTCATTACGGAAACAATTACTTTATCCTGGCCCATCGTCATGCCGAGCATTTGCTGCAGTTGGCGCTGGATATCTTTTTCAATGTCTTTCTGGATTTCACGTTGCTGCTGGTAAACCGACAGCGTCGTGTCCATCTGGTTTTCCTCAAGCGCTTCGAATACTTGGCCGTTCTGGTTCATGATCACAATCTGGTCAGCCGGCAAGTTCGGTACACTCTTGCTGATCAAATGGTATAAACCATTGATCTGCTTCTGGTCGAGCTCGAACGTCGGGTCTCCTTGGACCACTACAGATGCTGTCGCTACTTGTTCTTCATCGGTGATCCAGATGTTTTCTTTCGGCAAAGTAATCATGACGCTCGCTTCATTGACGCCTTTGATTTGTTTGATCAAATTCGCTAATTCATTTTGCATCGCATCACGTTCCACTACATCAAAATGGCGGTCAGTCATGCCAAGCCCCATATTTTCACTGAAAATACTATAATTGACGTTGCCGCTTTGCGGAATGCCATCAGCAGCCAGGCTGACTTTCAAATTGGCGACTTCTTCATCCGGAACACTGATGGTTTTGGAGTCTGCTGACACTTGAACCGGAATTCCTTGTTCTTCGATGGCTGTCTTTATTTCTCCGGCTTCTGAAGGAGATAAATCCGAATACAGCACCGCATATTCGGTTCTCGAATTCAAGAACGCAAAAATCGAAATCAATAAAATCGTCCCAATGAGGGAACCGGCGATAATCCACTTCGTCGATTTCGGAAATTTTTCCCACGACTCTTTCATCTTCGTTCGGTATACGGTTATCTTTTCTTTCATCTATGCTCCATCCTTCTTGTCATGTGCCGGAATCATAATTGCATTCTCATTACTTCCTGATAAGCTTCTACTACTTTATTGCGGACCTGGACTGTCATTTGCAGGGATAAACTCGCTTTTTGCGAAGCAATCATCACTTCATGGACATCTTGTACTTCCCCTGTCACTAATTGGTTCGTTAATTTATCGGACTCGTTTTGGGCCGCTTTCACGTCTTCAAGCGACTTTTTGAAAATTTCTCCAAAACCTTCCACTTTGTTTTCCGTACTCGGTTTTGCAATCGGCTGATTTTGTAAAAAAGGTGTTTGTATTTGGCTAATCGTTTCCATAATTACCTCCTAAATAGCCTGGCGGCTTACTTGCCGATTTCCAGTGCTTTCATAAACATGCTTTTGGATGCGTTCAAAGCTGTAACGTTCGCTTCATAAGAACGGGTTGCTGACATCAAGTCGACCATTTCTTTTACAGGATCCACGTTTGGTGATTGGACATAACCGTTCTCATCCGCATCGGGATGATTCGGGTCATATGTCTGAACAAATGGTGCCCGGTCTTCTTCAATAGAAGAAACCGAAACTCCCGACACCGGGCCAGCTCCGCGATTCATTGCGGATGAAAGCTGCTGCTGAAAAGGCGAAACACCATTTTGTGTCAGTTCCACGGTTTTCCGGCGGTATGGCACCCATTCCCCGTCCACGAGCTGAGCCCGGTTAGTATTGGCATTCGCGATATTGGATGACACCACATCCATTCGAAGGCGGTTCGCAGTTAATCCAGAGGCACTGATATTTAAGCCATTAAATAAGTTCATCTCTTATTATCTCCCTTCGATTACGGTGCGCAGTGAATTGAATTTTCCATTGACCCGATCTGTCAAGGCGTTGTACCATAATTGATTTTTGGCAAGCTCGGCCATTTCCACATCCATATCGACGTTATTGCCGTTCGGGGTTATTTTAGTGGAATTGTTTTCTTTTATAAGAGCGCTAGAAGCCTGGCCGTTTTCTGTGCTGAACGCTATGTGTCTGGCATCTGTTTTGAAACTTGACATGGACTGGTTGCTAATTGCGCTATCCAGAGCTTTTTTGAAGTTTACTTCTTTGCTTTTATAATTCGGGGTGTCCACATTGGCAATATTGGCGGTATGGACGCGCTGCTGCAAAGTGGCGGTTGACATGGCTTGTTCCAAAGACTGAAACGATTGAGGAAAAAGATTCATTTTTTTGCTCCTTTATGGAAATTTCGACAATAAAAAAACACCTCTAAAAAAGGCGGATTTATACTAAATCAACCATTTTTCGGTAACCCGGCTGCCATTTATATGGAATATATTTAGGCCCGTAGCTTTGCGTCCCTGCCTTTCGACAGGTTTGCCATTATCGTTATGATTTCAGCTATTTCATTTTCAAACTCGTTATTTCGTACCATTTTTAAAATTGAGTTCGAAATTATAGTAACATGTTTGTATTAATTTGTATATTTTTCTTTTTTAAATTTATTAGTATAAAATTTACAATTATATCTGTTAATAGTCATAAATTAATGTTATGCTATCGCGTGAATAAGGTTATTAAGTTTTGAGAGGAATGAACTATTATGTTTCGTGGACTCCACACCGCTACTTCTGGAATGATGGCACATAACAGAAAACAACAGATTCTGACAAATAATTTGGCGAACGCCAATACCCCTGGATTCAAACAAGATCAAACCATGATCCGCTCTTTCCCTGACCAACTTATTAAAGCGATGGGTTCAGCAAAAACTGCCGCTTCTGGTCCGCATCTCGGGAAGATGTCTACCGGAGTTTACGCTCAGGAAGGCATTCCTTCCTTCACACAAGGTGCTTTAAAATCTACAGGAAACTCGACCGATTTTGCATTGACGGATGATTTGCTGCCAGTCGTTCCCGGAACGCAGCAGCGCGGCTCGCTGCTTTTTGCCGTCTCGCTTTCTAATGATGAAGTGCGCTACACCAAAAATGGACAGTTTTCAGTCGGGCCGGACGGCTTATTGAAGACAAGTGAAGGCTATAATGTGCTAGATGCCGATCTCGCTCCTATCCGTGTGGATTCAAAAGAATTTACAGTCGGAGATGATGGCACAATAACTTTCCCGGATGGAACTGGTACTAATAACCTATGGATTGGCTACACTGAAAATCCGGAACAACTTGTAAAAGAAGGCCACGGTTTAATGCGTTGGGAAGGTACTGGAGCGGACGCTCCGCAGCTTGCTGAAGACGTTCCGTTTCTCAATAATTCCCGTTCATTTGTTAAGCAAGGATTTGTTGAATCATCAAATGTCGATTTGACGCAGACAATGACTGATATGATGGCTACGTACCGAGGCTTCGAATCGAACCAGAAAGTCTTGCAGGCGTACGATCGGAGCATGGAAAAAGCGGTCAACGAAATTGGCCGTGTGTAAAATGGAGGTCTCCCCTAGATGAACATTCAAATGAATACAGCAGCAAATTCGATGCGTGAACTTCAGAAAAAAGTCGACGTCATCGCCAACAATATTTCAAATGTCAATACGAACGGCTATAAACGGCAAGAGGCAAATTTCTCTGACACCCTCGTTCAATCGATCACTAAACAAGCAGGTGCCCATAACGAAATCGGCAGAATCACTCCAAATGGCCTACGGATTGGTTCAGGTGTAAAAATCGCCGAAACGAGCCTTCGAAGTGAACAAGGATCGATCCGGCAGACTGGCCGCGACCTTGATTTTATGCTTCAAGGAAGCACTGGATTTTTCCGGGTTGCTTCTGAAGGAAATGTCTTCTATACCAAAGACGGATCTTTCCAGGCCCAACCCGTATTGAATTCAAATCAAGTCAACTTGGTAACTTCAAACGGAGATGCCGTACTGGACATCAACAATAACCCCATTTCATTTGATTCCGATTACAGCGGCATCAAAGTCAATGAAAACGGCACCTTGGAAATTACTTATAAGACTCCTGGCAAAACTGCGGACCGGATTCAATTGAGTATTGCAGATATCAGCCGTCCTAATTTGCTTGAAAAAGCAGGAGGCAATCGCTATCAGCTCCCCGGAACTGAAGGTGAGCAAATCGGAAATGGCACCTTGAGCATCGTGGACCTTTCCCAGCAAAATAACGGAACCATCCGTGTCGGGCAAGGTGCTTTGGAAATGTCGAATGTAGATTTGACCGAAGAAATGACAGAATTGATTTCCACTCAGCGCTTGATCCAATCACAAGGGAAAGCCATTTCGTTCGCGGATGATATGATGGGCCTTGTGAATACGATCAGAGGGTAAGAAAAGAAGTTTTCAGGCTATCGGATCTTCCGGTAGCTTTTTTTATTTATTTCGCATATATTTTTTAGCGATAAAAATTATTGAAAACTTAACAAAAAAGCAGCCGGGAGTTCTTTTAAAAGAACTTCCGGCTGCTTTTCACTTTATCTTAAGAAATCCATCAAGCTTGGCTGAATGATTTTTGCCGAAGAAGCAAGACTTGCCTGGTAGATGCTTTCTTCGCTTTTGAGCCTGATCATTGCTTCTGCGTAATCGACATCTTCAATGCTGGACAGCATTTTTTGAAGCTGCAAAGTGTTGTCCAGCACCCGATTTTCGAAAGCTTCAACCCGGTTGGTGCGGGCACCGACTTCAGATTGGACGCTTAGCAAGCGGTTTAGCCCACCATCCACTTCATCCAAAGGGACTTCTTCGCCCTTACTGATTTTTTCGGCCCAATTTGCCACTGAAGCGATTAAGTCAGATGTTCCTTCTCCGAACAAAGCTGTTTTTGAAACATTTCCTTCTATAGTAATGCCGTTGCTGATGGTAAATGTTTTCTCTCCGCCAAGGTTTCCAGCGAATAAGTTTTGGCCATTCACTTGGGCGTTCGAAAACTGCTCAAGCTGGTTTGCCAATTCCGTTAATTCAGCTGCAATCGTAGCACGGTCTTCAGCTGCCAATGTCCCATTGTTGCCGTGGACAGCCAATTCACGCACCCGCTGCATGACATCCGTCATCTGGCTGATTGTCTGGTCTGTCTCATCCAGCCATAAGTTGGCTTCATCTATGTTTTTTTCATATTGTCCATTTGCCGCTAGAGAACTTTTCAAACTCATGGCTTTGCTGACGCCATGTGGATTATCCGATGGCAGTTCAAGAAGCTTTCCGGATGCCACTTGGCTATTGGTTTTTTCGAAGCGGCTTAAATTCTGATTCATATGGCGAACTGAATTTTGGTGCAGCATTTGCTGAGTTACTCTCATCGTGATTTACCTCCGTTACTTAACTTTAATTTGCCATGCGGTTGATGATGGTATCCAGCATCTCATCCGTTGTTGTGACAAATCGAGCAGCTGCACTGTATGCATGCTGGAACATGATTAAATTCGCCATTTCTTCATCAATCGAAACGCCAGTCACCGATTGGCGCCGATTTTCTGTCGCGAGTAAAGCCGATTCGTGATTTGCTACTGTGTTCATGGCTGTTTGGCTTTGTACGCCCAGTTTGCTGACAAGAGTCCGGAAATCTTTCTGGGCACCTTCTAAATCACCTTTATCAGCAAGGTTTACAGCAGCTGATTTATTGACTTGCAGACTTTCAATTGTGAAACTGGCATCCGCTTTGAATAATTTATCATCGCCTGCAGACATGCCATTCGCTTCTGCGAATTTCTTAACTGTATCTTTCAATTCCTTCTGGTATTCACCAACCATCGCAATCGACTTCTGAAACCCTGCTAATTTGCCGCCTGGAACTTCAACACCAGCATTCAGAACCAATGCGCCATCCGCGTTCGCTTGGAAAACCCCAGCTGGAAGTTTAACTTCTGCTGTTCCATCTTTTTTATCAGTCACTGTAACCGGAACAATCTCAGAAAGCTTGCTGACTAATAAATCCCGTTTATCAAGCAAATCATTCGAATTGCTGCCGCTTCGCTTGATGCTGTCGTTCAATTCATTGATTTGTTTTATAAGCCCGCCAGCTTCTTGCAGCGCTGCTGCTTTTTGCATGTCAAGATCTGCTGTAATATGATCCATTGATTTATTCATCGCTTGGGCCGTTTCAACAAACGCTTCTGCTCGCTCTTTCAAAACAACTTGCGCTGAGGCATCGCCCGGATTATTCTGTACGTCATGCCATGCAGCCCCGAGCTGATCCATTGCGGAATTCAAGCCGGTTTCGCTCGGTTCGTTGATGGCCACTTCCAATCGTCCAAGGGTTTCTTGGCGCACACTCCATTCGCCGAATGTGCTTGATTGGTCGCGGTATTGCGCATCCAGAAAGCGGTCTCTTACACGGGTGATCGAGTCGATTTGAGCTCCGGTGCCCAACTGGCTTGTTTTGCCATTTGTCCAGACATCCAGTGAAGGAGTAGCGCTTGAATTAACTTTTTGGCGCGAGTAGCCTTCTATATTGGCGTTCGCAATGTTATGGCCCGTTGTTGTGATGTTTGTCTGGGCAACTGCTAATCCACGCTTCCCTAGCTCTAATCCATGAAATGTTGAAACCATGTAATTCCCTACTTTCTAAGCTCCATCAAGCTTTTGTATCAAAAAAGCCGCGATTGCTTGTTTGTGATTTTTGTTGCCCTAATGGCGATTGGTAATTGAAATTTTGCTGTTTGGTCTTCGTGACCTGATCAATCATATGCTGAACAAAATGCATAGAATCGAGAAGCAGCCGTTCGTTGATTTTATTTTTAGCCTGCAGTTCCTGCAAAAGCTCCTGCAAGGTCTGGATTTGGTTCTGTAATTTCCGCTTCATGATTTCATCCGGGAGGCCAGCTACCATTTCAGTGAAGCTTGTTGCCGAATGTTCTTCCATCAATTGCGCAGCAAACTGTTCGCGCTCTATTTCTATTGCATTGAGCTGTTTGATCAGTTTCGCTTCTTCTTTCACTAAAACATTGAGCTCTTCGATGCGCCGCTCAATCAGCACGGTTTGCTTTTGTCCGGCGAATTCAATCAGTTGTTTTTGTATGCGGATCAATTCATCCAGCGCGGTGCCCAATTCCTTCAGCATCTGACACTCTCCTCTTCATAAAGCCGGAACTTACTTGTCAAACCAAAATTGAAAGAGTTTATCCGCCACTTCTTTCGTGTTGGCCTGATAATCTCCAGATTGAATCTGGGCTTTCAGCAAATTGATTTTTTCCTGTCTTTCCGAACTGATTTCGTTTTTCTTTTCAAACATTTCTTTGGCCCGGTTCGAAATTTGCACTTGATCTTCTTTTTGGATCGGCTTCGCTCTTTCTACCGGAGAGACATTCGCCTGCTTCTGATAAGAATTGATAAAAGTAGAACCGTTTGTTTTGTCGATATGCATTTCGTCACCGCCCTCTTAATTTATTTTAATTGCCAATATTGTACTTTTGTTGAGTTGTCTTTTTGTATACGATCCGCTTCTTCTGCAAAAGCCTCGTGCTGCATCAGACGATTGATGTCTGAGGAGAACAAGTCGAAACAAGAAGAGCAGAGCATCTGCTTTTTGATTTGTGTACCGCAATGGGTACATGGATAACCGAGCTTCGGAAAATCTGCTGCGTAAATGCGCCCTTCACGGATAAAATCTGTAATCCGCTTGATCATGACGCCGGTCGCTTCGCTCAAGTGCTCAAGTGACACAATTTCAGGATTCACATTTTTCAAGAAGGTATCAACAGTTTTAAAATCCTGCTCGATTTCCTGGTGGCAATCCATACAGCAATCGGAGTAAGATTTGATATATAATTTGCCGCAAACATGGCAATTCGCCAATCGCTCTGTTTCCACAAGCTTCACCTGAATCTTTCTACTATTTATATCGGCATTCCCGACAAAATGTTTAGCTTTTATTTAGATTATTGTAACTTAAATTCTGTCACAAGGACGCGTTCCACTCTTCCTTCATTAACGATCTCGTCCAGTTTCTGTGTAAGTTCCTGTTCCAGCGTCGCAATGCCTTCTTTTCCGACTAATTGTTCTTTCGTAAAGCCGGCTACGGTTGAGATTACCGCTGCCCGGACTTCAGGCGTGCGTTTTTCCGTTTCTTCTTTCGCTTTTTCGCTGCCAAGCAGTATATTGAACTGAACGACCGCGTAATTATCTTCAGAAGCCAGGTTAGTCGTAATGATATCCGTGTCAATGCTCATGGCCGCCAGCTCTTCCGCTGAAACCTTCTGCTTTCCTTCAGCGCTCGCTTCACTGCTTTTCAAATAATACATGGCGCCTCCACCAACGACTGCAACTGCTATCAAAAGAATGAAAAGCATTTTTAAGTTTTTCATAATTCACCTCTATTTTTTGTTTTCTTCACTGTATGGAGAAATCAGCACTTCCACCCGGCGGTTTTCTGCGCGTCCCTCTTCTGTATCATTGGACGCTACAGGCTGATACTCTCCGTATCCGGTCGCACTGAATTTTCTAGGATCCAAGTCTTTGTTCTCGAGCAAGATTTTCATGAAATTGATCGCCCGTTCCGAGCTCAATTCCCAGTTTGACGGATAATCTGGCGTCTGGACAGGGATATTGTCGGTATGACCTTCAATGTATATCGTTCTTGGTAGATCTGTAACCAGCAAGTTGGCGATTTCACTTGCCATCTTCTCTGCCTGGTCTGTAATGTCAGCACTTCCTGACGGATATAATACGCCTTCTTTAATCGTCAGCAACAAGCCTTTTGCGGTGAGCTGGGTCTGTAACCTCGGTGACAGCCCTTTTTCTTTAATATAAGCCTCAATTTTCTCCTGGATTTCTCCCAATTCCTTGAAATCCTGTTCCAAAGCGATTTCTTCAGGCGTTTTGTCTTTGTTTTCTTCTTCTTTTCCGTCTTCTTCCAAGTCGGCAAGCTTAGAAGTATCACCCGGTACTTCCGCCGGTGCCTGATGATCAAGAATTCCGGTCCCCCCTTGGAGTTCCTGGTTGAACGAATCGGAGATTTCCTGGAACTTCTGGGAATTCACTTCACTGGCGGCGAACAGCACGATAAACAAGGCAAGCAAAAGCGTTAAAATATCGGCATAAGGAATGAGCCATGACTCGTCGACATGATCTTCGTGCTTATGTTTACGCTTCAACACGGGCACCTACCTTTTCTTCTTCTTTTAAAACCCGGTCTTTCGCCGGCAGATACGTCAATAATTTTTCTTCCACTGATCGGACCGGCAGGCCTTCCTGGACAGCCAGTAAGCCTTCCAGCATAATTTGCTTCATCTGGGATTCCTGCTCGGATTTGCGTTTCAACTTATTGGCAAATGGATGCCATAGCACATATCCTGTGAAAATCCCGAACAGCGTAGCGATAAACGCAGCGGAGATGGATTTCCCCAGTAACGCGATATCATCCAGATGTCCAAGAGCTGACACAAGTCCGATTACAGCTCCAAGCACCCCTAAAGTCGGGGCATAAGTACCCGCCTGTGAAAATATCTTGGCACCAAGCGAATGCCGGTCTTCCATTGCCGCAATTTCTTCTTCCATCAATTCACGGATGTATTCCTGTGACTGGCCGTCCACCACCATTTTCAATCCCCGCTGTAAAAACGGATCTTCCACTTCTTCTGCACGTTCTTCAAGCGCTAATAGCCCTTCTTTTCTTGCGACCATTGCCCATTCGGTAAAAAGCGGAATCATTTCCTTTATGGGCACAATCTTCGATTCGCCAAAAAGGACTTTAAACAAACTCGGGATTTTCTTTACTTCATCCATTGGAAATGCCACTAATATCGTAGCTACAGTACCACCAAAGATGATGACAAGTGCCGCCGGATTCCATAAAGCGATCGGATCTGACCCTTTCAGGATCATTCCACCGACCAGCACGACCAATCCGAGTATTACGCCTACCCATGATGTCTTATCCACACCAAAAACCTCATTTCACTTCTTAATATCCCCTTGCTGCAAGGCATCAGTTCTTTAATCCTCTGCTTTGCATTAAAGCTTTTATCTAGTTGTTTTTCACGAGTCCCATCACTTGCTTCCAAGTGTCACGCAGTTCTACCATCAAGCCTTCTACTTCTTCGAGAATGCCCAAATCGTTTTTCGTGTTCGCTTCGATCAAGCGCGTGTACATGTACTCATACAATTGCTCCATGTTTTTTGAAATCTCTGCGTCTGGATCCAACGTTACGCGCAGTTCCTGTGTAATGTTCTGCGCTTTGATGATATTCGTATTCTTCTCTTGGAAATTCTTCTCCGCCATCGCTTTTTTTGCGAGCTTCATGAATTTCAAACTGCCGTTGTAAAGCATCAGCGTCAGTTCCTGCGGCGAAGCCGTCATCACTGAATTCTGCTGGTATGCCTGGTAAGGATTGATCGTGGCCATTTGCTATCCCCCTATTTCTACTTCCGTATATCAAAAAATGTGCCATCTGTCGGCGAACTTTGGTAAGCACCCCGATATTTCTTCGACATCTGTTTGGTTTGGCTGATGCGGTTCATTTGATTGGCGAAAGCTTGATGCAGGCTGTTCATCAACGGATTCAGCTGCAATTCCATTTCCTGCAGTTCCATAACCATCTTTTCGCCTTTTTCCGTCCAATCGAAGTTCACTTCTCTTTTCGAAGCTTCAAGCCTATCTATGGCTTCCTGGCGCCTGTCGAATAAAATCTGCACTTCCACCAAATCTTCCGCTGTATTGTCTTCCATTTTTGATCCGATTGTTTTCGCTTTTTCTAAAATTGCTTCAGTAAGCTCTAGTAGCTGCTGCAGATACTCATGCTGTTCGTTCATTTACATCATCCCTAAACTTTGCGAGATCCAGGCACTTTGTGAGTTCATCTGGCTAATGGCTTTTTCCATCGCCGTAAACTGCTTCCAGTAGCGGTCCTCGATTTTGTCGAGACGTTTTTGCCAACGGCTGATTTCTTCGTCCATTTGCTTGATGTATTTGGTGATTTGGCTGTTGTCCACCAAGCTTGTCGGGCTGCCCGCTTTGTCGCTTAATTTTTTTACGACATCATTCAAAGTTTCATAAACTCGTCCGCCGACTCCAACGTTCTTATCGCCGACCCGGTTTGTGAATAATGCCATCACTTGGTCCGGCTTGTCCATCAGCGCTTTTTTCAATTTATCTTCATCGATGAAAAGCTTGCCGCCTTCAGACCAAGTTCCGGTGTTGATGCCGATTTGCGACAGCATATTGATGCTGCCTGTAGGCATTCCAGCGACCGTGCCTGTAAATGATTGGCGCAATTCCTGGATTGCACTTCTTAAAATCGGATCATTCCGAAGCAAGCCGCTGCGCGCCTTCTCTTCCCATAATTCGATTTCGTTGTCCGTCATTTCTTTCTTCTGCTCTGCAGAAAGCGGTTGGAAATCGGGGTAGCGTTTTTCAACCAGCTGCTTCTCAATTTCTTTAATCGTTTCGTTATATTTATCAATAAACCCTTTGATCTTATCGAAGGTCTTTGTTGGATCCGCTTGAACGGTGATCGTCGATTCTCCGGTTTGTACAAGATTTAAAGTTAGTCCATTGATTGTTGTTTTATTAGAAGTTAAATCTTTCACTTCAATTCCATCAAAAGTTACCGAACCATTGGCTGCTGCCGAAATATACTTTTTAGAAGCTACATCAGTGGCTTTCGTTGAAAAGCTGGTAATAATCGCATCCCCGTTCGCTGCATCTTTCGCATTGATCACTTGACCAGCTAATTCCGGAGTGCTAAAATCCATCGTGAAATTCTGATCTACTCCCATGCCTTTCGTGGAGATGAAGAAGCTTGAAGTCGTGTTATCAAAACTCATCCGCAGTTCCGGCACTTTTCCAGCTGTTGCTTCCTGGACTTTTTTCGCTACTTGCTCAAAAGTTTCCGTAGCTAAAACTGGCACGATAATGTTTGTTGCCGTTGCTCCTGATCCTTTGATGGTGATGCTTCCTGCAGCGCCGATAGCATCTGTCGATTTCGCAGCCGTAGGAGTTGCTGACAGAGTTTTTATCGGTGCCGCTGAATTGATCTTTGCACCAGCTGCCAGGCTGTTTACTTTTACATTATAAGAACCGCTGACCGATAAAGCGGTTGTTTCCGGAGTTATGCTGGCTCCAACAGCTATTGAACTATATGAATTGAACGAACTTTGAAGGCGCATGTCGCTTGCCAGTGTCCGCAAATTGGACAGCGATAAGTTAACGTCGCGGTAAGCGTCTTTCTGCCATTCCGTGAACGTTTTTTCCTGCGTCAATTTATCCTGCGGCAATTTCTGTGCTGCCATCATTTCTTTTACTAAGGAATCCGTGTCGATTCCGGATGCTAAACCACCAATACGCAATAGTCTCACTCCTTACAGTTTTTCATCTACTAACAATCCTGCGAATTCGGCCATCGAGGCATACATATCGAGGAATTTCTTATTCGGGATTTCTTTGATCACTTCATCGGTGATCGTATCGATGACTTGGACGTAATACTCGCCCAATTCGTCGTGGAATTGGAATTTGACAGACGTGTTAGTCGGCTCAAGGAAGTCGTTCATGCCTTCCACTTTTTCAATGAGCTTTTCTTTAGAGACATTCGCTGTTTTTTCGATTTCAAGTTCCGCTATTTTTTCTTTAGGCTGAACAGCGTTTACAACTGCCGTTTCCGCTGTCTTCACTGGAATATAAACTACAGGTGGCTGCTTCACTTGCATGGTTAACTCTCCCTTACCGTTCAATTAGCTGGTCGGCTGAGTCAGGAAAGCGAGCTCGAACCGTCATCTATCTATAATAGTTATCGGCAAATGAAATCATTTTTTAACGGATTTCCGCAAAAAAATAAAACCGATTCACTGAGGAACCGGCTTATTCTTACGCCAAATTATTGAATTGCTTGCTGACACCTTTTGTCCAGTGATTGTTCAAACCGGTTGGATCGTTCGCCGCACCGACCGGAGCGTATTTCGCACCGATTGCTGCGATGGTGTCTTTTCCTTCATTTAAATAATTCTTCCGCAAGTTTCGCGCCATATCAAAAATACTGTCCTCGATGGAATCATAGCTACGGAGGCCGTTCTTGCCCATCATGCCGGCGACATTATTTTTCTGGTTGACGGCATTTGACGAGCCATTCCCTGTTTCATGGATGGCGATTGCTGAAAGAAGGTTTGGGTTGATGTCGTATTTTTTCCCAGCATTGATGAAATGATTTGCTGTGCCGCTGAGTTTACCGTCGAGAATGTTCTCAAGCTTGATGAACTGCACAGGCTTGAAGCCGAATTCGCTTGTATCTTGCGGACTTGTCGCGACTGCTCTTGTATCGATTGGCGAAGCAGTAGTCATAGCTGCCGATTCAGTTTCGAGCGGTTTGATTGTTACTTGAATCGGAGTAAACGAACCGCTTGTCTGCGGCATTAATTGAGTTGGAACTTGCAGGGTCTGTTCTGAAGAAGCAGGCTGCATATTCTGCATCGCCGCATTCAAGATCATCATGAATAGTGAATTATCGTTCGACATGCCGCCTAGCGGTGATGCCGTATTTGTCTGATTTATCGAAGGCGCTACTTGCGCCATAGAAGCCATTGTCATGTAATAAAACCAATTTGAAGAAACTGGACCAGTCATTTCGGAAGTTCCCACCTTTTGCTTAAATGAATGCACGTTTATTGTATAGGATATTGGAGGAAAAAAGAATAGGATAATTGTGGCAGGAAAAATAAATAGATTAGTCTTCTGGAAATACTTAGGACGCTTAGGGGGATGCTTCTCGCGAGAAGCCAAGCACGGTACGTTTGTCTTCTTACCTCAGTCGCCCAATGACGCCCCAGCATTTAAAGTATTTGAAATTTCTTTAATCAAAGAGAATTACTTTAATGATTTTTTTCATATAAGAAAGAATATTTTTTACCAAAAGGTACACTATCTTTTAAAATCGTATGATTATTTTCAACTTTTATTTCAATATCTAAAATATCGTATTTTTTTACATAGGCTTTAAATTTAGCTCCGTCCTCAGAAAACAAATTCAAATAAATTAAAAAGAATTCATCCTTGGACCACTGAGCTCTTAATATGCCGAAATAGTTTTTCTTGTCTATTTCTTCCATCTCCGATACAGATATCATTTTAACTATTCTATATAAATTTCTTAAGTAGTGAGCAATATTATTCTCATTATTTTTAAAAAACGTACTATATTGACTTTTAATTTGTTGATATATCAAATATTCTTCTTGATTAAAATTAATGTTTTTTAAATGCGAATGCAAGTTAAAAAGTATTATCATTAATGCTTTTCTCCCGGTATGATTGTTGAGACTCATATTACTTATTATCTCACTTTGCAGTTTCAACATATTAAAAAATGTATTTTCAAATTGTTGCTTTACCATAGTATTATTAGTAAGTTTGTTCTCTTCTCTTGTAGCTTTTAATTCCCGCCCTTGAATTACGATAGTTGCTATTAGCAATAGAATGCTTGCTATATTAAAGAAAGCAATAGTAGATCCTCCAATAAAATCTCCTATAGGTCCTAAAGCAGCTAGTCCACTATAATCATCGTACCTTTTATACCTTAACCAAATAATAACCGGCATTACTAAAGCTACTAAAACAAATAACCCCGCTGCGGCAATTAATCCAAGTTCAAGAAGATTGTTTTTTATCACACTTTTTTTAAATTCCAAAATTCCACTCCCCATAGAAATTTTCACTTTAATTATTATGTTCTCAAATCAACTGATCCACCAAGATACGGCTGCACAGATTGTTCAAGTATCTTAACAACATTCTCGTCGTTCACTTCCGCCTGATCCATCGATTTCTTCATAACCGAAATGCTCGCTTCTTGCCTTATCTTCATCTGGCTCAATGCCATTGATAAAGCTGCGATGTCCATGTGGAACCCTCCTTATAGAAAAAGGAGCCTATTTCTAGGCTCCCAATTTTTCTTAATATTAACGTAGTAATTGAAGAACAGCTTGTGGCTGTTGGTTGGCTTGCTTTGCCGCTATGTCTTTCGATCATAGAATAGACTATATCTTCACCCTCAATTCCGAGGGGCTGGGCACTTCGAATGGCACTTGCCACCCTACGGATTTCATCGTCATAGCTTCGCCTTAGACGGTCTATCCTAGTCGTTGAACCTTCTCCAGAGTTTCCTCACAGGAGCTTGGCTGCTGATTATCCATTGGTCCATCCTCATCATTTTCAAACCGTGACGCCGACCGTTTCCAGTTACGCTGTGGTTGATGAAGCTTTAGGAAGTTCCAGCAATTCACCCAGTTATACTCTAACCCGTTACCTAGTTAGACGCCCTAGAATCAATTATCTCAATAGTTGCAATACTGCTTGAGGTAGTTGATTGGATTGAGCCAACATTGCTTGTGATGCTTGTGCAAGAATTGAATTTCTTGTTTGTTCCATCATTTCTTTAGCCATATCAACGTCGCGGATACGTGATTCCGCAGAAGTTAGGTTTTCAGCAGTGCTTCCAAGGTTATTGATTGTATGCTCTAAACGGTTTTGTGTCGCCCCTAGTTTTGAGCGTTCACTAGATACTGATTTAATTGCAGCATCTATCGTTGTAATTGCAGCCGAAGCTGAACCTTGGCTTGAAATATTAATTCCTTTTGTTACATCTACTGTCCCTGCTGCTACTGCTCCACCAGTTGGAACTGTAGCTGGTACAGTAGTAGGGTTAGCAGCAACTGCTTTCACTACTCCAGTTTTTTCTAAAGCTTTGACAATATCAGCATTAGTAGCAGTAAGCCCTCCTGCTGTAGTTCCATTCCCTCCTGCTTGTGCAAGGGTAATAGTAATAGTTTTATTATCTTTATTTATTGCAGCAGTTGTTTCTGCAACCGCCCCTGCTCCATTACCAGTTGCAGTAGAAGCAGCAGTAAAGCTAATTGTATATGCATCTGTAGTAAGGTTATTAACAGTTAAATCTCCAACTGTTGTATTTGCTCCAGCAGTTACTCCTGTAACTTTTAAAGCTTTTGCACCCATGTCATTGATTTGAATATCAATATCTTGGCTTGCATTTGCCCCAATATGAAATTTCCCTTCGAAACCTTTACCATCTTTACCTAGCAAGTTCATTGTGTTGAATTCAGTATTTTCAGCAATTCGTGTAATTTCTTTTGAAAGCTGATCAACTTCTTTTTGTAATTCCTCTCTGTCGACACTTGTATTTGTATCGTTTCCAGATTGTACAGATAGTTCACGCATACGTTGAAGAATGTCATGAGTTTCGTTTAACGCACCTTCAGCTGTTTGTAGCAAAGAGATGCCATCTTGAGCGTTAGAAGAAGCCTGTTCTAACCCACGAATTTGTCCGCGCATTTTTTCAGAGATTGAAAGGCCAGCAGCATCATCTTTCGCGCTGTTAATCCGAAGACCTGAAGACAATTTCTCCATGCTGCTCGACTGAGCGTTAGTTGCAGAACTTAATTGACGGTGCGTGTTTAAAGCTGTGATATTGTGATTGATAATCATTTTGTATTACCTCCGTGTAATGTTTTTGTTTTTTGCAAGCGTCCAAATCCGTTTGGACTGCCTTACAATATTTATATCGGAAGGTATTTCGAAATGTTTAGCGTTTTTTAAAAATTTTTTATAAAGTTTTTCCATCTTCTTTTCTTCCATCGAAAAAAGCTCGCATTTCTGCAGGCTCTCCCTCACTTCTTGATTTTCAAAAAATCACTGATGTTAATCACATTCGACGTCGCTTGCTTATTTTCTTTTTTAATCCTCAAATACACTTCTTTCTGGTGGATGGTGATGTGCTCGGCGCATTGATGCCGAGCCGGACCATATCCCTTTCAATCGCCACCACCGTAATTTCGATGGTGTCGTCCTTGAGTCTTAGAGTCTGAGCAGCTCATCCATTTAACCGATCTGTAGTAATCCTTGAAGAAGGAAAACGGATTAACCCGGAAGAAGCTAACGTCTTCGCTTACGTTTGTTGGCACCAATACGACGAGTTGAAGCAAGAAGAAATTATTTTTTGCAAATTCAGATCATAATTTCAATCTATGCTCTGGTTTGTGCTTTATAGCGTCTTTGTGCCGAATGCTAATCGGTGTAGTTGCAAATCTATGCTCTTTCTTTTCGGAGCTATTTTCCCTTATACTGAATAAAATTTTAATAAGCCGTCTCATTTAAATCACCTTCTTTCTGTTCTCAATGCTCTGTTTCATTTTACGATGAAGCATCCAATAAATCATCCTCAGCTAAAATCAGTTCTCATTCTTCTCAGGCGATTACAAGCTATAATCCTGTATATAATCGGCTTTTTTCATACAAATAGTCCAAATACCTTAGCTCCCCAATCAATTTCATTAGAAACTATTATGTCTGAGGCTGTGGAGCTGGGAGTAGACGAGAAATTCTAATGGGGGACGAAAAAGACCTGCATCTCTGCAGGCTCTCCCTCACTTCTTCATCTTCAAAAAATCACTGATGTTAATCACATTCGACATCGCTTGCTTGTTTTCTTCCTGAATCTCCAAATACACTTCTTTCCGGTGGATGGTGATGTGCTTCGGCGCGTTGATGCCGAGCCGGACCATATCCCCTTCAATCGCCGTCACCGTGATTTCGATATTGTCGTCGACCACAATCGATTCGCCTTTTTTTCTGCCAAGTACGAGCATCGCTTACACCTGCCCTTGTTCAGTCTGGAATAAACGCTGTTTGATTTGGTAGGTTTTGTTGTCCAAGACGATTTGCAGGCCAAGTTTCTTCCTATTGTTAATAACGATCGGCGCTTTCAAGTTGGTCGTGGCGTCTTTCATGTCACCGGTGACGGAAACGGTCGTTAACACGATAGCGTCTGTCGGTTCTTCAAGTTCTAAACGCTCCACCAATTGCTCCGCAAGTTTAATGTCGTATTCCGGGAAGAATGAAAACGGATCGACGAGAAAAAAGCTGAGTTCTGCCAATTCGGTCGACTGCAAGAAAAAGAATGGCGATTCGCCCCCTTCGTCTGCTGGCAACAAGACGTATTCTTTCATGTCTTCAAAGCCCGGTATCCCTTTTGCGAACGTCAGCACGCGGTCATCCGCTATTTCAATTTCGCCAAACTGGCTTGTTTGTATTTTCATGTCCGGCTCCTTTCCATGCTTTCAGTTCATTCTATTATAATGTTTTTTGTGCAACAACGCCGAGAGTTGGTTAAAATATCCCCTCTTATTTATTCTCTGCTTCAAACTCTTCTATCTTTTTGCGGCAGCTGTCTACCAAATTGCGTGCTGAATTCCGCATAGAAGAGTAATGTATCCGGACATGCTCTTCGTTTTCCAAATTCACCGGTGTCTGAATGATCGATTCAAAGGCTTTTGCCCAATTGCTGAAGAAATTGGACATTTCATCCAGGCGATAATTTTTAGCTTGCAGTTCTTTCTCCATATCTTCAATCTTCGTCAATGCTTGTTGTATCAATATGGTTTCCTCACCATTTAATGCAGTAAGAAGTTTCTCTAATTCATGGGTTTCGGTCAATAAAATACTTTTCGGTTGGGATATTGTTTCTTTTGCTAACATAAACGGCTTCAATCCTATCGTTTTTATTCTTGTGCTAATGCATTACTCCTACTATATCGGCTTTTTCTGCAAAAAGTTAAATGGTATAGAATTTGTTTTTGCGACTGCAGGCAATTCCTTCACTTCCAAGTCATTTTTTTATCAGAAAGATGAAAGTGAACTGGTCCTAAAAAAATTTTTTTAGGTCCCATTTACTGTTTTGTCGCAACTAAATGCTTCATCCTCTATATAAAAAATCCCCCGAAATGTTTTCAGGGGATTCACGTTATCGAATAGCTTACTTCATTTTCAAAAAATTCATTTCAGATAGGTTTTACTAACCCATCCTGTTTTCGTCCCATACTTCACTTTATACCAAGAGCCGCTTGCTCCTTGATATTCCACAGTCTTGCCTTTTGGAATAACCACCATCACGCCATGCTTCGTTGAAGCGCCGCTTCTCATATTGACATTGGCAGTGGTTGAATATTTGGAACCAATAGTCGTTTTGGAAGCTGCAGCCACTTTTACCGTTTTCACAGCACTTTTGTTTTTTGCTGCGTCCATTGCATAAACCTTAATCGCAGTCCCGGCTTTTTGCTTGGCAATTTTAATGGAGTACGCTCCGTTTTTCGCTATTGCTTCGCCCAGTTTCTTGGATCCGGCGTATACATATACGGCTGCATTCGTTTCAGCTTTTCCAGTGACCGCAACAGATTGGTCAGTGACCGGATTGACAACCGGCAGAGCCGGCGGGGTCTTATCCGTCACTTTCACGGTTTTGCTGGCACTCTTATTGCCTGCTGCATCTACTGCATACACGGCAATAGCAGCCCCTGGCTTTTGTTTAGCCATGGGAATCGTGAAGACGCCTTTAGCCGCTGCCGCTTCCCCGATTTTCTGATTTCCTGCATAAGCAAACACTTTCGCATTCGCTTCGGCTTTTCCCGTGATGCTCGTTGAAATAGAAGAAACCGGATTGACGGCCGGTACAGCCGGAGCCGTTCCGTCTTTTACAATCACTTCTTTTTCTTTGCTCACAAGCCCTGCTTTGTTGGTGCTGGAAACTTTTAATCTCGTGCCTGTTTTCTGTTTGGGAATGGCGATATTGAATCTTCCATTTCTGTCCGCGATTCCGGTTTTCAGCACGGCCGTTCCGTTTTTGACCGTAATGGTTGAATTGGCTTCCGAAGTTCCTTTGACAGCCGCAGAATAATCAAAAACACCCTGCAAATACGGAGCAGGAAGATAATTGATCATCAATGCTTTTCTGGCGTTCAACCGGCCATGGCCGAAATAAGGACCTTTTCCGGAAGCTCCAAGGTCATCGGCTGACTCATACAACCTGTTCTCAATTTCCATATTGGTTAAAGAAGGCTCAGTCGCCTTAATGAGCGCGGCTGTACCTGATACCATCGGAGTTGCCATCGATGTTCCGCTCATTAGCCCATATGTACCTTTCGGCAGCGTAGAGTAAATGGAACTTCCTGGAGCTGCAATATCAATGTTTTTGCCGAAGTTAGAGAAATTAGAGATTTTATCCAAAGACGTCGTAGAAGCCACTGAAATCACATTTGGATAAGACGCTGGATAGTAAGGCTCGCTGATTCCTTCATTTCCTGCAGCTGCTATAATTAAGACGCCTTTTTTATGGGCATCCTGGATTGCCTGATTAAAAGCACTGCTGTAAGCATAGCCTCCAAGACTTAAGTTGATGATGTCTGCCCCTTGGGCTACTGCATGATAAATGCCTTCGATAATTTCTGAAGTATAGGCAAAGTTTCCGTCAAACACATTGATTGGCAGGATTTTTGTTTGGGGGGCAATTCCAGCTCCTCCGATACTGTTATCGATAGAACTTGCGATTATTCCGGCCACATGCGTGCCGTGGTTTCCAGCCGCGATGCTGCTGCTTTCTTTTACCGTATCAAAAGGGCGTACAATCTGCTTGATTAAGTCAGGGTGAGAAATGTCGATGCCGTCATCGATCACTGCTACAATGACCTTCTCCGATCCGCGTGTTTTCCCCCATGCCATTGGCATTTCTATTTTTTGATGATGGTATTGCTGTGTACTGACATCGGGATCATTCGGGCTGTAACTCAGTTTTACCAGGTAATCAGGTTCAGCGCTTTGAATGTCTTCGTGCTTTTCTAAATCAGCGATAAAGGCATCTACAGATTGATCTTCCGGAACTTCCAGCGCCATTAGCTGGTCATTTCCTTGAAGCTCACTGGCCACGGTTTCCGAAGTTGTCAAATTGATGCTGGCATCGTCTTTCATTTTTACGATCACTCGATCGGTTTCGTTTTGCTCTTTTGCCAATAAATTCTCATCTTCTGCAAATGCCACATTTTCTGAAGCAGAAAAAAGCATCAAAACGGATATCACCGACAATATTTTCTTCACTAAGCATTCTCCTTGCCACCCTGAAATTTTTGCTAAAAAAGTAATATTTAACTTTTATCTCTTCCAATCAGTTTATATCATATTTCTATCAAGCTCTATAGTAAAAATTAATTTTAACATATATTTTTATATTTTTTTGCTAAAACTGATATTCTATTTTCAAAAATATGTCTCTGAATCAGCACTTTTTGTATAAGTGCTTTTCAGAAGCGGTAAAATTAAATATTCTATTGTTTTTGTCTACATGCCGGCAAATTGACAAAAGCAAAACCTCCCATAAATGAATAATGGAAGGTTTTGCATGAAATATAAACAATCATATTCAATTCTATTATCTTAAAGTTTATATGCGCCTTCAAATTCGCAAATGTTTTTCGTATCCAACACCAGCTTGTCCTGGATCAGGTCCATGTTCTCTTTGATGTGGTCATGTCCCACCATGACGACCAGCACTTCGATCTCATTCATGAAATCTTCGAAGTTCATGAACTGGTGGTCCACCATGCGTTCTTTGACAAACGGGTCAAACACTTTCACGCCGAACGCCAAATGCTCGTCCATGCGCTCCAATAACTGCAGTGTCGGGCTTTCCCGTGTATCGTCCACATTTTCTTTATAGGCCAAGCCGTAAAGGCCGATCTTCGAGATGTCCCGGATGTCATTTTCCCGCATGATATCCCGAATGCGCCCTAAGACGTGCCGCGGCATGGAGTCGTTTATCTTCCGGGCTGCCAGGATCAGGTTCGTCAAATCCGGATAGTCTCCGACTAGGAACCATGGGTCCACGGAGATGCAGTGTCCGCCCACACCCGGTCCCGGCTGCAGAATGTTGACGCGCGGGTGTTTGTTGGCGATTTTGATGATTTCGTACACATCAATATCATCCGTCCGGCAAATTTTCGCCAATTCGTTGGCAAACGCAATATTGACATCGCGGTACGTATTCTCGATGACTTTCGACATTTCCGCTGAACGGATGTCCGTCAAAACGATTTCCGCTTTACAGAAGGTCTGATAGATTTCTCTTACTTTCTCTCCCACTTCCGGATTGTCTGCCCCGATCGTGCGGGAGTTGTTTTCCAGTTCGTAAATCATATTGCCCGGAATAATGCGTTCCGGGGCATGCAAAAGATGCACGTCTTCCCCGATGACGTAGCCCCGTTGCTCGATGATCGGACGGATGTGGCGATCGATGGTTCCTGGTGAAATCGTGGATTCAATGACAATCGCCGCGCCCTTGTCGCACACATTCAGCACATTATTGACCGCTGAAATGACATATTTCGGATCCAGCTTTTTGCTTTCTTCTATATAAGGTGTTGGTACAGCCAAGATGTATGTATCGCTTTTTTGGTATTCTGTACTGAACGTGATGCCATTCGCCAGCGCTGCGTCAAACAGTTCTTGCAGCCCTTCTTCCTGGAACGTCAACTTGCCTTGATTCAACGAATCCACTAATCCCTGGTTCAAGTCTGTTCCGACTACTTCTACCCCGCTTTTTGCTAGCATCAACGCTGTTGGAAGGCCGATATAACCAAGCCCGACTACATTTACTAAAGACATTTGAACTTCTCTCCCTTTGCTGCTATTGTTTCCCTCATTAAACTTATATGGCTGAGCAAATTGTTTAATTAACTGCTTCTTCATTTCCTGATTAGGCTAAAAGAAACAGCGATATTTATCTGTTTTATTTTATGAATCCATACCGGACCTTGCCATTATATAGAAGCGACTATTCGACTGTAAATCTCTTCTTGTTTTTTTGCAAGCGTTAATATTATAGCATAATTTAAATCAAGTAGCATAAAGTTACTGATAGGTTAGTTTTGAACGTACATTTAATGCTTATGCCAAAGTTTTTCGCTTCCTCTACAGCAATAAAAAAAGAAATCCCCAGTAATAATCCTGAAGATTTCTTATATTATTCATTTCACATTAAATTGTTGTTTCTTTTAATATCAGCTGCTTCATTATTTTATAAGCTGATTATTAATCATTTAAAAAGCTCAGCAATTTCGAAAACCTTATACTTCTAATGAAACTTGACAATCAAGGCTCTAGTGATAGGATTTTTCTTTCCAATAAAAGCTCGGCCATGATTACCTCTACTTCCGGACCGAACTCCTGATCGTTTATAGCAAATTCCATCGTTGTACGTATAAATCCTAACATTTCACCAACATCATAACGCTTGCCTTCGAATTCATAGGCAAAAACATTTTGAATACTATTCAATTGCTGAATGGCATCAGTTAATTGAATTTCTCCGCCTTTCCCAATATTATGTTGACCAAGAAACGGAAAAATTTCTGGTGTAAGGATATAGCGGCCAAGAATAGCTAAACTGGAAGGGGCAGTGCCTTGTTTCGGCTTTTCGACAAAGCTTCTAACTTGATAGCTCCTCCCTTTTTTTGAATGAGGGTCAATTATCCCGTACCGGTGTGTATCTTCATCAGCGACTTCCTGTACACCAATAATTGATGCTTGCAAACGATCGTATTGGTCAATCAACTGCTTTAAACAGGGCTTTTCCGCCTGGACAATATCATCTCCCAATAACACTGCAAAAGGTTCATTGCCAATAAACTTCCGCGCACACCAGATAGCATGTCCTAATCCTTTTGCTTCTTTTTGCCGGATATAATGAATTTCCACTTTTGAAGATGCCCTTACTTCTTCGAGCAACTCATACTTCTCTTTTCTTAGCAAATTATCCTCAAGTTCGAAATTATTATCGAAATGATCTTCGATTGCCCTTTTCCCTTTGCCCGTTACGATAAGAATGTCTTCTATTCCAGATTCAACCGCCTCTTCTACTATATATTGAATAGTAGGTTTGTTTAAGATAGGAAGCATTTCCTTTGGCATCGCTTTTGTTGCTGGGAGAAAACGAGTACCTAAACCAGCTGCCGGTATAATTGCTTTTGTTACTTTCTTTTCCATCTACTGACCTCCTTTTGTCTTAATAAATTGTAATATTATTTTGTTATTCGTTTTATAAAGAAAATGATCACTAATACATCGCTTACACTAAATACAATATTAGTAATATAAACGTTAATTTTAAACTAGCAATAATATATGAGAGCAAAAAAAAAATTTACCCATTGGTCTTTTAGCCTATTATTTGATACATTTCCATTCTAACATAAACTCTATTGTAAGTAATTGATTATTTCGAAAAATAAAAATTTTTAAGTCGAAATAAATTATTATTTCCCTTAAATAGGAAAATGTCACTTTTAAAACAGATCTAAATTGCAAACTAGCAGTATTGTCTGCTTCTTTTTTGATTAAATAATCGCTCAATAGCTACAAGCAATTAGAACACGGGCAACTTCACGGGGTGATAGCGGGGCATGTCATTATTTGAATTGAAATTGGGTAACATAGGAATGTTGTTCGTGGAAGTTGTGGCAACTTAGACAAGGCACGTAAATCTAATACCGAAACTCTCTATCTAGCAACTATCACAGCCTGCTCTAAAAGCTCTTTATCAGATCATAATATTTTCTTTCCCTACTCATTTTCACTCCCATCTGATATCTCTCTTTATGACTTTAGCTGGAATTCCAGCAGCTAAACAATTTGGTGGCACGTCTTTGTTGACCAGCGCATTCGCTGCAATTACCGCACCATCACCGATTGTAACTCCTTTTAAAATAACTGCCCGGAAACCAATCCATACATGATTGCCAATTGTTATCGGTTTAGTCATTTCATAACCTTCATACATCAATTTATGATTATCAGAATCCCGAATGATGACTTCTTCAGAAATTGCCACTCCTTCTCCTATAGTTACTTTATTAAAGCAATATATTTTTGAATTGGAATTTATGTAGCCACTTCCCAGTTCTAACACCGCATTTTCCTCTATTGTGATAATGCATCCTTCATAGCAATCGAAGTTCCCATTCACAATCAATTGGCTGGATGTTTTAGCCGTTAAGCTCGATTTGCTATGGGTTATTCCATTCCAATTACGGCCGAGACGAAACCTGCCCTTGATAATAAAATTACTTCCTTTCAGCTTTTTAACGAATGAATTTTTATAGATAATAAAGCTTAATTTCTTATTTTTATTTAACAAGAGAGTTGCGACTAAATTTATATCTTTAATTTTCTTCGTAATTGCTTTCCTCAAATTTCGTCCCTCCTCTTCTTGATAAAACTCTCATTGCTAAATTTTTATAATAAATTAACTCGGCGTTATTGCGGAAAAGAATCAAATAAAAGACATTAATAACCAGGATATTAATAAGACAATTCAAAAGGAAAGCATAAAGTGTAATTGAATTTTGTAACTCTTTGGTGATGGCATATGTCAGAAACAAGGGGATTAGACCGATTCCAAAGTACTTGAAATACATAACAAAATAAAGAATCAATTTTTCTTTAAATATATATTTGTAAACCATTTTAGGTTTTACCCAAAAAACTACTGTCACCATACTAATCAATGTTCCAAGAAACACTCCTGCCAATCCAAAATATTGGAACAATAGAATAGAAGCAACCAAGTTAATGATGGCCTCCAAGATTGGAAAAAGCTGATCTTGCTGAAAAACTCCCCCCGCTTCTTTGAAAATTTCAACGGATCCTCTCATTAATGACATATAAAAAATGAGAATCAGCAACCCGATTGTAAAATCACCTAGTACTTGAGAATCGCCAAGCCATAAGAACACAAATTGTTTAAGTGTATTAAATAAAGAAATAGACAAAAAAGAGACAATCCAAAAACTGAAAAAGAACAGTCGTTTATGAATAAGGAATATCTTTTGGTGATTCCCCTCCACAAGCAAGTTCCCAATGCTCGGCGTAACTGCTGATAAAGCACTCGACACTATACTTGTCATTGCTCCGATAACCAAATTATAACTATTGTATATTCCCACTACCGTCAAGTTCAAAAAATAGGATATCAGTAAATTATCCGTACTGAAAATTGCTACTCCACCAATTTTGTGAAAAAAAATGGCTTTAATATTCTTAATCAGCAATTGCTTCTCTTTAAATGCTAATTGTTCCGCCGAAGAATAGATCCATGGATATTCTTTTCGTATATATAAGTTCATGCATAGGAAATATAGCAATGCAATGAACATCTGAACAATCAAAAAAATATAGAAATTAGCATAGAGATTCAATACCAGTATTTGAAGAAGCGCAATCAATAACTTTGCCAATGTGTATACGATTACTATTTTATAGCCTTCTTGGGCTACTATTAAAATATATAATCTTACTGAAAAAAAGTACGTAAAAGTTGCCCCAAGGAGAATAAGAAAATAATATTTTTGTGCTTCTTCAATATTTACTCCGTCTTGTATAAACAGATTTAATACCGGCATCAGAAGAACGCCCATCAAAAAAATAAGTGCCCCAATGATTTTATAGATCTTCGAGTAATAGTTAATATATGCTCTTATTTTTCCTTTATTGCCTTCAGCGTATGGCTGATACAAAGAATAGGATATTACACTTGCAATCCCGAGTTCCGCCAATGATAATATCCCGAGAATGCTTCCGAAAAGGGAATGCATCCCTAAGTACTCTTCTCCAAGAGTGTCTAAAAATACTTTCCTAAGCAAAAACACAGGAAACAAGCTTATTAGAAAAGCAAATAAATTAATAATTAAATTCTTCATTGCTTTCTTAGTCCTCATGGCATTGCTCCCACTATAACCGCAAGATATTTTCCCTTAAATTTTTTTTTGCTATTCTCATGGTGTTAGCAAATTCGAAAGTTGACTGATAAAAAGCTGGTGAAAAAGCAAACAGAAAAATTTTTGTTTTAGTCTTCCATCTAAAAGTTTTTTGAGTATACTTGTTCTTACTTTTATGAAAGTACATCCTTAAGGTTTTCAGGATAGCCTCTTTGTCTTTAAGTGGGCTGGCTGCTACTTGATAATAAAAAACCATCAAACTATTGAGGTAATACTCCTGAATGAGCGAAGCATGTTCTTTTAAGTTTTTCTCTTTAAAATAGCGTTCGATTTCAAGATATCCTTCCATTTCATCGAAAATCCTTTTGGAACTGATGTGAGCATTCATAATGCTGCCTGGCCGCTCCTTTAAATAATTGTATTTCGCAGTGTCTTGATAAACGCATTTTTTGCATCGATGCAAGACCTTCGGCGTAAAATAGATGTCTTCAGTCAATCTTCCAACTGGAAACCGGAGTCCTTCCAGCAGTTCTTTCTTATACAGCTTATTGAATACTCCGATATTAATCGGAAAAATTTCTAGAACCATTTTTTTATAAGCCGTTAAACCATCACAAAGCAGCAACTCATCCGTAGAACCGTCGACCACACTTGAACTTAAAATTTTCCTCAATCTACAAATTGCCAAATCCGCCTGGTATTCGTCCATTAACCTACGCAGAAATTCGTACATATCCTCATCAATCCAATCATCGCTGTCCACAAAAGCAATATAATCGCCTGTCGCAGCCTCTAATCCTACGTTTCGAGCAGCAGCTAGCCCTTTGTTTTTTTGATGAATGACTTGTATTCGGCTATCCTTTCGGGCATACTGATCACAAATTTCTCCGCTTTGGTCAGTGGATCCGTCATTTATCAAGATGATTTCCAAGTTTTTATAAGTCTGCTTAATAACGGAGTCGATGCATTTTGGCAAATAATCTTGGACATTGTATACAGGAATGATTATGCTTATAGTTTCTCCCATACCCCACTCTCCTAGACTTCATTTTCCCTTTATTCCTCACAATAAATGAATGACAAGGCTATAAAGATATTGGCAAAAGCAAATATAGGTTCGCTCATGTTCAAGCTTTCCAGTAAAACATGCCTCTAACAAATAAAAAACTGAATTTAATGAATTTTTAAAGTTTTGTTTTACTTTCAATAATAACAGTGTTTACAATTTTAGTATTTATTTTTTAAAGTTTTTTAAAAAATGAGACTTACTATTTATTTGTGAGAAATAGAAATAATTGAATGCACTTTAGAAAATGGAAAATACTAGATTATAGTAATTTAACTAAATTAATCAGAAATCATATTTCCAAAAATGTCTCTAATACTAAGCCTTTCTTTTTCCTTCATCATAGCCAATGTAATGGTAACGATGCGCAGCCTGTAAAAAAAGAACGTTCACTTGAACGTTCTGCAAAAATTCTTTACTTATTTAACTCAAGCTATAGTTTGTCAACTCCTATCTAAAAATAAGAGGTCCGCCAATATTCACTTTCAGCAACGCTAGAAGAATGCCGTCTATTCATCGCATTCCAATGCTGATTCTGATAATCTCTTTATCAAACTCTTCCTCGTTGCTTTTTCCTAACTCCATGATCAAATGCTAAGAGTATTTTTTGTGTTGCTATATTATTGGCATCGTATGCGACACCATCCAACTATCCAGGCTCCTGCTGTAGTAAGCGGTAATCTTATATCCTAATCCCGCCGGCGCCTGAACACCGACTCTTCCTGCTTTATTATTCACTTTTGCAAAATCACAAATAACCTGCACGGGCTGTCCGCCGCTGTTCTCGACGTAGATTTCCAGTTCTTCTTTAAAGCGGTGTTTTGGAGGTTCAGGCAGATTGACGATTGATGGCCCCATTAGAACGCCTGCCTGATTGACCGTGATTTTTGAGGTTTCCACCGAATTCGAAGCAAAGTTCCGGGTTGTTTCGTTGATAAAATTATACATTCGCCCATTATGCAAGACACTGGTAGTTTCGTAATCGAACGGCAGATTCCGCAGTGAAGCAATTGAAGCGATACCGCCTGCTGTACCATCTACCGGTTCGGCAAGCAAAGGTTCGATTATGCTGAGGCCTGAAGGGTAATCCAAAATCACATTGGCGTAGCCATTTGCTTCAAAATAAGCATGGTTGATGGTATTTGAATAAGCAGGTGTTACATTGATCATGCCGGATCCGACATGGATCCCCGCGATGCCGTTCGAGTCAAAATTGCCGCCCTGAATATTATGGCCATATAACCCACGCACCATTAGCCCGGCGCCCGCATTTCCAACAAAATGGCAGTCGTAAATGCCATAAACATTGTTGTCGCTGCCACGGTCCGTCTGAAGGCCACAGCCGATATGTATTTTGTACTCGGTTCCGGAGCGGAGCGGGCTCTTAAGCGCTGGCGATACCGTCATCCCTTTCGCACTGACAGAATTGATATGATAAACCGAGCCTTCGCCACTGCCGATTTTCAAGTATGCACCGACATGGACATTGCCCGACTCCGGATTGAATTTCGAGAACGTTACCTGGTCTCCAGAACCGCTGCCATCGCTTCCCGTAACCACTGTGCCATTTTGTTCGAATTTACATGCCTGATCAAAGACGCAAAGATTGTTATTGCCTTCTTCAGTAATTTGCAAACCGTGGACTTTCGCCCAGGTAAATGAAACATTTGAAAAAGTCTTGTTGCGGATATCGGATGCCAGCATGCAGACTTTGGCATGCTGCACAGAGCCATTCAACGGATCGGTGCCTCTGAAAGTCAAGCCCTTGATATGGCCATCGCCGCCGCGCATGCGCACCAAATAATCCATCGGCGCAGAAGGTGCAATCACTGTTGTCTTATCGCTATAGCCAACCCAAGACACCGCCTTTTCATCTTCGGTCACCGGCACTTCAAGCGGTTTGCTGATACGGTACAAGCCCGGCGGAAAAAACAGCGTGCCGCCGCCTTTTGCATTATAGGCAAAGGCAATCGCCTGCTGGAGTGCTCTCCAATCATCCGCCTCGTCGTCGCCTTTCGCACCGAATGCTTTAACATTGAAAGTTTTGTCTGGCCGTTCACTGAATGTCACTTCATCAGCCATTTTCTTTAATTTATTTGCAGTTGCAAGAGTCTGTTTTTCTTTCGTAAATCCAAACGCCATCTATATGCCCACTCCTTCGTTGTTTATCCCGAGACAAAAGACCTGTTAATTGTGCTAATAGTACATATTCAATAAACACTGGCAAACTCCTGCCCTTTGCCGAAACTTTCGCATATTAAAATGGCAGATCTTCAAGCCGGCTCCGATGCGATTCTTTTTCCTGCTGCTCCAGAAACTCGCTGAATTGCTCCCACATATGATATTTTGGATCAACCTTTTCATGCGAAGTAAACAGCTCTGCCATAAATTTGCCGAAAGAGTCAGGGCGCGCTTCATGGTCCCACACTAAATCGAAATTCTTGCTATATGTCACACGGTTAAAATTTCCGAAGATTTGCGTCAGAGTTCCGATAAGGATCCTGATTTTCGAGATATGCGGCTTTTCCATAAAGCGGTTGTCGCTGTAAACTAAGCCGTCCCGGTCGATCAGCCGAACACCAAATGACAGCTCATAATCCTCAAGCACCAGCACTAAATTATTTTTACCGAACATATTGCATCCCCTCCTGAAAATAAAAGACGAAACAGCCCAAGTACCAGAAAACGCCTGGAGCTGGGCTGATTTTATGCTTTATTCAACATTCATTAATTCTGTATAAACCGCCCCATCTCCTTTAATCCATTTCACCATGGCAAACCCTTCCACCATATAATACTTTCCGCCATCATGCGTCGTTACTTCCACGGCATTGGTAAAGGTTTGGTACTCGGTTTCAACGGTTTTGTTCACTCCGGTAATCGTATAAATTATAGGTTCAAGATCATGACCATAAACAAATTTTTTACCGGTTTGAATGGGATAAACCAATAGAACGCCGGATTCCCAGTACGGATAGCCAATCTCAAAACTGTCGTAGTTTTCGTACTCCAGTTCTAAATAGACTTCCTCTCCAATCCGCGTTTCCCAAACAAATTCAGTCCCTGGCCCAATAATTGCCGGCACACTGACAAAGCGGTCAACTGCTATTCTGCCATCTTCCTGTCTATACGTATAAGTCTTGGTTTTGTCCCGCTGATAGGAATGTTCAATGGCTGTATCATTCTTAAATGCCGGCTCCAGGGCACGGGCCAGCATTGCGGAAAATTCACCACGCGTGACTTTACGCTGCGGACGATAGGTGTTGTCCGGATAACCGATGGAAATACTTGAAGCCGCAAGCCGGTGGATCGCATCATGATACCGCGCAGCATTCGGAACATCTTTATAATCAAAATAAAAAATAAAATTCAAATCAAAAACCCGATCAATCATCACTGCCAAATCGCCGCGGTCAATGGTTTCTCCTGGACGGTAAGTGCCATCAGGAAAACCCAAAATATACCCCGCTTCTGCAGCTTCTGCAATATAGCCGCTGGCAAAATGATTTGCTGGAACATCTTTAAAAACTGTCGCTTTTTTCGTGCCGTCCAATCCTTTCAATCGGCCGAACATCACTGCTGCTTCAGCGCGTGTCACTTCTGCATCCGGCCGAACTGTACCGTCTGGATAACTCGCAATCACTTTTTTCCCCATCAAATAATTAATTTCCTCATAAAACGGGTGGCTGTCCGGCAAGTCTGTGGCGGCATCAGCGACAGGCAAAACCAGGAACAGGGTCAACACGACGGCGATGGGACTCAAAAACTTCTTCATACCCTCCACTCCTTTGTTTTTATAGCCCTACACCGGCCGGCAGCCTCAACTATTTTTTCTATTTAACATCCACTAATTCAGACTCCACCACTCCTTGGGCATTTACCGATTTGACTGTCGAGAAACCTTCAACCATATAATATTTCAAGCCGGCTTCTGTTGTTACTTCGGTAGCATTGGTAAATGTTTTGTAGTGGGTCGTGACGGTTTTGTTGACGCCGGTGATGGTATTCGTCAATGTTTCATCGCCGAGGCCTGTTTCAAAAGTCTTGCCCACCTCAACCGGATAAACGAGCGCTAGATCATACTCTGAATAAGGGTAGCCGAATGCGAAAAATTGATAGTTTTCAAGCTCCAGGTATTCATAGACATTTTCTCCAACCCGTACAGTCCACATAAAGCCAAAGTCAAGGCCATCCCGATCCGGCACATTGACGAACTGGTGTACCGCGGTCGTACCGTCTGACATTCGATACGTATACGTTTTGGTTTTATCTTTCTGATATGAATCAGGGATAACCGCTTCGTTCTTGAATTTCGGTTCCAAACCACGGGCTAAAAAGGCGGAAAACTGGCCCCGCGTCACTTCTTGGCGCGGCCGGAATGTATTGTCGGGATAGCCTATGGTGATATTTGCCGCCAAAATCTTACTGATGGCTTCCGAGTATGCGGCATTTTGCGGTACATCCTTGAAAGACTGATTGAAAGTGAACGCTAAATCGAAGACCCGTTCAATGATCAACGCCATGTCACTGCGGGTCAATGGCTTGTTCGGTTGGTAAGTGCCATCTTTAAAGCCCTTGATGTACCCGGCTTTTGCCACTTCCGCGATATAGCCGCTGGCAGAATGTCCCGCCGGCACATCCCGGAATCCCGTAGCTTTTTTCGTGCCGTTCAGCCCCTTCAAGCGTCCGATCATCACCGCAGCCTGAGCTCGTGTGACTTTTTCATCAGGGCGCACAGTGCCATCAGGGTACCCCGTCACAACTCCTTTCTCCATCAAATAATTGATTTCATCATAAAATGGGTGTTTTTGAGGTAAATCTGACGGAGCACCTGCTACAGGGATAACTAACAACAAGGAGAGCACAATAGCGATGGGACTCAATAATTTTTTCATACTTTCACTCCTCCACTTCGTTGTTTTGCTTCTTGCCTTTATTTTAACAGCAAAAAAATATTAATATATACTTTATTTATTAAAAATTCAGAATTTTTTATGTAATAGACAAAATCCGCATACGGTTATGGTCCGATGCGGATTTTGACTTCTTCCATCGTTATTTTTCAGTAAGGTTCAAATATTCTTCCAGCGTTTTGCCGCTGCTTTTTACTTTACTTGCATTTTCTGTGCCTAAATAACGGAAATGCCATGGCTCAAACTGATAGCCGGTAATATGTTCCTTGCCTTTTGGATAGCGGAGGATGAAACCGTATTGATGGGCGTTAGCTGCCAGCCATTTGCCTTCTTCCGTATCCGCAAATGATATACTCAAACCGGTATTGGAAGATCCCGCAAAATCAAAAGCCAACCCTGCCTGATGCTCCGAATGCCCAGCTTTTGCGCTGACGGTGTCTGCTTTTGCTGAACCGTATTGATTTACATACTTATCGTATAGCCCGGCTTGATAAGAGAACGATCGAAACGCACTGACAGTTCGGATGTCTATTCCCTGCTCCCCGGCATCTGCCAGCATGTCGGAAACGGCTCTTTCAGCTTCCGGAATGACACCTGGATTATAATCGGATGGCAGAGCGTTTGCTTTATTGATGACCAGGATATCATTGATATAAGTTCCAGGCGTGTCTGTTGACGGAGCAGGATAATTTTCCTTAGCTTCTAAAGGGGCACCTTTTAAATAGTCAGAGTTGACATAGCCTTTTTCTGTACCAAAGGAAACTTCATACCACTTGCCGTCTTTTGATAAGTAATTTACTGTTCCGCCTTTTGGAATTTCGGTGATGATGCCATAATCCGTTCCAGCGCCTTCACGCAAATTCAAATTCTCGATTGCCACATATGGCTTGGCGACTGTTTCCTGCCCATCAGCTTTCTTCAAAAACGCTGAATGAACAAAGCCTGTTTCTGAACCATATCGGACTTCATACCAAGAACCGCTCTTAGAAATAATCTGAACCCCTTCACCTTTCGGAATGATGCTCACCACATCATGTTCGGTTGATGCACCTGTACGCAAATTTAAATTTTCTGCTGTTTGATATGTATGAGTTGCCGCTTGCGCTTGAGCCACCTCGTTGAAAGAAAAACCTTCTCCGATCGGCGTAACCGCTAGGGTTAATGCCGTTGCTGCACTGGCCAGCCCCGCTGCTTTCAGCCAAGAATATTTTTTCACCGCTGTTCCACTCCTTTTCCATCCTCTGCACCTGATTGCCAGAGGCCTGTTTTCGTATTTGATTTTTACATCAATAAATTAATAAAACATACTTTCTATATTACCTGTTTTCTTAATAAAAAACTTATATGACCCTTTTCTTCGTACTATTTGTAAGAGAACACCGGAATGTATTGGTCTCTCTATTCTTTATTTCTTAATTAAACCAGTTTTATTCAGACAACTGAAATAAAAAACAACCTGCTCTTATCCTTTCTAAAGAATAAAAGCAGGTTGTTTGTAACAGCTTTTTAATTAACCGGCATCGTTCGGGACACCATCCAAGAGGAATTTCTTTGGCTGTAATACACGGTAATGACAAATCCGATTCCAGCTGGAACGAATACTCCTACGTTTCCGGCTTGTTTATTGACACGGGCATACTCGCACACCAAGTGCACTGGCTGGCCGCCGCTGTCTTCGACGAAAATCTCGAGTTTTTCTCCGAATTGATGTTTCGGTGCAGGAGGCAACTCGATAACCGCTGGACTTCTTGCACCGGCCGCCCGGTCAATGGCGACTTGAGATATGTTTTCCATGGAATAAGGTTTGCTGCCGTCCGCTTCTGCCACGTATTGATACTGCCTTCCGTTATACGAAATGCTTGTCGAATCGAAATCGAAATAATATTTTCGCAGCGAAGTAATAGAAGCAATGTCGCCTGCCGTCCCGTCCACGGGTTGTCCAAGCAGCGGTTCCAAAATAGTGAGGCCTGATGGATAATCCAAAATGACGTTGGCATAGCCGTTCGATTCAAAATAAGCATGATTGACAGTATTGGAATAGGCGGGTGTCGTATTGATCATGCCAGAGCCGATATGAATGCCTGCAATGCCATTCGAATCGAAATTGCCGCCTTGGATGTGGTGGCCGTATAATCCACGCACCATGAGTCCAGCTCCTGCATTGTCGACAAAATGGCAGTCGTAGATGCCGTAGATATTGTTGTCGCTGCCTCGGTCCGTCTGAAGCCCGCAGCCAATATGGACGGCATATTCTGTTCCCAATTTAAGTGGGTGTTTCAAATCTGGGGATATAGTGATGCTGTCTGCTGTCACGGCATCAATATGGTAAACCGAACCTTCTCCATTGCCGATTTTCAAATAAGCGCCGACGTGGACATCGTTTGCTTTCGGATCAAAATCCTGGAACTCTACTCTATCAACCTTTCCGCTTCCGTCTGTTCCTTTAACGATGTTGCCATTATGTGAAAACACACATTGCCGGTCAAACACGCATAAATTATTATTGCCGTCGCCTGTAATCTGCAGCCCATGGACCGCTCCCCAGACAAACGCCGCATCTGAAAATGTTTTATCCCGGATATCTGTAGCAAGCATGCAGACTTTTGCGTACTGTGCATAGCCGTTCATAGGATCCGTCCCGCGGAACTTAATGCCTTGGACCGTTCCGCCTCCTCCACGCATCCGTACCACGTAATCCATTGGTGCAGATGGCGCAATCACCGTCGATTTGAGGCTATGGCCGATCCAGGAAACCGTATTTTCCGAATCCGGCACTACAATCGGCTGGCTAACCTGGTACAGCCCAGGCGGGAAAAACAGAGTCCCTCCGCCTGGCTGCCGGTAAATAAAATCAACCACTTTCTGTAGCGCCTTCCAGTCATCGGCTGCTCCGTCGCCTTTGGCTCCAAAGGATTTCACATTGTAGGTGGCGTCCACTGAACTTACATCGCTGCGCGTTTCCAATTCACTTTTACTTGGTTGATTGCCAAAAAGCTTGCCTTGTTTCGATTTGAACGCCATGGTTACCCTCCTTTTACTTACTACTAAATTAAAGATTACAGAATTTTCAAATTAAGTGCAACAAAGACATTTTCTGTAGGGGAAGTTCTTTGTATATGGGAATGCAGTTGTCCAGAACTTCTATCGGTGTTTTTGTTGTTTCTATCGGTGTTTCTCGAGTGTTTCTCGAGTTTTTATCGGTGTTCTTCTCAAAAACAGTTCTCGAAGGGGGGAAAAATCGATTGGAAGAACCCTTTGCCTTGGCAAAATGCAACCGACCCAAAATCTCTATCGACGTTTCAGATAGTTTCAATCGGTGTTTCTCGTCTTTCAATCGACGTTTCTCAAGTTTCTATCGGTGTTTTTAAATTTTCTATCGGTGTTCTCCTTAAAAGCAGATCTCGAAGGGCAAAAGATCGATTAGAAAAGCCCTTTGCTAATGCAAAGGGCTCCCCCAAGACCCAAGACGCAATTTGCCTTAGCAAATTGCAACTGACCCAATCTCTATCGACGTTTCTCGCATGTGCCATCGGTGTTTTCTGGGTTTCTATCGACGTTTTTCCAGTTTCAATCGATGTTTTCAAACTTTCTATCGATGTTTCTCCAGTTTTTATCGGTGTTCTCCTCAAAATCAGCTCACGAAGGGCAAAAGATCGATTGGAAAAGCCCTTTGCTTTAGCAAAGGGCTTCCTAAAACCAAGACGCAATTTGCCTCGGCAAATTGCCACTGATCCAAATTCTTATATGGGCGTTTCCAGCAATTTCTATCGACGTTTCTAACAGCTTCTATCGACGTTTTCTGGGTTTCTATCGGCGTTTCTCGGTTTTCTATCGGTGTTTTCAAGCTTTCTATCGGTGTTCTCTCTAAAAGCATCTTCCCTAGCTGGCGATCCCTATCTACTGTTATAACTGTAGATCTTCCCGGCTCGCAATCACTACCCTCACCGTGCTGGCAGCGAGCGGGTCGTAGTTTCGCAGTTCACCGAAATCAAGCTCTGTCAGCTCTTCTATTTGAGTGACTGGCACCTGATATGTCCGGAATCCGCCGTAGACAAATTCCAGATCACCGATCAAATCTTCCTGTGACTGCAAATATGCCGTAACCGACAATGAACCGTCTTGTTTCCGCATCACCGCCACTTTCCAGAATTCTTCCGGAATTTGGCATCCACGGTACACAACATCGCTGTCGCGGAAAACTGGCCCGGTAAAGACTGTTACTTTCAAGCCGTACTCTCCTGCGTTTTCAAGCAGGTAATCTTCCAGGCTAAGCCAGGTTTTTTGGTTGAAGTGCTTGTGCTGCGGTGAACAGTTCGTGAAATGGAACGTGTGCTCATTTGCTTTGACCGCGTCTATGCCCCAATTCGGATCTCGTCTTCGGGTCAGATGGCCGCGGTCAATGTCGTTATTTTTATATACTTCCGGCCCTGTCTGATATTCTTCCAGAATTCTGGGATCGAAATACCATTTATCGTTGTCCCTATTCACTTCAATTAACTGGCTGCCGTCAATATTCACCGCACTGAAAAAAGCGAGTTTTCTTGATTTGCTCATGACGATTGAAAAATGGGTATAGTCGAGGGCCGTTTTTCCATCTGCTGTCTGAGCGATATCCGGTTGGCGTTCTTCGCTCAATGACGGAAGCGGGACTTCAAAACCGGCTCCCAAAAAGGCAGAATCATAACCGGTGACACCGCTGTACCACTGCGCTTCCAGAGCACCGATTTCCATTGGAGCTGCAACGGCTTTAGGATCATGCAATAACTGATCCAAAAGCTGACGGCCATGGGAATCTTCCATACTTGCCCGGTGCTTGGTGAGATGGCGGACAATGGAGCTGATGCGGATGCCTTCATTGGCAATCCATTTTGCATCATCTTCAGGATGCGGAATGCCTGCATGATGAAGCGCGACCACCACCCATTGATCGTTGAACACAGGAGAACCTGAAGAACCCGGCTCGGTGTCACTGACATAATGCACATAGTCAGAAGAGATGAATTTAACTTCGTTTTCCCGGAGGGTGACGGCTTTTGGCCCGCCTTTCGGATGCTGGATGATGCTGACATATTCCCCTTCCAGAATTTTCCCGGGCTGCGGCAGAAGCGGCAAATAGCCGAAGTCGGAGAGCTTCACACCTTCCGCGTCCATTTCGTGAACCGCTACTAATGTGAAATCAAGCTCTTCATCGGTGATGAACAATTTGTCCGGATCGAGCCGGAAAGAGACGATTTCCTTCGGCAGAAAATTGACGTCGTCTTCGTAGTTAAATTCCGCCACAGCATACTGAGCGGCCTCATATGTATGCAGCACATGATGATTCGTTAACAGCAGTGACGGTGCGACAAGAAATCCTGTGCCGTAGCTTTCAATCTGTCCGCTCTGGTTCCGGACCGACATGCGGCAAACCGCTTTACTGACATTCAGTCCCGCTTGCAAATGCGCAATCGGAAACAAATCACTTTGGTTGATGATCCGCTCCATTGCCAAGTTATCATGCACATTGATGATGCTGCTGCGCGTCATCATCCGGGACGCTGGATCGCTAGTTGTCTTGGCGTTTAATTTCTCCTGTTCAAATTCAAGGTATCTTTTCAAAGCCTGCTGTTCAATATGAGCCATTTTGCTAGTTTGCATGTTCTGATCCGCTCCTTTTGAATAAACGAAGTCTGCCGTTTGCATTCGGTTAATTTTACCTTTAATAGTTGAAATATTCTATTTATTACCTATAAAAAATTTTATCATAGCCAAATAAAAACCCCTAGCTACTAAAGGAGCAAATTAAAAATGCCACTCTCAGCAATACAATTGAGAGTGGCAACTACTAAATTTTTATTGTGATTTAACAGACAAATCTTCAAACTCTTTTGCAATCCGCTCCAGAGCCTCTTTAATTACCGGCCGCGGAGATGGAAGGCAAATACGCTGATACAGCAACCCTTCCTCGCCGAACATGCCGCCATCTTCAAGCAAGACATTGGCTTTATTATAAATACGGTCATGGATTTCTTCAGCATTGATATTGTAGCCGCTGAAATCGAGCCATAAGATATACGTTCCTTCCGGAATGCTGACTTTCACTTGCGGCATCTTTTCTGCCAGGAACTCTTTGACATAGTCCATGGTGCCATCTATATATTCTTTCAGCTGCTCTAGCCAATCTTCGCCTTCATTGTAAACGGCGATCAGCGCTGCCACGGTGAAAGGCGAAGGCAGCTGTATGCCCATTTCAGTGGCGAAGGTTGCGCGCAGATCTTCATTTTGGATGATGACATTTGTACAGTGAAGTCCGGCAACATTAAAAGTCTTATTGATGGCGGTCAATGTAATGAGGTTGTCTGTATTTCCCACCGCTTTTGCCATCGGAATAAAAACCTGATCTTTCCGGATCAAATCTCCGTGGATTTCATCTGCCACAATCAAAACATTATGGCGCTGGCAGATTTCCGCCATTTTACGCAACTCTTCTTTAGTAAAAATGCGTCCCGTTGGATTATGCGGATGGCATAAGATGAACATTGTCGTCTTTTCATCTTTCGCTTTTTCTTCAAAATCCTCAAAATCGATGGTGTAATATTGGTTTTCATCTGCAATCAGCGCATTATTCACCACTACTCGCTCATTGCCTTCAATCGCACCGGTAAACGGCGGATAGACCGGCCGTTGGATAATGATGCCGTCCCCAGGTTTTGTAAAGGCCTTAACAGCCACATTCAGGGCATGGACCGTTCCTGGGCTGAAGACGATCTGCTCTTTCGTGACTTCCCAGTCGTGGCGCTTCTTGAACCATCTGTTAATGGCCTCGTAATATTCTTCCGGGAACACCGTATAGCCAAAAATCCGGTGATCGACTGTTTTATGTAAGGCATCAATTAATGGCTGTGGCACCGGCAAATCCATATCAGCTGTAAATAATGGAATGGTGTCTTCATCATAGCGTTCCGTCAGGCCAAATTCTTTAATCAGATCGGCTCCGTCCCATTTCAAGGAATAGGTTCCTCTTCGGTTGATGATTTCATCGAAATCGTATTTCATGTCGCAACTTCCTTTCGATCTTATTCTGCATTCAGTGTAACGCAACTAGTCATTCATTACCCCGCTTGGCGCCTTGCTAAGCTTGAAACGGTTTTTGAATGGCTGTTTTTAGCAATATGCTTTTTTAAATTCTTCCCTATATCTTCTGTAAATTCCTTTAAGCCTTTTACTGTCTTTGTGCCGTTTAATCCTTAATATTTCTTGATTCGAAATAATTGCACTTATTAAGATTAATCATCAAAATAGAAGGGTATTCATTATAACAATTCAATTTTTTAAAAAAGGAGAAATGCAGAATGGAATTTGTGACCTTAAACAATGGATTGAAAATGCCACAGCTTGGATTCGGGGTTTGGCAAGTACCGGACGACCTGGCAACTGACGCCGTAGCAAAAGCGCTGGAAGCAGGCTATCGCTCAATCGATACGGCAATGATTTATAAAAATGAAAAAGGTGTTGGAAAAGCGATCAAGGAATCCGGTATTCCACGAGAAGAGTTGTTTATTACGACAAAAGTCTGGAACAGTGACCAAGGCTTTGACAAGACCATTCAAGCTTATGAAGAAAGCTTAGAACGTTTAGGCCTTGATTATGTTGACCTTTATTTGATTCACTGGCCGACCCCAAATTTTGACCAATACGTCGATACATATAAAGCACTTGAAAAGCTTTATAAAGACGGACGCGTCAAAGCGATTGGCGTCTGCAATTTTGAAATCGAACATTTGGAGCGCTTGTTGGCAGAATGTGAAGTGACACCCGTGTTAAATCAGATTGAATGCCATCCGTATTTGGCACAGAACGACTTAAAAGAGTTTTGTGCAAAACACGATATTTTCATTGAAGCTTGGAGCCCGCTCGATCAAGGCGGTGAAGTGCTGCAGGACGGGGCTGTCCTGCAAATTGCAGAAGCGCATGGCAAATCCCCTGCCCAAGTAGTACTGCGCTGGCACCTGCAAAACAACTCGATTGCCATTCCGAAATCCGTCACTCCTTCGCGCATTGAAGAGAACTTCCAAGTGTTCGATTTCGAATTATCCGCAGATGAAATGGAACAGATTAATGGTTTAAACAAAGACCGCCGCAAAGGCTCACATCCGAATGAAATGCATATGCGGTGAGGTTTGTTTCCTTAGCATGAACTAATGGTGAAGAAATTTAAACTCTTAAAAGGCGTAAGCCCTGAAACATACCGGACTTACGCCTTTTAACTTTACTATTTATCTTTGTGATTTAGATTACTTCTCTAAAAGATTCCGTAAAGATTATAGTAGATTCTCTAAATAACAGCACATCAGTTTCGATGCTTTGAAAAACGATTAAGATTCGGTTCTGAATCTACTTGCTTTGCGACAGAGAAAAAACTTGATGCCTCTCTTGCACTAACTCTTCTTCTACAAGATTTATGCTTTTCTGGTTACTATAGAGTATGTGCAACAAATTATTTCGCTGAGTTGCTGTCAGTTCTTTGCTATCAAAAAAAGGGATATCTTTTACATTAAAAGCATTGACCATCACATTGCTGCTGTTGCGTTACTTTTCAACATATATCTTAACTTTCCCATTTTCTAAAAGCAATTTCCAGTTTCCCCCGGATTCTTGCTATTCCTTTAACCTCTAAAATCCCAAGCCCTGTGAAACTCTGTAATTTTTGGAAAGTCCTCATGATAAATCGAATGGGTTTCCTTTCTTAAAACTCCTGCTTCTACCATTCGATTCGAATAAATATTATCACTCATTTCACTCCTCATTTCTTTTAAGAAGTAGTTGCTCTAAATTTTTTGATCATACTTTCTACTGATATGTAAAGTAGCTGCGATAAATACTATATTTAAGATTGCACCAGTAAGAGAGAATAAAGCAATTGCAATCAAATCGCTCTTATATATGTAAAAGCCGACAACCAATGCTGTAATTCGGCCTACTAACATAATGATTGTGCTAATCAATTGAAATGCTTGTGCAGATAAAGCTGGCAATGCTGTTGTACTTGCTTTATTAAGAAATTTGAAAAAGGACCAAAGTGCAATCCATCTAGCATATTCACCTGCCATTTCCCATTCAGCACCAAAAACAAAACTGAAAAGTGGAGGTCCAAAAAAAATAACAATGATATAAGGAAAGATACCAACAACCCCTAAATAATAAGTCGCTTTTTTTATTAAATCTGTCATCTTCTCTCCATTATTTGCTGCATCGGATATTCTGGGGTAAAAAACGTCTCCAACAGACTTGCCAATCAGTTGCGAAGGAATTGATAGTACAGTGTATCCAATTGAATAAAAACCAGCAGAAGCAGGGCCAAAAAAATTGGCAAGCAATATAATTGGCAACCCTTGAGATACTGCATCTATAAAAACTTCCGGTGCCCTGTAGAACGGAAAATCTTTATGTTTAAATGCCAGCTTTTTAACAAGCCCTCTTTTTTGCTGCTTAAGCTTGAATTCGATTTTTTCAATTCTGCTGGATAGACCAATCATCATTGCTGCCTTAAAGCCAATTCCGAATGTTGACAAGAAGATAAGTACAGCCGCATTCGGGTAAAATAGTCCGATCAAAACCATGCTTCCCTGTAACATTAAAGCTTGCAACACTGCGACTTTCGCAGTTACTTTAAACTGCTTTGTTCGAATTAACCAACCTTCTGCTATTTGCAAAGTGCCTGAAAACAGTGCAACAAATGGCAGAAGAAATAGAAACGGGGACATGTCTGTAAGATTAAACAAGTTGATAATCTGATCGTAAAATAGTAAAAGCAACAAGCCCAAGGAAGTTGCACCTACTATGGAAATCAAAAAAGAAAGCTGAACCAATCCCTGAGCATCCTCCTCCTTCTTCGGAAGTACAATGGCAATTGGGTAAGTCAATGCTGATACAGGGCCAACAATAATCACTATAGCCATGAAAGCTCCCATCAATCCATAAGCTTCAGGACCATACAATCTTGTAATAATAGGGGATAATGCCATATAAACAATTTGAGCCATGGCAGTACCTGTAGCTACAATTATGACATTGCGCACAAACGGCTTATTGGTGAGTTTTTCAACTTGACTTCTCATTTTCCCTTTTATACCGCCTTCCATCTTTAATCGGGAGTCTCCCATATTATCTCTTTGAATTATTCTTTATAATAATAACTAGCAAAAGCAGATAATTAATTTCCCTAATTTTAAACCTTTTTAAAAAGGTATTTTCTTTTATAACTTCCGCTTTCCTCACTTTTTTATCATGATACAATTATAAATTTTCAAAGCTTTTCGCCGATATTTGATTTTCTTCCTTCTTAATTAATTTTTAAATAGCCAAAAAGATTCCCTTTTTTAAATGTGTCAACCTCCTCAATGTGTGGAATCTTTTTACTAGCAAATAATATACATTAGGATAATAAATGGCATTTAAAGCTCTATTTTCAATTATTCTATCATCAATTCTTTCTCTAAAACAGAATAATTTTCTTAATTTTATACATAATTAAGAAAATTATAAATTAAATAATGGAATATCAGTATTTAAACTCATAAATCATAAAAAATAAATTGCACTTATATATTATTATTGCTAATCGGTCAATTAAATTTCTTTTTTTAACTAGGTCTAACGATTATAAATAAGACTAACTGTTACTTTTTAAAATAAAACCACTTTTGAATCCGTAGATTTCTAAAGTGGTTTTATCAAATATTTCAATTGAGATTTTTGATAAGCTCATATCTAAAAAACTATTCCCTTCTATACACTGAAAATAAAACTTAACATCTAAAACACAATCATCTGTATGCAATCAGAAAAGCCTTTATTACAATTCAACATTGTTTTGTTTTTTTCTAAAGTTTTGTTTTAGAATGGTTTGCATTACTTCATTGTGTGCCTCACACCGAAATATATTCATGACTATCATATGGTTCTTATCAGAATATAGAAGGTCAATTAAGCGGTTATTCATCAACCGATTAAGCTTATTAAAAATTCGGCCCCTGCCGAATAACATGGGATAGTAATACGAAGCGTTGCTCCTTGAAAAATCTTCCCATAACGCATTTATTTGTTCTGGATACTCCAAAGCCTTAGACATTTCATCCATCCTTCTCAGCCGTTCGACAGCTTTGCTTTCGTCAGCAAGCCTTATGCCGTGTACACTGGCGTTTAGTAAAACAAATCTTATTTGAGGCTTGCCTGCGCCAACAATCGTAATTTCCACTAATATTCCTTCATTCCATTCATCATTACCCTCTTCCCAGCCGAAGACTGAGTTTCCTTGCCCATAAAGTATGGTACTTCCATTTACTTCTTCATATGTGCCTATGCAATGACTATGTTGGCATAATACTAGATCCGCACCAAACTCAGCCATATTCCTACATTTTTTCTGCAATAGTGGAGATGGATAGGGATGATATTCGCTGCCGCCGTGATATAGGACAATTAAAAAATCACATTTTTTCTTAGCAGCATATATGTCTTTTATAGAATCAAAGTAATCAAAACGGTTAGCTCCAGCCTGATTTGATGTGGCCAAATTAAATTCTGCTTCTGCAAAGCTTAATATTCCTATCGTTTTACCTTTTAGCGAAAGGAAAAGTGGCTCTTTAGCGGCATTCAAGTCATGTCCACTTCCTACTGTCTTGATCCCCAATCTTTCACATGTTTCTAAAGTATCTATGACTCCTTGAACGCCATAATCCAGAATATGGTTATTCGCCATGGAAAATACATTTATTCCCCCTTTTTGAAGTGTTTCTAAATCTTTTGGCAAAGCTTTTAAACTCGGCCCTGTTTTCATGATTGGTTCATCGGTTTCCGTAGCAGGTGCTTCAAGGTTAGCAATAGAAACGTCAGCTTCTCTTAGTATATTCACTGCTCCATCAAGAATCTGTTCCGGGTCTTGGCTGTCAAAGAGTTTCCGATAATCTTCTGTCGGACAAATATCCCCTAAAATCGCTATTTTTATTGATTCTTCCATTTTTATAAACTCCTTTCTTCCCCAAAGTTAAATTAACTAGTTTTGAAATTCAAATTCCTTCACGCCTTCTTTACCTGCTATACTGCCCACATTAATTATTTACTCCTTATAAAAGTGCATTTCTTTAATTTTAGATAAGGAGGCCAGTTAGGCAAAATTAAAAAGAGCACGATATTAATCTCTTGTAATCTATTTTAACCATAGAAATAAAAATAAATCTATATTTTATTAAAATTATGAATATTTTAACTATATTTGAGCGTTCTGCTAAATCTTATCTAATAATCTTCAATATCAATCTTAATTAAGAAATATGCTGAGTTGTAGAAATGCATACCCACCTTGAGAAGCTTTTTTATATAATGCCACGACATAGTCTTTTATTACAGTTTTCTTTTTCAAATAATTTTTAAAAATTCGACATGAAATTACAATATAAAGATGAAATTAAAATCCAAAAGAAAGTTCTACAATCTGCCCTACCAAAACTACGGGTATTTAAAAATACTTAAAAAACATTTGCCAAGCTATACCCATCCTATGGTTTCCATCATCAGCTTTTCAAATAATAGCTTGCTGAAGAAAATAATAATCAACTCCCCTAACATTCAAGTCCTTCAAACGGGCGGCAATGTACGGACGGTTCTATCCTAATAAAGAGCCTATACTTACAAAACAGTCTGTTGCAACTTTTGGTGTCTACCTTAAATAAGCCACCGTCAAAGATTCGGAAACAAAAAAATATTATGTCCAGGCAATTACAGAAATGTAGCAAAAGAAAAAAGGCCGAATCTCCGCAAACATCTGTCCGAATTGCGGAGGCCCACTCGTCACAAGAGCCGGAAAGCAGAGCACCTTCAAAGGCTGCTCGTCTTTCCCGAAATGCCGGTTTACTGCATAAATATTTTTTGCCTACATAAAAGCCGATGCTGAAATCTGTGGATTTCAACATCGGCTTTTTCTAACTCCTCTTTATTTAAGTAAGTCATACAAAATTATTCATTCGGTTCTGCGGGTTTCGAGATATCTTCAATAGCTTCTCCTGCATGCTGATCAGATGGGTCTTTCACGGCAATATCGCCCAGTGAAACAATCCCGATAATTTTATCGTCTTCGACAATCGGAAGTCGGCGGATTTGATGTTGTGACATCAAGGTTGCCGCGTCTTCAACATCCATATCCGGTCTGCCCGTCACAAGTTCTGATGAAATGATTTGGCCTACCGGCGTATCAAGCGTGAACTGAGCGGCGATTCCTCGAGTTACGATATCCCGGTCTGTGATAATGCCGACTAATTTATTGCCGTCAGTGACCGGAATTGAACCGACGTCCAGATTCAGCATCTGAGTTGCCACCGCTTGAATCGGAGTGTCTGTTGAACAAGTTTCTACATCAGTCGTCATAATTTCTGTTACTTTCATGATTTTGCCTCCTCGAATAGTGGTTTCGTGGCTACCATAAAATTACAGGAAAATCAATCCAACGCGGAAATCTGTTTCTGTGATTTCTCCATGCCAAGCGCTTGTGTTAACGGACAGTAGCGGGTGATTCCTTCGGCAACTTTTTGTGCGCCCATTACCGAAACGAATAATTGCCCGGTTGATGGCTTTGATTGCTGAGACATTTTAGCGATCGACCAGGCAAGCAATGTCAATCCGCCAGTGATGCGAATCATCGAATTGACGGTGCCAATGTTTTGCTTCATCCCTTATCCCTCCCTGTTTCCAGATTACACCTATAGTGTTCCCTTTTCCCTTTGTGCTAAACCGCTTCTTAAGTCGTGAGGCAACGCTCCAAATAAAGCAGCCACTCACGAAATCCTTTGATTTCAAGAGTGGCTGCTTTTCATTCATTTCTTAATTCAAATTTAGGAGCAACCCGTTTTTTGGTCGCCTGCTCATAAGCATACGCCAGTTCAATCAGCCGCGGTTCACTCCATGCAAGGCCGCTGAAAGTCACGCCAACCGGCAAGCCTTTGGTGGTGTAGCCAGCCGGCACCGTAATCGACGGATATCCAGCTTTAGCCGGCATCGCCGCACCGCGATTATCCTGGAACAGCAAAGCATCGAGATTATGCTCGGCCATCACCACGTCAATGCCTTCTGTTGCTGAAGTTCTAATGTCGGTTGCCCGGTGCTCCAAATAAGTGGGATCGGCTGGGTCGTCGCTCAATGCCTGCGATCTTTCCAACTCGATTTGACCAAATTTCATCCGGGTACCAGAATCTTGTTTATTGAATTCAATGACGTCAGCAAGTGACTTCACCGGCACGTCCTCCGAGGTTTTGCCCAAATAATCATTGATGCCCCGTTTAAACTCATACCATAATACACCTGATTGAAACTCCTGGTTCGGAATCACCACTTCAACGACAACCGCTCCCTGCGCTTCCATTTCTGCCATCGCTTCTTCAATAATAGCTAGCTCTTCCGGTTCTTCCTTATTCAAGAAGCTGTAATCGATGCCAATTCTCGCCCCCTCAAGACCGTCCTTTTTTAAATGAGCGGTATAGTCCGTCAAGCCGGCACCCACGCTGCGTTCAGTTAGAGGGTCCCGCTCGTCCACTCCTGTCAGGATGCCCAGCGTGATGGACGCATCCGCAACCGTACGCGCCATTGGGCCTGCTGTATCCTGGCTTTCTGCAATCGGGATAATGCCCGTGCGGCTGGTCAAGCCGACCGTCGGTTTGATGCCGACAATTGAATTGGCACTGGCAGGGCTCAGGATGGAACCGGACGTTTCCGTGCCGATGCCGACAACCGCAAAGTTTGAGGCGATGCTTGCACCGGTTCCGGAACTCGAACCGCCGACGCTTCCCGCTTCAAAGACATCCACTCCATAAGGATTGAGCACTTGACCTCCGAGCCCGCTGTAGCCGCTTGGTACATTTTCCGTCATGAAATACGCCCATTCGCTCATATTGACTTTGCCGAGGATAATCGCTCCCGCTTGTCTCAGCTGAGAAGCGACAAAAGCGTCTTCAATGGCGAAATGATCTTTCAGCGCAATTGCTCCCGCAGTTGTTGGCATCTTGTCTGTCGTATTGATATTGTCTTTCAGCAGCACGGGAATCCCGTATAACGGGCCCTGCCCTTCCTGGCCGCGCATGCTATCCAGCTCCGCTGCTATTTTCAAGGCATCCGGATTGATGGTCAGCACCGAATTGATTGTCGGACCGTTTTTGTCGTACTGTTCGATTCTGTCCAGGTAAGCCTGAACCAGCTCCACTGAAGTCAGCAGTTGTTCTTCAAAAGCCTGCTGGATTTGGCTGATGGTTGCTTCTTCTATTTCAAACGCTATTTTTTCCATAGTTGTTTGCCCCTATTCTCTGTAGAAATCTTTGCAGCATTTCCGGTTTAATAAGTAAACCCAATTAGCTTCCGCCTTCTTTTCTATTATATAAATTAATTCCGAAAATAAAACAAAAATTCTAACCTGAAGAAATATTTTAATATTTCTGGAGATGTTTTAGACGTTTCTGCCTATTATTTTGTTTTAAAAAGCATTACAAGGGGAAAATTTATAATAACACCGTTCATTGAAATGGGGAATTAACATGGAAAACACCCAATTATTCGATGGCATAGAGTTTTTAAAGACACTTTCTTTAATAGATTTTTTTATGTTTTTCATTTACCTCTCCTTAATTTTCGCCTTAAGGACCTTCCTGGTGTTCCTTCTGCAAAAGTCTTTTACATCCAAACGCTTTAAAGAGCGAGTATTCCCGTTCCTTGAAGATCTATTGAACTGGCTCGCCATCTACGGAGCCATCTTTTTTTTCCTGTTTTATTTTTCAGAAGAACAATGGCTGTTTTATCCGTTTTATGAAACGGATGGCATACAGGTGTCCGTGTTCCTAATAGTGGTCATCGCCATTGCTGTCAGCTTTGCCGGCCGCCTGGTGAGAGCGTTGAACCGGTACGTGATGCCTTTTTTCTACGCGCAATTTGATGTAGATGCCACCACGGGCTATACCATCAACCGGCTCCTCTATTACGTTGTCATGTTTATCGCGTTGGCACTCGGATTTACGACAGTCGGCCTCGATCTGACAGCGCTCGGCGTCATTTTCAGCGTGCTTGGAATCGGGATCGGTTTTGGCATACGGAACATCGCCGCAAACTTTGTTTCGGGGATCATCATTCTTTTTGAACGGCCGATGAAAGTTGGGGAATTGGTGGAAATCGATAAAAATATTGGGCAGATCACAAAAATCACGTTGCGCTCCACAGTGATTGAAACCTTGAAAAACGGCACGCTCATTGTGCCCAACCAGTATTTTATCGAGCAAATCGTCAAAAACCGCTCAAGCGCCAAGCTGTTTGCACGGGTAGTCGTCAGCGTTGCCTATGGCAATGACACAGAACTAATAGAACAGCTGCTCCAGGAAGCGGCTGTGAGAGAAATGCAGATAGTAGCCGGCATTCCCAACGAACCGCCAGACGTTCGCTTTATCAACTTCCGGGATTCATCGCTCGACTTCGTCGTTGAAGTCCGGGTGGTTGACGTCGAAATGAAGGAACAATTGGAAAGCCGTATTCGCCACGCCATTGCTGATGTTTTTATTAAGAACGGTGTGAAGCTGGCAGAGATTCCATTTACCAAAGAAGTATAGAAAAGAACCCGGCAAGGCCTACTCATTAACAGAGTGGCCAAATGCCGGGTTCTTCCTTTTAAATTTTCATTTTTGAAAGCAGCGGCCGGCCTTGATTCCAGTTTACTTCAACCGGAACCCCAAAAAATTCGGAAAGCACCCCGCTCGTAATCATGTCTTCTGTATTGCCGGAAGCAAACACTTCCCCGTCTTTTAATAACAAGGTTTTATTGAATTCCGGCAAGATTTCTTCGATATGATGCGTCACATAAATGATGGTCGGAGCATCCGGTTTCTGCGCAATCCGCTCGATGGCCTCAAGCAGCTCTTCCCGGGCAATAAAATCCAACCCATTCGTCGGCTCATCAAGCACCAGAAGTGAAGGCTCTGCCATCAGTGCACGGCCGATTAAAACGCGCTGCCGTTCACCATGCGATAAGGTTTCATAACTCCGGTTGGCATACTCAAGGCAGCCCAGTTCTTTCAGGATTTCTACGCCTTTTCGGTCAATCTCTTCTGTCGTCTCTTCGTATAATCCGATAGAAGCATAAGCCCCGCTCAATACCACTTCATAAGCATTGTCGAACGGACTAATTTTCTGCTGGAGTGATGAAGAGACAAAACCGATCTGTTTGCGCAATTTTTCGGATAAATACGTTTTCCCGAACTCCATACCCAAGACACTCACTTTGCCTTCCGTCGGGAAAAAGTAAGCATTGATCATATCGAGAAGCGAGGTCTTGCCTGCACCATTCAAGCCGTAAAGCACCCAGTGCTCCCCGCGTTCCACTTGCCAGTTCACCTTATTCAGCAGCGTCTTGCCATCTCGTCTTCTTGTCACATTTTCCAGTTCCAGAACCTTCATTGCCAGTCTCCTATCTCTTTGATTTTCTATGTGCAGGCATTACTTGTTAATCGATAATACAGGTGAAAATTTGGCCTGCCAAAACCTATATCGGCGTTTTCAGCAGGTTCTATCTGTGTTTTTCTGGTTTCTATCTGTGTTTCTATTGTTTTAATCGGTGTTTCTCAAGTTTCTATCGAGGTTCTTCTAAAAAGCAGCTCTCGAAGGGCAAAAGATTGTTTGGAAAAGTCCTTTGCCGAAGCAAAGGGCTCCCTAAGACCCAAAACGCATTTTGCCTCGGCAAAATGCAATCAGCCCAAAACTCTATCGAAATTCCCCGCACTTTCTATCGACATTTCTCATCTTTCTATCGGTGTTTCCCGACTTTCAATCGGTGTTTCTCAAGCTTCTATCGGTGTTTCCAATCTTTCAATCGATGTTCTCCAAATCCCTTTTACTGTACAACAACTTCCGTTAACTCCAGAAACTCTTCTACATCTTTCACGCAAACTGCAATGGCGCCTTCCCAGAAGCCGGCTTGTTCCAGATCAACACCTAAATGCTTCTGTGCCAGCTGTTCGACCGTCATGCGGCCAGTATCCCGCAGCAAGGCATTATAGGATTCTTCAAAACCGCCTTCTGTCTCCAGCGCCTTGGCATAAATACCCTGGCTGAACAGATAGCCGAACGTATACGGGAAGTTATAGAACGGCACACCCGTAATATGGAAGTGCAAAGTAGAAGCCCAAAAAGTCGGATTATAGCTGGCGAGCTCATCTGCGTAGGCTTCCTGCTGCGCTTCAACTGCCAGTTGATTTAACCGCTCCACCGAAACCGCCCCTTTTTTCCGTTCTTCGTAAAAGCGCGTTTCGAACAGGAAACGGGATTGGATATTCATGAAAAATGCAATGCTCCGCTTGATTTTATCTTCCAGCAAAGAGATTTTTTCTTCATTAGAAGAAGCGTTTTTCACGGCAGCATCGGATACCACCATTTCAGCGAATGTGGAAGCTGTTTCTGCTACGTTCATGGCGTAGCGCTGGTTCAGCACTTCTGTACTGTTCATGACATGCTGATGATAGGCATGCCCGAGTTCGTGCGCTAAAGTTGAGATATTCGTTGCGGAACCGGAGAACGTCATAAAGATGCGGGTTTGTTCGCTGTCTGGAAAACTCGTGCAAAAGCCGCCAGGGCGCTTACCAGCTCGGTCTTCCGCTTCTATCCAGCGGTTTTCAAACGCTCCTTTGGAAAACTCGGCCATCTTCGGGCTGAACTTGCCAAACTGCTCCAGGATGAACGCCGCCGCTTCGTCGTAGCCCACTTTCTGCGTGGATTTTGTCAGCGGCGCATTCAAATCGTGCCACTCCAGTTTTTCAAGTCCCAGCAGCTGCGCTTTCCGTCGGAAATAGGAAACAAAAGGCGCTTTATGCGCAGTAATCGTTCCCCACATGGTGTCCAAGGTTTTTTCACTCATGCGGTTCAGTTCCAGCGGCTCTTTCAAAACATTGTCCCAGTTTCGGTGCTTGTATGTCTGCAGGCGGAAACCGGCCAAGTTATTTAAAGTTTCACTAAAGATACCTGCTTCTTCCTGCCAGGCATGGCTGATTTTCTCGAATACTTGCTTGCGTGCTTCACGGTTAGGTGTGCTCAAACGGTTCGCCGCCTGTCCCATCGACAGCTTCTTCACCTTGCCGCCCTCCGTATGCTCAATGCTCATTTTCCCGACCAGACTGTTGTACAGCTGATTCCAAGCTGCATACCCGTTGACGGACAAATCGTTGATCAGGATTTCCTGCTCGAGCGGCAGCTTTTCCTTTGCCTGCGTGCGCCGTTCATCCAGCACAAATGCCAGCGGTTCCAAACTTGGCTGTTCAAGTAAACCCGTCCACACTTCGTCTTCTATTTGCAGAAACTTCTGGTCCAGCTTTGCCATCACCGAAGCAAAGGCGGCACCCAGCTCACTTCTTTTTCCTGATAAGATCTTCGCTTCATTGTCATTGATATCCTGTGCGGTCAGGCAGCTTGCAAACGCTCCAATTTCCCGCAGCTGTTTCACTGTGCTGTCCAAAAGCTCAAGAATCAAAGACAGCTCCCTCGCTTGTTCCGGGGAGTTTGGCGGACTGAAACTGTCAACCAGTTCGGTCAGTTCATTTAAATTGGCTTCAAATTTTGCTATGTATATCTTCAGCTCTTGTGATGTGCTGCCGCCTTTGAAAATGCTGTCCAAGTCCCAGGTCGTTTCATAATGGTTCATTTGTTGATCTCCCCTTTGCGTATAGGTACTGACTCAATATTAGTTTAATAATTCTAAGTATTCAAGTTTGTGAAAATAAAAAAATCCACCTTAGAGAAGTGGAGGGTTTTCATTATAGCAGCTACAATAACATGTGAATTTCTTCCTTGTAATTCATAAAATTCAGGCGATACTCTCTCAACAGTTCTCTTCATGATCCAAATCATATCTCCTGTAATATTCTGCTCTAAATTCTCTCATTATAAGGCATCAGAAATGCAGCTGTGGCAAGGTCCTCTTTCTCAGTCAACTTAATGAATAGTGGTGAGAAGCGTTTTTGATAAACAACATCGGTGGCTCAGCTCTTAGCAACGACTCCTCTTTATTGAATTTCTTTTATAAGTATAAAAGAGCAGCACCTTATGCCTTTTTCAGAGCTTACATTTCTTTTTAAATGTATTAGGAATAGCTTAAAATGGTTTTATTCCTGGCGAAGCATATTTTAAATTGAAATTAAGCTATCATTTTAATGACTTTCATGCTTTATATTTCACATATTGGTTCTATTTTTAAAGGCTTTCACTCTCAACATTAAATTGATTATAAGTTCTACTCTTAGTTTCATAATCATTAATTTCAATCGAACCATCGGATGAAGTTTATAAAGAAAAACTGCATTCTTTAAGTTAATTCTTCTTATCTCTCCTTTCAATTTATGCTTTAGAAAATGGTAGTTCTTATCTTTCTTATGCTTTTCCAAATGAACATAGACCCCAAAAAGCAAGGTGATTAAAAGGGTCAAAAATTTTTCGGAATAGTGTTTCCGCATGTTTTTATGAATAAGGAATTTCTCGATCAAATAAACGTTATCAATTAAATGCCAGAAACTAATATCAGCTTTTTTAGTAATGCTTCCTTCTCGCTGTAGATAATTGTAGAAGCAATCATCAAGGAAAACTACATTTGTAGAGTGCCAAAAAAGAGCAAAACAAGTAGACAAATCTTCAAAGGTCTTGCCTTTTGGAAAAAAAATATGATTATCTTTGAACAGCTCTGTTTTGTATATTTTATTGCAAACTTGGCCATTTATTTTTTTATGGTCAAAAAAATAATTTATCGCTTGCTTTGAAGTAATGATGCTATTCTTATCGAAACCGTGTTCTATACTTCGAATTAATTTCACGTTATCTTCATAGACTTTACGGATATTACAAATTGCAATTTCGCTATTTGTTTGGACAGCTGCATGATACATCGATGAGATCATTTCCGGTTCAATCCAATCATCACTATCGATGAAACTAAGAAATTCCCCTTTCGCCAATCGAATTCCTGTATTCCTTGCTTCACTTAATCCGCGATTTTCCTGATTGATCAAGTGTATATTCGGATGCTTCATAACAAGGTCTTGAATTTGTTCTATGCTTCCATCTGTAGTTCCATCGTTGATTATGAGCACTTCAAAGCTATTAAATTCTATTTGGTTTGTTATGCTTTCTATACAGCGGCGAATATAAGGCTCCACGTTATATACCGGAACGATAATAGACACTTTTGATTTAATAGGACCCCCTCCTTTTCGTTTCACTAGTCAAATGGACTGGAAAGCTCTATAACAATATCTTTTTAAGTTTAATTTTATTTTGGAAAGCTGTTATCATTCTAAAGCTTCCTTGTAGGTGATTATAGAGTTTCGGTGACAACTCAAATAAGCTGATTTGCAATTGCTTCTTAGATTTCATCAACATTTTGTTGGACTTATTAAAATTTAAATGAAACAATTCTTCGAGCGCAGCAAGAATCTCTTCCTTATTTTTAAGAGTACTGTTTTTTACTTCGTAATGAAAAAAAAGCAATCTGCTTAGAAACACTTCATGGACAAAAGTTATACAACCATGCATCTCTTTACTGAACAGGAACCGTTCCAGCTCTTGATAACCATTCAATTCATCAAAAATCATTTTAACAGTCACTTTAGAATTCATGATGCTGTTTTGTCTGTCGGTCAAGTAATTGTATTTGGCCACATCTTTATAGACACATTTTTTACTGGCGTAAATAAGAGGAGGTGTGAAATAGAGATCTTCCACTAACATTCCAACAGGAAACCTGAAATTTTCAATCAGCTCTTTTTTGATTAATTTGTTGGTGACCCCATGATTAAAACTGTAGTTATTTTTTTTATTTATCATCAACATAAGGGCATCTATTCCGTTACATACCACCAAAGCTTCTGTGGACTCGTCAAGAATTTTTCTGTCAGAAATCTCTCTTAATCGGCAAATGGCGATATCCGCCTCGTATTTAGATATCAAACTGTACAAAACTTCATACATATCCCCATCTATCCAATCATCACTGTCGACAAATCCAAGATAATCGCCACAAGCTGCCTCGATTCCTGTATTTCTGGCATCAGATAGGCCGCCATTCTTTTTATGTATGACTTTTATGCGAGTATCCAAAGCGGCAAACTGTTCACAAATAGTGCCAGAGCAGTCGGTGGACCCGTCATTGATCAACAGGATTTCCAAATTTTTATGCGTCTGGTTTCTAACCGACTCAATACATTTTGGAAGATAGGCCTCTACATTATAAACAGGAATGACTACTGAAATTTTTGCATCCATCCCATATTCCTCCTAATTGGCCTGACTTTCAAAAATCAATTTTAATAACTTTTCTGAAGTCAGCTTGTAATACTCTCAGACAAATATTTAAGACAATAGAATAAAGACGGCTCTCAAGGACCGTCTAAAAAAACACTATTGTCATACTTTGAACTAAACTCTTTATTAGATGAATACCATTGTAAATATCTCAACATATTCCAGTGCGGCAATTCCTGTACGAATGGATGTTGCAGTGCTTGGCCACCACTCCACTCCTGATATTCCGGTCGTTCCAACACCGATATAGGCCTCAGGCTGAAAATCGCATACTAATGAATAGCTGTAGCGAATTAATCAAATTTGAAGCTGTAATTTTAATTTTCCATTTATTTGAAAAAGTCGAATGTCAAGTCCTTTGCAATTGTTGAAGCTGGCTATAAGCTTTCTGTTACGCAATTATCATGAAAAGACGCAGCTTTTCACTTCCATAAACTTCATCGCTGTCAATTCACTTTTATATACTCTTGCTCTTCTGCCCCTGTTAAAGAAGGTCTGCCGATGGAATAATATTCGATTTTATTTTCTTTCATCAATTCCAAAGAGAAACAATTTCGGCCATCTATAATAAGCGGTCGCTTCATTTTTTGGGTCAGTTGTAAATCAAATCCTTTGATTTCTTCCCACTCCGTGATAATTAAAGCTGCTTCGCTTCCTTCAAGCGCTTCTTTTATTGTGGCAGCATAATGGACGTCGGGATGTATCACTGTTTTGGCTTTTTCAACGGCGATCGGGTCATAGGCAATGACATCAGCTCCTTCTTTAATCAGTTCAGTAGTGATTAAAATAGATGCTGCTTCCCTCATATCATCGGTATTCGGTTTAAATGCAAGGCCTAAAACTGCAATACGTTTACCTTTTATAGAACCTAGGCACTTCTTCAGCTTATCAATTAGAAGCACTTGCTGTTTTCTGTTAACATTGACAACGCCTTTTAATACTTCAAAGTCATAATCGACATTGCCGGCGATTTGAATCAGCGCTTTAGTGTCTTTAGGGAAACAGGAACCGCCATATCCAATTCCCGCTTTTAGAAACTGGCTGCCAATGCGCTGGTCCATCCCCATTCCTATAGCGACATTTTCTACATTTGCACCTACCAGCTCACAAATATTAGAAATTTCATTGATAAAACTGATTTTAGTAGCTAAAAAGGCATTGGATGCATACTTGATCATCTCAGCACTTCGTATATCTGTCTGAAATATCGGCAATCCAAACGGCTGGTTGATTGCCGATATGGCTAAAGCAGCTTCCTCACTGTCAGCTCCGATAACAATCCGGTCACCATGGAAAGTATCATTTATAGCGGACCCTTCTTTCAAAAACTCTGGATTCGAAACGACTTCTACACGCAATTTTATAGTTGAATTGGCTTGAATAAGCTCTCGGACTCGATGATTTGTTCCTACTGGAACTGTACTCTTTATCACCACGATAATGTCCCGAGAAATATGGGCTGCAATATCAAGTGCTGCCTGTTCCACAAATTTCAAATTAACAGATCCATCTTCATTTTCCGGTGTTCCTACCGCTATATAAATCACATCAGCAGCTGCCAATCCATTAGATGGATCATTAGTGAAGGACAATCGCTTGGCTGAAATATTTTTAGCCATCATTTCGCTAAGACCTGGTTCATATATGGGAGATATGGCTTTTTTCAGCGTTTCTATTTTCTGTTTGTCAATATCCACACACGTAACTTTATGTCCTATTTCTGCTAAGGTAACGCCAGTTACTAAGCCAACGTACCCTGTCCCCATTACAGAAATTTCCATTCTCCTTACCTCCCTTGAATTATTTCATCATTTCTCTCTATTAAGAAAAAATCATTATTCCCCTTACATCATGACCGATTTCTTTATCATTCAATGCTAATTCAATGACGATGTGGATTAATTCATGTATTTTGACGACGCCATACTTTAGTTATTTGTTCTATATTCAGTTCACTGCCAGGAGTAAATCTGCTTCAATCCCGTTAATTTGAATTTAAGACTCTTTTTAAGGAAAATGAATAATATCCAGTATTGAACCGTTCATAATGTTTATGAAGGTAGAGCAGAAGCTTTAAATTGACGTAAGTTGAAAAATATAAAAATATATTTTTGGTTGTGGAACGGGTTTTCGCTAACCCTTTTACCAAGATTTTTCTTGAAAGATTGATTTTCTCCCTGTCTTGGCTGATCAAGCCAATCCTAAATATGGTTTTCGCTATTTTTATACTGAATTTCTGGAATACATCCTTCCCTTGAGCTTGAGCAAGTTCATTATATGTCTCATATATTTTCATATGTCCATCGACTACTGCTTTATGATTAGTTGATATCCGTTCGCCGGAATGCTGATAATACAACACCAATGAATCATTAACGAAATCAAATTGGCTTACTTGTGCTAGACGGATGTATAAATCCCAATCTTGGCAGCTTGGAAGTGAAGCATCAAATCCACCTATTTGTTCAAGTAAGTCCTTCTTCACTAAAATAGAAGAAGTCGTATAAATGCAGTTCGATTCTATTAGCTTTGACAAAAGCTGACCTCTGTATTTCGGAAGAATTTCTTTGATTAAGTATGCATCTTGGAACACTTTCATTCCTGTGTATACGACTCCAACTTCTGGATTGCTCTTAAAAACAGCTAATTGTCTTTCTAATTTATCCGGCAACCATTGATCATCTGAATCCAAGAACCCAATATACCCTCCAGTTGCATGCTTAAGTCCTGTATTTCTTGCTTCCGCTCCTCCTTTATTTACTTCGTGTCTAATATAGACGATTCGGTCATCGCCTATGCCTTCTACTATTCGTGCTGTGGAATCGGTCGAACAATCATCCACAATGATTATTTCGATATTCTGATAAGTTTGGTTTTGCAAGCTGTTTACTGCCGCCTTTAATAATTCAGCTCGGTTAAAAGTAGGTATTATCACACTTATCATTTCATTTGTTCCTGTCATCAGCATTCATCCCTTCATCCATTCACAAATAAATTTATTCCGTAGATTCGAGCCCCATAGAATGGTAAGCACACACAATTGTGAAAGCAGTTGGCTCTCGTTGCATAACAGGCAGAGCCAAAGTTTTCTCATGCACTTACTTTTTAAATAACTGCTTTCTACAGAGTTAAAAATTATTTAGAATTACACCCACCAATTTGCTATTTGATAAGATAATCGCTTCTTTCGCTTTGGCTGCATCCTGCCTATCAGTTTTCCCTGAATCGATAACGAGGATACTGCCATCACATTTACTCGCTAAAATCTGGCCGTCAACTACCGAAAGCATCGGGGGTGAATCGTATATAATCTTGTCATAGCTTTTCTCTACATACTCCATAAAGTTATCCATGGCCGCTGATGCAAGCAATTCAGCCGGATTATGTGGAATTGGTCCACAGTTCAATAAATCAAGGTGATCAACAAAGGTCTTTTTGATTGCTGTTTCTGCTGATGCCTGCCCGGCTAACACACTGGAAATTCCTATATCATTTTGAAGATTGAAGGTCTCATGAGTTGATGGTTTTCTCAGATTACTGTCAACAAGCAATACGTTTTTACCTTCTCGAGCATAAATAGCAGCCAAATTAGCCGCTACCCATGATTTTCCTTCAGATGATGTTGCGGAAGTGATAACAAGTGATTGAAACTTCTGATTCAAAGACGAAAAATTAATATTGGCACGAAGCATTCGAAATTGCTCAGATGCAGCAGATTGAGGCGCAGCAATAACAATTGATTTTTGCTCATTATCGCTCTTTTTCTTTTTTAACATACTGGATCAGGCCTCCTTTTCCTGTAAAACAACTTCCGCTGCATTATCTTCTTTAAGGCTGTCTTTCATGGTAGAAATTACTGCTAGCACCGGCACTTCGAGATACTTTTCAATATCGCGTTCATTCTTTATTGAGGTATCCAAATACCACAATAAGATTGACAAACCTATCCCCAACACTAAGCCTAGTGCGGCACCTACTGCCATGTTTAAAAATGGACTTGGTGAAATAGGGTCTGCATTATCTTTAGCATCAGCTGGAAACAAAATCTTGACATTGTTTACGCTCATTATGTTTTGAACTTCTTCCTGGAATATAACGGCTGTTGTATTGGCAATATCGGCAGCTTTTCTATGGTTTTCATCTGAAACCGATATTTCAATTAATTGAGATTCTGAATTTGAGTTTATTGTGAATTGCTTTTTCAGTTCCTCCACAGTTGTATTTAATTTAAGCTGCTCTATCACTTTCCCCATAATTACAGGACTTTCGATAAGTTCTCTATAAGTATTTACCAGTTGCAAATCTACTTGAACATTACTTTCATTTAAGCCTTCTTCCCCAGCCATGCCTTGGCTAATCAGAATTTGAGTTGAACTCTGATATATCGGTGATATTAAATAATAAGAAACTACTCCCGCTAATATCGTTATTACCACAATCATTAGAAAAATTAATCCAACTCTCCTTTTCAATAAATCAAATACTTCTCGTAAATTAATTCTCTCCTCCATTTTCTAACCTCCTAAAACCTACAAATATAGGTATATTATTTTCAATAAAAAAGTAAATTTCTATTTTTTTATTTAACATAGCTGTTTTTACATAGTTATGTTATCTTTTAAATTAAATATTTAAATTTTCTAAAAAAACTTAGTAAATCATCTGTAAAATAAAAACAAATTAAAATATTATAAACAGTTAAGAAAGGAAGAGAAATATGCAAATCATCGAAAATGCTCCCCACAAGAAAAAAAATGTTTCAACATTCCTAATTCTAGTATTTTTAATTATGGCTTCGAGTTCTACCGTATTAATTGAACCAGCTCCTATCGATATAGGGATTGTCTTTTTATTAATTGCCGGGATAGCACTGCAGAGATTAAAGCTTCCTTATACAAATGTTGCTCCAGCATTAATATTCCTCTACATATTTATAGTCGCTTGTATTATCTCAATGTTCGAATTAGCTAATCCAGCAGTCGGTTTGCGTGATTTCGTTATCACCGTTTATTTAATTCTATCTTGGTACTTGTATATAGGATTAATTGGAATGTACGGTGAGGGTGCAGTAAAAGCTTTAATGAACGGCTACACAGTAGCCGCTTTATTTGCAGCAATCCTAGGAATATTAGCTTTTTTTAGTCTAATTCCTTGGCAAGATGTCCTGATGAAATATAGCCGAGTAAAAGCGTTATTTAAAGATCCTAATGTTTTTGGCCCTTTTTTAATTCCTATTGCTTTGTATGCCTATTCGTTCATCGAACTTCCAAAGAAAAAGAATAAAGCTTTGTGGCTTGTTATTTTTTTGATTTTGTCACTTGGAATTTTCCTTAGCTTTTCAAGAGCTGCTTTAGGGAATTTTCTTTTATCCTTTTTAGTATATTTTGGGCTAAGATTTTTATTGGAACCTTCTCTAAAGTTGATATCAAAACTATTGATCACCCTAATGTTGCTATATGGAATTTTTATTTTCGTTTTATCATTACCTGCTGTTAACGAAATGTTTAATGAACGTTTTGAATATCAATCCTATGACAATGACCGCTTCAATAACCAAGCAACTGCCTTAGGAGTGGGTTTAAACAATCCTTTTGGAATTGGCCCTGGACAATACGAAGAGAGTACTGGTTTTGCTACCCATAATTCTTTCTTAAGGATATTATCGGAAAACGGAATTATTGGATTAATTGGTTTTGTCGGCTTTGCCCTTGCTACTTTATATCGTTCTATAAAGTTGATTTTTATCACGAAAGATCCATTCTTAATAGTTATATTCGCTACTTCTTTAGGACTTCTTCTCAATAGCGTAGTAGTCGATACAATTCATTGGCGTCATTTCTGGTTTATCTTCGCCATACCTTGGGCTTATAACTATACAAAAATTAGAAAGCTTTAAGAAGACTTGATAGTAAATATTATTCCAATCTTCGGACAGGGTATTCAATCCCTGTCTTTTTAGATGGATTTTCCATTAAATTTTCTGATAGATTTCAACTAACTTATTTAACATTTGAGTAATATTAAACCTTTCATTGAAGATACGATATGAAGCATCAGACAAGGAATGCCATTTTTCCCGATTATAGATAAGGTCCTGTATAAATTCATATAAAGCGCGATCTTCTTTATTCTTGAATAACAGTCCATTCTCTTTTCCTTCTATCAAGTCTTTATGTCCGATTATATCTGTCAAAAGAAGGGGCAATTTATAGGACATAGCCTCTACAACAGCAAAGGGCAAACCTTCGTATTGCGATGTTGAAAGGTATAAATCCGATTGTTCCAATATTTTTTCCTTTGCAGCTGAAAATCCGATGAATTTAATTTTTTCTTCTAATCCATAAGATTTCACTTTTTCCCGTGCTTCCTCAAGGTATTTTCCATTGCCGGCCCAGATAAATTGAACTTTAAGATTTCTTTCCAAAATTTTCTGAGCAATTTCAATGAATTCAAACGGATTTTTTGGATCATCCACTCGAGCCAAATTGACAATCGTGAAAGGTTCATCTGCCTTGCGGAAGGATTTCACTTCAGGATCTTTTGAACCATTCAAAACGACCATTGATTTTTCTGCTGTAGTGAGCTTATTTTCAATAGCTTCTCGTTCTTCACTGGGTGACACATGAATAATTAGATTTGAACACTTATTAATCTTTCTTTCCACAAACCTAACGGCAAATTTCTTTGCTTTTCCCATGCTTTTGAATGAGTAATAACCATGCGGAGTATAAATATAAAATGCTTTTCGATTCCAAAAATTATAGATATACATTAAAATTCCTGAAAAAGTGCTATTTGCATGCACGACGTCAATTTCCTTCTCCTTTACCACTCGATGGAGCTTTAACAAAGCACGAATCAATTTCAGAGGCGACTTTCCAAATGATAAATTATCATCAATGAGATAATCTCCTTCGATTATTTCACCTTTTTCCAACCTTTTTGTACTAACAAGAGCCTCAAGATGAATATGCGGCGCTTGTTTCTGATGAAGCATAATTGTATCGATGTACGTTTTTACTCCTCCGCTATATGATTCCCCTACCAACAAGATATTCTTCATTCCCTTTTCCCTCCAGAATCTACCTTAGTAAGCTCCAGTTCTCTTTAATACCAACGCAATTGTTTTAAATAAAATTTTAATGTCAAATAAAATTGACTGATGGTTAATATAATAAAGTTCCAGCTCTGCCCGTTCCGGATATTTAACATCACTGCGCCCGCAAATTTGCCAGTATCCCGTAATGCCAGGTTTTACAGAGAACAATTGATATTTCTTATCCCGGTATTCTTCAATTTCTGATTCTACGATTGGCCGTGGACCTACTAAGCTCATCTCACCTTTAAAGACATTTATGAATTGAGGAATTTCATCTAAACTGGTTTTTCTTATAAACCTGCCAAAAGAAGTGATTCTCGGGTCTTCCTCTGCTGCTAATTTGAAATTATTCACAACATATTTCTTATACAGCACTTCATCTTTTTTCAATAATTCTTCTGCATTTGGCACCATAGATCGGAATTTGTAGATTTGAAAGGTCTCCCCGTATTGTCCGATACGTGTTTGCTTGAAGAAAATCGGACCTTTATTCGGGCCGACCAAGTAAAAGACTGAACAAAAGAGTGTCAAGATAATCAATAATAAAATTCCAACTAAAGAACCTATAACATCAATAGTTCGTTTTACAAACCGATATTGAATACTAACGTCTAGCGGCATAGAAGTGACTGGAGTAATTTCATCATCCATTCGCAAATTTCTCATAATGGTTAGAGCTCCTCTCTTATCCATAGAAATCTAATAATGACCATTTCTTCAAGAATTTTTAATCACCCATAACGTGGACCTACTTGCTAAAAGTTTTGAAGCACAAATCAAAAAATTTTCAACGAAATTTGGAAAAACTATTTCTGTTCTTTAATTTCCTTGGCCGCAGAATAAGATGAGTGAATTATGTAATTATTTTTTTAGTTGTTCTCCCCCACTAAACTTGAAATATTAAGAATTCACATTTGACGTAAAATTGAGAAAAATTTAAATTTTAATAAAGTTTAACACTACTTTAAGACTAAGTCATCATAAAAATTTTAAAATTTTAATTTTAAAATAAATAAATTTAACTATTAATTTTTAAATATATTAAATTTATTGTCTACAATAATATTTAATTGCTAAATTGAATTAGATTTTAGGAATTTTCAGTTTATTTCACTGACTAAATAAATCATTAAATTGAATTATTAAGAATAAGTTAGAGATGTACTTCATTGGATATAAAACTTTTTATTCTTCTTTTCATACATTCACCTAAAAAAGGAATGCCTTAAAGGCATTCCTTTTTTAGGTGAAATTTGTATTAGGTACCATTCCTTAACCGATATTCCACCAATCAGCTCCGCTTGCCGCGGGGTTTCGACTTGCTCGTCGCTACGCTGTCCGCCAGGTAAAACTTTGCCCGACACCTTCGTGGGCAAGTCATTGCGACGAAGCAGCGCAGCGATACAAGTGCATTCCAGAGACAGAAACAGGAGCATAAGATTTTCACCAGCAAGCGAGGAGATTAAGGGCGCCGCGAAAGCACTCGCCTTGAAGAGCAATGAGAAAAGGCTATCGAGAATTTCTCGACAGCCTGAAAAAGAAAAGCATTAAAATTTTAAAAAACTCTATAAAAATTAATCCTTTGGATTTTAAAAAGCAGATCATCGATTCATGAACTACCATTTTATTATAAAAATATAAAGTTCCAGAAATTAAAAATCTTTTGCTCAGAAAAAGAATTCATTTCAAAGACCACTGTATTGACTTGTTTAGTGGATAACAATCTGCTTTCATACTAGTCTCTTGAAGTAGAAAAAGTTTTGTACTTCTCTCGAAGTACATCTTCTTCAATCGCTTTCATACTTTTCTGATTGCTGTACAGCGTGTGAAGCAAATTGATGCGCTGAATCAGCCCCAGTTCGTTGCTCTTAAAAACCTTATTAACATCTTTTTCCATGAGTGCAGTAGCTATTACATTAGCTCCATCACTATATTGATCGATGCATTTTTGAAACTCCCCATTTTCAAAAAGCAGGTTCCATTCTCCCCAAGACCCTTGAAATTCTTTATCCAGCCCAACTCGATTCCTGACCTGCTGGTAGCCCCATACTATAAATTGAATAAAGCTATTAATATACCAAGGGAAATAAGGCAGTCTACCATCAGAATGAAAAAGCCATTTAGTTTGTTTAAGATAAGGCTTTGCCATCTTGTGGAATAACCTCCGGTTCAGCTTCCAGTTTTGGGGAATTACAGAGATTATTTTAACCACTCCATTCGCCATAAATGGTTCATAGCTCTTGAAAAGCCGACGGTTGACATGCACATTCGAAGATGCGTCATTCATTGAACTTGGCCATAGCTCAAACCATTCTTCAGCCGACTCTTTCCTAAATTTTTTGATGAAATTTAAACGCTCTTCTCTTCGCTTTACAAGTTCATTCAACAACTCTTTGCTAAAGAGGGAATTATTGACCGGATCTCCCCTTAACACTTTCTTTTTTTTCATTTGCGGCACGAAAGGAAGGCGGCTGATAAATTTTGGTTGTACGATACAGGCTGCTTTTAACAAGGAATCGGAACAGAAGCCGCCGAAAACTGCTGGATAATCAGCTAACTTGGACTTAGTGGCCAGCTTTAAAGAATGTGCATGGAAGTATTCCGCTCCATCTCCAATCATATCTGCTGCAGCAGGCAGTATTTCCAAGTAATGTGTTTTATGGCGGGTAAATAAGTTGAATTCAGCTCCGTATGCTTCAGCGGCTTTTTTCGCTCGCATGCCTTCACGATTCATCGAATCCAGAAAAATGAATGCTTGGCGATTTAGCTCTTTCGGCAAGAGCGCAGACAAGACCCTTGAGTCTTCTCCACCGCTAATGAATTGAGCGATATAAGGCATCCCTTCAGTGACTTTCGCTACGTAACTCTCCAGTGCTCCTCTCAACTCTTTAGCCACTTGCTCAATTGGCTGATAGTGATCCCGCTCTTCGGGAATCCAATAAAATTCAGAAATTATTTGGTGAGATGATTGTTGAAAAAAGTGAATAGAGGATGGAGGTATCTGATAAATATTACGGTATACCGTATAAGGATAGGTCACTATTCCATGAAGGATAAAATCCACTTTGGAAACCAGGTCTATATTGAATCGCTGGTTGGAAGCCTGGGCTAATGCATTTAAATGGGTTGACAACATCATTGTTTGTTCAGTTTGATAAGCATATACTGGAATGAAAGACATTAAATCCGTAGCACAAAAAATTTCAGATGTCTGCTTATTGATGATCAATATCGTAAATGGCCCACTCAAATCTTCATCCCAACACATCTGCCCTTCTTGCCATCGTTCAAATATAGCTTGTGTCCCTTCTGTTTCGGAGCCGTTATGCAAAAAATGGTTATCACGAAAGAATAACACTGGCCCCCCTACTACCGCACAAATATGCTTTGGATTTTCATAGACTTGAAATCCATTATATGGATTTCGGCTAAGCGCCATCGTTCCCCAGGTGCCACTAAATTCCTTCACTTCTGGAAAACCTTCATGGTAAATCGAACAGATGTCTTTTGTTAAACTCCCTTTCTCTACTGCCTGATTTGAATAAATGAAATCACTCATTCTCTTCTCCCTCCCCTTCTAAAATAGAAACTCCAAACTCTTTGACTTAGTTTTGCTAATGATGAAATAAGTACCATGGTAGTTATGCCCCTATGTAGATACAGATCCAATAATTTCGTTTAGATTTCCATTCTACCGCCCGAAAAATTATAGGTCAGCCGCATATTTTGGCTAACCTATAAATTGATAAGGACTTATTCCTCCAGTTCCTTGAATTATTCTTACAATAAAGTACAAAAACCAAAAAGATACGCTGGCTAATGCAATCATTTTATTTACATGCATCAACTTACTACGACTCTTGTACTCTTTAAACGTATATATGGTATGGATTAAATAATCGTAAAACAGAATAACTGATGGATAAAAATAATATTGCAGCCGATCCACCGCTTCAATCCCGGTATAAACTGCACTGAGCTTCTCTCTTTGTTGATCGTAAAAAGTAGCTTGACTTCAATTTGTATTTTTAAATATAAAGATTGGTAAAGAGCATAAATAATTAAACTCTTTATTCATAAACGGAGTGTAATAACCTGCGACTATAATCAAAATCCGATAATATATTGACCTTTTGAACTCACAATTAGATAAGGGATCTTTGAAATGTATTTTTTCTCAAATTTAATATCTTTCCCATTCGAAAACTTCCTTATTCAATTCCAGCACTTTGCTCTTCCCTGATTGAAGTTTATTGACTTGGATAAATCTTTTTCGATTTTTTACTATGAGGTACACGACGGTATAAAAAGTCCTTAGTGGAGATTTCCCAATATGATCTAGCTTATTGATGTAATCCTCTCCAAGCCGCCTTTTAAAGAATACTGCATTCAGCTGCAAAAAATCGTTGTCTTTCCAATCTGGAAAGCGATTGTAAAGCAAATGACGGGTGGTTTTCATTTTCCGATAAAAGCTCCAGAAATCATAATTGAAAAAACGGAGCTGCCTATACATATTTGACCAGCAAAGCAGTTTGACATATTGATAACATAGACCTTTGCGATTCTCCCCCTTGAGAGCACCCTGCTCAAGATAGAAACAGTAAGTGTCTTCCAAAGCTTTGTAAAGGTCATTTATGTTTGGCGAAATAGTAGAGATAATGCTGCCTCTACGATTTTTCCGATAATTGTATAATGGCTTATCAAGATAAATATAATCCTTGGTGTAATAAAGCAGTTTAAAGATTACAGCAACATCCTCGTAAACCCGGCCTTTTGGGAATTTGATATTATCAAACATACAAGTTTTATAGACTTTGTTCCATGCACTCGGTTGGACAGTCCAAAGAATTTCTGAAAAATCCATGCCTTTCATCACTTGATAAGTGCCCCCTTCTTCAACATCCAGCCAATCAAAGACAATCAAGTCAGGTTGTTTTTCAATCGCATCCATGATTTTTTCGAAATACGCTTTCTGAATCGAATCATCACTATCTATAAAGGTGACATAGTTATATTGAACATATTGAAGACCGTAATTTCGTGCATCTGATAATCCCCCATTTTCTTTGAACAGATAAAGAACGTTGAAATGAGTTTCTGCAAATTTTTTTGCCATTCTTCCTGAACCATCAAGGGAGCCATCATCGACTAGGATAATCTGAATGTTCGGCAGCGTTCCTCTACTTTCTAAAACTGATTCCAAGCATTCCTCAAAATAATTTTCTACATTATATATGGGAATGATTACACTTAAACCTATTGGCTTCACCAACTTGATTCACCGCCATTATCTTCAAATTTCTTCACGACACCATTTGATTTTCTATGCTTTTCCCTATATCTAACCAACTTCTAAGCACTTTTTTAAGGGGAAATGCCAATCTTATTAATCAGAAAATTAAGATAATATTACGTTTTTTCACTCATTCTATCATTACCTTTGGACTAAGTCACTATATTCCATGTATTTTAAAAATCTAATTATTAAAATAAACTTAAAAAATAAAACAAAGGCTTATCTTTATTCTTTTATCAGCTTCTCCGAAATGATGAATTGATATTTTAATTAATAGTAAAAATATTATGTATGAAGTAAAGGCAAAAGCAGTAGCGCCTCCTCATTTTCATATAATTTTTTTAAAAACAGAGAAAACATTCTACTGTTCTCCATTAAACCTACAGGACATTAAAGAATATTTTTCATCAATTCGTTTTGTAATTATTTCCTTGGTTGATTCACCTATTTCATCATAGATGGGCCTTCCTAAAAACAGCAACCGCTCTTAAAATCCGAAGATTTCAATGAGAGCGGTTGCTTGTTTTTTTATCTGGAGCATGACAAAAAAGGGAGCCATTCTCTTATGAAAGGTGAAATAAGCTTAAAACTCAATAATAAATCCATCTCGGAAAAGTTGCTGCTGTATGTTGTTCCATAGCTGCCGAGACATCAATAAGTTGATCGCCTGAATTTCTCTGCAGCTCCAAAGCCATCATTAAAATTTGCTCAAATTCTTCGTGGGTCAAGTTCTCGTCCGGTTTAAACGTCCCGTCCGGGTAACCATCGAATAATCCAGCCTTTGCCGCTGCTGCAATATAATCTTTTGCCCAATGCGTGGTGCGGACATCGCTATAGACGGTTTCAGTCGCCGGAAGCGGTAATTCTAACGCCAAGGCAAACATTTTAGAGGCTTCAGCCCGTGTGATATTAGTTTGCTGTTGGGAGTCATCGAGTACGGGCGCATGTGCTGTTGACGATTCGACCGCTACTTCTGCAACCGCCACCCCGTTCCAATGTATGACGATCAAGGGAATTAGGAGAAGGACCAGTAACTTTCTTAGATGTTGCTCCATTGTGAGCCACTCCTTGAGTTCCGGCTTAATGGCTGCCGGTATTAACTTGCCTTCCAAAATCCTGGACAGCCCTTGGATCAATGGCAAGAAAAATAAACTTTCCTTTTTATCATAGACATTCTCCTTTTTTCATAGGAAATATTGACCTTACGGATAATTCTCATGTCCTTCAGCACGGTAATACTTATGTATGAAAATAAAATTTATATATCAATTTACTATTATTTTACCACAAATATGATAAAATCATAGTATAATTTAGAATATTCTGATAACTAGGAATTTGTGATGCTGTACAAATTATTAAAAGAAAGGAGCGGACATTTCCCGCATACGATTGTCATCCATTCTCCTATTGTATTGAGCAGAAGCCGCCTGATGTACAATTTTTCATTCACTAACAAGGAGATGTTAATAATGATTCAAAAAACTTCGAAATTATTTATCATTATATGGATGACGATTATATTGGCAGGCTTCGGCAATTTCCAAAATACAGTGATTCATGTGTCTGCGACTCAGCTTTCTTTCGCTTCACAGCCCTATAGCCTGTCGCCTGGAAATATGCCTGCTCCCGACTATAAAACTGACCTGCCTGCGGATCATACGATGTACGATTATCTGGTCTACTTGGTAAAAGATGTGGATGCATTTTGGTCGCCAATCATGATTGGCGCCGGCCATGCGGATCCTTTCGTCAACTATTCCTTCCCCGCTCCAGGAGAACCGGTGAATACCAATTGTCCTTTAGAAGACCTCGGAAATCCTTCCCAGGCCTTCTATTGCGGATTTGATGACCAAATTGTTGTCACTCAGGAAATGGCCAGACAAATTTGGGAAGGGACTTATAAGACCAATTCCGATCCATCAAGTGAATACAGCGCAGGCGACTTTTCTGTTGCCTTTATCATGGCCCATGAATTCGCCCATAATCTGCAGACCGAATTGGGATGGCTGCCGGTATATGAAGACGAGGAACCTCAAGCCACGTCAAGAAGCCTTGAACTGAACGCGGATTGCTTAGCTGGCGTATGGGCAAATTCCGTCTATAACCGAGGCCTTCTCGAAACTGCTGACATTGAGGAAGCTATGAGAACTTTGGCAGACATCGGCCAAGACCCTTCGGCACCGAACCGAACACATGGCACACCGCAGGAACGGACCGAAGCGTTTATGCTTGGCTACAACGACGGCTCGGCCAGCAGCTGTGATCCTTATTTATTTAATCCGTATTAAGCAAGGTTTATATGCCTATTCATTTTAAGCTGTCCCAAAGTTTCAGGGCTTTGAGTTTTGATATTCCAAAAAAGAAAAGCCGCCTTTGATGAAATCGAACGATTTCACCAAAGGCGGCTTTTTTATTTATTAAAGAATCACCAATTCTTTTGAAGAAGGGGAAAGAACTTCACAGCCTTCTTCAGTGATCAGAAGCATATCTTCTATGCGGCCGCCCCCGATTCCAGGCAAATAAATGCCGGGTTCGATGGTGACGACCATGCCAGGCATCAGCATTTTCTCGGAATCCACTGAAAACAGCGGCTTCTCATGTACTTCCAGTCCTATGCCATGGCCTGTGCCTGTACCGGCATATGATTCATAGCCGGTGCTTCTTAAATTCTCCCTCATCAGCATATCCACTTCTTTATCCGTTAATCCCGCTTTGATCTGGCTCTCGCAATTGTTCAACGATTCAAGAATGACTTTCTGGATTTCCCTCAATTTCTCATCCGGTTCTCCTAAAGAGACCGTACGGGAAATATCGGACCAATATCCTTCAAAATTTGTACCGAAATCGATGGTAACCATGTCCCCTTTTTCGATCACCTTATCGCTCGCTCTTCCGTGGGGAAGCGAAGATCGCTTGCCAGAGGCCACAATCGGGCTGAAAGTCGAAGTTATTCCACCATTTTTTTTGATAAAATCTTCAAGTTCCGCCGCCACAGCCGTTTCCGTTATTCCTGGACGTATAAAATTCAATACATGCAGGTAAGCGCGGTCCGTAATATCGGATGAGATTCGAATCTTTTCAATCTCCTCCGCTGCTTTGATCATCCGGATGTTTTCAATGAAATCGTAAACCGGCACAAGTTCCGCATTTATTTGGTTTTTGATCAGTGAATAATTGCCAAAACTCAGATGCTGCTGTTCAAAACCGAGGCGTTCGATTCCCATGTCTGCAATCAGTTTAGCCGCAGCTCCGTAGATTTTATGTTTATGTCCGGTATGTTCGGCATGCAATACAATTTCCAGGCTGGACTGATTCTTTGCTTGTTCAAAATATCGGTAATCCGTCAGCAGCTTGGCTTCATTCCTGGTGATCAGGATAATGCCGTTGCTGCCGGTAAAGCCGGATACGTAGCGCCTGTTACAGTCCCCGTTGATTATTAATCCATCGATTTCGTAATCGTCAAACCGGCTTCTAATCTTTTCAAGTATTGTCATTTGATTGCCTCCCATATGGAATTTTTAAAATAAATACAAAGGAAAAACAGTTGCCAAAGCAATAATGAGGATGCCGCTGCTCAGCAGAAATCTCGTCAGCGGGATTTTTCTTCCTTCCTGCCGCTGAGCAGGATTGCGCTGTTCCATTTGCGCTGCATAAGCTTCCACTTTTGATGTGCTTTTCAACAAAGTTTGGAAACTGTCAAAAAAGCGGCTGAAAACCCCTTTTTCCAATAAAAGCGCGGCACCACCGAGCATGAAAAACACCAGGCCCGACAGGAACAGGAAATCCCAGAAAACAAGCGGCATTGATTCAGCTGCAAATAACAAGGTCAGTAAAAGAACTGTCCCGAATAACCATCTCCAGGCTTTTTTAGAAATGCTCCCACTCACTTTAAGCCCTCCTTCAAATAAAAACGATATCTTTTGACCCCTTTTTTTGAATCCTGGCAAACGTTTCATCCGTACAAGCCAGCCAATGCCCTTCAGTAACTTCCCGAAGAACAGTTTCTTCTTCACTTTCCCATTTTTCAGCGGGATGCCGCTCGCGCATCTTTTCTTTGAAAGGGTCTGGTACAGGAATCGAAGATAATAAAGATTTCGTATAAGGGTGTAGCGGGTTGCTGTATAGCTCTTCGCTTTCAGCCACTTCTACAAGTTTCCCTTGGTACATGACCCCTACCCGGTCGCTCAAATATTTCACCATCGACAAGTCATGGGCAATGAAAAGGTAGGTCAAATTCTTTTCTTTTTGAAGCCGTTTCAGCAAATTGATGATCTGGGCCTGAATCGAAACATCAAGAGCGGAAATTGGCTCATCTGCTATGATGAATTCCGGATCTACCGCAAGAGCCCGTGCAATGCCGATTCGCTGCCTTTGCCCGCCTGAGAATTCATGCGGATAACGGCTGGCATGTTCTCGTGAAAGCCCGACGGTCTCAAGCAATTCGTGCACTTTTCTCGAACGCTCTTGCCGCGTTTTGCATAATCCGTGGATATCCATTCCTTCTGCGATAATGTCTTCGACCGTCCACCTTGGATTTAAAGAAGAATAAGGATCTTGGAAAATCATTTGAATTTCTTTGTTGAGGTTGAGCGAGTGTTTGTGGTGAATATTTTCCCCTTTAAAAAGAACTTCGCCTTCAGTTGCATCATATAACCGGCTTAAAGTCCGTCCAGTAGTGGATTTTCCACATCCGGACTCACCCACGAGGCCAAAGGTTTCACCTTTGTAAATCTCGAAAGTGACACCATCGACTGCTTTGATTAAACTGTTCCTTTTTCCTTTGAAATGCTGTTTCAGCCCTTTCACTTCCAACAAGCGTTCAGTCAGTTCTTTTTTGGGCCGTTTTTTCACGTTCGGCTGTATTTCCATACTTTTCTTTTTAGAGAACTCGGCTACCTTTTTCGCTGCCTTTTCATGCAACAGCCACGAAGCCGCGTAATGGGTATCGGTCAGTTTAAACATCGGCGGCTCGTGTATGAAATCTATTTTCAGAGCCTGGTCATTGCGTTCGGCAAAAGCATCGCCAGGAGGCGGCTGCAATAGATTCGGCGGAGCTCCGGGAATCGTTTTCAGTTCGTCTTGGCCGATATTCAAATCGGGCATCCCTGCCAGCAGGCCTTTCGTATAAGGATGCTGCGGATTATAGAAAATTTCTTCTGTTTTCCCGATTTCAATGATCCTCCCGGCATACATCACCGCCACGCGGTCTGCAATATTGGCAACCACCCCCAAATCATGCGTGATGAAAATAATCGAGGTCTCCGTTTTCCGCTGGATGTCCTTCAATAAATCCAATACTTGTACTTGAATCGTTACATCAAGGGCTGTCGTCGGCTCATCGGCAATCAGGATTTCGGGATTGCAGGCCAGTGCCATGGCAATCACTGCGCGCTGCTGCATGCCGCCTGAGAATTGGTGAGGGTATTGTTTGATCCGCTGCTCCGGATTTTTTATGCCGACCACCCTTAATAATTCAATAGCTGTTTTTTCGGCCTGCTTGCGCGGCACTTTTTGATGCGCAAGCAGCCCTTCTGAAATTTGTCTGCCAATTGTCATCGTAGGGTTCAATGAAGTCATCGGATCCTGGAAAATCACTGAAATCTCAGATCCCCTCAAATTCAATAATTCCTTATTGGAGAATTTAACAATATCTTTCCCTTTGTACAAAACGCTGCCTTTCGCTACTCTGCCCGAAGGTTTCGGGACAAGCCCCATCAGGCTTTTTGCCATCACTGATTTTCCGGAACCGGACTCGCCCACGATAGCCAGCGTTTCCCCTTTATGCAGCGCAAACGAAACGCCGCGGACCGCCTGTACTTCGCCTCTGTCTGTATCGAAAGAAATATGCAAATCATCCACTATTAAGATCTTCTCCATTTTGCCACCTCTATTTCTTCATTTTCGGATCCAGGGAATCACGGAGCCCATCACCGAGCAAATTAAAGCTGATCATGATCAAACTGATGATAATGGAAGAAAACATCAGCATATGCGGATAAATTTTCAGTAAATCGAATCCATCATTCACAATAGTGCCAAGAGACGCGATGGGCGGCTGCAGGCCTAAACCGATAAAACTAAGAAACGCTTCTGTGAAAATGGCACTCGGAATCGTGAACATTGTGGTGATGATAATCGGCCCAAGCGTATTGGGGATTAAATGGCCCCAAATCAGTCTTCTGTCTTTGGCGCCTAATGTCCTCGAAGCCAAAACGAATTCCAGCCCTTTCAGCTTCAGCACCTGCCCTCTGACAATCCGGGCCATGCTGACCCAGCCGGTAATGACCATCGCCAGCGTAATGGATAAAATGCCTGGACTTAAGACCAGTATCAATAAAATGACCACAATCAAATTCGGGACACCCATCAGCACTTCGATGATCCGCTGCATGACATTATCGATTCTGTCGCCGTAATAAGCGGAAATGCTGCCATAAGCGACGCCGATCAGCAAGTCCAATGCTGCTGCTAGAAAAGCGATGTACAGAGAAATTCTTGTCCCTTGCCAGATACGCGTCCATAAATCCCTGCCCAAGTCGTCCGTACCAAACCAGTAATAATCCGTCACTCCCTTGGTTTCATACTGATCGACCCCACGTATATCGACTCCGTTCATTCCAAGAAACGGGAGATGTTCCAAAACAGGAACTTTCGCTGGCAGATTCGCCCGGCTTAAATCCTGGTCATCAAATCCGTAAGGGTTCATCATTGGGCCGAATATAGCCAGCAAAATGATGAGGGCCACCAGAATCAGTCCGGCAACTGCCCCTTTGTTTTTGCGCAAACGCCGCCATGAATCTCCCCAATAGCTCGAAGCAGGACCGCTGCTTATTTTCTCTTCCCGAAACGCTTGCTCCGCTTGTTCAAACAATTCGTCTGTCAGTTCAACCTCATTTACTTTCATTTCGGCCACCTCCAGACAATCGGATTCTCGGATCGATGACGCCATACAATAAATCAACAATGAAAATAACGACAATAAACAAGAAACTGTAAAATAATGTGACACCCATAATAACTGGATAATCGTTTGTCAAAATCGATTTGACAAATTGCTCTCCCAGACCCGGCACGCTGAAGATCTGCTCCACGACTAATGTTCCTGTCATCAGCCCCACCGTAAGCGGCCCCAGGATGGTAATGATGGGAATCATGGCATTTCGGATGCCATGCCTTAAAATAACGAAAAGTTCCCGGATCCCCTTCGCTCTGGCTGTGGTGATATATTCATGGCCAAGCACATCGAGCATTTCGGTTCTCATAAAGCGGGCAATTGTCGCTACAACAAAAGCCGCCAGCGCAATCGTCGGCATAATGGAATATTCAAATCCTCCCCAAAAAGCTACGGGAAGCCATTGCAGTCGCACCCCCACCCAATACTGCAAAAGGCCCGCCAAGACAAAATTCGGGATCGATAAGCCGAGAACCGCCAGCACCATCGCCCCGTAATCAATGAACGTATTGTGCCTCAATGCGGCGATGATGCCTAAAAACAAACCCAGAATCGTGCCAAGAATGAGGGACTGCGCGCCCAGCACAGCTGACACTCCGATTCGTTCGCCGATAATGCTGGATACGGAACGGCCGTCAAATTGAAAAGAAACGCCAAAATCGCCTTTAGCCGTATTGGACAGGTACTTGAAATACTGGATAGATACCGGCTGATTCAAGCCATATCGTTCATTCATTACTTCTTTTTGGGTTTCCGTCAGCCGTTCATCGTTAAAAGGGGATCCCGGCAAGGTCTGCATCAGGAAAAATGTGAATGTCGCAATCACCAGAAAAGTAAAAGCCATGTAGCCGATTCGGCTGAGGATGTATTTTTTCATATCAAATCATCACCTTTACAGAAAGAAATGAGTGAATAAGCACGGAGCCGCAACTTCTCTATTCACCGCAGAAATTGGAGCCCTGTGCCAAGTAAAAATGATTGGTTACTTGTTGATGGTCGTCCATTGGTAAGAAGACGTTGAGTTTGCATGAGATGCAATGCCTTCTACATGAGGTTTGATGAGTTTTGCAGAACCCGCTTGGTACATAGGTGAAATCACAGCATCTTCCAACAATATGCGTTCTGCTTCTTGCAAGTCTGCAAACCGGGATTCGATATCCGAGAAGTCGGTCATGGCTTTTTCAACCAACTGGTCGTATTGATCGTTTTTATAGCTCTGCCAGTTGTAAGGCCCATCAGAAAGGAACACCGATAAGAATTCTACCGGGTCACTGACATCGTTTCTCCAGCCTGAATGGGATAAATCATAATCCTGCGCCGCTTCAAGTGCTAATTTTTGCTTGTTCGGCTGCTGGTTAATGGTGATTTTCAACCCCGACAAATTTTTCTCCAATTGGTTTTTCATGTATTCCGCCACCGCTTTCCGTTGGCCATCGTCATAGCTTAATAAGCCCAATGACAATTCGCTGCTGCTAATTTCCTGCAGTCCCTTTTCCCAAAGCTTTTGGGCTTCTTCCACTGTACCTTTGTTCAAATCCCCATTTTCGTCACGGAAGTCTTTTCCATCCGGTGATTCAAATCCACCCGGGAACAGCAGCCAGTAAGCTCCTTTCGAACCGTTTTTCAAAATGGATTCTGCCGCTTCTTCTTTATTCCATGCCATATCGATGGCTTTCCGGATATTGGCATTTTGCAATGCCGGATTTTTCTGGTTCATCCGCAAGAAATACATTTCCGATTTCAACGTTGTCGAAAATTCAGGCGAATCCTGATAAAGTTCCACAAATTCGGCAGATAAGTTCGCTGCATCGACCGTATCGGTTTCATACAAATTCACTTCGGTAGAAGTATCTTTAGCGACTTTGAAATTCACTTTATCCAGCTTGACGTTTTTCTCCCCCCAGTAATCCGGGTTTTTCTTCAGTACCCATTCCTGGTCATGATCCCACGACTCCAAAACAAAAGGCCCGTTAAAGATCAAGTTCTCGGGTTCCAAAGCATACTGATCTCCTTGGGAAGTGACAAACTCTTCGTTTTGAGGGAAAAATACCGGATTGGTCAACAACTCCGTGAAATAAGGGACACTGTTCTCCAATTCCACTTCCAGCGTAAATTGGTCGACTGCTTTTGCTCCCAGTTCATCCACTTTCCCGTAACTTGGACTTTCCGGATCCTGGATGGCTGCTGCTCCTTTTATCGGTCCCATCAGATAGGCATGAGGCGAAAACGTATCCGGATGCAGCGCTTTTTTCCAGGCATATATAAAATCATCAGCAGTGGTCGGTTCTCCATTGCTCCAAACTGCATTTTCTTTTAAATGAAAGGTGTATTTCTTGCCGTCTTCACTCATTTCATACTTATCCACCAGCGCTTCCACCACTTCATCGTTCTGATCCAGCTTAAATAGCCCGTCAAAGACATTCTGCATGATGGTCTGAGACAATCCGTCAATCGCTCCATTCGTCTTTAGCGTTGGAATCTCGCCGGCCACCGCCAAATGCAGCACTTGCTCTTCATCGGTTTCCGCCGACTTTTTGCCATCTGTCTCTGCTCCAGCGCTTTCTTCTTTCCCGCCGCCATAGCAGCCCGCTAAAAATACCGCGCTTACCAAAACCCATACCAACATCCAAGCCGCTTTGATTTTCATTTATTCTGCCTCCTTTGTTTACTTTTTGGATAAAGCTTCAAGTGTAAAAGAATTTGAACAGTCTTTAATTTTTCCGGGAATATGTCTAATTTATTTGAATTAGCGAATTTATAATGTCCAATCATTTAAATGTATCCGCTCCCCCTCTCCCCCTTGATTCTGCTTCTTTTTGTATGGCAGCCGCTGAATTCCCTTGCCTCCTTATTGGCTTTGTTGTATATATGAAGTGCAATATTCGTGCCAACAAATCGGCAGAAATCTAATCAAGCCCCATTAAATCGAAAAACCTAGATTCAAAGGATGCATTACATAAAAGCGGAAGAGCGGCCCCTCGGAAACTTTCTTCCGGAAGCAAAGCTGGCACAGTTCTTGCATCTTTATTAATAAAAACAAGTTGGAGGTTTTACAATGGAAAATATGTTTGAACAGCGGCGGACAGCGATAAAAAACCATCTGAAAGAAACCGGCTTGGATGCCGCGATGATTACTTCACCAGCTGGCGTCTTTTACTATTCCGGCTTTAACTCCAATCCGCACGAGCGATTTATGGGACTTATAGTTGGTGCGGATGCCACATTTTTATTCGTCCCATCGCTTGACAAAGAAGCGGCGCTGCAAGAAACCGATATAAAAAATGTCATTACTATTTCTGATGAGCAGTCCCCTTTTGAAGTGGTCCGCAGCCACCTGAGAGAATCAGTCGAAAAAATCGGTATTGAAGCGAAATCATTAAGCTACGAACGTTATTGTTCCTTGAAGAAGGAATTTCCCAAACTTGAAGTCCAGGATATCCAGCATTTTGTATCTTCCCAGCGGCTGAAAAAATCAGAGGCAGAAATCGATGAGATACGACAAGCGATTGAAATTATCGAGCAAGTAATGGAAGAAGGCATAAAACGAGTAAAAGTCGGAATCACGGAATCGGAGCTGGCGGGAGAATTGGAATTTCTGATGAGGAAATTCGGCGCAGAGGGACCTTCGTTCTCAACGATTGTGCTGTTCGGCGAACGAGCCGCTTTGCCTCATGGCAAACCGGGTGATCGGGTTTTACAGGAAGGCGATTATGTTTTGATCGATATGGGGGTCATTAAAAACGGCTATTGTTCAGACATCACAAGGACTTTTATCTGCGGTAGCCCATCAAGAGAGCAACAAACCATTTACGATATCGTCCTCGAGTCTAATCAGGCAGGCATAGCCGCTGTCAAACCGAAAACCGCTTTAAAAACAGTGGATGCACAAGCGAGAAATATTATCGCGGAACAAGGCTACGGCGATTATTTCAATAACCGGGTCGGGCATGGACTCGGCATCGAAGTCCACGAAGAACCTTCCGTCCATGGAAAAAATGAAGAGCTGATTTTACCTGGAATGGTATTCACCATCGAGCCGGGGATTTACATCCCAGGCAAAGGAGGCGTACGGATTGAGGACATTGTCTATATCAATCCCGAAAACAAAACAGAAATACTGACTACCTTCCCCCGCGAACTTTGCATCCTTTAACAGCAAGAGTTTGAGTAAAAGGATGGCAATAAAAAAGACAGAGAACTCAATGGTTCTCTATCTAAGCTTGTAGACAAGTCAACTAGAGATGAATAGGGAGCTATAATTCCAACCTGACCGGTCACTTTGCTTTCCATGAACTTGGCTCCAGCCCTCTCGTCACTGGGGAATCCGGTGCTCCTGTATCGCATTGCACTTGCATCGCTACGCTAGCTTTGATGCATAAAAAACCTCCGCTATGCTGCTTCCACAGGAGGACGTTGCAGCGGAAATTAAGGAGACGCCCTTAGAACGCGACTCCGTTGACTATAGCCCGCATCTTCTACGGGTCCAACCCGGATGCCAGGAGCCGGAGCGCAAGGCGGCGACTCCTGCGGGGGAGCGAAGTGCCGAAATCCACTCGGACGCGAGTCCGAGTTAGTTCGGCGCAAGCCCGCGGAAAGCGTCCGCCTGAAGCGGAGGGTCCGGGATGGCTCTTCCATGATGCAAATTCATGCGAGTGAAAAAAACATAATTCTTTTGTCTATAGTTTCAGACAGAAATTCAAAGATTTTCTGTCCTTCTTTTCTCCACTTTCTTTCTGGGGACATAAACAAACCAATATTGATAAAAAAGGATAATGGTTCCGCTTGTGGCAACAACAATGATTCCGAAAAGATTCCCTGAACTCCATTGCCATAATGAAAGAATTCCAAAGGCAGTGATGAACGAGAGCGATATTTTCACCAGTGGAGCAATATCTTTCCGGAATAAAAGAACGATTATTTTTTCAGTAACAGCCATTAAAAGATAGAAAAGAAAAATAGCTCCTGCCATCACGAACACGAATTCATAAAACTCCACCAGTAATCTCCTCCTTCAAAAACCAACTTAGTTCTATTGTATCTGATTTCCTAGCCCTTTTATCTTACTATTCTAAATATTAATACTTTTACTGATAAACAGTAAGAGCCACAGAAAAATCTGCGGCTCTTGCTGTTTGATTTTTTATTCAGCTGGGGATTGCTTAATATTCACGAGAACGCTTTTCACTTCCGTATAATTCGCCAAGCCGTACTCGCCGCCCATTTCCCGGCCAATGCCGGATTGTTTATAGCCGCCAAAAGGCATGGTCTCCAGCTCCAAACCAAAATCGTTGATCCAAACGGTGCCCGCCTGCAATTTGCCGGCAACGTAATGCCCGGTTTTAATGTTTTCAGTCCAGACGCTGGCCGCCAAACCGTATTCACTGTCGTTGGCCCGTTTGATCACTTCTTCTACAGTATCAAAGACGAACAGCGACATGACCGGACCAAAAATTTCTTCACGCGCAATCACCATATCGTCTTCAACATCCGCAAAAATGGTCGGCTGAACAAAATAGCCTTTGCCTTCCATTTTGCTGCCGCCGGCTACGAGGCGTGCACCTTCTGCTTTGCCTTTTTCGATATACTCTAAAACTGTCCGCTGCTGCTTGGATGAGACAAGTGGCCCCATGTCAGTATCAGGGTCCATGCCTGGCCCGACTTTCAATGCATTTGCCCGTTCAGCCAAAGCTTCCGTGACGCGGTCGTAATGTTTCCGGTGGACGAAAACGCGCGTGCAGGCACTGCAGTTCTGGCCATGGTTATACATTGTGCCATTAAAAGATCCTTCAATGGCTTCCTCAATATTGGCATCTTCCAAAATGATGCTCGGTGATTTCCCGCCCAGCTCCAGAGTGACGCCTTTTAGCTGCTCAGATGCTTTGCGCATGACGTCTTTTCCGACAGCCGTCGATCCCGTAAAGGCGATTTTGTCGATGCCTTTATGACCGACGATTGCATTGCCAGCAATTTTCCCTGCTCCCGGCACGACATTGACGACACCATCCGGGAATCCCGCTTCTTGAAATAACCGGGCTGCATATAAGAGAGACAGCGGCGTTTCACTCGCCGGTTTGATGACTACGGTGCAGCCTACTGCAAGGGCGGAACCCAGTTTCCAGGCAGCCATCGCAAGCGGAAAGTTCCAGGGAATGATCTGGCCGACAACGCCTACCGGCTCATGGACGGTGTAATTCAAATAATCTTTTGACACCGGGACGGTCTGCCCGACCATTTTCGTTGCCCAGCCGGAATAATACCGGAAATGCTGAATCGTGCCGTCAACGTCATCCGCCAAAGCCACCGCATAAGGCTTGCCGTTATCTAAAGATTCCAGCTGTGCCAGCTCTTCCCGATTTTCTTCAAGCAGATTGGCGAACTTGTAAATAAGATGTGCGCGTTCCGCTGAATCCATCTTGATCCATTCGCCTTCATCAAAGGCTTTTCTTGCTGCCGCAACAGCCAAGTCGATATCTTCTTCCTGAGCTTCGCTCACTTTGGCAATCACTTCTTCTGTAGCGGGATTGATGACGTCGAATGTTTTGCCGCTTTTTGCCTGTACATATTCACCGTCAACATAAAGTCCTTTAACACCATCCAGAAATTCTTTAACTTTCGGTTTCAGTTGGTATTCGATCGCTTCCATCATCATTCGCCTCCGGTTCTCAATTTTTAACGGTTTCTATGCTTTTCAGCAAATCTTTCAGCTTTGCGTCTTCTTCTTCTGATAAGCCAAGCCGTGGTCTGCGTGATGGTCCGCCGGCCAAACCTTGCAAGTCCATCGCCCGTTTGACGATTTGCACGTATTTTCCGGAGCCTTCAAGGAAGGTGCATAGCGGCAATAGACGGTCGTAGATTTCCCAAGCGGTTTCCAAGTCCCCTTTTCGGACATTGTCGTACAAGTCGATTGCCAGGCGAGGTGCAATATTGCCGGCCACCGAAATCCAGCCGGTTGCACCGGCCAGGAACGACTCCAGTGCCAAGTCATCCGCTCCGCAGAAAGTTTTGATCGACCCTTTTCCTTGTCGCGAAATGTCGCGCACATTGCGGATTTCTCCGCTCGATTCTTTAACATGTGTAATGTTTTCAATGTCCCGGCCGACTTTTAAAATGGTTTCTACACTAATATTCACACCTGAAGTAAAAGGATTATTGTAAATCATCACAGGCAGCTTCACCGATTCCGCCACTGCTTTGAAATGTTCATAAATTTCATCTTCTTTCGGATGGGCATAATACGAATTGATAAGAAGCGCCGCATCTGCTCCCGCCTTTTCTGCTTGCTGTGTAAACTCAATGGCATCAGCCGTTGTTTCTGCTGCAGTTCCGACAATCAAAGTGATGCGCCCTTTTATTTGTTCGACTGCCACTTCCACCGCTTTAAAGCGCTCTTCTTTTGACAGGCTGACAAATTCACCGGTGCTGCCATTGATGGCGATGCCAGTGACTCCTTCATTGATAAAATGTTCAATATTATTCTTGAACCCTTCCCAATCGATTTCTATCTCGTTGATCATTGGTGTTACCAGTACAGGGAATACCCCTTCAATTTTTGCCATGCTAAATTCCTCCTATAGGTTCGTATTTATCTCACTTTAACGGTCAGTATGATTGAGTTTCTCTTTATTTTTTGGATAATTCGAGTTCTCCTGGCAGCACGTCAGCCGTTTCTTCTGCCGAAGCTTGCTGCGGTTTTGTATACCAAATGAATTTATTCGTAAAGCCATAGATGATCGAAATGATCAGCACCAGGAAATTGAACCACAGGAACGGCAGATAGCTTAGTGTGGAAACACCAAGTGCCGCCGCCATAAAGACTCCTCCGTCAGACCAGGGAACCATTGGCGTCGTGACTGTCCCTCCGGCCTCCGTATTTCTCGACAGCACCCGTCGGTCGATATTCAGCCGGTCATAGTTTTCCCCGGTAATTTTGCTTGCTGTAATCAAAGAAACATACGCTCCGCCGAAAAGATTGCCGAGTATTCCAGCTAGAAGAGTAGAAACTGTCGTTTTCCCGGGATTGTTGGCCCATTTCGATAAATAATTCCCGAGAACCTTTAGCACACCTATGCGTTCCATCAAACCGCCGACGCCAAGAGCAAAGATGATCAATGCGATGACATCCAGCATGAACACAATGCCGCCACGATTCAATAGCTTATCGATAAACTCGACACCTGATTCAATTGAATTTCCGGCGTATAGAATATTAAACGCTTCGAGGAATGTCGCTCCCTGGAAAAAGAACGCCCACAAAGTACCGAGCAGTGCCCCGAATAAGATGACCGGAATCGATGGCATTTTAAACGCCAGCAAAAGGATGACGATGGCAGCAGGAATCAACATATACCAGCTGATCTGGAAATACTCTTTCAAAGAGGCCATCGTTGTCGTGGCGGCACTCATGTCTCCATTCCCGCCGTAGAAAAACCCGCTGACCAAAAACAGGATGCCTGCCAGCAGCCAGGCCGGTATGCTTACCGTCAGCATCGATTTGATATGTTCGATCAAATCGACTTTTGAAAGGGAAGCGGTCATTACCGTTGTATCCGATAGCGGCGATAATTTATCCCCGACATAACAGCCTGAAATGACCGCACCGGCGACGAGCGGCAGTGGAAAACCAAAACTTGCACCGATTGCCATCATGGCTATACCGGCTGTTCCGGCAGAACCGAACGAAGTACCAGTGGCAATGGATGTAACGGTACAGATGATAAAAGCGGCCAATAAAAAGATGTTCGGCTCAATGATGGACAACCCATAGTAAATGATCGATGGCACGATTCCCCCTGCAATCCAGGTGCCGATCAAAGCCCCCACGGACAGCAGCACAAGCACCGCTTCTAAGCCATCATTGATGCCATTCAAAATACCTTTTTGCATTTCCCTGTAGTTATAGCCGATTTTCAGACCGACTAGCATGATCAAAAACCAGGTTGTCAATAAGGCAAGGTGAATTGAAATTTTGAACTGGACGATGAACAGCACCATAATCAGCCCGAAGCCGATCAATACAAACAGTGTTTCAGCTAAAGTCGGCAATCTTTTATTCGTGTCCATGGTAAGCCCCCTTGTGTTTGTGGTGAACCAATCCTTTTCGCTGCCAATTAGGCAAGTAGAAATCCGTTCGGCAATGGATCGGACTGGTCAAAGATAAATTCATGCGATCCGGTGACAAATGCCTGTGTCTCTAAAGTAAAGTACTGTCCATCCCCTGTTGTCGTTTTGGCAGTCAGCGAACTGCCAAAGATGCTTTCGTTTTCAAGTTCGGTTTCCCCCAGAAAAGCAAGCAGCGCAAACGTCTCATCAATTCCTGGAGACCTTAAAATGTAGCCGTCTTTCTCAAAAGTGAGAGACCGGACTTTTCGTACAGATCCAGCCGGATTCTCTAAGACAATAATTCCTTCATAATCAATGCCTTGTTCCGTAAGACTTGCTGCTTTTTCCATTCCCCAACGGTTTAAAGCTGCTAAATGATCCAGTTCAATGCCAGGAATCGAAGGCGGCAAAGAAAACACCAGATAGTTTCTGCGGCCGTCAACAGCAATAGCGTTGGAGTCTGCATCCGATAAAGCTGCACTGCCTTGAATAGAGGCATTCATTACTTCCTGTCCCGCCAAGGTTGCCTGGACTCCGATGATCCCTTCTACTGTCTCAATCTGGTAATAATCATCTTGTGTCCTTTTCAAATTTCCCGTCTCGATCAATGCCGTTACTACCGCGATAATGCCTTCATACTTGAAATTCGGAACCCCTTGATGATTGAAAAACAACAAAGACAAATCACCGTTTTCGGAAGCTCCTGTAATGCAGCCATGCATGCCCCGGTGGCCGCGCGGTTCATTCAGCAATAAATTCTTTTCATTTTCGAAATTGCTTTTTAGCGCCTCATGGTTGGCATGGATGTCGGTGCTTTGAAAAACAATCGGCGACTGCAGCACAATCCGGAACGCTTCACCGGCTACATGGGTGTCGATGGTGTGGAACATTTTTTCGAAATTCATTTAGACACCTTCTTTCGCAAACTCATGGTCCATCGGCGGAATCAGCAAGAACCCTTCGCGCAACGGATCGTTTTCATTGTAGAAAAAGCGGTGCATGCCCATGATCCAGGCAGATCCTGTAACTTCCGTAATTACTGCACCCAATTGGCCAACTGCCGTTTCTTCAAGCACTTTGGCTTTGAACAAAGTGCCGACAATGCTTTCATGGACAAACAGTTCGTCTTTGGCAATTTCCCCGCTTTCATACAGCACGGCAAGTTTTGCTGATGTTCCTGTTCCGCAAGGCGAGCGGTCAATTCCCCCCGGCGGGACGATCACCGTGTTTTTGACCGTCGCTTCCGGATGCACCGGATCGGTATAGAATTCGATATGGGTCAAACCGCTGATAAACGGAAATTCCGGATGGACCACTTCGGTAGTGGCGTTGATGGCGTTCCGGATGTCGATCGCTTGGTCGATAATCCGGCTGGCATTCGACTCCACCAGTTCCAATCCCAATTGCCGTGCATCCATGATGCCGTAAAAATTTCCGCCATAAGCGATGTCGCACAGCACATTGCCGACACCTTCGATGGGGACTTCAATGGTCTTCAGCCGGAACGCCGGGACATTGGCAAAGGTCACTTCGACGGCTTTGCCGTCCGTCACTTTGATTTTCACTTCAATGAGGCCGGCCGGCGTATCCACTTTGATATGGGTAAAAGGTTCATGAACTTCAATCAGCCCGGCTTCCACCAATGCTGTACAAAAACCGATGGTATCGTGGCCGCACATCGGCAAATAGCCGCCTGTCTCCACATAAATGACACCGACATCGGCGTCGGGATGGCACGGATCGGTCATCATAGCACCGGACATTACGCCATGACCCCGGGGTTCATTCATCAAGAAGTTTCGGATCCAATCGTAATGCTGTTCCATATAAAGCATTTTCTCGGACATTGTCTTGCCTTTTAGCGGCGGCAGGCCGCTGAGCACCGTCCTCGTCGGATTTCCGCCTGTATGCGTATCGATTGTCGTGAATAAACGCTGATAATTCATCCCATGGCCACCCTTTCCTTAAAACGCGAGAGCTGCAGCGGCTCAACCGGAATACAGGTCTCTTTGTCGTTGATCATTTCTTCAATCAATTTTCCCGTTACTGCGGCGAGGCTGATGCCATCGCCTTCATGCCCTGCCGCAATGAAGTAGCCCGGCACATCCTCCACACGTGAAATGATCGGCAGATGGTCCTCAGTCCACGGGCGAAGTCCTGCGTAAGTCCGAATGATGGTCATATCGGCCATTTTCGGATAAAAGCGGACCGCCCGTTTTGCGATGTATTTGGTCACTTCGTAATCGACTTTGGTATCAAAGCCGCTGAATTGCCGGCTGCTGCCAATCAGGAAGTTCTGGCTTTCCGTCGGCTCAAAGACCAATGCCACGCCGTACTTTTCGGTCAATGGATCAACCGTGCGGCTGCCGCCGAACTTCGAAATCAAATAACCGAATTCCATCACTTTCCGAAGGCCGACCGGCTGCTGCCGGGAAGCGACAATCAACTGGCCTTTTCGCGGGATGATCGGGATATCGAGCCCCATCATCTCTCCGAGACGCGGCGCCCAGACTCCTCCGGCATTGACCACTTTATTGGCGGTGAAGGTGCCCTTGTCCGTGTCGATCGTAAACTGGCCAGTCGCCGCATTTCTCGATACATGCTTGACTTCTGTATTCGTATGGATTTTCGCCCCCATCTTTTCGGCGCTGCGGAACATCGAATACGTCAGCATATACGGATTGACCGTTGAATCGGTCTTGCATTCCAATCCGCCGAACAAATCATCGGCAAAGTATTTTGATTCATTGCGGAGGTCTTCCCGGTCGAGCATTTTAAAATCCAGCCCCGCGGCTTGCTGGCTTTTCACCCATTTGTCGGCAGCTTCCATTTCCGTGTCGTTTTCACAAACCAGAATGCTTCCGGGATTGCGGTATTCAAACGGCATTTCCAATTCTTTGCTCAGTTCATGGACGAGCTGCTGGCTTTTTAATGACATTTGGCTATCGAAGCCCGGATCTTTGTCAATGGCGAGAATATTTCCGTCGCATCTTGAAGAAGTTCCGCTAGCCAATTCTTTTTTTTCCAGAACGGTCAATTCCAATCCCGCTTTCGCTCCGTAATAAGCAATCGCCGCTCCGATGATGCCGCCGCCTATTACGACAACATCACGATGTTGAATAGCATCCATACCTTTCCCCCTTTTCCTTTGGCGACTTCACTAATAGTAACTATGCAAGTTCTGTGCCAATTCATAAAAGCACAGAACTTTGCGATTCTCCTTGAATAAAGTACTGCCATGTGTAAAAATCGTTATACAATTCAAAATTTTTATACATACCAAGGGGTGTTTAATATTGAATAAAAACAAAGACATATTGGAAAAACTTCTGGAAACGGATTTTATATTGCTGAATACGCCTGAGCACCCGGATAAGCTACATGCTTTATTGAAAAAGAAGCCTGGCATTAAAATATTCACCGGACAAGGAAATAACTGGCATTGCATGGAGCCCCACCCGAGAAACCTGTCTTTTACATCCGCTTTGTGCGCTACGGCTTCATTGGACGACGGTTTAGAAATCGTACTGGAGAAAGTCAACAGCTGCCCATACACCTTGATCCGAAACCATGAAATGCAAATTGCCGGTTATTTGACGCCTGCTCTGTTTTCGAAAAATTTATTGAATGAATACGAACAGTCACAGGCTTATTTGGAAACCATTTTAGATACCATCGACGAATCCTGTACGACCATTTCCGCTGATAAAAAAGTGCGGTATTGGACTAAAGGGGCTGAGAAGATTTTCTCCGTCAAAAAAGAAGAGATCATCGGCAAACCGATTTCTGATTTCTTCCGCGAAGACCATTTGGAAATTCTGAAAACCTTAAAAGACGGGTCTTCGGTCCACCGCCGGCAGCACCAGGCGCGAAATGATCTGGTGGTGCTGATCAACTCGAATCCCGTGCATTTTAAAGGGAAGATCATCGGTGCCGTCGTTTCAGAAACCGACATCACGAGCCAAATCCACTTGAATAATGAACTGTCCAAGACATCGGAACAGTTGTTCAATCTGGAAAACCAAATGAGAAAAACGTCTTCCGCCGCCAATTCATTCATTTCCATCCGCGGCAATAGCCCGGCATTAAAGAAAACGATGAAAATCGTCGAAAAAGCTTCAGCTACCAATGCCAGCGTGCTGATTTACGGCGAAAGCGGCGTCGGCAAGGAACTATTCGCAAAAGCCATCCATAATTTAAGGGAATCTGATAAGTCCCCTTTTGTTGCAATCAACTGCGGTGCCATACCGCATGGGCTGTTTGAAAGTGAAATCTTCGGTTATGAAAAAGGGGCGTTTTCCGGCGCTGATCAAAAAGGGAAAAAAGGGAAAGTTGAAATGGCGAAAGGCGGCACGTTATTCTTGGATGAAATCGCTGAAATGCCGCTCGAGATGCAAGTGAAAATTCTGCGCCTGCTCCAGGAAAAGAAATTCTATCCAGTCGGCGGAACAAAAGAACTGGAAATCGATTTCCGGGTCGTGGCGGCAACGAACCGGGATTTGAAAGAACTTGTCCAGGAAGGGAAATTCCGCGAAGACCTGTACTACCGGCTGAATGTCGTCAATTTCATAATTCCGCCGCTCCGGGAACGGCCGGAAGATATCATTGAACTGACCCATTATTTCCTGTATGAAATTTCAACGAAATACAAACGCCCGATCCATGGAATTTCGCAGGCCGTCATGCAAGCTCTGCTCCAGCATTCGTGGCCCGGGAACATCCGGGAACTGAAAAACACCATTGAGCGGCTGGTGGTTTTTTCCGATAACGGAGAAGTGCAGCTTGACGACCTGCCTTCAGAAATTGACTGGGTGCAGCACACCGGCCAGGCACAGGCATCCCCCGAAAGGCCAAGGACAATGCCAAAAGCAGGGCTGCCGCTAAGCGAGCAAATGCAGGAAATAGAAAAAGAAATCCTTTTGAGGGCCCTTGATGAAGCCGGCGGCAACAAGCAGCTATGCGCCAAGAATCTGGAAATCACCCGTGCTACTTTATACAACCGGCTAAATAAATTAGGGATTGAAGTCTAAAATCAATTTTTGGCTCGAATCTTGCATGATATTAAAGTGTAAGTTTTAAAAAGCGAGCATGGGGTGAGAAAATTGATGGAAAACGACATGATCATTTGCAGATGCGAAGAAGTCACTTATGGAAAATTAACTGAAACGGCAAAAAGCTTCAATTGTACATCGCGGGAACTGAAACTGCGGACCCGGGCAGGCATGGGCTATTGCGGCGGCCGCACCTGCCGCCAGATGATCGACAGTATTGCACTTGCTACCACTGAAAGAGATGCCACACAAATCACATTAAAGTACCAGCCGCCGGTCCGGCCGCTGAGCTTCGGGCAGTTAGGAGATGTTGAACAATGACCAAAAGAATCATTCATCATCCGGTGCTCGACAAAGTCGATGACACAGACACGGTTTCTTTTACTTTTAATCATCTGGCGTACACGGCTTTAAACGGGGAATCGCTCGCTGCCGCTTTATTGGCAAACGGCATCCGGAAGCTGCGTGTCAATGAGGAAACCGGCACTCCGCGGGGAATTTACTGCAATATCGGCCATTGTTTCGAATGCCGGGTGACAGTCGACGGCCAGCAAGGCGTCAGGGCTTGCTTGACTCCTGTCTGTGACGGCATGGCGGTGCTGGGCGGGGAAAAACTGCTCGCTTCGGTGAGAGACTGGAGGCCTGACAATGACTAAAGTTGTGATTATTGGAGCCGGCCCTGCCGGCTTATCGGCAGCCATCACCTTGGCGGAACAAGGAGTAAACGTTCTGGTAATTGATGAATACATGAAAGCAGGCGGAAGGTTGCTGGGACAGCTTTACGAAGAACCGGACGGCACATGGTGGAACGGCATAAAAGAGTCCCAAAAGCTGCACAGCCGGGCGCAGCAGCTTGGCATCGACGTCCGTTTGAATACAGCCGTTTCGAATATCGAAAAACGCGGGCATTCCTGGAGCGTCTACACCGATCAGGGCATCGAAGAAGCGAGCCATTTGCTGGTTGCGACCGGAGCCGCTGAATTGCCGCTGCCGATTCCGGGCTGGACCTTGCCGGGCGTCATGTCGGTCGGCGCTGCACAAGTGATGACCAACGTCCACCGGGTCCAACCGGGCGACCGCGGAGTCATCATTGGCGTCAACGTCCTGTCTTCCGCCATTGCGATGGAATTGAAGCTGGCAGAAATTGATGTCGCCTGCATCACCTTGCCGAAAAAGAACGTGGTGACCAAAGAATCGGCCCATCCGCTTGATGTGATGAATTCACTGTTGCATGTTTCACATATGGCCCCTTCCGCACTTGTAAAATTCGGCAGCAAACTGATGAAAAACGATTTCCTGAAAAAAATAGGGATTTCCTTTTATCCGAAAAGCGGTGTGAAAATGTGGGACATCCCGATCATGCTGAGAAAAGCGGTCATTGAAATTTATGGAGATGAAACCGTAGAAGGTGTGACCATCGCGTCAATCCGTCCGAACGGCGATGTGATTCCGGGAACGGAAGAAAAAATCAGTGCCGACTTTGTCTGCATCGCCGGTGGATTGTATCCACTTGCCGAACTGGTGGCTTTGACAGGATGTCCGTTCCATTTCATCGAGGAACTGGGCGGTTATGTCCCGCTCCATAACGAACGCATGGAAACCCCGCTTGACCGCCTTTATGTAGCGGGCAATATCACAGGCATTGAAGGCGCTAAAGTCGCCATGAGCCAAGGCGTTGTTGCGGGCTTGTCGATACTTGATGACATCGGGGGATATGCAGTGGAAGAACTCATTCCCGAGGCAATCCAGCAGATAGAAGCAACAAGAGACGGAGCTCATATCCAATTCCATCCGGAAGTCAAAAAAGGCAAAAAGAAACTGCAGCATTACTGGGAAGAACATGCTAGAAAAACAGAACCCGCCATCTCCAAATAAACCAAAAAACAGCTGCATTCCACTCAAGTGGGAAAGCAGCTGTTTTCTATTTTCTGCAGTTCGGGAAACCCTCAAATCATTGCGTTGATGCATCTTTACTGATTGCAGTTTCTTTTTGCTCCAATAAAAATCCTTGCGGCAAGGTGTCTCTCGGATCTAAAAAGAATTGATGGATACCGGTCAAAAAGGCTTGCCCCGTGACTTTCGGGACAACCGCTTCGTAGGCGCCCACTTCCCCAACCGACAGCACCTCCCCCGTAAAACGTCCCCCTGTAATGCTTTCATGGACAAAACTGCCGTTTTCGGCCAATGTGCCATTTGCATACAGCGTAGCGAGCCTTGCACAAGTACCGGTTCCGCAAGGGGAACGGTCCACTTGTTCGTCAGCAAAAATCGTCACATTGCGCAAATCCGCCTCCGGAGACACCGGATCGTCTGAGAAAATCACGCCATAAATCCCGTGAAGCCCTTTTTCCAGCGGATGGACAATATCCATTTCACTTTCGATATGGGCCTTGATTTTCGTTCCCCATTTCTGGATGGCAGGCAAATCGTTATTATTGACGGACAAGCCCAGATTTTTGCTGTCGACCACCGCGTAAAAAGCACCGCCAAAAGCGATATCCACGGTAAACTTCCGCCCTTCCAGTTCAATCGGCAAATCTTTTTTCAAGACAAACGACGGGACATTTTCAAATGATACAGACTCTACGACAGAACCCTGGCATTTCGCATAAGCCACTACTTCACCTGCCGGGCTGTCGATGATGAACTTCTGGTTTTCCTTTGTAACTTTAAAACGGCCGGTTTCAATGCCCATGGTGATCACACCAACAATGCCATGCCCGCACATCGTGCTCCAGCCTTCGTTATGCAAAAACAGTACACCGAAATCGGCATGCGGGCTTGCCGGCGGCGTGATAATGCAGCCGTACATGCCGTGATGTCCGCGCGGCTCCAGCATCAGCACTTTGCGGAGGTCGTCCAGATGCTCCATGCAATAAGACCGCCGTTCGAGTTGGGTTGCCCCTTTAATTTCCGGCAGCCCTCCCGTGATAATCCGCAGCGGTTCACCTGCTACATGAACGTCCACAGTCGAAAACACTTTATCAATAATCAATTCCCCATCCCCTTTCTTCCACTTCCCTATATTTCCAAAATTCTACTCCATCATAGAGTAAGAAGAATATTCCGTCAATTAATCCAGGGTAGTGATAGCTTTGAATCCATGGAATCTCAGACGAAAATAATCGAAAGAGCAGCTGGGCTCATTACAATTCCCAACTGCTTTAATCCAGGTATACAAACATATGCAAATCACTGCTTCTTCCGCTCTTCAATCCCTTTTATCAATTTCTCCTGCAAGGTCAGATACTGGAGAATCTCGTCTTCATTCAATACATCAAAAAGCTCCATGAAAACATCTTTGCCGATTTCCTGGGCTTCAGCTAGGGCTTTTTTGCCTTCAGCTGTTATTTTCAATTGAATCGTCCGCCGATCATTTTTATCGTATAACCGTTCAGCCAAACCGAGCTTAACCAGTTTATCGGCAATGCTGGTCATGGCTCCTTTTGTATAGCCGGTGGTTTTAGCCAGTTCCGCCTGTTTTTGAGGACCTTTTGTCTGCAATTCGGCCAGCACCAGGATTGGCGAAATGCCGATTGGGTATTTGAACGCTTTTGTAAAGCGCATGATGTTGCTGTTATTCATCTGCTCAACCATTTGAATCAGCTTGAAAATCGTTGTTTGTTTCAAAAAAATCCTCCTCAAAAATACAGCTATTAGCGGAGCATGATGGAACCGCCATCGACCATTAAAGTTTGTCCGGTAATATACTGTGAGTCTTCAGAAGCCAGGAAAACGGCAACACGGCCGATGTCTTGCTGTAAATCCCCGAAACGCCCCAATGGAATTTTATTCTTTACGGCCTCATAGTACTCCGGCTGCGCTTTTGCCCAAGCCTGTACCCCCGGTGAATTGGCGATTGGGCTAATGAGATTGACATTTATTCCGAAACGCCCCCATTCGTTCGCAGCAACGCGTGATATGCCGCGGATTGCTTCTTTTGCTGCTGCATAAGCGCCTTGTGTTTCATGTCCAGCAAGACCTGCCCCGGAAGCAAAGTTGATGACGTTCCCTTTAGTTTCTTTCAAGTACGGCAATGCCGCCTGCATCAAATAGAATGTGGGATAAAAACCGGTGCCAAATGACAAATCCAAATCCGCTTGGGTGGTCTCTTCAATCGTTACTTGTCTTGAAGCATGCGCATTATTGACCAGTACATCCAATTTGCCGTATTTCGATACGACAGTTTCAACAATTCCGCCCAACTTTTCACGGTTCATTAAATCCGCTTTCAAAAACATTGATTTCGGCGAATGGACTTGCAGCTCTTTTTCCATTGCCGTTCCGGTTTCTTCATTGAAATCAACAATTGCGACAATCGCCCCTTCTTTCACCATTTCTTTTGCCATGCCACTGCCAATGCCCCCGGCTCCTCCGGTTATGATGACAACTTTATCCTGCATTTTCCCCATTCAAAACATCCCCTTTATAGTTAGTTGGAATTTAGTTTAACACTAAACCATTTAGCGATAAACTAAATTAAAAAATAAAAATTTTTCTGATCCACAAAAAAGCTGTTGGGATGCTTGAAATATCCCAACAGCTTTTTCAATCCATATATTTCTTGCAGATAATTTAATGAGTCAACCTTCTGCCTCTCACTGTCCGGATCCAGAACCCGCCGTGGATCGTCTTCGAGTCATTGGCGACCACAAATGCCTGCGGTTCCAGTTCTTTGATCGTCTGGTACAATTTCAATTCGCGTTTTTTCGGCGTCAGGATTTGCAGCGAACGGCGCGGTCCTTCGTGCCCGTTCGTCTCCCAATCCGTCACACCGTAGCCAAGTTCCCGCAATTGCTTCGACAAGCGGTCTGAGTTTTCCGGAGACACCACCGTTGCAGTGACATAGCCAAGCGTCAGTTTGTCTTCAATGACGGAACCGACGACAACACCTGCCCCGAAGCCGACTGCATAAGAAATCAAGTTCTGGATCTCGGAAATGTTTTCGAGCACCAAGCCCAAGCCCAGAATATTGATGATGACTTCTATCACCGATAAGCCGGCCGCTAAGTACCGGTAGCCTTTCATCATCAAAATCATCCGGACAGTCGACAGCGTCACATAAACGATGCTAATCAAGAAAATAATGATGACCAATGCAATAGGATTTAAGCCCAAATAGAAACCCTTCTTCCTAATAGTTTATATTTTCCATTTTTATTTTTTCACTACGGTTCTTTTCCCCGTCAAAATGAAACTAAACATGTCAGATTTTTATTTACAATTATCAATAAAAAATCCGCCTGAGTGACAGGCGGAAAGAGTAAAAGATTTCGGAAAACCTTTATTCACTTTTTAGTGAAAACGACTTTATTTAAACCAGCAATTTCAATCCGGTCTCCGTTCTGAAGCGTTTGGGTAACACTGGTCACGTAATAGGGTTGCTTTTTAGCCGATAAGATTTCATTGACCAATAAATGATAGCCCCTGAAAATGATCAAATTGCCTGATCCGCTTGGAGTGGTGATTTGGTACCTGCCTGCATTGATATCCTTGCCTACCGTCCAATGGCCAGCATGCAGAGTATTCAATTTCACATTGGTAACTTTTGTGAATTGGACGCTATCGAGTCCCATGATTTCAATTTTATCGCCTGCTTTGATGTCGGTCGTCACCATTTGGACTCCCCATCCATCATTCGTGCTGGTGAGGATTTCATTGACGAATCGATCGGTTCCCATCCCGATGATCAAATTGCCGCTGCCGGAATTGGTGGTAATTCTATAACGGCCAGCCGGCAAATGCGTACCGCCTTTCCAGGTTCCTGCCGATAGGCTTTTCACGTAAGGCACTGTAACAGTCGCACCAATGGATTTGCCGTTTGCAGTAGTCACTGTGATTTTAGCAGTTCCTGCTCCAACCGCCTTCACTGTCCCTTTACTATCCACTGTCGCGACTTTTGCATTTGACGATTTCCATTTTACTGACTTGTTCGTGGTATTGCTTGGACTAACCGTCGCCTTTAATGTATGCGTTTTTCCGGCTGCCAAAGTGAAAGATGTTTTGTCCAACTTAACTGATTTTGCAGCAATCGGAGGCACCACTGTAACTTTTGCGGTTGCTGATTTCCCTCCACTGACCGAAGCCGTGATTGTGGCTGTGCCTGCACCTTTACCGATAACTTTCCCTTTGCTGTCCACGATGGCAATTTTTGTGTTGGACGATTTCCAAGCCACCGTTTTAGGCGTGCTGTCTGCCGGTGCAACAGCTGCAGTTAACGTTGCTGCTTGTCCAGCAATTACCGATAAACTGGTTTTATTCATTTTTACGGTTTTAGCAGAAACGTTTACTGTTAAAATTTTGTATACTTCTGTATTGTCTTTTGCTGTAGCTGTAATGACAGAGCTGCCGCTTGCCAGCCCTTTGATATTGCCCATCGCATCAACAGAGGCAACTTTCGGATTCGAACTTTCCCAGATGATTGTCTTATCAGCCGCGTTTGCCGGCTCGACAGTCGCCGTCACTTTATATGTCTGGTTATTGGCGATGGGCAAGGAAGACTTGTTCAACTTTAAACTGGCCGGTACAACTTGCGCCACTGCATCGGTGCTGCTTCCCTCTGTTGCATCAGCCGAAGCCGGTGAAGCACTGTCAATCAACAAAAAGCCTGTAAAAACCAGCAGCATGATGAACTTCAATATCATATTCTTGTTCACTTTTTTCCCTCCTCTTTCTTCTCCTTGTTAATTCTATGGATAATCAAACAAAAAATGGTTTCCCTTTTCTTTATTATAGTTATTAGTACTTAATATAAACGAGTATAAATACCTATGTTTTATAAAAAACAATAAAAAACCTATCCGGTGAAATCAAATGATTTCACCGGATAGGTTTGGCAAAATTTTAATGGGCAACTGAAATTATACCGTCTGATTCCGTTTTGGATGCGGCTGCGTGATATCCACCGCATAAACTTTAATCCGGTTGACCATCAAATCGCGTATCCCGTAAATCGGCCGTTCCCGTTTCTGAATGTCATCTATATAAGCATTCAGCTGGTCCTGCAAATAGACACCGATCGGTTTGCCTTTGTATTCTTCCCCTAAGCTTTCACTGTTAGCTGGGCTGCGGAATGAGGTTTCAAAATATAGGTTCGATACCTCAAGCGCCTTTAAGGTTTCGCCTTCTGTATGTACGCCTACCACTTCGTAATAATTGCCGTACTCATCTCTTACCAAATCGGTTGCTTTGATATTTTGCATACTCAAATTGACCATCTCCTTTCATTGACTTCTTCGGCACATATCGAATGAATCCTTCTTTTAGTACATTACCTATTTCACCAGGCTACAAAACCTAATCCCATAATAAGATTTTAGAAAACTAAAATGGATGTAAAATTCCCCATCTTCTTCCTCCTATACATAAGTGTAAAATTCCTCTTCCTATAACACCTTGCTTAAAAATAGTTTTGTCCGCTCATGCTGCGGCCGCTCGAACAATTCCTTCGGTACATTCTCTTCCACGATATAGCCGCCGTCCATGAAAAGTACACGGTCCCCCACTTCCCGGGCAAAGCCCATTTCATGGGTCACGACGACCATTGTCATGCCTTCTATGGCAAGCTGTTTCATGACTTCCAGCACTTCACCGACCATTTCAGGATCCAGTGCCGACGTTGGTTCATCGAACAGCATGATTTTCGGTTCCAGTGCCAGTGCCCGTGCAATCGCTACGCGCTGCTTTTGGCCGCCAGACAACGAATCCGGATAAGCATTCGCTTTTTCCACCAGCCCTACTTTTTTCAGCAGCGCCAATGCTTTTTCTTTCGCCGTTTTTTCACCCACCTTTTTCACTTTGATTGGAGACATCGTGATGTTTTCCAATACCGTCTTATGTGGAAACAAATTAAATTGCTGGAACACCATGCCGACATCGGTCCGGATTTTATTGATATTGGTCTTTTTATCGGTGATGTCGACGCCTTCGATATAGACGTGCCCCCTGGTGATCGTTTCCAGCAAATTGATGCAGCGCAGAAATGTAGACTTGCCGGATCCCGACGGTCCGATGACCACAACCACTTCCTGTGGCTGGATTGCCACGCTAATGTCTTTCAGCACTTCGTTTTCCCCGAATGTTTTCTTTAAATTCTCGACTCGAATCATTCTGTAGCCAACCTCTTTTCTACATGGTCTAGAAGATAGCTCAACGTCAGCGTCAAAATCAGGTAAATGAGGGCCGCTGTCAAATAAGGCTCCCAGATTTTATAATACTGGCCTTGGAAAGCCCGGCCCCAGTACATCAGTTCCGGAACCGTGATAACGGCGAGCAGCGAAGAATCTTTTAGCAGCACGATAAACTCGTTGCCGAGCGGCGGAATCATCCGCTTGAACGCCTGCGGCAAAATGACATAGCGCATTGCCTGGATATGTGTCTGGCCAAGCGAGCGTGCCGCTTCCATCTGCCCTCTGTCAATCGACTGGATGCCGGCCCGGAAAATCTCCGCTATATAAGCGGAAGCATTCAAGGTCAATGCCACAACTCCCGCGACAATGGCATTGGTCTGCCCCAGGAAAAATGGAATCAAGCCAAAATGAATCAACAGGATTTGGACAAATAAAGGCGTGCCTCTAAAGAACGTAATAAACAAATTAAAGGGCAGTGCTAGAAGCTTGTTCTTCAGCATTTTCCCGACTCCGATCAGCAAGCCGAGAACGGTTCCAAGCAAAATGCCAAGTATAGAGATCCCAATCGTGTATAGGGCTCCTTCCAGGAAAAAAGGAAAATACTCCACAATCAAATCAATACGAAAATCCATAGATTGCCCTCACTTTCTGTATTCAGCTGTTACGGATAAGCAAGGGAGTTTGCATCCTCCTATGCTTAAATTTTCATTGGACAAAAATTGCGTAACACTAGTCACTAGAGTTACGCAATTCAGCTTATATTCGTTTTATTGTTGTGCTTTCAATGTTTCAATATCCGGTTCTGTACCAAACCACTTTTCATAGATTTCCGCATATTTACCGCTTTCGTACACGGCATTAATGGCTTTATCGATTTCCGGCTTCAAGTCGCTGCCTTTCGGGAACAAGACGCCGTAAAACTCATCCGAAAACCCTTCATCCGTCACCACTTTCAGCTTTTGATCCGGGTTCATTTTTGTGTAATACTCGACCACCGTATTATCTGCAATGACCGCATCAGCGCCGCCAGCCAAAAGCTCCTGGATCGCCAAGTTATTGTCCGCGAACTTTAGGATGTCCCGGCTGTTTTCCCCGGCAATTTTTTCTGCCACTTCCTGGCCTGTCGAACCGTTCAGCACCGCAATTTTCTTGCCTTTCAAATCAGCACCTTTTGCTACATCGCTGTTTTCAGGCACCATGATTTTGTTGGTGGACAAGTAATAGGGCACCGAGAAATCATAGGTCTGTTTCCGCTCATCGTTGATTGTAATGGAAGAAACCGCCATATCCGCCGTTTTCCCTTCAATCTCCACGAAAATCGGGTCCCAGCCAATAACTTCGATATTCGGTTCATACCCCGCTTCCGCTGCAACCGCTTTGGTAAAATCAACGCCGAATCCGACCACTTCGCCTCCGTCCATATACTCCATCGGTGCATAGGCGCCGTCAGTGACGATTCTTAATACTTTCTTCTCTTTGCCGTCCGTTTCCCCGCCAGCAGCGTTCCCCTCCGGTTCTTTTGAACCACACGCAGCCAGTAACAAAGTTAAAGCCAAAAACATTAAAAAACTCAGTCTCGATAGTTTCCCCATAGATCTTTCCCCTTTGTGATGTATTTAGAAAAAATGCCCCTCCAAGTGAAGCGGCATGAACTCCTGAATGTTTTATTATGCCCATCTTGAACGTTATATCTCTCAAATTTCTGGACCAGCATAATTTTTTATGGAATAAAACTTTCAGGAGCTTTTCATCGTAATCCCATCCTATAGGCAAAAGGTTAAATATAGGTAAAGTGGACTAAATAAAAAGTTACGTTCAGGACAAACAAAAAAGGATAACCGATTAAAGTTATCCCTTCGTTTTACTTCTTATTCAAATAAGATTCCTGAAGCTTCTTCTCAAACAACTCCAGCAACTGATCCCGCAGCTCAGGACGCTTCAACGCAAACTCGATCGTTGTCTCGATAAAGCCGTACTTCTCCCCTACATCAAACCGTTGGCCGTCAAATTCATAGGCGTAGACCGGCTGCACTTCATTCAGCTTCTGAATGGCATCGGTCAGTTGGATTTCCCCGCCTGCCCCCAAATTATGTTCCCCCAGGAAATCAAAAATTTCCGGCGTCAGGATGTAGCGGCCCATGATGGCGTAATTGGACGGCGCAGTCCCGGCTTCCGGCTTCTCGACAAAGCGGTCCACAGCGATGAGCTTGCCGTCCACAGAAATCGGATCGATGATGCCGTAGCGATTCGTCTCTTCGGCTGCAACCTGCTGGACGCCAATCACACTGTTCCCAGTCTGATCGTATTGGTGCATCAGTTGAGCCAAGCAAGGCTCGTCGTTTTCGACAATGTCGTCCCCGAGCAGCACGGCGAACGGCTCATTGCCGATAAACTTTCGTGCCGACCAGATGGCATGCCCCAATCCGAGCGGCTGTTTCTGCCGGATGTAATGGATTTCCACTTTGGATGTCTGCAAGACCGAATCGAGCATATCCAGTTTCCCTTTTTCAAGCAAAGTCGCTTCCAATTCAAAGGCATGGTCAAAATGATCCTCGATTGCGCGCTTGCCTTTGCCGGTGACGATGATGATGTCTTCAATCCCGGAAGCAATCGCCTCTTCCACAATGTACTGGATGGTGGGCTTGTCGACGATCGGCAGCATTTCTTTCGGCATGGCTTTCGTTACAGGCAGGAAACGAGTTCCAAGACCGGCAGCAGGTATAATCGCTTTTTTTACTGGCATTCTCTTCATCTCCTAATAATCCTAGTCTGATTAATTTCTTTTTAAAACACAATTTCAATAAAAATTTTACGTTCAATTAATTTACATATACAGAAAAATTATACCATATTTTCATTTTAATTAAATTTTTAAACCAATTTTTAACATAGAATATGGAGCACTGAGTTTTTTGTTCATCAGTAAAATTCAGATGTTCCCCTCTTGCTTCTTTATTATGGTGAGTTACGACCTTTTTGGAGTGAGTTACGACCAATCGAGTTTGAGTTGCAACCAATCGAACTTGAGTTACAACCTTCTACCTCTGAGTTACAACCTTGCTCCTGCAATAAATCAGGTTCAACTATCTCGCTTTGTAAAATCAGGAAAACGGGGCAACACTTTTCATCCTATTTATTTAATGGGGACCCAATATTTATGTAGCAATATAAAAACCCCCACATCGTTTTTATCACATACGATGTGGGGGTACTTTTTCTGACTTGTCTGAAGGTATTGCTTTACAATCTATTTAGAGAATCTATCTTTTACATTGTTTTTTAAATTTATCGCCTTGTCTTTGTAATCATCTTTGTTTTCGTCCCAATGAATCTTGCCTTTTTCAATCGACTTGTTTTTCAATTCATTCAGCTTGTCCATCAATGCCATTCTGATCATCCTTTCGTGGAACACTATCACATGCAATAGTAATCCTTTAAAAATCCTCAATCTCTCCGTCTGTCTATTGACGACCGCCATTAATTAAAGTTCCTTTAAATTCAGTCGTCTCATTGAGAGCGGTCTAGTATTTGTTCATTAATAATGTATTAAATACCCAAATGACAAAAAGCCTGCCCCATCAAACCAGGACAAGCTTTTTTGATTTGTCTTGCTTGATCATCCTTCATCCTGCAATAATCCCATCTTTCGCGAAGACTCAAAATCAAACTTCCCTTTCGGATTTTGCAAAGTCGGCAGCATTTCCATGAACGGAAACAACTCTTTTTGGGCAACGCTGAAAATGCGGCGCAATTCTTTCACTGGGTCCGGATGCTCATCCACCCGCAAATCGACGAGCGGGTATTCTTCTGTGGAAAAGACTTTTAATGAAGCCGACTGCCGTCCGCGCTTGTCTCCTCCTGCCGCCTGCCCGGCTTCCATCGCGGCGATCAGCCGTTCCGCCAGGATTAAGCCGGCTGTGCTTTCAAAAGCTTTTTTCATTTCCTGGATGGTCTCTTCACCGATCAGCATATTTCCGGCAATAGCATAATTCGGTCCCGTCAAATGGCCGTACCAGCCGTCGCATTGGTCGCCGGAGAATGCCACGGCATTGCCTTGTTTGTCGACAATGCTGAACTGGCGGATTGCCCGTTCCGGGTCTTCCTGCAAGATTCGCTCCATGACTTGCTGGGCAGACATGCCTTCCTCCAAATACTTCAGGCCGTTGATGCCGATATATGGATTCACGAAAGACTGTGTGGCGATTGCCCCGACACCTGCTTTTACGAACGGGCATAGGCAGCCAACCGCCGGCACTTTCGTCGACACCGCCACTCCGAATTGGCCGGTTTTTTCATCTCTCGCGGCGATTGAAAACGTATTAAGCTTTAACATCCAATCCCTCCTCCAGTTCACCAAATTTTGTTCTTTCTTAATTCATAAAGGAAATAGCCGAAAATCGTCAGCATCAATAGTGCTGAACCTAAAATGCTCACCCAAATCAAAACGGTAAAAACGCCGAGTGACATCGTCATTTGCGTTCCACCTCCGATGCTTGGCTTTGGCCGACCCGATAGAGTTTATCCCAATTGTAATTGGCGGGTTTCACGAGGCTGCCGATCCAGCACACGAGGAAGGAAATCCAGCCGCTCGCCACCACTCCCTACAAATCGCCGACGGTGTAATACACTACATAGCCCACGATGATGGCTAAAATTGAAGCGATAAAACTGACCGTGGCATCGAGTTTTTTCCAAAACAGGCCATAAATAATGGGAAACACGAATGCCGCATTGATAACACCCAGGAAAATCAGTATCTGCAGCATCGTCAGGAATTTCGGCAAAGAAATCAGCAGCGCCAGGACCCCGATGGCCACCGTCAGGATTTTACTGATCCGCAGCAGCTTTTCATTGTCTGCGCGCGGGTTGATGCTTTGGTAAATATCATGGATCAACAGCGACACCAAGGCATTCAGGATCGCCGCAATGGTGGAAGCGAGCGCCGACCAGACCCCGACCAGGAAAATCCAGCTGACAAAGTTGCCGCCGTAGATCTGTGCGATAAAAGGCGCCACCTGGTTGACTTCTTCCGGCGCCTGATTGGTGCCGATGGCGACAAACGCCAACGTCGCAGTTGCCAGCGGCACGAAAAACCAGCCGATGCCTGCCAATGCGAAAATACTCATCAACTTGTCTTTTCTTACCGCATAAGCGCGCTGCCAGAAAGTATTGTCCATAAACACTTCGCCGATGGCAAACATGGCCCCGGCAAACATGAACAAGATTCCCGCCGGCAGCAGCAAGTCCAGTTTTTCAGGGGCAAACTCGACCATCCCTGTATAAATCGGTGCGACTCCTGTGGAGAAATACACAAGCGGCGGCACAACGATAACCACCAGGAAAATCAGCATGACCTGGAAAAAGGCAATGCCCGTAATGGAAGAAAAACCGCCCATGGTGGCGTAAGCGATCACAATGATAAACGTCAGGACAACGGCCAAGGAATAAGGCACATCAAAGATCTGTTCCAGCAGAAGGCCTCCGTCGATCCCTTGGGTCATCAACAGTCCGAACATATAGATAAACAGCATCACCATAAAGAAATAATAGTTCTTCTTGTCAAAGCGGTTTTTGTAAAAGTCCCCGACCGTCTTGCCGTGCGGGATGATTTCATGGATGCGCTTGCCGAGAGGCGAAAACGACACAACCGCAACGCCGCCAAGGAATGAATAAGCGATGGCTCCGATGACGCCCAGTCCATAAGCCGCTTCCGGTGCAGCCATAATGGTATTGCCGGTAATCCAGAAAGCGAGGAGTGAAGTCGTCCCGAACGCTACACCCAGCTTGCCGTTGCCCGAAATGTACTCATCAGCTGTAGATACTTTCCGTGAGATGAACCAGCTCGATACAATGAAAATGACGCCTAGGATCAAGATGACGATGATATTCCCCCACGGAATATTCATGGCCGTTCCTTCCTTTCATCTTTGTGGATCATTTCACCATACAAGCCGAACAATGGACCATAAGCGGAAATGATGACGACCAAAAACAAGACGATGCTGCTGGTGATCCAAAAACGTCATGATGTTTCCTCCTGTCATTTTTTGGTCAAACGGAAAAGGGCGATATGGTTTCCCTTTCGTTTTATTCCCCTCGAACTGCAACCATTGAGAAAGTAAGAAAATAGAAGTAAGAACAAAAAGAAAGTCTTAAACCTCACCTTCTTTCGCTTCGTAAAGATATGTTAAGGAAATTATATTTAGCCCTTTTTCAGTTATCAAATTTTTTAGATAATTATCACTAATTTATTAAACACCTTTAATTCATTGGTTTTAAACTAAAATCAATTATTTATGGTTCTAAATTTTAAATTCTTTACTGTCAAAACTGATTAAAACAGCTAAACAGATGAAAATCAGTGCTTATAAGCGCATAAATTCCACCCTCAGAATTTTAATGAAGACGGTCTTTTATAAAAGCGTTAATTAGTTCTAATTACGTGTAAAACGCTAATTTATCTACTATGCTATAAAGGACTACTATATTGGAGGGATTAACATGAAAATTGAAATGTGGACAGACTTCGCTTGACCATTCTGCTATATTGGCAAAAGGCGTCTGGAAGACGCCATCAAGCAGATCGACCATCCCATTGAAGTGACTTACCGAAGCTTCGAACTGAATCCGACAATGGGGCGGGATATAAAAGATAATATGTATGAGATGTTGGCCAAGAAATATGGCATGACTCTCGAACAAGCGAAAGCAAATACGCAAAACATGGTTCAGATGGCGAAAGAAGCTGGCTTGGACTATCACATGGATACCTTGATCTTAACCAACACATTCGATGCCCACCGTTTAACGCTGTTTGCGAAAGAACAAGGGTTAATGAAAGAAATGACCGAACGGATTCTGCGTGCCTATTTCACCGAATCGAAACATATCGGCGACCATGAAACCTTAACCGATTTGGCAGTGGAAGTCGGTTTGGACCGGGAAACTGTCGCCAATATGCTGGCAAGCGATGAGATGGCGGATGCCGTTCGTGCAGACCAGCAGGAAGCACAGCGCTATGGGGTGACGGGTGTACCGTATTACCTGATCAATAATAAATACGCATTGACCGGCGCCCAGCCGACCGAACTGTTTGTTCGGGCATTGACGCAAGTGATTGCTGAGGATGAGGGCACTGAAGCTTAACTCGTTAAACAGAAGTTTCTTTAATGAGAAAAATACCAAAGACCACCTTCGAAATCTCATGATTTCATTGAAGGTGGTCTTTGGTCTCTTTCCTAGCATTCACTGGCCTCATGATGCCGTACCCCATCTCCAGAAATGCCTGAATGACCGATTCACAAATATAGGCCGGCAGAAGAGCGGACCGCCTTTTCGGCCGGATATTCTGCAGCAGGAAAGTGATCGCTCCCCTACCTGAAGTTGTAAAGAAGAGAATTTCATATTTACTCAGGTAATCCGGCAATTCCGCCAACGTGTTTTAAGGCAGTCCATCGAGCCAACACTCCTGCCTATTTCCCATTATCCCTCTACATTTCGTAAGACCCCGAAACCTTTTTTCTGTGTGTATCAAAATCATCAGACCCATCTGCTCTGCGCTCACCTATGTCACTTCTTTTGAGTGTCAGGAAAATCGTCTTAAAAATGATCGAGAGGTCTGTTTTAAAGCTGATGTTTTGGACATAGTGGATATCATAATAAAACCGTTGTTCCCACGTCACCGAATTACGTCCGTTTACCTGAGCCAGACCTGATAAACCCGGCCGGACCGAATGCCTCTCTTTTTCCTCTTCCGTGTAATAAGGCAAATATTCTTTTACAAGCGGCCTCGGCCCAATGAGGGACATGTCGCCTTTTAAAATATTCAACAGCTCGGGAAGCTCATCCAGTGAACTGGCTCTTAAAAACCGGCCAAACCGCGTCAACCGAATGCTGTCCGCTAATAGATTCCCTTCGGCATCCGTCTCGTTCGTCATCGACCGGAATTTGTAAATTTCGAAGATCTCTTCATTCAACCCGGCTCGCTCCTGCTTGAACAAAACAGGACTACCGAGTTTCGTCCGCACTAGAAGCGCCACGACCAACAGCACAGGACTGAGCACAACGATCGCGACCAGTGAAAGCGCAATATCCATCGGCCTCTTCAAAAACCTTCTATATAAATTGCCTTTAGCCTTCCCCATCCATGCTTCCCCCCTCTTCCATGTATTCAGCTTTCAGAATAACGAAGATAGGTTAAAAGGAAGTTAAATAGTATGCTAATGAAGGCATTTATTCCAATAAATAGTTTTCTGAATAGTCTATTAAATAGTTCGTAAGTATGATATAATTTCTTGGAATTGCTTAATATGTATATTTACATAAGGGTGAAACGATTTTAAAAAATGGTTAGCGGAAGGAGAAGTGAAACTATGAAGAATCTGCCGGATATTTATTTCCTGTCGGAATGGGGGGAATGCTTTGCAAGGAAAGAACAGGGCGGTGAGATGCGGATATTCGAACTGAAACATGACTTGGGACATGTCTATTATCAGTTTATCCTTCGCCCGATTCCGATCAATCTGGGAGGAGAAACGTATTACGATATCATCACGCCATATGGCTTCAGCGGCCCCATTGTCCTTGAAAGTGTCCCTGAAAAGGTCCAGGAACTGCAAGCCGTGTTCGATCAAGCGTTTCAGCAATACTGTGATGACAATAAAATCGTGTCGGAATATATCCGTTTTAGTCCGTGGGTGAAAAATCTGGAGAATTTCCAGGAAATATATGACATGCAGAACCAAAGGACGACCATATATATCGACTTGACAGGCGACGATTTTTTCATGGAGGAATTTTCGTCTTCCTCAAGAAGGCAAGTGCGCCGGGCCCAGAAGAACAATGTGGAAATTGAATTCGATTTTGATGGTTCGACGATCGGAGAATTTCATCGCTTGTATGAAATAACGGCGAAAAAACGGGATATGGACGATTACTATCTGTTTTCGAAAGAGTTTCTGGAAAACTCATTCGAACAGCTGGCCGGGAACCTGTTTCTCATCAACGCCAAACACGAAGGCACCTACATTTCATCCTGCATGGTGATCCATCACGGAGAAAATATCCATTATCATTTAATGGCGAACGATCCTGAATATTTCCATCTGGCAGCAAACAGCTTAGTCATTTATGAAGCGTGCAATTGGGGAGTCGCGAACAAGAAGAAAAAGTTTCATCTTGGTGGTGCCGGCGGGGATGAACAGTTGGGCAGATTCAAGCGGAATTTCACGAAAACAGAACCCCTCGATTTTTTTGCCGGAAAAAAAGTGAGGAATGAAGCGGTTTATGAGAAATTAGTCCAATATAAGAGGGACAACGGGGGTATAGATAAAGTCAAATTCTTCCCGTTGTATAGGGGATGAGTTGAACACGGAGGAAAATGTGCGTGTTATGGAGATGGAGCCGCCGGTGAAGTAGACGGGCGGCTTTTGTGTTTCCGTTTCTTCCATAAGTTCCCCTTAGGTTCGGCACAATTATGATTATTCAGCAGGCTAAGACATAAAAAAACACATGAAGAATCCGCTCCATTATTGAATTTGCCGGATTTTCCTATACGATTTCGGTATTACCAGAATTGTGTCTGACACAGGGGCGTGATTTCAATTCAATTTCAAAAAGAGTGCCATATAGACACTCCTCTTTCCAGATTAACATTTATTTCATCAATTTAACGTATACACCAGTGCTGCCATCTTCTCTGACTTCTTCCGAAAAGCTCATCGTTGGATAATTCTTCTGCAATTCTTCGTTTGGTTCCTGGAAGATCACCACTAAAGGACGCAAAGCGATGTGCTGGTCAATTTCAGCAAGCTCTTTCATAATCCCCGATTCATTGGCTTCGAAGTAGTTTTTCACTTCTTTCAACTCATCCGGACTCAATAGTTCTTCAATAGCTTGTGTATTTAACTCCATCGTATACCCCTTTCTCCACATAAATTAATGCATTCACCATTAAAGAATCCTTCTGCTTTCTTATTCCCTCGTCAGGTATAAAAAATGCATTCTTTTTGACTTAAAATTTTGGATGGAGAAAAGGGATATAAACTAAATTGATGATGATACGACTCTGGACTAATCACCGTTAAAGGAGACGGATCAAAACGAGCGGATCGATGAAGAAAAATAATCGTATGTCCTATATGGTGTAATATTAAAAAACATAAAAACAAATAAGTGCCACAATAACCTCCTGATTACAGTTTAGAACTAAAAAGTTAATTGGATTTAAAAATTTTATCCAATTAGTATACTTATGCTTCTTCAAAATCGATAAAGCTTGAATTTTTGCTGACGTCTAGGGGAACAATCAGTAAAATTCGTGAAATATAAAAGCCACCTCCTGAAATCTTTTGATTCCGTAGGAGATGGCTTTTTCCTGATTCAATTAAATGAACTCATCTGCTTCAGTATTATTACATGGGTACTTTTTCAGAAGTAAGCTGGTCGATTTCTTGAATATAGTACTGGTCATTTTTGTTTGTCACCGTATACGCTTTGGTTTTGTTGTATCTTAGGCGATCTTCAGACGAATCAAAATAGAACATTTCTGCTGTCGTCACTACGAATGTAGTTTCATCTATTACTTTGAAGTCTGTAATAGTGTTAGATTGAAAATTGTAGAAATAATAAGTATCCATTGTATAATGGCGATTGATATCAGCTAAGTAATCTTCCTGGATTTTGCTTCCGGTAGGAAAATAATCCTCTATATAAGAGAAATCTGCATAGTTCAAAGCCGATTCAAATGCCATTCTAAAGCTATCCACATAAGCGGACACACTATATTCATGCTCTTCTTCCAACAACTGCTTTTTATGCTCTTCTATTTCCTGGGTCCGTGCAGCTGCTATTTTTTCCTGAATATGAGCAAATTGAACATGGACCGTATCTGATTCCACTTTCGTTGACACGCCTTTTACTTTTTCACCTTTGTCATTTTCCGTTTCCGCTGTCACTTCTACTGTACCATTTAACGGAAGAGGTCCGATTGATTTCAAGTCGCCTACAGCCTTTTTAGTCGATTTTCCATTTACCCATAAGATAGCTTCCGGCACATCGGAAGTGACGTTTACAACGCTTGCTTCTATATCCGGGCTATAGCTGTACCTGTTTTTGCTGTCTCCAGTTACATCAATTGATCCTTTCTGGGCGATATCCCCATACTCACTAGCCACTGTCGCGCTCCATTGATATTCACCTGGCAAGAAATTACCGACTTCGATGACTTCTCCTTTATCCCCTTTTACCGTTTTTTCTGCTAATGTAACCGTCATCCCGTCAAAGGGTATTTCCATCTCTACTACAGTAGGTTGAATCAAAAAGCTAACTTCTTGATACAGTCCTAAAATTACTGGTTTCTTAGTAATGGAGATCAATTTATTGCCTTCCGAGTCTAAAATTATATTCGACAGTCCATCCTCCTTTAAACGGGCTGCTTCTGATTTCATTTGGTCCCGGATGTCCTCCCAGCCTTCTTCTTCCATAAATGAATAAAAGCCAGCTGCATTTTCCGTTGTTTTTTCAGGTACTTCAAAATAGCTTAGGAACTTCGATTCTTCTCCTGAAATATAGGAATGATTCATTTCTGCAAGTTTTTTGGATACGTCATATTTAGATTTTAGAAATAGGTGCGTACCGATCAGGCCAATCAAGAGGACTGCAATTGAAATCAGCATCGCGACTTTTCCTTTTTTTCGCCTAGAAGAAATTACAGATTGCGTCTTTTTGCCTTCTTCGCTGTTAGGTTTTTCCCCTTCTTTTTCCAAGATAAGCGGTTGGCCGCAGCCTACACAAAATTTTTCATTTCCTTTTCTTTCCGCCCCGCACTTTGAACAATTTTTCATTTGGTTCCCTCACTCTTTTTTAACTAAATATAACATAAATATGGTTATTTAAGAACATTATAATATTATTTATAATAATTCAATAGTTCTATTAAAATCGTTTTAATGATATTATTTAACTACTTAATAACCAATCTTTTTACTGGAGGAATTTTAATGAGCGAATTTCAAAACAAAGTAGGTGGAGGCTTGAACATGATTCAAGGTTCTTTGCAACAAGGGAAACAAAAACTTCAAACAGCCCAGGAAATCAGCCAAATTGAACAAACATTAAGCGGCTTGCGCCAAAGGCGCCAAGAACTCATCGTCTCACTTGGGAACAAAGTTCATAAGAAAGTACGGTTATACGAATTGACCGACAGCGAGTTTTCCGGAATTTCAGCTGATATCGAGGCCTTAGACAAAAAGATATACCACCAAGCCAAGGCTGCTGCGGATTTGAAAGCGACGAACGAAAATATGTATATTTGCACTTCTTGCAACTCTGAAGTCATGCCTTCCGATAGGTTCTGCGGCTCGTGCGGAACGCCCGTCATCCTGCCGGAAACCATTGAAGAAGCTTTGAAAACTTGCAAGCAATGCGAAGAGGACATTCCAAACTCCGCTTCATTTTGCCCGTGCTGCGGCCACGTAGCTGTAGCCGAAAAGGTGGCTTCTGATGTTTTGTAAAGAATGTGGAACCAAACACCCAAGCTTTATCAACTATTGCCCCAACGATGGGCAGGAACTAACGGCCTCTCTACCTTTTGCTGTCGGCCACAAAAACACAGGGTTCTGTGGAGACTGTGGAAGTTCCATATCTGCTTCAGCACAATACTGCCAATCGTGCGGTGAATCTCACCATGTGTTAAAAACCGGCACTGTAAAAAAAGTGGAACCATCCATGATAACCAAGAAAAATCTCAGCCCTTCAAAGCTTATGATTGAACCATTTTCTACAAAAACCTTCACTTCCATTTTAGTTGCTTTAGGCATTTCCATCGTATTGATGATGGTTGCTGCATTTCTTTTGAAAACAGAAGTAGAAACGGCATTAATTGAAAGCGCGGATGGCGAACTTACTAGAGGCCAACTTCATTCGATTGAAAATTATTTAAGCAATGAGTTAGAAAGTGAATATGACATTAACCTTGAGTTGCCGAATATCTACAATATTTTCACTTACATTTCTTTTATGCATGGAATAGATTTTGAATTGACCGGGGAAGTCCAAGAAGACGATAGTGACTTTTTCCAATACGGGGTTGAAGTGGATGCCCAAAACTTTTCCGCTCCTCTTTTAATGATAACTTTCGTATTGCTGGCGTTAAGCGGAATTGCTCTTGGCTACTTGATAAAAAGAAATCGCCTTCAGATGTGGCAAGCCATTGCGGGTTTTAGCTTGTTATATGGAATCTTCATTGCTGTTTCTTCCTTTGTCGCCAGTTTCAGCTACACCAACAGCATAAACAGTTCGTATGCCAATATTTCCTTAAGTTTTGCCGGGAAGTTCCCGATTATCGAATCTTTCTTTTCCGGCTTAATATTGGCCGCTGCGATTTCGGGTTCTGCCGCATTAATGGCCGTATATGGCAAACAGACCATTCACTTTTTGCAGACAAAAGCCTCCTATGTTCAATACTTGTCTTTTGGTCTGCTGATCATTCTAGGTGGCCTATTCACCATGGCTGTCATTACATTTATAGCTCTCAGCACTTCACCTGCAGCTGATATAATCTTTGAAACCTTTGAATTGAGCAGCATCGCTTTGTTCGGATCATTCAGCATATGGATTTGGGATTTAGCCCACCTGCTGCCGATTAATTTGACCATGAGCGAAGTCGGAGAAACTGAATCTTACACCTTCCATCTGCTTGAATCGTTATCGGATAACCAAAGTGAAATTGTCGGCCTGTTTTTCATCAGCGAAGCATTTCCATTATGGGTAAACTTAAGTTTCCTGCTGCCGGCTGCATTGCTTATTGGTGCGGGATACATGCTTTATCATACGCACCAGTCAAAGCTTGTCGAGACATTGAAATTTAGCGCACTATACGGATTTTTCATGGTTGTTGTCAAACTATTCACCAGCTTGAAATTCTCCATGAATTCATCAAGTTTTGATGACCTTGATGAATTTGTAAGTGCGCGCATACACACAGATTTGCTTACGGTCTTTCTTATATCCGCTATTTATGCCCTTGTCTTTTTCAATGTAGGCGGATTTCTGAAGCGCTATTTAAGCGAATAACGCTGCAGGCGCCATTTTCCAAAATCCCATTAACTGATGGAACAACGAAAAAACCGTTTCAAGACAAGGAAACTTCCCTTGCTTGAAACGGCTTTTTGCTATTGAAGCGGTTCTGGCCAATTCAACTCCAACGGTTTGATTCAAGAATGCGGACGAAGGGAGTCGAACCCTCACGGTGTCTCCACCACTAGACCCTGAACCTAGCGCGTCTGCCAATTCCGCCACATCCGCATGGTAAGCTTATTAATCACTTTCTTGCCATTATTATGCCTTTGATGTCCCTTAAAAATCAAGCTGTAATAAATCGAACACATAAAAAAGCTCGGCTTAAAGTGCTTGCCTCCCTGGAACGCTTCTTATTTCGAAACTTTTTCTTTGATGGTATTTTTAAATTCATTGCTTTTTCTTTATAATCGTCTTTATTTTCTTCCTAATGGGCTTTGCCCATTTCAATCGATTTGTCTTTCAGTCCATTCAGCTTATCCATAAATGCCAAATTGAGTGTCCTTTCACATCCCCCGGTTTCACTTAAATATTTTCCACCAATTAGTTTTTGGTATATCTTGCGGCTCCAATATATTTAAATTCTCGTTTATTAAAATGCGTTCGTTATTTTCAAGCATGAAGTCGACCACTTCATGCCGGTTTTTCTTCGCTAAATAATTAAGCCCTTCATTAAATAGAAAAGTTCTGGTTTCCAAGTTGTGGACATCTGAACCGTAAACATGGATTAAGTTGGCATCGAGCAACGTCATCGCTGTCCGTTGAATCGCTTTGCCAAAACTTCCCGCTATCGATCCGGCCGTCACTTGGGCTACAGCACCGTGAAGCACTAGGTTCTGAAGCCGTTCGGGTTTCTCGATGATTCCCTGGTTGCGTTCTGCATGTGCAATTATGGGCACATAGCCTTTTTCAATCATCTGCTGGATGATTGCCACGGTATAAGCCGGAACCCCGGAAGATGGCAATTCCAGCAGGACGTACTGAGATTCGGCAAGCGTCAACGCTTCACCTGCTTCTAGACGGTCTATCAGTTTCTCCGACAGGCGGCATTCCTGTCCGCTGTATATTTTAATCGGCAAGTTTTGTTCTGCTGCATACGCTCTCGTCATTTCCAGCTGTTTTTTCAAAGCCGTTACATCTGTTTTAAAATTCGGATGAAAAGCATGCGGCGTTGCGATAATGCCGCTGATCTGCTCTTGTACCGCTTTCTCCAGAAGCCTTTTTGTATCTTCCATTGTTTCTGCGCCGTCATCCAATCCGGCCAGGATATGGGAATGCGTATCAATCATTGGACTACCTCCTCTTGCTTAATAAAAAATGAACCATTTATACTGAAGATCCTATAGTTTAATTTTTTCTAGCAAAGAATAAAAATTGCATATGCCTTGCCAATAAAATATTTGGATGCCGCAATTGATATGGAATGAAACATTAATTTAGAAACGCTCCTGCTTATTCTTACCTTTAAGTCAATTTATAGTTTTTTAAATTTTACAATAATTAATTTTAGTATAGCATCTTTCATTTGTTAATATTTCTTAATCTAAATAAATTATAAGAGAAAAGAAATTATATGGTATATTATGTTTAGAAAATTCCTGGTGGATAAACCTCTTGTAAACGGAAGGTAGCCAGGCACGAAATGAAGAAGTCTTCTCAATTATGAATAAAGTATTTCGTTACTTTACAACGGCATTTTTTCACAAAACCAGAAATTTCTTTGGAAGAATTTGCATTACTGTATGTTTTTGCGTATATTAATCTTTGGCCTTTCTAGCCAAGATGACTGACGCTGAATGGATCATTGGCTAAATAGAAGAAAGCAATTCAAATACAATGCAGGCTAATTTTAATCAACTATTTTATTGCCGGATGACGGAGGAAAATAATGAGCAGAGTAAAACAAAAAGCTAAGAAGAAAAAACGGACTTGGATTTTTGGAATCTTAGCCCTAATTTTAATAGGAGTCGGAATTTATATCTTCACAATATACAGCAGCTTTTCAAGTGCGCTTGATAAAATTCATAGCCCCCTAGATCGGGAAAAATCAGATTTGCGGGATGAAGAAGTAGCGTTGAGTGATCAAGTCCCATTTTCTGTGCTGCTGCTTGGAGTCGATGAGCGCGAAGATGACCGGGGCCGCTCCGATACAATGGTGGTCCTGACTGTAAATCCTGAAGATAAGTCCACAAAAATGGTATCCATTCCCCGGGACACGTATACAGAAATTGTTGGGCGCGGCACAATGGACAAAATCAACCACGCTTATGCATTTGGCGGCATCGAAATGTCCCTGGCGACCACCGAAAATTTGCTTGATGTTCCGATTGACTATGTCGTTCAGGTAAATATGGAAGGCTTTAAAGATATAGTCGACGCAGTTGGCGGTGTTAACGTTGACAATGCATTGGCATTTGATAATTTCGAAGCCGGCAATATCCATTTGGATGGCGACGATGCTTTATCTTATGTCCGGATGAGAAAGCAGGATCCACGCGGTGATTTCGGCCGCCAAGACCGCCAAAAGCAAGTGCTGCAAGGCATCATGAATGAAGGTGCTTCTGTAAATAGTCTGGTCAATTATCAAGATATCTTCACGGCTCTCGGCAAGAATATCCGAACGAATATGTCGTTTGATGAAATGGTCGCTGTACAGAAGAATTACCGGGATGCAGTCGGTACCGTTGACCAATTTATCGTAGATGATGGGCATGGTGAAACGATAAACGGCGTTTGGTATTACATAATGGACGACGCTGAACTGGAAGAAATTCAAACAATGCTTAAAGAACATTTGAATATGTAAAAGCAGAAAAAGGAAAGCCTTCGATTTTAGAAGGCTTTCCTTTTGGTTAGGGGATTTAAGCTGGTGCTTCGCAAATGGTTCTTTTACTGCAATTTCAACATTCTGTCATTGAAATAAAGTTTTTACATGAAAATAAAGACTAGCAATATTTTAAACTGATGTTTTCTTAGCTTTAATTAGCAGCTTTCAGGTTTTAGAAGAATCAGCCGAAACCGTCATAAGTGTCATAGACTTCATCCACTTCCCTTTCGGTCATGGGGTCCGCAGCCCAGCCTCTTAACAGTTCATCCATCGAATACATCGGAATCGAAAAGCCGATGGCGTTGCCGTCGTTCAATAGCAATGCATTGATGCCGATGACTTTGCCGGTTACAGCGTCGATGAGCGGGCCGCCGCTGGAGCCCGGTGCGATTTGGGCATCAATCTGGTACATGTCTTTGTACAGGAATTCATGGTCGAAATCCCGGTCCGTGCCGGTTAAGTAGCCGATTGCTGCGGTATTTTCCAAGCCGGACGGGCTGCCGAGCGCGATGACTTCTGTCCCGACGTCACTCGGGTTTTGTTCGATTTGGAGCGGCGTAACGCCGGCAAAGGCATCGACTTGGATCAGCGCGATGTCATAGGTTTCCGAGATGCCGATGACTTTCCCTGGCTTTTCTACACCCTCAACTGTCCGAACTTTGACATCGTTGTAGCCGATGATCAAATGGGCGCTCGTGACGACAGTACCGGTATCGGTAAATAGAAAGCCGGAACCGTACCCAGAACCGGTCTTGATGGTGAAGACTTTTTGCTGGGTTTCTTTGATGATGTCTTTTTTGGCCTTCGTTCCAGGAGCTGATTCTTGCGTGTTTTGCGGCGGAGCTGTGCTTTCTGTCACCACTTCTTTAATGGGCGGGTTGGTTTCAGGCTGTGTGGCGGTTGCGTTTTCGACTGCTGCTGAAGGTTGGTCGGGAATAGGCGGGTAGAATATTCTTGCTGAGCCGAATCCTGTGCCGAGCAGCAGGATGGCAGCTACGAAGAAATTCAAACGCTGGCGTCTTTTCTGTTTTCTGATTCGGGTGGTGCGATCCAGTGGCTGGCCGCAGTTGAGGCAATTTTTCGCTGTCAAATTGTTCATGCATCCGCATTTCGAACAAAACATAGCGGCTTCCCCCTACTCGATTAGTTACTGTCTATATACCCCTTCGAAAGAAAGATAGTCTGTTGTGACCAGCAATATTTTTAATGATGCTCGGCGGATTTTTTTGTTAGGAGGATGGGTTTATTTCATTTTGTCGCACTATGTCTTTCCTAGTATTGGTATACTGTGGCAAAAGGAGTGATGCGATGTTTATGAATGAACGGGAAGCGCCGCTTTTGCTGGAATCGCTGCCCCGGCTGATGCATCGGCTAAAAGCAGGACACGCGGCACATGAAGATATTTCTGCCGACCATTACAAAGTGAGAGCCGGATTTGGCGGCGAACAGCGGGTTGATGAATTATTGAAGCGGATGCGCTGGACAGAGTCCTTTGTCGTTGTCGCTGATTTGCAGCTGGCTGATTGTTTTTGCCAGATGGATACGGTTGTATTGATGCCGTATTTTGCTTTGGTGCTGGAAGTGAAGAATTATTCCGGGACGCTATCGTTTAATGAAGAAAGTTTTCATATGAAACAAGAAACGCGCGACGGCAAGCTGATCGGCTATAACTCGCCTGTGACGCAAGCCTGGAATGCTCGTGAGGAATTGCTGGTGTTATTTCAGCGGTACGGTGTTCATCTGCCGATCTATACGGCTGTTGTGCTGCCATATTCTTCAACACTCATTGAAGGCATACCGAAAGAAGTGCCTGTTATTTATGGATATTCGCTGAACCGGTTCCTCTCCACCCTCCCCCGTACCGGACCGCCGATGCCTCCTCTGGAAATGGAGCGTGTCGGCCAGCTTCTCATCGATCACCATTCACCTTCCCCCAAGATCAACTATCAAGATGTCTACCGTTTTCAATTGAAGGATTTGAAAAAAGGCGTGCTATGCAGTGGCTGCGGAGCCGTTGGCGTGCGAAAAAGTGAGCGCGTGCATGTTTGTGTGAAATGCCAATTGGTTATTCAGGATGGCTATTGCCGCGCCTTGGATGACTGGTTCGAATTTGTGTCGCCTGTCATTACGAATGCCCAGTGCCGGGAGTTTCTCGGTTTGAAGGATAAGCATGCGGCCGGTTATTTGCTGCGGAAGATGGGTTTAACTTCGAGTGGAGATTCTGTTCAGCGGGTTTATGGGAGATAAGTTTATGTTAGGGGCCAGTCGTTGGTGCGACTGGCTTTTTGTGGTTTTGGTGGATGGGTTTCTTCTATATTATGTGGGAGGTTTGGCTGGGTTACGACCTTTTCAGGTTGAGTTACGACGAATGAGGCGTGAGTTACAACCAATTGGGGGCGAGTTACAACCTTTTCCCACTGAGTTACAACCTCGCCCCTGAGAAGGTGGAGAAGAAAAGTTTTTAGCAGTAGATGCCCCTCTTTTTCGCTTTTCGCCGCGGCGAAAAGCATCCATTTGGGGCTTTCGTTTTTTGAAAAGGGAATGGATTGGTGGGTTACAACCTTTTTGGGATGAGTTGCGACGAATCAGTTCTGAGTTACGACCAATTAAAGCCGAGTTACGACCAATTCCATTTGAGTTACAACCCCCGCAATGAAAAGTTTGAGTGGAAGAGCTTTTAACAGTGGATATCCTTCTTTTTCGCTTTTCGCCGCGGCGAAAAGCATCCATTTGAGGCTTTTGTTTTTGAAAAAGAAGCTGGATTGATAAGTTGCGACCTTTTTGGGCTGAGTTGCGACGAATTGGGCATGAGTTACAACCAATCGCCCCTGAGTTACAACCTTCCACCTCTGAGTTACAACCCGCTCCTGAAAAAGATCAATTTGAAAAAGCCATTCGCAGGCGAATGGCTTCCTGATCCGCTTTTCGCCGCAGCGAAAAGCATTCAACTGGTCATTGCATAAGAAAAAGGCATTCGCTCATAAGCAAATGCCTTTTCGAGTAGAGTTTTATTTCAAGTCGATGCCATATTTCGCGAAGCCGTCTGTGCCGGCACCGATGTAAGTGATGCCGCTGTCAGCCGGAATTAAATTTTGAGCTGCCGGTGATGATTCGAATGTGACATTCAAATCGCCTGCTACCGGTGCAAAGTCCCAGTTGCCGTCTGCCGATGGATTAATGGTTTTTTCCTGCACCATGTAGTCGATGATGGCTTGGCGATTTTCGTAAGCAAAGTCGATTTTCTCTGTAGCATTGACGACGCCCGGGAATGTACCGCTTGCGCGATAGTTATTCGTTGCAACCAGGAATTCCTGGGCCGGGTCGATCGGTGCGCCGTTAAAGCTCAAGTTTTTGATGCGGTTGGCCGCTGCGTTCACGAGTTTGCCGTTGGCATCGTATTTCGCTGGCTGAGTGACATCGATTTCGTACTCGACTCCGTCGATGACGTCGAAGTTATAGGTGCGGTAATCGGTGTTGATCAATGGCTGCTCGCCTGTTGCTGAAGGGTTCACTTGTTTGAATTGCCCAGCGGACATTTCAAGCCATTCTTTCACGTCAGCACCTGTCATCTTCAACGCGAAGACGGTGTTGTCGTAAACATACAAGTCCGCTACGTTTTTGATGGCAACCGTACCTTTATCGATATTGGTGTAGTAGTTGCTGTCGCTGCGTGTTCCTGCTTTGAACGGTGCTGCCGCTGACAGGATCGGCAAGTCAGCGTTTGCGGTGCCCGCTACTTTGTTTTTCACGTACCATGTTTGTGCGTTGTTGACGATTTGGACAGATGGATCATCTTTTACGAGTGAGAAATAAGAGTTGATCGGAGCTGTCGTTTCAGCCACTGGCTGGCGGACGTATTCGATTGTCGCTTCGTGCGCTTCTTTTACCGCTGCCACGACTTCTTCAGAGATTTCGTTTGTTTTCGTATCAATGGCGCGAAGTGCCGCTTTTTCTTTGATGACGTTCCAGTCCTGGCCATGTGGCGCTAGCTGCAAATCAATGACGCCTAAATGGCTGCCGAATTTGCCCGGCATGACGACCGGCGTGCCGTTGATGGTACCTTGTTCTTGATTGACATTTGGAAGGTCTTTATAAGCACCTGGGAATTGGGCATGGTTATGCCCGGTGATGATGGCATCGATGCCTTTTAATGCTGAAAGCTGGTAGGTGATGTCTTCTTCGCCGACTTCATGAGTCGCGTCGCCCATGCCGGAGTGGGATAAGACGACAATGATGTCAGCGCCGTCTTTTTCCATCTTCGGCAGGAATTTTTCGACGGTCTGCACTGCATCTTCTGCGTATACTTTGCCTTCAAGATGCGCACGGTCCCATTTCATGATGTGCGGAGCCACAACGCCGATGACACCCACTTGGACCGTCACTTTTTTGCCGCGTCCGTCGACCACTTCTTTGTCGATGATTTCATAAGGCGTAAAACGGTTTTGTTTGGTTTTCGCGTCGTAGACGTTGGCGTTTAGCACTGGGAATTCGGCATCGTCCATGACTTCATCCAGATAATCGAGGCCGTAGTTGAATTCGTGGTTCCCTAAGGTCGTGCCGTCAAAGTCCAGTGCTTCAAGCGCTGCGTACGCCGGATGCTTTTCGCCGTCTTCAAGCGGATCGACTGTTGCCGAATAGCTGCCGAGCGGCGTGCCTTGGATCAAGTCGCCGTTATCGAAGAGAAGCGTATTCTGGTTTTCTTTGCGTGCTTGTTCAATCAAGACGCCTGTTTTGGCAAGACCTAAACTATTGGATATTTTATCTTGGTAATAATCATAGTTGACGAAATTGGTATGAAGATCGGATGTACCTAAAATGCGGAGCGAAACTTCTTTCTTTTCCTGGCCTTTGTTTTGCTGCACCGCTTTGGCGCTGACTTCATTTGCCGCTTCAGCAGGTGTTGCCGTTGATAAGCCGCTTGCAGTTAACACTAGTGCTGCCAGCGTCATTGCCGCTTTGTTGTGTAATGGCATTTTTCCATCTCCTCTGATCATAATTAGCCCAACATTTTCATTATAATGGGCAATAACAGGAAATGTATGCGCTTTCTGAATTATTATTTTTTAGATTTATTAGTAAATTTATATCATTTTTGTCTTTCATAATGGAATGAGAAATGAGAAAGAGCTTAGATGAGTTTTGAGTTCTTTTTCGCTTTTCGCCCCAGCGAAAAACATGCGATTTAGGCTTGGAGTTTTTTAATTGTGGGATTGATGAGTTACAACTATTTTGGCGTGAGTTGCGACGGATGGAGTGCGAGTTACGACCAATACGGCTTGAGTTGCAACCAATTGTCTGCGAGTTACAACCTTGCCTTCTGAGAATGCTTTTTTGGCCGCTTATCCTTCATCTTTCTCTACAAATACAAAAGAGTGCAGGAATAATTCCTGCACTCTTTTTCAATCCATTATTTATTTTATGGCTGCCTGGCCTTTATTGCCAGCGGCGTCTGTCACGGTGACCGTCACCGAATCGGTTTGAGCATTATAGCCGGCGATGGCTACGTTAAAGCCGCCTTTCTGGTCCAGATTGAACGGCACGGCTTTTTGCGCTTCGCCGTTTCGGGTGAGGACGTAAGATGCTTTCAACTTCGTATTCAAATCGAAATTGCTCGGAGGAAGGTATTTGGCAAGCTCAGCATTATAGTCGATGTATTTGTCAGTTACTTTTCCGGTCAGCTTCCCTTCCTTGATGGCACCACTGATTGCCGGTGCCGTTGATTTAATGAAGACCGGGGTGATCACTTCCTGGACATACTCCGGATTTTTGGATGCCGGGGAGCCGGAGAAAGTGAATTGGTACAAGCCATCCCGAAGCGTCGTTTCAGGCCCTCCGTTCCACGGGCGGTAATTCCCTTTGAACGGAATTTCGTTTTTTCCGGCTTTCAGGGAAGCCGCTGTAGGGATGTAGCCGACAAGCGTATCTTCAAATACATTGGGATCCGTTTGGATGATACTATAAATTTCCAATGTATTTTGGGCGAGACCTCCAGTCAATGTAAAGCTGATCACTGCCTCGTCCTTGATGCCATCCCCGTTAAAGGACAGATCCCTTTCGGATATTTTCAAGGATTGCAGTTCGGTCAAGAAGTCTCCGCTCAAATCTGCTGCAAACGGCAAGGCAATCGTCGTCGTACCGTTGGAAATGCGGATATAGCCGATGATTTCGTCTCCTATTGCCGCCTTGGCGTTTTTCGGAGCAGTCAAGGTGACATTCAGCAGCTGTTCGCCGGCCAATGTGAACGCCGGTTTATCGACGATCAGTTTGGCATTGCCTGCCGTTTTCTTCACATCAATGGTCACTTTGTAATTGCCGCCTTTGCCGGTGATGTCTTTTACCAGAATTTTTTTGGAGACGGAAATGTTCTTTTGTTTGATTGGCTGAGGGCCGAATGTGACCGAGCCTTTGATGTTGTCCACTTGGGTTCCGCTTTGGTTCTGCACGGCTTTGTCCTGTACGTAAGCGAGTGCAGCGGGATGGGCCGCATTGTATGCTTGGACGCGGCCGGAGCCTTGGGCAAATACATCGTATTTCGCCGTATCCAGCAATTTTGCGGTATTGGACAAAGCGACTTTGATGTCGAACGCTGTCCAGTCCGGATGCGCTTGTTTCATCAAGGCAATAATCCCTGTCACGTGCGGGGCTGACATGGAAGTCCCTGAATTGCGGATATAGGCATCACTGTAGTCAGCATTCGGGAAATCCGATTTGTACATCGGAAGTGCGGACAGAACGTTCATCCCCGGTGCGATGATGTCCGGCTTGATGTCAAAATTCGGTGTAGTCGGCCCGCTCGAACTGGTATCGGAAATGACATCGCCCGGAGTTGCCGTCTTGGTGAAACTTCCGAAAGACACGGTCCCGGCCGCTTTTGCCAGTGCCAGGCGCAGCGCTTCACCGTCTGTCTGGGACAAGTCGAATGCCGGGATAAAGTCCGGTGAGTCGCCGAAGAATACGCCAGTGGGACCCGGTGATTCTTCTGTATTCCGGATGTTATGGATCAGAATAGCCGCTGCACCTTTTTGTTTGGCAATCCGGATTTTATCGGTGTATTCGTTTTTGCCCCGGGCAACGAGCACCACTTTCCCTTTTACATCAAGCCCTTCATAATCAGCAGCTTTCCCTGCTTCCGGAACAGCGACCACAGGGAACGATCCCGCCAGCTGCTTTGCCGGGTCTTTATTGATCGTTGTGGCCATCAGGTTATGGGCTTTGGCTAATTTATAGCTGCCGGCTGTTGCATTGACAGCTCCTTTGTGCCGCTCTTCCGGCAAAGTGGAATTGCCGACCGCGATGCCGAGGCGCGAAGTTGCCGGTGTGCCGACCGATCCGCGGTATAACCCGTTATTCCCCGCCGCAGATACTGCCATTGTTCCGCTGAGTACGGCATTGTTCAGCGCAAAGGCCATCGCTTCCGCTTCGGAAGTGTTATAGGCGTTGAGCGACAAATTGATGACGTCCATATCCTGAATCACCGCTTCTTCAATTCCTGCTATCACTTGAGAAGTTTCCCCGGCACCGTAGGCTCCCAGCACGCGGTACATATAAAGTTCGACTTTCGGTGCGATTCCTTTAAAACCGAAATCATTGGCGCCCGCTGCCGCAATGATCCCCGATACATGTGTTCCATGTGAAGTGGCAAATTTATTTCCATAAGGATCGATTGGCGGCTGATCTGCCGGCCGTTCCGATGGCTTGGTTTCGGATGGGTCATCTTTGGCCCGCGGTTTTGAATATTGGTTGGAATTCGGCACAAAGTTTTTCCCGCCTTTAAAGACTGTTTTGAATTCCGGATGGTCCGGGTCAATCCCGGTGTCGAGGACCGCTACTTTGACCCCTTTCCCTTCAACCCCTTCTGTCCACAGTTTATCGACGCCAAGAAACGAAGCGCCTGAGCTGAGGGAAGCTTGGGCCTGTTCTTGTGGAGCCACGGGAATGAGTTGGACGCGGACGTCGGGCTCAATCAGGATGACGCCTTTGATCGCCAAGAGTTTTTCAAGATCTCCCGCTTTCACTGTTGCTGAAAAACCGTTCAAGACGGTGTTATACGAATAGCCTTGCGTAACCGACAGCTGCTGCGTTTGGATCTGCTCTTTGACCGCCGCTTGCTGGGCAACGACCGCAGCTTTCACTGCTCCGACTTCCGCCCGGCTTATGGTTTTTCCTTCCGATGCCTGGAGTCCTTGTTCAAGCGCTACCGGCCGCTGGGAAAGATGGACAATGACATTGACTTTCTGGTCACTCGGCAGGCCCTGCAAATCTTTATGGAGAGTTGCACCTCTTTCGAGCAATTTCGTCTGTTCGGCGATGGCCGACCGGATATGGGACTGGCTTGCAGTTTCTGTCGCTGCTTTAGACTGACTGTCGGCTGCTGCTGGTGTTGCGGATAAGTACGGGAAAAGCATGGTTAAAATAAGGACCAAGGCGGCTACGCTGCTAAAAAGTTTCCAAAATCTCTGTTTTTCCAAAACCAACTTCCTCCTTCAAAATAACTTTATGTATTGTTTGAAATATAAGATAATTCATTCTATCACGTTTTTTTATTAGTTCGATGGTTTTTTAATAAATAATTACCAATTTTATTTTTCAGTCATAAAGAGAACACATTCAGGTATTTCAATAAATACTAAAATTTAACAGAAAACACTTGATATTTTCTGAATATTTGTTACGTTTATATTACGTGAATATTACATTGCATTATGATGAGCTGCTTTTAAGATGATTAAGTTTTATTGACAGCGAGCCACTCATGTAAATGGAAAGTGATAATCAAATAGAAATGAAGGGGTGTAGTTTTGAAGAAATTTTCATGGATTACGGGCGTAGTACTTGCGTTAGGATTACTTGCATCACCAGCACAGGCAGCAACGGATTTGCCGAACAGCCACAGGTTTTATGAGGAAATGACGTATTTGCAGAACAAAGGAGTGATTTCCGGTTTTGAAGATGGCACAATGCGGCCGGACAAAACCGTCAGCCGGGCAGAAGCAGCCATTATGATCGGGAAATTAAAAGAGCTGGATGGCACGCAGCGCGAGACCAAATTTCAAGATGTTCCAAAAAGCTTAAAAGCAAGCGGTTATATTGCAGCTGCGGCACAAGCCGGTTATCTTTCCGGTTATGAAAACGGCACCTTTAAACCGGATGCACCGATCACCCGCGGCGATATGGCCATCCTCCTGTCCCGTGTCTTCCCTCTCGGCATGAAAGGGCTGGAAGATTTTAAAGACATTTCTCCGAACATGAAAGCTTATGAAGCGATCGGCCAAGTAGTAAGCGGGAGTATCGCAGCCGGTTATCCAGACAAGACCTTCAAGCCGACCCAAGCGACAACGCGCGCTCAATTCTCTGCATTTTTGGCTCGCGGCCTGGAGCCGAAATTCCAGAATGACACCCATATGGAGCATTCTTATTTGAGAGACAAAACGAAAACTTACACGTTCCAGTATGATGATGGAACAACCGAAGCGATTTCTTATGTGAAACCCGTTGGCTTGTTTTCCGAAACGTACAATTTCCTATGGGAAAGCACATACGATGGCCAAAGATTTTATTTCAATGAACACGAATCAAGTGAAATTTATATAATCGGGTTCCCGAGCTCCGAATACTATATCGACTTGGTTTATCCGGTTAAAAAAGGGACTGTGTTTAATGACTTTGAATCTTTTTCACCGCCAGCCCAAATCACGAATGTCGGTGTCACTGTGAAAACAAAATACAAAACATTTTCAAATGCGGTTGAAGTTACAATAAAGGCTGATGCTGAATACATGGAAGAAGGCCAAAAATACTACATGGTCGAAGGTTTCGGCCGTGTGAAGACCGTTTCACTCGATGGCAAAGTCCTGTCTGAATTGATTTCCGTAAAGTGATTTAGAGCAAAATAAAAACGGAAGGCCGACTCTGGATTCAGAGCCGGCCTTCCGTTTCTTTAACTCACCAATACAACAGCACCGGTTAAGATCAGCAGCACGCCTGCTATTTTCCGCAGGCTGATTTTTTCTTTCAAGATAAAATAGGACAACATCATCGTCCAGATATAAGTGACCGCCGTCAATGGGAAGACCACGGTATACGGCAAGTATTGCAGGGCGACGATGTTGAGAATCGCTCCCAGCCCGTAAAAGCCGACGCCCAAAATCAGTTTGAAGACGAGTTTGGTCTTTTCCGTTTGCAGATCATGGCCGGATGCCGCTTTCAGGAAATAACCGCCGAGAGCGCCGAGCCAGGTCATAATGATCATCAGTAAACCAAGCAAGAGATTAATGGCGGTCACCCCCTATCACGATTACCCCGACTAAAATCAGCAAGGTACCGAGTGAGACGTTGAGTGTTACGGCCTCGCCGAGGAACATGGCCCCGTAGAAAATGGCGATAACATAGCCTAGGCTGAGCAAAGGATGCAAGACGGACAACTTGCCGAAGCGGAATGCGATGGTCATCAAGACCGCACCCATGCCGTAAAGCGCGAAGCCGATCCACATTTGATAATCGAGCACCGAATCGGCAAGCTTCCAGAACAATTGGCCGGTAGCCGTTGAAAAAGCGGCGGCCACCATGAGCATAATGCCTAAGGGTCTAGTCGTTTCTTCATTTTTCAAGTTTGCCACCGTCTTTTGGCACAAACGAAATCAAACTGATGAAGATAGCTGCATAGAAGAATAAGGTATTGCTGAATAAGTAACGGAAATCCTGTGCCGGAATGGTTGCCATTACGGCTCCTGTATTTAACGCGATCGGGAGCAATAATAACCAGACACGCCAATTATTGCGCAAATAGGCAATATAGATGAGCAAAGTGCTTAGGAAAATATATACTGCCGGGCGCCACAGAGTTTCTTCAAAGGCATTTGAGACAGTCAGGTATTTTCCGGCTTCCTGCGTCACATAAGGGTTAATCACTTTATTCACTAAGCCGAATTCATTGCCATAATAGATATTGGTGACATAACGGCTCATCCTGCCATCGTCCGGCAAATTCATCTGCCAGATGAGCGAGCTTTGCTTCAGGAATCCTTCTACAGCAAGAACCGGGTTTTGCATGACGAGTTCACTCCAGATTTTGAAGTAGCCCGGCCAGTCATTGTAGATCACCCAGCGGTCGTAGTCCCCCCAAGCAAACTTGATCGGGTCGACGCTGTATGGATTGTATTTTTCGGGCCAAACTTCGAGTGCCATGAGGCTATCGATATATTCGCGCTGTTCATCAGTCATATCACCTTTATTCACCACGATATTGGCGATTTGCTGAGTCGGTATGCTGAGCGCTTCCTGCGGATCCGATGGAACGACATCAAGTTTTGTGTACACCGGCCCGGTAATGATTTGATGCATGAAGATGATCAATAATGCGGCCGGCAAAAGCCGTTTCCACGTATGCCGGTACATGACCAGAACGACGATCATCGTAACGACAAATACCGGGAATCCGTTATGCCGGAAAAACACCAGCAGGAACGAACTGGCAAGGAACAAAGCCATAAAGGAAATCTTCTTCGTCTCTTCCCCGTTCGTTTTCACCAGAAGAATCATCAGCAGCGAGAAAAACAGCAGTGAAATGCTGTAAATCACATCTTTCCAAATTGTAATGGATAAGATGGCATTCATGGGAATGATGGCCGCTAAAATCAGCACTCCCCAGATCATGGCCGGCTGGATTTGGAATCGTTTCATCAAATATCCCATATAGCCCATGGTCACAGCGAGCAAGGCAATCTGGAATAACGCAATGCTTCCCGGGCTGTCCCAGATGCTGGTCAACAGCATGATGGTCCAAGTGAACATGACGGGATGCCAGTTGGTGAATTCCTGCGTTTTCGCCTGTTCCCATTGCGCCATGGAATCCGGCGTCATCGCTGCCGGGTAAAATGCGATGAACATCATCAGTGAAGTGAACAGCATCGGCAGCATATACAGAAGTATATGGAGCGGCGATACTTTTGTTAATTCGGTTGACGGTTTTATTGCCAAAAAGAATTTGATGATGGCTAAAACAAGGAGTGCAATGGCCAGGATCATCCCGAGATAGACGCCGATTATGACGAATAAATGATTATCCAGAAGAAAGCCTTGTTCTCCTCGGACGCTAAATGCCGCTAACACAGAAAAGATAGGCAGGAAAATGGCCAGACTGATTTTTTTAGGCCTCGGCCAGCTTTTGAACGTTTGGATAAACGGAAAAACATAGTGCAGCAGCCCGAATAAGACAAGGGTTACTAGCGCAATGATCCAGAAACTTGTATTTAAAATCGGATGGAAATAAAAAATGGCGGCTACAGCAAGAAAAAGTGCTGCCAGGAAAAACGCAGCACTCAGTAGGTAAGTCTTTTTCATCATTTAGCCGCTCCGGAAATTCGGTCGCTGATGCGGATCAATTCAAGTTCGAATTGTTTGCGGTGCGTTCCGGCTACTGTGTCGAGGATCAAGCCGCAGGCGAACGACAGCATCGACACCATCACCAGGCCGACAGCGAGGATAGCGGATGGCACACGCGACACAAACGAAGTTTGGGCGAATTCAATGATGACCGGTACGCCGGCGATCATGCCGAGGATAAAGAAAACCACCGCCCATGACGTAAAGAACAAATACGGCTTGTAATCTTTAAACAGCGTAAAGATCATGCGCAATACTTTGAGGCCGTCCTGCACAGTATTCAGTTTGGATTCACTGCCTTCCGGACGGTCGCGGTAATCGATCGCCACTTCTTTAATGAGGAATTTATTGTCCAAGGCATGGATGCTCATTTCAGTTTCGATTTCAAATCCTGGGCTTGTCACCGGCAGGGATTTGACGAACAATTTGTCAAATGCACGGTAGCCTGTCATGATGTCGTTGATGTTGCTCTTATAAAGGCGGTTGATCAGATTTTTTACAAGCGTGTTCCCAAAACCATGGAATTTGCGTTTGTTTTCATTGAAGTAGGTGCCGTTCGATAAACGATCGCCAATGACCAAATTCGCTTCTTTGTTGACAATCGGTTTGATCAATTCATGAACGAATTCAGCCGGATATGTATCATCGCCGTCAGCCATTACATAGACATCGGCATCAATCTGGCGGAACATGGAACGGACCACGTTGCCTTTTCCTTGCCGCGGCTCCTGGCGGACGATGGCACCGTGTGCAAGCGCGACTTCTGTCGTTTTGTCTTGTGAGTTATTATCGTAAACGTAAATCTTCGCTTCCGGAAGTTCTTTTTTAAAATCTTGAATGACTTTGCCAATTGTTAGTTCTTCGTTATAACAAGGCAGTAAAACTGCAATTTCCATTTTTTAGTTCTCCTTTATTTCTAATATACATATTTTTCATGATACCATGATTGGCAGCTTTAGTGAAATAAGACCCGGGCATATTACCAATAAAATACAAAGAAAGATATTAAAGCTACTGCTCTAATATATAGAAGAAATTAAACAGAGCTTGCGGAAAGTTAAATGATGGCAAGCATAAAAAAACGTTCAATCAGCGCGCTGATTGAACGTCTTTTGGTTTGGTTTATGGTGTTTCTTTGATGATGGTGAAGTTGGTTTGTGACCGGTTCCCTGTCAAGTCTTCAACGACCAGCGTGAAATTATTGGGTCCTTCCGCCGGCACTTCGATCGTTTCGGTGATGTCTTCATTGAAATTAACCATGTCATTTCTGCTCATGGCATGGGCGTAGATTTCGCTGTCGATCAAGTAAACACGGATCTGATCGAAGTTGTCTTTGACATTGAAGGTGATTTCCGCTTCGTCTTCACCGGCAGCGATTGTTTCCGGCACATCGATCAGTTCGATGGCGGGAAGGGTCGTATCGACAAAGATCTGGCGGCGGATTTGCATGTCGTTGCCGAATTCATCTACCGCTTTTATTGAGATGAACTGTGAGCCGTCTTCGAAAGTCAGCGTGTGTTTATACGCAGTGCCGTTGAATTCCCTCGGCACTTGGCCGTTGATGGTCAGCGATGTCACTTTTGACGCGTCTGCTATCCGGCCCGTCACTTCGACGGTTTTGGTTTTATGTGTCGACAGCACGGCGGGCTTGTCAATATAGATGACCGGTTTGTCCGCTTCCGCCGCCGGTGCCAATGTGGTGGTCGGCGTTAGCGCCACTTCGGTTTTATTGCCAGCGACGTCGTAGAACACAGCAGTCAGTTTGTCAGTTGGTTTTAGTTCAGGCGTGACGGTGTAGCTTGTCACGCTTGGTGCCAGCGATTCATCTGCAGGAGTGGCGGTGTTTTCCGTCAGTTCGGTGCCGTTCAGGAACACTTCCCAGCGGTCAGCGCCGGCTCCTCCCGGATTGTCCGTAAAGCTTGCTACTTGAATGGTTTTCGTTTGTGCGTTGAATGTTGCGGCTGCGACCGGTTTTGCGGTATCGACAATGATCGGGAAGTCGATCGCTTGCCATTCAGCATCCGCATAATCAATGACTGCCCGCAGCTGGATGCGGTATTTGCCGTCCGCCGCTTTTTTGCCGAGGATGTTGCCGTCCCATGCATACAGCGGATTCAGCACATACGGTACATTTGGTGCGGTCGCCGAGAAATTCTTGCGCAATTCTTCGTCCGTCCGGATGGTCCGCAGTTTTTCGCCTGCCTCGTTCAGGACATTCACTTCAAACTGCTTGGCGTTTCGCAGCAGCGAGAATACTGGTATGACGGCATCCTGCACGCCGTCCCCATTCGGTGAAAAGGCGAAGCGTCCAGGCTCGTAGCCGGTCGAATGGCTATTGCCGTTGATGATTTTGCCGGTCGGGTCAGCGAGCAGTGTCCGGCCGTAGAACGTATTCGGATCCCACGCGAAGCGGTCGAAAATGCGGGCATCGTCCCAATCGCCGTTAAAGCCGGAATACGGCACGACTAGCGCGGTATTGCCCGTCACTTCTTCATTGCCGTCAGTCAATGTAACAAAGCCGTCAATGAAATAACCGTTGGTGAAATTGCTTTGTAGCTGGTCACTTGCTCCTGATACGTCCACGGTCACCGGAATATCGACGCTTCCATTAGCAGGAACAGTGACCGTCGCCGGTGCATTGATTTCCACGTCTCCTGTGATATTGAGCGAACCGATTTCATTCGGCGATGTGACAACTTTGCCGTTGGCATTGGTCACGGCATCCACTTGGACATTGACGGTGACATTAAACTCTGCTGCTTGGTCGGACATGTTTTCCGCGCTCAGCGTCATGCTGAATTTGTTGTCCTCAATTTCTTTCAAGGCCACTTTCCCGTCTCCTGTAGCTCCGTCAGTTACGAGTACGCGGGTTGCAAGTGCATCATGGAGCTGCATAAGTCCCGCTCCTTGGCGTCTTGGCGACACGAACTGGCCTTGTGAGAACACCACCGGATTAGCGGTATTCATCATCAATGTTTTTGCCAGCTGCACGCGGTCACGGCCCGTGAGTTCCTGCTCTTCAATGCGCTGGAACAACAGCGCCGCGCCGCCCGCCACATGCGGTGCCGCCATCGACGTGCCGCTCAGCAAACCGTATTCGTTATTGTTGAAGGTTGAGAAAATATTGCCGCCGGGTGCAGTGATTTCCGGTTTGAAATCCAGGTTCGGCGTCGGTCCCCAAGAAGTGAACGCGCTCATTTTGCCAGCGGTTTCACTCGGCACTTCAAAATACTGGCCGTCGAAGGTGACGGTCACTTCCTGTTTTGCGTCCAGCCCGGCTTTCATGGCCAAACCGACGGATTGCAGCGTCGACATATACGGAATCGTGATGGCCGGATCGGTCTGCATGGCGATCGTGCCTGGCACGTTGTTGTAGATGATGACTGCGACTGCTCCCGCTTTCTGGGCATTCAAGCCTTTTTCAACAAACGGGACGCCGCCTCCCCGGGCAGCCAGCGCTACTTTCCCTTTGAAATCTTTCCCTGCAAAATCAGCTGGCGTGCCGAGGCCAGCATCCATTACCGGATAGGTATCCTGCGGCAGCTCGGTTGGATCGGTTTCATTGGCCACGAAATAAACGCCGCGCTGCGCTTCTCCTGCTGCGACCTTATAAGCGAAACTTTTGGCGGTGATGACGTCGTTTTCAAATGACGCGACACCGAAGGAATCCGGTGACACACTCGGTGAGCCGGTCAATCCGTAATCCTGGTTTTCCGCTAACGGATTAAAATGGCCGGAGCCGAACAAATTCGAGTTCCCTGCTGAAATGGAAACGAGGATGCCGTTATTAGTCGCGCGTTCGACGGCTTGCTGTTCCGGATCGGTCGAATCAACAAAGCCGGCAGTGGCGCCGATTGATAAATTAAGGACATCGGCTCCCAATTTAATGGCATCGTCCATCGCTTTAATGTAAATGTCACTGTACGTTGATTCGTAAAGCGGGTCATTACTGAACACTTTCAAGGCCAATAGCTGCGTTTCCGGTGCGACGCCCCGAATGCCGCCGTTTTCTTCGTTGCCGTTTGCACCGACGGTACCGGCAACGTGCATTCCATGCATCGAAGCTTTCGGCCGGATATCGCGGATTTCGTTATTGGCGTCTATATAGTTGAAGCCGAATGGCACTTTCGCCGTGAAGAACTGGCCGTTTTGGAGCGACCCGTCCGCCCGCAATGCATCGACTTCCGCTTTGGTGATTTCACCAGTGGAGTTGTCGGTCAGCACCATGTCTTTATGGGTCGGGTCGATGCCGGTGTCGATGATGCCGACAACTGTCCCTTCCCCTTTAAAGCCATAATCTTTCCAGACGCGCTGTGCCTGGACCAGCTCTTTTGAATACTTCATCTCAGGTTTAACTTCAGGCCGCTGGTATTCAGTCGCTTGATAGACCGCTTTGACGCCGGATTGATCACCGATTTTCGCCACTTGGCCTGCTGGGACAGTAGCGGAAAAGCCGTTAAATACCGTTGTAAAACTTTGCTGGTATTTGATAGCTGGTGCAACCTTGCTGACTGAACCTTTTACCGACTTTTGCTGGGCTGCCACAGCGGCTTCCAGGCTTTCTTTGGTGGCATCCGGCAATTCACTGTACAGGATGCCTTTTTCCGTGGCTCTTTCGATGGCCGGCTCTTTTTCAAGTTCCACGATGATGCGCACTTCTTTTTTCGGCTGCTGCGGCTTTAATAATTCTTCTGGGACGACGGCTGCTTTTTGGGAACCCGGGACACTGGCATTCTGGCTGTCGGCAGATTTAGCGGTGCCGAATGCCAGCGAACTGAATGCCAAGGCGACAATCAAAAAGATCATGAATAAGGCCTTCCGGTTCTTCAAGGTTTTTCCTCCTCTAAAATAATAGTAAATATAATTGAAGATTCATAATTTATTGATAACTTTAATTTACCATAGTTTTTCATTTTTGAGGGTAGAAAACAATGTCGATTTGGTTTTATTTTTCTGGAAGCAATAAAAACCGCCCGCCTGAGAGGCGGACGGTTTTAAGGGACGATGTGTTTGACCCCTGGTATCTTTTGGAACAGCAAGATGATGGCAAATGACAGGAAGAAAATTAAGGTCCATGCCAATGGGATGCCGATGATCGGCGTTCCCAGCATTTCGTTGATGCCAAAAAGTTTGTGAAGATACGTCTGGACGAGCGGATGAATGACATAGATTCCGAGCGTCGCGGTGCTCATCCGGGTAATCCAGCGGTTCGGCTTGATTTTCGCGGCGAGGTGCTGGAATCCGACGTAGACGAACAGCGTAATGGCGAGTGAGTTCGGCCGGTAATGCTCATAAAAGAAGGCATCCAACTCGCCCCGTTTCTCCGTCAGAATGGAGGTGCCGAAATAGGTTACGAAATAGCCGATGACGGCTAAAAATCCGAGCAGCGGCAAACTCTTTTTCGACAACGGATAAAGGTAAAGGTAAGCCCCCAGCATGAAATAGCCGATATACGGCTCGAACATGCCAGCCGGGATGGCCAGTTCAAATCCGAAGAATTTCGGCGCGAACGGCAAAAGGCCGGAATACACGAACCAGAAAATCAGGAAATACAGGAACGCTTTTTGCGACAGATGATGGACCAAAATCCGCAAAAAAGGCGCCATCACATACAAGCCGATGATGACGTAGAGAAACCAAAGATGGTAATAGACATCGTCGCTGAGGAACAGCTTGATCATTTCCCAAATCGTATAAGATTCACCTTTCTCAAAAATATTGTAAGCCGTATACACCCCGCTCCAGAAAACCAGCGGGATGAGCGCTTTCGCCAGCCGCTTTTTCAAAAAATCCCCTACCGGCTCATCCGGCCTTCTCGTCAGCAGCAATGCCCCGCTCAACATGAAAAAGACCGGCACGCACCAGCGCAGAGCCGAATCAACCGCATTGGCATATTGCCATTCCCACTCTGTATAAGAGCCGGAATTGATGATCTTCGACACCACATGAATGCCGACCACCACAAAGATGGAGATTACACGAAGCCAGTCCATGTAGTGAATCCGTTGTGCCATCTGTGTATCTCCTTCCGAAAAGTATTCTATGTATGTTATGAAGGCTTGGTACCCGCATTATCCCTTTCCCCTTGGAGGCGCGTGGTTAAACCGGTTATTTTTCTGGGGCTGGGTGGGTAGGTGGGATTAGTTACGACCTTTTGGGGATGAATTGCGATGAAATGATGCTGAGTTACGACCTTTTTGACTTGAGTTACAACCAATCAGGCTTGAGTTACAACCTTTCTTCTATAGGAAGAGATTTTTCTTTTTCGCTTTTCGCCTGGGCGAAAAGCATCCATCTAGGGGTTTGCATTTGTGGGTTTTAACCTTTTGAGTGTGAGTTACGACGACTTGGTGCTGAGTTACGACCTTTTCAGTGCGAATTACAACCTTTCTGCTCTTAGTTACGACCAATTCCGCCCGAA
>NZ_JBYLHS010000002.1:155715-806923 GCF_057748275.1 Planococcus sp. VCh962
ATTACAACCTCTCTCTTGGAAGGCCTTATTTCTTTTTCGCTTTTCGCCAAGGCGAAAAGCATCCATCTAGTGGTTTGCATTTGTGGGTTACGACCTTTTGTGTGTGAGTTACGACGACTTGGTGCTGAGTTACGACCTTTTCAGTGCGAGTTACAACCTTTCTGCTCTGAGTTACAACCAATTCCACTTGAATTACAACCTCTCTCTTGGAAGGCCTTATTTCTTTTTCGCTTTTCGCCAAGGCGAAAAGCATCCATCTAGTGGTTTGCCTTTGTGGGTTACGACCTTTTGTGTGTGAGTTACAACCTTTTCCACTTGAGTTACAACCTTTCTACTTTGAGTTACAACCAAATCAGTTCAAGTTACAACCTTCTCCTCCGCAAAGTAAATTTCTTAAACCTTACTCCTCCACTCCCTTCACTAAAAAAGGCATTTGCAGCAAAACCTGCAAATGCCTTTTTTATTATGCCAATAGCTGCTGGCACAGTTTATCGAGTTTGAGCTGGTTGTCTCGATTGCGGATGATGCCGATACCCAGCGCTTCGAGTTTCTCCATATTGAAAGGATCGGAATTGTCGATAGGCTCAGTATCTTTGCCGAGTTCGGTCTGGAAGCGGTAGTAGCGGTCTTCCCCTTTGTACGGTGTCACAATTTGCTTTAATTGATAATCGACGGAATCCGAGTTTCCATCCATCATGATGTTCAGCATGCGCCGTGACCATCCGATATGGCCCCAATTAACGGCTTCTTCATAGGGAATGGGTGCATTGGCTTCACCGGTACCGAGCGACACGACCAGAAAATCAGTTTCTTCCTCAAAAATTGCCTTTGCTTCGGCATAGGCGCACATGGCCGGGTTGTTGGCATAGACGCCGCCATCGATAAATGCCAATTCCGGAAGTGTTTCAATTTTCTCAGGCGTGAAATAAGTCGGCGCCGCCGACGTCGCTCTCGCCACATCCCGCATCAATACATCCATTTGCGTCGGATGCTCTGATTTTACTTTGGCGCTTTTGAAAAAGGCGGGACTCCGCAGCTGGATTTCGTAGCTTGGAATCAGGACATCGGTCAACGACTCGGAAATCATGGCGTCTTTGAAGTATTTTTCCAGGACGAATTCCATGCCGTCATCGGGATATCTTCTATATACATAGCGCCCGCCGGGTATGCGAAAAAGTATCGATTTATCGAAAATGATATGGGCGTCTTTTTTAAACAGTTCCGCAAGCGTTTTCGCGGTATATCTCGGAATGCGGCTGCCTTCTTTCCCTTCTTCCGGCACCACCAATCCCAGCGCCAGAATTCCGCCTGCGGATGTGCCGGAGATCAAATCAAAAAGTTCGCAAATCGGCTTCTGCGTCCGCTTCTCTATTTCCGCTAAAACTATCGCTGGAATAATTCCCCGGACGCCGCCTCCGTCTATGGACAGAATCTTAATCATGTCTTCCCCTCCCATTTTATCGATTACAACTAAATGGAATATTCTGAATAAATTAAGGGTAGTTTATCCGCTCCAATTTGTCAAAAAGTGACGCTGAGGCAGTCATTAAAGACTGTGGCATGGCGGAAATTACATTAAAAATATTCCATCATTATATTGAAGTAGAATTTACACCATAATACACATTATTTTGTGATGCTTGTTAATTTTATGATAATTTCTCATTTTTCATTAATACCATAATTTGGATTCTTATATTTCTGAATATTTAGGTATCTGTATAACTTTTTCTAAACCATTTAACCTGTACTTCCAGGAAGATCTCCACATTCATTGCTACATATTCCAATTCATCTGATAACTCAAAACAGTTATTTTATGACTTTTTATGTCATAAAAAAGCCTTAAACAATGAAATAAACCCTTTTTTAGTTCATTTTAAACCTTTTTTTAAAATTCCTATAGCCTCTGGAACCCTTGCTGCAACTGGGTTTATTAGCCAGAAATATTTTTGTTATACAATTGTAATATAACTGCAATCGAATTGACGTTGTTATTCAATCCTTCTGTCTTTATAGTAGGTAACAGATTGAAAAAACAAACGGAATCCTATTTGAGGATAACAAAGAATGTTAGGAGAAAAACAATGAAAAAATTAGTCTTCACTCTTTTCGCAGCTAGTTCATTGATATTTACTAACTCAGCTGTTGATGCACAGGCAGCTTTTAATTCACATACATCTACTTCGGCCATTGAGTCTACACATACAGCACAGGTTAACACAGAGAACGTTGAGCAAGTTGCAGCAGCTAAAGCAACTGCTAAATCAGGGACTTACAAAACTAAGCACAACTCTAACATCCGTTTGGATGCAGGCACTAAATATAAAGTGGTAACAGTTGCTAAAAAAGGCGCAACAGTTACTGCGACTCACCAAAAGAAAGTCGGTTCACAAACTTGGTATAAAGTAAAAGTGAACGGAAAAGCTGGCTGGGTTCTTAGCTCATTGCTGACTCCTGCTTCTGCTAAAGTCGTAAAAGCTTCAAACTCATCTTCTTCTTCAAAAGTTGTTTCGGTTGCATTGTCTCTTCAAGGAACACCATATAAATTCGGCGGAACGACGACTAGCGGCTTTGACTGCAGCGGGTTCATCCAATACGTATTCAAGCAAGCGGGCAAATCTGTTTCACGCACAACGGGTTCACAGTTCGCTGAAACTACAACTGTCAGCTCTCCAGTAGCCGGCGATTTGATCTTCTTCGCTAACACGTACAAAGCTGGAATCTCACACGTTGGAATCTACATCGGCAATGGCCAATTCGTTCATGCCGGCGGATCAAAAGCTGAAGTGAAAAGTGTAAACGACCCTTACTGGGGCAAGAAATTCCACAGCTACAAGCGTTTCTAATCCATAAAATATAAAGCCCTTCAGCCAACAGGCTGAAGGGCTTTTTTGTTGTTGTTTTTAAAAATTGGCTATGTCGAATTTTGTTGAACGCAAATAAAGCAGTCTCGAGCGCAAATAAAACTTTTTAAACGCAAAAAAAATGTGCTGAACGCAAATAAATTCCCCTGAACGCAAATAAAAGACTGATTGCCAAAAGAAAAAGCGCTTTTCGCGAGCGAAAAGCATCCAAACCGCCCTTCCCTGCTCTCAAAAAGCATAGAAAAAAGCCATTCTCGCGAACGAAAATGGCTTAAGCCTTTATTTATTGGCCATGCTCTTGATCTGGTAATCGCCGTATTCATCAATGACCACGGTGAAGACCGTTGTTTCTGTTTCGCTGAATGTCTCGTTGGTCGTTTTGTCATGGTAGATGTATTCAGCAGTCGCTTCCACTTTTGATTCTTCTTCCCCGATTTCTACGTTCACAATCGATGAGTTGATAGCATCGTAGACTTTATTGGCATCGGTGCGTTCTTGTACGCGCTTCTTGCCTTCCGTTTCCCCTTCGCTTCCCGGCAGCAGATAAGACTCGTAATATGTCAGTTCGGGATCGTTCAAGGAGTACGGAATCAGTTCGTAATAGGATTGGATAAAGCTTCCGAGCAGTTCTTTGTCAAAATAAGCGTCTTTGACATCCTGCAGGATAATTTCTTCCTCTTCGTACTCAATCGGGTTGGCAACCCATTCATTCAGTTGGTCCATAACGGTATGCATCGGGATGGCATAGCCGATTTCCGGGTTTTCTTCGAGAATGATGGAATTGATGCCGAGAATCTGTTCAGTTTCCGCGTCAATCAGCGGACCTCCACTGGAACCTTTTTTCAAGGTTGCGGTGCTTTCAATCATATCCTTGTATTCATAGCCGTCGGAAAAGCTTTTGCCGGTTTCCGTGACTTCCCCTTCGGTGGCCGTATTCGCCTGATCTTCCGGCGAACCGATGGCAACTACTTTCGTGCCGGGCTCCGGAAGTTCAGCGGCCATTGGCAGCGGCGTTTTGCCGGCCAGTTCTTTGACCCGGACCAGCGCGATATCCGTTGTTTCCGAAATGCCGATCACTTGTCCGTTAAACTCCTGGCCATCGCTGTTTTTCAGCAAGACATACGAAGCGTCTTTGACAACATGGGCGTTCGTCAATATGTCTCCTTGCTCGTTAAACAAGAAACCGGAACCTTGCTCCAAATCGGTATAAAGCGTATAGACATGCGTTTTGGCATTGGCGATCATCAGCGATAAATCTTTTTCAGGCGCTTCGACCGGCTTTTCCGGCGTGACGATGATGGTTTCCATCTGCGGTGCTTCTGCCTTTTCTTCCCTCGCGTCTTCTACACTGCCTTCTGCTGGCGCTTCTTCCGGTTCAGCCGTTTTTTCAGGAGCTGCCTCGAAGCCGCTATAGCTCTTGCCGGCGAACGATTCCTGTTTGGTGCTCGCCGTTGTCGGCGGTGCCTCTTCCGGCTGGTCAATCAGGAAAAAACTGCCGATGCCGATGGCGGCCAGCAAAATCAATGACAAAGCAGCAATCCATATTTTTTTCTTCTTTTGTGTATTGGCATTGCGATTGGTTATGCGATTATTCATAGAGTCAACTCGATTCTTAGTTTAATGATGTATATATAGACGGAAAACGTGAAAATAGGTTACAGCTTTGATTTCCCATAAAATGCATAGTCGTTTGATTCTTATTATAACAATTCACTTCTAAAAGGTCTGCCATTTCGCATTTATACTTTCCACTTTCTGGCTTTCTTCGGTATACTGTAAGGATACTATAAATTTTTCCTAATTTGGTCTGAGGTGGTTTTTTGAAATCTTTTTTTAATTATAAAGGCGTATTGTTAATGCTTGCTGCTTTGCTTTATTTTTATTTTGCCGTCAGTGGCATTGAAACTTTTTTGAAAGGCAATCCTGAAGAAGCGGCGGTTTGGAAAACGGAGCGGAAAGAAGCGTTCTTCTTCAATATCATGATTGTCTACAGTTTGTTCCTGCTGTTTCTCGGCCTTTTCAACCGCTTTGTTGTCAGCTTTATCCTTGCCAATGCGGTCGTGTTCTTTTTAGCGGTGCTAAGCTATTATAAATTCAGCTTTCTAGGTGAATTCCTCTATCCTTGGGATATGCTGCTGTATAATAACATCTTGAATCTGCTGCCGAATCTGTATAAAGAAATCGACTTCGCTAAAGTGGCTTTGATTGCCATCGGTTTGATCGTCCTGCTTTCCGGTCTGGCCGCTTTCCTATTCATCAAAAAACCGAAGCGGCTGATTCGCTTGAAGCCGTGGGTTCGGATCACACTCGTCGGAATGGCTGCCGTTTACTTGAGCGTCTTTATCTTCTACCGCTCCGTTCCGCCAGTGGAAAAGTCTCTTAAGGAAGCCGGGGTAACAAATATCACGTTTGACCAAAACCGCAATTACAAAAAGAATGGTTTTTTAATGACGTTTCTTCTGAATATGCAAAGTGCCATTGTGCTGCAGCCGAATGGCTATAGCGAGAAGAAAATCCAAAAGATCGTCAGCGACTTGGAACCCATCCCGCCTGCTGTGGACGTAGATCTTGATGAAAAGCCGAATATTATTTTTGTGATGAGTGAGAGTTTCTGGGATCCCGTGTCAATGGAGAATCTATCATTCAAGGAAGATCCGCTACCAACTGTCCGGCAGCACCAGTCAGGGCAAATCTTGTCGCCTACTTTCGGCGGGGGCACCAGCAATGTCGAGTTCGAAGTCCTGACCGGGTTCACCAATATGTTCCTGCCTCCGGGCTCTGTGCCATATCAGCAATACATCAAAAACGAATTGCCTTCCATGCCCCGCTACTTGGCGGAAAAAGGTTATCAGACCACGGCCATCCACCCGTATCCAAAATGGTTCTGGAACCGCGAAGAAGTGTACAAGCATCTTGGATTTGAGCAGTTTATCGATATAGACGGCTTTACGGACCCTTTATACAAAGGCCCTTTCGTGTCGGATGAACAAGTGACCAAAACCATTATTGAACAAACCGAGCAAAGCGAAGATCCTGTCTTTGCTTATGCCATCACGATGCAAAACCATACCGGCTATAATGAAGATAAATATCCGGAATATACCGTGGAAACTCAGATTCCACCAACTGTCGATCCGGTTTTCAATTTGCTGCTCCGTTCCTATACGCAAGGTGTGGCAGATGCCGATGCCGCCTTCAAGCAATTGATCAATTACTATGAAACTACTGACGAGCCGACGCTTGTGGTCTTTTTTGGCGACCATCTTCCAGCCATTGGACAGGACTATAAATTCTTTAAACAAGCTGATTTTGTAGCCCGCGGACCTGGCGAAGAAAACTGGGAGTTGGAGCATTTCCAAAAAACCCGGACGACGCCTCTCGTCATCTGGAATAATTACGGTGCTGAAATTCCTGAAATCGATACCGTCAGCACTTCGTTTCTCGGACCCACTGTTTTCGATTTAGCTGGAATCAAGAAGCCTTTGTATTATTCCATTCTTGAGCAGTTTTCGGAACAGATGCCCGGTTATACACGCGATGTGAAGATTGATGCGGAAGGCAAGCTGCTGAGCGTCACCCCTGACTCCGTGGAAAGTCTGAAAAGCGACTATCAATTAATTCAATATGATTTATTGTTTGGCGATCAATATTCTCGCGAACCATTATTCGAACAATAAAAACAGGCCATCCCAAAAGCTTATGACCATAACTTTTGGGGTGTTTTTGTGTTTTAGAAGGATTTGATAGAAAATCTGCATCTGCAATTAATAATCAAATAAAATTATTTATAACTTTGTATCAAATGGTATAAAATGATAATTTTTCATGACTTTTTTGCCTTTTCGTTCTATAATAAATTGGCATATGCGATAAGTTTAATTATGCCTTAAATGATTCCGGCCTATAACAAGGCATTCTGCACTTCTTTTAAAACAAATACATTGCATATGCTTCGATACAGGAAGCGATAAATTTATACCATTAATGAAAGAATGCATAAAAAGAAGAGAATAAGCTCTGGATATTCCTCGTCTTTCCTGGTTCGCTGCAGCATGCGGATGCCCGTTGCCCGCGTCTGCCAAATCATTCTAAGTGTTTTATCATCGGCATTGCCAAACCGGTTTGTTTTAAAATTTCATCTATTAGAGGGGTCTCACAGTGATATTTAACTCATTTGAATTTATTTTCTTGTTCCTCCCGCTTGTCTGGGTGCTGTACATCTTGCTTGGAAGCCTGCATATTCCCTTCGCCAAGACTTGGCTACTTGTAGCTTCGCTGTTTTTTTACGGCTATTGGAATCCGGCTTATTTGCCGCTTATTTTAATTTCCATGCTGGTCAACTATGCATTTGGTATGTTTTTGGGTAAAAACAAAGCCAAAAATTACCGGAAAGCCATCTTGACTGTCGGCATTGTCTTTAATGTCCTGTTGCTTGGCTATTATAAGTATTACGATTTCTTTGTGGAGAATATTAATATTCTGTTTGGCTCCGAGCTGGTAATTAAGGAAATTTTGCTGCCATTGGCTATTTCTTTCTATACATTCCAGCAAATTGCTTATCTTGTCGATTCTTATCGTTTAGAAACGAAAGAATACAATTTTTTGAATTACGGCTTGTTCGTAACCTTCTTTCCGCAACTGATCGCGGGACCTATCGTCCACCATGGACAGGTGATGTCACAATTCAGCGACAAGAAAACTTACCGCATCAACTATGAACATATCTCACAAGGCTTGTTGATCTTTGCCATCGGCTTGTTCAAGAAAGTAGCCATTGCAGACACATTCGCCGAATGGGCAAATGCCGGATACAACAATGTGAACAATTTGACTCTCGTAGACAGCTGGTTTACGACGCTGTCTTATACGCTGCAGCTGTATTTCGATTTCAGCGGCTATTCCGACATGGCAATCGGATTGGCCTTACTCTTCAATATCCGTCTGCCGCTGAATTTTAACTCGCCGTATAAAGCGCGGGACATTCAGGACTTTTGGCGCCGCTGGCATATTACGCTGTCGCATTTCCTGACAACGTATATTTATATTCCACTTGGCGGCAATCGCAAAGGACCGAAACGGACTTACTTAAACATCTTCATCATCTTCCTGGTATCGGGCATTTGGCACGGTGCCGGCTGGACGTTTTTAATCTGGGGCATCATGCACGGGCTGGCGAGCATCATCTGCCGTTATTGGAAACTGGCCGGCTATAAGATGAATTCCATTGCCGCTTGGATAACGACGTTTTTGTTTGTCCATTTTGCTTGGGTATTCTTCCGGGCATTGTCAATTCAAGATGCCATGTCTGTCTTGAAAGCAATGTTCGGCTTTAACGGAGTCCGGTTGCCAAAGGAATGGTTCCATGGCCTAGATACGGGCTGGCTTTTCCCGTTCACTGCGTCCCCACTTGAGATTTCAGTTACCATATTGATCGGTTTATTGATTGCCTGGTTCACAAAGAACTCGGTAGAAATCATGTATGAAACAAAACGGAACGTTTCGATGGCTGTTTTCGCTGCTGTGCTGCTGTTTTACAGCGTGATGCAGCTGCAGCAAGTCAGCGAGTTCCTGTACTTTAACTTTTAGGAGGAAATCCCATGAACGATAAAAAATTCTCGCTCAGCGTCATGGCGATTTTCGCCGTTTTGACACTTGCCGTAGTGGGGTTCAATTATTGGATGGACCCGCTGTGGAATTACAGCCATGCCCATGAATACAACGATGTGCAAATCGTCACCGATGAACGTGAACAAAAAACAGCCAATCAGCTTTATGTGCCGAAAACTGCAGATACCTTATTGATTGGCTCAAGCCGAAGCACTTATATCCATACCGATGGCTTCACCGATTGGGAGGTCTACAATTACTCGGTTGCGAATTTATCCATGCGTGAGTATCAGACAATGATGAATTTCGCTTTCGAGCAGAACCCCCATTATGAGCGCGTGATCCTAGGCGTTGATTTCTTTAAATCGAGCACACAGGAAGCGGAAGCTCCCCGTTCCATTTTGAATCACGTCAAGCGCGTCACCCAACCGTTCTACCGGAGCAAAAATTTGCTGTCCTTTGACTTATTGAAGACTTCGGTGGGGAACTTCCAATTGTCTGCTGACGATAAAATTGCAGAAGACCGCCTGTACAACCGTGAAGGCAATGCATTTGCAAAGCACCTGTCTGAAGAAGAAATCATGCAGCAGACAGACGATAAAATAGAAAGATTTGAATCGACATTCTACGGAAAGCATTACACATATTTTCCGAAGTATAAGGAAATTATGACGAAAGTGCGCGACACGCATCCCGAGGCTGAAAAGATTGTCTATACGACGCCGATCTCCACCGAACTTTTTAAATCACTGGTGTCCAGCGGCGTGTACGACGAGTATGAAACTTGGCTGCGTGACTTGGTCGATGTCTACGGAGGCGTCTGGAACTTCATGTATCCGAATTCGGTAACCAACGACATTACCAATTATTACGATGGCCACCACTTTTATCCGGAAGTCGGCAATCTCATCGCTGAACGCATCGAACAAGGAGAAAGTGCCGATGTGCCGGAAGACTTCGGCGTATACGTAACCCCGGAAACGATTGATGCCCATCTGGCAAAAGTGAAAAAATCAGCAGCAGGATTAGAATAAATTCAGCAGAGCCGCCTCTTAATTGAGCGGCTCTTTTTTATGCAAATAAAGAAACTTAAGTGAAGGTTTATTGACTTTCCAATGTTTGTACCTGCTCTCCAGATATGGAGCCAGACAGCGGAGAAAAAACTACTATCTCTGCACGGCACCTGCATCGCTGCGCTAGCTCCAAGACATGAAAGTGCGCTGCTCCTGCGCAAGCTCGTTGCAAAGCTGTTGACCGAAATGATTCGGCCAATAGCTTCGCAGCTGGTTGGCGGAATATCGATTAAGGAATGAATACCTACTACAAATTTCAACTTTCCCAACAATCCTAAAAAGCCGTGCAATCAATTATGATTGCACGGCTTTTATCCATTAATTTTCTTATTGGCCAGATAACCGGTAGATGAATACGGCAAGCTGGCCGCGTGTGATGTTTTGCGAAACTCCGAAACGGGTTGGCGTAATGCCATCTGTTACATTGTTCGCAACTAGGGCATCGACAGCGGATTTGTAACGGTCCGAAACATCGGTGAACGATGAGGAAACGCCGTTAGCCTCCAAATGATAGGCCCGCTGCAGGATGATGGCAATTTCGCCGCGTGTCAGCGCGTCGTAAGAACCAAATCGATCAGCGGTTTTCCCGCCGATGATGCCAGCCGCTTTCAGCGCATTGACTGCCCCTTCCGCACGGCCCGGCACATCGCTAAAGCCGGATGGCGGAGCGCCTGCAGTATCGAGTTCCAGCTCTTTTGCCAGCCAGATGGCTGCATCAGCACGGGTGATTGGCTTTACCACTCCAAAGACAGTCGGTGTCAGTCCTTGCGTAATGTTGCGGTCCACCAAATACTGAACAGCCGGTGCATAGAAAGAACTCACATCCTGAAACGGCAATGGCTCTGGCACTGGTGTCGGTTCCGGTACAGGCGTTGGTTCCGGTTCCGGTACAGGCACTGGGGTTGGTACCACTATCGGCTCCGGAGCCAATTCGCTGCTGACGCTGATCTGCGCCGAGAAACCTTCATATGTGACGGTAACAGTCGTCGTGCCCGCTGTTTTCAGTTCGATGCGGCCATCATTCGCCACGGCGACTGCCGGATTTGCGGAAGTCCACACCGCATCGCTCGTGATTTTCTGAACCGTTCCGTTTTCGAATTGAGCGGACGCGTCCAATTGGAAAACATCCCCTGGCTTGCCTGCAAGCAAACTATTGCTTACCGACAGCTTGGCAATTGCGTTATCTTCGACAAATTCAATAGGCGCTGTGAGTGATGTTGACTGCAGGATGCCAAAACCGAAATAAGGGTCACGTCCAGCTGGCCCTGCATCTCTTGTTTGGGAAACCAGCACTTGGCGAAGCTGCTCATTTGTCAATTTTGGGTAGGCCTGTTTCAATAACGCCAGGTGGCCTGAAACATATGGCGTCGCCATGGAAGTTCCGCTCATATACGCGTATTGATTTCCGGGATAGGTGCTTGCAATATTGACCCCGGGAGCGGCGATTTCCACTGTGCTGCCAGTGGATGAAAAGTCGGCTCGCAATGAGTAGTTGTCAACAGCCGCTACACTGATTGCAGAAGGGTACTTCGCAGGATAATCGACCGTGTCGCCCGTTCCAAGCGCGTTGCCGTCATTGCCGGCGGCTGCGACGACGAGCAGTCCGTTCGCATAAGCTTTGTCAACAGCTGACCGGAGCGCAAAGGAATCGGTCTGGCTGCCGGCACTTAGATTGATGATGTCCATGCCATTTGCGACCGACCAGTTGATGCCTTCAATCATATCGGAAAGCTGGCCTTCTCCGTAGGCATTAAAAGCTTTTACCGCATAAAGCTCTGCGTCATGGGCCACCCCTTTCAGCCCAAATCCATTATTGCGGGCAGCGATAATTCCGGCAACATGCGTGCCATGTCCTTCATCATCGTAATAAGAAGCCGTATAATCGACAGCCGAATAGCCGCCGGCGATCTGAAGATCTTCATGGGCTGCAATGCCCGAATCAATGACGGAAATTTTGACTCCCCGTCCGGTAAATCCGGACTTCCAGGCTGCCGGGATGTTGCTTGACTGAATGCCCCAATCTTCCATCTGGGCATTCAAGCGAACCTTGACGTCTTCTTCAATATGGGCGACGCCCGGGTCGTTCAGCAGCTCTTCTGCACTGTCAGGCGAAACTTTTGCGGAAGCAACGGCCACTCCTTCATAGGGCTCGGCCATCTCGCCTCCCGCAGCTTTTACTTTCTCAGCCATTTCCTTTTCATCGACTCCGTCTTTGAATACAATCAACACATCTTGCTCAATTTCTGCATCTGCAAAAACAGGAGGGACAAGAGACAGGGACAAACCTAGAATGAGCAGCAAAACGAGGAATTTTTTCATTTAACCGTTCCCTTCTTCCGTTATAAATTTATACATAATATTACATTTATTTTTATTTTTACAAATTAAGTATATATTTTTTTGCCATTTATGTCCATTATCCTCACCCGGTGTCCTTGATCGATTTTATTAATTCCATGTAAACAGCAAGAAATTCAAAGCCGTTATTTTACTGCCTGTTCCTGCCTGGAAAATAACCCACAAAATCCTTATAATGCAGGCGCTCATGCGAAGTTCGAAAGGGGAATCAAAAGAAAAGCGGAAACAGATTTCATTTGGCCAAAAAACCATTAGCTATTCAGATTTCATAAAAAACCATACTATTTTCCCACTAATTTTTCCTGTTTTCCTGAAAAATTAGCCGTATATTTCTTGCATATAAATTTAATTATATTTTCTTAAAAATTTAGTAAAAAAGTTGTTTACTTGTAAAAATCAGGATGATACAATCACTTCAGAACATTTAGATAGGGGATACCATAATTGAACAATCATAAACTTTTCATGGCAGCATCTGCTGTCTCACTCGCTGTTGTTTCTGTTGCTGCACCTGTCAGCGCTTCTTCAGTGCATACATTTACCGATGTAGGTTCTCGCTACGATGAAGCAGTCAGCTTTTTATATGAGTATGAAATCATCAAAGGTCTTTCTCCAACGAAATTCGGTACACAACAGACATTGACACGCGGTGATGCAGCTGTCATTTTAGCCAATACGCTAGGATTGGAGACGGCTGGAGTACCAGATGCCGGATTTAAAGATTTGAACAAACGCGTAAGCGGATCTGTTAACGCCCTTGCAGAATTAGGCATTGTTTCAGGCGTTACCAAAACGCAATTCAAACCAAGCGAACCATTAAGCCGCGGTGCGATGGCGAAATTCCTGGTGCTGTCTTTCGAACTGGAAGATTACCAGCAGGAGACACCTTTCACTGATGTAGGCGGAGTTTTTGAACCTTATATCGAAGCTCTTTATGGCACGGAAATCACTTCCGGCAAGACAGCAACTTCTTTTGGCACCCATGCCAATATTACGCGCGGCGAATTCGCGAATTTACTGTACAACACCATCAACTTTTTCATGGAAGACCTTTACTTCCCTTCTGTCACGAGTGCCAAAGTAACAAGCCCGACTTCCACTGACATTACATTGTCTGAAGCGCTTCCGGCCGAATACAATGCGATTGACGCAGACTTTTTCTTCTATTACTTGATCAAGCTGGAAGATGGAACCGAAATGATGCTGAACCCGACTTCTTACAAGATCTCGACTGACCGTATGGTATTGACGATTACCCACACTGATAATGACTTGAGCGGAAAAGCCGGAAAGATCATTATCGGTGATTTTGAAACGATAAAAGAAGCGCCATTTAACTTTAAATAATTCTGAAACGCTTGGATAGCTCAAAACTATCCAAGCATTTTTTATGAATGAACGAAGAAACTCCGCAAAGCCAAAAGCTTTGCGGAGTTTCTTCATTAAAGATTATTTACCTGGTTCGTTTCCGTCTTTTAAATACTGTCTCACCGAATATTCCACCATCATATGGCCTCTCGGCGTCCAATGGAATCCGAGCAGCGGATCTATTAATCCGCTGCTGCCAATCGCTTCATCCGTTGCGCTTCCCGCTTTTTGAATGGCGTTGGCATAATTGTCGATCAAGTGGAGGTTTTGCTGTTTGGCGATTTTGCGGATGATGTCATTGTAGCTGTTTTGCCACACCCGAATGCCACCTTTATCCGTATAGAGGCTGCGGACTTCAGGATTGGCGGGGGATTGCGCTGTGTAATAAACCCCTTCATGGACCGGCAAATTGGTCATCAAGATGACGTCGATGTGCTGCGTTTTCATTTGTCCGATCATGGCCAGCAGATTTTGCTCAAATTGCGTTTTGCTGATTTGGGGCTCTTTCGTATCCGGACGGATGATGGCATCGTTCAGACCGAACATCATGACGACGGTCTGCGGATTGTGGTCCAGTACGTCTTGCTTCAGCCGTTTTAACGCATTGGCTGTTGTATTTCCGCTGACCCCTGCATTTTTAATGCCCAATAAAGCCGGCCAGTTATGATCGGGGTATTCCGGAAATTCTTTCGGCAAATAAGAGCCGGATGTATTGCTGTCCCCAAAAGCGATGACTTTATTTATTTCCATTGCTTTTTGAACCATCGCGCGGTTGGCAAATGCCGCCATCTGCGCCCGTGTTACGGCATTATTAGGCCGATAGGTATTGTCGCCGGGATATCCAACGGTGATGCCATGAACTCGCATCGCCATGACGTATGGAAATTTCCAGTCGGTCTCTTTGACATCCCTGAAAGGCTTTGCCCCGCTGCCTTCCAGCTCAAAACTCACAGCCAGAAATTTGGCCATCTGTCCGCGGGAAAGCACTTCATCAGGTGCGAACTTGCCATCCGCTGTCCCGTCCACAATCCCCGCTTGTTTCAAGGCTTCAACATAGCCGAATGCCCAGTGGCCTGTTCCGACATCCGGGTAACTCGCTTTCTCTGGTTGGATCGGTTTAATATCGGCAGCAAGCGACAAAATCTTCGCTGCCTGGGCGCGGGTGATGTTTTCATCCGGTTTGAACGTATTGTTTGAATAGCCGCTCAGCACTTTTTTCTCGACGAGCGCTTGGATGTCTTCGTAAGCCCAGTGGTTCGTTTTGAGATCCTTGAAGCCGGCAGCTGCCTGTGCATTTCCACTGAATCCCGAAAGCAGGCAAATCAACAATACCCAGACAACTCCGGCTTTTCTCCTTGGTTTCAACATATGGTTCCCCCTGTTTCTTATCAATCTAAACTGATTTAAAGACAATTTCTATTTTACACCATTTTTGGTAAAGGAAAGTTCCCTTTTAGCTGTTTCTAAACAATCTTACGAATAAAGATCTCAAAATACTGTGCATCATTAGTTGAATCGGCTTTTCTGCCCTTATAGAAAAACACCTCCATTCTTCCGTTGAAACGGCAGTGGAGGTGTTTTTCCTTGATTCATTTTAATGGACCCCATCACCGAGTGAGGCCAGTTTTTTCCTGCTATTGCTTTTTCATCTGGCCTTTATTGGTCACGACTGTATAGTTGCCGAACTCGTTGATGCTGAGGGTAAACGTACCCCCGTTCAATTCGCCTTGGATGATCTTCCATTTTCCTTTGGCGTCTTCTCGCGCACCGAACTGGATTTTGACAGCTGTTGTATCAAAAGCCAAGGTGGCACTTGAAGTGAAACGAACAGGGATTTCTTTTCCTTCCGCATCGGTAATGGCCATATTGATCTGGTTTGTCAGTGCCGGGCGGTTATCCACTGCCGCCGCATCGTCCACTGCCAGTGCCAATGTGAAGCCTGCACCGGCTGCATCCGCCAGCTGCTGCAAGTTTGCTGCAGAAAGCGTCAAATCCGCTGTCGGCAAGTCGATTAATAGATCTTTGCCGCTTTCCAGCAATTTGTCCACAGTGCCTTCAGAGAATCTGATATCCAATGTACCGTCTTCGTCAAATTCGCCTGCTTTGATGACGGCTGTTTCGCCCGTCATGTCCGGGTCCGCTTGCTGTTCACCAGGTACAACCGGATCCGCGAAAGTGATTTGTGCAAGCAATGGATCATGGTCAGATGCACGGCCGTGCTGTTCCATGAACATCGAATTGATGTGGACCATATCCAGTTCTGTCCGGTCCGCCAAGTTGTTTGTCACCAGCAAATGGTCAAGAACTTGCGAGTTGCCTTGGTAGTAATAAGAGAAACGGTCTTCCAGCGGCACATCTTCGACTTTGTTCGTCAAAATGTTGCCTTTCAACGCTTCAAGAGCCGGTGTGAATTCAAAATCGTTCATGTCACCAGCGACGATGACATTCAAGTCAGGATCTTGTGCCAGCCCTTCTTCAATAAAACCGTTGATCGCTGTGGCAAGTTCGATGCGTTCTTCTTCAGATCCCAGGAACGGCGGTTGGTTCTGACCGAACAACGGCTGATCTCCGCCTTTGGAATTCAAATGGGCGCCGATGACCACCACTTGCTCACCTTGGAATTCAAATTGTGCCGCTACCGGTTTGCGGGTATTCGGCATTGGAATCGGCTGGATGCGGCCCGGGTTGAGTGACAATTCGCCGTTCACCCATTCTGTATCCTGTGTGGCTGTCCCTTTTGTGCCTTCAGAAAGAGTCACACGTTTCGGATTGTAAAGATAGCCGACGCGGATGTTCCCGCCCGGCGCTCCGCCGTCCTGATTGTATTCAGGGGCAATATCGGTCCAAGCGTAAGTTGGGCCACCTGCTTTTTCGATTGCCGCGATCAAGCGCTCATAGCTTGCTGTGGCATCGCTATTGCCGGAAGCTGTAGGGCCATCGTTGTCCTGTACTTCGACCAGTGTGATGATGTCCGGTGAGTTCAAGTCATTGACGAATGATTCAGCGATGCGCTGTGCTTTTGCATCGGATGTGTGGCTTGGATCTGCTGAGAAGTTTTCGACGTTGTAAGCTGCTACCGTCAATTTGTCTTCTGCATTTTCGATCCATGTCTGTTCCGGTTTTGTTCCGCCATCAACGATTGCTGGTAATTCACTTTCCTGTGTCCAAATCTGATAGTTGCCGAAGCCGTAGCCAAGAACCCCAACAGGCGTTCCGGCGAAGGTATCACCTGCTTTGGCGATGACCTTATCTCCAGTGGTGACGGTGATGCGTTCCGGGTTGTAGTCATCTTCAGATAAAAGGACGCCGCCTTGTTTATGGAAATCGTTGTTTGTTGCGTTTTTCGATACGACGAACACTTCACCGTAATCCTGCGGTCCGACGATTTGTGCGTCGGCTACGCCAACACGCATCAATTCAAGGGATTCCCAGAAATCAATGCCGTCTTCTTCCGGATTGAAAAGAGCCAATTCGTCATTGTCGATATTCTGTGCCGGCGGGAAAACGTCTTCCCCGATTATCAATGGTTCAGGCAGTGCTGCTGTTCCCTCTTTGACAACTTCCGTTGAGCGGATGCGGGTAAGCGGAAGGTCATTGTCTCGCATATCGGAATAACCTTTATAGAACCATTCCTCCACGGTGCCGGCAACCGTCACCACGTCACCCACTTTGAATGAAGTGCTGGCGCTTGCTTTGTTGACGATGATCGCTTCAGAAGTCTTCCAGTCACCATCATCGTTTGAATCCTGGATGACAAAATTCGCTCCATTATAGAAATGCGTGATGACGCCTGTGATTTCATTCACCAATACGTTTTCGTAGTTCGAGTAATGATCTTTCCCTTGGATATCACGGATTTTCAGATCCGCGTTTTTCAGTACGGTGTAGTCGAATGTGAAGACTTCAGACGTTTCTGCACCGACTGCGATGGCTTTGATGGCCACATCTTCTGTCAAGGTGATGGGTGCAGTGTACCGGGTGCTTTCAGCTGTTGGCGCTGAGCCGTCAAGCGTATAATAGATTTCTGCATTTTCCCAGCCCGATTGCAGCGTGATGGCCGTTCCCTGGGAAACGACGCCCGGGAAGACATCCGTGTAGACGGCTGGTTTGTTGACCAGTTCAAAGCTTTCGACACCAAGTGTTTTCACTTGGTAGGTGCTGTTGAATTTAGAAGCGATTCCGGATACATGGATCAAATCGCCTTCTTTGTATTGCTGAGTAAAGCGGTCAAACGTCAAGCCGTTGCGGTTGTCGTTGCGGACAACGACCGTTTCACCGTTTTCAGCTTTTGCTGTGAACTCGAAAGTGCCATAGCTATTTACTGACTGCAGGTCCGTGATCACCACATTTTGGAGTTCGATCAATTCACCTTGCGTTTCTTCATTGACTCCAGCTGGCGTAAGGTTTTGGACAGCCGGAAGTTCGTTGTTTGAAGAAATTACTTCTATTATATCGGGCTGCAATTGAAGCTCGCCGGAATACTCGGATACCGAGCCCACGAGGCGCAAGTTATCGCCAGGCGCTACAGTTGCACTCGTTGTATAAACATAAATTCCGGCTGTTTCGTCCTGGATGTAAAATGCCTTGCCTCCCCAGAAACCGGTGCCGGTCGTAACCGTGCCTTCAACTGAAATCAGTTTGCCAGGCATGGAGCGTGCTTCGGCAAGTGTTTCAACCGCAGTCGCTTCAGGCGGTGCTTCACCTTCTGAAAGGTTCGTGTAAGCTGTCGGGGATTTTAATCCCGCTGTTGAGAAATAAGCTTCGAGCGAACCCGTAATTGTTACCTGGGCTTTGAAGTTTGCTGGATTGTCCATTAAATTCAATGCTGTACGAATCGAACCTGATGGCAATTGCACCGGCAAAATTTTCGCAGGATCGGTTTCATCCGGCGAGTCCGCCAATCCTAAATTTGTTGCACTGGCAAAAGGTGCTTCTTGGTCGTAGCTCGTCCCGCTGTTGGCGGTTCCGACGATATACCCTTTCACTGTCGCTGTTCCTGAATTATTCGCAATCGCTTCCGCTACCGTAATCGGTTCTGCAGCATTGGCTGTCGCCATATACGGCAAGACAGCGGATAAAGCCAGTAAAAGACTTAGAAAAATCTTACTGAAGGCATTCTTCGTCAAATCGCTCCACTCCTTGGGATTTTATTAGATACTGACATAATTATACTAAATAATTGTAAACGTTTTCTAAATTTACTGTATACTTTTATATTTTTGCCCAATCGTTTCATATTATTTGTAATATTTGGATTAATCTAATTTCCGTTGTTTAGAAATAGAATAAATAAAAAAAAGACTGGACCAAAAGCCATAGGTAATAGCCTTTCATCCAGCTCTATTCTGTTTTTTGTGGCATTTATGTGGTTAGGAATTAGAAATTGTTTGCCTGCCATACATCACCAATCACCAAATCGCTTCGGCCCATTCAGGATGGTCAATGAATGGATTGCGGTTTCCTTGGATGTCTTCGATTTTTTCGTTGCGCTGCCGTTCCCAGTCGCTGACCGGATCTTGCTCATGCCATTCCAGCAAAACCGACAGCTTGCCGTGGCAAGGCGAAGAACCGTTGTTCAATTGTTCGTTCAGCTCCAGGTCCACCGGGTCGCCCGGTTCATAGCGCACTGCCATATAAAACAGCATACGTGCGACATCGCCTTTTACTTCATTCGGCGGCTCCCATGAAGTGGATGTGCGCAAACAGCCATCGCAGCCGCTGACTGTGCTGCCGCCGTAATCAAAATCGAGGTTGCCCCGTGATCCGTTCACTTGGACATCCGTCGGGCGCAGATGATGGATATCGGTGCCTGCTCCCATCGCTGTACCAAAATCGCCATGCGATTTCGCCCACACGTGTTCGCGGTTCCAGTCGCCGACATTGCCGCCATTCAATGATTTGGAGCGTGATTCACCGCTGTACAGCAAGATGACGTTGTTCGGATTATTCGGGTCTTCATCGGTCACTTTCAGCGCATCCCATACTTGTGAGTAGCTGAGCTGTTGATGGCTATCGATAATTTCATGCAGTTCCGCTTTCAAAGCTTCCCCCTGCAAGCCGTTCGCCGTTTCGTAATAGCCTTCTGCCGCTGGAGCTTCCGCCGTCACCGTTACCGAAAACGACTGGGTGACGCTTCGCGTGCCATCGCTTGCCGTCACCCCGACAATATGGGAGCCTTCCGGCAAATTGAGTGTCAAAGTCGATCCTGTAATCGTCCCTTTGGTGGCGGAGAATGACAGGCTCTGCCCTTCGGGATCCGTGAAATAATTCCGCAACTCGTATTGTAGGCTCTCACCCGCTTGGACTTGTTCATTGGCAAAAGTCTTTGTGGCGACCGGCGCTCCGTCCGGTGCCGCAGCACCTCCTGCCATCACATGCGCGCCCAGATGGCTGAACGTATTCGACGGATAAGACGTCCACTGTGCCGAAGGCTGGAATGCATCGCTCACCACACGGTCGCCTGTTGTCACTTCCGCATTCCGCACTAGCGTGACGTTTTCGAGATTATTGACGCGTGCACCTGCCTGGCCGATGGAATCGATTGCTGCACCACTTTTCTCCAGCACCAGTGCATCGTCTCCATTAAAGTTAACGACGCTGTCATTCCTGAGATCACCTTCAGCTGCGATTGAAGCGGCTGCACTGCCGTGATAAACGACAAGGGTTTCGCCATTCGCCAATGTGCCGGATAAATTCACTTCGCTTTGCGGATACGTGCTGCCATTCGAATAAAGCACCAGCGAGTACGAACTTAAATTGACTGCTGCACCGGTGCCGTTGTATAGCTCGACCGCTTTGTTCATGCTGCTACCTTCAATGTATTCCGAAATTAAAAGATCACTAGCTGTTGCAGCCGCTTGAACTTTTGTTTGCGAACCGGGCAGCCATAGACTGGCAGCCAACCCGAATGACAGCAAAATTTTCACTGGTTTGTTCCATTTCTTTTGGGCCATGTTGTTGTGTTCCTCCTCTTTTCCATGAAATAGTCTCATTTAAACTTGCAGCTCTATTGACGTTCCCCAGCAACGCTTCTAATTGTAAATTATTAGTAGAAAAAATGTTATTTACAATTTTTGTTATTCTCTACTTTGACTTTATCGAATCCTCTCCGCTCCGTCAACGCTATTTCAAAAGACTTACATAATCTTAATAGAACAAATAAAAGCCCCGCAGAGAAAAAGTCTCTGCAGGGCTACCTCGCTTATTTCCCACTCATCGGCTCAGCAATCGCTCCCATGAATAAAATCAATCCGGTTTCCACATCTTCAATGGTGATAAAGAATGGCCGGTTTACTTGCATCTCAAACGGTTCTTCGTCGGGTCCGGAAGATTCCACCGTAATCGCCGTCAAGGCAGCCGCTTCTGTTCCTTCTTCATCCACCTTCAGATACGTTTTTTGCTTTACCACATCGATGTAGAACGAGCCAGCGCCTTCAACCATCTTCGTGAATTCCGCCTTCGGCCCGAATGCTGCTGCCATGCCGAGCTTCTGCAAAGGTTCATTCAATCCTACTTCATAATCCAGTTCGAATTTAGGGAAATGGAGCATTCCAAACCGTTCCCGAAAAGCCGAATTCCATTTGTCCCAATTTCCGCTCGTCAAGGTCTCTTCAAATTGCGTCAGTGTGGAGTCTTTTTTCGGCAGAAATACCTTCATGCGCATTTCCCCTTCGCCGTAAGGCAAAGATACCGCCTGGAATTTATCTGTTTCCAAGTAAGGCAGCGTTTCACTGAGCTCCATGAGCGGCACCGCCTTTACCGAACCGCCTTCCAAATGAAAGTCCTTTTCTGCTGTATGGTCCGCTTCAAATGGATACTGCCAATCCCCTTTAAAGTAAATGGCATTCAGCAGCATCGCTACCAGGTTCGGATCCAGAGGGTCTTCCGTTATTTCCTCAATCTTGCCGTTTGTCGATTGTTTCACCCAATTGTTGATTCTTTTTGCGGAACCGCTGTCCATGACATCCATTTCTTCAACCTCCGCATTGAAATAATCCACGTTATTCTTCGCAAAATCTTGCTGGAATTGATATTCCCCGTTCAGCCAAATCGAATTAGCTATATTCAACTGAATCGCTTCCGTCTCGCTGTAAAGCTGATTTATCAGCGACGCATTCGCCCGGTTCAATTCATCCCTTTCCATTCCCGAAACCTCCAGAACCTCCGCCATTTCCTCTTTCGTCACGCCATCTGCCCCGTTATAAACCATCGATACCGCCATAAACAAACTGGCAGAAGAAATAAAGCGGTTTCCTTCGTTGTTCGGTTCAATGACCGGCAGCAGCTTCCAGCCCAGCTCATTGCTCGGTGCGACGATTTTCTGGTAATCATTCTTTCCGTACTCCACTCTCTCCGATATCTTCAGCGACCCCGAAGTGCCATCCGGCACCGATGTACCGCATCCAACTAACAATAATATGGATAAGATCCAAAATAACTTTTGCAATAGTATCCCTCCTTTTTCCATTAGACTGGATAAAAGAGGAAAAGTTACATTTAAAAGTATCAATCTTTACTTCTTTTGAAGATAGCGTGCTGAACATGGGTACCATCAGCCATCATTGCTCGAATAGGTATACTTACCCGGCGATTCAAAAATGAAGATATACAAAAAGCCATACCTAAAAACCATCAAGGTTTCTAAGTATGGCTATTTTAAAGTAATGGAAGGAAATAAATAACTCATTTCCCACCCCGGAATATGGGTAAGCTATTCCGCTAAACCACATGATTTTCTAATTGCTATTGCTTAATGAAAATCTGCGTATGGTAGTAGCCATAACTTCCGCCTTTGTATGTGCCGATTCCTATATGCGTATAGTCGCTGCTCAGGATATTACCTCTGTGCCCTGGGCTGTTCATCCAGCTCTTCATGACTGCTTCCGGTGTCTGCTGGCCAGCAGCAATATTTTCCCCTGCTCGGCTATACGAGATGTCAGCACGCTCTAATTGGTCACTATACATGCCAAGTGTCGGCGATTTGTGATCGAAGTAACGATTGTCCGCCATATCCTTTGATTTTATAATCGCCAGATTCTGTACACCTTGATGCGATTTCAAAGCAGGAACGCCAGCTTTGGCACGTTCTTTATTAACTAAAACCAGCACTTCCGCCATGAATGCCGTTTCACCCGCTACCGCAGGAGGGGTTTGGGGAGCGGCTGGCTTCTTGGACTCCAAAATTCGGTGAATGAACACCGCCATCTGAGCTCTCGTGACTTTTTGATACGGACTGAACGTCGAAGCAGTTGTACCGGCAGTGATGCCGTTAGCGACCAGTGTATCTATGTAGGAATAGAAAGAGTTTGTAACGGCTACGTCTTTGAATGCTTTAATCTTTGAACTGGACCCTTGCAACTCAAATGCCTTTACAAGAATCTTCGCAATCTGTGCACGTGTCGCCGGCTGCTGGGGATTGAATTTCTCTGCTTTCGCAAAGACGCCAAGATCCACTAAAGCCGCAATTTCTGCGTATCCGGAAGTATTAGGAGAAACATCCGCAAACTTTGGATCCGGTCGATTCTTCGTTGAAATTTCCATGGTCCGCACAATCATCATTGCGCTCTGGGCACGTGTGACTGAACCTGTCGGACTGAACGTTCCGTTTAGATTTCCTTGAATGATATTCTTACTGGCTAGTTCCGTTATTTCCTGATGCGCCCAATGGGAAGTAGGGACATCCGAGAAAGCGGCGGCAGCTTGAGAAGCTTTCGGAATAGCAGGGAAAATGATTACCGCAGCTAAGAATACTAAAATGAATTTTTTGATTGAAGAAAATGACCTTTGATTCATACAAATCTCCTTCTATAAGAACGGGGATTATAATAAAATTATTAGTTCTTATAAATTTATTTTTTCAGAATAACATTACTTTGTCAATTTTGCACTTGAATCAACAAATCGTTACGCAAATAGTACTTAGAATCTTCCTTTTGACGTAAACCTGATCAACCGTCATTTCATCGCTGATTGATTTCTTTTTAACGATTCAGAAGAAGCACATCTTATTCAATACGATAAACTAGACGGCAAGTTCTGTGGCTTCTGTATTTTCTCTATTGAACTTGCCGTACAGCGTACACTATATAAAAAAACCTTCCAACCGATTACTCGGCGGGAAGGTCTCTTCTATTGTTAAACTAAATTTTTTTATCTACAATACTACCGCTCGCAAGCAATCAAATCTTTATCACGGTCGCTTTTCTTGTTTGCATCATACAATGCCTGAGAAACGTGCGGCTTGTATTTCGTTTTTCCACCTTTGTTTTTCACTTTTGAAGATCGGGCAATGCCGCCTGGATAGACTTTGTTGATTTCTTTACAGTTGGCATACGTCTTCGCTTTTGTACCTGCAGCATCTGCCGGCATCGGTGCCGCGCTAATTGTGAAGCTAAGCGCTACCATCAACGATAAGGCTGCAAAACTAAGTTTCTTCATCTTCATGTCCCCCTCTCCCATTTTATTTTCACTTTGTGTTTATTGCTGACAATACTGAGGGAAAGATAGCCTTCCCTCAAGCACCGTTCGCTTACATATTATACCAAGTATTTCTACCTATGACTATAGTCATTAGAAACATATAAGATAATTCATTAAATGAACTCTTTATTTTATGCACTTAATAATCATTTTTTAGTTCCTATTTTCTTATAGCAATCCGTTATCTCCACTTTCTTACTCCTTGAATAACTAGTGCAATAATTGTGCATTTGAAAATGAATTGCTCGCCAAAGTGACAAAAAAGTGTGAAATGCTAGGCAAAACGCACCGCCCTGGAAAAACGGCTCGAGAAGCTGCAGGCGGACTTCGCGAAGCACAGCGAGGCCAGCGGCACAGACGACGTTCAGGACGTGGTCGAGCAACTAGACCGGCTGCCGGAACGGCACCCCTCGTCCTGGACGACGCGACCGCCGAAGTGCTGGTCATCCGGCTGAAGGAGAACGGCGGAAAGCTCGCAATCCTGTCTGCCGAAGGCGATTTGCTTGAGAAGCTGAAAGGCAAAGGAGCAGATCCGGTGAAGGTCGACATCTTCCTGAAAGCCTACAGCGGCGACCCGCTCCGAGTGGACCGCATCGGACGCCCGACAGAGCGGCTGGAGCAGCCGCTGCTCACGATCTGCCTGTCCGCCCAGCCCGCCATTATTCAGTGCCTGCCGGAGGCGCTGCATGGGCGCGGATTCATCGCCCGGTTCCTGTTCTCGGTGCCGGAGGATTTCATCGGTTACCGCAACCCGGACGCCCCGGTGGTCTCGAAGGACGTGAAGGCGGCCTACGGGGAACTCCTGGAAAAGATGCTGGACTTTTCACCCGAGAAGCCGATCACGCTGCGCCTGGACGAAGCGGGCCGGCGGCTCCTGAGCCGCTTCCAGCACGACATCGGGAAGGAGGCCTCCTGCACGTCGCTTACCACTCCGGCACAGGATGTGACATGGCGGACATTCCCACTGTCATCAGCCGCGAAACGCTGGCTGCCGCGTTCCGGCTGGAAGATTATTTCATCCGCCATGCCGAGAAAGCGTTCGGCCTGATGCGGCAGAACGGCGCCCAGACCGATGCGCTGCTTGTCCTGCATAAGCTGTTGAAGGAAGAGGGACCCATCGTCAGCCGGCAGGCAATCTGGCAGAAGACGCGCAAGACGATTGGGACCGCCGGGCGGTTGGATGCGGCGTTCCGGGTACTGGAATCGCGCTACTACATCCAGCGCATCCTCGGCGGCAGCACAGGACGGAAGGAGTTCATCTGCCTGAATCCTGTCCTTCTGATGAACCAGTTGAGGGCCTCCTACTGTCCTACTAGAAGAAAAAGCCTAAGAGAGAAGAAGGGTCAGGAGTAGACTGTTCTCTCCCTATCAGCCCTGATAGCAATTGCAAGGATGCCAGCGCTCCTCCCTTATCCAGTATCTCGCTACATCGATCAATTAATAAAGAATTCTTTGACTAAAAGACGATGAGTTTATTTTATGTATGAGACTGTATATCCTGCGGTTCCCTTTACTTTTTGTAGCAGTCCAGGGCAAAAAAGTTGTTATGTTAGAAATCTAGTTTATTCATTCTCAGTTCCTAAAGCTAAAAACGAATGGATTGTCCGAAATAAAGGATCAGATCTTGATAAGCTACTTCCTATTTTGTATCCAACTGAATTAACTAAACTGCGCAGCCAGATGATTAGATGATGACCCTAACAGTAGAAGGGTCATCTTTTTATTTTTAAAATTTGAAAAGTGGGTTTTATCTCATATCTTCCCCTGATTGATGGCTTGTGAATTTAACAGCTTAAATCCCATGTTTCGTTCACTTCCTTCAGTCAATTTGACTCCAAATGGTCTTGATCAAACTGAATGGGAAATCGTGGAATAAATGGGTTGAGACTACGTTTTTAGGAAAGCCATCTTCAGCACTTCCGCAGTTGCACGATTGAGGTGTTCAGTTTATAGAGACAACACATCAGAATCGATGTGGAGAAGTTTTTAATATTTAGCGAGACGATGACGACAGACATTCCCTGTTCCACATCTTTAAAGAACGGCCGGATCAGCTCATAGCTTTCTTTTTCCAAAAGAATACGGCAGCCCTTGCACAGCAGGTTCGTCTCATTGACCACCTTAAGTGAGACGATGTTCACCCGGTTAGCGGATATTCCTTCCCGCTTTCTTGGCCTCTTACTTGTCCTTCGGCATATTCTTTCATCACCTTCTCCATACTTAATTAGAAAAGCACGAACCTCACGAAGGAATTCGCGCCTTATTCTTTGTTACACAATTATAATATCTGCTTGTCTTTGGACTCATTACGAAGAAAATAGAAAAGGCCTCGCAGAGATTTCTCTCCACGAAGCCTTTCTTCCCAATTCAGCACAACAAACTATGAACTAATTTAATAGTATTCGAATTGAGTGGGTAACTGTCACTAATAATTTTTAAATTACTTAACTTTAACAGTTACGTCGTTTTTAAGATCATTGTTTGCAGCATCGTCACCTACAGTTTCACCAGTAGCTTTAGTAGAAACAGTAACAGCGTTGATTGCTGGTGAAGAAGTAAATTTAAATGTTGATACCGGGCCATTAGCAATAAAGATATCTGTTCCAGCATCATAAAGTGCATTGTTATTTACATCTACATAAGTAGGAGTAGCTGCAACGTCATCTTCAGTTCCAAGTACTTCATCTACACCAGCACCTGTAGCAGAACCTTGTTCAATTAGAGCATCTAGGTTCACCAGATACTTACCAACGTCAGAACCAGAACCTTCAGTGACAGTAAGGGTAGCATTAGTACCAGTAGCACTAATTGTTTGATTGTTCACTTTGATAACTAGGTCAGATGTAGCAGGTTTTGTTCTTAATGTTTCGCTAAATCCGATTAGTAACTTGTTATCAGCAGTTAAAGAACCAGAGTTCAATACTGGCTTAACGTTATCGTCAACGTCTACAGTTCCTCTGTAAGAATTCAACAACTCACCATTCAATGATTTAATGTTTGCTACTGTAAATACTGCAGCTTGGTCAGTTTTTTCAATTGATCCAGCAGGCAAGGTAATAGTAGCTGTATCTTGTGCAGCATCCAATACAATTGTTGTTCCTGCAGGAAGTGGTTTTCCACCTAATGTGTAGTTAGCTACATCAGTAGCAGAGTTAGCAACCGCTCCACCTTTAACTGCTCTGCCAAATTCAACAGTAATTACGTTTGAATTAACTGTAGCTGGAAGATTGCCGCTTGGCAAGCTAAAAGTAGTTGCTCCTGCACCAAAGTTAATAGTGTAGTTGAATGCATTAGATGTATTTCCAGCTTCTGATTGATCTGTTACCAAAGCAGCAGGGAAAGTGAAAGCAAACGTTCCTGACAATTCAGCTGGCTCATCAACAGAATAAGTCACTTTTTTGTCTCCAGCAGCAACGGCATCAGCAGTCAATCCGCCAAGGAAATCAGCAGCTAAAACAGCGACTCCATTTTCGTTAACGATTGTCGGTTCTGCTGGATTAGCGTTTAAAGCTAAAGCTTCACTGAACAACACTTCGATATCAGTAACTTCACCGTCAGCGTTTTTAATTACGTTATAACCAGTTGTAGCTGGCTTAACTGTATCTTGTGTAAGTTTAACAGATTGAGTACCTGCAGCGATTTTGTTACCTAAGCTATCTTGAATTGTAGCTGGCAATACCACTGTAAGTGTTCTGGTTGATTTGTTTGTAAATAAAGTTGCTTCAACAGGAATCAAGAATTGTGTATTGTTCGTGCCTTCTACTACAGTTGCATCAGTTGTTTCAACGTTAGCTAGAGTTTCGTCTTTAACAGGATCTTGAGCATCTGCTAAAGCTGCAGTAACAGAAGCTGCATCCATTGCTTTGCTAAATGTTACAAGGATGTGCTTGTCACCTTGCGCTGAAAGTGTAGCTGTTGGAGCAACAGTATCAACGCTTACGTTGAATGAAGCCGTTGTAGAAACAGTAACATTTCCACCTTTATCAGTAAGGTTGATTAGTTCAACCGTATGAGATTTACCTGCTTCTAAAGAAAGACCTGTAATAGTCGCCGTATCAGTACCATTGAAGTTAACAGTTACATATGAACCGTTCACTTTAGCCAAAGCAGACTGGATAGGCTCAGAAGCTTTTACAGTTACGCTGTTTGCAACAGTATTGTTAGTTTTTGCTTCAACACTAGAAATTAGTGGGTTTACTTTATCTTCGTAAGAGAATACTTGTGCAATCTTTTCAGTTGTAACAGCTGGATTAGCTGCAGTTTTAACTGGGTTTACTACAAGAACTCCGTTAGTAACTTCTACTTGACCTGCATTTGCAAATGTTAGAGTAACAGTCTTCTTGTCTGCTCCAAGTTCTGCCAATTGTGGAGAAGTGTTGTTGATTGTATAACGTCCTTCTAATTCAGCATCAGTTTTATCTACTTGTGTAGCAAACTTAACTTCTACTTGAGTAGCGTTAATTGCACTAACAGTAGTTACTTCAGGAGCAACTACAGGAGCTTTATAAGAAACTGTTGTAGTGTAATCCTTGCCATTGAAAGTGAAGGTAATTTTGTTGTCGCCATCGACAAAGTTTTTGCCATGCTCATAAGTGAATTTATCGCCATCGTCAAATGTTACCAAAGCCGAGTCAGCATCCACTGCTACTGCTTTTTCCACTGCTGGAGCTTCATGGTAAACTACTACGTCGTAGTCTACGCCATCAATTGTGACAGGGAATTCGTTTTTACCAATTTTAAGGCGGTCTGCTTCTTTAAGGTTGATTGTGTGTTTTTCGCCGTCAGTCAATGTTACAACGATTTGTAGAGAGTTAATCGCCTTTGTTGATTCAACTGCAAGATCTTTTTCTGGCAATTCGATCAAGTCTTTAACAGCGTATACGAATTTAGCGAAATCTCCGCGTTTGATGTTGTTGTCAGTACCGAATTTAGTAGCAGAAACACCGTTAGTAACTTCTTTAGCTAACAATGCAGCTACTGCGTCTTTGTAACGGTCAGGAACGTCAGAGAACTTAACGTCAGCCGCAGAACCTTCTGGCAAGTCGAAAGCTTTTGCGAACATGATTGCAGCGTCGCCACGTTTGATTGGCTGATCCCAGCCGAATTTAGTAGCAGAAGTACCGTTGATTACGCCAGCTTCTTTAAGAGAGTTTACAGCGATTGCTCCACGTTTAGGAACATCAGTGAAACCTGAAGCTTTAGCAGTATCGCTCATTAGGCCAGCTGCTTTAGCAATTACGATTGCAGCATCGCCGCGAGTGATTTGAGAAGAAATTCCGAATTGAGTTTCAGAAACCCCAACTGCGAAGTTGTTTTCAACTAAGAATGAAACTGCATCTGTATATGATTTAGGAACATCCGTGAATGCTGCTGTAGTTGCTTCGCTAGCGAATGCTGTTGGAACTACTGCTGATGCAACGATTGTAGCTGTTGCTGCCGTAGCGATAAATTTCTTGTAAGACTTTGATTGGTAAGCCATTGTGTGTAATTCCTCCCTTAGATAGGTGTACATTTTGAAAATGTGACTTTTAAACTTAATTCAATTACCCAAATGAAACACAGGTTTACCTAAATTATTCCTAAATGATGTGACGAAAGATAAATGGTGAGAAGTGGAATTTTTGGGTAGTAAGCCTTGTTCTGTTCGGTAACTAAACTCTTTATTACTATATCAAACATATGGAAAATATCAACCATAAAATTAAAAATATATCCAAAAAATTACCTTTCTTTGATAAAATAATACAATTGCATTACAAAATATTTCATCACATAATAAAACTAAATATTCTTTTATGCTTTTAAGCTTACTAAAATGTTAATAAATGGTATAAAATAGAACTTTTCCGCCTTTCTTTGAAAATATTCTGACTTCCATTAATTTGTAAATTGTTGGATTTAATGTTTTTTGATAACATTCTATTGTAATAGGCCCTTTTACCTTGTTTTCTCTAGTCTTTTTCTATTTGTAAGTTTCATTTCATAATGTTTTAGACACGCAAAAAAAAGACTCCCTCAACGAGATGGGAGTCTTTTAGTACTTATTTCTCTGTTATTAAATTTTCTTTCACAACCAGCATTGCGAGAATGGCTGCGACGTAGATGGATACTGCTGGAGCGGTTAAGACATGGCCTGCTGTATAGGCAATACCAAGTGCCAGCAGGAACGCTACTCCGTACAAGATATAAAAATAAGTGAAATGCGTTTTGATGTTGCGGATGAAATGGATCACGTACTTCCCAGCAAACCACACGAGCGGTGCCAGCAAATAGATAAAGCCGAACCAGCCGAATGAATAGAACCAGTCATGGAAATCCATTTCGATCATTTTCGGTGTTTTCCCCGGCAGCGGCTCAGGATAATTCCCTGCAAACCCCATACCGAATACTTGCTGCGGCAGCGGAGAGCTGTAGAAATCGTCACTCATCACTTCCGCATATTTTTCCCGTGAGCTGAAGACCAGGTTCTGGACTTGCTCGTTGGTGATTTCAGGTTTTGCAGCTTCCTGTTCTTCGAAGCCTTCATCCCCTTCTACTAATTCTTCTTCCTGTCCAGGACGCTCCACCGGTTCACCCAAATCAATGCCCAGTGACGTAATATGCGCGAACATATTGCCGAATACCGGGGTATGTGGTGTGATGGCGGCCAAGACTGCCGTTAGAACAAGGGACACCAGTAAATTGGTTTTAATGGTCGCGGTGCGCTGTTTCAGGATCAGCAGCATGATGACACTGCCGATGAGCACCGACAGGAGGACGATCACAATGCCGCCGTAGCCGACTTTCGTTCCAAGCGCCAGCATGCTTGCTGACAATAAGATGAACGGAAGCCATGCCCACGTTTTTTTCCACGAATCGGTTTTTTCGACCGCGTATAATGCCATGATCGGCAAGATAATTGCCATGATGGCGCCGATTTCATTGCCGGCAAAGAACCAGCCGGTAAATCCGGTTTTCGTATGCGAATAATTGGAAAGGCTCGTTCCGGTAACCTGCGCTACCGCAAATACGATTCCGATGATGATACCGGACAGCCAAATATACTGGGTCGTCTTTTTCGCCACATCAAAGTTTGCATCTTTTAATTGGCGGTAAGCCATTATTAATCCTAAGAAGACAATATGGAAGTAGATCACTTTGTTGAAAAACTTCAGTTCCTGGAAAAGGTAATACGGATCTTTTACTTGCAGATTGATCAATACATTGATGACCAGTAATGCGGCTAAGCCGACCAAGTAAAGCGTCAAGATCCGGCTGATTTTGCTTGTTTTCGACAGCCATAACAGCAGGACAAGCATCGCCAACATAAAAACAGCACGGATGATGACTCCGATGGTCAAACTCGTTTCCATTAGAAATATGGACGCAGTCGTCAGGACATCGATAATCGGCTGAAGGACTAAAAAGGCAACGAGAGCCAAAAGAATTTTATTTCTATTCATATCAGAGAATCCTCTTTCTTTTCAGTTGTAGAGTTAAAAACAGTGAGAAGCTGGTCTTTCACTAAATGTTGATCGAATGCTTTAGCCGTTGCCAGAGCGCTTGCTTGATGGTCCGTCAGTGGCTGCATTGCCGCATGTTCCATAGAGGCTGCCAGTTGTCCGGCTTGGCCCGCTTCAAAAAACCAGGCATTTTCATCCGTGGCATAATCTTTCACACCCGGAATGTCGGATACGATGATCGGTTTTGCAGCCGCCATCGCTTCTATTCCTACCAGTCCCAGTGATTCCTGATGGGACGGGAAACAGAAGATGTCCATCGCATTAAAAGCGGCATTCATCTGCGGCTGGGTCAGCATCGGGAGTTTCGTGATCGGCTTTTGCAATGCCGCCGCTTTTTCCTGGAAGCTGGCTTCTTCAGCCCCGGTGCCTGCAACAAGAACATGCAGATTCGGGATATCGGCTTGCCGGGCGGCTTCAAGTAAAGTGTCCCATCCTTTACCGACATCGATACGCGAAATGTAGCCGACAACAAAGGCAGTTTCTGGAATGTTGTGCTGCTTTCGGAAATCCGCACCGATTTCAGGATTGGGATAGAAGATCTTCCGGTCAATCCCTCCTGAAGGGAAAACCGTCACAGCTCCGTTGAAGCCGTATTTCTCTTGAATGGTTTCCTGGTAAAAAGAAGAAGGCACTATGACATGATCGACTTTCTTCATCAATTGTGCCACATCGGGCTGATATTTCGCTTGTGCCGCTGTCTGCGGCAAAACGTCTGTGCCGTGGACATTCAGCACCACCCGAAGATTCGGATAGCGCTGTTTCAGCCAAAGGACCGGTTTCGCATTCTGGGAGGCATAGTGGACATATAAAACTTCCGGCTTAAAAGCCGCTGTCTCTTTGAAAAGACGTAAGACGTATTGTGCGTATCCCGCCAGTTTGCGGATGCGCGAGGTTTGCTTTGACAGCACGACACGCTTTACTTCATGGCCAGCTTCAAGCAGCAATTGTTCGGTTCTGCGGACAAAGACCCCGTAATTCGGGGCCGCTTCGGAAGGATACATATTGGATAATAGCAGGATTCTCAATAAGTTCACCTATTTCATCGCCTATTGCGATTTTAAAGATTTTGGACTGCACGGCTCTATGCGCATGCTTTTTTTGCTGACAAATGGCTTGGGCATCATGGTATGTATTTTCCAGAATCATAAAAAAGTATGGAAATTAAAGGTTCCAGCCGCCCGCTGTACGGATGCGTTTTTTCCTTTTTACCGCGATTGCAATACTTTGATCAAAAATACCGGCAAATTCAGCTGCCGTTTTAAACGGGACGGGCTTGCAAGAAGCCGGTACAGCCATTCCATGCCAAGTTTTCGGAATACAGCCGGTGCCCGTTTAACGGTTCCGGAAAACACGTCAAAACTGCCGCCTACTCCCTGGAATACTTGGACGTTCGGCAAGTCCTTCAAGTTCCTTCTGATCCATAGTTCTTGTTTCGGGCTGCCGAGTGCGACGAAAAGGATTTTCGCCCCGCTCTGGTGGATTCTCGAAACGAGCGCTTTTTCGTCTGTCTCGTAGCCGTTGGTGTAGCCGGCTACTTGGATAGCGGGATGCTTTTCTTGGATGTTGGCAATCGCTTTGGTCACGACTTCTTCTTTTGCGCCATAAAAATAGACCGAATGGCCATCACTTTCCGCAAATTGCAGCAACCGAGCCATCATATCCACACCGGTGACCCGTGAGGTGATGTTGCCGCCTTTGATCTTCGCTGCCAGCAAGATGCCGACGCCATCCGCAATTTGGTAAGTGGATGAGTTGATCAGTTCTTTCACTTCAGGGTCGCGCTGTGCGCTCATCACTTTTTCCGGATTGACTGCAATGATGGTCGACTGCTTGCCGCTTGCCGTGCGGACCCTTAAGTCACTTATTATACCTTCATATGAAAGAGGTGAAACATTCACCCCTAAATATTTTTCCTTCATTATTCACACCCTCAATATAGTCGCTTTCAATTTTATTAGTATAGCAGATTTTGTGGGTGGTTGCACAGGCTGTTTGACAAGTGTTAGAATTTAGCGAGGACAAAGCTTGAGAGCTTTAGTTTGAGGAGGAGAATATGTGAAAATTGTACTATCTGGTTTTTATGGATTAGGCAATACGGGTGACGAAGCAATCCTAAAAGCCATTATTGATAACTTGCGAGCGGAGTTGAAAGACCCGGACATCACTGTTTTTTCATTGTCACCGGAAAAAACGGCTAAAGAATATAATGTGAAATCGGTTTACCGCGCTTGGCGCCGTGAAAATAAAGAAAAAGTCAAAGCGCTCCGTTCCGCTGATCTGCTGATTTCGGGCGGCGGCGGTTTGCTGCAGGATACATACCCGACAAAATTCTTGTTCGGCCCGCTTCCTTATTATTTGCTGATTGTTATGCTGGCAAAACTATGCGGCACAAAAGTGATGTTCTTTTCTCAAGGCATCGGCCCGGTCACTTCGACATGGGGCAAGATCTTGATGAAAGTTTTCGCGAACCGCGCCGACTTTATCACCGTGCGAGACCAGTATTCAAAAGATTATTTGAAGAAACTTGGCGTGACACGCCCTGAATCCGTCGTGACGGCAGACATCGTCTTCGCTTTTATGGCGGATGAAGACCATTCCGCTTATGATTCCCTTCCGTTGACCGGACAGGAACGTCTAGTGGCAGTGGCTCCCCGCCCTTGGTTCGAGCATGAAGATGCGTACATCCAAAAAATGGCCTGGACCTTGGATCAGTTGATTGAACAGCGCGGAGTGACGCCGGTATTCGTGCCGATGGAACCTCCTTACGATACAAATGTGTCGAAAAAGATCCAAGCACAGATGCGCCATCCGGAAAAAACGATGCTGCTCGGCGAACAGTTTACGCCGAACCAATTCTATAATTTCATCGCGCGCTGCGATTTGACCATTGCCCTTCGGCTGCATGCGCTGATTTTCTCGGCGCTGTCAAAAGTGCCTCATATCGGGCTCAGCTATGACCGCAAAGTGGAAAGCTTCTTGAAGCGGTCCGGAATGTGGGATAAATCCTTTGAACTGGGCGACTTCACGCAGGAAGCTTTGCTTGAAAATGCCTTATACGCTTTGGATCACCGCACCGAACTTGAAGACGTGATGGAACCAAAAGTGGAGCTGCTTCGTCAAGAAGCAAAACGGAATATTGGATTACTAAAAGAACAGTTCGGAGGGTCTTCCCATTGAAAATATTATTACTGAGCATTTATGATTATCCGCATGTCGGCGGTTTATCGACACACATCACGACTTTAAAATCGGGGCTTGAATCGAGAGGGCATGAAGTTTCTGTCCTGTCGTTCTCGGATGTGCCGAAATGGAAGCGTGATTTAATCGCCCGCGGACCGTCAATGATGCTGAACAAAATGAAACTTGGTGCCGGCTACGTCTGGACATTGAAACGCCGCGCTGATTTCATGAAAGAACTTTTGAAAGATCCCAAGTTTAAAGACATCGACTTGGTCAATGCCCAGGATGTCATGTCGGCAAAAGCCGCCACAGAGTCCGGGTTTGCAGTTGTCACCACTGTCCACGGCTATATGACGTTTGAAGGCATTTCAAAAGGATCTGTAGCTGAAAACAGTGCATATGCAAATGAAATTAAGCAATTCGAACATAATGGCTATAAAATGTCCCGCGAAGTCATTACAGTCGATACCCGCATCAAGGATTATATCCATGCGGAAACCGGCGTAACCGGCAATATGATTAAAAACTTCATCGATGTGGAAGATTTCAAGCCGGAGACCGAGCGCCGAGCTGAATTCCGGAAAGAATTCAATCTGTCGATGGACGATAAGATTTTCTTTATCCCCCGCAGGCTGACAAAGAAAAACGGCGTCATCTACCCGATTCTTTCTTTCCCGCCAGTCGTTGAACGTTTCCCTGAAGCCCGCCTGGTATTTGCGGGAACGGGTGAAATGATGGACGAGATGAAAAAGAAAGCGCGCGAACTTGGCGTGGAAGAACGTGTGACGATGCTTGGCGCGGTCGATCATAAAGACATGATCCGCTATTACGCTTTAAGCGACATCGTCCTGGTGCCTTCCATCTATTCTGCCGGTGTGGAAGAAGCGACTTCCATTTCCGCTCTTGAAGCGATGGGTTCTGGGGTTCCGCTGATCGCTTGTGCAGTCGGTGGATTGAAGGAAATCGTCGACCACGGAAAAGACGGCTTGCTGGTCGAAGAAAAGAATATTGAAGAACTTTCAGATGCTATGATCCGCTTATTGGGGAATCCTGAAGAAGGAGCTCAATTGGCGAAAGCTGGACGTACGAAGATCATCGAAGAGTACTCCCATTTCGCAGCAGCAGAAAAATATGAAAAGATCTACCTGAAAGCATTAGCAAAACAATACAGTTGAGTTAATAAATCAGCGGCTGGCTCAGGAAGAATGAGCTGGCCGCTTATTCTGTGAAAAGAGGTGGACTCATGTCGAGTCTGAAAAAAGCCGCCATTTGGACAACGGGCCTGGCGTTATTGCTTAAATTATCGGGATTGCTCCGGGAGTCGATCGTCGCCAACGAGTTCGGCGCCTCGGCCGCTACCGATGCTTACTTTCTGGCATTTTCCTTTATCACGTTAGTGGTCGCCATGATTGCAACTGGCTTTAATAATGTCTTTTTGCCGATGTATATCAAGCGCCGGAAAAATGGCACGGATTTAGATGATACAAATGCGAATGGGCTCCTTAATTGGACCATGCTCATCTTTGCTGCGGTATCCGTAGCAGGCTGGACCTGGTCGGAATCGATCGTTCCCACCATCTATCCGATGATGTCGGAAACGGCCGAGCCGATCGCCATCGGCATTACCGAAGTGTTCTTTATCTTCATGACATTTATCGCCCTAGCCGGATTGCTCGAATCTTATTTGCAATCCCGCCGAATTTTCGTGCCGACTTTGGTATCAAAACTGCTGGCGACGCTGATGTCCGCGCTGTTCGCATTATTTTTCAGCGATATTTGGGGCATCTATTCCCTGGCTTACGGCTTTGTCGCCGGAACGGTTCTCGGCGCAGCGATTCAATTGCTGTACTTGATCCGCTCCGATTATAAATGGAAACCGACATTGCGGATGGAATCAGATTTCACCAAGGCTTTTGTCATCTTGATCATTCCTTCCCTGTTGAATTCGGTCGTCGGCCAAGTGAATTTATTCGTCAATAAAGCTTTTGCTTCCGGCACCATCGACGCGGCCGTTACATACTTGAATAACGCTTCCTTGCTTGTCAGCATACCGAATGCGATTTACGCTTCCACGTTAGCCGCAATCATTTTCACGCTGATGTCCGAGCAAACCGATGACCGCGAAAAATTCAAAGACACCTTATTCCGGGGAATGGAGATTTCTTTCATTACACTGGTGCCGATTGCCATCGGTTTATGGGTGGTCGGAGATGCAGCGATTTCTTTCGTCTATGAACGCGGGGCTTTTACAGCTGAAGACACCGCAAACACTTACGCCGCTTTGCTGTTCTACTTGCCGATCATCATTTTCCAGGGCATGCAGCTTATTTTGTCGAAATCGATGTATGCACGGGGAAAAACGGCTGTGGTCTTCCGTATCTCCGTCACCACCATCGTCCTGAATTTTTTGCTGAACTGGTTATTGGTCGACGATTACGGTTACACGGCTCTCGCTTTTGCTGCTTCAGCCGTATCGGTCTATTATTTTGCCGTGTCCATGGTTGTCGTCTATAAAGACTTAGGAATAAAAGAATTCAACCGCTTTATGGCTACCGCTGTCCGTATTTTGATCCCTTCTATCATCATGGGGCTTGTTGTATGGGGAGCGAAAGAATTGCTGAATGCTGAACAATGGCATGCGATTCTACAGCTGGGAATACTGGTTCCGATTGGAATCGCCGTCTATGTTGCCGCGCTGCGCATCGTTCATCCAGCCGGCTTCAACAGATTTTTAGGATTGGCTAAACGCAGAAGATGAGGGGTGGCAAAATGGTGAAGAAAATTGCCCTGGGAATAGGAGCCTTAGCTATCATATTGGCTTTGGCTCTGGGGGCTTTCGCACTTATTAAAGATGAAATCATTTTTTATGAAAATAACAGTCTCACGTTGACCATTGAAAAACCGGCACTTTTATCTTTAACCGAAATTAATACCACTGAAAAGAAAATTGAAAACGCCGTCGACCGGACGTTTTCAGCAAATCTCGAACTATTTGGCCTAAATGCCGGCATCTACGAAGTAACCGAGCGGACACTCGGCAACGGTGCGGAATTGGTTTTCGAAAGAATGGAAAATTCCAGCTGGCTGCCGCTTCCCATTTCCACAAAGCTGTCCGGACTGAAGAACGCGGAATTTACGGATTGGAATCCCGAAGAAATTGAACATCCTTATCACAATGATTTCGGCGTCGATCCTACAGTGAATCCATTCGGAGCAATTGCTTATTCAGACGGAGAAATCCTCCAAGGAAACGTCTATATCTCAAAAAAACTTGAAATGGCCTATGAAGACCAGCAAGTCAGCCGGCTGAAAGATTTGGACAAAGAAATCCGCGAGCTGGAACTTTCAGATAGAGCCATCAACAAGGAATTCTGGCTGATGCCAGCCCGTACCGCTGAATCCTGGACGCTGTTGACAGAAGGTCCTTTGTTCACAGATGAAGCGACAGAAACGCAATGGATTGAATTTGCTTTGAATAACCAGACCATGCAATTAAACTGGCTGACTGCCGATGGACCTTTTACCAAATTGCCGTTCTCTATAGAACCGAGCACGAAAATGGGCTACGGACGCGCGATGGGCCGATTCGAAGATGAAGTGGCCCTGGAGTGGAACGAGCGCTCCCCTTCCCTTTATTTTGAATCGATGGTCCTGAATTCCCGGGTCAACTTATTGAGTTACCTCGCTGAATTCGAAGGCACACGATGGCCGACTGAATACACCAGCACGTGGCTGAAAAACGCCTATGGCATCACCGCTCCCTATGTCGATACACGCTTTAACGAATACGTCGCTTTCTATCTCGACAACACAGCAGAACTTTATAAAGAAGATGTGGACCAGGAACAGCTCGCCGTTGAGGTGTATGCCGATTACTTGTTAAGCCGGATTGAAGAAGACGAGGTCATCGAAGCCGGAGACGGCTACCTCATTGTCGATTATTTCGATGAAGATCCCGAAACTCCGCTCACTCACGCTTCCTTGAACCATGAACTTGGTGGCTTAAAAATATTGCTGACTGCTTACCGGCATACAAATGAAGATAAATATTTGCAGGCCGCAAATCAAGTCATTGCCGGCATTGAGCAATTCGGCCAAGATGAAGGCGGCTGGATTCGGGAAAATGGAGATTTATGGTATCAAGCCCGTCCGGACGGCACATTCAGCGGCGATGATTATCCGCAGCTGACACTCGTCGACTTGCTTGAAACGCAAGCGCTGTTCGAAGAACTCCAAATGGAACGCAATACTTATTTTGATGAAATGATCGAAGCCAAAATGCAGTATTTGGAATCCGAAGGCATTGAGTTGATTGAAAAAGTTACGAATCTTATGTAATACAGCTATGAACCGCTCGCTTTATGCGAGCGGTTTTTTTATTTATTTTGGAAAGTTATAGCGCTTCATATCCGGCGGACTCATTCGCTTTATTAGACATTCGTGTTTGTCACTCTTAGCTAATTTTTAGATACAGTGATTTTCTAAAGAGAACTCTATATGCTCTCCAGATATAGAGCCAAACAGCGGAGAAAATCGTACTGCTCCTGCAGTGCTGCGCACTTCGTCGCAAAGACTTGCCCTCGCAGGCTTCGGCCAATGTCTTGCCTGCGGGGCAGCGTAGCGACGAGACAGCCGAGACCCTGCAACGCCCTTTCATGTCTCGAAGCTAGCGCAGCGATGCAGAGACAGGAGCGCAGCGACGAAGCGGCTTGGCGCTCGCCCGCGGCAAGCGGAGCTGTTTGGCGGAATATCGATTAAGCTGAACAGTTTAAATCCTTCTTATTTTCCATAACAAATAAAAAAAGGATCAGCAGCTGCTGATCCTTCTTTCTTTATTAATTGATGGTATTCACTAGATCTGCACGGATCCAGCCGATTCCGTTATTGGTATCGTGTTCCGGATTTAAATCGGAAATCACTTTATACCAATTGTATCCATCGGTATGTTTTACCGTTTCAAGGATAACCACAGGATATCCGAACGCCTGGTCGATGCCGAGATATTCACGTTTGTAGCTGTACAACAATTCGCCTTGAGGCGCTTTCCGCACGTTCACAGAAGCTGTGTTGGTGATGCCCAGCTTGTATTTGTTGATGTCTTTCTTGCCAAGTGCCAAGTCGGTGCGGAACATATGGCCCGCTACTTTCGCTCCCCACGTCGGGTCAGAAGCATAGCTGACGTTGAAGCCTGTTGTTTTATTGCCTGGCGATGCGCCATTTGCATAAGAACCGTTCGGGTTCACGTAATTGCGGTTCATGTACTCTCTGGCAAAGGCATCGATGCTGTTTTCTGCCTGGGCATAAACGGTGCCTTCATGAGGCGTTCCATCAAATACACGGATGCCAAACAGATTGTTTTTGACTTGTGCGTTATCGCTCATGCCAAACGCACTTTCATGCATAGCCACAGACAGCATGAATAATGCATTGATATTGTATTTCTCTTGCATGTCGATAAAGTATTTCCCTTTGCCAATCAGTTTCGATCTTGTTGTCGCATTTTTATAAGTTCCTGTGGAACTGTTCAGTTCCGTCAGGCGGTTCATGATGAACGTATCCAATTCCGCAGCCGTGTAGCTTGTTTTGGTGCGCACAGACTGATACTGGAAATAAGGATAATGCGTTATTTTTGAAGAGCCCGCTTGGAAATGGACGCCATCGTGGCTGTAATATTTCACGTTAGCCTGCATTCCTGCTGGGGCTGGCCCGATAGAATAACTGGCACGTGCTTTGGTGACATAATTGTATTGATGGTGATTCAGTGTTCCCCACTGATTTACCATGTAATAATCCTGTGCTGTCACCAGTTCAAGAGGAACAAAATCCACTTCGCTGTGTTTCGCGTAGCCGATTGTGCCACCGACTTGCACTTTGACAAAATCATCATTTGAATCGATAAAACGGATTTCGCGTCCGTGTTCAATATAGGTTGCCTGCTTCTTGAAAGCAGTATCATGGTAGATGGTCGTTACTTGCTTGGCGCCGTTTAACACACGATCGCCAAACGCAAAGCCGCTTTTGATGCGGATGATTTCATCGCCGCGAAGAATCGCTTTTGCTGAAGGAACCGCTTTGAAAGATTCCGCAGCGCTCAAATAATCTTTATGGCTGTAACTCTGCTTCACCAATTGTCCGTTCTCGACATATCCTAAATAATATAAGTTTTCGTCAGTTGATGGAGGTGTCGGCTCTTCCGGCACTGGCTCAGAAGGATTATCCGCCACTTTTTTTGCTTCAAGGAAACGGTAGATGAAAGCTGCTGCTTGTTCGCGTGTTGTGCTGTCTTTAGGAGCAAATTTCAAACCGCCATTGCCATCCGGCATACCTGCAGTGATGTCATAATGGAGGATATTATAAACTGCTCGAATACCGCCTGAAGAAACAAAATCTTTTTCATCCGAGAAGCTTACCCGTTTTTCTTTTAATTCCATCTTACTGAAAACCAGGACATTTTTTAATGTTTGAGCCATTTGCTCACGTGTGATCAAACTTGTCGGATTGAATGTCGTGTCGCTATTTCCATGCATCAATCCGGCAGTATAAACTGCTCCGATTTCAGCTGAAAGCTTCGAATTCATCGGGACATCTTTGAAATTGTGAACCCCCGCAGGCAATTGCAGCGCCCGGCTGATAAAGGCGGCAAATTGTTCACGTGTTACAGAATCTTTTGGCTTGTAAACATCTTTTCCATATCCGAAAAGGACGCCTTGTTCGATCATTGCCTTCATTTCTTTTTCCAAGGCACTCCCTGGCGCAATATCACTAGCATGGCTTGGTGATGCGAAACTTATTACTCCTGCCACTAATAAAATAGCCGCAATGAATTTATTGATAATTTTCATGTAGTCCTCCTTATTTCTGCCTATACTCAGTGTAAAGCATTTTTATCCTACAAAAAAGGTTTTTTATGGAATTGATGGTAAGAAAGAGCCATTCGACTTAGTAAAAAACCAAATTTCATACCCGTTTGGCAGCAACAGAGACAAAAGGCTTATATAAACAAAACAAAGGAACCGATCAACCGGTTCCTTTGTTTACTGCTTATTTTGCTTGTATGACGCTGTATAATGCCGCTGCAAATTCAGCACGGTTTGAGTTTCTGTCTCCGTAGAATCTGGAAGTCTGAAACACAGTTGTTTCATCAACCGCTTTTAAAGTCACGATCGGTTTATGTGCCCAATATGTCGGGGCTACATCCAAATACTTCACTGAAGCAGTTTGTGCCTGGATATTCTCTGATTTTGACATTTCAAAGGCTCTTTCCAGAATCACGGCTAATTGCGTTTTGGTTAATGAGTCGTACATTCCATAAGCGCCATTTGTATAACCTTTCAAAATGCCTGCCTCATTCATCGCAGCGATGTCTTTCGCGAATTTGTGGCTGGCTGATACATCTTTGAATTGAATGCCTTTAGTTGGTGTTAGTTTTAATTCGCGGTTGATCATTGCCGCAGCTTGCCCTCTTGTCACTTTTTCCGTCGGACGGAAATCCTGTTGTTCAAACCCGCTGATCACACCGGATATGTTTAAACTTTTAATGGCTTCATAAGCCGGATGGGAAGTTGGGACGTCTACAAAATTGCCATCCGTAACCGGCGGCAATGCTTTTGGAGCGGATGCTTTTACCGGGGCCGTGCTGATGACGCGTTTAGCGCCTGCATATTTCGGTCCCCAATACGGGTTCGTGTTAATATTTGAAACTCCTACCCCGCCGCTTTCTGCTGAGATGACGTTGCCATCCCCTATGTAGATGCCGGTATGTGAGATGCCTTTTTTATATGTATTAGCAAAAAATACAAGATCTCCTTTTTGCAGATTGCTTTTTGATACGGCCGTTCCTACTTTGTATTGATCTGCAGATGTTCTTGGCAATGAAATATCGAAATGGTCAAATACATAACGGATATATCCAGAGCAATCAAATCCTGATGGCGTCGTTCCGCCGAATTTATAAGGCGTTCCTTTAAATTTTAATGCGTAGTTCGCAATTTCTTCTGCTGATGCTCCACTGGCATCGGCTTCGGTTGTCATTAATGGACTGGCTGTTATGAATAAAACAGCGATTATCATAAGTAGCATTCGTTTCTTCAATTCGTCACCTCTAGTAAAATTTGCGATTCATGGTGTTGATCAAACACGGAATCTTCCTGTTTTCTTAACCTGTGTTACATACTACCAAGGAATTACCAATTTTAGGTTACACTAATATTACATTTGTGTAACATTTCCTTTTTTATGGTTTAAAAGAAATAAATCCGGGTAAAAAAAGAAGTTGCGGCTGATTATTCAGTCGCAACTTCTTTTAGGTCATTTTATGAATAAGCTGTTTTCAGCTCTAGCTAAAAATACCCCGAAACTATAACGGTTCATCATTTTGGACGGTTCAAAAGTGGTAGCCGTGTAGCCGGCCGTAATCTTTTGCTGGGTAATTGCTTGGATCGCTCCATAGCTGGCTTGATCGGAATGAACATCCGTAAACGGCGGGTTCACTGCCGGATCAAATTCAAATTGATAAGCATTTTGGATCAGCAAAGCCATTTCGGCTCTTGTGACCGATTGGTTTGGTTTGAAGCTTCCATCCGGATATCCTTGTATGATCCCATTTTCGTATGCCGATTGGATGTAACCGGAAGCGGAGTGGTTCACTCCAACGTCTGTGAACGTTGTGGTCCGAGGAGTTCCATCAAACCCCTGCGCTTTCCCAAGCAAGATCAGGGCTTCTCCCCGCTTGATCTCGCGTGTCGGTTTGAATGTCCCATCCAGGTATCCGCTCATAAAACCATTGCTGTACAAGAAACTGATGTGCGGAGCATACCAGGAAGCCATTGTGACATCTGGAAAAGCCGGTTCATTTACTTTGATTGATAAAGACTCGTTTTTCTTTATGCCATTTTTATTGGTGTAGCTGAAGGCCAACGGATAAACGCCCTTGGTTTTGTACAACACCCACTTGCCCGGCTCGTTTTCCCTTAAAATGTTTTGACCTTCTTTCAACGTCCAATTGCTTGCTAACTCTTTATTTTTTAAAGTCAGCGTTATTTTTCCTTTTTCCACTTTTGTTTCGATCAACGGTACGGTTTTAATGTCTTTTTCATACTGCACCAGCCCGAAGCCAAAAGAACTGTCGCGTCCTGCAATGCCCAAGTCCTTTGCCGTGCTTTGGAGAATTTCCCGCAGCTTGGCATTCGACAACGCGGGATGCTGCTCTTTATACAAAGCCAGTATCCCGGTAACATGCGGGGCAGCCATCGACGTTCCCGTCAAATTCTTATAGCCGTCCACTACATAATCCGAGTGGTCAAGCCTCCTTGGAAACGTGCTGTATATTTCATATCCTGGAGCAGCAAGTTCCACTTCCGGTCCTACCGAAGAGTGTGTTTCTTTCTTCATCTCGTTATTCAGCGCTCCCACTGCTATAACGGAAGAGAATTTCCCGGGATAAGTGACTGTATTTTCTCCCACCGCTCCTCCTTCATTGCCTGCAGCTGCGACAATCAGCATTCCTTGCTTGCTGGCTTCTTGCAGCATCAAATCCAATGGACGGTCATTCACCGAAATGGAAATGCTTAAATTCAATATATCAATGTCATTCTTAATCGCCCATTCCACACCTTTGGTGACTTGTGCGGTTGATCCTGCCCCTTCGCTGTCCATCGCTTTTATGGCAAACATTTTTACATTGGGGGCAATCCCAATTATCCCCGCATTGTTTTTCTTAGCGGCGATAATGCCGGCTACATGGGTTCCGTGGCCGAAATCGTCATCGTATGGAATTTTACTCGAACAGACAGCAGCTGTACAAACTCCTCCGGCTACCGCTAAATCCGAATGGCTTGTATCGATTCCTGTATCCAATACTCCCACCCGGACCCCGGCTCCTGTGTAAGGAGTCGCTAAAGCAGGAGAGCTTTTTGTGCTGGTAAAACTTGGAGACACAATATCCGCCGCTGTTTGGTAGGTTTGGTTCGGGTAAATCTCGGCTGTTTCGAATTGCTGCTGCAACTCATCTTTTTCTTGTTGCGTCAGCTCCATTTCAACCAACGGAACCTCATCAAACTCTTTTTTCACAGACTTGAACTGCTCTTTAATTTTTTCCAGCTCTTGTTCTGGTGCATAAATCATATATGTATCCGTTTCTTGTGCAAAAACATATGCCGGCAAACAAAGCATAGCGAACAACAGCAATACAGCAGTATAGTGCTTCATCATAATTCCCCCTCTTTCTCTCTCTATTTTTCAAATACCTTTATGCCGGCTTTTATAAACCACCAATAGTAGTATAAAAGTTCTATATTTTAACTTTTTATACTAATTTATAAAATAAAAACTCCTGTGACTAAAAGCCAACAGGAGTATTGAGGGTTATCAATGGCGTTTATTGCTTGGTGCTGCGCCAACTGTTTTGTAATAAGGCAGCACATCGGTGCGCCCTTCGTAACGGTAGAAATAATCCAAAGTTCCAAGGAACAATGCTTTCCCCATCTCTTTGCGTTCTGCTTCTGATTTGATGTATTGAATATCAGTTGCACTATCGATAAAGCCCATTTCGATTAAAGCAGCCGGTACGGTATTATCACGAAGCACTTGGTAATTTCCTTGTTTAACTCCGCGGTTCTTCAAGTTCCAAGCTTCCTGCATGCGCGCCTGCAAATAAATCGAAAGTGCACGGGACTGCTGGACTTTTGGATTTACTGCTGCCGTGCTTGCATAATAGAAAGTTTCTTGTCCATTTGCCGAACCATTCAATGCATTTGTATGGATACTGACAAAGACATCTCCGCCATTTCTGGAAGCGTACTTCGCACGGTCATACAATTTGATGAATGTGTCGGAATCACGTGTCATTTTAGCGGTGATCGGTGTTTTAGCAAAATAATCTCTCATGTGTCTGCCGACATTCAAAACTACGTTCTTTTCATAAAATCCATTGCCAATTGCGCCTGAATCTGTGCCTCCATGGCCTGGATCGATGATGACTGTCAAATCACTTTTAACGACTGGTACTACAGAAACCGGTTTAGAAATGGAGAGGTAGCTTGTTGCCACATAGCCGATCACTCCATTAACGCGGATATGGGACCAGCCATTCACAGAACTTGCCACACTGACTGCTGTGCCGTTTTTCAAGCTGCTGATTGTTGGATAGGAAGTTCCAGGACCTTTTCGCATATTTAATGTGTCCGACCCTGTTTTGACATACATTGTCTTCGTGAATGAAACGTCTCCCGCTTGTACCCCAACACGGAAGCTCTCGTTTAAGCTGCGCGCTAAAAATACAGAGAAATCTGCGCGTATAATTTTTTCATCTGCTCCAAACGAACCGTCCGGATATCCTTGCGCAATGCCTTTTTCCATTAATTTTGCTGCAGCAGTAGCTGAGGTAGTGCCTCCAAAGTTAAATGAACGATTCAGAAGCAATGCCATTTCACCACGGTTTAAGATATTATTCGGACGGAACGTTCCGTCTGAATAACCTGAAATGATTTTTAAATCGACGAGCGCATCAATATAACCAGATGCCATATTAGAAGATCCTACATCTGAAAAATCAGTGCTTTTCTTCGCGCCGTTCAATTTCAGCGCTCTGCCCAGCATTGCAGCCGCTTCCCCGCGCGTCACTTGTTTTGAAGGTTTAAAAGTGCCGTCATTATAGCCATTGACAATAGCACGATCAACCAAATACGTAATTTCCTGATATGCCCGGTGGCCAGTACTGATATCTTTTAAATTTACACTTGCATTCACTTGGTTTTGATAAGGGACTAATACAGAAACAATCAATGCGAAACAAAGCATTATTATCCATTTTTTCAAGACTCATTTCCTCCTAATATTTTTCTTTCTCCCCATACACTAACCTAAAAATTTCTAAATTTCTATGTATCAATTGAATTATTTCAAAAAAAAGTAGTTCTTTTTATTAATATTTAGTGGGTATTACGTAACAAAGCCCTGTCTAGTGACTAGACAGGGCTTTGCTATTTAACATATTTTTTTCAATTTCTTAATGATTTTTACTTTTCGATAAAACCCATTAATTGGAAGGTTTTACATCAACAATGCGGCCTTCAACAGCCGGCTGCACTTGTCCGAGGCGCACTAATTCTTCTCTCAAGTTTTCCCAATCAGAAAGTCCTAGGTCCGTTACGCGTCCTTCTGCATAAGCTTTAGCAAATACAGTGTACCCGTCTCCGCCTTTAGCTGTGAAGGCGTTTGTTGCGACTGTATAAGAAGTATTGGCAGCTATTGGCGTAAATGTTCCATTTGCGTTTTTCAAGGAAATGGAAACGACGCGCTGCCCCGCCGGTTTAGAAGAATCAAATTCCACTTTTGCTCCTGAAACATGCAGGAATCCGCCATTTTCAAGCGGGTATTGGCCGACACTGATTTCAAAAGCAGCTTTCAGTTCAGCACCGGTTAATTGCATTGTAGCCAAGGTATTTCCGAAAGGCAGAACGGTGATGATTTCACCGACTGTAATCGGGCCAGCATCGATGCCTGCACGGATCCCGCCGCCATTTTGGAATGCCATGACGACATTTTCGTTATACGTTTTCGCTTTTCTAAGCATTCCATCGGTGATGATATTGCCTAAAGCCGTTTCGTTTTTGCGTACGCTTGGTGCGTTCGGGTTATCGCCGGCACGCGGGTTTTCCAGCGCTGCTGTTGCTGTCGCACCTGTTTCTTCTGCTGCAACTTCCGCCACTACTTCTTTATAAGGTGCTAAGACTTCTGTTGCTTGTGGGTCTGCAGCCAATTCTTTCAAAGCAATCAATTCCCCGTCAAACGCCAATACTGCGCCATCGTTATCAAACAAGATGTCCAAAGTTCCCAGGTTTTCAGCGTTAGCTCCCGATTGGACAATAACCGTCGGGTCTTCATTTTCCTTGATAATCACCGGTTCAGCCAGCGCCGTATGGGTGTGCCCGCCGACGATTACGTCAATGCCTTCAACGCCTTTGGCCAATAACAAGTCATTGTCGATTGCCGGGTTGTCATCATAGCCGATATGCGTCAAGGCCACCACTTTGTCCACGCCCATCGCTTTGAATTCATCCACCATTTTTTGGGCATCTGCGATGTAGTTTTCATTGAATGAGATAAGCCCTGGGCTTGCAATAACTTCTGTTTCTTTTGTCGTCAAACCGAAAATCCCGACTTTCTCCCCGTTCACTTCTTTGACGATGCCTGTGTAAATATTGCCGTCTTGTGGATCAGAAGATATTTGCGTTTGGAATAGGCCTTCAAACAATGGATCCGGTGTGAAATTCACGTTCGCTGAAACGAACGGGAAGTTGGCAGCCGTGACGAATTCCTGAAGCGCTTGATGCCCTTCCGGTGAAGCCCCAAGGTCAAATTCATGGTTACCGAAAGTCATGGCGTCAAAATTCATCAATTTCATCACTTCAAGATCCGCTTCACCTTGGAATTCATTGAAATACAAAGTTCCTGAGAAGACATCACCCGCATGCAAAAGAAGCGAATTCGGATTTTCTGCACGGAAGCCTTTTACCGCTGTCACCAATTTTGTCGACTCTTCTGCACGGGCATGTGTATCATTGACATGCATAATGGATAGAGGGTACACATCCTTGATAATTTTATCCGCGGAGCGGTGAAGGAATAAAGCGGTTTCTCCGCGTGTTACAGCCTGGTTGGCAGCAAATTGTGTAGCTGTTTTGCCGACCGTGATTTTATTTTTAACCAATGCATCTACGTATTTCGCAAAGCGCTCGTTCACATCCGTAAATTGAGTTTTTTTCAAATTCTCATCAATCTCAAATCCAGCCGCTGTAGCCAGGATTTTCGCTGCTTCGTTGCGTGTCATTACGTCATTCGAACCAAAACGTTTAGCCGTTTTTCCATCTACAAAACCGTTTTCAGCCAAAGCATCTACTGCCCATTTCGCTCTAGATGGTACGTCCGTGAATCCTGAATCGGCGTATTTCCCTGTGGAACTAAACCCTAATGCCGTGGCGATCATTACCGCAGCATCTTGGCGTTTAATGCTATGCTGTGTACCGAAAGTTGTTGCTGTTTCACCTTTAACGATTCCTAAATCAAACAAAAGTTGGACCGCTTCTGTATAACGGTCAGGCACATCAGTGAATTTCATCTCCGCTGCTGATGCCGGTGAAACTGCTGATGCCACGGCTGCCGCTATTACTGCAGACGCAATAAACTTTTTGTTCTTTGACATACTTACCATGTGTGTGTTCCTCCTCAAGGAATAGGTATATTCGAGTACGATACTATTTTACCAAATTCCCAATCATTGAACTACTCACTTTACTAAATATTTACATGATTCTCTTAATATTTTATATTTTTTTGGTTGCTTCTTTTTTGATAAATTATTGATTTGTATATTGTTAATTTATTGATATAAAAAGGCGATGCTGCATTTAATGCAGCACCGCCTTTCTAGTTTGCCCTATTCTTTTTTTGCTTGTGTACTTTTCTTTTTCTTCTGTTCCATAGTGCCCAAATCGATAAAAATAAAACGGCCCCAAATAAATCAAGAAGCACATCTTCACCCGCCGGCGTCCTTCCCCCGGTCAGCGATTGACGATATTCATCGGTTAAAGCAATGACTGCCGTAATCACCAAAGCCAGCCACACTTTTGGCTTTGGCAAGAGATTCAGCACGGCCAAGGCAATCAACCCGAACATCAAGACATGTGCACCTTTTCGAATCAGAAATTCGACAAACAGGTAATAGCCCCTTTCTTCGATGGATACATGAGTGCCCCAATACGGAATTTCCAAATGGCTCAATACCCCTTTGAACGGCTGGGACGGCAAATACTTTTCCAACATGGGGATCAAGGATTGTTCTTCATACGTTTGGCCGGATGATACAAATAAGACGGCAAATAAAATAAGAAAGATGAGTATTTTTTTCATAGTTGAATTGTATCATGAATTTATTTGCGGGTTGCGGCTGGACAGAAAAAACACACCCGCCTCTAGGCGGATGTGTTTGATCCATTTAATCTCTGCTATGTTCGCCCCAGCATTCCGTATTTTTCAAGCCCGGAATGTTTTTTGCGAAAAACTCCGGGTTCTTGCCGGCTTTACGTTGGGTGGTGTAATCGTTCAGCACTTTGAATGCCGTTTTTCCGAGGATCGCGATAACGGTCAAGTTGAGCACCGCCATGAGCCCCATGAACAAATCGGCCATATTCCAGACGAGCTGCACTTTTGCGAGTGCACCGAACATTACCATACCGAGCACGCCGAAGCGGTAAGCCGTCAGCCACGCACTGTGCGCATTGATAAATTCAATATTCGTCTCGCCGTAATAATAATTCCCGATAATCGAACTGAAGGCGAAAAACATGATGGCAATGGCCAGGAAATACGGAGCCCAGTCGCCGACGTGGACATTCAGGGAAGCTTGAGTCAGCGAAATCCCTTCCTGTTCGCCTGTTTTGTAGACGCCCGCCAAAATGATGATAAAAGCGGTAGCCGAACAAATGATGATGGTATCAAAGAACACACCCAAACTTTGGACAAGGCCCTGCTTCGCGGGATGCGATACGTTCGCCGCTGCTGCCGCGTTCGGCACCGACCCCATCCCTGCTTCGTTCGAGAACAAACCGCGGCGCACACCTTGCATAATTGCCGCCCCGATTGCTCCGCCTGCCGCTTCTTCCAGGCCGAACGCGCTCTTGACAATGAGCGCCATAATAGCCGGGATTTCGGTGATATTCATGATAATTACATATAAAGCCACCAGAATATACAGCACCGCCATAACTGGTACCAGCACCTGAGTTACATGGGCAATCCGCTGTACCCCTCCGAAAATGATCAGTGCTGTCAAGATGACCAATCCCAAACCGATTCCCCATTCCGGGATGCGGAAGACATCTTCGAATGATTGCGCAATGGTGTTCGACTGCACCGAGTTGAAGATAAAGCCGAACGCCAATGTCAATAAAATCGCAAAGACAATTCCAAGTTTCCGGTTGCCGAGCGCTTTTTCCATGTAATAAGCCGGCCCTCCGCGAAACTGCTCGCCGTCTTTCACTTTATAAACTTGTGCCAATGTACTTTCAATAAATGCAGTTGACATCCCGATCAGAGCCACCATCCACATCCAGAAAACGGCGCCTGGCCCTCCGACCGCAATAGCAATGGCCACACCAGTGATATTTCCTGTGCCGACCCGGGAGGCTGTAGAAATGGTAAAGGCCTGGAATGCCGAGACTCCATCTTTTCCGTCTTTTTTCTCCGTGATTACGCGGAACATTTCGCCAAACAGGCGTATCTGTACAAATTTTGTGCGAATCGTAAAATATAAACCGAGTCCTAAAAGTAAGGCAATTAAGATATACGTCCATAATAAATCATTGCCTTCATTGATGACCCACGTCAGTCCATCCAAAATAGTATCCATAAAATATCTCCTTTTAACTGTAGTTTATAGCTACAGTCTCTTAGCTGTAATTTTCTTAGATGCAGTTAAACCTGTTTACTTTACCCCAATACTTAAAACCGAAAACCTGCTCAAGTTCTTCTCAGCGTTTCGGCCAATACCCGCGCTCCGATATCCAGCGCTTTCCGGTTGAACGCCATGTCCGGATGATGGAGACCGGGTGCAAGGTCTGCCCCTACTCCGAGCATCGCCGCTTTCAGTTCGGGCTTTTTGATTGTATAAAAATGAAAATCGTCCGCACCGGTTGTGTCGATCGGCGCTGACGTATGGTCATCTCCGATAACAGACCGGATAGCAGCATTCGCAATTTGCATCGCTTCTTCCGATACTTCCGCTGCCGGTGTGTAATCATCCCATTTCCAGTCAATTGCAACGCCATATAACGCTGCGATGGATTCGAGCCCCGCATCGATGCGTTTTCTCAATTCCGCCATCAGGCTGTTCGACTGGGAACGGACATCCAGCGCAAATACAGCGCTGCCTGGAATGATATTCAACGACTCGCCCCCTGCCTGGATATTCGTCAGCTTCGCCGAATAAGATTCGAACGGCGAGAAATAAATCGATTTCACAAACTGGTGAATCGCCACAATGACGTCAATGGCATTTTTCCCTTGATGCGGCCGCGCTCCGTGCGCATCCACGCCGGAAATTCTGCCTTTCAGGAAAATTCCGGAGCCGTGATGGATGGCAGGCGCTACTTGGCCAAAAGGCAATTCCTCAACCGGCCGCAGGTGCACACCGTATAAATGCGTCACATCTTCCAGCGCTCCGCGTTCAATCATCGCAAGCGAGCCGTTCCCTTTTTCCTCTGCCGGCTGAAAAATAAAACGAATACGCTTCGTCAGGGTTTTATCTTTCAAGTAAAGAAGCGCCCCCAGCACCATCGCCATATTGGCATCATGGCCGCAGGAATGGTTGGCTTGCACCTTGCCCTGCACTTCCTGCCACAGCGCATCAATGTCTGCCCGAACAGCCACCACTTGGTCTCCTTTGCCGATTTCAGCAATCAATCCCGTTACGTCATCGAAGGTGTGATGCTTAATTTGCAGTTCTTCCATAATATCAGCCAACTTCTTCGTCGTTTGCACTTCTTTCCAGCTCACTTCCGGATGGGCATGAAAATGGTCGAAGTATTCGAGGATTTTTGATTCATTATCCATTTGTCGGTCCATTCCCTTCCACTGTGCAGGTGGCTGTAGTCAGTTTCTGCAGCTGATTTTCATCCACTTCGACGCCAAGGCCGGGCTGTTCAGTCAGATTCACATAGGGAAGTTGAAACTCAAGGTTCCCAATCTCTTCTGCAAATAAAAGAGGGCCGGTCAATTCCGCGGTCTGGATATTGCGGCGGGACATCACCGCATGATAGCCTGCCGCAGAGCCGACCGATGATTCAACCATCGAACCGATTTGGGCAATAATACCGGCCGCTTCGGCCGCTTTCGCCATTTGGATAGCCGGGAATATACCACCGGATTTCATCAATTTGATATTGATGTAATCGGCTGCTTCAAGGCGGATGATTTCAAGCACATCTTCCATCGTCTGGACACTTTCGTCTGCCATAATCGGTGTTGACGTTTTCTTGCGGACCTCTGCAAGCCCGCGGATGTCCCCCATGCGGATCGGCTGTTCAATCCATGTCAGCTGGGCGTCCGCCAATTGGTTGATGGTCTGAACCGCATGCCCCACCGTTTTCCAGCCTTGATTGACATCGATGCGGATCGGCATATCGGGGCCAACCGCTTTTCTTACCGCATAGATGCGGGCAATGTCAGTAGCAGAATCTGTGCCGCCCACTTTCAATTTCAGGCTGCTGAATCCTTGGTCCATCGCTTTCTTTGCTTTTTCCGCCATGATTTCCGGCGCCTCGATGCTCAGCACTTTCGGGTATTGCAAATTGTCATGCGCGCGCCCGCCAATCAAGTTATAGACCGGCTGATTTGCCGCTTTCCCCATTAAATCGTAGCACGCAATATCGATTGCCGCTTTCGCCGCTGGATTGTTGGCAATCGCCGCATCCATAAGGTGATGGATGTGTTCAATATCGAAAGGGCTTTGGTTGATAATTTGCGGAACAAGTACGTTTTTTAAAATCTCATATGTACCCGTGACTTGTTCTCCCGTCACATGCTCATCCGGCACACCTTCTCCGTATCCGATGAGGCCCGTGTCCGTCTCCAGCTTCACAATGACCGCTGGCATGTTCGGGTAGGTCGCATACGAAATGATGAACGGCTCCTTCAATGGAAATTCCACTGCATAGATCTGTGCTTTGACGATTTTCATCCCTGATTCCCCCTCGTGTATGTACAAATTAAATTGTACATGATTGGAGGCGGTTGTTGTAGGATAGGAAGGATTATTTTGGTGTTCATTCTGGATCAAGTGCTTGGAATGGAAAAGACCTTCGCAATGCGCGAAGGTCTCCTAAAAACTGAAGTGTGCATTTCGCTGGTCGCGAACTGCGATTAGGGTTCTATCGGCGTTTCCCGGGTTTTTATCGATGTTTCAAGATTTTCTATCGGTGTTTTGAGGATTTCTATCAGTGTTTTAACAGTTTCTATCTGTGTTCGTTCAGTTCTATGTCTTTCCAAGACTCAAAATTAAGTGCTTGAAATGGAAAAGACCTTCGCAGTACGCGAAGGTCTCCAGAAAGCTTAAGTACGCATTTCGCTGGTCGCGAACTGCGATTCGGGTTTTATCGGTGTTTTTTTTGTTTCTATCGACGTTTCTCACGTTTCTATCGGTGTTTTTGGGGTTTCTATCGACGTTTCATACGTTTCTATCGGCGTTTTGAAGGTTTTTATCGGTGTTCTTCTTTTTGTCGATAAAAACGATGTCTTTTTCCACCGACTTCTTCTAGATTTTTTCTTTTTAATGCCCGTTTGGCAGCTTCTTGAGTCGGCATTCCAAGGAAGGTTTTGCATTCATTCGAAGTGATGGTTGGTTTGCAAAGCATAAACCAATCGTCAATGGCTGTGAGGTGCGCATCCAAACTGATTAAGTTGCACGGTGCGCATTCCCATTTGCGCACGATGCGCTTCATTTTTCTTAAACCGCAGCGCGGGCAGTAGACGCCATTTTGGATGTCCTGGAGATTGATTCTCATGTTGGGGGCTAAAGGGAAAGGCTGGTATTTCTGATCAACAGCCAAGAGATTTTGGCCGAGTGAATTCAGCTGTTCCACACTAAGAAGCTGCTTTTCAATTTTTAACCGGTGCAATTGGAAAAACAGTTCATCTGCAATCCATACGGTTGCTCCCGGAGGCACATTTCCAATCACTTGCGAAGGATATGCCATTACTACGGCGGTTTCAACCGGCAAGCTACAGCCAATTTGCTTCAACACTTTTTCCATTTTGATTTTTGCCGTTTCTGCCTGGATCACCGGACTTTTAAAATAGCGGCGTTTTCCATTCGGCATGGTTTGATCCAATACGCTGGGATTCGACTGAAGCTTCAGCTCTCCTCCCATATTCTTGATTTCCAATATCAATAGCCGATCTTGTGTAATAAAAACAGTATCAATTTGGCTGCGGTCTGGCAGTGACAAATCCTGAATGACGACAAACGGATAGTCCGGCTCGAAGTAAGACAGGAGTTCATCCACTCGTTCTTCGCCTCCTGCTCCCGCTTTCTCGTAATTCAGCAATTCCTGGATTTTGCTGTTCTTTTCATGTTTGACCGGTAGCCTTTTCAATAACGCTTCATAGCCAGCGATTTTCGCTGTTCTTTCACGATACTTAATGATCATTTTCATCCCCCCTGCTTGATTGTATCAAGCTCCTCGAGATAATTCCATATATATCCAAATACGAGATTTGAATAGCTATATCGATGGAAAAATGAGATTTGGATGATGTATTGGCCGAGAGAAATATTTTACCTATCGATGTTTTCAAGTTCTTAATCGGTGTTCTTCAAAACAAGCTTCACCCTCTCGTACAAATTTAAAGGCTCAGATGGAAAAGACCTTCGCCTGAAGCGAAGGTCTCCTTCAAAGAACAAACATGCATTTCGCTTTGGCGAAATACAAAGACCAAACTTTTTTATCGACAGTTTGAAGGGGTTCTATCGGTGTTTCCGGCTTTTCTATCGAAGTTTATCTGATTTCTATCGGTGTTTTGAAAGTTTCTATCGCTATTACCAGCTTTTAAATCGGTGTTTTTCTATTTTCTATCGATATTCTCCAAAACATGCTCCGCTCTCTGGTACAAAATCAAAGGCTTGGATGGAAGAGCCCTTCGCTGCCAAACATGCATTTCGCTTTGGCGAAATGCGATAGAACGATTTTCTATCGACAGTCCGAAGGGGTTCTATCACTGTTTCCAGCTTTTTAATCGGTGTTTCTCCGGTTTCTATCGGTGTTTTAACGCTTTCTATCGGCGTTTCACAAGTTTCTATCGGTGTTTTTCAAAGATAATCAAAAAGAGGCCTTCGCTCTAAGCGAAGGTCTCTTCTTTTATCATGCTCTTCATTTAATCATTTGGCTCTTAACCGAAATCGACAAAATCAATTCTTCCAGCAAAATCGGCATTTCTTCAAATGTATTTTTGATGTGCAGCCGTTCGGTGCGTTTATGGGCGTCTTTTCCGAAAGGTCCGACATTCAAGACAGGCGCCTGCAATTGCTTCATCGCCTGGAACGGGATGTTGTATAGGTCGCCGTAAACGGGTGTGTTTTTTTCATAGGTGATCCAGCCGCCATTTTGATCGGTGTAATTGACATAACTTAAATCCGAAATGCCGTTGAAGTAATGGATTTGCTCTATTTTCAGCCCGAATTTATTCATCGCATTGGTCGTCACTTGTTCCACGCAGCGTTTGACAAGTTCGTCTTCCGATGAGTTTACTGGTGGATAATAAGGCGGCGCATACAGCAGCACGGTCGCCGGTGTCAGCTCCTGGCAATTGATCAACAGGATGTCGACGATATGCATCGACTTTTCACGCACATCCCATTCCGGATGCATCATGGTATCGTATAATGCCGCATTGACATAATCGATGCCAAACTTTTCAATTGCATATTTCATCAATTCTTCAAAGCGGAGCACACGGATATCGCCGACCGGTTCGATGTTTTCGCGTTCGCACATGGCGCGGTAGTCGCGCGTGCAATGCTCCATCGCTTCGATGGCCACTTTCTCGAATTGCTCAAATACTTCCTCGGCCGTTTTTTCCATTAAAAAGACATTGTACATGGCGCTGGTCCGGTACGGGGTCTGTGCCGAGTACGCTTCTTTCATATCCCGCTGAAATAAAGTTACAGGCAAAGGCGTTGTTTCTCCGTGGACGGTTTCCGTAAAACTTGTATTCCACTCCATCCGGTGCGTCAAATAAGTCGAGATATAGCTGGAAGTGATGCCGGATAGCGGTTCGCCGACATGTGTTTCCTTGCCGTAGAACAAGGCGGATGGCATGATCTTGCCGATCGATCCGGTATAGAGGTAATGCGCAGTATCTCCTGGATGTTGGGCAAATACCGGTTCACCGTTCAAGAATAAGATGTATTCCAAACCATGCTCCCGTTCCAGATCCAGCAGTTTCGCAACACCATAGCGCATGCCGGCGGAATTCACTTCTTCATCGGCCACTGTCACCAGCAGCAAATTGATGGGCCATTGTTCGGCAGCCGCTTTTTCAATCATTGCCATATGGAGCGCCAGACCTGCTTTCATGTCCATGGTGCCTCGCCCGAATAAGTACTCCCCTGACTCGAGATCTGCCTGAGCATAGGGATCCAATTCATCACGAACCTTCATGAAAGCTTCTGCCAATTCCAGCGGGCTGCAAGCAAGCGGCTCCAAATCGCCGTATTCCGAAGTATGGACGGTATCGTAATGGCTGATGAGTACAATCGTCTCGGCAGCGTCAGGGTGTTTGTAAAGTGCCGTGACGTTTTCACGCCCCCAATTCACTTGCGTTAGCGCCAAGTTTTCAGGATGTTCCTGGAAATATGGAAGCATCTCCAGTTTTTCTTTTAATTTATAGGCGAACTGGACTTCACCTTCTGTTAAGGTCATGCTTTTCCAGCCGACCAATTCACATAACAATTCCTGCAGTTTTTCGGGAGTCCCCCAGTATGTCGTCATCTTATGCCCTCCTCTATATGCCACTCCGATTGTTATCGTTTTTGCTCCAGCGTTTTCAGCCATGCCCCCATGCGTTCCATCGCCTGTTCAAGCGTCGGCATGGAATAGGCATATGAAATGCGGAGAAAACCTTCTCCCGCTTTTGTAAAGGCTGACCCCGGCACAGCGGCCACGCCTCCTTCTTTCAATAAAGCGGTGGCGAATTCGAACGATGTCATGCCGTATTTCGCGATGGAAGGGAAAATATAAAAGGCGCCTGCCGGTTTCACGACATCAAGGCCCATTTCGGTCAGTTTTCCATAGACGAAATCACAGCGCTCCCGATAGGCCCGGTTCATCACTTCCGGAGCGTCACGGTTATTCTTCAACGCTTCGATTGCGGCATACTGGCTCGGCAAGGATGCACATACCGTATTGTACATATGCACTTTCAGCACTTGTGTAACATATTGTTCCGGCCCCAGCAAAAAGCCCATGCGCCAGCCCGTCATGGAATGGGATTTGGACAAGCCGTGCACGAGAAACGTCCGGTCTTTAATGGCATCAAAACCAGCAAACGAAATATGAATGCCTTCAAATGTATTTTCACTGTAGATCTCATCGGTCACCACAAAGATTTCATGTTTGCTGAGCTCTTCCACCAACGGCCCCATTTGGGCTTCCGTCAGCGTGACACCTGTGGGATTGGAAGGGAAATTAAATAAAATCGCTTTGGTTTTATTGGTAATCAACGCTTTGATCGCTTCTACTGTCGGCACAAGACCAGTAGCGGATGTATCGAGCAGAACCGGTTTTCCGCCATTCAGTTCAATGATCGGTTCATATCCGGCAAAGCAAGGTGCAGGAAGAATCACTTCGTCACCTTCTTGCAGGATGGTGCGGAAAACGGCATCAAGCGCTTCGCTTGCCCCGTTCGTTGCAATAATTTCAGTTTGCGGATTATATGTCAGGTTATAAGTATCTTTGAAAAATGCGGAGATTTCCTGCCGCAGTTCAATCAGCCCTGCATTATGGGAATAGCCGGTCAGGTTAGCAGTAATGGCAGCTTTTCCGGCTTCTTTCACCTTTTCTGGCGTTGGAAAATCAGGCTGGCCGATTGTTAGGTTGATGGCATCCGGATAGTTGGGCAGCTGATTGAAAAACTGGCGGATGCCTGAGATTTTTAGCGCTTCTGCACGTGGATTCAATGTTAATGGCATGAATTAAAACTCCGTTTCATATTTCGACTTATATCTATTTTCGGCTTTTTTCTATTATATTGCAAATATCCGGAAAATAAACCCGGCATAGACAAAAAAGCGGCTCAAACGCTGAGCCGCTTTTTCCGCTTCTTCAATAAATCTTCCGCCGCACCGGATCCGAACAATACCCCGATTACAATCAGCACAAGCCCGAATATATGACGGGATGTGATGACTTCACCAAGAATGACCGCGGCGCCGACCAGAGAGAAAAACGTGTTCAAATTCATGAAAATCGCTGCTTTTGTCGGTCCGGCCTGTCCGATGGAATAGTTGTAGAGCATATGCCCGACAGCAGTGCCCAGTACAGCAGAAAAGAAGAACGCCAGCCAGAAATTAGACGGCACCTCTGCGAAAGCCTTAATTTCCCCTGGCTCCTGGATGAGGGAAATGATGAATAAAATAGCAGCTCCTACGATGAACATGTAAGCTGTCAGCAAGCGGGGGTCCATGGAGCTCACCGATTTTGAAATGACGAGAAAGCTGAGTACTTGGGCGAGTATTGAAAGAAAGACGAAAACGTCGCCGATATTCATGCCGGTTGCCGCCCCGCTTCCTACCATCACCGTCGCTGATACGCCGGCAAGCCCGATCACCACGCCGAGCCATTGCAGTTTTGAAGGGTAGCTTCTAAGGATCAATGAAACGAGAACTGCTGTCAGCATCGGCCCTGTCCCTAAAATCAGCCCCGCGTTTGAACCGGATGTAATGGCCAGCCCGCTGGATAGGAAATAATGATGTCCCACAACGTTTAGTAGTGCGCCAAGCACAATAAACGACCATTCATGTTTCCTTGGCAAACGAAGCAATTTCATGCCGGCAAGTATGATGAAAACGGTAATGCCGGCCGTCAGTATACGGAATGTCGTCAAAGTCACGGGGTCGACAAATTTAACCAAGTATTTCACTGAAGGCAAATTGAAGCCCCAGACGAGCATAACAAGCGTTAAGATGATATAAATTTTCCATTGTTTCAATCAGGTCAAGCCTTCTTTCGAGTTCCGAATTACCCATTTATCTTACGCCGGTTCCAATGAAAAGTAAACGCCTCTGCGGCTATTTAGCAGCTCTTACATTATAATCGTAGGCTTTCCGGTTGATCACTAAGCTGAATATGATAAATGCTGCCAATGACATGATCACTGGAAGCGTCACCGTATGGACGCCGAACAGCATGCCGTTTGCATTGTTATAGAAATGCAATGCGACATAGCTGCTGATGCCCGTAATCATGGAAGCGATGGCGCCGTATTTATTGCCCCATTTCCAATAAAGCCCGAGCACTACCGGCCAGATAAATGCCGCTTCCAATCCGCCAAAAGCAAACAGATTCAGGAAAATCAGCAGTTCCGGCGGATCAAGCGCCAGCAGGAAAACAATAACCCCGAGTGCGCCGGTGATGCCAAAGGAAATCCGTTTGATGGTTTTTATATCGGCATCCGGTTTTATGTAATTCAAGTAAACATCTTTCACAATCGTCGATGACACCAGGATCAGCAATGAATCCACCGTCGACATGATGGCGGCCATCGGTGCGGCAAGGACAATCCCGGCGGCCCATGGCGGCAAGGTCTCCAATGCGATCATCGGAATGACTTTATCTCCGATGTCGATGCCCGGCAAGATAGGGCGTGCGAAAATGCCGATCAAATGCATATTCAGCATTATAAACCCGGTCACCACTGTGCCGATGATCAGTGCCCGGTGCATCGAACGGGAATTTTTATATGACATCGCCCGCACTGCAATTTGCGGCAGCCCGACCACACCGACTCCCACCAAAATCCAGAAAGAAGATATATAGGCAGCACTTAAACTGCCATCCGCTCCGAAAGGTGTCACGAGTCTCGGGTTTTCATTGATTAAATCGGCCATGATATTCGGAATTCCGCCACCGGCGATAATAACCGCAATCAACAAGACCAAGGTACCGATAAACATGACGGCCCCCTGCACTGCATCTGTCACGGCAACCGCGCGGAACCCTCCGATTGTCACATAAACGAGAACGCTGACCGCAAAGATAAACAAAGCCGTATTGTAAGGCAGGCCCGTCAGCGATTCCACAAGCCGCGCACCGCCGATCCACTGTGCTGCCATTGCGGAGAATAAGAAAATGATGATACTCAGTGCAGACAAAATAACGACCCAAGTGCTGTTATAGCGAGCTTTTAAAAAGTCGATCATCGTCACGGCTTCATAACGGCGTGCCATGATGGCGAATTTCTTCCCTAAAATCATCAGCACAAAATAACCGGTCACGACTTGCGTCATCGCCAGCAACACCCAGCCGAAGCCCAGTGTATAAGCCGTACCGGGTCCGCCGAGAAAACTGGAGGCGCTGCCGTATGTAGCAACCATCGTCATCGCCAGCACAAACCCGCCGAGTTCCCGGCTTCCCAGAAAATAATCATTGATGAAATTAGAGTGAGCAGCCAGTTTGGTGCTGGACCAATAGCCGATTGCAAAAATGATCAGCAAAAAGACGATCATCGGGATGATTACTGCTATATTCATCGTTCGTCTTCCTCCTCTTCAAACGGCACTTCCACAAAGAAAAACTTCACAATGACGATCACCAGCACCACAGTCAGCAAAAAGCCCAATACACAACTATAAAAAAACCAGTCCGGCAACCCCCAAATATACGTGTATTCCTCTACAGGGCGTGAGCCCATTCCATAAGCAAAGCCAAACCACCAGACAAAATTGAAAAGTGCCAGTCCGAGCCCGATCATCGCTTCCCGATTGGCGATTCTAAAACGCCAGTCCGTTTCTTTCATCTGTTTTCACTCCTTTCCATTAATCTCCACTTGTTTTATTCTCATGATTCTACTGATTGAGTTTTTCTTAATCCTATCAATTGAACAGTGAACTGTCACTCTTACAAATTACGTGACCGGCTTTTGGCCACAAAAAAACCTGGAAGCAGCAGCTTCCAGGTTGATTATGTCAATTACTATCTTGCCAGTAAAAACTCGACATACTTGCGCCAATTGGTATTTTTAGCAAATTCGTAATCCGGACGTTCGCTCGGGAAAGGCACAAAGACTTTTGGAGCTGATTTGAAGTCCCTCAATGTATCATCTTTCAGCATCAAGGATCCTGGTGCAATGCCTTCGCTTAAGACAGCTTTGCCATTCACTTCAAAATCGATCGTGACCGGAACCATTGCCGCATTGCCTTGTTCAGCTAAGACATAGGCGGATCCGGTGGTGTCGTAGCGGTCGAAAATCCAAGGATTTGGCATTGCGACTGCGTCGGCAGCTTCATTGGTGATCACTTCCGCATTCGCCGAACTGCCAAATGGCAGTTCGCCGCTGAACGGCTCGTCTGCCATGATTTGAACTTCATAAAATGCAATCGGATTGGCCTGCTCTTTCGGATCAAGCTCCTTGTAAGCTTCCAGCCATCTGGAATCTCCAGCCGGAATTCGTGAAACGCTCATGACTGTTCCGGGAACGGCTTGGTCCAATCCTTTCGCCTGGACCATTACACGGTCCTGGGCAGCGACGTCCTGCCACTCATCTTCCTTTACATACGTGACAAATATTTTTTCTTCCGAATAAATTTCAACACTGAGCGGTGAAGAATCCCGATTAACTTTAGCTATTACTCCTTCTACCGGACTAATCAGTGCTGGGTTTGCCAAACTCTGATTCAATTGGGCATTGATGACAGCCAATTGGGATTCGATTGCTGCCAGGCGCTGTTCGGCTTGGGCAATTCCTGCGGCAAATGAACCGTCTTGAGGCACTTGCACGCCAACAGAAAAATCGAAATTGTATTCAATGACGTCGCCGTCTTCATTGGTCTCGGTTGAGCGGTCCTTAGTATTTTCAGATTCCTTGCCGCCTTGGCTGGCTCGGGCCGATTCAAGTGCGCTCAACGAACTTTGCACTTCGCTTTTTTCAGCTTCTAATGCGCTTTTCTCGGATTCCCAAATCATCCGTTGCCCTTCAGATTCCGCTTCATTCAGCAAGGCAAGTTCAGAGCCGGCTTGTACAGTGTCGCCTTCGTTGACCGTCCATTGCTCAATCGCATCTGAATCCTGTACATAAATTTGTGTACTGAGCCGAGGAGCCACGATGGACTCTTTTGGCAATTCTTTTGTATAGGTATTGGCATACGCCTTTTCGTATTCACTGACATAGACGTTTTTATAGACGATGCTTTTCTCCCCGAACAGCAATAAGGCATTGGCGGCGATAAAAGCAGTTAATGCGATGGAGAGGCCGATGAAAAAGAATCTATTCAATGGAAGCTCCCCCTCTCGTAAAATCGCTCAGCATCTCATCAAGCGGCACATAAGCGCTGAATAAGCCAATAACCACTGCCACCGCAAGATGAATCAAAATCAGCAGCAATAAAATCAGTTTGGGTGAGAATTCGGTAAAGCTGCGGACAAAACGATATTGAATGGCAATGACCAATGACGTGAAAATAGTTAATTGATTAAAGAAAAAGATCAAGAAAGTGTGGTTCATTAAGGTGTCGTCCAAAAAAGTCATGGCCAAAGGACCAAACGAGAAAAGCGATACTGGCATCGTGTAGCCTGCTACGGCGAACAGGAAAAACGTCAACGCTTTTTCAATGAGCAATACAGCCACTACATATGCCTGCATGACGAGCGCTGCCCGAAAAGTCATTTTCGTCAATTTGCTGAATAAAAAAGCCACTCCATACGAATGGAATGCCAAATAAAATCCCGCCCAAATCAAGGTGCCAAAAAGAGACGTCCAGCGGGCAAGCGTATAGGCATCCCAAGACGGTTCTGCTAAGTAAGGAGTCAGCGATCGTGTATTCATTCCCCAAATTTCGCGCAGCGCAAAAAGCAGCACGCCCAGAGCAAAAATCCAGGCAAGCCGCTGGTTAAATTTCCGCATTTCGTTTTCTTGTATTTTATGTATTAATTCTCCTTGGCGAGTAAAATAACGCCAGAATTTAAAGTCAAATATCATGTATGTAATTTCCTTTCGGCGCAAATGATGGTTCTGCTTTCTTTACTTTACCAAAAAAAACAAAGCTTTGAAACGGTAAAGCTACCACATTTTTCAATATTTACATCATTGGGTCAAAAGACGCAAGTTTATTCCGTATGAAATAAAGCAGAAAATTATCACTTTAGTTTTTTTCATCGTTTGAAGCGTCCATAAGAAGCAAAGGTTTTTCATCCATTCTCCCTGAAAAGCGCCTGCCCATAGGCAATCGTTCAAACCGTTTGAGTAAAAGAAAAGAGCCGCCACTACAAGTCATTGAGGATGACTTAGGGGACAGCTCTTGTTTCTGTATTAAACGATTTTATATTTCTTATGTGAAATTACGGTCATGTTGGATGCTGCACCAATTTCTTTTGCATCTTCCGGTGAGATTTCAACAATCACCGAGTTGTCCATAATTTTAAAGATAGTTCCGTTGACTTCCACTCCGTTGCGAGTGAAAGAAATCCATTCACCAATTCTGCGGGCTGCTACAAATTCCGATACTTCTTTTTCATGCGGTTGAAATGCCATCGTTATCCTCGCCTCTCCTTAGTAGAAACAATATCTATTTATTATATCACAAATAAGACAGAGTTTCACCTCTTAAGCTGCACAGATTTCATGAGCAATTATCAGTAATGGCACCAGCATCTGATAGCATGTTCTTCCCTAGGATCTTCATTCGCCCAATGGTTTTTATTCGACTCCCGGCAAAATGGTCAAGGTTTTCGCATCTGCATCCAGCCGGGCTTCCACTCCAAGCGGAACCGAAAAATGCGGTTCACAATGTCCGATTTTAAAGCCTTTGACAACGGGAACTTTCAAGTCGCTGAAATAATCATCAAATACTTGGTCCAATGTTAACGACCGTTCTTTTTTCTTCGGTTCCGAATTTTTAAAATCACCGATGACAATTCCGGCCACTTCGTCAAATTTTCGTGCCATCCGCAGATGATTCAGCATTTCATCCACTTGATACGGCTCTTCGTCGATATCTTCGATCAACAGAATCTTGCCTTTCACATCTAAATCGAATTTCGTGCCGACGGCGCTGCGCAGCAGCGATAAATTGCCGCCGACCAGTTCCCCTTGCGCCACTCCCCCGCTGAGCGCTGTCAGCGGAGAAATTTCTTCGGAATAATGCAATTCGAAAGGCCCGAACAATTGGCCGAACATCCGTGCGCTGCGTTCATGGAATTCCTCTTTCCCTACATCTGATGCAAGCATAGGGCCATGGAATGTCACCAAATCCGAGTATTGGCCGATTGCTGTATGTAAAAACGTAATATCGGAATATCCCCAGAAAATTTTCGGGTTTTCTTTAATCATTTGAAAATCGATGCTTTCGGCATAACGTGCTGCTCCATATCCTCCGCCTGCACAGATAATGCCTGAAATTTCCGGGTCTTCGAACATGGCATGCAAATCTGCGAGCCGCTCATCATCTGTTCCAGCCAAATGGCCATTTTTCGCTTCAACGGATTTTCCCATTTTCACATTCAGCCCAAGCTGCTCCAAAAATGGCAAGGCTTTTTTCAAGTTCTCTAAATTTGGCGGGCTTGACGGTGAAATCACTCCTACCGTATCCCCTTTTTTCAAACGCCTTGGTCTGTTTCGCACATATATTCACTCCTATTTCAACTTTAGTCCATATACTCAAGCATACCGCTTTATGCTGGAAAGTAAAACTTCAGCAGAATTTTGCGGTCATGGCGAGCTCCGTCATCACCAGCATGGCACGGTAAGCCTCGATAATGTCCTTCGCCTGGTAACGGACAATTGTTGTTCCTTCTTCTATCTCACAGCCAGGCATGAGTGCTGCAAGTTCTGCTTCGCCGTAATTGGTAAACTCGATTTTTAAGAGCGGCGCATCCGGCGGAACGAGCGGCTGGACATTTGCACGGTTCACAATCGCCTGTTTGGTTTTTTCCTTCAACAGCTGCTGCGCTTTTTTCGGATGCAGCGTTTGGACAGCCGACCGTGTCAGTGATTTTTTGACAGCAGCCGTCACGATATTCGGAATGAGCGCTTCGGCTTCCCGGCATGCACCGTCGTCTCCCGCCACCATTATAACGGGCACTCCGTAAAAACCGGCAACATACGCGTTAAAACCCAATTCCCCGATTTCTGTTTCGTTGATCCACATTGAACGTACCGCAAAAACCATGGCATGGGACATTACGCCTTTTTGTCCCGCTCTTGCATGATAACCGGCAAAAATTGCCCCTTCATAAGAAGAGTCAAGCCCTTCCACCATGGAAAGCGCCTTTACTCCACCGCTGATCAGCAAAGCCTCTTCATGCAATTCTTCCACAATCAGATTATTCATTTTGGAGTGGCTGTCGTTGACCAGAATTTCCCCCGCTCCCTGTTCAAATGCGCCTTTAATGATGGCGTTAGCGTCCTCGGTCATCAAGCGGCGTCCCCGTTCGTAATTCAATTCTTTTGAATCTACATATGTATAATCCGGCAAAGCGGTAACGCCTTCCATGTCCATGGACAAATAAATTTTCATATCCGCTATTTTCCTTTCTTCTTTTGTTTTCGGAAACTTCTTTAAATTTAATCTAGCAATATACTTTCTTAATAGCAACCGCTTCATTCACAGAAGACTTTACCAAGTTAAAAATGATAATTAAAGATTTATCGGTATAAAATTTAGAATTTTTAGTTATTTTGGTCCATGATAAGAATCTGATATTGCTTTATGATTGAAAACAAGTTATAAAACGGCTGGCCAAATTCTTATAACTTAATAAGTAAGATCTTCTTTTATACAAACTGAATGCTTAAGGAGTGGATAGGTATGAATTTTGACAAAGTACTGGAACTAGAGTGGGAAGATCTTGCCATCGGGTTAGCCGGTTCAACAGCCTTAATGTTGTTCCTGAATTTCTTTACTTTAATGTAAGAGGTGACTTATGCATATCGGAGTATATTAAAAGCCCTTTTCCGGATAGCTGGAAAAGGGCTTTTAAGCGTTTTTTTGCATACAAAAACGCCTGCTCTCAATTAATCCGGGCAGGCGTTTTATCCATAGGCTAAATTCACTTTACAAACCTCCATTTTGTTGTTGTTGTTTGATCAAATCATTGAACATCGCTTCATCGTGTATGGACAAAGCATAGTCAATCATGCGGTTAAAGTTTTCCTGTTCCAGAAAATGAATGGCTTCTTCCGCTTCTTGTTTTGCCTGGTCGTTCACTTCAAGCAGCCCTTCTCTCTCTTCCTGCAGTATTGCTTGCAGGTGCATGTGAATATCGGACACTAGCAGCAGCTGATACAATGGCAGCCGGATAAATCTATTGCCTTTTTGGAAAACGAACACTTCAGATAGGTTCTCTACTTGAAATGTGTTTAAATTGACGACTATCTCTTTGCCTTCTACTGGAATAAAATGAAACAGTTCATCGTCTTTAAGAATTGAGAAGTATTGATAGGCAAAAACAAACCTTACAAGATGATCTTCTTTCTTTGTATAAAAAGGTTTCATCAATTTAACATGCAGCATGACACTCCCCCCCTTTTCAAAAAATTAGAATATTCTTACTACATTTATAATATCATATATCTCTCATTTCTGATACAAAAAAGCACAAGGATTATTCAAGCCATATGCCGAAATTGTGACAGGGAAATTATCTGCGCAACACGATAAAATGCATGTGGCTGGAGTGGATTCGAATTAGCAAGGAAGTCATTAAGGAGTGGAGATAAGTTTCGAATTCTTGCGCTTCTGCTTCGCTTTTTCGGAAGATCAGGCAATTGGAGTTGAAATCAATCTGGGCTTCTCTTAAAGGCATCTGAGGAAACCGCTTATTCTCGAACACGACACGGTTATGCGACGAAGTGGCTTGCCATTCAACTTTCTGGAAGCTGCTATCTGTTTGGCGAAGACAAACTTCCCACTGGCTAATTGACTCTGGAGTAATTACATACCCTAAATCAGGAATTTCTAAAACATATGATTCCATTAAATTCATTCTCCTTTCAATCTAAATTTCAGGTTTATTAAACGCAGTGAGTGATTGCATTCGATCTACCGAAAAACAGCTCTGTAGCTGAGTTTGGAGGAAATCTAGCCCAGCGGTGCCAAGACATAGACAGGTGCATTGCAGAGACAAGAGCAATCGTCTCCCTCTTGCCAAAGCGTCTGCAGCGGTATGTGAAAGGATAGTTCTTCAATCCCTCTTATTTAATTCAATAAACAAGCCTATTTATGAAAACGGCAAATGAAAATAGCGAAATAAACCAAATAGATTCATCAAAAATGGCATTAAATTTTCTTCAACGTTTACGGGGCTCTCTCAAACCCGTATAATAGAAGGAAAGTTTTTATTTTGGAGCGATGCATATGGCTACGGTTCAATCCCTAGCAAAACGGTTCGATGATACGATTCACAATTATATGGCTGCTATCGAAAAATCACTCAATCCATCGCGTGAGCAGGATGAGGAAATGGTTCGAAAAGCAGTCTTTTTAGTGCGCCATGACGGAGTGCAGATTTTGTCGTTCAACGAAGAACGGCTATTGCTTGAAGCAATCGTCAAAGATGCCCATACAGTCAAAGTCCTATTGAATTTTGATAAATTAAACGCTGCATGCGCATGTCCGCAGGAAGAGATGTGCCGCCACAAATTGGCCGTGATTTTTGCGCTTTATCAGAAAATCGGCTCTCTTTCAGAATGGGTAGCCGACTGGCGTTCCCGCCCTTCTGATTCCCTCAGTCTCCTCACTGGCAAACGCTCTCCTGCCCAATGGACACAGCTCATCCGGAATGCATGGCGTGATCCGGTTCCGGATTACACGACACGCAATTATTTTTATTTTGAACAAATGTATGAAGGACGCCTGAAAAATGCGCTTTCCTTTGTGCCCCTGGAACGGGAATGGAAAGTGTTTTACCGCACTTACGCCCATCTGATTTCGCTTATGGAAGTCTGGAATACCTATATTGCCGGCACGACAGAAGTGCATCATTCTTTCTTCAAAACTTGGTTTGAAGATGAACTGCACGCGATTCGTGATCTGCTCGAACAATTGCGTGTCCAGCACCGTACATTCGAAGCCGATGATTTCTTGAAACATCTGCGGATGCTGGTCCGTTCTTTTGTGCAAGTGAAAGACGGTTCGTTTTCGCAGCGATTTACTGTTTACCGCTTGTTTTGGACCACTCTTTTCACAACGAATAAACTGCGGGTGGAAGAAATATCCGCTTTTGACCGGCCTGAAAACCGGATCGAGGCATTTTTCGCCATCCTTCTGCATGACGATGTCTCCGTGAAGAAAATTTCGCCTGATGAGACGCCGGATTGGGTGCAGCTGGCCATCCTGGCAGAAGAAGAACAGCATGAACAGGCGTTGGCCGCCATTTTAATGGCCGTAAAACCGAATGTGAAAACCTTCCTGTTCGACGGGTTATACACACAATACCGCCATCAATATGTCCGCGTTTTGAGCCGCCTTTTCTCACAAATCCATTTGAGCGAAGCGGATTGGGAAGATTTGTTCAAGCAATTCGGCCATTACGGGCTGCCTGCTTATTCAACTTACCTCATTGAGAAACAGCTTTATAAGCAATGGGCGGAATTGCATCATCTCCATAATTCGCCGCTGTATTTTGCTGAAGAATGCGGACTGAAGGAAGTTCAGGAAGCTTCTCCAGACTACGTATTGCCGCTTTTCCACCGGTATGCGATGGATTACTTGGAAGAACGCACCCGGCCCGGCTATAAACAAGCGGTCCGGATTTGGAAGAGAATGAAAGCCGCCTGTAAAAAAAGCGGTCAAATGGAGTTTTGGAAAGCCTATATGACTGAGATACGTACACAAAACAAACGTCTGCGGGCACTCCAGGAAGAGATCGAGAAAGGACATCTTGTATGAATCAGTTCCAAATAGAAGGAAGCCGCACTTATTACTTGAAAATTAACCGCACAGAAGATTTTCGCATTCAGGCAACAAATGAACTGGGAAACCGTATACCTCCGGAAATTTGGAAACCTTATTTGTATTTCCTTGATAAAGAAAGCTTTTATGGATTGACGGCGCGAATCGATGGCTTGGACCTGCTTTTGACGCCAGCTGAATTTGTCCGTTTGTTTCAACAGGAACCCCATCATTATGTTTCATTTTTGGGACAGCGTGCCGAAGATGAGGCATGGCTGAAATTAGCCGGGAAAGTGGCGGATTCGCTGAACGATCCGGATTTATGGAACCATGTATCAGTGGATGGTGAAGATATACTGTTCGATTCCAGTTATGGCGATCCGGAGATTCAAGCGTTTCTTACCGATACCATCCACCATCAATTACGGCAAAAGGGCTTAACTCCAGCACAGTTGCCTTTTATCCAGCATTTTGTTCAGCATGCCGGGTGGCAGGGACTCCCTGTTGCTGACGATTACGTCTTAGCTGCCCAATTGAGCGAACCGGATACAGATGCTTTCTGGTCTTTTAAAGTGGTGCTCCGCTCAAAACGCGGCACTGTCTACTGGTCTCCTTCAAAACGCCGTGCAGATGAACCGATTGAAAAGGTCCTTCCGGAGAAATGGAAAGCCTATTCCCGGGAAATCGGCCAACAGCAGACGCTGTTGCTGAGCCTATGTCCATCGGTGGAGAATTATGATGAAAGCCGTCTTTACCATGCAGAATGGACAGATGCCCAGGTGCTTGAGTTTTTGCGCAATGACGCCGAAATCTTGCAGGCATTCAACATCGAAGTCTCCATTCCATCTTGGCTGAAAGCTGTCCAGGAATCAAAAGTCCGAGTACGGGCAAATATCCACTCCCCTGTCAAAAAAGCGTCGGTGGTGGGACTGGATCAGATTGTCCGTTTTGATTGGCAATTTTCATTGAACGGCCATGAACTGAGCATGCAGGATTTCCAGCAGCTTGTCGCTGAAAACAAAGAATTTATCCGCATCGGCAATGAATGGGTTCGTGTGGATTCCAATTTGCTGATGCAATTGCGGAAAATGATTGAAGAAGCCGATGATGCGGAATGGACCATCAAAGATATGCTGTTCCAGAATGTGCCGGAAATCATGATGGATGAAGGAGCCGAAGAAGATGACGACCCATTGGTTGAATTCCATCTGAACAAGTCGCTTCGCCTGCTGCTTGATAAGCTGCTTGATAAGCGCGACTTGCCGGAAACGCCGATTCCTTCGAATTTATTAACAGAACTTCGACCGTACCAAAAAACCGGATTCGATTATTTGGTCTTTATGAGAGAAGAAGGATTTGGCCTATGCCTGGCTGACGATATGGGGCTTGGGAAAACGGTGCAGCTGATCGCTTATCTTCTTCATGTCCACGAAAAAAATCCAGGGCAGCCGTCACTGATCATTTGCCCGACTTCCGTACTTGGCAACTGGCAAAAAGAGCTGGAGCGTTTTGCCCCTGATTTGAAAGTTGTCACTCATTACGGCAGCACACGCCCGAAAGAAGCGGATTTCTTACACTTCTTGAAGGAAGAAAAGCCGGATGTCGTGCTGTCGACTTACGGCATCGCTTCATCTGATGCTGCTGAAATACAAGCGATCCATTGGACCAGCATCACTCTCGACGAAGCCCAAAACATCAAAAACATGTACACGAAACAGTCGCGGACCATCCGTAAATTTAAAGGTGACCATCATATTGCGCTGACTGGTACACCGATTGAAAACCGGCTATCGGAATTATGGTCGATTTTCGACTTTATCAATAAAGGTTATTTGTATCGCATCAAACAATTCCAGGAAAACTTCATGATTCCAATTGAACGCGATGATTCAGAAGAACATAAGGAAAAACTGCGAAAACGCATTCAGCCTTTCTTATTGCGACGGACGAAAAAAGATCCTGATTTGCAGCTGAATTTACCGGAAAAGCAAGAGCAATTGGAATACTGCCCGCTGACGCCGGAACAAGCCGCTCTATACGAAGGTTTGGTCCAAGATACCGTGCAGAAAATGGAGACGCTCACAGGCTTCGAGAAAAAAGGATTAGTGCTGAAAATGCTCAGCAAATTAAAGCAGCTATGCAATCATCCAGCGTTGTATTTGAAAGAACCTTATAGTTCCGCTGAAGAAATACTGCCTAGATCTCAGAAGCTGGAGCGTATTGTGACTCTCGCCGGGGAAATTGCAGAGCGCGGGGAACAGTGTTTGATTTTTACGCAATACATTGGAATGGGCCATTTGCTGCAGCAAGCCATCAATGAATTGTATGGCCACGAAGTTCCGTTCTTGACGGGAAGCATGCCAAAAAATCAGCGGGATTCACTCGTCGCTTCTTTCCAAGCAGGTAAGTTCCCGATATTCATCCTGTCATTGAAAGCAGGCGGCACCGGACTTAACTTAACCGCTGCCACTCATGTTCTGCATGCCGACAGATGGTGGAACCCTGCCGTTGAAAACCAGGCAACCGACCGTGCCTACCGCATTGGACAGACGCAATTTGTCCATGTCCATAAATTTGTGACCATTGGAACCATCGAAGAGAAAATTGACTCGCTGCTGACACAGAAGCAAGCGATGTCCGAACAGTTTATCCAATCCAGCCAGTGGATGACGGAACTGTCAGATCACGAACTAAAAGAATTGTTCTCGTATAATTTATAACTAATTCGGCCAGGCCCCCACCTGGCCGAATTCCCTTTTTAGACGGAAACGCCATCATCCTTTTGGACGGAACGGAAAATTGCTTTCAATTCACTTAGTTCCCGCTCCGCCTCTGCCAATCGCCGATGAAGCTGAGCCGTCATTTTGATCAATTGCTCCATATGCACTTCCAATTGCAACTGCGCGTCTTTTGGCATTCCTAAGTGCCTCCTTTATTTATTGCTATACGTTTACTCCATCCGTCCCAGGCGGCTGAAAGTCAAAGTCTGCTTCAGACTCAGGCTCCGGCTGCTTGTGGACGGATTCTTCTTTTTCTTTCCTTTTATCCAAAAAACGGATTTGATCACCTAATACTTCCGTTACGTACACTCGCGTGCCATCTTCTTTGTCGTAATGCCGCGACTGCAGTCTGCCTGTTACAGCGACAAGAGACCCTTTTACGCAGTATTTTGAAATGTTCTGGGCTGGCCGTCCCCACGAGGAGCACAGCACAAAATCTGTTTCCACTTCTCCTTTCTGGTTTTTGTAATTCCGGGACACCGCTACAATAAAAGAAGTATGTACGCGGCCTTCACTCATTGCCCGGCTTACTGGATCTTTTGTTAAACGCCCTACAATTCCGACTTGGTTCATTTATTCACCTCCTTTGGAATTACAGACAGCATACTAAGGAAAGTAAATAGTGCGCAAACATCGAAAAATTAAATTTGCCCGATTTTTGCCCATAATATTTTATTTTTGGATGGCTTACAATATTTTTTTCATTCACGCAACAGGACCAATTACACTCTTGGCACGCTTTCTCCATGCATTGAAAAATAGTTTTTCGCATATTTTTAGATTTTTTTGCGCTGATAGCCTGAGAAATTATGGCTATGATATACTGTAAAAAAGCGATGTTTGGAGGGATTTCCGTGAAGACATTTAAAATGCTGTCATTGGGCGTTGTAAACGGCCAAGAAGTGATTAATTATCCATTACAGGACGGCATAATCATTAACCAGGAAAATAGCCATCGTTCATGGGTGCTCGAAATGCTGATGGACCTCGAGTATCTGGAAACTTTCCAAAAAATGATGAACACCGGTGATATATACGATGTGAAAGTGGTCATCTCCTATCCGGACAACGAGCCTGCTACATTCGAAGTCGCCATTTACGGCGTCAAAGTCATGGGTGACCAAATTTCGGTGCTGATGAAAGGCACCTTGAAACGGGTACGCCGCAAATACGCGGAATCACTGCTATCTGAGCTATTGGAAGACGGCTTTGAAGGTGCGGAGTTGCTGGAACGCTTTGAACAGGATATGCGGACACGCCCAGGCCTCCGGAAAGATGAAGCCAAATCATAGTACACAAAACAAAAAACAGGCAGAGCCATGGTGGCTCTGTCTGTTTTTGTTTTGATGGCTATTTATTATGTTTTGAAATATACTTTCCGGCTTGCTTCAGCTGTTCCTGCTGCTATTTCATTTCTAAAAGCTTTTTTTCTATGTATGTAGCTTCAGCTCTGCAAGAATAAGAGAAATCTACCCCAAGAGATCGCTGCATTTTTTCAATACGGTCGATTTGTTCCTCTGAAGGCGCTTCCGTTAAAATCTTTTCGATAATGTCATTTATCTTGTCTGCCAGTTCTTTATGAAAGTCGGGACTTAATTTTACTTCTAATGGAACTTTGTCATACCATGGCGCGCTTGTCTGAATATAATCTTGCCAAACCTTCATGAAACCTTCCAGACTAAAGCGGTCTTCCTTCCACTCAATGTCTGCCATGTATTTTTCGAACATTTTAGATATGGATCTAGTTATGCTGCTTTTAATACCGGCTGGTAATGTTTTATACATTCAATTCCTCCTGCATTTGCAAGAAAAGCAGTAATAACTTTACCACTCTTCTTTAAATAATACCCAATGACTGAAACTCTTTTACCATCATTCTGTTATTTTGCTGCTACTGGCCCTAATGCAAAAAGGATATCGCATTCACAAACCAATTCTCCGTCCACAGAAGCAATTGCATGCCCTTTGCCCATGGAACCGCGGACTTTCGTCAATTCAACTTCCAGCCTTAGCTGATCACCCGGAACCACTTGGCGCTTGAAGCGGCAATTGTCGATTCCTGTAAAAAATGCCAAACGGCCTTTGTTTGCTTCCATTTGCAGAACCGCCGTAGCTCCTACCTGTGCAAGTGCTTCAACAATCAATACTCCTGGCATAACCGGATAGCCTGGAAAATGGCCATTAAAGAATTCTTCATTTGCCGTTACATTTTTTAATCCGACTGCTCTTTTGCCTTCTTCAATTTCTAAAATCCGATCTACCATTAAGAACGGATAGCGGTGCGGCAAAATCGCTTGAATTTGTTCAACCGTTAACATCGTTTCAGCTCCTTAAAATGATAATCAAAACAGAAAGAAGTTATTTCTTTCCACTAATAATATCAATAATATGCTGCCATGTCTCCCATTTCAGCGCATCCTTCGGATTTCCGTCTCCAATAACGCCATATCCGACCATGACTCCCACAACTATTGCTAAGGCTAACAAAGCAGTGACAATCAAAATCCGAAGCCAAATCGGAAACAGACGGATTTGTACCCATCTGCGCTGTTTCGGCTCCGTTTTTTCAGCATTTTCTTTTTGTTCGCGCTCCTGTTGCCGAAGACTTACCTTTTTTTTTGAATCAACCATTCGTTCAGTCAACCTTTCCATCGATGCAAGCCGCTTATTGAACCAAGTTTTATCACACTTTAACGGTCAATAAGCTCCCGCAACGCCAATTGGGAGTTCACCGGCAGTAAAGCCTGAATAGAATAGATCAATCAGCGAACAACAGAAGATTCCCGTGGCCAAAGCTTCTTGCTTATTGCCCGGAAATCAACTATTGGCGCTGAACTGAACTTGCATCTGCATTAGTTGTCATTATACTAAATAATTTTATCAATGCCATATGCCAATCGTCATATAGTAAAACAAGTTCACTCGGTGGTGATCTTTTTCTCTTCACTGGCCTGCGTTTGGAAATTCTTTAAAAATCCTTGTCTTCGGGAAGATAGTTTGTCCATATTATCCAACAAGATTCCTGTTCCAAGAGCGACACTGTTCATCGGCTGTTCTGCCACCATCACAGGAACTTTCAAATGATCCGCTAAAAGGTGATCAATGCCACTTAGCATTGCTCCTCCACCTGTCAGCACCACGCCGCGATCGATTATATCCGCAGAAAGTTCCGGAGGGGTTTTTTCTAATACATTTCTAGCAGCAGCAATAATCATGTTAACGGATTCTTTTAATGCTTCCTCAATTTCTGCAGAATGGACGGTAATGACACGCGGCAGCCCAGTGGCCATATCACGCCCGCGCACTTCCATTTCCTCTTTTCTTCCGTTTGAGTAAACCGAACCGATTTTTATTTTAATGGTCTCAGCAGTACGTTCACCGATGATTAGTTTATATTGGCGTTTGATGTATTGAAGGATATCGTTGTCAAAGACATCTCCCGCTACTTTGATGGATTCGCTTGTGACAATATCCCCCATTGATAAGACAGCAACATCCGTGGTTCCTCCGCCGATATCAATCACCATATTGCCGCTAGGCTGATAAATATCCATGCCAGCGCCAATTGCTGCCACTTTTGGTTCTTCTTCTAAAAATACTTTTTTACCGCCTGATTTTTCCGCTGCTTCACGTATCGCTTTTTGTTCAACGCTTGTGACGTTTGTCGGGCAGCAAATTAAAATACGAGGTTTGGTCATAAAGCCTTTTACTTTTAAACGATCCAAAAAGTATTTAAGCATAATTTCTGTAACATCGAAATCAGCGATTACTCCATCTTTAAGTGGACGGATTGCCACAATGTTTTCGGGTGTACGGCCAATCATTTTTCTTGCTTCTTCCCCAACTGCTATAACCCGGTTTGTCTTTCGCTCCAGTGCGACCACCGACGGCTCGTTCAAGACGATTCCTTTTCCTTTAACATGAATCAGGACATTAGCTGTCCCGAGATCAATCCCGATATCTTTTGAGAACATTTATCCGTTTCCCCTTCCACCAATAACACACAAAATATGCGAGTTGTAAATACACTCTCCTAAATGAACATTTTAGCATAGTACGAGTAGAAAAGAAAAAGAATTCTAAGGGATAAAAGACCTGTTTTGCAATTTTCAAAGAATATACCCTAGTGCTATATCTTCTTTAATGGCGCAGCTTACGCCTTGTTCGCTTTATTCCTATCATATGGCCCTCTTCTTCTTTTCCCGATCGGCAGACAATATAAAAGCCTGCCAAATATTGCTGGCAGGCTTGGAATTATGATATTAGGCCATTTGTTCTTCTTTAACTTCTGTTTCTGCAGTGGTGATACGTTCGATATCAGCACCTAATGAAGCCAGTTTCAAGTGGAAGTCCACATAACCGCGATCCAAGTGATACAATTCATTGACACGTGTAATGCCCTCAGCTGCCAGACCGGCTAAAATCAGCGCCGCAGCCGCTCTTAGGTCCGTTGCTGACACTTCAGCTCCTTGCAGCTTAGAAGGGCCTTCCATGATCACTGAGCGTCCTTCAATTTTAACAGAAGCATTCATGCGACGGAATTCTTCGACGTGCATAAAGCGGTTTTCAAAAACCGTTTCAGTTAAAATCCCGTTTCCAGTAGCCGTCAGCATCAATGACATCATTTGCGATTGCATATCTGTCGGGAATCCTGGATGTGGCATTGTTTTGATATCAATAGAACGCAATGGATGGTTTGAGCGGATACGAAGCCCTTCTTCCGTCTCCTTGATGTCTACACCCATTTCACCCATTTTAGAAATCAATGCCGTCATATGTTCAGGCACTGCATTTTCAATGACCACATCTCCCTGGGTAATAGCTGCTGCTACCATAAATGTGCCAGCTTCGACTCTGTCCGGAATGATGTAATGTTCAGCTCCGTTTAATTCTTTGACGCCTTCAATGCGCAATGTGTCTGTTCCAGCACCGACAACCCGGCCGCCCATTTCATTGATGTAATTCGCCAAATCAACAATTTCAGGTTCTTTTGCAGCATTTTCGATAATAGTTACTCCATCAGCCAAGGCTGCAGCTGTCATAATGTTTTCAGTAGCTCCGACACTTGGGAAATCCAAATAGATTTTCGAACCGCGTAAACGGCCATTAACTGCCGCTTCTACAAAACCGTTCCCGAAAGTAATTTTTGCACCCATTGCCTCGAATCCTTTTAAGTGCAGTTCAATTGGGCGTGACCCAATTGCGCAGCCCCCTGGCAAAGCAACACGAGCGAATCCATTACGTGCAAGCAACGGCCCCATTACCAAGATTGATGCGCGCATCTTTCTGACGTATTCAAACTGCGCTTCGCTTGATAATGTCTGTGATGAATCAATCACCATTTCATTTTTTTCCGGGAAGTATTCAACCGTAGCATTTAAACTTTTCAGTACTTCTTGAATCGTATAAACATCCGCCAAGTTAGGTACATCTTTAATAATGCTCTTTCCGTTTGAAGCGAGAAGTGATCCGGCAAGAACGGGTAACACCGCGTTCTTAGCCCCTTCTACTCTTACTTTCCCTTTTAATTTTTGGCCGCCTCTTACTATAATCTGATCCACTGATATGCCCTCCATCTGTTAAGTATTCATACATCTATATGTAATTTCAAAATTTAAAGTCCAATGTCATAAATTAGAAACAAAACCTTTTTAATAATACCTGTTTTATACTAATATAACAAGTATCTATCCAATGTTTTCTATTATTTTATTCTTTTTGCTGCTATATGTTTCGAAAGAAGTTCACAATTTATGTCCGTTGGACCTATTTTTAAGTATAACTGTCTAGTCTCGCTGTATGTATAACTTTATATTACATTTTCATTACAGACTTAATTTTCCCTTTTTTACCACTGGTAAACCTGGAAACTCAACTTTATTTCCCGGGAAATAAAAAAATTAAGCTCTATTTCCAGCCTAGTTTTCAGCCGAAAAACTTTCTTTTGCCTATTGGATTCTCAGCTGTCAGTTTCCAATTAAACCAGCTGTTTAAAGAGCAGAATTCAGGCAAAAAAATTTGCCCTTTTGCCATGTGCACGAAAATCGTTCTCATGGCAAAAAAGCAAATTAGAATAAATATGGCAATTGTCTGGACCACGAGGAGATATTCAAAAAGAATGTAGAGACTCCTGTGCCTATCGCAATGCTAAGGAAAATATATAAAATCTGTGCCTGAAGCACGTGCTGTTTGCGGATCCATTTTTCAAACATCACTGCCCGCAGCGCATAAAATGCTACACCGGTAAAAAAGATATGGCTGAAAATCGAAATTAAGGCAGTCTGGCCAATCATAGCTTCCATGCAGCTCACTCCTTTTAGTAAAAAAAACGGGCAAAAGTCAATTGCCCTTCTGCCCGTTTTTAAAGATATTTTTTATCGTTTCATTTAGTGTCCAGCTCCAGCGCCCGTGTAGATTCGATGGGCGCTTGCGCTTTTCACTGTCCAGACTCCAACGGCCAGCTCCTCGGCCTTAAGCTGCCCCTCCTGTGCGGCAAAGAACGCCGCTTCGGAAGTCCATCTTAAGTCTGCCGGAGCTGAACGGCCGTTTTCGCTATTCTCTTTAAATGTTACCCTCATAAACGTTGATACGATTCTTCGCACGTCTTAACGCTAGTTCTGCTCGTTGATAATCCACTTCATCTTTATTCGCCTGAAGCATCGCTTCTGCACGTCTTGCAGATTCTTGTGCACGCGCCAAATCAATGTCTGTCGCTAGCTCTGCTGATTGGGCTAGAATTGTTACTTTGTCAGGACGAACTTCTAAGAATCCGCCACTTACAGCTGCTAATTCCGTCGAGTTTTCTTTCTTTAATCGGACTGCGCCGATTCCAAGAGGAGCTACTGTCGGAATATGGCCAGGCAGGATTCCCATCTCGCCTGTTGCTGTAACTGCTATTACCATAGAAACTTCTGAATCGTATACAGGGCCGTCGGGAGTGACAATATTGACTGTAATGGTCTTCATTTTTTTCCCTCCTGGTCCCTTGTTTTAGACTTCTACGCCCATGCTTTTAGCTTTTTCAATTACATCTTCAATGCGGCCAACTAAGCGGAAAGCATCTTCCGGCAAGTGGTCGTATTTACCTGCAAGAATCTCTTTGAATCCTTTGATTGTTTCCTGTACTGGAACGTATGAACCTTTTTGGCCCGTAAACTGTTCAGCTACGTGGAAGTTTTGAGATAGGAAGTTTTGGATGCGGCGCGCACGGTTAACCGTTAGCTTGTCCTCATCACTCAACTCATCCATCCCTAGGATTGCAATGATATCTTGAAGTTCACGGTAGCGCTGAAGCGATTCTTGAACTTGACGGGAAACTGCATAATGCTCTTCTCCCACGATTTCAGGCGACAAAGCGCGTGAAGTCGATGCAAGAGGATCCACCGCAGGGTAAATACCCATCTCAGAAAGTTTACGCTCAAGGTTAGTCGTCGCGTCCAAGTGAGCGAAAGTTGTAGCCGGAGCCGGATCCGTATAGTCATCGGCTGGTACATAAATCGCTTGGATTGAAGTTACTGAACCTGTGCTAGTTGTTGTGATACGTTCCTGCAATTGACCCATTTCAGTAGCAAGTGTCGGCTGGTAACCAACCGCTGATGGCATACGGCCCAAAAGTGCTGATACCTCAGATCCTGCTTGAGTGAAACGGAAGATATTATCGATGAACAAAAGAACGTCTGCGCCTTGTTCGTCACGGAAATATTCAGCCATCGTCAAACCAGTCAAAGCTACACGCATACGTGCGCCAGGCGGCTCGTTCATTTGTCCGAATACCATTGATGTTTTCTTGATAACGCCAGAATCGCTCATCTCGTGGAATAAGTCATTTCCTTCACGTGTACGTTCACCAACACCAGCGAATACGGATAATCCACCGTGTTCTTGAGCGATGTTGTTGATCAATTCCTGGATAAGAACTGTTTTACCTACACCGGCACCACCGAAGAGACCGATTTTACCGCCTTTGATGTAAGGGGCAAGCAAGTCAACAACTTTGATACCTGTTTCAAGAATTTCAACTTCTGTGGAAAGGTGTTCAAATGTCGGAGCCGAACGGTGAATCGGGTTACGGCGTTCAGACAATGGAATTTCTTCACCTAAGTCGATTACTTCTCCGAGTACGTTAAATACACGGCCTAATGTTACATCTCCAACTGGAACAGTGATAGCGCTGCCCAAGTCGGTTACTTCTGAACCGCGTTGCAATCCGTCAGTGGAATCCATTGCAATTGTGCGAACGGAATCATCACCTAGGTGTAGAGCCACTTCAAGTGTTAATTTCACTTGTTGTTGGCCTGGACGATCAATGAGTACAGTTAGGGCGTTGTAGATTTCTGGAAGATGGCCATTGGCAAACTTAACATCTACAACCGGACCCATAACTTGAAGAACGTGTCCTGTGTTCATGCTGTTCCCTCCTGTCTTACTGTTTTTACTATATAACGTTGATATTCCGCAAAACAGCTGCGAAGCTATTGGCCGAAGTTACTTCGGTCAATAAGCTTTGCGACGAAGCGCATAGCGCTGCAGGAGCACAAGTTTTTCTCCGCTGTTTTGCTCCATATCAAGAGATCTCTTAGCGCCGGCGCGACCAAGGGCTAGGCGGAGCTAGAAGACGAGTGTTCTTCTCGGCTTCTAGCGGGAGCCATGCCCAAAGCGGCCGAAGCGATGTGTAAAAAGATAATTCTTTAATTCAACTTATAATTTCTATTCAAGAGCCGCTGCCCCGCCGACGATTTCAGTGATTTCCTGAGTGATCGCAGCTTGGCGTGCCCGGTTGTATGAAAGTGTCAATCCATCGATCAAGTCAGACGCATTGTCGGTTGCGCTCTTCATTGCGGTCATGGACGCAGCGTGTTCACTTGCCTTGCCATCAAGAACGGCACCAAAAATCAAGCTTTCTGCATATTGCGGAAGAAGCACTTGCAAAATCGCTTCAGCTGATGGATCGAACTCGTAAGAAGCAGTTGCTCCAGTCGCTTGAATATCCGTTAATGGCAAAACTTTCTTTTCAGTAACTTCTTGCTGAATAGCTGAGACAAAGTGATTGTAGTACATATAAACTTCATCATACGTACCATCTGAGAACATACCAACAGCTTTGCGCGTAATTTCTTTAATATCAGCAAAAGTTGGGTGATCCGGCAGTGCAATCGCACTTTCAAGAATCGTCATTCCCTGCTTAGCAAAGAAATCCCGACCTTTACGACCAACGCTGAGGATAACAAACTCGTCATTGGATGTATGGCGCTGACGGATTCTCGCCATTACTGTACGAAGAATATTACTATTGTATCCGCCGACTAAACCGCGATCCGATGTAATCACTAGATAAGCTGTTTTAGCAACAGGGCGTGTCGTCATCATTGGATGAGTTTCATTGGAACCTTGTGCAATAGAAGCTACGACATCCTGAATTTTATCCATGTAAGGGACGAATGCTTTCGCATTCAATTCCGCACGGCTCAGCTTAGATGCAGAAACCATTTGCATGGCCCGTGTGATTTGGCTTGTCTTCTTGGTTGACGTAATTCGGTTTTTTATATCGCGTAAAGATGCCACTGGTATTTCACCACCTTATTATTTTTTCTTCATATTCGAACAAAGTTCTTGCCCTGCCTTAGTGACAGGTTAGGTCAACTTGCATTCAACGGGATTAAGAAACCCCATTGAATCCAGTTTCTCTTACTCTGATTTTGCGAATGTGCGTTTGAAATCGTTGATTGCTGCTCCAAATGCTTCATCAGAAGGCAAACCTTGAGTTTTGCGAATAGTGTCCAAAATTTCTGTGTGGTTGGAATCCAGCCAGCTTGTCAATTCCGCTTCGAAACGGCGAATGTCTTCGATTGCAATATCATCAAGGAATCCGCGAGTCAATGCATAGAAAATAACAACTTGTTTTTCAACTTTAATCGGATTATTCAAATCTTGTTTCAATACTTCAACAGTACGTTTCCCGCGCTCAAGTTTTGCTGCAGTCGCTGCATCAAGGTCTGATCCGAATTGGGAGAACGACTCAAGCTCACGGAATGCAGCCAAGTCAAGACGCAAAGTACCCGCAACTTTTTTCATTGCTTTAATCTGTGCTGAACCACCTACGCGTGATACAGAAAGACCTGCGTTGATTGCTGGACGTACACCCGAGAAGAATAGATCTGACTGAAGGAAGATTTGTCCGTCAGTGATCGAAATTACGTTTGTTGGGATATATGCAGAGATATCGCCAGCTTGCGTTTCAACGAACGGCAATGCTGTGATTGATCCTGCTCCAAGAGTTTCGTTCAACTTCGCAGCACGTTCAAGCAAGCGTGAGTGCAAGTAGAAGACATCCCCTGGATAAGCTTCACGGCCTGGAGGACGACGAAGCAATAGTGAAAGTTCGCGGTAAGCAGATGCTTGTTTTGTTAAATCATCATAGACGATCAAGACGTGCTTGCCTTCGAACATGAATTCTTCAGCCATAGAGATACCAGCGTAAGGTGCTAGGTACAATAATGGAGCTGGTTGTGATGCAGAAGCTGTAACAACGATTGTGTAATCAAGTGCACCGTTTTTGCGCAAAGTTTCAACTACGTTACGTACTGTAGATTCTTTTTGCCCGATTGCAACATAGATACAAATCATATCTTGGTCAGCTTGGTTCAAGATTGTATCGATCGCTACAGAAGTTTTACCTGTCTGGCGGTCACCGATGATCAATTCGCGCTGTCCGCGGCCGATTGGCACTAGAGCGTCAATCGCTTTGATTCCTGTTTGAAGTGGCTCATGAACCGATTTACGGGCCATAACCCCTTGTGCAGGGCTTTCGATTGGGCGTGTTTTTGTTGTGTTGATTGGACCTAAACCATCAACTGGCTGTCCAAGTGGGTTTACTACGCGTCCGATTAGTTCTGGTCCTACTGGCACTTCCATGATACGGCCAGTTCGACGTACTTCATCGCCTTCTTTGATATCTGTGAATGGCCCAAGGATGATGATACCAACGTTGTTGGCTTCCAAGTTTTGCGCCATACCCAATACACCAGTTGAGAACTCAATAAGTTCTCCAGCCATGACGTTGTCGAGGCCATGAACACGAGCGATACCGTCACCGACTGTGATTACCGTACCAATATCATCTACTTTCAATTCAGATTGATAGTTTTCAATCTGCTGTTTAATCAGGACACTGATTTCTTCAGCTTTGATGCTCATGTGTGTCACCCTCTCATAATTTCGTAAATTAACCGATCAATTGACGCTGCAAACGCTCCAATTTAGAAGAAATGCTGCTGTCATAAATACGGGTTCCGACTTGAAGACGCAATCCGCCGATCAAAGATGGATCGATGATGTTTTCAATTCGTAAAGATTGTTTACCGATTTTCTTGGCAAATGTAGCAGAAATGGATGCACGTTCTTCTTCAGTCAATGGACTCACCGAATATACTTTTGCATCTTCAATTCCTTTGGCTTCATTAGCTAATCCAATATATTGGTCTACTACGTCCGTGACTTCCTCTAAGCGTCCGCGTTCTGTCAGCAACTGCAATGTGTTGACGACATATCCATTCCCTTGGCCGAAAAGTTCGGAAATAATATTTTTTTTGTTTTCAGCTGCCAATTTTGGTGAACCTAAAAGATTCAGCAATTCCGGGTTTTCAACGAAAACTTTTTTAACTTCACGCAAATCCGCTTCCACTTCTTCAGAAGTGCCATGCTGGTTTGCAATTTCAAATAATGCTAATGCATAACGTTCCGAAGCTTGGCTCATTGTATGTCGCCTGCCTTCGCAATCGTTTCATTAATCAATTGGCGGTTGTCTTCTTCACTGATTTCTTTGTTCAGTACTTTAGATGCTGCGAGCATTGACAATGCCACAACTTCTTCGCGTACTGCCGCTAGAGCTTTTTCTCTCTCGTTAGCGATTTCTTGAACTGCAGAATCTTTCATGCGGCCAGCTTCAGTACGCGCTGTCGCGATAATATCCTGACGCGAAACTTCGCCTTGCTTTTTAGCTGTTTCTACGATTTCCTGTGCTTGAGTACGAGCTTCTTTTAACAAGCTGCGCTGTTCTTCAAGCAATTTCTGTGATTCCTGGCGGCTATGTTCAGCCGTTTCGATTTCACTGGCGATCAAATCTTCACGCTGTTGCATTACGCCCATCAATGGGCCCCATGCGAATTTTTTCAATAGCAACATCAATAAGATGAAAATTACGAGAGTTGCCAAGATATCTCCGATGTTTAAAAATTCCCCGGCCGCGCCGAGTACGAGGTGATCAAAAAACACGATTGTTTCACTCCCTTCAAGAGCTTAAAGTTCAGTTTCTTCTATAATAAGATCTTTTAATGTAAAAGAATAGTTTTTCGAAATCATAAGGTCTTTACAAACATAAATGGCGAAAAACCTGCCGAAGCATTCCCGCCATTCTGCCTAATGTATAAGAGACGATACTATTGGTTCATTACGATGAACGCGATAACTACTGCGATGATCGGTAATGCTTCAACCAATGCTACCCCGATGAACATAGTTGTTTGAAGAACGCCACGTGCTTCTGGCTGGCGAGCGATTCCTTCAACTGTTTTTGAAACGATAAGACCGTTACCAATACCTGCGCCTAGTGCTGCTAAACCTACTGCGATTGCTGCTGCTAATAAACCTAATGAACCTGTCATTTTGATATGTCCTCCTCAGGATAGTTGTTTTTTTGTTTTTTTGCTCAAGATGAGCAATTTATACTCAATGGTCGTCGGCAACTTTATGCGATAAATAAACCATCGTTAACATAACGAAAATAAACGCTTGGATTGCCCCGATAAAGATCGAGAACCCTTGCCATGCCATCATTGGAAGGATAGCGGCCGCAAATCCAAATACACTTGCTGATGCAAGCCCTGCTAGTAAAGTCAGCAAGATTTCACCTGCATAGATGTTACCGTAAAGACGCAGACCGAGTGTCAGCGTATTTGCAAATTCTTCAATAACCTTAAGCGGGAATAAAAATGGCATCGGTTTTAAATATCCTGCGCTATACTGGCCCAATCCTTTCAATCTAATGCCATAATAATGGCTTAGAACGATGATTGTGGCAGCCAATGTCATAGTTACCGTTGGATCAGCAGTTGGTGATTTCCACCAAAGATCTCCGTTGACAACTATTGCAAAAGGCAATCCCAGCATATTCGACACGAAGATGAACATGATCAACGTAATTCCAAGAACATGGAATCGTCCGCCATCTCTCCAGTCCATATTGCTCTTTATCAGACCTTTAACGAAATCCATGATCCATTCCATGAAATTTTGCATGCCCGTTGGTTTAAGCTGCAGATTCCGAGTAGCGATAAATGCAATTAGGAAAACGATAAGAGCTGCTACAAGAAGCATCATAACGTTCGATAAGTTAAACCAAATCCCGAACAATTCATACATTGGTGCGCCATGATCCACGATAGTTTCACCTCTCTTTCCACTTTATTAATGGTGTTTCACATGATAAACAATCCGTTCTGCCAATAACAGAACATAGGGGATCATCAACCCAATTACCGTACTGACCAAGTGAATGTACTCAGCGAAAAGAATTGCTATCGCCACCGCTGCAACACCTGATGCAAACCGTAATGCCGTTCCAAGCGAACGAACTTTCGAGCCTTCTGCCACCGCCCGGTCAAATCCTTCCATCCGGCGAACCAGAATCCACATATTATAAATGCCGAACAAGGAACCGATGATCAGGCCTGCGAAAACTTCTTGATAAGAGGTAAACCCCCAACCAATAACGAATGCCGCAAGGATGAAATACATCATCTTTTTAAGCCTTGTATAAATCTCCCTTAGTCCATCCATTTTTTACTAGTCTCCTGAGTCGAATTTTCGGATAGTTTGAAGCATTGCCCATATACCGGCGGCTAATCCTGTAAATAGGCAAATGATCAAGAAAAGCGGGGCGGTTCCGAATTGTTCATCGAGCCACATACCTGTGAATGTACCGATGAGTACGGACCCGACAAGTTGTGAGAGGATGGCGCTGTAGAGTGCCATCGCTTGTAAGGGACTTTTTGTTGGGCGCATGATAAACCCCTCGAGTTTCGTTTGATTTGACATTTTACCCCTAAAAAGAGCAGTCGCATCAGGCTTTCAGAACAACATCTTCTATGTATGAAAACCTTCTCATGCATACCCTTTGTAAGCATACAATAGGGGTAAAATCATGTCAATTACTAGAAGTGAAATTGTTCACAAGCGATTTTCATCTGTCATATTGTCGACAAATTTCCAAAAAGTTTTTTCTCACCACTTACTTAATTCTTTACTTAGCAGAAAAATATTCAATTAAAGCTTCAACAATTCGACGGGAAGCCTGTCCGTCACCGTACGGGTTAGAAGCTTGAGACATCGCTTTATAAGTCTCATCATTGGTTAGCAATTCTTTTGCCAGGCCATAAATTGTTTCTTCATCTGTCCCTGCCAGCTTAAGCGTTCCGGCCTCAATGCCTTCAGGCCGCTCAGTCGTGTCCCGCAATACAAGGACCGGTTTGCCAAGTGATGGCGCTTCTTCCTGAATCCCGCCAGAATCCGTCAAAATAATGAATGAACGGGCAGCGAAATTATGGAAGTCCAGAACTTCCAAGGGTTCGATCAAGTGGATTCTCGGATCGCGCCCAAGGATTTCATCCGCAACTTCACGCACTGCCGGATTCATGTGGACTGGATAAACTACTTGGACATCGTCGTGTTCAGCAAGAAGGCGCTTGATGGCCCGGAACATATTGCGCATCGGCTGCCCCAAGTTTTCACGGCGATGGGCAGTCAGCAAAATCATGCGGTCTGAACCGATTTTTTCAATAATCGGATGGCTGTAAGTCTCACGTACGGTCGTTTTCAATGCATCGATGGCCGTATTGCCCGTGATATAAATACTTGCTTCCTGTTTGTTTTCCAACCGCAAGTTCTGGGCGGATTTTTCCGTCGGTGAAAAGTGAATGTCAGCAAGGACACCTGTCAACTGACGATTCATTTCTTCCGGATATGGAGAATATTTATTATGCGTACGCAACCCAGCTTCTACATGGCCGATAGCAATTTGATTGTAGAAAGCGGCAAGGCTTGCTACAAAAGTCGTTGTCGTATCCCCGTGTACAAGTACGATGTCCGGTTTTGCTTCTTTCATGATGCCATCCAATCCGATAAGTGCCCGAGTAGTGACGTCACTTAATGTTTGGCGGTCTTTCATAATATTCAAATCGAAATCCGGTGTAATCTGAAACGTTTCCAGCACTTGATCAAGCATTTCTCTATGTTGGGCGGTAACCGCAACAAGAGGCTCAATGGTTTCAGGATACTTTTGGAGTTCGAGTACAAGCGGCGCCATTTTAATCGCTTCAGGCCGCGTGCCAAAAATTGTCATCACTTTCCACTTCTTCGACAAACTAATCCCTCACTTCTTATTTATCTAGACTCTGGCGAAAACCCTCAGAACGGCTTATATCCAAGAGTTAGATTGCCTGCTTTTATTCCTTATTTTGTTCCGAATAACCGGTCCCCTGCGTCACCGAGACCAGGAACGATATATCCATGTTCGTTCAGTTTTTCATCCAATGCCGCGATATACACATCTACATCCGGATGAACTGCTTGGAAAGCTTCTACGCCTTCCGGTGCTGCAATAATGCACATAAAACGAATTTTCGTTGCACCGCGCTTCTTCAAGGAGTTGACCGCTTCAATCGCTGATCCACCTGTCGCAAGCATCGGGTCTACTACGATAAACTCACGTTCTTGTACATCGGATGGCAATTTCAAGTAATATTCAACCGGCTGCAGAGTTTCCGGGTCCCGGTACAAACCGATGTGGCCCACTTTAGCAGCAGGAATCAATTTCAAAATGCCATCGACCATGCCGATGCCCGCGCGCAGAATTGGCACGATGCCCAATTTTTTGCCTGCCAGCACTTTGGAAGTCGCCATCTGAACCGGCGTTTCCACTTCAATTTCCTTTAGCGGCAAATCCCGAGTGATTTCAAAAGCCATCAGCGTTGCAATTTCATCGACCAATTCACGGAATTCTTTCGTTCCCGTCGACTTATCGCGGATATACGTCAATTTATGCTGAATCAGCGGATGATCAAATACATATACTTTCCCCAAGGCATATCTCTCCTTTTCATACATTTATCTTATATAGTATAACAGAATTTTTCTGCTGAAAGTTGCTGTAGATAGCATTGCGACTTTTCAGTTTTTTCATTCCTGCAAAAGAATCAGGGAACGAAAAAACCGAAGCTCAGTGGCTTCGGTTTATAGTAAATTCGCTTCATCGAGTGACATTGGACGGTAATAGAAATAGCCTTGGCCGATCCGGCATCCGAGCGATATCAGCACCCTTCGCTGCTCATCCGTTTCGATCCCTTCCGCTACGACACGCACATTCAAGTTATCTGCCAACTGCACGATTGTGCGTACGATTGCTAAAGTTTGAGTTTCTTGCATATTGGAAATAAAGGATCGATCAATTTTGATTTCGCTCACAGGCAATTTCTGCAAATAACTCAGAGAAGAATAGCCTGTGCCGAAATCATCAATTGAACTAGTAAAACCATAATTCTTCAGCTGCTTGAAAACTTTATAGGCTGTGTCAATATCGACAAATCCGATGCGTTCCGTAATTTCCAATTGAAGCCACTTCGGTTCAATGCCATATTCAGCCGTCTTATCGACAAGATATGGAATAAAGGAATGATGGAAAAAGTGATCGGTAGAAATATTGATTGCCACTTGGCTTAATTCGAGGCCTTGGTCTTGCCGTTTTTTCAGCCATGACAGAACTCGTTTCAGCACCACTTGCTCCAAGACCCTTATTTTGCCGTTTTTTTCGGCAACAGGAATAAAAACATCGGGTGCAATAACGCCAAGCTCTGGAGAAGACCAACGGGCCAAAGCTTCAAAGCTTAAGATCTTCCCGGATTGTAATTCTACTTTCGGCTGCAGATAAACATCAATTTCTTCACGCTTGATTGCTGCTGTTAACTCATTGGCAATCCGCAAATCTTTCATCATCGATTCATCATGTTCGTTCTCGTAATAACAGATAGACTCCCCTGCCCGCAGTTTCGCTTTGGACAAAGCGCTGTCTGCATGGCGAATCAGCTCATCAGGGTTTTGCTGATTTGGCGTAATGAGAGCTACTCCCATTTTCAAGGTCAGAAACAGCTCCATGTCTTGAATGCTGACAGGATCCAGCTGGACCAGCATCTCTAAATAATCCGGCACTTTGGCGAGTGGAGTCAGGCAAAACAACGCAATGGTCGAATCAGAAAAACGGGCAATCACATGATCTGACGGCAGTTTCGCCCGAAGAAATCGTTTCCCGACTTCACGGACAAGTGAATCTCCTGCCCGATGTCCGTACCGATCCACCACTTTTACATATTCATCAGCCGACAGAAAGGCTATAAAACCTTCTTTTTGCTCTTTTAGCATTTCTTTTATTTCATTAATAAAGAAGTTCCGGTTCGGCAAATTCGATTCCTTATCTGTATAAGCCAGTGCCAGAATGTCGGTTTGCTGCTGGGAATATTTGATGATCAACGCCACTGCAGGCGCCATTTGTTCTATGAATTCCAGTTCTTCGGGAGCTGGAAGAGTGCGTGTTGGAAAATAAATGCCGAACGTACCGATGGCTTTGCCTTCAAGGTCATGAATTGGGACGGACCAGCTTGAAACCAGGCCCAAAGATTTCACCAGTTCCCGTTGGCTCTCCCATAAAGGGTCGGTCATCATATCTTCCACCACTACAGGTTTATCGCGATAAAAAGCTGCTCCGCAAGTTCCGATAGTTTCTTCTGCTAAAACCCCGTCTACTTTTTCATAGAACTCTTTTGGCATAGAGTTTCCTGCGCCGATCCGGAAGCGTTCGCTGTCATCCACCAGCATGACTGTACATTTAGCGCCATCTTGGAAAAAAGATTCAACTGCTGTACAAGCTTTTTGTAAAAGAACACTCAGCATATACCCTTTTTCAATATCATTGTAAGTTTCCTGTTGCAATTTAATCAGAGCTTCCGTCCGTTTTCGGTCCGTGATGTCCCGCTGAAGCATCAATGTATAAGTCACTTCTTGTTGGCGGACGTTAATGGGCTGCACGGTAATTTCATTCCAAAAAGGGCTGCCGTCTTTCCGGTAGTTAATAAGTTCGTATGTACACGCCGAACGGGAATCTATGCAGGCCCTTATTTTGCGGACAATATCCGGATCTGTTTTCAGACCATGCATAAATCTTCCGTTTTTCCCTATAATGTCTTTTTCTGAGTAGCCACTTAACTCATAAAAAGCCTGATTTGCATATATGATTGGCGTGTCTTCTGCCTCATGATTTAAAACAACAAAACCAGTCTGAAATTCTACCCCCAAACGGCGCAGCCAATTAATGATTATTCGCTTTTCTTTCCTTAATTGATATGTTGGCATACGCGGGTCCCCCAAGATTTCTTATGTATACGAGAAAAATACAGCTGCCTAGATTAAACCTCTGGCAGCTGTATTCCCTTATTTGTACAATGGAAAACTAGCTGTTAGCTTAGCCGTCCGTTCTGCAGCTTCTTTTTTCACATTTTCGTCTTCCGGATTTTTCAGCAGCTTGGCCATGATTGAAGCAATTTCTCTCATTTCCGCTTCCTTAAATCCTCGGGAAGTTACCGCTGGTGTACCTAGACGGATTCCTGAAGTAACAAATGGGCTTTGCGGATCAAAAGGAATCGTGTTTTTGTTTGTCGTAATTCCCACTTCATCAAGTACGTGTTCCGCAACTTTACCCGTCAAGTCTAGAGAACGAAGATCAACCAGCATGAGGTGGTTGTCTGTTCCGCCTGAAACGATATCAACGCCTTCTGCCTTCAATCCTTCAGCAAGCGCCTGTGCATTTTTTACGACTTGGTCAATATAAGTCTTGAATTCCGGCTGTTGCGCTTCTCCGAATGCTACCGCTTTTGCAGCAATAACGTGCATTAGAGGGCCGCCTTGAATTCCAGGGAAAATGGTTTTGTCGATTTTCTTCGCAAATTCTTCTTTGCAAAGGATCAATCCTCCACGAGGGCCGCGAAGCGTTTTATGGGTAGTCGATGTTACAAAATGTGCATGCGGAACTGGATTCGGATGAGCTCCAGCAGCAACTAATCCTGCAATATGTGCCATATCAACCATCAGATAAGCTCCGATTTCGTCAGCGATTTCGCGGAATTTCGCGAAATCCAAAACGCGGGAGTATGCACTAGCACCAGCAACAATCATTTTCGGTTTATGCTCAAGCGCAACTTGGCGCACGATATCATAATCGATTAATTGCGTGTCTTCATTTACTCCATATTCAACGAAATTATACTGCATTCCACTGAAGTTCACTTTACTGCCGTGCGTCAAGTGTCCTCCATGGTTTAAATTCATCCCTAGGATTGTGTCGCCTTTTTCAAGTACTGCTGTGTAAACTGCCATATTGGCTTGTGATCCTGAGTGCGGCTGGACATTCGCATGTTCAGCGCCAAAAATTTCTTTCAGGCGGTCACGTGCAATGTTTTCTACTACATCTACAAATTCACATCCGCCATAATAGCGTTTTCCAGGGTAGCCTTCAGCATACTTGTTAGTAAGGACTGAACCCTGTGCCTCCATTACTGCCTGCGATACAAAGTTTTCAGAGGCGATTAGTTCAATATTCGCTTCCTGACGCCCTTTTTCTGCCTTAATTGCTTCAAAAACTGCCGAGTCCTGCGTTTTAATCAATTCCATCAATGTATCCCTCCTGTAGTTGGACAAGCTCACGATCGTAACTTGCGCGTTTCCCGCCAATAAGTTTCGGACGGGTAGTTGCAGCTGACACAATCGCTTCACCTACTAGTTTAACAGAAGTTCGCACAGGAACGGCGACTCTTTTTAAATGCATGCCAATCATTGTCTGTCCAATGTCGATTCCAGCATGTGCTTGAATTTCTTCAACTACTACCGGATCCTTCATATTGGAGAAGGCATAAGCGCTCATGGAGCCGCCGGCTTTAGCTACTGGAATGACCGTAACCGGTTCCCAGCCGTATTTTTCAGCTGCCTGGCGTTCGATGGTGAGTGCCCGGTTGATATGTTCGCAGCCTTGGAAAGCCAGGAAAATACGGTGGCGTGCCGCAAATTTTTCAAGCGGTTCATAAAGGCTTTCTGCAATATCCAGGCCTCCGCCTGTGCCGATCCGTTTCCCTGCCACTTCCGAAGTAGAACAGCCGACTACAAACACCTGGCCCTTTTTAAATTGAATTTGCTGTTCCAATTCACTTAACGTTTCTTCAAGCTGCAGTTGCCATAAGGTTTGCATGTCGACCACTCCTTATATTATTGTTCGAGGTCTGTCACTTTTTGTACGCGCGTCTGATGTCTGCCACCTTCGAATTCTTCAGTCAACCATGTTCGTGCAATTTCACGGGCCAAACCGGGTCCGATTACCCGTTCACCCATCGCCAATACGTTGGAATCATTGTGGCCTCTTGTCGCTTTAGCGCTGAATACGTCATGCACTAATGCACAACGGATGCCTTTTACTTTGTTTGCGGCAATCGACATACCGATTCCCGTTCCGCAAATGAGGATGCCACGATCGAATTCCCCTTTTGCCACTGCTTCTGCTACCGGTTTTGCATAATCCGGATAATCAACAGAATCATCTGTGTGTGGCCCAAAATCCTGATAATCCATTCCCATTTCATTTAATAAATTAACGATTTCTTTACGCAGGTTATTCCCGCCGTGATCTGATGTAATAGCAATTTTCATGAAAAGCCCTCTTTCCTATTTTCTGATGAAGCGAAATGCGTGCTAAACGCATTATTCACTTTTCTTTCATTCTAACATCAATACCCAAAAAATCCTACAAACCCGCTGTATGCTAAAGATACATCCGGTTTCCAGCCAAAAAAGCCAATATTTTTTAATCTATAAAAAACCCATTTGCGTGTCCGCAAATGGGTTTTTAGAATTTTCATGTCTTTTCTGCCTGTTCTTCTTCAGCCAGCTTTTCCACCAGCCGGTCAATCAATCTTCTCAATTCATTGAATGTCTGTTGATACGTAAACAAGGATCCGCCATATGGATCACTGACATCTGCTGACGCTTCACCGGCAAATTCTTTCAACGTATATAGTTTGCCAGCATATTCCGGATAGTTTTGCAGCAGGAATTGTTTATGTGATCCTGTCATCGTCAAAACTAATGTTGCCCACTCCATATCTCCTGGCAATAGCTGTTTAGAAGTATGTTCAAATGAAATTCCTTCTTCATCCAATACGGTTTGGGCGTTGAATGACAAAGGAGCTTCTCCAGCAAATATTCCAGCTGACCGAACTTCGATTCCCGGAAATTTTTTAGCTGACAATATGGCTTCTGCCATCGGACTCCTGCATGTGTTGCCTGTGCATACAAAGAAAATCTTCATTGTATCCCCACCCTCAGAATGATTTAGCTGAACCATTTGTGGTCAGCCGCTTTTTCTAATCTGTTCATCATGGCATCGCTCCGGTTCGGAGCGGTGGAAACAGTGGCCAAAATCAAATCGGCATCGGTTTGATCGCATTTGCGTAAACTATCATAAAGAGTTTCTGCAGATAAAGGAAAATGATAATCTGCCACTGGAAAATCGGCTGTGCTGAGAACCGCTACTTTCTTTCCTTCTTTTTGTACATGCTGTATCGCTTTTCCAACTAAAGCTTCATCGTTCTCGATCAAGTAAACAGGCACATCAGGTGCATAATGAATATATTTCATCCCTGGAGATTTCGGCGCATTTCCCTGAATTTCAGAAGACAGCCGTACCGTTCCAATCACACGTTCAAGATCTTCTTTAGTGATGTTTCCCGGACGTAAAATGACCGGCGGTTCACTTGTCATATCAAGAACGGTCGATTCAAGGCCGATGGTAGTCTGCCCTCCGTCAAGAATCAGCGGAATGATGCCTGCCATATCATGGTAGACATGCTCTGCCAGTGTCGGACTTGGTTTCCCGCTTGTATTGGCACTTGGGGCAGCGATTGGCACGTTTACCCGTTTCAACAATTCCAAAGCTACTGGGTGATTCGGCACGCGAATGCCAACAGTCTGAAGGTTTGCCGTAACGTTATCAGCAAACGCTCCCGGTTTTGATTCCAATATGATGGTTAATGCTCCCGGCCAAAAAACATCCATGCATTGAAGTGCTTTTGAAGGAACGTTCCGAACCCAGTTCAAGGCGCTTTCCTTAGAATCAACATGGACAATCAATGGATTGTCCGATGGACGCCCTTTTGCGATAAATATCTTTTCAACGGCTTGCGGATTAGTGGCATCAGCGCCTAAGCCATAAACGGTTTCAGTGGGAAAGGCGACGATGTCCCCATTCCGGAGGATTTCCACAGCCTGTGAATAAGTTTCTTCTTTATTCACATTTCTATCCACAAGTATAGTTTCCGTTTCCATGTGAACATCTCCTAGTTTTACTTCTTTTTTATAATTTTATCCACAAATTGTGGATAATTCAAAATAAATCGCTCACAAATTGTTAGCAAGTTAGTTGATTATGCAAAAAACCATGCGATTCTGGGTGTTGATATCTTTTTTAATATAAACTTTTGCATCAGGAAAAGCATTTTTCAATAAGTTCTCCACAGCAGGCCCTTGCTTATAACCAATTTCAAAACCGACAATCCCAGGTTTGTTCAATAAATCCGGCAGCTGCTCTATCATTTTTTCATACAAGGCAAGGCCGTTATTATCGGCAAATAACGCATTATGCGGCTCAAAGTCGCGGACAGTATCGGCTAAATCTATTGCTTCTTCATATCCGATATAAGGTGGATTCGATAAAATGATATCCCATTTCCGGTCATTGATTGGCTCAGTCAGGTCTCCCAGCTTAAAATGGATTTCCGCCCCTAGCTGCTTTGCATTTTGTGCAGCCATTTCCAACGCTTTTTCCGAAATATCAGTCGCTGTGACATCCGCCTCGGGCAATTCACATTTCATCGTAATGGCAATGATGCCGCTTCCTGTTCCAATATCCGCAATCGACGGATGTTTTCCAGGAAACATTTTTTTCACTAGCTCCAATGTTTCCTCCACCAGCTCTTCAGTTTCCGGCCTTGGAATCAATACGTTTTGATTGACCTGAAATCTTCTGCCATAAAATTCCTCAACCCCGGTCAAATGCTGAACCGGAATTCCTTTTGCATGTTCTTCAATTTTGCTCCAATACCGATCAAATGCCGCCTCATCCATTTCATCACGCATTGCCGACAAAAGGCCTGCATGTGATAAACCCAGTTCATGCTGCAATAGGATGCGCGCCACAGCTTCTTCACGGCCATTGTTTTTTAAAAAAGAAGAAGCCCCGTTAAGGGCCTCATAAAGTCGTCTGCTTTTAGTCATTGTTCAAGCTTTCCATTCTTGCAGATTGCTCTTCCACAATCAAAGCTTCAATGATTTCATCCATTTTGCCTTGCATGATTTGGTCGAGTTTCTGGATTGTTAAGCCGATGCGGTGATCTGTTACCCGGTTTTGCGGGAAGTTGTACGTCCGGATCCGTTCAGAACGGTCCCCGGTTCCGACAGCTGATTTCCGCACTGCATCATATTCAGCTTGCGCTTCTTGCTGGAATTTATCGTAAACGCGTGCACGCAGGACTTTCATAGCACTGGCTTTGTTTTTGATCTGGGATTTTTCATCCTGGCAGGTTACGACCGTATTTGTCGGAATATGCGTCAAGCGCACCGCCGACATGGTCGTATTAACGGATTGCCCACCTGCTCCAGATGAAGCATACGTATCTACCCGGATATCGTTGTCGTGGATTTCCACTTCAACTTCTTCCACTTCCGGCAAACACGCAACGGTTGCCGTAGATGTATGGATGCGTCCGCCCGATTCAGTTTCCGGAACGCGCTGTACCCGGTGAGCGCCGTTTTCGTATTTCAATTTCGAGTATGCGCCTTTTCCTGCAATCATGAATACCAATTCTTTAAAGCCGCCCAGGCCCGTTGGATTGGAATCCATGATGGTCACTTTCCAGCCATTTGATTCAGCATATCTGCTGTACATGCGGTAAAGGTCGCCGGCAAATAATGCCGCTTCATCTCCGCCTGCTGCGCCCCGGACTTCCATGATGACGTTTTTGTCGTCATTCGGATCTTTTGGAATCAATAAGATACGAAGGCGTTCTTCAACTGCAGCCACTTGCGTTTCCAGATCATTTACTTCTTCCTTGACCATTTCACGCATTTCAGGGTCCAGTTTTTCATCAAACATCGCTTTAGCCTCGCTCAATTGCGAGGTAAGTTCTTTATATTCACGGTAAGCTTCCACAGTATCCTGCAAATCGGATTGTTCTTTGGAATACTCTCTAAGTTTATTGGTATCACTGACAATTTCAGGATCGCTCAACAGTTCATTTAAACGGTCATAGCGATCTTCAACAGCTTGTAATCGATCAAACATTCCCATATCACCTCTTTTTTCTGTTTTCTTTTGAATAAGTCGATATTCCGCCAAACAGCTTCGCTTGCCGCGGGCGAGCGCCAAGCCTCCTCAGCCGCTTCGCGTCTTGCGGGGTCTCGGCTATCTCGCTTTCCCGCAGGCGTCTTCGCTGTTTGGCTCCATATCTAAGCAAGCAACCATCAAAAAGCTATATCAACGATCCTCTCTTTTTTAGAAAATCTATCCAGCGCAGGCGCGTCCAGGGGCTAGGCGAAGCAAGAAGACAGGCGGTCTTCCTGGCTTCTTGCGGGAGCCAAGCCCAAAGCGGCCGAAGCGATATTAGAAGTTAGTTTCTCAAACCAATCTATATAATGAACTTCTTTATTTCGAAATCGTCACACCGGCCGGAACTTCGTGGTGATGGCGGCAGCGCGGTTCGTATGCTTCTGAGGCACCTACTAAAATCGTCGGGTCGTCAGAGCCAGCTGGCTTGCCGTCTATCAAACGCTGTGTGCGGCTTGCAGGCGATCCGCAGACGGTGCAGACCGCTTGAAGTTTTGTGACTTGTTCAGCAATGGACAATAACGTCGGCATCGGGCCAAAAGGACGTCCTCTGAAATCTTGATCCAGGCCCGCTACAATGACACGGAATCCGTGGTTCGCCAGTTTTTGGACATTGTCTATAATTTCTTCATCAAAAAATTGAGCTTCATCAATGGCAATGACGTCATATTCATCTGTGATGAACTGCCACATTTCCTCTGATCGCTCAATTGGCAACGCAATAACCGTAGTGCCATTATGGGAAACAACCGCTTCTTCGCTATAGCGGTCGTCAATTTTCGGTTTGAATACAGCAATTTTTTGTTTCGCGAATTGAGCGCGCCGAATCCGGCGGATCAATTCCTCCGATTTTCCTGAAAACATACTTCCGCAAATCAGCTCTACCCAGCCTGACTGTTTCATGACGTACATAGTGAGACCCCTTTCAAACGCTTTATCATTATAATCATACCCAAAATCGGACAGCAATACTGCTTTTTTCTAATATGTAAAATGAATTAAATGGCTATTAAACGAAAAAATACCTGCTTGGCGTTTTCGCGCAAAGCAGGTATATTTATCAATTACTCCGTAATTTCTTCTTTTATGCCGTATTTTTTGTTGAAACGGTCTACGCGGCCATCTGCTGCAGCAAATTTCTGACGTCCAGTGTAGAATGGATGACATTCTGAGCAAAGCTCAACGTTGATGTTTTCTTTTACAGAACCTGTAGTGAAAGAATTCCCACATGAGCAAGTTACTGTCGCTTGTTTGTACTCTGGATGAATACCTGTTTTCATAATTTTTTCTCCTCCCGCCCTGAACCATCTGGAACAGAGTTTAATAATCTATTTTACTATTGCCTTACATGGCTCTTTAGGCCATATATGCAATAGCACTGTTTTAATTCACTCTCATAATCATAACAAAATTTAGGATGCATTGCAACTATTTAAATCATCTTTTTGCTGTTGCGATGTGCCTTCATTTCATTGTTCAATTGCTCGAAAAACTCTTCGTTTGTCTTCGTCTGACCTAATTTTTTCAAGAAGCGCTCTCCAAAATCCGGTGAATCCGAAAAGGTTTTGCGGATTGCCCAAAGTTTCTCCAACTGAGCCGGATCAAGAAGCAATTCTTCTTTTCTTGTACCAGAGCGGCGAATATCCAATGCCGGGAAAATGCGGCGTTCTGCCAAGCTGCGGTCTAAATGCAGTTCCATGTTGCCGGTCCCTTTAAATTCTTCGTAGATTACTTCGTCCATGCGAGATCCGGTATCGACTAAAGCAGTGGCCAAAATCGTCAAACTGCCGCCTTCTTCAATATTGCGGGCTGCTCCGAAAAAGCGTTTCGGGCGGTGGAAAGCTGCAGGATCTATTCCTCCTGATAGTGTACGGCCACTTGGCGGAATAACCAAATTATATGCTCGGGCTAGACGTGTAATCGAATCCATCAAGATAATGACGTCCCGTTTATGCTCAACGAGGCGCATGGCGCGTTCCAAAACAAGTTCCGCCACTTTTACATGGTTTTCCGGTACTTCATCAAAAGTTGAAGAAACGACATCTGCGTCAACTGAACGCTCAATATCCGTCACTTCTTCCGGCCGCTCATCGATTAACAGAACAATCAGTTCTGCTTCCGGATGATTTGTGGTGATCGAGTTGGCAATTTCTTTTAGCAGCATCGTCTTACCGGCTTTTGGCGGAGCAACAATCAATCCGCGTTGGCCAAATCCGACCGGCGCCACTAAATCCATGATGCGTGCAGACAGGTGTTTCGGTGTTGTTTCCAGACGAATATGACGGTCCGGATAGAGAGGTGTCAATCCAGGGAAATGGACGCGCTCTTTGGCGACTTCCGGGTCTTCCCCATTTACCGCTTCTACTTGCAACAAGCCGAAATAGCGTTCATTTTCTTTTGGGGGACGCACTTTTCCTGAAACTTTGTCGCCATTCCGCAAATCAAATCGGCGTATCTGGGAAGCCGAAATGTAAATGTCCTGTGAACTTGGTGAATAGTTGATAGGACGCAAGAAACCGAAACCTTCCGATTGGATGATTTCAAGGACGCCTTCCATGAAGAAAAAGCCTTCTTGTTCAGCTCTGGTTTTTAAAATAGCAAAAATCAATTCTTTTTTTGTTAATTTGCTGTAATTGGTCAATTTATATTCCTTCGCCAACGTGTAAAGCTCTCTTAGCGTCATGTTTTCCAAAGCGGAAATTGTTATTGTTGTCATTTATTGGACACCACTCTTACTCTTTTTTTAGGGTTTTGTGTTTTGAGGATCAGTCGTTGATTTGATTGGAAAGATCTTTAAAGAAGGAGCCCGGCAAAGCTACCGGACTCAATTTTGAAGTTTGATCATTAATCATGCATAACGAGATCTGGTTTTTTCTTCATGCTGTGACGCCCTTCGACAAAGCGGACCGTGCCTGATTTGGCACGCATTACTAATGTATGGCTTTCTGCAAAACCGCCTTTTAGCTGAACGCCTCGAAGCAGTTCACCGTCCGTAACGCCTGTTGCCGCAAAGATTGCGTCATCACCTTTTACAAGGTCTTCCATCTTAAGTACTTTGTTGACATCCAAGCCCATTTTCAAGCAGCGCGCTGCTTCTTCCTCTGACTGAGGCATCAACTTCCCTTGAAGTTCGCCGCCTAAGCACTTAAGGCCAACAGCCGCGATTACGCCTTCAGGGGCTCCACCTGAACCGAATAAAATATCAACACCGGTTTTTTCAAAAGCGGTATTGATTGCTCCTGCCACGTCTCCGTCATTGATCAATTTAATGCGAGCTCCAGCTGCACGAATTTGCTCAATAATGTGCTGATGCCGTGGACGATCCAAAATAGTCGCTACTACGTCTTCGATGTCTTTGTTTTTCGCTTTCGCGACTGCACGAAGATTATCAATTACTGGTGCATTGATGTCGATTTTACCGACTGCTTCAGGTCCTACCGCAATTTTATCCATATACATATCAGGTGCATTCAATAAATTGCCGCGGTCCGCAATTGCAAGAACTGCAAGTGCGTTCCAGCCGCCAGCTGCTACGATATTCGTTCCTTCTAAAGGATCTACCGCAACATCCACTTCAGGCCCTTGGCCAGTCCCGAGCTCTTCACCGATATAAAGCATTGGCGCTTCATCCATTTCACCTTCACCAATCACTACCACACCGCGCATCGGGATGGTATCAAAGACAGTACGCATGGCTGTAGTCGCCGCGTCGTCTGCTTCAATCTTTAGGCCACGGCCCATCCATTTTGCAGAAGCAATTGCAGCCGCTTCTGTAACACGCACAAGTTCCATTGATAAACTTCGTTCCATAGTTTGTTTCCTCCCGTTCAGCTGTAAATCTATCCTTCATAATTGTAGCATATATCAACGAGCTGAAAAGAAGTCAGTTTGCGCTATGTCCAAGGTCAGACTTCGCAGTAGTGACTGGATCGATGGTTTCTCTTCGGATATCTGCACCAAGCCCTCGGAGCTTTTGCACAATATCTGAATATCCACGTTCAATGTGATAAATTTCACGGATTTCTGTTTCACCTTCTGCAAGCAAGCCGGCAATAATCAAAGCAGCACCTGCCCGCAAATCTGAAGCCACAACAGTTGCGGACGTCAATGGAGTTGGTCCGGTAATTACCGCTGCACGCCCTTCAACACGGCCACTTGCATTCATGCGGCGCAATTCATCAATATGCTTGAATCGGGCCGAGTAAATCGTGTCCGTAATCATCGAAGATCCAGTCGCTTGGGTCATTAATACCGAAAATGGCTGCTGCAGATCTGTCGCAAACCCTGGATATACCAGCGTTTTCACATCAATTGCCTGAAGCGGGCCCGATTTCGGGATGTAAATGGATTCTTCGTTTTCTTGAACATCGACGCCCATTTCACGCAATTTCGCTGTTAAAGCTTCCATATGGAATGGAATAACGTTATCAACCAATACGCCATCGCCAATTGCAGCTGCCATGATCATGAACGTTCCGGCTTCTATGCGATCCGGGATGATTGTATGGTTTGTTCCATGCAATTCTTCAACGCCATCGATACGGATTACGTTTGTACCCGCACCTTTGATTTTTGCTCCCATGTTTGTAAGAAGCGTCGCCACATCGATAATTTCCGGCTCTTTCGCTGCGTTTTCAATGACTGTCTGGCCTTTAGCAAGAACTGCCGCCAGCATAATATTAATGGTAGCTCCTACGCTGACAACATCCAGATAGATTTTAGCACCGCGCAGTTCATCCGCACGCAAATAGATCGCTCCGTGTTCGTTCGTCACTTTGGCGCCAAGCGCTTCAAAACCTTTGATGTGCTGGTCAATAGGGCGAGGTCCTAAAAAGCATCCGCCTGGAAGCCCGATTGCCGCATGTTTGAAACGGCCTAGCATTGCACCCATCATATAGTACGAAGCACGCAATTTTTTTACGTTGCCGTTCGGCAATGGCATATCAATCATATGAGTCGGATCGATTTTCATCGTGCCATCTTCAAATGACACCTCGCCTCCGATTTCTTCCAAAATACTTTTCAGTGTCCAGACGTCGGAAATTCCCGGCAAACCTTCAATTTGCACAGGTGAATTCGCTAAAATGGATGCAGGAATCAATGCTACCGCACTATTTTTTGCTCCATTCACTTTTATCGTGCCGGATAAGCGTTTACCGCCTTTTACTTTATATACATCCATTCGATTTAATTTCTCCTTTATCCCACTTTAAATGACAGTACGACTTCCGCTTTCGCGAAAGTCTACTGTCTTTAAAAGTCCGATTGGTTCAACTAGTGTTCAGCCAAGCTGAACTCAGTTTCACTGTATCCCACTTTAAATGACCGTACAACTTCCGCTTTCGCGAAAGTCTACTGTCTTTAAAAGTCTGATTGGTTCAACTAGCTTTCAGCTACGTTAAATGATTATTTTACTTCTTCTTCAACAGAGCGTTTTTCCCAGTCTGCTAGGAATGCTTCGATTCCTTTGTCAGTCAATGGGTGCTTGAACATTTGCTGCATTACTTTAATCGGCATTGTTCCGATATGCGCTCCGTTCAATGCTGCTTCTGTTACGTGCTGAGGATGGCGGATTGACGCTGCGATAATTTCTGTTTTGATATCATGAATAGCGAAGATATCAGCAATCGTCGCGATCAAGTCCATACCGTTGTGTCCAATATCATCCAACCGGCCAAGGAAAGGAGAAACATAAGATGCACCTGCACGTGCTGCAAGAAGTGCTTGGTTCGCGCTGAAGATCAATGTTACGTTAACTTTTGTGCCTTCTGCTGCAAGAACTGAACAAGCTTTCAATCCGTCTGGAGTCATTGGCAATTTCACTGTGATGTTAGGAGCCAAAGCTGCTAATTCACGGCCTTCATTGATCATGCCTTCAGCATCAAGTGCGATAACTTCTCCACTGATCGAGCCATCAACAAGTGCTGCGATTTCTTTTAAACGGTCATGGAAAGAAACATTTTTCTCTTTCGCTACTAGAGATGGATTTGTTGTTACCCCTGAAAGGATACCCCATGAGTGTGCTTCTTTGATTTCTTCGAAGTTTGCTGTATCAATAAAAAATTTCATCTTTTTTCCTCCTAGTTATGTGGAAAAGAGAGAAGAGACCCACCGGACGCTTCTCTCTTTCATCCATTATTGTTGTAATTATTATGCTTTTCCTGAACTTCCGAATTCACGCATTTTGCCGATTACTGTCGCTTTGATGGCATCGCGAGCTGGTGTCAAGTATTTGCGTGGATCGTACATTTCGGCGTCTTTTGCCAAAGCTTCGCGGACTGCTTTTGCAGAAGCGATTTGGTTTTCAGTGTTAACGTTGATTTTCGCTGTTCCAAGTGAAACAGAACGTTGAATATCTTTCAATGGAATCCCAGTTCCTCCGTGCAATACTAAAGGCACGTCGCAAAGCTGAGAAATTTCTTCCATTTCTTTAAAGCCCAAATTCGGCTCGCCTTTGTATGGTCCATGGACAGAACCCAAAGCTGGCGCTAAGCAATCAATTCCTGTCTGGTCCACTAATTGTTTGCATTCTTGTGGATCTGCATAAATTACGCCCTCTGCAATGACGTCGTCTTCTTGTCCGCCAACAGTTCCTAATTCCGCTTCCACAGACACATTATGTTTATGTGCATATTCCACAACTTGTTTTGTAATTTCCACATTTTCTTCAAACGGGTGATGTGATGCATCGATCATGACAGAAGTGAATCCAGCATCGATTGCTTCTTTACATTTTTCAAAGCTGGAGCCGTGGTCCAAATGGATGGCCACTGGAACTGTAATTTTGTAATCGTGCATTAAGCCCTTCACCATATGTACCACTGTAGTGAATCCGCCCATATATCGAGCTGCCCCTTCAGATACTCCTAAGATTACAGGAGAATTTTCTTCTTGTGCTGCTTGTAAAATCGCTTGAGTAAACTCAAGATTATTTAAATTAAATTGTCCGATTGCATATCCTTCTTGTTTCCCTTTTATCATCATTTCTTTCATTGAAACTAACGGCATTACAAAATTCCTCCTTAACTATATCTTACCCAAATATCCTTTTTACTATACCAAAAACAGTATGCTTTCGCTACTTTCGTGTGTATCAGTCTCTTAACAATTGTTTTACAGCATCCCGTATTTCAAATACATCAAATGGTTTAGTGAAGTAACGGGCTGCTCCGCTGAGAATGGACTCCTCGATCAAATCGAGTTCACCATAAGCTGTCATCATGATTACCTTTATCTCTTTTTGTAATTTCTTTAAGCTTTTCAAAATTTCAATGCCATCCATTCCTGGCATTCTCATGTCCAGCAATACCAGATCCGGCCGTGCTTCCACCGCTTTTTGTATGGCTTCTTTGCCATTTGCAGCCAATAAGGTGTCAAAACCTTCTTTTTTAAACACTTCATTTAATAAAAGTCGGATGCCTATCTGGTCATCTACGATCAAAATCGTTTTCAAGAGGAGCCATTCCCTTCTTTTTTCCAGCTTCAACGTACCTTCTCATTCTACTAGACAATAGCACTCTTTTCTACATCTCAATGCCTTCTGCTATAATCTGTTTATGAGGTGAAGGAAATGAAGATGTTAACAACACAATTAAGCGGCTTATTTCAACGGATTTCCAAGCAAGAAGAAGCCATTGAAGATACAGCTCGTGTTCTTGCCCAAGCCGCTGTCGGAGAAGGAACTATTTTCATTGCCGGATTTGGCGAAATGAAAGCAGTAGCTGCCAGTGCCATTGAAGGAGTTGAGCCGCTTCAAAGCTGTGCCCCGTGGCAGCCGGAAAGCATTATTACCAGTGCGGACCGCGTATGGATTCTCGCTAAAAATCATGAAGGCGATGAACTTGCTGGACGTTTGAATGATGCCAACTTGCCATTTGCTATGCTGGTGGCCGAGGCCCGTGATAATGAACTGGAAGCGGATGCCTATATTTCACTAAACATCGATAAAGGCTTGCTGCCGGCAGAAGATGGCAGCCGAACCGTGGTGCCCCATGCAATGGGCGCGTTATTTGTTTACCATGCTGTTAAAATGACCATCGATGAAATGCTGGCTGAGTAATGAAATTCTAGCAAACCGTTTACAGAGTGAAACTGTAAATGGTTTTTGTTTTTATCAAACTGACCTAAAAATTTAGGTGATTTAAAATTCACTTTCGCTCGATGAATCAAAGCTGAATCTAAAAGAAAAACCTTCCTGCAATAATAGCAGGAAGGTTTTTTAACGTGATTATTTATCATCCAATTGCAAAGCTCATTGGTTTAAAAATCTGAATTAAGATTGAACAGGCACTTCTGCATTTTTCAATGAAGCATGCACAAATTCTCTGAACAAAGGCTGCGGGCGGTTCGGGCGTGAAATGAATTCCGGGTGGAATTGGCAAGCCAAGAACCAAGGGTGGTCAGCAAGCTCAATAATTTCAACCAAACGGCCATCCGGGCTAGTGCCTGAGAATTTAAAGCCAGCTGCTTCAAACTGTTCACGGTAATCGTTATTGAATTCATAACGGTGGCGGTGGCGTTCATAAACCAGTTCTTCACCGTATGCTTCATGTGCTTTTGAACCGATTTCCAGTTTTGCAGGGTACAAACCGAGGCGAAGTGTTCCGCCCAAATCTTCAACATCTTTTTGTTCCGGCAATAAGTCGATAACCGGATAAGACGTTTTCGGGTTTAATTCAGAAGAATGTGCGTCTTCAAAGTTCATGACGCTGCGTGCAAATTCAACAGAAGCCAATTGCATGCCCAAGCAGATGCCGAAGAATGGAACGTTGTTTTCACGGGCATATTTCGTTGCGACAATTTTGCCTTCTACACCGCGGTCTCCGAATCCACCAGGAACCAGGATGCCGTCGCAGTTGCCCAATTGCTCAGCAACATTTTCCTCGTTGATATATTCAGCGTTGATCCAATTCACTTCGATGTCAGCATCGTATGCGAATCCAGCATGTTTCAAGGCTTCTACAACTGAGATATAAGCATCTTGCAACTCAACGTATTTTCCGACCAGTCCGATACGCACTTTTTTAGATAGGGATTGAACTTTTTCTACCAATTGCGTCCATTCTGTCATATCGGCTTCCGGAGCTTCAATTCCAAAATGGTCAAGAACGATTTGGTCCATGTTCTGTTCTTTCAAACGAAGCGGCATTTCATAAATCACATCAACGTCGCGTGATTCGATTACTTCTTCTGCCTTGATGTCGCAGAACAAAGCAATCTTATCTTTCATGTCTTGAGGTACAGGGTGCTCTGTGCGGACAACAATCAAGTTAGGCTGAATTCCGAGGCTGCGAAGCTCTTTTACGCTGTGCTGTGTCGGTTTTGTTTTCATTTCTTTAGCAGCACCAAGATAAGGGATCAACGTACAGTGGATATACATGACTTCATCGCGGCCAAGGTCTGAACGCATTTGGCGGATAGCTTCAAGGAATGGAAGGGATTCGATGTCGCCTACAGTTCCGCCGATTTCAGTGATGACTACATCTGCTTTCGCTGTTTTCCCAGCGCGCAGCAAACGGTCTTTGATTTCATTTGTGATATGCGGAATAACTTGGACAGTTCCACCCAAATAGTCGCCGCGGCGCTCTTTTTTAATAACAGTGGAGTAAACTTTCCCTGTCGTTACGTTAGAGTATTTGTTCAAATTGATATCGATGAAACGCTCATAGTGGCCAAGATCCAAATCCGTTTCCGCGCCGTCGTCCGTTACGAAAACCTCTCCGTGCTGGTATGGGCTCATTGTGCCTGGGTCAATATTAATATAGGGGTCAAATTTCTGGATAGTGACGTTCAACCCTCTGTTTTTCAATAAACGGCCAAGTGATGCTGCGGTAATTCCTTTGCCCAAAGACGACACAACGCCTCCAGTTACAAAAATATACTTAGTCATGCTTGTTTCCTCCTTCAATTTTAAAAAATAAAAAGCGCCCCGTCTGCATTGTGCAGAGGGAGCGCGTAAACTGTACGATTCATCTCTCCTATTTTTAAGGAGCCCAATAAAATCTTATCCAGTCGAGTCGTATAAGTCAAGGTAAAAAATTGTTCAGACTACTTAAGGTCGTCTTCTAAATCGTCCTCTTCTTCTTCATCGTCGATAATGTTGCCGTCCAGGTCTTCAACCAATACATCTACGTCTACCTCATCATCGTCATCGTCGTCCACGTCAACATCGAAATCAATGACTTCCACTTCTTCATCTTCGACTGGTGGAATGATCAATACCTCGTCATCGTCGTCTTCATCATCGTCTTCGTCATCCACTTCATCAAAGTCGTCAAATTCCAATTCGTCTTCAAGTTCAAGATCCATGTCATCAAAGTCATCATCACTGGATACTTTCGCTTTCTTCTTGCGTGCTTTAACTGTTGGTGCAGATTCTTCTTCAATCTGCTCTACCGGATACCATTCACGGAGGCCCCAACGATTTTCGCCAAGTATCAAGAATCGGCCGTCAATATTCATGTCTGTATAAAACTGGACAAGGCGCGCTTTCATATCTTCTTTCGATAAACCGAGTAAGGCTTCAATTGCTGAAACAATCTCCGGGTAAGTTTTAGTTTCATGTGTTTCTTCTAAAATGGCATAGGCTAAGTCGACAAACGACTCTTCCACTAATTCGTCTTGTGATAATTCACGGATATTCAATCTGTGCACGTCCCTTCTTCTATCTTCAACTTTATTCATTATATACAAAGTAGGTGCACTCCGCTACCGTGTTTTCTTTTTTCTGCCACTAAGCTGTGTCCAGCCAAAATAAAATAAATAAAGCGACAAGATCAAAAAAGGAATGGATGCAAGTGCTTTATTGTACAGAAATAAAGTAAGTACGATGCAGAGGATGATGATTATGTAGTGGATATATTTCGACATGGAGAATCATCCTTTGCTGTGGCTACATTGAACTTTCTTCTATTATACAGAAAATTGACGTTTAACGCGACTCACCGGGTTTTGATTTTTACATTTGCGCTGACAAAATTGTGGATTTGATAACAGATCTGGTTGAACGCAGACAAAAATCACTTTTGCTGCCCGCTAAAGCCATATTTGCGAAAATATCGCTTATTGGTCTTCCCATTTCCAGAAAAAAACCGTTTGCGGAAGCTCCACAAACGGCTGATTTTATTTTTCTTTGTCCAGCTCCGGCGGCCAGCTCCTCGAGGTCGCGCCGGTCTCTCGGAAAATGGCAGAGAACGCCATTTCCTCAAGTCCTCATGCGCTTGTCTGGCCTCCAGTGCCTAGCTCTTCGAGACATAGGCCCGCCCAATTTCGCGGCAAAACCCGCCACTCCATTGGTCTGTCTAAAACCTTATTGCTCCTGTCTCTGCATCGCTGCGCTAGCTTCGAGACATAAAAGTACGTTGCAGCGCTTTGCGCTTCGTCGCAAAGATATGGTCTAAATGCAGTTTGGACCATATCTTGCCTGTCAGAGCTGAGCAGGCACTTCCGCTTTTCTCGAGTCGGAGCTAGATGGCCGTCTCCGCTTTTCTAGTTACATATTTCTTCTGTATTGTCCGCCTACTTCGTACAAAGCTCTGGTGATTTGGCCAAGGCTTGCGACTTTCACGGTTTCCATCAGTTCTTCAAAGATGTTGCCGCCTGATTTCGCTACATGTTTCAAATGAGCCAATGCTTCATCGGAAGCGTTGCGCTCCTGGAAAGCGCGCAAATTAGCGATTTGCGTTTCTTTTTCTTCAGTGGTAGCACGTGCGATTTCCATCGCGTTGATATCTTCGTCACTTTGCGGATTCGGGTTTAAATACGTGTTGACCCCGATAATCGGCAATTCACCCGTATGTTTCTTCATTTCATAGAACATCGATTCTTCCTGGATCTTGCCCCGCTGGTACTGGGTTTCCATTGCTCCCAGAACGCCGCCGCGGTCGTTGATGCGGTCGAATTCTGCAAGTACTGCGTCTTCCACCAATTGAGTCAGCTCTTCCACAATGAATGCGCCTTGCAGCGGATTTTCGTTTTTCGATAAGCCGTGCTCTTTTGTGATGATCATCTGGATGGCCATCGCGCGGCGCACCGATTCTTCTGTCGGTGTCGTGATTGCTTCATCATAAGCGTTGGTATGAAGCGAGTTGCAGTTATCCTGAAGCGCCATCAATGCCTGCAAGGTTGTCCGGATATCGTTGAAATCGATTTCCTGGGCGTGCAAGCTGCGGCCGGATGTCTGTACATGGTATTTCAGTTTTTGGCTGCGGTCGTTGGCGCCGTATTTATCGCGCATCACCACTGCCCAAATGCGGCGTGCTACACGGCCGATTACCGTATATTCCGGATCCAGGCCATTCGAGAAGAAGAATGACAAGTTCGGAGCAAAATCATCAATGTGCATGCCCCGGCTCAAATAATATTCAACATATGTGAAGCCGTTCGATAAAGTGAACGCCAGCTGTGAAATCGGGTTGGCCCCTGCTTCCGCAATATGATAGCCCGAAATCGATACGGAGTAATAATTGCGCACTTTGTGGTCGATAAAGTATTGCTGGATATCGCCCATCATGCGAAGCGCAAATTCCGTTGAGAAGATGCAAGTGTTTTGCCCTTGGTCTTCTTTCAAAATATCTGCCTGCACCGTTCCACGCACGACTTGGAGCGTCGATTCGCGCACTTCCGTGAACTCTTCGAGCGTTAACGGACGACCGAATTTCTCTTCGTTGATTTTCACTTGCTGATCGATGGCAGTGTTCATAAACATCGCCAAAATGATCGGTGCTGGTCCATTGATCGTCATCGATACCGACGTAGAAGGCGCACAAAGATCAAAGCCGTCATACAGTTTCTTCATGTCATCGAGTGTGCAAATTGATACGCCTGATTCGCCGACTTTTCCGTAAATGTCCGGGCGGTGATCCGGATCTTCCCCGTAAAGCGTCACTGAGTCGAACGCTGTTGATAAGCGTTTTGCATCGTCGTCTTTCGACAGGTAATGGAAGCGTTTATTTGTCCGTTCCGGTGTTCCTTCTCCAGCAAACTGGCGCTTCGGATCTTCCCCTTCACGCTTGAATGGGAATACCCCAGCTGTATAAGGGAATGAACCAGGAACATTTTCTAAATAAACCCATTTGAGAATTTCACCGTAATCTTCAAACTTCGGCAAGACAACTTTCGGGATCTTAAGGCCGGAAAGGCTTTCAGTCCGTAAAATCGTCCGGATTTCTTTTTCTCGTACCGTGGTGACGAATTCATCGCCGGCATAAGCTTCTTTCAGCGCTTTCCAGTTTTCGAGAATGCGTTTTGATTCAGCTGACAGCTCATCGCGGACGCCGTAAGCAAGTGATCGGAGAGACGCCACTAAGGCGTCATCCGGCGCTTTTTCTTTGACCGCTTCGATTGCTCCTTCCAATTGGAACAAGCGGCGTGCAAATGCGGCTTGTTCTTTTGCCTTCGCATGGTAGCCTCGTACAGTATCCGTGATTTCCCGCAAGTAATAACGGCGGTCATTCGGAATAATCAAGTTCTCTTTTTGCGTTTTGATGAACTGGTCATAAGTTGTCGTCCATTCTGTATCGCATTTTTCATTTACCGTATGAACCAAAGCCGCAAATAAGGAATTGGTGCCTTTGTCATTGAACTGGCTGGCGATTGTGCCGAATACCGGCATCTCATCGAGTTCTTTATTCCATAACAAATGGCTGCGCTGATACTGCTTCTGAACTTGCCGAAGCGCATCTTCAGAGCCTTTGCGTTCGAATTTATTGATGACGATCAAATCTGCGTAATCGATCATGTCGATTTTTTCAAGTTGTGTCGGTGCACCGAATTCGCTTGTCATGACATACATCGATACATCAGCGAAGTTAGCGATTTCCGCATCCCCTTGCCCGATTCCACTCGTTTCCACGATGATCAAGTCGAACCCTGCCGCTTTTACCACATCCAGAACATCGCCTAAAGCGCCTGAAATTTCCGTTCTAGATCCGCGTGTTGCCAAACTTCTCATGAAAACGCGTTTATTGAAGATGGCATTCATGCGGATGCGGTCGCCCAATAGCGCGCCGCCGGTTTTTTGTTTGGTCGGATCGATTGACAAGATGGCAATTTTCTTGTCCGGTAATTCCGACAAGAAACGGCGGATCAGCTCGTCGGTCAGTGAACTTTTTCCTGCTCCGCCTGTCCCTGTAATCCCAAGGACTGGCGTATTTTTCGTCTGGGCACGGACAGCTTGAAGCAAGTCATCCGTATCAATGTCACGTGTATGGGCTTCTTCCGCAGCCGTAATCAGATTTGCCAAGGCAACCGGCTTGTCTGCAGAGATCCCTTCAAAAGACTGGTTTTCTTTCACCGTAGAAAAATCGCATTCTTTGACGATTTCCTGGATCATTCCTTCAAGGCCTAATTTCCGGCCGTCTTCAGGAGAGAAAATGCCGGCGATGCCGTACTCTTCCAGTTCCTGAATTTCGCGCGGCAAAATAACGCCTCCGCCTCCGCCGTAGATGCGGATATGGCCTGCGCCTCTTTCCTCTAGCAAGTCATGCATATACTTGAAGTATTCCATGTGTCCGCCTTGGTATGAAGAAATGCAGATGCCTTGGACGTCTTCCTGAATCGCCGCATTGACGACTTCTTCCACTGAACGGTTGTGTCCAAGATGGATCACTTCCGCTCCGGCAGCCTGTAAAATTCTGCGCATGATATTGATCGATGCATCATGGCCGTCAAAAAGACTCGATGCGGTTACAAAGCGAACGTGGTTTTTCGGCTTGTACTTTGTTTCTTCTTGTAAAATCGCCATTTTATATTAAGCCCCCTGTATCGTGATTTTTTCTCCTGCCATCCCCTGCAGCAGAAATTGAGTTTGAAGCTGGGTGAATTCCTGAATGGTGAAATCCCGCAATGCCCATCGCCGAAACGCCCACATCTGGCCCTGTACGAATAAATGATGGGCTGCCAGTTTGATTTCTTTCGGCGTCAGTTTTATTTCACCGCTATCGGCGCATTCTGTCAGCAGACGCTCAAATAAAGAGACCATTTCAATTTCTTTTTTCAGCACATACTGCAGCGCGTCTTTCGGCAGAGATTTCGATTCCTGGTACATGACCACAAATTCGTCCTGCATATCATCGATCAAACCATAATAATGTTCGAGTGCGGTTATGAGCACTTCCAGCGTTCCTTTTTCGATATCAAGAGCATCAAGCCTTGCATTGACTTCATCGTAAATCGAGTCACAAACAAGGTACAGGACATCTTCTTTTGTGCGTATATATTCATATAAAGTGCCGATGCTGAAACCCGAAGCTTTAGCGATTTCCCGTGTGGTAGTCCGGTGAAAGCCCTTTTCTTTAAAAAGCGTGACAGCGCCCCGGATCATCTGCGCACGGCGCTTCTCAATCAGGCTTTCGTCTTTCACGGATGACTGTATTTCACGCTTTTTGCTCATGGGCAGATCCCTCCAGTTACTTAGTGACCATCCGGGAAATGACCAAACGCTGGATTTCCTGAGTGCCTTCATAGATTTGTGTGATTTTCGCATCACGCATAAAACGCTCAACCGGATAATCTTTCGTATAGCCGTAGCCGCCAAAAACTTGAACCGCTTCAACGGTCACTTTCATCGCGGTATCGCCGGCCATCAATTTTGCCATCGCCGATTCTTTGCTGTAAGACAGTTTGTTCGATTCAAGCCATGCCGCCTGGTACGTGAGTAACCGTGAAGCTTCGATTGAAGTCGCCATGTCCGCAAGCTTGAATGAAACGCCTTGGTTTGCTGCAATCGGCTTGCCGAATTGTTCGCGTTCTTTCGCATAATTCACGGATGCATCCAAAGCGCCTTGTGCGATGCCCACCGCTTGGGCTGCAATGCCATTGCGTCCGCCGTCAAGAGTCTGCATAGCGATTTTAAAGCCTTGCCCCAATTCACCCAGCACGTTTTCTTTCGGTACGCGGCAATTGTCAAAAATGATTTCAGTTGTCGGGCTTGAACGAATGCCGAGTTTCTTCTCTTTCTTGCCGACTGAGAAGCCTTCAAAATCTTTTTCAACAATAAAAGCTGTCGTGCCTTTATGTTTTGAATCCGGATCTGTTACGGCAAAAACGATGTAGATATCGGCGATGCCGCCGTTTGTAATGAAGATTTTCGAACCGTTCAAAATGTAATGGTCGCCGTCTTCTTTGGCGTTCGTTCTCATGCCGCCAGCATCAGACCCTGATTGCGGTTCAGTCAGGCCGTAAGCGCCGATTTTTGTTCCTTCGGCCATCGGGCGCAGGTATTTTTGCTTCTGCTCCTCTGTACCGAAAGTATAAACAGGCCATCCGGCAAGTGAGGTGTGGGCTGATAGCGTAACACCAGTCGATGCGCAGACGCGTGATAATTCTTCCACTGCGATGCAGTAAGCCAAATAATCAGAGCCGATGCCGCCGTACTCTTCTGGCCAAGGAATTCCTGTCAGGCCCAGTTCCGCCATTTTATCGAAAATTTCGCGGTCAAAACGCTCTTCTTCGTCACGTTCTTCAGCAGTCGGTGCCACTTCGTTGTTTGCGAAATCGCGCACCATTTTGCGGATCATTTCATGTTCTTCGCTCAATTGAAAATTCATCTGTCATTTCCCCCTATTATTTTAATAGTTGCTTGCTGATAACGATTCGCTGTATTTCACTTGTGCCTTCGTAGATTTCGGTGATTTTGGCATCCCGGAACAGACGCTCAACCGGATAATCTTCTGTATAGCCGTAGCCGCCGAATACTTGAACAGCTTCGATGGCGTTGTCCATTGCCGCTTTTGAAGCAAATAGCTTCGCAATAGATGCTTCTTTATTGCAGTCTTTGCCTTTTGCATATAAGTCGGCTGCGTTGTAGACGAGCAGTTTTGCCGCTTCCACTTGCGTCGCCATATCTGCCAGTTTAAAGCCGATGCCCTGGTTATGCGCAATCGATTTGCCAAATTGCTGGCGTTCTTTTGCGTAAGCCACAGCATATTCGTATGCTGCCTCTGCAATCCCTAAAGCCTGTGCGGCAATTCCGATACGGCCGACATTTAAATTCGCCATCGCTATGCTGAAGCCTTTGTTTTCTTTGCCCAGCAGATTTTCAACCGGCACTTTCAGGTTGTCAAAAGTCAACTGCACCGTTCTTGAACCGTGAAGCCCCATTTTCTTTTCATCTTTGCCGATGATTAAACCCGGGAAGTCTTTCTCGACGATAAAAGCAGAAATCCCGCGTGTTCCCGCTTCCGGTTTTGTTGAAGCGAACACAATATATGTATCAGCTTCACCACCATTGGTAATAAACACTTTCGAGCCATTTAAAATATAATGGTCACCATTTAAAACAGCTTTTGTTTTTAAGCTTCCTGCATCCGATCCCGCCGAAGGCTCCGTCAGAGCGAAAGCCCCCAAATATTCACCAGATGCCAGTTTCGGAATATATTTTCGGATCTGTTCTTCTGTTCCGAAATTCAAGATTGGGTTAGTCCCGACTGAGGTATGCACTGAAAGAATTACGCCGATTACGGCACTTGCCTTGGATAATTCATGAATCGCGATAATATAAGAAGTAAAATCCATTTCCGAGCCTCCGTACTTTTCAGGAGCGGTAATTCCCATCAAGCCTAACTCTGCCATCTTCTTCATAATTTCTCTTGGAAATTCCCCTTGTTCCATCCGGTCGATAAACGGAGTGATTTCTTCTCTTGCAAAATCACGGACCATATTTCGCATCATCGACTGCTCTTCAGTAAAACGCAAATCCATCGTGGTGCCTCCTAATTTAACTGTATTCATAGAATCCGCGTCCTGTTTTCTTGCCGAGCCAACCGGCTTTCACATATTGGCGCAAAAGAGGGCTTGGGCGGTATTTGCTGTCGCCAAATCCATCGTGCAGCACTTCCATGATATAAAGGCATGTATCAAGTCCAATAAAATCCGCCAATTCGAGCGGGCCCATCGGGTGATTCATCCCAAGACGCATGATGTCATCAATCGCTTCTTTGGTGGCTACGCCTTCTTGCAAAGTAAAAATCGCTTCGTTAATCATCGGCATCAGAATGCGGTTTGAAACAAAGCCAGGAAAGTCGTTGCATTCCACAGGAGTTTTAGATAATTTCACCGTCATTTCTTCAACGGTTTTATAAACTTCATCAGTCGTTGCAAGGCCGCGGATAATTTCTACCAATTTCATAACCGGCACCGGATTCATGAAATGCATGCCAATCACTTGTTCCGGGCGGTTTGTTGCCGCGGCGATTTCCGTAATCGGAAGCGATGATGTATTGGATGCTAAAATCGCGTGTTTCGGTGCAACTTCGTCCAAAGTTTTGAAAATAGTATGTTTCACTTCCATATTCTCGACTGCCGCTTCAATGACGATATCGGCGTCATGAGCGTCCTGCAAGTTAAGGGAAGAAGAAATACGGCCAAGAACAGCCGTTTTTTCTTCTTCCACCATGCGTCCTTTTTCCACATTGCGTGTTAAATTTTTTGAGATTGCCGCGATGCCGCGATCATATGCTTCTTGTTTCATATCATTTAATTTCACAGTAAAGCCTGCTTGTGCACACACTTGTGCAATGCCGGAACCCATCTGGCCGGCTCCGATCACCATCACGTTTTGAATCGCCATTGTCAGTTTGCCTCCTGTTTTGGAACTTCGATCATAATTGCATCGCCTTGACCGCCGCCTGAACAAATAGCTGCGACGCCGACACCGCCTCCGCGGCGTTTCAATTCGTATGCCAGTGTTAAAATGATGCGTGCTCCGCTGGCCCCAATTGGGTGACCTAAGGCTACAGAACCGCCATTGACATTCACTTTTTCCGCATCCAGATTTGCAATTTGCGAACTGGCCAAAGCTACTGCTGCGAATGCTTCGTTGATTTCCACCAAATCGATGTCGTCGAGCGTTTTGCCTGTTTTCTTCAATAACTCGTTGATGACGATTCCTGGAGTTTCCGGGAAGCGATGCGGGTCAATCGCCACTTCTGTGTGTGCCAAGATATGTGCTAATACGTTTTTCCCTTCTTTTTGAGCCCGCTCTTCGTTCATCAACACAAGCGCTACTGCTCCATCGTTGATCCCTGGAGCGTTGCCGGCTGTGATGGTGCCATCTTTGCCGAATGCCGGTTTCAATTTCGCTAACGCTTCAATAGTCGAATTGGCACGCGGAGCTTCATCGAAATCGACCTTGATTGGATCGCCTTTTTTCTGCGGAATTTCAATCGCTACAATTTCTTCAGCAAACAATTCTTTCGCTTTTACAGCACGTTCGTGCGAGCGTGCAGACCATTCGTCCTGCGCTTCACGCGTCAACGCAAATGCTTCTGCTGTCGAGTTGCCGTAAGTCCCCATATGGACGCGGTCCGGATGGAATGAACACGATAATCCGTCATGGACCATGCCGTCGACGACTTGCGCATCCCCCATGCGCAGTCCCCAACGTGCTCTCGGCAAATAATAAGGTGCATTCGACATCGATTCCATGCCGCCTGCCACAATCACTTCTTCATCGCCCAAGCGGATGATCTGGTCAGCAAGCGTAACGCTTCGCATGCCGGAAGCACATACTTTATTGATTGTTTCTGATTTAACGTTGTACGGGATTCCCGCTTTTTTCGCTGCTTGGCGTGATGGAATTTGTCCTTGGCCAGCTTGCAGTACGTTCCCCATGATCACTTCCTGCACTTCTTCCGGTTGGATATTCGCGCGGCTCATTGCCGCTTTGATCGCTTCCGCCCCTAGTTCGCTTGCCGATAACGTGCTTAAGTTGCCCCCAAATTTACCAAATGCCGTACGTGCCCCATCGATAATGACTGTTTTTGCCATGATATTTCTTCCTCCCTTTGTAAACGTTTTCAATTGTGGATAAAAAAATATGCTTGCTGCGATTCTTCGCTTAAAACCGTGACAGTTGATGTGAACGAAGATAAATGATGATTGACAGTAGATAAAAATTTTTGAACGCAGATAAATTTTTCTGAGCGCAGATAAACTGGTTGAACGTTGATACAATGCTGCTTCATCGCAAATCTAAACCCCGCATCACCTTGTACTATTGCCTCTGCATCGCTACGTTAGCTTTTATATAACCATTTGCTCCTGCATCGCTTCGCTAGCTTCGTCGCAAACCATATTGGCCGAACCGGTTCGGCCAATATGGTTGACTGAACGCTCGCTCGGTTTTAATTCAAAACAAAAGGGAGCTTTACACTCCCTGTCATTTTCTTGCTTATGCTTATATCTTATAGAATTTTCTCTCTTTTGGCAATTATTATTGAATGGTTGTCGGCTCTAAACTTGCAGTTCGGTTTCCAATGACTGCCATTTCAAGCAACTCAGCGACGTCATAAGTGCCGACTTTGTCTTCCACTTCTTTGGCTTTCGTTCCATCCGACAACATCGTCAGGCAGTACGGGCAACCGGAAGAAATGATGGTCGGGTTGACTTCCAATGCCTGTTCGGTACGCGCAACGTTGACACGGTGGCCTTTGTCTTCTTCCATCCACATCAAACCGCCGCCCGCTCCACAGCACATTCCGTCTTGGCGGTTACGGACCATTTCAACCAATTCAACGCCTTCGATCGCTTTCAGGATTTCACGCGGTGCGTCAAATACATCGTTATAGCGGCCAAGGTAGCAGGAATCATGGAACGTAATTTTTTCATTTACCGGGAATTTTGGCTTCAAGCGGCCTTCCTGCACCAACTCGAACAGCATTTCCGTATGATGGTAGACTTCAGCTTTAAAGCCGAAATCAGGATATTCGTTTTTAAAGATGTTATAAGCATGCGGGTCAATCGTGACGATTTTCTTGATTCCCGCTTTTTCAAACTCCTGGATGTTGGCTGTCGCCAGTTCCTGGAACAGGAATTCATTGCCCAAGCGGCGCGGTGTATCCCCGGAGTTCTTTTCTTTATTGCCAAGAATGGCGAATTTGACGCCAGCTTCATTCATCAAACGGGCAAAGGATACGGCGATTTTTTGTGAGCGGCTGTCGAATGAACCCATTGAGCCCACCCAGAACAGGAATTCAAATTCTTCGCCGGCTTTGTTCATTTCTTTAACTGTCGGGATGCTGACATCAGGTGCGGCATCTCTCCAGTTTTCTTTTTCTTTGCGGTTAAGCCCCCACGGATTGCCCTGCTTTTCGATGTTTGTCATCGCACGCTGTGCATCTTTGTCCATTTTCCCTTCCGTCATTACCAAGTAACGGCGAAGGTCAATGATTTTATCCACGTGTTCGTTCATTACCGGACATTGGTCTTCACAGTTGCGGCAAGTTGTGCATGCCCAAATTTCTTCTTCTGTGATGACATCTCCAATCAAGCTCGGGCTGTAAAGTTCATCGATGCTTACCCCTTCAGCACCGGCAGCCATCGCCAGTTGGTTTCCTTTGGTGTTATTGAATGCGAGTGCAGGCACCCAAGGTTTTTGGCGGGTCATGACCGCGCCGGTATTTGTTAAATTGTCGCGAAGCTTCGTAATCAAGTCCATCGGAGACAGCATTTTCCCTGTGCCGGTTGCGGGACACATATTGGTGCAGCGCCCACATTCCACGCAAGCGTAGAAATCGATCATTTGTGCCTGGCTGAAATCAGTGATTTTGCCGACGCCGAACGAAGGCATAGCCTCTTCGTCTTCGTTGTCTTCCATTTCTTCAAAGTTGATCGGCTTCAAGCGGCCCACATGGTCTACCCGGTGGAACCACGTATTGACCGGCCCGAAAATCAAATGCGCGTGTTTTGATTGCGGTACGTAAACAAGGAATGTTAATAGGAACAATAGATGCGCCCACCACATAACATAGAAAATAACGGCTGCAGCGGTAACTGGAAGTCCTGAGAATAAAGTCGCAAATACAGATGCTACCGGCTCAGTCCAAGCAGCTTCGTGGCCTTGCCAGATCATGCTTGCACCGTTTCCGACAAGAACGGAAACCATCAAGCCGCCGATGAAAATTAGCACCAGTCCGGATTTCCAGCCGCGCTTCAAGCGCACCAGCTTTTCAATATAGCGTCTGTAGAACGCCCAGACGACAGCGACTAAGATTGTCAAAGTCACGATTTCCTGGAAAAAGACAAATGCCGGATAAAGTGGTCCAAGCGGCAAATGCGCTCCCGGAACCAATCCTTTGATGATAAAATCGATGGCACTCGCTTGAACCAGCAAGAATCCGTAGAAGAACATTACGTGAATCGTTCCGCTCTTCTTATCTTTCATTAATTTCTTTTGGCCGAAAACATTGACCATGACTTTGCGGAAACGCTCTTTGAAATTTTCCTCAAACTCCACTTTCTTGCCAAGCTTTATGAAATCATACCTAGTTTTCAATAAATAGAGAAACAGGTAAACTGCATAAACCGTTACTGCAAGAAACAAAACCCAGTTTGCTATGAGCAATGGCTCCATGATGATATCCCCCTTGTGTTTGTATATTCCAAAAATTCCTTATACAAAGTCTACGTGACTGATAAAAGATTGTCGATACTATGTTCTATAATAAATATGAATGAGCATTCAGTCAATAGATAATATGAAAGGGTTTACATTTTCTATTATATACATCTATCTCATAAAATGAACCAATAATTTGTTATGGATGTTCAAAAAATAACTGTAGATAATCATCTAAATGACTGGACTGCTCATAGAATCTTGCTGAATGATCATAAAACTCCATTTACCGCTCATAGAGCCACACTGAGTGATCATAGAACTCCGCCTACCGCTCATAGAATCAATTCCCATAAAAAAACACCACTCAAAGTGGTGCTTCCGCATCTAATGGAAAAACATATTGGCCGAAATGCTGCTTCATCAAATCAATTTGTTCCGGCCGGATGCCAATTAATACGCAGCTTGCCGGCCCTCCTGAAACTTTAAGATCCACTTCAGCCGCTAAAGTAAGTTTCCCGCCAAACAATTGCTCTGCTTCCTTGGCAATGCCTTTGGACCCGACCGGCCAAATTCGGGCAGCAAGACCTTGTCTCAACGCTTCATAAATTTTTTTCATATCCGCAATTTGTTCACTTTTATCCAGCACATCTTTGCCGACCAACGGCATGCCATAAATAAACCATTGCAGACTTTCTGAGTTTATTTCCTTGATGCGCTTGCCGAGCATGGTCACCGCTAGACCCGACTGCAGCGTTTCCATATTGGTTTCAGAACTGCCGGCAATTCTCGGCGCCTCGGTTCCGATTTCGTCGAACAGCTCATGGATTCCTTCTACATACCGGCTCCACTGGGTTTCGCCGCTAAAGTTATGCAGCAGGATCACTTCCGGCTCACTTCCGGCGGCCCACTGCTCAAGCAGCGCCACCCGTGCAGCAAATTTAGCGGTAATTTTATCAGAAGCCGCCACCACATCGTGCGGTTTTTCTCCGATTGCTGCTGAGTTATCGGAAGTGATCACCCAATCCCCCACTTGCAATTCATGGCGCATTATAAAACCTTCTCTCCTACTTTATTCATAAACGGCAGAATGATTGCTGCTCCAACTGCATTGATAGTTGCAGCCACCAGCAGCCCTGGAACTGACGCATAGAAAAATGCCGGAGACAGCAGGAAGTAGAACGGGATCGCTGCAATCAGTCCGTTGAAGACAATGAATACCGGCCATTTCAGGATTGCCCGATTTGAATGGTGCAGCTTGGCAAACAGCCAGACCACCGCCCACATTTCCAGCGCAATGATGATGTGGAATGGCCCGAGCGGCATGCCGCCGAATAATGCAGACAGTAAATGCCCGAGAGCCGCCACTGTTCCGGCAAGCGGTGCGGAAAGGAACAAAACCGCTACAAGAGCCGGCAAGGAATCAAGGGCAATCGATGCGATACCCAGCGGAATTTTAATCATGCCGCCAATAGCCGACAAGCTGATGAATAAAGCGGCCAGCGTGATTTTTTTTGTCGATGGATTAGTCATTTTTCTTTGCACGTCCACCGTTTCTGAATACTTTTGCACTGCGGACATATTCATTATCCGGAACACCTGTCCGTGAATTGGCGACGCGCGCTGCAGCGAATAAATAATCCGACAAGCGGTTCAAATAGCGCTGGACGACCAACGGGAAATCTTCCCCTGCTTTCATCAATGTAACTGTCTGGCGTTCTGCCCGGCGCGTAATCGTGCGGGCGATGTGGAGAGTCGCTGCTGCCGGCGAACCGCCAGGCAAGATGAATCGCTCCAATAATGGCGGCTCTTCCATCAAATCATCGATGCGCGATTCAAGCACTTCCACCGGCTGTTCAGTCATTTTATATTGAGGTTCTTTGCGGACATCCGCCAAATCGCCGCCACAATCGAATAGTTCGTTTTGAATCGCTTCCAGATCAGCCAGCAAATCCGCAAATTTCTCCGGATCAAGCTCGGTCATCGCCTTGCCAATAAATGAATTGACTTCATCGATCGTGCCATAAGCCTCCACCCGTGGTGCATCTTTGTCAGCGCGAGCGCCTATTAAACTTGTTTGGCCTTTATCCGCGGTTCTTGTATAAATTCTCATGTTCATCCGCCCCTTTGATTGTTTGTGGTATACCGTACCAAATCCGTGTGATTAGATCCGCCTTTTTGAATAATTGCTGATACAGCCTGCCAATTACATCCCGCAACTCCCGCTCCAATGGATCCACTGGAACAATGCCGCGGTTCATATCCGTCAAAATCCAGATTTGCTGATTGAGCGGCTGCAATGAAATGGCCTGATCGATCGAATCTATAATAGCTTTTTCATCTATTCCATTCTCGAGCTGAGCCTTAACCCATTCTTCAATTCCGGCAACCACGAGAAACGGAGCAGTTTGGTCTGGCAGCTCCCGCTCCAGCCAGATATGTTCCCGGTTCTCCAACAATTCTTTTACATATTGGCGTTTGCCGTTAAAGGCTCCACCGAACACGATATGCATGGCGCTCCCTCCTCATATGTTTTCCGGCTTTGCCAGGCCAATGTGTAGCAATGCCCGTGATCTGCCGTTTGCCGCCAAAAAGGCTGCCCGCTTCCTTTGGCCAATAAATACCGGATTGGTCCGCCATGTGCAACAATATAAAATTCGTTACCTTCTGGAAGAGACTGCACTGCCTCGTTCACCCTTTGCATGACAGCTGTTAAACTTTCACCGCCAGGAGGTGCCAATTCGGCCGGATTCTCAATCCAGTCCCTATAACTCTGGATGCTTTTCAATTCTTCATAAGTTTTCATTTCCCAGTCCCCAAAATGGCATTCCCGAAAGTTTGGATCAGCATGATAAATAGCGTTCGGAAAAAGGACTGCTGCCGTCTGGCGGCAACGTGCCAAATCACTTCCCCAGACCTGCTGCACTGATGTATTCTTTTTAGCGTCAAAAGGCACAATCGCTTCATCGGTCCAGCCGACGTATTGCTTCAAGCCATTCCCTTTTGTCGGCGCATGCCGGATTAAATGAAGAATAAAAGCACCGTCCATAGCAGCAATTCAGCCCCTTCTATATAAGCTCCAAACAAGTCTCCCGTCACACCGCCAAACTGCCGCAGGCACCACTTCCGATAAAACCAGAGGCTCAATAAGAAAGCAGCAGCAAAAAGTGCCATATTTACAACTCCGGCAAAATAAACAAGAACCCCTGCAGCAATCAGCAGATAAAGGCAAGCCGCTAAAATCAGCCAGTTGGTATTGGCGCGCTGGCGAAAAAAAGCGCCCAGTCCCGTTTTCTTTGCGGTCTTGGTTATGCTGAATAGCATCAGCAAACCGATTCTGGAAAAAAGAGGAACCGCAATAAGAAAACTTAACGAAATTTCGTAAATCAGTTCTGACAAGATAATAATTTTGCCTAAAACCGCGAATAATAAAATCATCGCACCAAAAGCGCCGATTCTCGGATCTCCTAAGATTTCAAGCCGCTTGTCCTTGTCCTGATACGAAAAATAAGCGTCGCCAACATCAGCGAGCCCGTCCAGATGCAGACCGCCTGTGGCTGCCACCAAAAACAGGACAATCACAAATGCGGCAAGCAAGGAGCTCACTTCCGTATAATCCCTTAAGGCAAAAACAATCAATGCAGAGACACTTCCCATCAAGGCTCCCACTAATGGCAATGACAGATACATTGCCGTTACGTCGTTCTTTTCAAGAGGCAGTTCTTTCCTCACCGGGATCACTGAGAAAAACTGAAAAGCCAAAGCCAAACCGTTTGTAAGATGCCCCATCATCGGTTTGCCTCCATCATCCGCTCGACCGCTTGCCAGTCGATATGCTGCTTCACATGAAGCGCCCAGCGTCCATAGCGATCGATTTCTTGCTGGATTGGCGGCTCCGGCAGTTTTTTCATGGTCCTGAAAGGCGCCAGAAATGCACGGCGGCAATCTGGACTGTCAAAAAAGCCATGCAAATGGGTGCCTAAAACGCGGCTGTCTTGATAGCCTTCACTGCCCATTTCATAATGGACCAAAGGCGGATTTACCGCAGTCGATCTTCCGGTATGAATTTCATACCCTTCTACAGGTATGCCCAAATTCTCAAAATGCGCCACTCCGTTGCGCCTTTGCACAAACTTTTCTCCGGTGAACTGTGTTTCCATGCCCGGAATAAAGCTTAAGCCTTGTTCACATTCCACTTTTATGCCGTCATAGCCAAACGGGTCTGCCAGCCATTCGCCCACCATCTGAAAGCCGCCGCACAGTCCCACGATCTTCGATTCATTCGGCAGTGATTTCAGGTGTTGTTCAAGGCCTTGCTGCTTCCAGTATCTCAAATCTGCAATCGTGCTTTTGGTCCCCGGAATGATGACAATGTCCGGAATACCCAAGTCTGCGACAAATTCCACCCAGCGGACAGATACGTCCGGTTCACTTAAAAACGCTTCAATATCTGTAAAGTTCGAAAGGTAAGGATGCTTTAATACTGCAATATCAATCGGCTGGCGAGGAGCGGTCTTCGCCAATTCACGGACACCAAGCGAGTCCTCCTGTTCAATTGCGTGATTTGGCATGTAAGGAATCACCCCAAGGACCGGAATGCCTGTATAAGATTCCAAAAAAGCTATTCCATCTTCAAACAACTTAATATCTCCCCGGAATTTATTGATCAGCAAGCCTTTTACACGCTCAGGATTCGGCATAAGCGCCAATGTTCCGACAATTGAAGCAAAGACTCCGCCTCGTTCGATGTCAGCCACCAGAATTACCGGTACGCCAGCCCGTTCGGCAACAGCCATATTGACCAAATCGCGGTCATTCAAATTGACTTCTGCCGGGCTCCCTGCCCCTTCTATCACCACATGTGTAAACTCTTTTGACAGATTCAAAAGCGCCTGGTCAATGGCAGCCAGCCCCTGTTCATAAAAATGATGCCGGTAATCCATGCCGTCCATTGCCTCTAATTTCTTTCCAAAAAGCACCACTTGTGATTTCATGCCGCTTTCCGGTTTCAACAGAATCGGATTCATGTCAACAGTTGCCACAATGCCGGCTGCTTCAGCCTGCACGCCTTGTGCCCGTCCGATTTCTTCTCCAAGTACCGTTACGTAAGAGTTATTTGACATGTTCTGTGATTTGAAAGGTGCCACATTATAGCCCTGATCAGCCATCAGCCTGCAGAATGCCGTGCAAATCATGCTTTTTCCAACGTCGGATGAAGTTCCTTGAATCATGATTCCGCGCATTTCATCACTTCCTTCTATAAGCGACTCCACTTTCCACTTCATATGCCTTGTCCGACTGATCCACGAGCCATATATGAATTCGGCCGAGCCATTGCTGATAAGTACGATCCCGTACAAAGTCATCCAATACTTCATTTGACACGATGACCAAAAGTTCTGCCTGATTTCGGATTTGCCGGAGAGTTTCCTGTAACGCCGACCATTTTTGTTCCATACAGTCTTTGCGATCAGCGCAAGGTGCTCCTTGTTCCCAGCCTTCATACAATTCGTTGGCGAGCCAAGTAGTCACGCAATCCCACAGCACTACATCTCCAGCACCAATTTCCGGAATAACTTTCTCCAAATGGAGCGGCTGCTCAATCGTTTTCCAGCCTTGATCTTTCCGGTCCTGCCGGTGGCGCTGAATCCGCTCTTCCATTTCCGTATCAAACGCCTGTCCGCTCGCCAGGTAAATTTTATTATTGGCGTCGGTTTTATAGATGAATTTTTCTGCCCAAGCGCTTTTTCCGCTCCGTACACCGCCACTGACAAATATCAATTGTCCCGCAGCCATTGTGTGATCGCCTCCCGCAGTTCCTGCATTTGGACAGCTGATTTCATGCCGATGCGGAACCAGTTCCCATCCATCCCTTTGAATGATTTAGTGTGCCGAAGCACGATCCCTTTTCTCAACATTTCATTGAAAAATAAATCCGGTGCTTTATCTGCCGGCAGCCGGAACGACAGAAAATTCACAGCGGAGTCTGTCACCGCGCAGCCTTTCTCTTCCAAAAAACGCATCATTGACTTCCGCTCGATTCCTGCTGCTTCCATTACACGCACCCGGTAAGCTTGCTGTTCCAAGCACCGGGCTCCAATTTGAGCCGAAAGCGCATTGACATTCCAATGGGCTGCGCCTCGTTTCAACTGTTTCAAAACTTCCGGTTCACCGATGGCATAACCCAGCCGGAGGCCTGGAATGGCATATATCTTGGTCATCGACCGGACAATAATGACATGAGGCAAAGTTTTCTGCAGCGGAGTCAGCGAAAATTCCTCTCCCGCGAAATCAATGAATGCTTCATCCAAGACCAGTTCACAGCCTGCATTCCTGCATTCTTCAGCGATGGATACCAGCACATCCCGTTCCAGTAAAAGTCCTGTCGGGTTATGCGGATTGCAGATATAAACAGCAGCACATCCTTTTAACGCCGGCACCAATTCATCCAGCTGCAGGCGCCAGCCGCTTTCCTCCGTTAATTGGACAGCAACCACTTCCGCTCCTTCTGCCTCAAGCGTTTTGCGGTATTCAGAAAAAGCCGGTTCAATCAATAACACCCGCCTGCCGCGGTAACGGCGGGCCAGCCAAGTGAAAATTTCCGCTGCCCCGTTTCCCGCAATGACATGATCCGGTTCAACACCGTGGAATTTTGCCGCTGCGCTTCGGAACGGCTCTCCATCAGGGTCCGGATAATATTTAATCAATTCCTGCAAATAGTTCCAGGTGGCTTCAATAAATTCTGGCGGTCCAAAAGGATGAACGTTCTCGCTGAAATCGAGAATCCGTTCAGGCGCTTCCATTCCCAGTTGTCTATATAAAAGTTTCGGGTTCGCGCCATGGTCAGGCAAATTCAATGATCATCACTCCTATTGCAAAGAGAATATAAAACCAAATCGTGGCGATATGCATATGCGACACGGCTTCTTTAATATGCTTCGCTTCCAGTTTGTAAATGGGCGTTCCCATACGGGCGCGGTCCGAACGGACTCCTTTGTATGTATTGACGCCGCCGAGTTCTATGCCCAGCTGGACGGCAGTTGCCGCTTCCAGCCAGCCGCTGTTCGGGCTCGGGTGCTTAACGGCATCCCGTGCCCACTCCGCAAAACGCTGACGCATCGTAAGATTTCGTTTATTTTCGGTAGCCAATAGAATCAATGCTCCGGTAAGGCGGCTCGGAATAAAATTCAAGGCATCATCCAAGCGGGCCGAGGCATAGCCAAACTGCGCAAACTCCTCATTTTTATAACCCACCATCGAGTCGCAAGTATTGACTGCTTTATACAGCCATAACCCGGGTGCACCCAGCAGAAATGCCCAGAACATCGGTGCCGTAATGCCGTCGCTCGTATTTTCTGACACGGTTTCGACAACGCCGCGGGTAATTTCACTTTCATTCAAATGGGCGGTGTCTCGCCCGACAATCCAGGAAAGCTTTTCCCTGGCCCCGCTCCAATCCTTCTGAATCAGCGGCTGGTATACGTCTTCTGCCGCGTCACGCAAACTTTTTTGTGCAAGGCCAGAAGCGATTAAAAGCGTTTCGATGAGAAAGCCCATACTCCAGTGAACGGCATATGCTCCCGCCACCAATAGATAAGCCGTTCCGAAAGCTGCCGCAGCAGTGGCTATGATGAGGAAAAAACCGTTGCGAAAAGCATTCGGCGGATGGTTCCATTTGGTTGTCAGCTTTGATATCAAGGTTCCCAGCCACCGGACCGGATGTGGCCAGCCATGAGGATCTCCGACGATCCGGTCGATTATGAGAGCCAGTCCAATAGCAAAAATGTGGCTGATCATGCCTTTTTCGCCTCACGGTATAAGCCGATTGCTTCCACGGTACATTCAAACACCCCTGCTCCGATCAACTTGCCAAGCTCGGTGATCGGACCGCCGTATGGCAAAAACTCTCCCCGCTGTGTAGCAGCGACCAAACAGCTGTCAGTCGAAGTTCCTGTCGCCAATGTATTGGTCAGCGGATCCATTACACCTTCAAGATGAAGCGCTTTTGTTTTGGCTTCCGTAGCGGTAATCATCGCTTGGATAAAAGCTTCATCCGATAATTTGCCATTGACCATGATCCACGTATTGATCGTTCCAACTTGCACGGCACGCTCAAGTGCCTTCGAGACATCCACTGCATTACCAATTCCTGCAGTCACTGCAATAACAACGGAACCGAAAGAAGCTTCATACTCCTTCACGATAGCATCCTGGGTTTGTACAGCAGTCATCATTCCGACAGTATCGGTAGGTTTAAAACCCAATCCTTCAATAAATTCCGTCATTTCCATCAAACTGTCGTCGATATTATAATTCATGTCCACATGGCGATTGATGAAAGTCCGGAACCAGCCGGCTCCTGCATTGATTACCGCTGAAGATACGGTTTTCAGAGGAACTTCACTTTGGTAAAGCACCATATTCGGCGAAACTGCGAAGTCTTCGGCGCGGATGGCCCATTCTTCTGTCCGCCGTTTTACTCCTGGAAGGAGCGTAACTTGCGGTTTTGGAAGCTCCGGATGCGGGTGGTTGCTGACCCGCGTCTGGTAGACGGCTTCAATATCCTGTTCCCGTACCACTTCATGCGGCTCCCCCATGCGAACAATCTTGCCATGGTCCAATAGTAATAATTGATCGCAATACATGGACGCAATATTGATGTCATGGAAAATCGATACAATGGTCAATTCTTTTTCAATCGCTTGTTTTTTTATGGTATCCAGCAGTTCTTTTTGATGGTTGATGTCCAAATGATTGGTCGGTTCATCGAGCAACAGGATTTTCGCATTTTGGGCCAATGCTTGGGCCACGAAAACACGCTGCTGCTCTCCCCCTGATAAACGGTCGATTTGTGTATTTTCATAATGGGTGATATTCATCAAGCGCATGGCTTCTGTCACAGCCGCTTCATCTTCTTCAGACCAGGAAGAAAACCAGCCGCTTTGATGCGGGTATCTTCCAAGCGAAATCGTTTCACGGACCGTATGGGCAAATGCATGCGCATGAAGCTGAGGCAAAACGGCCATTTGTCTGGCCAGTTCCTTAGCCCCAAAATCTGTGATCGACTTTTCTTCAATTTCAATCTTTCCGCTCTTTAAAGGCAGCACCCCGCTGATTAATTTCATCATGGTGGATTTCCCGCTGCCGTTCGGCCCCAAAATACCAAGCATCGAACCTTTTGAAACTTGGAAAGAAACGTCATTGACGATATTCTTCTCTCCGTATCCACCAATCAATCCTGTTATTTTCAACATATCAAGCCACTCCTTTCCGTTGGCGGAAAAAGATGAACGCAAAAACCGGTGCTCCGATAAATGCGGTAATTACTCCAATAGGGAGTTCCGTCGGTGAAATGATCGTCCGTGATACCAAGTCACAAATGATCAACAGCGCAGCGCCATTGATAAAAGAAAGCGGCAGGACATGCCGATGATCCGATCCCCATACCAGCCGCGTCATATGCGGCACGACCAAGCCAACAAAGCCGATTGTTCCAGACACGGCCACAGCCGCTCCGGTCAGAATCGATCCACTGATGAGAATCATCATTTTCCTTTTTTTCACGTCTACTCCCAAATGCTGTGCCCGCTCTTCCCCGAACAGCATGGCATTCAATTCACGCCGGTTCAGCCATAGCAAGAAGGAGCCGATGAGGATAAACGGCAAGGCCATCTGGACGTAAGGCCAGCCCCGCATGGATACACTGCCAAGAAGCCAGCCGATGATTTGGCGAAGCTCTTCCCCGGTCAACGCTATCATTAAGGAAATGACCGAACCGAGAAATGAACTGAAAATGATCCCTGTTAAAATGACTGTTTCCATTTTCATGGACCGGTCGACCAATTTAGCAAATCCCATCACTGCGAACATCGTCAACAATGCGCCCAGCATGCTCATCACCGGCAAAGTGTAATTCCCTAAAAACGGGACTGAAATGCCGAAAAAGAGCGTCATCACAGCGCCGACTGAGGCACCGGATGACACTCCTAAAGTGTAAGGATCGGCTAATGGGTTTTTAAGCAGGCCTTGAAATGCTGCACCGGCAATTGCCAGTGCTGCACCGACCAGGCCTGCCAGAACCACACGCGGCATCCGGATATTCCATAAAATATTGGCAGCTGTTTCATCCGACTCGGGATTCCACAGCACTTCCGGCGAAATGGAAACCGTGCCGACCGTTACCCCCAGCAATACAGCCCCTCCCAAAAGAATGAAAGAGACAATATAGGCCAGGCTGTTTTTACTCACTGAAAACCTCAGGATAAACAGCTTGTGCCAGTTCCATCAAACCTTCTGTCAGCCGCGGGCCGGAACGGGTGACTTTATCCGAATCGACATTGTAAACTGCATTGTCTTTTACTGCTGTCACTTCAGCGAAGCCACTGCGTGCTTTGATTTTTTCAACAGCATCCGGCACGTAAGCACCTTCTGTCGACACGATCACATCGGGATTGGCTTCGACAATCGCTTCCGGGTCCATGCTGACCCATCCTTCAAGGTTACCCGCTGCATTTTCAGCGTTGATGATGTCCAGCATTTCATCCATAAATGTTCCGCTGCCGGTAGTGTAGATCTCCGGATCGCTGCCAACTTCAACAAATACTTTTTTGGGTTCTTCGATTTTGCTCGCTTGTTCTTCGATTTCATCTACTTGTGCTTCCATTTCAGAAACGAGTGCATCCGCTTCTTGCATTGCACCGGTCGCTTGCCCGATAACCGTCATGGTTTCATATACTTCATCAAAACTTTGGGCTTCCTGGACAACGTATACTTTAATGCCGGCATCACGCAATTGCTGAAGCCCTGCTTCACCGACACCCACACCTGATTCATGGGCTAATACCAAATCCGGCTGCAAGCTGATGATTTTTTCAACATTGAATTCCTGGCCGCCGATTTTCTCGACAGTTGCTGCTTCTTCCGGGTAATTATCAAAATCGGATACTCCGACCATCTTTTCTCCCAAGCCAAGTTCATAAGCAATTTCTGTATTTGATGGCACCATGGAAACGATCGCTTTCGGTTCTTCTTCGATTACAACTTCTTCACCTACTGCATCCATCATCGTTACTGGAAATTCAGTTTCTGCCACTTCTTTCGGCGGTTCTACCTGTGTTTCTGCCGTTTCTCCTGCTGGTGCTTCTTGTCCGCCGCACCCTGCCAGCAGCATCGCTGCCACTCCTGCACTTGCTCCAAACTTCCAATACTTCTTCATCTCGACATCCCCTTTTATAATATAAAAATCTCCCGCAGACACTGCGGGAGATTGAAAGGACGACATAAAAAAGCGTGTGCATCCAGCCGGTCCTCGCAGGCTTAGTGGGCGTTCTCATAAAGGCAGGTCTCCTGGCTTGTGATCATGGCGTACTGCACCTTCCCAAAGCGTTGCTTCAGTGGCATTTGGCAGATTGCTCTCACTTACAGTGGCGGGACCGCGCCGGAATCGAACCGGCTTCCCTTTTAACTCATGTTCTTAGACATAAGCACCTTTATGATTGAATTATTAAGTTTCTTAATAAGTTAATTATACACAAAATTCTTTCAGTGTCTCTTACATTTTGTCAGGAGCAGATACGCCGACCAATTTCAACGCATTTGCAAGAGTCGTTTTGACAGCGGTAATCAATGCCAGGCGCGCAGCTGTCAATTCCGCGTTGGAAGTGTCCAATACTTTATTGGCATTATAGAAGCTGTGGAAGTGTGCCGCCAATTCCTGAATATAAGTAGTCACGCGATGCGGTGCACGCAGTTTTGCTGCATCTGCCACCACTTGCGGGAAGTCCCCGATTTTTTTCAGGACATCGATTTCTTTTTCCGAAGCCAAGAGATCCAAATTATCTGTAGATGCAAAGAATCCTAACTCTTCCGCTTGACGCAGAATCGAGCAGATGCGCGCGTGGGCATATTGGGAATAATAGACCGGGTTTTCATTGGACTGCGATACGGCAAGATCCAGGTCAAAGTCCATATGTGAATCGCCTGATCGCATAGCGAAGAAATACCGCACTGCATCCAAGCCAACCAATTCAACTAGTTCACGCATTGTTACGGCTTTACCGGTACGTTTGCTCATTTTCATCTTTTCGCCGTCTTTGTACAGCTGTACCATTTGGATGATGCTCACTTCAAGTGTATCGCGGTCATAGCCAAGCGCTTCAATTGCCGCTTTCATGCGCGGGATATAACCGTGGTGGTCAGCTCCCCAGATGTTGATGAGCTTATCAAAACCGCGCGACAATTTGTCTTCATGATAAGCGATATCCGGCAGCAAATACGTAAACGAACCGTCGTTCTTAATCAATACGCGGTCTTTGTCATCGCCGAATGTCGTTGAACGGAACCAAGTTGCACCATCTTCTTCGTAAATATGGCCGTTCTCACGAAGCTTGTTCAATGCAATTTCAATTTCGCCTTTTTCGTATAAAGAAGTTTCGGAGAACCACTCATCAAACTCAACGCGGAAATCAGCCAAGTCTTTCTGCAGCTTCGCCAGTTCCACTTTCAAGCCATGTTTGCGGAACGCTTCAAAACGTTCTTCTTTGGTCATATGGACAAATTTATCACCATGCTCTTTGACAAGATCTTCAGCGATGTCTTTGATATCCTGGCCACGGTAGCCGTCTTCCGGCATGTTCAGCGATTCGCCAAGTGCTTCAAAATAACGCGCTTCGATAGACAGTGCCAAATTATTGATTTGGTTGCCGGCATCGTTGATATAGTATTCACGTGATACATCGTAACCCGCAACATCCAGTACGTTGCAAAGTGAGTCGCCGACCGATGAACCGCGGGCGTGCCCAAGGTGAAGGTCACCTGTCGGATTGGCAGATACGAACTCAACTTGAATACGCTCGCCTCCGCCTGAATTTGTGCGGCCGTAGTCTTCTTTTTGCTCCAGGACCGTCTTCACTACATCTTGCAGATAATCTTTTTTGATTGTGATGTTAATAAAACCTGGGCCGGCAATATCCACTTTTTCGATATTCGCCGTGTCCTTGTCAAGATTCCCGACAATCGCTTCCGCAATCACACGCGGCGCTTTTTTTGCTACACGCGCCAATTGCATCGCAATGTTTGTGGCATAATCGCCGTTCGCTTTGTCTTTTGGTGATTCCAGGTAAACTTCGACTGGTTCAGGCGTCAATTCCGCTTTTTGAACCGCTTCACTGATTGCCAGTTTAATGGCGTGCTGTACTTTTTCTACTGCATTCATTTTTGACCCTCCATAAATTGGATTTCCATTTCATATTCCCCGACGTGGGCAGAGCCCATCGCCAGATCGTAACGGACTTTAAAGCGTGTATCGCTGACTGTCAGCTCGTGGGCTTTAGTCGTCAGCATAAAAGTGCCTTGCTCATTTGTTAAATTCCCTGTTTGTTCTTTATGTAATAAAAACGGTAGCCGCATCTGCAGGCCGCCGCTTCTCATAATCACTGCTTCGTTTTCGCTGAGCTTCACTGTAGTCCGGATCAGCAGCTCTTCCACCTGCTCCTCATACTGCAAGTAGCGTCGATCGTTTTTTATTGTCAGCGTGCCGTGTGACCACAACTCCAGCAGCTGTTCTGCTACGTCTGGCTGACGGATAATTGTCGTGAGTTTTATTTTCACAGTTTTTTGCATTCCGCCGCCTCCTTTATGTAATAGCAATAGCCTTTTTATTATAGCCCGATTCAAGGTCCCATTTCAATTTAAGTTTCATTTTATGCTTGGATCTGCTGGAATTGAAATTTGGCTATTCAAAAAACCACCCATATGAGTGGTTTTCAAGAACTGCTTGTCATTTGATATACGTTTTGACAAAAGAAGGTCGAGGGAAAATATTCGGCTTTTTATCGATTCCTTCTGACGTTCCCCGCTTCGCATGAGCCTGGCCGTATGCCTGCGATTGCTGCCAGTCCGTAAACGACTTCTCGTCTTTCCAAATAGTCAGGATGATATAGGTATCCGAATTGACAGGGCGCAATACACGTATAGCCGCAAAACCGGGTTCTTTCTCGACCATGCCCGCTCTATTTTGGAAACGCGATTCAAATAGCTCACGGCCTTCATCCGTTACCGGAATATTGTTGAATACTGCATAATAGCCGTCGTTGATGTCACCGACAGCATTTAGCACCTGGTACGCTTCAAATCCCTGCAAAGGCGCTCCGCCCTCTGATTCATAAAGCAACACCGATTCCTCGCCGTCGACTAAATACACCAGCCGCGCATTTGCCATAGCTGCCAGAATTGCGACGCCCTGGTCCCGATGGCCCGTCCATTTGTATAATTCCATTGTCAGCACCTCTTCCAGATAATGATTCTCTATTATCTTACCGGTTTTAATTCAGAGATTCTATTTTTGAGGTGCTATGATCACTTTTCGTAGTTCTATGATCAGTTTTATTGTCCCTATGATCATTCGACGGGGTTCTATGATCACTCACGACCTCTCTATGATCACTCAACGGAGTTCTATGATCATTCGGCCTGTTTCAAATGATTTACAGCACAAAAGTCAAAGCCGGTCTGGAAAATCCAGACCGGCTTTGACTTTTCTTATTGTTCAGTTTCGGCGGCTAGGTTCTCGAGGTCTTAAGTCAGCCCATTTCGGAAATCAAGATTCCCTACATGTTCTGCCTTAAGCTTGTCAGGACTGGACAGCCACCTCCACTTTTCTTATTTCACCCAGCCCAAAATCATTTCACGGATCAGTTTGCTTGCCGTATTGGCAGTCTGATCTGAATGGTCGTAGACGGGAGACACTTCAACAAGGTCGAAACCGACAACGTTGATATCTGATGCAGCGATTGCGTGGATGGATGCGAGCAGTTCACGTGAAGTGATACCACCAGCGTCAACTGTGCCAGTTCCTGGCGCATGCGCCGGGTCCAATACATCAATGTCGATCGTGACATATACCGGACGTCCCACAAGAGTCGGTAATACTTCTTTCAGCGGCTCCAGCACTTCGAATTTTGAAATGTGCATGCCTTGCTCTTTTGCCCATTCAAATTCTTCTTTCATGCCGGAACGGATGCCAAATGAATAGACGTTTGTCGGCCCGATATGGTCTGCGATTTTGCGGATCGGTGTAGAATGCGAATATTCTTCACCCTCGTAGTTTTCACGAAGGTCCGTGTGCGCGTCAAAATGGATGATCGCCAAATCGTCGTATTTGCTTGCCACTGCTCTCATGACCGGCAATGACACCAAGTGCTCGCCGCCCATGCCGATCGGAATTTTACCGTCTGCCAAAAGAGTATGGACATAGGTTTCAATTTCAAGCAGGGATTTTTCCGGATTGCCGAACGGCAATGGAATGTCTCCGGCATCGAAGAATTTCACATCATCGAGCTCCCGGTCCAGATACGGGCTGTACTCTTCCAAGCCGATGGATACTTCACGGATTTTGTTTGGGCCGAAACGTGAACCCGGGCGGTAACTTACCGTCCAGTCCATCGGCATGCCATACAGCACTGCTTTGGATTCTTCATAATTCGGATGGCTTTTGATGAAAACTTTGCCTGAATATGTCTCGTCAAATCTCATCGTTTATTCGCCTGCCAAATCTTTCACGAATTTCGGCAATACGAATGCCGCATTATGCAATTCTTTTGTATAATACTTTGTTTCGATGTCATGGAAACGCTCAGCTGGCACTTCCAATGGATTGTATTTTTTCGAACCGATTGTGAATGCCCATAGACCGCTTGGGTAAGTCGGGATGTTCGCCAAGTACAATTTTGTGATCGGGAAGATTTCCTTCACATCTTTTTGAACTTGCTCGATCAAATCCGCTTTGAACCATGGGTTGTCCGATTGTGCGACAAAAATGCCGTCTTCTTTCAGCGCACGTGAAATCCCTGCGTAAAAACCTTTAGTGAACAAGTTCACTGCCGGGCCGACCGGTTCCGTTGAATCCACCATGATCACATCGTATTTGTTTTCAGATTCAGCAATATGCATAAAGCCGTCTCCGACAATCACTTCAACACGTGAATCTTCAAGACCTGATGCGATTGAAGGCAAGAATTTTTTCGAGTACTCGATCACTTTGCCGTCAATATCGACAAGTGTCGCTTTTTTAACAGAAGGGTGCTTGAGCACTTCACGGATTACTCCGCCGTCTCCACCGCCAACAACCAGAACGTTCTCTGGATTAGGATGAGTAAACAATGGAACGTGCGCCACCATTTCGTGATAAACGAACTCGTCTTTCTCAGACGTCATGACCATGCCATCAAGGAAAAGCATATTGCCCCATTCAGCTGTTTCTGCCATCTCCAAGTATTGGAAATCCGTTTGCTCGGTGTGAAGCGTTTTATTGATTTTCATCGTAATCCCGAAGTTCTCGGTTTGTTTTTCTGTATACCAAAATCCTGCCATCTATAATCAAACTCCTTTTCCCGTCATTTTAAAACTACTTAAAAAAGTATAATTCTTTTTAATGAAAGTGCAATATTTTTTTCGCGCTTTAACGGCCAGTATGGCTTCCGCTTTTCCAAACGTAAGGCCACTGGCCCTAAAAGCCCGATTGGTTCAACTAACAATCAGGGAGAAAAACCTCCCTGATTGAGTTTCTCTTTATCGCGCTTTAACGGCCAGTATGGCTTCCGCTTTTCCGAACGCCAGACCACTGGCCGTATAAGCCCGATTGGTTCAACTATCAATCAGGGAGGAAAAATCTCCCTGATTGAGTTTCTCTTTTCATAATCCTCTTTACCCGCTGCAGTTCTTAATATGCCGCAAATAAAAAGGTTTTCTGTACAGGGAATCTTTCCCTTCACAGAAAACCTATTTATCCTGATAGCGCGGAGAAAGAGACATGAGGCATTGGGCTTGGGTTTTCTCACACTTTAACGGTCAGTATGACCCCACTTTTCCAAGTGGGGCACTGACCGTAAATGTCCGATCGGATCAACTAACAATCAGTTGGAGGTGGGAACCTCCACTGATTGAAGTTTCTCTTTCTCGCAATGGCTCACGGCACTTGCCCGCAAATCAGGTGTCCTAGCTTTCTATTTAAAAGCTGTAATACTAGTTTACTTCCTTTTTTGGCCAACTTCAACCGCATGTCGGAAGCATTTCCAAATGTCACATTTCGTACAAATCTCTAGTATTTTATGAATTCAGGTCTTGACGAAGCTGTTCCATGCTGCGCTCCCACATTTCGGGATTGTGTTTTTTCAAGTACTCTGCCAGAACCCGTTTGGATGTTTCATCCATATGATCAACGATGATTTTTCGTTTCATTGACTTGTCCATTAAATTGACATGATCAGCCAAAATCTTATAGCCGCGCCGTTTTTCACGGTTAACCACCATTTCGCATGCCGTTACCCCGGCATAATAAGGGCCTTCCGGATTGAAATCAATGGTGATCCACACCAGCCAATATGGTTTGCCGCCGGCTGAGTCTTCCCGGTTTACGGTGAATTTAATGCCGCGTTCCACTTCACTGCGCGCATGCATTGCACCAATGTCAATGAATGCTTCACCTTCTTCTATGTCAATAAAAAGCGGAGATACGTTTTCCAAGGACAGTGATCCGATGCCATAGCCTTTGTGGCCATCTGTCGGATCATTCTTTATAATGGTGAATCCAACTTTTTGTTTTGGTTTTTCTTCATTTGCCATGTGTACCTTCCTCCCGTTCTGATATGATTGTTGTATCTTAAAAAAAGGAGCTGTAACTATTATGCCATACGTAACTGTCAAAATGCTCGAAGGCCGCACAGAAGATCAAAAGCGCGCATTGGTTGAGAAAGTAACTGAAGCGGTATCAGAAACAACTGGAGCACCGGTTGAAAACGTCACTGTCTTTATCGAAGACATGAAGAAGACCGACTACGGTGTTAAAGGCAAGCTTTTCAGCGACATCTAAAGAAAAGCGGAAACGCTTATTCAGCCTCCACAAGCGCTGCAAGGCTGGCACTGCAGCTGTACACTTGAAGAAGCCAGCGAATACATAAAAACTCCCTTAAGGGAGTTTTTTCAGTTGGCCCAATTCGTCAATAAACCCGAATGCCTCTTCTATTTCATCTGCAGTAAAGTTCAGCTTCGCTTTGACAATATGAAGCTTTTCAATTTGCTCGGCGCGTTCCAAATGATCAAAGTAAAGAAGAGTAGCGGTCAGTTCCAAAAAGCGGCCGCTTTTTTCATTTAATTTTGCAGCGACTTCGGGATTCTCAAGCACGGATTCTTTCAATGTCCCCCGGAAATCGTTTCCTTCTTGGGTAACATTGTATTTATACCGAACATAAGATCCTTTGTCTTCCAGTTCTTCTGACAAAAACCCCATATCGCATAGTTCTTCAATGCGGGCTGTCAACTCTTCTGAATATGGCCCATAAATATGGAATTCATATTTCTCTTGAAACGGCACACCTATTTTCTTTAAAATATAAATCATTTTCTGCAGCTTCTTGCGTCCGGTGATCCCTTCCGCTGTGGCAATAAAATCCACAATTTTCGCGTGTTCCTGGAGCAACTATACCCCTCCTTTTCTAAGCATTTCCAATATCTTCTGCTTTGCAGCTTTCTTTTTGCCATCTATTAATAATTCCGCCGGGAAATACAATTTATAATCTGTTCTCCGCTTACCTGAAATCGCATCGACAATTTGCGACTGCCGGGACAATTCCTTGATATCCCCTGTCGGCATCAGCAAATGGATGGGCAGCCGTTCTTCTTCTTCGCCGGGACGGTAAAAATCGTACGGCAAGTCGGATGTCGAATCATCGACCAAGTAATACTCGGGATCAATGCCCGCTTCCTCGAACAACTGTGCCAATTCCCCAAGTTTCTTGTAATCTTTTCCTGGGTCAAAATCGACATACTGGAACAGGCGGCGATTGACGAACCGGTCGCTCAGATCTGAAAGAATCGGATCGCGCTCGGTCATCCACAGCTGGAAGTAGGTCATCAAGACCCCTTCATCAAGCGCTAAATAATCTTTCAATTCAAACGTACGATTAAAAAACGCCATGAAATGCGTCGGCGGCTGCTTAAATTTATAACCGGTTTCACTCAGCTGTTTGGCACGCTGCAGAATTTTCCGCAGGATCACTTCCGCACTGCGAGCTACCGGATGGAAATAAACCTGCCAGTACATTTGATAGCGGCTCATGATGTAATCTTCAACGGCATGCATGCCGCTCGACTTGATCACTACTTGATCGTCCATGGGGCGCATGACGCGAAGGATTCGCTCCATATCAAAATGGCCATATGAGACACCTGTATAATAAGCATCCCGCTGCAAATAATCCATGCGGTCTGCATCAATTTGGCTTGAAATCAAGGAAACGACTTGTTTATTGGCATATGTTTTGGCAATTACTTCCGCCACTTTTTTAGGGAAGTCCTCGCCAACTTTCAGCAAGATCCCATTGACTTCTGTATCCCCCAGCAATATTTCCCGGGTAAATTCTTCATGATCAACATGGAATACTTTTTCAAATGAATGGGAAAAAGGCCCATGACCCAAATCATGAAGAAGCGCAGCGCATAACACCACTAGCCGTTCAGCCTCATCCCATTCAGGGCGGCCATGAAAAATATCGTCTGAAATTCTTCGGACGATTTCGTAGACGCCAAGCGAATGGCTAAAGCGGCTGTGTTCAGCTCCGTGAAATACTAAATAAGAGGTGCCAAGCTGTTTGATGCGCCGAAGACGCTGGAATTCACGTGAATTCACCAGGTCCCAAATCACTTGGTCGCGCACATGTATGTATCGGTGAACCGGATCTTTAAAAACTTTTTCTTCAGCTAATTTCTGTGTCGCATAGCTCACGGGCGCACCTCCAATTTTTCTGCGTAACAAGTATTCTACACCAGCTCAGATACCTCATTCAAGAGGGCCCGGCAGCATTTTCCGGTTGCGTTCGACAACTCGTTTCAAATAAAATCCGTAAAGCTCTGTCTCTTCAGGCATCAGCGGCTGCGGTGCCGGCATGCCGATCAATTCGTACAAATTCAGCACAACTTCCTGGACTGTAATTTCTTTTCCGAGCAATTCGCTGAGCGACGCCATCACTTCGGGTTTTATTTCCGGGTAGGCGAATTTCGTCTGTTCACCGCTAAGCCCGGCTTCGTAAAACCCGCGGATCAATTCAGCGCGCTCCGCCCCGGACCCTTCAACACATAAATAAACCTGGACAGCAATGCCCCGGCGGATGCGGCGCTGGGAAATGCCGGCAAACTTTTTGCCGCCGATGCTCAAGTCATATGAGCCGGGACAATAGGACCCCACAATTTCATAGGCCTCGATCGGCGCTTCCGGAAATAGGGCCTGTACCAGCTCAAGCATCATGTCATATCCTGCTGAAATATCGATGGCATGTTCTTTTTCTGAAACCACCAGCGAGATATTCAAAACTCCTGCATCGAGCACGACGGCGAGCCCGCCGGAATTCCGGACAATCGGCGCATAGCCTTGTGCTTTTAAATAATCCATACCCGCTTCAATATTCGGCAAACGGTGGTCCTGTATGCCGAGCACGACTGTATCGTCATGTACCCACGTGCGGATGGTCGACGGACTTTTGCCTGATCCGACCAGTTCGCATAATGTATCGTCCGCAGCAAATGATTCCAGTGCGGAACGGTTTTTTGCGCTCAAGGATTGATCCCAGAAACGCCAATTGGTTTCTTCTGAAAATAACGGCATAATAATTCTCCTCATCAAGCTATAACTTGTTTTTAGTTTACCCGACTCACGCCCCGCTGAAAAGGCACTTCAGGCATGACGAATTGGTGACAGGCATTTGTTTTTCAGGAACTTGCAAAGCCAATGTGATAAACTGATTCTGTGAGATTTAGATAAAAGGAGTGTTTAGATAATGAATGAAGCAGCAATTACATTAGACGGCTGGTACGTCCTTCATGATTTCCGTTCGATGGACTGGGTTTCATGGAAGATGCTGACGGATGAAGAACGCCAATTCGCGATCGACGAATTCCAGGCATTTATGGACAAAATCAACCAAGCCGATGAAAATAAAACAGGTGCACACGCATTGTATTCAATCGTTGGCCAAAAAGCCGACTTGATGCTGATGCTATTGCGCGAAACAATGGATGAATTGCGTGAGCTTGAAACGGAATACAATAAGCTGACATTGATCGCTTATACAGTTCCTACGTATTCGTATGTATCGGTTGTTGAACTTTCCAACTACCTGGCTGGAAAATCAGACGAAGATCCATACCAAAACCCTCACGTGCGTGCACGTTTGTACCCTGAACTTCAGCGTTCACAATACATCTGCTTCTACCCGATGGATAAACGCCGTGATGGCGACGACAACTGGTACATGCTGCCAATGGACACTCGCAAAGAATTGATGCTGTCCCACGGCAAGATCGGCCGCAGCTATGCAGGCAAAGTAAAACAGATCATTTCAGGATCTGTCGGCTTTGATGACTACGAATGGGGCGTTACTTTGTTCGCAGACGACGTTCTTCAGTTCAAGAAATTGATCTACGAAATGCGTTTTGACGAAGTCAGCGCACGTTACGCAGAATTCGGTTCATTCTACGTCGGCACACGCCTTGACGCAGAACGCACTGCGCAACTGCTGGAAGTGTAAGATTGGAAACCGCCCTTGGGCGGTTTTTTCATTTATGCGGGGTGCTTTTGGCCGTTTTCTTGTCTCAATAAGCAACTGGGTAGATTTACTGTCCGCTTTAGGGCAAATACTGTCCGAAAATGAAGAAATACTGTCCGCAGAAGAGATTTACTGTCCGGAACACGGATTTCTGCCGCATTCACCTCTATAATGTGGAAAAAGCTACTCGCTCCGAAGTTTTCAGAATTCCGACACGAATTACGTTCCAATTCCAATATATCCCACGGTATACTAAAAGTAAAAACGGGGTGTTTGTATGCTTGTGATGCGCCAGAACAGTTTTGCAAAATGGGCTCTCGCTTTGCTGCTGCTCGTACTGACCAGCAATTTCCTGTTATACCGCTCGCCTCTTTCCTCACTCGTCATTCCCGAAGAAACCTTCTGGGTCGTTACCGGTTCGCTGATCGACTTTGCCTTTGTCGCGCCGCTTCTAATGCTTGCCGCTTTCCGTTTATCTCTCAAGCACTTTTTCGGCTTTGTCGCCGGAGGATTCGTGCTCGCCCGCTTCATTATCCCTGCTCTTTATTTTGAACCGTTCACTTTTCTTTTTTATATAGGTCTTGGCCTCGAGGCCTTGGTTTTATTTGCAGAACTCGCTTTTCTTGGGCTGCTCCTTTATCATGTACCGGCAATCGTCCGTGCCATCAAAGCAAAGCCGGAAAGTCCATTGTTCACTTTGCTGCCAACCGCCTATGAACGAATCAAACCCAATCCGCTTGTGACCGTGATTTTATCGGAGTCGCTCATCTTCTATTACGCTTTCTGTTCCTGGAAACAGAAACCGGAAGAGGACTCAAATACGATATCACTACATAAAAACTCGAGCGCCATCGCCTTTTACATCATGCTGATTCATGCCATTGTCATCGAAACAATCGGCCTTCACTGGTGGCTGCATGACAAATCATTAGCGCTGTCGATTGTGCTTCTTATCTTGAATATCTATTCGGTCGTATATTTTATCGGTGAAATCCAGGCATTGCGCCTGAACCCCTTGAAAATAACAAATGAAAAACTGTACGTATCGTTAGGCTTAAGCAAACGGCTGACGGTTCCGCTTGACGCTATTGCCCAATTGCATTGGGATGCAAAAGCCGATAAAGATACCCTGTCCTTTATCGCCCAGGATTTCGCAGAACCTGAACCGCAAGTCATCATTGAATTCAAAAAACCGCAGGAAGCCGTCTTATTCTTCGGGCGCACCAAAAAGGTTTCGCGTATCGCTTTAACGGTGGACAATCCTGCAAAATTAAGAGACTTGCTTGAACATTGATAAAAACACCTATATTTCCCGGGAAATATAATAAAAGAAGACCGGCGCTTGAGCGCTGGTCTTCTTAATATTTTACAAAGCTTTTGATGCTGCAACAATCAGCATGATCCAGCCAACAATAAATGCTACTCCACCGATTGGTGTAACAGCCCCTAAAATGCTGATGCCGGTCAAACTTAAAACATAAAGGCTTCCGGAGAAAATGATGATTCCGGCAAGCATTAAGTACCCTGCCCAAGATAATGAACCGAGTGCACCGATCAATGAGGAACTCATTAGAATTCCCACAACCATCAAACCGATGGCATGGAACATCTGGTACTGAACAGCTGTCTGCCAAGTATCTAAATATTTATCCGCAACGCGTCCTTCTAGCATATGTGCACCGAAAGCGCCAAGAGCTACGGATAATAAAGCATTAACCGCTCCGGCTATCAAGAAAAACTTCATTTCTATTCCTCTTTCCGATTAAAATTCAAACAGTGAATCACCGTTTGCGCCGTCTTCTTCCTGCAATTTGCTGGCAGAAGAAACCGGCTGTATCTGAGGGGAGGCGAGCGGAATTGCACGCGGCGCACTGTCTTTTTGCGACTGATCATCTTCCAATAAAAGATCGCAAAGAGCCCGTATCGCAGCGATGGACTCGCGCATTTTGGCCGGGTCGCCTTTTCGCGCCTGTGCGGTATGCTTTTCGATTTCATTCAAAATGCGAGCTGCATCGATTGCCATGCAAAATCCCCCTTTCCGTTTACATTCTCATCTATTTTATCATGCCTGCTGGCAGGCGTCAGGCTAAACAGAAATCAATCGGCTCGTCGCCTTGCTTTTGTAACAGTTCGTTCACTTTTGAATAAGGCCGGCTGCCGAAAAATCCGCGGCTTGCACTTAACGGGCTTGGATGCGGGGCCTCAATAATGGAATGGCGCTCCAAATCGATGAGCGGCTTTTTCTGCTGCGCCGGCCGGCCCCATAATACGAAAATAACCGGTTTTTCACGGGCAGATAGTTTCCGGATCACTTCATCGGTAAAAATCTCCCATCCTTGATTGCGATGGGAATTGGCTTGTCCTGCACGAACGGTCAATACCGTATTAAGCATCATGACGCCTTGGTCCGCCCATTTTGTCAATGTTCCGTCCTTCGGTTTTTCACAACCAAGATCGTCGTTCAATTCCTTCAGCATATTGCGCAGGCTCGGCGGATGCGGCACACCGGGCTGAACAGAGAAGCTTAACCCATGCGCCTGATTTGGCCCATGATAAGGATCCTGCCCCAGAATGACAACTTTGACGTCTTTATAAGGCGTATGCTTGAATGCATTCCAAATGTTTTCTTTTGCCGGATAAACGGTTTCATTGGCGTATTCCTCTTTCAGAAATTCACGCAGCTTCAAATAATACGGTTTGCTGAATTCTTCTCCGATGATTTCCTGCCAGTCATTTTGGAAAATTTCCTTTGGCATGCACATCACTCCTTATTCTTCAAATTGGACTTTTACGTCGTAATCTACCAGCTTGAACATTTCCTGAACCGAACGGGCTGCATTATCTTCAGCCATTTCAAGGACTCCTTGCCCTTTTGTCTCTTCCAGCATCAGCTTTTGCGCTTCTTCTGCAAGTTCATACGCTTCCGAAATATCAGCTCCGCTTCTGAACAGCCCTTCATAAGAATATACTTCCACTTGATCCATAAATAGTTCCGGGCCGCCTAAAAAATCGGCTTTCGGCAGCGTCAGCGTGGCGGTTTTAGCTGCTTCATCAAGCTCAATGTCTTCTTCCGTCACTTCGGAAAAATCAATGCCGGCTTTGACCGATCCTGGAATAACGACCAGCAATTGGCGCTTTGTCCCCGGCAGGTCCAGACCGATTTCCTGTCCGAATACCGCATTGTCCTGCCGCTCAATAATGACTTTTGAAAATGCTTCCGCAGTCGCCAGCTCATTGAGGTCCTGGATCTGCTCCAAAAATGCTCCTTTATCTTCAGTGAATGTGCTGCCTTTGATCATCCAGAACGTTCCAAGCGGCAATGCAACAAGAAGCAATAACAGAATCACAATCAACACAAGGAACGAATTGCGCCAAACGCTCATCATCACTTTAAATGTTTTCCAGAAGCCGGATTCTTTTGTATCTTCTTTCCCTTTTACTTCGTTTAATAAGCGTTCAATCTCCGTCAATTTCGGATCTTTTGCCATCTATAAACCCTCTTTCTTTTATTCATTTCATCATGGCCCCGTGATAGGATGGTATAAAGGAGCGATGATGATGGCGGACTTTCGTGAAAAAATTAAAACCATATCTTCAACCAAAGGTTCAAGTGCACCGGAAAATGCCAAACGCCTTGGTATGGGGTGCTTAGTGGTTGCAGTGCTGGCTGTTTCCATATTAACATTTTTTCTAGCCATCGGTCTTTTCATAAGCGGCAGCTGGATGATGGCTTTAGTTATACTGCTGTTCTTTTTTATTAGCACGGCGATGGCCGTCCTTCTGTTATCCCCATCAAAGTTTGATTCGTTGTAAATGTTCCGATTTTTGTTAAAATAAAGTGATGTAAATAATCTATATTAAAGGAGTTTTAACGATGACATTGAAAAAGACCTTAACAATCGCTGGATCGGATACATCCGGCGGAGCTGGTATACAAGCTGATCTAAAGACTTTCCAAGAACATGGAACTTACGGCATGAATGCTTTAACAGTCATCGTGACGATGGATCCTGAAAATGGCTGGAGCCATGGTATCCATCCAATTCCTGTCGAAACGCTTCACGCACAATTGCAGACTGCTTTTTCAACAGGAGTGGATGCATTAAAAACCGGCATGCTGCCGACAGTCGACATTATTGAAATGGCCGGCAAAGCCATTAAAAAATCCGGTCTGGAAGAAGTTGTCATCGATCCGGTTATGGCATGCAAAGGGGAAGACGAAGTATTATTCCCTGAAAACGTTGATGCCATGATCAAGCATCTATTGCCAGTCGCTAAAGTAGTAACTCCGAACTTAGTAGAAGCCGGGCAGCTTTCAGGCCTTGGCACACTTCGAACAGTCGAGGATTTAAAAGCAGCAGCTGAAAAAATCCATGCGCATGGCGCTCAATATGTTGTGATCAAAGGCGGCAAACAGCTTCAGCATGAAAAAGCGGCTGATTTGCTGTACGACGGCAAAACGCATTACCTATTGACAGCTGAAAAAACGGATACCACTTATAACCACGGAGCTGGCTGCACATTCGCTGCAGCAATTACAGCCAATCTGGCGAACGGGCAATCCGTAAACGACGCTGTGCTCAATGCAAAAACATTTGTGTCTGCCGCTATCCAGCACGGCTGGAAACTAAACCAGTACGTTGGACCAGTGATGCACGGCGCTGCCAATAAATTCGAAAAACCTGAAGTTCAAGTAACGGAAGTTTAATCTACAATAAAAGAGGGCGCTTCGGCGCCCTCTTTTTATAATTTTTTTACCATGAATACTTGTGTGACAGAAACCTCAAAACCATATTTGCTCAATGTTTGATGAGTCACTTGGTTTTCTGTTACTGGAATATTGATTGCTACACGCTGGATGACATCGTTAAAACCGTTAAATACGCTGGAGATTAACTGCTCAGCAATCGCTTCACGATTTGGATGATCCGGTGCGGTTTCGCATTGATACAAGGCAGTAGCAATATGGTTTCCTCCTCCATCTACCGTTTTCTTGAAATACGCATACCCGATGACCGCCCCATCTCCATCCCTCGCAACTACAGCATCGCCGTCTCTCACACTTTGCCACTGCGTCTGCCACGGAAAATCCCATCGGTAGAAAGGCAGCAGCGATGTTTCTTCAGGAGTCGCCGAAACAATTTCTATTCCTTCATTAGTTGAAACAGTTTTAATCTCTTCTACTTGCCCAATCAGCCGCATAAAATCCACTTGATCGATTACTTCATAACCCATTTTTTCAGACAGTTTAATAGCTTGTGTATTTTCACTTACCGCTTCAAGAGTGGCTTGCTGGACGCCGGCTTTCTCCAGAAGTTCAATCCAGGCTTGCACCATTTTCCGGCCTAGACCTTTTCCTCTCAAAGAAGCAGCTATTCCTGTCCCGCCGTTCCAAGCTTGTTTAATGCCATGCTGTTCCCGGACCCCAGTCCGTAAAATCCCGATAGGCTTCCCGTTTTCAAAAGCGACAATAGACAATTCTGAAGAAAGGCCTTCCTGCAGCCCTCTTTTTTCAAAAGCTTCCGGTGTTGTAGTCATATCAAAATAGTATCCTTCAAATCCTTTGTTCCATGCTTCAACGCTTTCTTCGATTGTGCAATCCGACATTTTTTTAATTTCGAGCATCTATACCTTCCCTTTCCCCCAAGCATCCTTAAATTAAATCTACTATCTTTATAAATCGAATTGATAAGTCCCTGCAGCCAGACCTGCATAGAAAGCACCTTATTTTTTAACTTATAAAAGTCTAAGCTGCTGTTGGCCGTCGATTTGTTCGAATATTCCCCTTTTTATATAATAACATTACTGCGATTGCCGTAAAGCCTCCTAATCGCATTCTTCTCTAATATTGCCTATACTAAAGGAATACGGATTGCCGGAGGAGTGAACAAGATGGAATTAGTAGAAGTGAAAAAATTGCAAGTAGAGCTGGATGCATTTGCGAACAGAGATGTTTACCTGCACTTAGAAACAACAAATGGCTCTTATGCCACTCATTTTAACGAAGGTTTTTTCAATGCCGGAGCGTTTATCCGCAACGTCATGATTAACTATGAACTGGGAAAAGTGGTCGGTGAAAGCCCGCATCGCGTCGGATTGAAGTTGCCGCATGGCTGGGTTTATGCCCAAGGCATTACGCATTATGAGCTGGATGAGCAAGGAAGGCTGCTGCTTGCAGGACACGATGGAACAGGAAAATTGGCGGTAGCGCTGCAAATCAGCGAAACACCGTTCAGTTATTAAGGGGGAACAATAAATGACAATTCCAAAAGAACAGCACGTGCTCGTTGTCTTCCCTCACCCGGACGATGAAGCGTTCGGCGTTTCAGGAACGATTGCTACGCATATTAAACAAGGCACACCCGTTACATACGCTTGTTTGACACTTGGTGAAATGGGCCGTAATTTAGGAAATCCACCTTTTGCCACAAGGGAATCACTGCCGCAGATCCGGAAAAAAGAATTGCTCGCTTCTGCTGAAGCAATGGGGCTGACCGACTTGCGGATGATGGGACTGCGAGACAAGACCGTTGAATTTGAAGATGATGAAAAAATGGTCGGCATGATGACCGATTTAATCAATGAGCTGAATCCTTCACTGGTTATCACATTTTATCCTAATCTTTCGGTGCATCCTGACCACGAGGCAACGGCACGGGCAGTTGTCCGCGCAGTTCGCCGTATGAAAGACCGTCCGAAACTCCATTGTGTGGCTTTTGCCAACAACACACTGGAAGTTCTTGGAGATCCGGATATCGTTTACGACATTACACCGGTGCGCGACCAGAAAATGAATGCCATGAAAGCGCATATTTCCCAGACCGCCTGGATGCTCGAAGAAATGGAGCATAAACTGGCTCAAGGGGATGCAGAAACGGAAAACTGGCTGACAAAAGAACGTTTTTATAATTACCGGTGGCACCAAGATTTTGAAGATTCCTTTTAAAAAAACAGCCTTATTTTCTTTTTAGAAAATAAGGCTGTTTTTTTTAACTTTTTTCAGATAATATAAACTTTGGTTATAAAGCATTTAAATGGGGAATAATGCTGTATAATTACTATTCATCACGTGTTTTCATGCACAAGGAAAAGGGGTTTATTCGTGAAAAAGTTTACACTTTCGACCTGGCTATTGTTTTTGATTCCATCTGTCCTGGGCGTGTTCTTGTTTATCGTGCCGGTACCAACAGATGAAGGCTGGGTAGTACCAATTGCTTTACTCGCCAATTGGATGGCCGGTAAAATCGATTCATTTTCACCATGGATCATGCTCGTTATTATGCTGATAGCTGCCATCGGGTCCTTATTCAGTATTACTAGAAAAGTTAATGAGCACCATACAGTCTCATTCTTTGATAGATTATTCAACGTCAATTTGTTTTGGACAATCGTCCGGATTATCGGAGCGGTTTTTGCCGTTATGGTTTTGTTCCAAGTTGGGCCGGAAGCGGTTTGGAGCGCAGATACAGGCGGTCTTTTACTCTCCCCTGATGGGCTTTTGTCATTCCTATTTACCATCTTCTTGTTCGCAGGACTGTTTTTACCACTTCTGATGAACTTCGGCCTTCTGGAATTGTTTGGTACGATGATGGTGAAAGTCATGCGTCCTTTGTTCCGTTTGCCTGGCCGTTCATCGATTGATGCCCTTGCATCATGGGTAGGAGACGGAACGATTGGTGTTCTTTTAACCAACACGCAGTATATTCAAAATAAATATACACAGCGTGAAGCTGCAATTATCGGTACCACTTTCTCAGTTGTGTCAATTACCTTTGCCATTGTCGTCATCCAGCAAGTCGGACTTGGCCAATACTTCCTGCCGTACTATGGAACTGTTATTTTGACAGGCATTGTGCTTGCGCTTATCATGCCGCGCATTTTCCCATTAGCCAAAAAGCCGACCACGTTTATGAACGGGCAGCCTCAAGATACGATGTCTGAAGAAGTTCCGGAAGGATACAATGTTGTCACTCATGGTGTTGAAAACGCTTTAACAAAAGCTGAAGAGAACAAATCAGCTGGGGAATTCTTTAAAGACGGCTTTAAAAACGTCTTGGATATGTGGATCGGTGTTGCACCAGTCGTTATGGCGTTCGGTACGGTCGCCTTGATGCTTGCTACCTACACACCTATTTTCACGATTCTCGGAAAACCTTTCGAGCCATACTTAAATTTATTGGGTATACCCGAAGCAGAAGCAGCAGCACAGCTGATGGTAGTCGGATTTGCCGATATGTTCTTGCCGGCTATACTTGCTGCAAGCACGATTGAATCGGAACTGACGCTATTTGTAGTTGCTACCATGTCCGTCACTCAATTGATCTATATGTCTGAAGTTGGCGGATTGCTGCTTGGCTCTAGAATTCCGGTTAACATCCTGGATTTAGTTGTCATTTTCTTGCTCCGCACAATTATTGCTCTGCCAATCGTTGCAGGAGTAGCCCACCTATTATTTTAATCAAACCTTAAAGGCCGTCCGCATTTCACTTTGCGGACGGCCTTTTTTTATTGGAATTTATGAAATTAACTTAAAATGAAAAGAGAAACGATATCAAATCGTTTCTCCATTTTTTAAGCGTGAATCAGTTTTTTTTTCAATTTCTCCAGCATGTCAGCCGTCATTGCATCCAAATCGTATGTAGCTTTAAAGCCCCATTCTTTCTCTGCAGCTGAAGCATCGATATTATCAGGCCAGCTGTCGGCAATCGCTTGTCTGACAGGATCGACTTCATATGACATTTTGAAATCAGGAATAAGCTTACGGATTGATGCCGCAATTTCTTCCGGTTCAAAACTCATGGCTGTGACATTAAAAGCATTGCGGTGTTCTAATTTTGACGGATCCGCTTCCATCAGATCAATGATCGATTGAAGTGCATCTGGCATATACATCATATCCATATAGGTACCTTTGTCGATATATGAAGTATAGCTTTGCTGTTCAACCGCTTTATAATAAATGTCCACAGCATAATCGGTCGTTCCTCCGCCCGGTTGTGCGACATTCGAAATTAACCCCGGAAAGCGGACTCCTCGAGTATCCAATCCGAATTTATGGAAATAATAATCGCATAGCAATTCACCTGAAACCTTGTTGACGCCATACATTGTCGTAGGACGCTGCAGCGTGTCTTGCGGCGTATTTTTTTTAGGAGTAGATGGCCCGAATGCACCGATTGAACTCGGGGTAAAAAACTGCAAGTCCAGTTCACGTGAAGCTTCAAGTGCATTGACCAACCCGCCCATATTCAAATTCCAGGCGAGCAGCGGTTTTTCTTCAGCTGTCGCTGACAGCAAGGCTGCCATATGCATCATCGTATCCGCACCAAAGTCCTTTGCTAAATCATGCATTTTTTGCCCGTCTGTCACATCCAGCAGTTCGAATGGGCCTCGATTGTCATTCGCTGGACGGATATCAGTAGCCAGTACATTATCCGCGCCGTATATTCCGCGCAATTTCTCCACCAGTTCAGAGCCGATTTGCCCCAGTGCTCCAGTAATCATTATTCGCTTCATCGTGTAAACTCCTTTCGCCTAAAACAATTGTCCTCTGTGAAAATACATTTCGATCATCGAATTCATTGTCTCAATCAGCTTTGTCTTGTTGTCATTATAAATTGTTCTCTTTAAAAAAACAACAGCTTTCAGTATTTCTCTAAATGAAAAGTCTGAAACTATTCATTTGAACGGTAGTTCCCTTGGTGCTATAATGATACAGTTCTACATGAGCACCGCATTTGTAAATCTGGTCGGTCGTTTGAGCTCTATAAACCAAGTATTCCGCTATGTTTTGTTATCATAGTTTCTTTTTTAATAAAATCGGGTATAAAGAGCGACACGGTACTGTATTTAAATGAAATACAAATGCACTTATAAATAAAAAATTAAAGAAATTGAGGGGATTATTTATGAAGAAGTTTAGTTTCATGCTTTTATTGTTAGTCACAATGTTTTTACTGGCGGCCTGTGGCGGCGGTTCTCCGGAAGAAGATCCAACAACAGATGACGCAACCGGTTCCGGAAGCTCTGAACAAGATGTCTTGGCGAATGTTCAAGAAGAAGGCACGTTGCGTGTGGGTACGGAAGGGACTTATCCTCCTTTCACATTCCATGACGATTCCGGAAAATTGACCGGCTTTGATGTAGAAATTGCACAGGAAGTTGGAAAGCGACTTGGCGTAGAAGTGGAATTTTTGGAAACTCAATGGGATGCCATGTTTGCCGGTTTGGATGCCGGACGTTTTGACATGGTAGCAAACCAGGTTGGGATCAACCCTGATCGCCAGGAAAGCTACGATTTCTCGGATCCATATATCACTTCCACAGCTGTATTGGTCGTATCGAAAGACAATGGAGAAATCAAAAGTTTTGAGGATCTGGAAGGAAAATTGTCTGCCCAGTCTTTAACAAGCAACTATGCAGAAACTGCACGTTCTTTTGGGGCTGAAATCGAAGGTGTTGAAGGTTTTAACCAAGCCATCGAATTATTGAATTCTGGACGCGTCGATGCGACAGTGAATGATAACTTAACGGTACTGGACTTTTTGAAACAGCGCCCGGATGCCAACATCAAAATTGTTGATGAAGCATCGGATGCAGCCCAAAGTGGACTGTTGTTCCGTAAAGACAGCGGCGCTATCGTTGAAGAAGTCAATACTGCATTAGCTGAAATGATTGAAGACGGAACTTACGATAAAATTTCTGAAAAATGGTTCGGCGAAAATGTACTTAAATAGTATTTTCTCCAACCCAGTCCGTATGGAACGGCTCACGGAAATATCACAGTCAGCCTGGATTCCCTTATTAGAAGGATTGATCCAATACACCATACCTCTAACATTGATTTCATTTGTTTTGGGACTGATTTTAGCAGTACTGACTGCTTTGGCACGCATTTCGACTGTTAAAATCTTGCAGTATATTGCACGGGTTTATGTGTCGATTATCCGCGGCACGCCCTTATTGGTTCAGCTTTTTATCTTGTTTTACGGATTGCCGACAGTCGGGATTGTCATTGACCCATTCCCCGCGGCCATCCTCGGTTTTTCCTTGAATGTCGGGGCGTATGCCTCTGAAGTCATACGTGCTTCCATCCTTTCCATACCGAAAGGGCAATGGGAAGCAGCCAACACGATTGGAATGACTTACGTGCAATCGCTTCGCCGAATCATCTTGCCGCAGGCGGCACGTGTTTCCGTTCCACCGCTTTCAAATACGTTTATCAGTTTGGTCAAAGATACTTCGCTGGCTTCGCTCATTCTCGTAACTGAGATGTTCCGTATCGCCCAGCAAATTGCCGCTACAAATTATGAGTTTTTATTGTTATACGGCCAAGCAGCACTTATTTACTGGGTCGTTTGTTTCTTATTGTCAATCGGACAAGGCAGGTTGGAACATCGTTTTGACCGGTATGTATCTCGATAATACAGGCATGCAAAGACTGCAGTAAGGAGAGAAATATGATTTCCATTAAAAATTTACACAAGAAGTTCGGCAATCTTGAAGTGCTGAAAGGCATTGATTTAGACGTCCAAAAAGGCCAGGCGGTCGTCGTTATCGGCCCTTCCGGATCTGGTAAAACAACTTTCCTAAGATGCTTGAACATTTTAGAGGTGCCTACTGCCGGATCAGTTACGATTGATGGACAAACCGCTGATTTTTCCAAACCTTTTCCTAAAAGGCAAATCACAGCTTTCCGAAAACAATCAGCGATGGTTTTTCAGCATTATAATTTGTTTCCTCATATGACGGCGATTGAAAACGTCATGGAAGGCCCGGTTGTTGTCCAAAAACAGGACAAAGCTGCGGCTCGAAAAAAAGCCGAAGAAATTTTAACGAAAGTCGGGCTCGCAGATAAAATGGATTACTACCCTTTCCAATTGTCTGGCGGCCAGCAGCAGCGCGTCGGCATCGCACGTGCGCTTGCGCTGGAACCGAAAGTCATGCTTTTCGATGAACCAACTTCCGCGCTGGATCCGGAACTTGTCGGTGAAGTGCTGCAAGTTATGAAAGACTTGGCTTCTGAAGGAATGACCATGGTTGTTGTAACACATGAAATGCGTTTTGCAAAAGGCGTAGCGGATGAAGTTCTTTTTATGGATGGCGGAAAGATTGTCGAACGCGGCAAACCGGAAGACATCTTTAACAACCCTAAAGAAGAACGCACACAGCAATTTTTAAACTTAATTGAAAAAACAGATGTCATTTAAAAACACGCTGCCGAAATTCGGCGGCGTGTTTTTTATGTACTTTGAATAATCATTCTGAAAACGTGTTATTTATACCATCTCTATTGCCACTCCCTTTTCTCCGAATGTATACTGATAACAATGTTTATATTTCAAAGTTGAGGAGGATCATGCCTATGCAATCAGCTATAATGACAAAAATCGAATCGCTTTTTGAAGAAATGGTTGAAACACGCCGCCACCTTCATATGTATCCTGAATTATCTCACCAGGAAGTCCAGACCCCAGCTTTTATTGCGGACCGCTTGGAGGAAATGGGCGTGGAAGTTCGGCGCGGTTTTGGCGGACGCGGCGTAGTCGGCTATATCCGCGGAGGAAAGCCGGGCAAGACGATTGCTTTCCGCGCTGATTTTGATGCCTTGCCGATCGATGACAAAAAAGAAGTTTCTTATAAATCGACAGTAGCCGGGGTTATGCACGCATGTGGACATGATGGCCACACGGCAGGGCTGCTAGGTTTTGCAAAAGCGATGGCCTCGATGAAAGATGAGCTGCCTGGAACGATTGTGCTGATTCACCAATTCGGTGAAGAATTGTCTCCAGGAGGAGCACGCGGCATGATTGCGGATGGATGTCTAGATGGCGTCGATTTGGTTTACGGTGCCCATATTCAAAGCAAGATGGAGAATGGCTACGTCTTTGTACGAGATGGCTATTTGCAGGCCGCTGAGGATGCTTTTAAGATTATTGTTAAAGGATATGGCACGCATGGCGCAGAACCGCATACAGGCACTGATCCGATCTTGGCAGCGAGCCATATTATGATTGCCCTTCAATCGATTGTCAGCCGCAATGCAGATCCGCTGAAGGAACTCGTCGTTTCCATCGGTAAATTCCACGCCGGTGATGCGGACAATGTGATTCCGAGCGAAGCGATTATGGAAGGCACCATTCGGGTATTTGATCCGGCTCTGCGCAAACTGGCCAGTGAACGGCTCACCGCTATTGTGGAAAACGTGGCACGTGCAATGGGAGCTGCAGCTGAAGTAGTGATTGAAACCGGCTACGATGCATTGTGGAATCATCCGGAAGCGATGGATATCGTACGCCAGGCAGCAAGCGAAACCATTGGTGCGGAACACGTCATCGATATCGACCCGGTTATGCCGGTTGAAGACTTCGCTTATTATACGCAAGTAAAACCAGGCGCTTATTTTTTTGTTGGAGCGAAAATGGCTGATGACAATTTGAGTTATCCTCACCACCACGAAAACTTCGATTTTAATGAAGAAGCCATGGTGCTTGCCGCAAAAGTGTTTGCAGCGACTTATTTTAAGGCACAAGCGATGTAAAATTGCTAAAGCGGATGCATGGTGCATCCGCTTTTTTTCTGGAAAAACGTATTTATTAGTTAACCGAGCGTATTTTCTCGGTTACTGGTCATATTTTTCGAGTTACTGGGCGTATTTTAACCTTTACTGGGCGTATTCCGCCGAACCAATAAAAAAACCCGCCAAGATGGCGGGTTTTCGCTTATTTAATTGATAACGCCTAGTTCTTTGCCGACTCTTGCGTAAACTTCGATCGCATTGTCGAGCATTTCTTTTGTATGCGCCGCTGTAGGCATGTTGCGGACGCGTCCGGTGCCTTTCGCAACTGTCGGGAAGACGATCGATTTCGCATAAACGCCTTCTTCGAATAGACGCTTCGAAAACTCCTGCGTCAATTTCTCGTCGCCGATAATGCAAGGTGTGATTGGTGTTTCTGAGTCGCCAATGTTGAAGCCAAGCTCTTTCAAGCCTTTTTTCAAGTAATCGCCATTGTCCCAAAGCTTGTCATGAAGCTCCGTTGAGTCGATGATCATCTGCAGCGCTGAAATGATTGCTGCCACGTCGCCAGGAGTCACGGCTGTAGAGAACAAGAATGGGCGTGAACGGACTCTCAGCCAGTCGATCAAGTTCTGTTTACCGGCTACATATCCACCGACAACGCCAACCGCTTTCGATAAGGTACCCATTTGCATGTCGATTTCTTTTTCCAAACCGAAATGTTTCACGGTGCCTTTCCCTTTTCCTGTCACGCCTGACCCGTGTGCGTCATCTACATATGTGATCAAATCGAATTCTTTCGCGATTTCCACGATCTCCGGAAGTTTTGCAATGTCGCCGTCCATCGAGAACACGCCGTCTGTAATGACCATCACTTTATTGTAAAGGCCGGATTCTGTCGCTTCTTTCGCTTTTGCGCGAAGGTCTTCCATATCCGAGTGTTTGAACGCGATAATTTTCGCTTTGGACAAACGGCAGCCATCGATGATCGAAGCATGGTTCAACTGATCAGATAAGATCGCATCGTTTTTATCCATGACTGCAGAAATCGCCGCCATATTGCAGTTAAAGCCGGACTGGTATGAAATCGCAGCTTCCGTCCCTTTGAATTCCGCCAATTTTTCTTCCAGTTTCACGTGCAGGTCAAGCGTTCCGTTAATCGATCGGACTGCCCCAGCGCCAACGCCGTATTTATCAATAGCGTCTTTGGCCACTTGCTTCAAGTCTTCGTTAGTCGCAAGCCCCAAATAGTTGTTTGAAGACAAATTGATCAATTCTTTGCCACGCACTTTGATGATCGGGCCATTCGGTCCTTCTACCGTATCAACTTCGTTATATAAGCCCTGCTCTTTCAATTCGCTCAGGTTTGTTTCTAAAAATGCATCCAATTTTTTTGACAATGTCCTCTTCCTTTCGAAACCGATTTCACTTTCCATCTTATCATAACGCAAAATTTTCCCAAAAGAAAAAGCGGACCGAGGTCCGCTTTCGTCTTACTTTTTATTGCCTTTGTTCGGGTTGTCTTTTTTGTATAGCACTTCATAAGTGAATTCCTGCGCTTCTTTTTGGTTTGGCGCTGCCGCAAAAGAAGTGATCATCTTGACGTTGCCTTCACGAAGGACTTGCTGAAGATCCAATGCTTCTTTATTCGTCACATTAAACGGATCTACATGGAAGACGCGTTCTTGTCCATTTTTCTTCGTTTGAATGAATGTTGTCGTGAAATCAACGTATTCGCCTTTCAACTCGCCAAGCGATTTGAAAGGTTCAGTTGAAGTACCATCAGCGGAGAAGTCACCAAGTTCAACATTTTTAATGAACCATCCTTTGTCGTTATAGCCCCAGTCCGTCATATTGCGGAATGAAACCAGTACATCTTTGCCGGCATAAGCAGACAAGTCGAATGTTTCAGTGGACCAGTTCAGTTTATGGCCTGTAAAGCCAGGAACGTTCGCTTTGATGGTCGGATGCCCTTCAGCCACTACATCGCTGCGAGTGTTTTCATTTTCCAATGAAGTCCACGTTTCGCCGTTATCCGTAGAAACTTGTACGGCTGCAAAATCCCATTGTTCTTCAATGTCGTAATAATGGTCGAACGTCAATGCCGGATTTTCTGCCGGAACTGTTGCTCCGAAAATCAATGCCTGGTCGGATTCGTCTCCGTTGTTGGCATGCAATACTTGAGCGCCGGAACCTGCTGGATCAGCCACTGTTGCCCATTGAAGCGGAATAAATTCTGCCCCGTCGAACTTCATGCCGCGCACGTCTTTGCCGAAATCGAATTCTTTAAAGTCGCCGCCCCATGCCGGCACTCCTGCTTTTTCAAATGTTTTCGCTTTTTCGAAATCGACAGTTTTCCCGCGGACTGCTCCTGTTGTGCCAACCGGAAGTTTGCGAAGGTCGATGCTGTCGATATCGAATTGCTTGCCGGCTTTCGGATTGTCCAAAGTCAGAGCCGCCATGAAGTCCTGGTACACTTCAGCAAAAGTCTTGTCTGAACCATACTTTTGGAGCACTTCGTCAACGCTTGGCATGCCTTGGCTAGAGCCGTTCACTGCTAATTCACGGATAAACTCCTGGCCAAATTTGTCGTACATGTACAAAGTGAATAAATACACTTGGCCGTAATCAGCAATTGTTTCAGGACCCGTTTTGGCTGTCCCGTGCTCATCCCAGTTAACTAAAGAGTTTTCCGGATGATCCAGATAGAAGTTGATGGATCCGGCATCATGGCCATAGCCGCCGAGATATTCAGAGAACGTGGACATGCCCTCGTTCAGCCAAGTTTCTTCTGCAGGATCATTATCCGCATGAATCAAATGCTGCAATTCATGGATTGTTGTGCCGAAGAAAGTGGATTCCAAACGTGTTTCCCAAGAGTTTGTATCGATCGTGATGATGTTGCGGTCTGTGTAATTTTCAAGCGTCTGCCAGAAGAATCCAGCTACGAAGAATGGATAAGATGGATTGTCCCAGCCTTCATCGACTACGTTATCTACAAGCATGATGACTTTATCCGAACCTTCATAATAGCCTTCCGGAAGGCCGACCATTTTTGGAAGCGGAGAATTCGAGCCATCCAATTGATCCGGTGTTCCAAAGAAGCTTGTCGCTTTTGGATAGATATTGCTGTCGAATTCAGTGCGCAATTTATCCACTTGTGCTTGAGTTACGACGTCTGCCGGTTTCGGGTTTTTCGGTCCATAAGATAAATCGTTTGCAACCCAGATTTCGACATTGTCACCGACGCTCCGAAGTGTAAAGTCTTTAAATGCCAAATTACGGTTTAAGAATTTTTTTGTTCCGCCATCATAAGTAAACGTGCTCTGTGCTTTTGTTTCAGTTTCAGCATCGTTCACTTCATCAGCTTGCGCTTTGATCTTTTTATCTGCTTCTTTTTTAAAGTTTTCATCTTGGGACAACTCGTTCAGTTTCTGGTCGATGTCCACTCGGTCCCCGTATCTTTCACTATTCCATTCACTTGGTACGGTTGTTGCTGCTTCTGCCGTTGTGGCGGCTGGAGTCAATAACGAAAGCGTCAATGCACTAGCTGAAATGACCGACGCCCATTTGCTCATCTTCATGTTGTATCCTCCTTAAATTGTCAGAATATTACTACTAGATAAGATATTATCATGTTTGACAATTCAGAAGAATATGCTAAAAGATGTATTTCGAAGACCGAAATATAGTGTGTAATTCACTATGAATTTTTCTGTAAAAATAAGTTATTTGATATTTATGATAAATTATTAATTTATTGCACAAAAAAACCGCCAAAAAGGCGGTTTCTCCTATTACTTTAATGCATTTGTTAAATCTTCGATTAAGTCTTCAGCATCTTCAATACCTACTGAAATACGCACCAAGCCTTCCAAAATGCCAAGCTCTCCACGGCGTTCGACTGGAATTGAAGCATGAGTCATTTGAGCCGGTACAGAAATCAAGCTTTCTACCGCACCTAGGCTTTCAGCAAGCGTAAAATACTTCAGTTTCGCAAGCAATTCCCCTGCTTTTTCTTTGCTTCCTACGTCAAATGAAATCATCGCGCCAAATCCAGCTGCCTGCTTCTTCATCATCTCGTGGCCTGTATGCGTTGAGAGGCCCGGATAAATCACAGCGTTAACTGCTTCATGCTGATCCAGGAATTCAGCGATTTTCTGCGCATTGGCAGTTGCTTCTTCCATACGGATACCAAGCGTTTTCAACCCGCGGATCAATAACCATGAATCCTGTGGCCCTAAAATCGCCCCGATTGAATTTTGAATGAAATGAAGGTCCTGTGCCAATTCCGCTGAATTTACTACCACTAACCCAGCTACGACGTCGCTGTGCCCGCCGATGTATTTTGTGGCACTGTGTAAGACAATGTCTGCACCAAGCTTGATCGGGTTTTGCAAGTAAGGCGTCATGAACGTATTATCGACAATCGTCATCAGGTTTCTTGATTTTGCGAAAGCTGAGATTTGTTCGATATCTGTTACTTTCAATAGCGGATTCGTTGGAGTTTCAATGAAAATCGCTTTTGTGTTTTCTTTCACAGCTGCCTCAACCGCTGCTAAATCGCCTGTGTCAACAAACGTGAACTCCAATCCGAAGCGGTTCAAAACTTTATTGACAACGCGGTATGTACCACCGTAAACATCGTCAGTTAAAATAATATGATCTCCAGCCGAGAATAGCATCATAACTGATGAAATGGCTGCCATTCCTGAACCGAAAGCAAAGCCCGCGTGTCCATATTCAACGTCAGCAATCAATTCTTCCAATGCATGGCGTGTCGGATTTCCAGTGCGTGAATATTCATAGCCTTTAAATTTCCCAACAGCTTCCTGTTTATACGTACTTACTTGGTAAATTGGTGTGGAGACCGCTCCAGTTGCTTCATCTCCAAAAATTCCACCATGGATTAATCTAGTTTTCGGTTTCATGAATTGATCCTCCTAAAATGTTCTTCCGTAAATGTCCTGGCTCATATAGCGTTCACTTGAATCAGCAAAAATCGTCACGATATGGCTTCCCGTTTTTGCAGTTTCCGCTTCTCTCATCGCCGCGACAAATGCCGCGCCGGATGAACTTCCGACAAGCAGGCCTTCCCGTTTTGCCAACTCTCTCAAAGCTTCAAATGCTTCTTTATCCAAAATGGTATGAATGGATTCAAAATGGGAACGATCCATATAATCCGGCAAAAATTCCATGCCGATGCCTTCCGTCAAATGCGGACCTGATTTGCCGCCATTGATAATCGAGCCTTCCGGTTCCACAATGACTGTTTTGATGTCTGCATTTTTGGATTTTAAAAAGCGTGAAGTTCCGGCAAACGTACCACCTGACCCTGCTCCGGCTACGAAGACATCGATCTTGCCGTCCAGCGCTTCCCACAGTTCCGGTCCGAGCGTCCGGACATAGGTTTCCGGATTGGCCGGATTTGAGAACTGGGACGGTGAAAAAGCATCAAGCTGCTCAGCCAATTCATTGGCTTTCGCAATAGCGCCTTTCATGCCAAGTTCAGTCGGTGTATTGATCACTTCCGCGCCAAGCGCACGCATCAGCGTCTGTTTTTCCTGGCTGAACTTTTCCGGTACCACAAACTTCACCTTATAACCTTTGCCGATTGCCGCAAGCGCCAAACCGATTCCGGTATTGCCGGCAGTCGGTTCAATCATCGTTCCTCCCGGTTTTAACACTCCCCGGCTTTCCGCATCTTCTATCAAAGAAACACCCAGGCGGTCTTTGACGCTGCCGCCTGGATTAAAGAATTCTAACTTAGCAAAGATCCGGCAATTGTTGGGAATATCGATATGTGTTAACTCCAATAATGGTGTATTGCCAATCAACTGCTGGATTTCGGTTGCAAATTTCATGCCCATTCTCCTTAAACAGTTTCTTCCGCAAATACTTGGCGCCACTCGTCTTTTTTCGCCAGCATTTCACGCGCCAATTCTTTTGCGCCTTCCAAGCTGTGGCTTGCTGCCCATCCGCATTGCACTTCGTTGCAAGCCGGTACTTCGTCCGCCGCAATGACATCTTTTAATGTGTTTTCCAAAATACGCAAAATGTCTTCGTAATCATCGTGGTTGATTACTGATAGATAGAATCCTGTCTGGCAGCCCATTGGGCCAATGTCCACGATTTTATCTGAATGGTTGCGGCTATGCTCCGCCATCATATGCTCAAGAGAATGAAGTCCTGGCATATCCATATGTTCTTTGTTCGGCTGTTTGAAACGGATGTCGTATTTACGAAGTGTATCGCCGTTAACGCCTGTTTTTTCCCCTGCTAAACGTACATATGGAGCTACCACTTTTGTATGGTCCAAGTTGAAGCTTTCTACATTCATCTTTTTCATGCGTATCGTCTCCTTATAAATTAGTGTTTTTCTTTGTGTCCAGTCTCGACGCCTAGCTCCTCGAGACGCTTCAGGTTGGCCTGCGATGGCAAAAACGCCGCTTCGCCAAATCGTCTTACGCCTGTCGGAGCTGAGATAGGCGCTTCAATCTTTCTTAGTAGCGTCTATTAACCAAACATACCCGTTCAACTGAGTGAACTCAACTGAAAAGCCTGCTGCTTCGATCAACTCTTTCATTGCCGGCAGCGTCGTGTAGTATTCGCGGTTTAAATCTTCCACAAGGTTAACATACCCGCGTGACGCTTCGAATTCAATTTTCTGCTGTTTTGCTTCAAGCGATTCAAATACTGTATCCGCAAATACCACTTTGCCGCCCTCTGGAAGCTTTTTCGCATACAGCTGGAAAGCCTGGGCTTTTTCTTCATCCGTCAGATGATGGAAAGCATAGGTGCTGACAAAGGTCTTCGCATTAATTTTATCATCAAATTGCTGAAAATCCCCGTCCATCAATTTTAAATCGACTAATTTTTTAGCTGTTACTTCGCGCATTGCCTGATTTGGTTCAATTCCTGTTACGTCAAGCCCGCGTGCCAGCAATTTCTCTGTCAAGTTTCCGGTTCCTACTCCGAATTCCACTACCGGACTGATGGACAAATCGGCAACCGCCTGCAATATTTCATCGTATTTCACGAAAACATCTTCATATTCTTTATCTTTTCCATAAACGGAATCGTCGTAAGTATGAACCCACTCATCAAATATTTCTACGAACTCGCGTCCCATATAAATTCCCCTTTGATTGCCTATTTTTATAAAACCAATAGCCTTACTTGGTTTTATTTATAACATATTAAAGAAGGCGTTTCAACTTTCTGAAACGCCTATTAAATTTTCAGGACGGGGGGCACATTATCTTTTTTATTAATAATTCTCTTTAACAGTCTTTCAAATTGAGGCAATGAAACTTGTACAATCCTGCCTGTCAATAAGGCAACGGCGACGGTTCCAACTCCTACTGGCCCACCAAGCAGCCAACCGATAAAGGCGACCGTGATTTCAATACCTGCGCGGACGACTGTGATGCTGAGGCCGGTCTTTTCGACAAGGATCAGCATCAAGCTGTCACGCGGGCCTGCGCCGATTCTTGGAGACACATAAAGGCCGACGCCATACCCCGAAATGGTGATTCCGACAAGAAAAATCAAGATTTGCCCCGCCAGCGTTTCAATATCTGGGATCACCCAGTTGAAGATATCGATAAAAATTCCGATCAGCAGCATGTTCAAGAATGTGCCGATTTGCGGGAACTTCCGTGTGAACAGCATTGTGGAAACGATAACCGCTAGGCCGACAACAATCGCCCACGTGCCGATGCTGAAGCCGAAATTTTTGAACAGACCGACATTCAGCACATCCCAAGGGCTGATGCCGAGTTTGTCGGCTTTAATGATCATGGTAAAGCCCAACGCCAATACGATAAGTCCACTAATAAAAAACAGCCAGCGATAAAAAAAAGCGCGTCCCATTCCCATCCTTCTTTCTGTTATGTATTAATAAAAAGCCATCCATTCCAAGGAACGGATGGTTTTCATCTCACTTGAACGGTCAGAGAGTTAAAACACCTACTGATTATTCGTTTTTCTTTGTCATTTAATCGCTACAGCTGCATAGCGGCCGCCAGTCGCTTGAATCAAGTCATCAGGCGCCAGTTTTATTTGCATGCCAATTTTTCCAGCAGAGACGATGATTTCATCCAACGATTTCGCTTGTTCAGCGATAAAGGTCGGAAATGCTTTTTTCATGCCAAGCGGTGAGCAGCCACCGCGAATATAACCGGTCAGGCCCAAAATATCCTTTACGGGCACCATTTCTATTTTCTTTTCACCCGCCGCTTTGGCAGCAGCTTTCAAATCCAGCTCTTCCGCTACTGGAATCACAAAGACATAATTTTGCTTTGAGTTTCCGACAGCTACTAAAGTCTTGTAGACCGTCTCCGGCGGAAAACCGATTTTGGCCGCAACGGATACACCATCGATTTTTCCGTCTTCGGAATCATATTGCATGACATCGTGCGCAATTTTCTCTTTTTCCAATATGCGCGCTGCATTGGTTTTCGCGATTTTCTTTGCCACAGGCTACACCCCATACGCTCCATTTTCAACAAGCATATCATGCCGGCGCTCAAATTTTAATCGTTCTGCCCCAATAATTTCTTCAGCGCATCTGCCATGGCTGTATTCACAGGTACATCGTCCTGCTGTTTCAAGTATTTATTGACATCTTTCTTTGTCGCTTTTGATTGGCTGGCATTGCGTCGTTTTTCGAAAGCCGACAGTTTTTCGCGGTGGCCGCATTGGCAGGCAAACATTTTGCCTTCTCCTTCGCCGCGCATTTCCATGCGTTTATGGCATACCGGGCAACGGGCATTGGTCTGCACCGCCACTTGCTTTTTATAGCCGCATTCGCGGTCCTGGCAGACGTACATCTTGCCGCGTTTGCCGTTTACTTCAAGAAGCGGCTTGCCGCAATCCGGGCATGTTTTGCCGGTAACGTTGTCGTGCTTGAATTTCTTGTCGCTTTTCTTGATGTCCGATACTGACTTCTGTGCGAAAGCGATCATCTCTTTCATGAACTGCTCTTTTTTCAGCTGGCCTTTGGCGATTTTCGTCAATTGCTGCTCCCAGCTCGCTGTCAATTTCGGCGATTTCAAATCTTCCGGAACAAGTTCGAGCAATTGGCGTCCTTTCGACGTAATCGTCAAATCTTTGCCTTTCTTCTCGATGAGGAAGGTATTGAACAATTTATCGATGATATCGCCTCGCGTTGCCACCGTTCCAAGCCCGCCTGTTTCGCCAAGCGTCTGGATCAACTCTTTCGATTCGCCGGCCATGAATTGCGATGGATTTTCCATCGCCCCAAGAAGCGTCCCTTCATTGAAGAAAGCTGGCGGCTTGGTCTTGCCGTCTGTCAGGGCAATTCCTTTTATATGGAGCTTCTGCCCTTTTTCAAATGGCGGCAATGTCGTATCGCCGTCTTCTTCGTCGTCATTGTAGACGCGTTTCCAGCCTTCATTGCGAATCGTATTGCCTTTTGTCTGGAAGGTTTCTCCGCCTGCCGTGATTTTCACCGTTGTCTGGTCGTATTCGTACATCGGATAAAAGACAGCCAGGAACCGCTTGACGATCATGTCGTATAATTTATGCTCTTTATCCGACAAGTTATGAAGCTGCGGCGTTTCTTCCGTCGGGATGATGGCATGGTGATCGCTGACTTTATTGTCATCGACCACGCCTTTTTGCGGAGCCACCGGCGTTTTCAGGATGGTCGCTGCAAGTGCCCGGTAAGGCCCAACTTGCACCGCTTTGATGCGGTCTTTCAACGTATCTTTCATGTCGGACGTCAAATGCTTCGAATCGGTCCGTGGATACGTCACGATCTTATAGCGCTCGTATAAGCCCTGCAGCGTGTTGAGCGTCTCTTTCGCCGACCAGCTATAGCGCTTATACGCTTCTTTTTGAAGTTCCGTCAAGTCGAATAAAGGCGGAGCCGGCTGTTTCTTCGGCGTGACTTTCACTTCCGTGACCGTTCCTTCATGGGTATTGCCCAGTTTGCTGAACAGCTTGTCGATTTTTTCTTTATCGAACGACTGCGTCGAGTTGCCGTCAGTCCAAGTAAAAGCGGCTTGTTCCGTAATCGCCTCCATGCCGTAATACGGCTTCGGCTGGAAATTACGGATCTGCTGTTCGCGTTCAGCAATCATGGCGAGCGTCGGCGTCTGGACGCGCCCGGTTGATAATTGTGCATTGTATTTCACCGTCAACGCACGGGTCGCGTTAATGCCGACCACCCAGTCCGCTTCCGCACGGGCAACCGCTGCCTGGAATAAGTTCTCGTAGGCTTTTCCGTCTTTCAGATTGTTGAAACCGTCTTTGATCGCTTTATCGGTGACGGACGAAATCCACAAACGCTTGATCGGCTTGCGCGTTTTCGTTTTTTCAAGGATCCAGCGTGCTACGAGCTCTCCTTCACGCCCGGCATCGGTCGCGATGATCACTTCTTTGACATCGCTGCGGTTTAATTGTGCTTTTACTGCATTGTATTGCTTCATCGACTGTTTGATTGGCACGAGTTTAAATGGATCCGGAATGATCGGCAGATTTTCCATTTTCCATTCTTTAAAGTCGTTGTCGTATTGTTCCGGCTGCGCCTGTGTCACCAAATGGCCGAGCGCCCATGTCACGACATATTGTTTGCCTTCCAAAAATCCATTGCCTTTTTGTGAACATCCCAGTACGCGTGCAATATCGCGTGCTACGGATGGCTTTTCTGCTAGTACTACTGATTTCAATTTATTCACCCTCATTTCGTATAGCGTATATTATAGCATCTTCCGGTTTTGCTGGCTTTTCACGGGGTTTGGGAAGTGTTTGGCGATTTGCGGACAGTATTTCCTGAGTTTGGACAGTATTTTATGCTGTGTGGACAGTAAACCTCGGCGCTTGGACAGTAACCGGCCTGTTTCCAATTTCTACTTGCTGCCTTTACTTCTGTAAGCTATATTCAAATGAAGAAAGGAGATGATAGATTGATACTTAAACACCGTCAGGCCCCGCCCGAACTCTTTCAGCTCGAAAGTTTGCTCAAGAGGCTTCCTGCTACCCATATCCAGTTCCCCCATTGGACAGAAAAACTTCGCCGAATCAGCGCCGGCTATCACGGCGAACAACGAATTGATTCCCTTTGGCACGAAATCGATATCCCCATCCCCCATTATTTTATCCATGATTTATTTATTCAAAAACAGCATTCCTCTCATCAGATCGATACCCTACTTTTAACCAGCCATTTCATTTTAATCCTTGAAATCAAAAGCATTTCCGGTCTGCTTCATTTTGATGCGCTGACTCGGCAATTTTCCAGGACAAATAAAGATGGCAGCATTGACGGCATGCGGAATCCCGATGACCAAGTGCGGCGCCATGAAAAATGGCTGGAGCAATTTCTAGCCGTGAGGAAATTAAAGCTGCCTGTTATCGGTGCCATCGTTTTTACCTATCCATCTGCGGTCATTCAATCGAAGGCTGGAGAACGCATCATGATTCATTCATCAGGGTTGCCATTTTTGATGGATCGATTGCTGAAAGAATATCCAAGGGAAATTCTTTCAAAAGCATTAACCAAGAAATTCTCAAGTCAACTCACGAAACTCCACTCAATAAAACCGCTGCCTCCATTAATATTGCCAAGCGATTTATTGACTGGAGTTCTATGCTCAAAATGCGAAAGAGAGAAGATGTTTTATAAGCGAAAAAAATGGTTTTGCGGCACTTGCCTTTTTTCAGATCCACAAGCACATTTAACAGCATTAAAACAGTATCGATTTTTATTCGGCTCAACGATTTCAAATCGAGAATTTCGCACATTTACAGGAATTTCTTCTGTATCCGTTGCCTCTAAACTTTTGGTTGCTTCAAAGATGGCTTTTGAAGGAAGTTTCAAAGACCGAGTATACCTTATTCCGGAGGATTTTTTGATTGCGGACAGTATTATATCGAGTTAGGACAGTATTCTAATAAACGCGGACAGTATTTGTTCATTCCCGGACAGTATTTTTATTTTTCACCACCAATCGGTTCAAACCATACAAAAAAACCTCCCGCGGGAGGTTTTTCTTCTGCCAATCAAGGATTATCGATCGTTTCCTTTGATAAATGCTTGCTCATTTCGGCATATTCGACGAAAACGCGTGCCAATTCGCGCAAGCGATCGTGAACATCTTCATTAATGATGGTATTGTTGTCATCAAAATGACTCGTGTGCGTGTATACATAGTTCGGCGTTACGAGGCAGCGGAAGTAATCAAGTATCGGCTTCAGCTGATTTTCGATGACCAGATGATGCTGATACGTGCCGCCGTTTGCCACGATTGACACCGGCTTATAACGCATCGTCCGAGGGTGCAGCATATCGAATGTATTTTTCAATACTCCCGGAATCGAGCCTTGGAAAATCGGCGAGGCGATGATGTAACCGTCTGCGTTTTCAAAGCGGCGAACGATTTCCCGCATATCGTCGTTGTATTCGCCAAGTGGCCGGCCGTCAACGAACTGATGGTCATAGTCAGCCAAGTTCAAAATGACCAGCTCCATCTCCGGATTGAAATCTTTGATATATGTTTGCACTTGCTCCAGAATCACACCGGTCTTCGAGCCAATGATGGTCCCATCCACTAATAAAATCTTCATAAGACAAATCCTCCTTGAATGCGTATCTGCCGGACAGTTCTGCTGCCCCTGAATGCTCCACTTTAAAAAACTCAACAGAGCCTTTCAAAGCTGATTTACTTTATCATAGCAAAGTCTGATTCATAATACGCATTGATACGCTTAGTCAAGTCAGATTTCATTCTTAAGGCTGAATTCCGCTTTTAATCCGGCTGATTTCCAATTTCTCTTGCGTGCGGATTTCCTGATGGGCCGGCGGTGAAAAGCTGACAATTGTATCTCCTGTTTTCGGTTCCGCCCCGTTTTCAGCGGTAAAGAATTCAATCTTTCCTTGGGCCCGCTCAATGAATAAAGGAATGGTGCCTTCCACTGACTTCTCACGGAATTTTTCATAAGTAAATTGCTCAGTCAGCTGTGTTTTCCGCATGGCGTATCCTTCCTCAGCCTTTTCTTCAAGTGCATGGATGTTCCATTCAGGTCCGAATAAGGTTTTGCCGCTAAGCGAAGCATGGAAATCTTTCGGATTTCCTATATGGATAGCAGTTTGGAATAAATGCATACGCCCCAGTTTCGGCACGAAATTACTGGTAACCAGTGAATTATACGAATCGTTCTCACTCGCTACAATCATCGTTTCATAAGGCGTTAAATCTTTTTCGTACTCGGTATGTTCCGATAGGATTTCTCCGTTGAAATTTGGCACTCCTTCCTCGCGGGCCAATCGCAGGCTGCCCCACGCCGAGTCCACAATCAAAACGTTCTTATTCATATCGTGCAGCATTTTACCAAGTTTTACAGTGAACCGGCTGCTCCCAACAATCAGTATTCCGGGTTCAACGGAGGAAACAAGCCCCAGCTTCCTCCCGAGCCAGCCGATGGAAAATCCATGTGCCACGACGGTTGAGAAGACCAATGCAAACGTCAGCGCCGTCAATAATTCCGCGTCTTCGAATCCTGCGTCCAACAATGTCGCGGCAAAGTAGCCGGAGACTGTCAGCGCCACAATTCCACGCGGTGCAATCCAGCCGACCAACAACTTTTCCTGGAACGATAAATCCGTGCCGATTGTTGAAAGCCAGATAGACAAAGGGCGGACGATAAAGAGCATCGCCAGGACAAAGGCGATAATCCGAGGATTAAAGATTCCAATCAATATGTCCAAGCTCAACGATGCCGTCAGCATAACGAAAATGCTCGAGATTAACAGCACCGAAATATTTTCTTTGAAATGGCGCATTTCATTGATGGAGGTGATGTTCATATTCGCCATCATGATGCCCATTGACGTAACGGCAAGCAATCCTGTTTGGGGCATAACGGTATCTGAAACAGCAAATACCAGCAGCACAACTGCAAATACCATCGGCGACTTGAGGAATTCAGGCACTTGCCCTTTTTCGAACATCCTGCCCATCCCCCAGCCGGCAACAAGACCAAGGAGCACTGAAAACAATGAGGCTAAAAAGAACAAGCCGAACGCCGATGCGGATTCTTCCCCCATTGCGAATAAAACAAATTGAAAAGCGAATAATGCCAGCAATGCACCGAAAGGATCGACGACAATGCCTTCCCATTTCAAAATCGCTGCCGGGCGAGGTTTTAATTTTGCCTGCCGCAGCATCGGCAGAATCACTGTCGGTCCGGTAACAATGAATAAGCCGCCGATAACAAACGAAACGGCGAGTGAAAGACCGGCCATATAGTGAGCAGCGAGCGATCCCGCAATCCAGGCGATAAGCGCCCCCCACGTAGCAATGCGCCATAGCGGCTTGCTGAAGTTTTTTACTTCTTTAAAATTTAAATTTAAGCTTCCTTCAAATAAAATAATGGCCACAGCCAATGAAATGATTGGGCTGAATAATTCACCGAACCTTTCCGATGGAGAAATGATGCCGAATATGGGACCTACAAGCAGCCCGGAAATCGACATAAGGACAATGGCAGGCAGCTGCAGCCGCCAAGCAATCCATTGCGATAAAACTCCAAGGAAAAAAATCAGCATCAAACCGAATAAGATAGAATCAATGAGATATTGCCTCCTTTTTTTGATAGTTAAATCAAGTTTTTTTCTCTAGTTAAAACATCCTTGACCATTATAGAGGTTTTACCGCCGATGTGAAAAGCAACAACTAAGCCGTTAGGGATTTAAAATTGTGTATTATATGGTACAATGAAAAAAAATATAAGGGTGAATGCAGTGAATCGACAAGAGCTTGAGTATGAAATTACTGAATTGAAAAGTGATTATACGCGACAGCAAGGTGATATTGAAAAGCTGGAAACGACTGGGCATGCCCGTATGGTGGAACAAGCGGAAGAACGCTTGGAAAAAATGGAACAGCGCCTCGCGGAATTGAATAAAAAACTCGCGGAACTGTAAACCGCGATTTTTTTTTGGCGTTTCGCCTTTGCCTCATATCCCCCTCAAGGACCCTACACTTTTCTTATAGTCTAACTTTCGGCACCTCGCCCTAAAGACGCTTCTGTCTTGCCGGAGCTGAACCGCCGCTTCCGCTTTTCTTGTGTCCAGCTGCAGCGGCGAGGTTCTCGGGTCATAAGCCAACCCAGCTGTGTGGCAAAGAACGCCACTTCGCCGGTTCGTCTTATGCCCGCCGAACCTGAACCGCCGCTTCCGCTTTTCTTAGCACTTACACTTTTTAAAAATATGGAGGAATACAATAAATGAGTTTATTAACAGTAGAGAATTTAAGCCATACTTTCGGAGACCGCACACTTTTCAATGATGTGTCGTTCCGATTAGTTGAAGGTGAACATGTGGGCCTTGTTGGAGCTAACGGCGTCGGCAAATCCACATTGATGAATATTTTGACAGGAAAAATCATGTACGATTCCGGCCGGGTAGAATGGCAGCCAAAAACACATTACGGCTATTTGGACCAGCATACGCAATTGACGCCTGGACGGACGATCCGTGAAACACTTCAGGATGCCTTCCTTCCACTATACAAAAAAGAAGAAGAATTGAATGATATCGCGATGCAAATGGGTGAAGCGGATCCTGACCGCCTTGAAGAACTGCTTGAAGAAATGGCTGAAGTACAGGATGCACTGGATGCAGGTGACTTTTACACGCTTGATGTGAAAATCGAAGAGATTGCACGCGGTCTCGGACTTGATGCCATCGGCCTGGAACGCCCTGTAGAAGCGCTGTCAGGCGGACAGCGGACCAAGCTGCTTCTTGCCAAATTGCTTTTGGAGAAACCGAAAGTCCTTTTGCTCGATGAGCCGACCAACTATCTGGACGAAGAGCATATCCAATGGCTCGTCAACTACTTGAAAAACTACCCGCATGCGTTCCTGTTGATTTCGCATGATACGGAATTCATGAGCAGTGTGACCGGTGTCATTTTCCACTTGGAATTTTCTCGTTTGTCCCGTTATACAGCGACTTATGAAAAGTTCATCGAACTTGCCGAGCTTGCGAAACAGCAGCATTTGGACGCTTACGAACGGCAAGCTGAGATGATTAAGAAAACCGAGACATTCATCGCGAAAAACAAAGCGCGGGCGTCCACAACTGGCCGTGCGAAATCGCGTCAGAAACAATTGGACCGCATGGATCGCATTGAAAGACCGGAAGTAGCGGCAAAACCGCAATTCTCTTTTAAAGAAACACGCAGCCCTAGCCGCTATGTAGTAGAAGCCGAAGCTTTGACTATCGGCTACGACAAGCCGCTTCTTCCACCTCTCACATTCATGATCGAACGCGGCGAGAAAATCGCACTTGTCGGTATGAATGGCGTCGGGAAATCGACTCTGTTGAAAACAATGCTTGGCAAAGTCAAACCTTTGGACGGCGATGTGCTGCTCGGAGAATATTTGACACCGAGTTATTTTGAACAGGAAACCAAAGCGCCTAGCCATACTCCGCTTGATGAAATCTGGTCCGCTTATCCAAGCTTGGATCAAGGCCAGGTACGGGGTGCCCTTGCACGAACTGGATTGAAGAATGAACACATCTCCCGTTCCATGACGCAATTGAGTGGTGGCGAACAAGCCAAAGTCCGCTTATGTAAATTGATGATGGAAGAAAGCAATTGGCTGATTTTCGATGAACCGACAAACCACTTGGATATCGATGCAAAAGCGGAATTGAAGCGCGCGATGCAAGCCTATAAAGGCACGATTGTCCTTGTCAGCCACGAACCTGAGTTCTATGAAGGTTTGGCGACAAAAGTGTGGAATGTTGAAGAATGGATCAACGCCGGCAAACAATCTTTATAAGAAAATACAGAACGGCCTCTCCTTTTAAGGAGAGGCCGTTTTTTAGTAAGTTGTCAATTTGAAGATCTTCTGGAAACCATATACTCCGCGCTGCCAGAATGAAAATCCATCCTGGAATTCTTCAACTTCCAAGGTATAAAGGGCGTCTTCATTCGTCCACAGGCGATTGAAATAATCATCCAATTCCCCGACCAGCTCGCTGTCGTTCGGTGCCACAATCCGGATATCCGCTTCCAGATTATAATTATCCAGCGTACGCTCCGTGTAATTCGCAGAACCTCCCAGTACAATGGTTTCTTCTGCTGTCTTGATCATGATGGATTTTGTATGGAATTGTCCGACCACGGTATTATACCAGCGGACTTTCAGGTTTTCATTCGCCTCTTCATACATTTCATTGACAACAGGACGGTTCGGCAGCCCCGTTTTCTCCGTGCCGAAAGCGTTCTCGTTCGGATCGAGAATCATCCGGACTTCCACTCCCCGGTTTGCCGCTTTTTTCAGCGCATCCACTATATCACTCTCGGCAATATAAAACATCGCCAGCCAGATGCTGTCGCCTTTCTGCGCTTTCTCAATATCCTTCAATAGCGAATGGAAGATTTGCCGCTCCGTCAAATATTGAGCTTCATACTCGCCTTCTTGCTCGGCCGCCTTTATCCTTGGCAACTTCGGTCCACCCGAGAACTTGGACACCGCTTCTTCTGATTCAAGTATGTCGTTTATAATCGGTCCGCTTACTGTAAAGGCCATATTCCCATGAAGCCCACTGGCATTATGCGGATTAGCGGAACTGACGATGGCTTCCTTTTCAGTGACGACCGTTTTACGATGATTGGCTTTTATATTCATCATTTCAAGGTACGATGCGATTGACAGTTTAGGGGCGTCGCTTGACATGCCGTTCGCTATCCACCCTTGGCTATCGGTATCAAACCATTGGAATAACACACGATAAAATCCCGAGTAAAGAGGAGTCGAGTCCCGCAATTGATCCAGATCGGTGAAGATGATTTCGACTCCCGCATCTTCCAAAGTGCTGAGCAGCTGGCTTCCATAAGAGCCGTAGCCTGTGTTTAATGGGTCGGTTATGAAATAAATGGGCATTTCAGGATTTTCCTGCTTTTTCTTCAATAAATGATCCGTCAGCAATTCCGCTACAGCAGGAAAAGCTATTTTTTGGTCGTTGTAATTGTCAAACAAAAATAAATCCAACACAATAAATTCTTCTGCCTGGTCGATCATGTCGTATATTTTTTTAAAAATCTGCAGTTCATATTCCTTTTCCGTCCCTTTCTTATCTTGGGCATAGGAAAGGTCATAAAGCATATCTATATTTTCCACGCTATGTTCAGCTCCAGCATAGGAAATGCCCGGAGGCAATGGTTTGTATGTATGCCAGACAATAACTGCTATGTATGATAAAGCCAGAATCCCTGCTATTCCTCTGACAATCCTCTTTCGTTTGCTCCACCCTTGGAACTTCTTTCTCTTCATAAAACCTTCCCCCTCGCTCTCATTATAGCAAGAAGAAATGAAAAGAAATTTATTATTTTTATGGAATAAAAAACCAGCTGAAAGATTCAGCTGGCTGGCAGTTCGATATTAAGCTGTCTGCACATACTCACGCGTGCGGGCATCTTCCAACAACATGTCTTTTAATCGTTGTTTGCCTCGGAACAAACGTGATTTCACCGTTCCAATTGATACTTTCATCGCTTCCGCAATTTCAATCAACGACAATTGGTGAACATAGAAATACATGATGGTTGTGCGGTAAATGGAATCGAGTTCTAAAATTTTGTGGCGAATCATGATAGAAACATCTTGCTGCTCCAAAATTTCTTCGGCTCCCGCTTCATCAGAAGGAATCAGATCAAGAAGCGAAACATCCAAACCTTCCGGCTGGTGCATTACGTGCTTGCTGCGGCGTACATTTTTGCGGTACCGGTCACGGAAAGTGTTCATGCAGATGGTTGTCAACCATGCCTTCAAATGATCCACTTTTTGAATCGATGACTCATAACGCACAACTTTTAACCAAACTTCTTGCATCAAGTCTTCCGCTTCAGCTTTATTGCGAGTCAATTTTAAGCATAAATGATAAATGTATCGGTTGTATTCTGTATATAAACTTTCCATGAAAAGTGCCCCCGTCCGTTTTTCTTGTTAAGCTTATTGTGCCTCATCCGAAGCTTACGCTCTATCGGATTCACTTTCATAAACCTTACAAAGTTGTAATTTAGGGTACCGGAAGCGCTAATGTATCTCCACAAGAGCTGGAAGACTTAGCCTGAAGCGAAGCAAGGAGCTAGTCCCCGAAGCTGGATAATAAGAAAAGAAGACAAAAAGAAAAACCCTGCTTTAAACAGGGTTTGCCATTAATTCTTTATCAGTAAGCTTGGTGATGGTCAATCGGATAATCCGGTTGCGGTCCATTTCGTTGATTTTGACATGAAGGTTTTCATATGTAAACTCTTCGCCTTCATCCGGTACATGGCCAAGCTGCTGCATGACAAATCCAGCAATCGTGTCATGGTCATTCGGAACTTCCACATCAAATATATCATTGACGTCTTCAATTTCCAGGCGGCCATGGCAAGACAAGTGGGTTTCGGTAATTTCGAAGACCAGCTCATCGTCTTCAACGTCCGTTTCATCTTCAATCTCCTGGCCGATCATTTCCTCAATAATATCTTCGTGGGTAACAATACCGAGCGTGCCACCGTATTCATCCAGAATGACAGCCATATGCTTTTTCTTGGACATCATCATTTTGAAGACTTTCTCGACACTTACTGACTGCACAACAAAAAGCGGATTGTCGTCCATCAGTTCAGCAATCGTCAAATTAGGGTTCATCGACCACTCAATCAATTTTTTCGAATAAAACAAGCCAACAATATTATCCAAGCTTTCTTCGTAAACCGGATAACGTGTATAAGAAGAGGCCAGGATCAAATCCCGGACTTCCTCGTAAGTGGAATCGATTGCAATGCCTACCGTATCGGTACGGTGCGTTGACATGACGTCAGACACATCCTTATTGGGAAAATCAAGAACACCTTTAATCCGTTCCGATTCTTCCTCTGCAAATGTCCCTTCAGTGGATGCAATGTCCACCATCGACCGCAGCTCTTCTTTGGTCAAGGTAGCTTCTTTCACGGTTCCTTTTGAAATGATGCGAATAAAGATATTCGTAAATTTCGACAGCAGCCATGTAAGCGGTTTAAAAATAATGACAAAAAAACTGATGGCAGGCGCCACCACGTAAACGATTCGGTCAGCAAATGTAGCAGCAATCGTTTTTGGCAGGACTTCACCGAAGATGATGATGATTACTGTCAAAATGGCCGTTGCCAATCCCACTTCCCAGCCTCTTGTAAGTGCAATTGTTGTCACTAATGTCGGCATCAGGATATTCACTATGTTATTTCCAATTAGGATTGTCGTAATCATTCGGTCCGGCTTCGCGATTAACTTCCGTACCCGCAGCGATTTCGCATCGCCTTGTTCCGCGCGAAGATGGACCTTCATCCTATTCACAGCAGTTAACGCCGTTTCGCTTCCCGAGAAGAAGAACGACATGAATAAACAGATTCCTAATGCGATAAACAAATTCGGTTCCTCCAGTGTATAAAACACAGATTTTACGAGCTCTTTCCGTATCAAAGATTATACCACAGCAAAAATCCAAATGTCGAAAACCCCAGCTCTTATGTTATAATTTTTCCATAATTATAAAATAAGGAATTGAGGGATAAAATGAATGCACAAGTGATAGACCAGTATTTCAAAGATCATCGGGAAGAACACCTGGAAGAACTAAAAGCATTTTTGCGAATCCCTTCCATCAGCTCGTTATCGGAGCATAAAGAAGATGTCCGAAAAGGCGCAGAGTGGCTGAGAAATGCCATGCAAAAAGCTGGCCTGGAAAATGCGGAAGTTCTGGAAACTGAAGGTCATCCAGTGGTCTATGCTGACTGGCTTCACGCTGAAGGCAAGCCGACTGTGCTGGTTTATGGCCATTACGACGTCCAGCCGGTTGATCCGCTGAATTTGTGGGAAACGCCTCCTTTCGATCCGCATGTCCGCGACAATAAACTTTATGCGCGCGGTGCGAGTGATGATAAAGGGCAAACGTTCATGCACGTTAAAGCGGTCGAAGCTTTGCTGAAATTGAACGGTGAACTTCCGGTGAATATCAAATTTATCGTTGAAGGCGAAGAAGAAATCGGCAGCCCGACACTCCCTAAATACGTAGAACAAAATAAAGAACAATTGAAAGCTGACTTGATTGTCATTTCCGATACCGGCATGCAGGGCCCTGGCCGTCCAGCGGTATGTTACGGCCTTCGCGGCCTTGCAGGCATCCAAATTGATGTCAAGGGACCTAAAGGCGATTTGCATTCTGGGCTTTACGGCGGCGCTGTCCAAAACCCGCTGCATGCCATTATTGAAATCCTGCAGTCTTTCCGCGACAAAGAAGGCGTCATTCAAGTGGAAGGTTTCTATGAAGATGTCTTGGAAGTATCTGACGAAGAGCGTGCGGAATTTGCTGCTTTGGAATTCGATCTTGAACAAGAAAAACAAGATCTAGGAATCACGGAAGATTTCGGCGAGAAAGGCTATTCCTTCATCGAACGCACCTGGATTCGCCCGACTCTTGAAATCAATGGCATCACCGGCGGCTTTTCCGGTGAGGGCATCAAAACGGTCCTGCCTGCTGAAGCAAGCGCTAAAATCACGTGCCGCCTCGTGCCCAATCAGGATCCTGACGATATTGTCGCGAAGCTGCGGGCTCACGTTGAAGCACACAAACCAAAAGGCGTTACGGTAACAATCACTGATTTTGATAAAGGCCAGCCGTTCCTGACACCATATGACCATCCGGCTATCCAGGCTGCAGGACGCTCTTATGAAAAAGTCTATAATGTTAAAACCGCTTTTACCCGCATGGGCGGATCGGTTCCAATTGTCGCTGTCTTTGATCAAGTTCTTGGCTTGCCGGTCGTTTTGATGGGCTTTGGTCTGTCTTCCGAGAACTTCCATGCACCAAACGAACATTTCCACCTCGAAAACTTCGACAAAGGCCTTCGCGTTATCAGCGATTACCTGTTTGAAGCAGCAGATTTGAAATAACCAAAGAAAAGCGCAAGCGCCCGTCTAGTCTCGACAAGCGCTGGAAGCCCTGCCGGTAATGGCGTTTTCTGCCATTGGCGGTCGGGCTGAAGCGGCTCGAGAGGCTGGGCGTTGGAGTCTGGCCAATGAAATACCTAATCTATAGACTATTCACAAGCTAAGAAGCTTATACTTTATTAAGCAAGAAAAAAGGCCGTCCCGAATCAGGGACGGCCTTTTTTTCTATACCCGCCTTTATTTATGAACTGCAGTTGAAGATTTAAGTAGATATATAGGACCCGCCATTAATATGCAAAAACTGCCCGGTCATGTAAGCTGAGTCGGCAGAAGCCAGCAGTACAAAGCTGCCTGCTAAGTCCACCGGCTGGCCCGGGCGGCCAAGCGGTGTGGAAGTTCCAAATTTGGCGACTTCCTCCTCTGAATGGCTGGAAGCAACGAGCGGAGTCCAGATAGGGCCGGGAGCAATGCCGTTGACCCGAACCCCATCCTTTGCGAGCTCCAGCGCCATCGCCCGAGTGAATGCTACAATTGCCCCTTTTGTCGTTGAATAATCCACTTGCCCGGTCTGACCGGCATACGCATCGATGGAAGAAGTGTTGATAATGGTACTGCCGGCCTGTAAATGCGGCAAGACCGCTTTGGTCAAATAAAACATCGAAAATACATTCGTCGCAAATGTTTTCTGCAATTGTTCAGCTGAAATGTCCAGAATGCTTTCCTGTCTGTTTGCCCAAGCAGCATTATTGACCAAGACATCAATTTTTCCATGGATTTCGATTATGTCCTCGATGACTTTCCAGCAAAAGGCTTCATCCCCGATATCTCCTGCGTGCAGTGAACAGCGCACACCTTGCTCTTCAATCAGATGCTTCGTCGTCTCCGCATCTAGATGCTCATCCAAATAGACAATTGCAAGGTGGGCCCCTTCTTTAGCAAAGCCGATCGCTGCTGCCTTGCCGATGCCGCTGTCCCCTCCCGTAACAACTGCCACCTTATCAGTCAGCTTGCCGCTTCCCCGGCGGCTCTCCAAATCAAAAACAGGCGGCGGATCCATCCCCTTTTCCAAACCCGGCTTGCGTGATTGGGATTGAGGGGGAATGCCATGAGCCAAGTATTTTTCGCGCGTCAAATCTTCCATCAGACCCACTCCTTTTTTCCTCTTGCTATACCCGCTGCGCGCTGAATCAACTCTCAATTGATAGATAGAAAAAAAAGAACCGCTTTGTTTCCTGTTGTGCTGGCTTTCTTTCTCTCCTTTAAACTGTTTAAATAAGACTAACGACACCTTTTCAGGAGGCCTGCATGGTCATTTATTGGATAGCTTCATATCTCATTGGGAATTTATTGACAGCATGGTGGGTCGGCAAATGGAAAGGAATCGACCTGCGAAAAGAGCGCAGCGGCAATCTGGGCGCCCGGAATGCCGGGGCCGTAATCGGCAAGGCTGCCTTTGTCCTGACTTTTTTAGGAGATGCAGCAAAAGGTGCATTGGTTGTGGCACTTGGCCGCTATGGCGATTTTGATCACTGGGTCATTGCCATTGGCGGACTTTTGGTGATTTGTGGACATCTATTCCCGCTCTGGCTGAAAGGGCGCGGCGGCAAAGGCATCGCCACTTTTATAGGGGTAAGTCTATTGATCAGCCCGGCATTTTTTCTGGTGATGTTTTTTGTTTTCGCCATTTTCTTCCCGCTCATCAAAAGCGCGACTCTGACCATGCTCACCAGTTTTTCGGCATTTATTATTGCAATTTCGCTTACCGGTCAATTGCCTGCCCTATGGCCAATTGTTCTTGCCATTATTCTGATTCTCATCAGACATCAAGGCGATTTGCGCGAATCCTTTGAAAAACGTTTTGCTAAACCGTGATTTAAAGGTAAACTTATCTTTTTAAGCAAGTGAGCAGATTGTCTATAGCTGCTGTTTTTTGGCTATTCGCTGCTAAATATTCATGTTATAGTTTAATTATTCAAAATATTTAATGATGGGATGTTTATAAATGAAAAAACCAATTGCTTGGGTCATGGATACCACTGGATTTGTAACAGAAGAATTTAAAGCTCACCCCGATGTCTATATTGTGCCGCTTAATATCCATTTCGGCTCGGAAGAGTTCGTAGATGGAGTCGATTTGACCAATACGCAGCTGTACGAGCGCATAAAAAATGCTTCAGAGTTTCCGAAAACTTCTCAGCCATCTGCTGGCAAGTTTGCAGAGTTATATGAAAAACTCCAAGAAGAATACGAATGTGCGATTGCCGTTCATGCATCCGCCAAACTTAGCGGCACGATTGCCTCTTCTGTTGCCGGAGCCGATATGGCTGGCTTTAAAGTATACGCCATCGACTCACTCGCCTTGTCTTATGGATTGAGCGGCTTATTGGAACGCGGACTGGCATTGGCAGAACAAGGAATGGGTGCTGAAGAAATCGCTGGACGTCTGGAGCAGGAAACGCAAAACTTCCGTAATTATATTCTGATCGGAAACTTGTCGCAATTGTACAAAGGCGGCCGGATGAGCGGTGCCCAATACTATTTAGGCAGTCTCTTGAAAGTGAAGCCGATTGTCCAGCTGAGCGCAGAAGGTGAATTGGTGCCGATTGACAAAGTACGGTCCCATAAAAAAGCCGTACAGTATTTGATTGACCATGCCAAGGCGGACCATGAACAGTTCAAAATAGACACTTTCCAGATTATGCACGGCAATATTCATGCGGAAGCCGAGAATGTGAAACAAGAAGTCTTGAAAATCAATCCGCAAGCCCGCGTGGTAATCGGCGACCTCAGTTCTTCGCTTGCTGTCCATGCGGGTGAAGGGACACTGGCATTAATGTGGAGAAAACCTGTTCAATAAGGCTTAGTTTAGCACAAGGCATTTTCACACAGATCGGCCATGGTTAACACCTCCTTTCGTACCTTCTCCTTTACTTTTTCACGGTTATTACCTGGTTGTTCTGCTACAATGGAAGTAGAATGACGAGCGAGGTGGATTTAATGCAACATGTAGAACGGGAACTTACAGAACACGTAATGCTTTGTGATGCAAAAGGCCAATTAAATCCGGGAGCCATCGGATATGCACGCCAGCCCATCGTTATCAGTAACCTGCGGGGCAATTTTATGCGAAAGAAAAAGTGGAATTATTGGTGCGTTTTTGGTGAAGAAATCATGTTTTCGGCCACCATTAGCCATTTGGATTATGCGACCGTCTGTTTTGTCTACTTTTTAAATTATGAAACACAGCGATTTCATGAAAAGACGTTAGTAGTGCCTTTTTCACGCCAATTAAAACTGTCGGATGAAGTGCTTGGCACTTGCCATTTTCGTCATGGCGACATGAATATTCAACTTAGCCATAAGGAGAACACGACACAGCTGGTGGTTAATATAGATGATTTTGACGGGGAACCTCTTCATGCATCTTTGGAAATCCAGCATCCTGAAGCCTATGACTCACTCAATGTCGTCATTCCCTGGAATCGGCAGACCTTTCAGTTTACCGGCAAGCATCTTTCCCTCCCCACTTCGGGATTTGTGAAAATCGGCAGCCAACGCTTCGACTTTGAACCGGAAGACAGTTTTGCAGTGTTGGATTATGGCAGAGGGGTTTGGCCGCGCGAATCTTCCTGGAATTGGGCAGTGGCTTCGCAGCGTTCGTTGGGGAAATTGATTGGATTGAATTTGGGGGGCAAGTGGACGGACGGCACTGGCATGACGGAAAATGCGTTTTTCGTCAACGGGAAAATGACAAAAATCCATGAAGATGTTCTGTTTCACTATAATCGGGAAAATTATAAGGAACCATGGCTGATTCATACCAAATTCTCCGATGATGTGAAACTGACTTTCACACCTTTTTTTGAACGTATTTCTAAAACGGACATCAAACTGATGAAATCTGAAGTCCATCAACTTTTTGGCTATTATAATGGCTATGTCCGTTATCCCGATGGCAAAAAACTAAAAATCCTTCAAATGCTCGGAGCAGTTGAAGAACATTATGCAAAATGGTAAAGAGGCGCAAAATGCGCCTCTTTTTTAGTTGTTCAGAAAGTAATAAACTTTTAATCGTCATCAATTAACCGATATTCCGCCAAACGGCAACGAAGCCACTGGCCAAAGCTACTTCGGACGATGGTTTTGAGATGAGCTTGCGCAGGAGCATATGCATTCAGCCACGGCGAATGCCAAGCGTCCTTCTGGGGCAAATGACAAAGACTGGCGAGAGCTTCTCGACAGTCTCTGTAAATGGCGCCTTCACTTTACTTAAGCTCTTTCAGCATCCGTTCGGGATAATCGGTAAAAATCCCGTGGATGCCGATCTTCTTCAGTTCTTGTGCGTACTCCAAGCTATTTACCGTCCATACATAAACAATAGACCCTTTCCGAAGTGCTTCTGTAGTCATTTTCCGGAAGGCGGAAGGCAATGAGATGTGCAGTCTCTTTGTGCCGATAACGCGTGCGTAATCGTAGATGTCCACATAGATTTGAGACGTGATAATAGCCGATTTCGCATCGGTTTCATGGCAGACTTTCTGAACGTCTTCGTGATTGAAAGAAGAAATGATCATGCGATCGAGAAGGCCTCTTCTAGTAGCCAGGTTGATTACTTTGTCCACTAATCCCACATACGGGAATATGTCTGACTTGATTTCAACATTCAAAATGTGTTCGGTTTCCTGAAAAATTTCCAACACTTCGTCCAGCGTTGGAATGCGTTCCCCGCTCCATTCCTCAGAAAACCAGGATCCGCAGTCATATGTCTGCAATTCCTCAAGCGTCATATCTTTTACATATCCTTTGCCATTCGTCGTCCTATTGATTTTTTCATCATGGATGACCACCATTTTTCCATCCTTGGTCAATTGAACATCTATTTCGATGCCGTCAATCGGCAATGTTGCAGCTGCTTGAAACGCAGCCAATGTGTTTTCCGGATAGGTGCCTGAGCATCCTCTGTGCGCATAAATCTTCATGACTTGCCCTCCTAAATATCTGTCCGCAGTTCCCAAAGTTCCGGGAAGAAATACTGATCCAGCACTTTTTTCAAATAATGGACACCCGAAGAGCCGCCTGTTCCCTGCCGAAAGCCGATAATGCGTTCCACGGTTTTCATATGGCGGAACCGCCATTGCTGCAGCCAATCTTCAATGTCCACCAGTTTTTCTGCCAGCTGATACAACTCCCAGTATTCATCTGTATTCTGGTAAACTTTTTTCCATGCCTCTTTTACGCTAGTACTTGATTCGTAAACCGTTGTAACGTCCCGATTAAGTATGTCAGCCTCGATATAGAATCCGCTTCTTGCAAGCTTTTGAATAGCGGCATCGTAAAGGCCGGGTTTATTGAATGCTAAAAGAAGCTCTTTATGCAGCGCTGGCTCTTTTTCGTAAATTTTCAGTACATGTTTTGTTTTATACCCTAAAGCGAACTCAATCATGCGGTATTGATAAGATTGAAATCCGCTGGCATTCCCCAAAGCATCCCGGAACTTCAGGTAATCGGCAGGAGTCATGGTAGCCAGGACATCCCAAGCCTGAATAATTTGAGACTGAATTCTTGATACCCTTGCCAATTGTTTAAAGGCAGGCTGCAAATGGTCTTGGTTAACATGCGTGATTGCTGAGTTCAGTTCATGCAAAATGAGTTTCATCCACAGTTCGGATACTTGATGAATAATGATGAACAAAGTTTCATCGTGTTGTTCGCTCAAACCGTTCTGGGCCGATAATAGTTGATCAAGGTGCAAATATTCTCCGTAAGTCATGCTTTTTTGAAAGTCTGTATGAATTCCTTTTTCGGAAGACGCGGCAATATTTTGCCCATTTGTATAATCTGACATGTAAGTTGCTCCGTCCCAGCTCGCCTTTTCCTCTGCTCATCTCAAAACGCACTATTCTGAAATACCTTCAATTGCTTTTCTCAGCGATTAAAATTAAGGAAATCGGGAATACTGTCGTTAACTAACCTAATGTGAAAGGATGACTTCCATGACCCAGAAAAAAACGTCTGTACTGACGGCATTGCTGCTTTCTTCTGCCTTGGCCTTATCGGCTTGCGGAGAAAGCGACGAAGTAAACGAACCGGTTGGAAATGAATCCCAAACTGATCCAGCACCTGGTTCCGGTGACGCTTCACCTGGAGGCGGTACGGATGAAGAAAGCATCGGCGGCGACACATTCGGCTTTACTGAATTCAGTGTCGATGTCGATTATCCCGATCAGGACGATGCCATCGATATCAGCTATGAAGAAGACCGTGACAATATAGAAGCCAACTACGAGAACAAATTAGAAAACCAGGATTTATCCGGGAATGATGCAATGGATGAAATCGAACCGGCTTTCCAGCAACTGGACTTATCCCCGGATACAGCTGATGATGAAGCCATTAAACAAGTGGTGGGGGCATTCGGCATTGAAGCGGGCTACAATAACATTGAAATCGAAGTCCGTTTTTCTGACGGCACTGAAAAAGAATTTAAAGGAACAGGAAGTTGATTTCCTTCATACACGGCCATCCGCAGAAGCGGATGGTTTTTTCTATTCAGCAGCCGTGGTTTTTCTCCAGTATGCCACTGTACTGACAGGTTCAAAACCAGCTTTTTCATAAACCCGGAGTGCGTGGTTATCCGTTTCCACATCGAGCAGCACTTGTTGTTTGCCTTCTACAAATGCCAAATTGCGGCTCCAGGATAGAAAAGCCTGTCCATAGCCTTTCCCTTGCTGCTCAGGATGCACCGCAAAAGCCGTCACCCATAGAGCATCTTCTTCCGCAATCAGTGTAGCAGTTGCCACCAGATGCCCATCTTTCTTCATGACCCAGACGTCTCTTCCCGCTTCCTCCAGATTATGGGCAATCACCGGAATCACATCTTCATCAAAAGCTGCCCGCAGCAGCGACTCCAGCTCTTCACGTTCTCCGTCAAAAGGCGCGACCGTTAAGCCGTCCGGCAAATCCAGCTCTTCCAAAGCCTTTACCCCTAACAGGATTTCTTTGAAAGCAGCTTCATAGCCTAAACTTTTAAGAAATTCAGCAGCTCCCGGCTCTTCAATAAAAGCCGCCAATTCCTCTTCAGCTTCCCGCTGCACATGTCCGTGATGAATGCCATCAGCAAGCGCAGATCCAATAGTTTGCCTCCGGTAATCCGGATGGACAATCGCCGACCATTCGTAATGATGGAGGCCGACAATATCAACGGAAGTTGCAAACCCTATCAACTGCCCTTCATCCGTATAGGCAACTACGGCAAAACCTCTGGCATCTGCACTTCCCCAGAGCGGCTCCTGCAGCACTATACTGTAATCTTCCTGAAATAAAGCTAAAAAGTCTTTCATGTCTTTTATGGTTTCTGAATTCAGCGGAAATGACTCAATTGATAGAGAGATATTCATTTTCCACCATCCTTTCCGTTATTATTTTTATCCTAACATAAGAATACTGAATTAAACGAATTTTTACCGTTCTGTGTCAACGGTTTAATCCTTGATTTCCTAGGATATACTGAGTTGATAAGTTTATTCTCGGAGGTCATTGTCTTGGCAAAAACGCGCTTAACCTGGGTCGACTCAGTAAAAGGTTTTCTGATGATTTTGGTGGTCATTGGACACTATTCCGGACCCATGATAACAGATTTCCCCCTTATAAAATACATATACTGGTTCCATATGCCAGCATTTTTTCTATTGAGCGGACTGTTTTTTAAACCCATCACCGATTCAAACGACTTAAAACCTGCCATTCACAAGCGATTTATGCAATTACTGGTTCCTTATTTGTTCTTCTTATTGCTGCTGGCAGCGATAAAATATGGCATCGCTATCGGAGAAGGCAGTTTTACAGCCTCTTTCCTAAGACAGGATTTAATCAATATGGCGGTTGGAGGACGTTTTCTCCGCGGTGAACTTGGTGTCTTTTGGTTTGTGACCGTCATGTTCGCCACCTATCTGCTCTTTTTATGGATTACCCGGTTCAAACGCTCCATTCAACTTGCCATTTTAGCAAGTTGTTATGTTCTTGCCCAAATTGAAGGCAGATTTGCGATGACCTTAGCAAGCGAACCGGATGTGGCTTCCCAGCAAATCCCGATGATTTGGAATTTGGACGTGGCTTTAATTGCCGTCATTTACTATGCTATTGGCTATTACTTTAAGTCTTTTTGGATGAAAATCCCTAGAAATGCTATTCTGGCAGCAGCTGGAGTGGCAGCAATTGCCATGTTCGCGGATAAAGCAGGTTGGATTGACTACCATTTGAGCATGAAATTTTTGCGCTATGACCATTTTTTATTAGATCTTGTTATTCCGATTGCTTTTACGATGTTGATTGTCGGCATTTTTCAGCAAGTGGCTTCCATGGCAACTTTCCCTTGGCTGATAAAAATTGAAAAACATTCGATTTCCATTATGTATTTGCATATATTAGTCGGCTTTTTGGTGAAAGAGTTCCTGCCGTACAATTTGCTCACTTATACGGTCCTCGGATTGATGGTGCCGATTGCTTTATCGATTCTCATCCCTAAAACGATTCCGCTCGGAGAAATTCTGTTGGGACGCTTTAAACCGCGGACTCCGATGCAAACCCATTAATAGAGAAAGGCTGACCCGAAATAAAACGGGTCAGCCTTTTCTTGATCTGTTTACAGCTTGGCGTCTGCCAGCATATTGGCATACAAGCCATCAGTGCTTATTAACTGCTGCTGTGTTCCGTATTCCACAAGCTCCCCCATCTCCATGACAAGAACCAGATCCGCTTGCCGTACGGTATTCAAGCGATGGGCAATGACAAAACTTGTCCGCCCCGCCATCAGGCGCTCCAATGCCTCCTGGATTTTAAGTTCCGTAACCGTATCAATGCTGCTCGTTGCTTCATCCAGCAACAAAATGACCGGGTCGGCAACCAAAGCACGGGCGATCGACAATAATTGCTTTTGGCCCTGGCTGATCATGGAACCGTCCCCTTTCAGGACCGTATCGTAGCCATCAGGCAGTTTGACAATGAAATCATGGGCATTCGCTTTTTTCGCGGCTTCGATGATTTCCTCGTCCGAAGCATCCAGTTTTCCGTAACGGATATTTTCCCGGACGGTTGCTTCAAACAGAAATGGATCCTGCAGCACAAATGCGATTTGTTTGCGCAAGGTTTCACGCGGCATGTCGGCGATCGGTGTGCCATCAATCCGTATTTCGCCTTCATTGGCATCATAAAAACGTGCAAGCAGCTGCATAACCGTCGTTTTTCCGGCCCCGGTAGCGCCGACAAGCGCGGCTGTCTGCCCGATTCCAACAGTAAAACTGACATTGCGGATTGTCCAGTCTTCTTCCGCACCTTCGTATTTGAAGGACACATCGTCGAACTCGACATATCCCTGCAGCTCTTTATCTGCATTTTGCACTTCATCGTCTTTTTCCTCCGTTTCCCCCATGATGGAGAAAACGCGCTCCGCTCCTGCAATCGCGGATAGCACTGTATTGAACTGGTTCGCCAAATCATTGAGAGGACGCGTAAACTGGCGCGCATATTCGGTGAAGATGACGATGACCCCGATGGAGATTTCACCTTTCAATGCCAAAATCCCCCCTGCGCCCGCGACGATTGCAAAACTTGCATTATTCAGGAAGTTCATGACTTTTGGAATAAATCCGGAATAAGTCCACGCCCAGAATCCAGTCCGGCGAAGGCGTTCACTTTTAACGAGAAACTCTTCCATGACCCGTGGTTCCTGGGAAAATGCTTTGATAATTTTCTGGCCGGAAATGGTTTCTTCAATCAAACCGTTAAGCTCACCGATTGCCTGCTGCTGTTCTTTATACAGCCTTCCCGTTCTTTTTGTAATCCATTGCATGGCGATGTACATAAGCGGGATGATGATCAATGTCAGTACGGTCAGCAGCGGACTGAGCATCAGCATGACAATAACCGTTCCCGTGAGCGTCAAGACGCTTGAGAAAACTTGGATAAAAGAACTGTTCAATGTAGAGGAGACGTTTTCAATATCATTGGTCATCCGGCTCATCAGCTCTCCATGTTGCCGTTTATCAAAGAAAGATACCGGCAATCGCTGCAAATGCTGAAATAAGCCTGTGCGCATACGGTAAATCACTTGCTGGGCAATGCCGACCATCCAATAGTTTTGCAAGTAAAGCGATACGGAATGGCCGACATAGACCACAATCAGCCATAACACGATGGGGCCCATCCCTTCGAAAGTTTGTGGCACGATATAGGCATCAATAATATGGCCAATCAAATAAGGGCCAAGAAGAGCGAGCGCTGAACTGACAAATACAAGCGACAGCACCGTAATCAATAGCAGCCGGTGCTCATCCACCAGTTTCCAGATTCGCAGCAGCGTGGACTTCCAGTTTTCTGCACGCTCCGTTTTCTTGGAGGTTCCTTTTGTTAAATCCTCTTTTTTGATGACCGGTTCATAACCGAAAGGACGCCGGATTGCATCAAACATACTCATCCACCTCCTCCTCTTGCTGTGACATCGCGATTTGTTTATACAGCTCCGAGCTTTCCAGAAGTTGTTCATGGGTGCCATACGCTGATATTTCGCCTTCTTCCAGCAGCAGAATGCGATCCGCTTTTAAAGCGGTGCGTATTTTCTGGGTTACGACAAGCATCGTCGCTTTTTCGCGCTCCAGTTCTTCCCACAATGCCGCTTCTGTTTTAACATCGAGTGCACTCGTGCTGTCGTCCAGAATCAGGATTGAAGGCTTTCGGACGAGTGCTCGCGCAATGGACAGCCGCTGTTTTTGGCCTCCGGATAAATTGACGCCTTTTTGGCCAACACGGGTACCATAGCCTTTCGGAAATCTCGCAACGGTGTCATGGATTTGTGCTTTTACAGCTGCGCCGGCCAGCTCTTCCTGTAATGCCTGCTCTTTGCCCCATGACAGATTATCGGAAATCGTTCCTGTAAACAGCAGGGATTGTTGCGGGACGACACCAATTGTTTTTCGGAGCGACCGCAGTGACCATTTTTTCACATCACGGCCGTGGAGATAGACCGTTCCTTCCGTCGCGTCGTAAAACCGTGGAATGAGCTGGAGCAGTGAAGTTTTCCCTGAACCTGTAGCCCCCATGATAGCCAATTTTTCATTGGGATTCATTTTAAATGAAATGTCTTTCAAAACTTTGCGGCTTGTTCCTGGATAAGTGAACGAGACATTTTCGAATACCACTTCTCCACGGCGAACCTCTTTCTCTTCTCCTGCTTCTTCTTTTTCACGTGCATCTTGTGCCAGCAGCACTTCTTCAATCCGTCCGGATGAAGCTTTAGCGCGGGCATAAGCCATAATGATAAACGAAAACATCGAAAAAGCTCCTGTCATGCGCATCGCGTAGTTGACTATAGCTACAAGTTCTCCGATTTGCGCGCCCCCTTGCCTGATTTCGGTAGCTCCGAACCAGATGACCCCTAGCAACGCGAGGTTCATTCCGAACAATAAAATCGGCAAAATGACTTCCATAATACGATATGCTTTTACGGTATCCACTTTCAGAGATCCTGCCACTTCTGAAAAACGGCTGGATTCGTATTTGCCCCGCAAATAGGCTTTGATCAGCCGCACCGCCTGCAGGTTTTCCTGAGTCATCCGATTTAGTCGGTCCAGACGCTGTTGGACAAAACTGAAATAAGTCACGCCTTTTCTGACCATGACATATAAAAAGATCAGCAGAAAAGGAAACACAATGACTAAGTAAAACGCCAATTCGGCATTTACCACAAGGGCCATAATCATGCTGCCAATTACAAGAAGCGGCGCCCGGAGCATGATGCGGAGCCCCATGAACAGCACCTGCTGCACCATCGTCACATCGCTTGTTAAGCGCGTAATCAGACCGGATGCTGGAAACTTATTAAAGGTGGCAATTGAAAACGATTGGATGCGGCCATAAACAGCTTGGCGCAAATCAAAAGAAAAACTCTGCGATACATGCGCGGCATAATAAGAATTAATAATTCCAGCACCAAAAGCGATTGCAGACAATACCATCAATACCATTCCATATTGGATAATTTGATCCTGATTTCCAGCAATGATGCCATCGTCGATAATCTTTGCAATGACCAATGGCTGCATCAGCTCAACCGTCAATTCCAATAGCATAAAAGCCAGAGCGATCACAATCGGCAACTTATACGGCTTGGCGTAAGAAAAAACAGTTTTCACCCGGTTAACCCCCTAAACATTTCGAAACACGAATCTTTTATGTTGACTATTATGCCACAATTCTCTGACAACAGACAGCAATAATCTCTGGAAAAATAAAAAAAGCAGCACCTTTACGAGGTGCTGCTCGCTGAGTATCCTGCTTTCTTTTTTTTCGGTTTTAAATTTCCCGACAATGACAGCCAAGTGACAAAAACAAGCATGATCAAAGCTCCGAACAACTGGACAGGCGCCAGCATCTGCTGGAACCAGAAAACCGAAATCACCATGGCGGTCAAAGGCTCAAGAGATGACAGGATGCTCGTTTCGATAGCAGAGATGAAGCGCATGCTGCTCAAGAACAAAACAAAGGCCACTGTGCCGATCACAATAATGGCTGCCATTGCCAGAACTGCCCGGACATCCAGGAACTTTTCCCATTCAACGGAAAGAAAAACAGGATTGATCAGCCCTAGGAAAGCACCGCCAAACAGCATCGACCAGCCCACAACAAGCAGCACGCCCCATTCCTGCATCAGCCGTGCCGGGTATAAGGTATAAAATGCAAATGCCAAGCCGACAAGAAGCCCCCAGAACAATGCTTCCCCACTGATGATCAATTTATCCGGCTGCCCATTTGTCAACAGCAGAAACAAGCCGATCAACGTTCCGGCCATTCCTGTAACTTGATAAAAGGGAGGCAGCTTTTTCTGCCGAAATGAAACGAATAAAATGATGTAAATCGGTGCCAGAAATTGGAGCAGAGTCGCAACAACCGCGTCGCTTGCTTCAATCGCTAATACAAATGTGTACTGGACGGCAAGCATGCCAAAGACAGAGAAAATCAGCAAGGGACGAATCCAGATCTTGTCTCTGAAAATGGATGTAATCTCCACTTTTTTTAATTTTAAAAAACCAAGCAGCAGCATTCCGGCAAGCATTAGCCGGACCGTCGAAAGAAAAGAGGCAGAAAAGCCGAAGAACGCCAGCGCCCATTCCATCAGCGGTCCTGTGGCACCCCAAAGCATGGCACCGCTTATAATCATGGCAATCCCTTTAATACGTCCCATCTAACCTCTCCTTTCTCCGAATCGCAATCTTCTCTGTGCTTTTTTTAAAATGCAATATTCAACATTAGCCCGGCATATACCGCACTTACAAAAAACAAGCCGAACAGGAACGATAGCCAAGACGGCAATTTCCTTTTATAGCCCAATACCATCAGGGCTAAACACATAAGGCCAATAGCAATCAACAGAATGCCATTCAGCGAAACCGACAATTCCCCATCAATCGGGATAAACTGTGGCCCTTTCAACAGCTCGATCAACGGAGCTGGCCCTTCCGACCGGAATGTATTATTGATATCATGCGGTGGTGCTTGCTTGCTCATAAAAGCAGTAAGAACAAAAACCAGCAGTATCAATAAAAATTCCGCTTTCAGCCAAGCACGTTCGTGGCCATCTTTTTTATTTAAAAACCCATTGATCATTGCAGCAGCCAAAACGGGAATAATGGTCAGATGCTTCAGCAAAAGCAGTTGGCCATACGGCAGTACCCACGACCTTGCATAATCCACTGGTTCTACAAAAAACAGCATAATGATAGTTCCGCTGATAATCAGCATAGCAACACAAGCGATTGCAAAAGGCGTGAACCATGAGGTGAAACGCCGCCAGTTAGAACCGTCCCTTGCAAACCAAGCCACATGGAGCAAAATACCGACCCATAGCGACATCGCTAAAAAATGCAGGGAATGGCTGACAAAGCCGCCCCATAAATTCAAAGTGGAAACATGGCTGAAAAACCCGACGATCAAGACGAGGATTGCTGTATAATAAGCGCGCATATGCACTGAGCCGCCGTAATAGACAGTAAGTCCGAGAAGAACACAAAACAACAAAGTCAACACCCAGCCGTTTCCGACCCGGTAATCGATCAGTACACGCAAGAACGTGCTGAACCAACCCTCTCCATTATTCAAAAAAACGGTTAGTTCAATTACTGGTGCAAGTGAAAATAAGGCGATTCCGATGACACTCCATAACCGCAGAATCCTCGAATCCTGAATAGGCGGCTTATGTGTATCCGGTACAAAGCCTAAAACAATTGAACCTATGATATACGAAAACGCAATGTACAGCAAGACATCGGAAAACGCCGTAAAAAAAATCATGCTTTTTTCTTAAGAAGCTTGTAAATACCGAAGCCCACTAAAATAGCGGCAGCAACAAGCAAGATAGTGGAAACTGGATTGCCTTCCTCTTGGCTGCTTTCGGCGGTTTCGGTTGCTTCCTGGCTTTCTGGTTGCTCTTCAATTACCGGCTCTTCTTCAGTGGCTTCATTTTCAGCAGGTGTTTCTTGTGCTGCTGTTTCAGCATTTAAGTTAAACGGCACTTCTCCTTCAATCGGATGCCCGTCTTCTCCGATGATGTTCCAAGCAATAATATATTGGCCATTGGGCAATTCTTCGTTTATCGCTCCAGACATGATATTTTCAGAAATCACAATCTCTCCTACTGGATAAGCTTGATCTGGTCCTTCCAGCGTCATTGTACTTCCTTCTTCAATCACTGTGCCAAAAACCAATTCTATTTCCTCAGGCTGCATTTGAAGAACTTCCCCTTCAGCCGGATTGGATGAAATCAGCGTGGTATGTGCTTGCACTGACAGTGGCAGCATGGAAACAATAAACATCAGAATAATTGGAATTTTTTTCATCTTTTCTTCCCTCTTCTTTCATTTCTCTCATAATTTTCATTTTTTCTTCCACCATTCTCTCATGGCTGATAGAATAAACATAGTGAATGTATCGTGAACTTTTGTACGCGAATATTTTGAAAAGGATGACGATAGTCCTTTTCTTCTTTATAATGGAACTAGACTACGGAGAAGGAGCGTCATGGAATGAGTGAATTGCAAGAACTACTATCGGATAATCTCGTTTTTAACCATATCCCTTTTCCCATTATCATTATGGACAAAGACGGACTTGTTGTGTGGTGCAACCGCCATGCTGAACGTGTTTTCCAACTTGAAACGAACTCGCTCAAAGGGCAAATTTACCCTTATATGAACCCTGAAAAAGCTGCACTTTACAAGCATTCATGGGAAACCATTTTAAACAGCAAAGAACCGATACGGTTTGAAGAAATGGAAGTGGGTTTAGGAAACGGCTCTCGCACTTATACAACAATCGTCACGAAAGCTTTTTCGGCGGATAACGATCAATTTGTTATGTCCATTTTTGAAGTGGATGAAGCTGATGAAGAAGGGTCAGCCAGCAGGGAACTTAATAGTTTGCGCAACGGATTGGATGATTCGTTCATGCTTCTGTATTTTGACGAAGAATTTTTAATCACGTACGCCAACCCCCTTTTCTTGAAATTGAGTAAATGGACGCCAAAGCGGATTCTCGGCAAGCCGATCTGGCAGATGTTTGGTGAACAAAGTGAGGATATCCGGTTTGTAGAATCGCTCACAACAACCTTAAAAGAAGGCAAAGTATGGAACGGCCAAGCTAAGAAATTGAAAAAAGACGGCGAAATTTACTGGGTCGATCTTACAGCTATCCCTATGCAGATTAAAGGGGACGACACTTATTATATCTTCTTGGAAAAAGATATAACAACCGCGAAGAATGCCCAACAGCATTTGGAACAAATCGCATTCATAGATCCAATTACGGGACTTGAAAACCGCCATCGCCTCGAACAGGTGGTCAATGAATTTATTGAAGAAGGCAAACACTTTTCTTTTGTTTTCTTGGATATCGACCGCTTTTACACTTTACGGGATGTTTCTAACACCGATACGGAAAACGAGCTTTTAATCGAGTTCACAAAGCGCCTTCGCATGTATTTCTCTGACTCGATTATTACTCGCGCAGGCTTGCATGAGTTTGCCTTGGTGACACCTCTTAGCAGCTGGTTCATCGAAGGATTCCTTTCTTATTTGCAGCAGCATCCCATCTACATACAAGGAACCGCCATTCCATTGACAATCAGTGGGGCGATTACCCGTTATCCTGAAGATCAGCTATCGTTCGTGCATTTGATCAAAGCGTCTTATGCCACCATCAAAAAAGTGAAAGAACGCGGCGGCAGTGCTATCTCTATTCTTACATCGGATGACCACGAACGGCTAAGCCGCAAGTCTCTCATTGAGAAGCGCTTGATCCATGCCCTTGATCGCCGGAACTTGCACTTGCTCTATCAGCCGCAAGTTAACCTGAAAACCGGTAAAGTAGAAGGTGTGGAAGCGCTGGTGCGATGGGAAGATGCAGAAATCGGGATTGTCACACCCGAGGAACTGATTCCGATTGCTGAAGAAAGCGGAAGTATTCATGAAATTGGGATGTACGTACTTGAGACAGTTTGCGCTCAGCTGAAAGACTGGAAAGCAAAAGGCATCGACATTAATGTCAGCATCAATTCGTCTATACGTGAATTCCGCGATAAGGACATGGCAAAAGTTTTTCTTGAACAACTGCAGCTGAACGAATGCGATGCCAGCTCACTGACAATTGAAATAACAGAGAAATTTGCGTTTGAGGCAGAAGCCGAACACTCTATCATTAAACAAATGAAACAGTTGCATCAAGCTGGCATTTCATTTTCACTTGATGATTTCGGCACAGGCTATGCATCTTTCCGTTATATGCTCATGCTGCCAATTTCCAGTTTAAAGATTGACCGTTCTATCATTCAATCCATTACCAAGCAAGAAAAAATGCAGAAACTGATCAAAGGGATGATTCAATTCGGCAAGAGCTTGGATTTCCTGGTAACTGCTGAAGGGGTCGAAACTAATGACCAATTGGAATTGCTCCGTGCCATGGATTGCGACGTTATCCAAGGATATATTTCAGGGCGGCCTATGGAAGCTCAGGAATTAGAAAAATGGTTAAAATAAAAAATCGGTATGACTCCCATCTTAATCCGGGGTCATACCGATTTTTCTTTGAATCCGTTTTGCCTGATGCTTGAAAAATGCCTGCATCAGCACTTCCGCAAACACGAGCCCCATCGCAACTGCACCAGAAATCATCAATGCTTCCGAAGCGAATGAAATGGCTTCCAGATAATCATTTTCGACAATATTGCGCATAGCATTATAGGCTTTGCTTCCCGGCACCAGTGGAATAATCCCTGCCACACTAAAAATGATCATGGGCATCTTGAACTTTTTCGCCAAAAGATGGGCTACAATTGCGACTCCGAAAGCGCCGGCAAAAGTTGCTTGAACCGAATCATCCAGTACAAGCTCATAACTCCTATAAATGAGCCAGCCGGTCATCCCTACCAAGCCACAACTGACCAAAGTCTGGCGAGGTGTATTAAAAATAACGCCAAATGCCCCGGCCGCCAGAAAACTAAGAAACGCCTCTAATGGCCAATTCATTTATTTTCCTCCTAAAATGATAAAATTAAAGCGATGCCGCCTCCGATGGCAAATGCCGTCAAAAACGCTTCCGCTCCTTTTGATAAGCCAGAAACGAAATGTCCAGCCATCAAGTCACGGACAGCATTGGTTATCAGCAGTCCCGGAACGAGCGGCATGATGGAGCCGATAATAATTGTGTCCAGATCTTTTCCATAACCGGAATAGACGGCCAGCAAAGCGAGTATGCCAATAACGAGCGAGCCGATAAATTCAGCAAAAAATTTCACACGGGTTTTTTCCAAAACGGTTTCCACAACGATAAATCCGGTGCCTCCGAACACAAAAGCAAAAGGCAAATCAGTCCAGCTGCCGCCGAGTAAAATGAGAAAACAACCGCTTGCAGTAGCAGCCGCTAAAATTTGCAGCCATATATTGAATTTTAAATTTGTTTGGTCGATTTTCTGTAATTCGTCATAAGCTTGTGAAAGGGTAAATTCACCTGCCGCCAATCTTCTCGAGACCGAATTAACAAGAGCTACCCGCTCTAAATCCGTTTGGCGGTTGTTGATTCGGACAAATCGTGTAGGCAACTCATCACTTGGAGAAAACATAATTCCACCTGGCGTCACAAAACAATGGGAATTCGTCATCTTTTGAGAAACTGCCATCCGGATCATTGTATCTTCCACGCGATAAGTTTCTGCTCCGTTTTCCATTAGTATTTTTCCGGCCAATAGAAAACAATCCAAGGCGAGCTCGCGTCTAGTTTCCCCAATTTGAGTCACAGGCTTCCTCCCTTAATTTTTATCCCGCTTTAACGGGCAGTACGGCCCCCGCTTTTTCAAGCGGGACCCACTGTCCGTAAAAGTCCGATTGGTTCAACTATCAATCACCGGGATGAAGAACTCCCGCTGATTGAAGTTTCACTTTAACTCTCATCATAACGTATTTAGGCAAAAATTTAAACGCCCCAAGCCTTATGGGGCGCTTAATCTTACGAAATGATGGCATGTTTCCGAAGTTACGGTTTCAAGACCACTTTCGTACAATCATCTGTATGGTCATTGAAAATTCGATAGGCATCACTTGCTTCTTCAAGCGGCATGATATGGGAAATGATTTCCCGCGGATCAAATTCCCCGTTTTCAATCTTTTCGTAAAGCATCGGCATCAGATGGATCACCGGTGCCTGGCCTGTTTTCAGCGTAATATTGCGTTCAAAGAGATGACCTAACGGAAATTGATTATAGTTTAGGCCATAAACACCTGTCAACTGGATAACACCGAACTTACTGACCGCATCCTTGGCAATTTTAATCGCACTGAGTGTCCCCCCTTGAAGAAACAGTTTTTGCTGCACTGCTTCAGCCGGGGATTTCTTGCCGTCCATTCCTACACAGTCAATGACCACGCGTGCTCCTCCACTGGTGATTTCATGGATAAACGCGCCCATATTATCATGCTGAGAAAAATCGAATACTTCTACATTATTGATTTTTTTCGCCAGATTCATCCGGTATGGAATTTCATCAACCGCAATAACCCGCTTGGCACCTTGCATCCAGGCAAATTTTTGCACCATCAGTCCGACCGGACCGCAACCTAAAACGACCACCGTATCTCCTTGCCGCACCCCTGCATTTTCTACACTCCACCAGGCAGTCGGCAAAACATCCGATAAGAACAGCAATGATTCGTCTTCAAGCTCTGAGGATTCCGGAATCACTAAAGGCATGAAATTTCCATAGGGGACGCGCAAATATTCAGCTTGCCCACCTTGATAATCACCATAACGTTCAGTCAAGCCCAAATAGCCGCCGGTATCAAAATGGGGATTGCCATTCGAATTATCACATTGGCTCTCCATGTCATGGCTGCAATAGAAACAATGGCCGCAACTCACATTAAACGGCAAAACAATACGATCTCCTTTTTTCACTTTTGTTACGTCAGGTCCAACCTCTTCCACAATACCCATCGGTTCATGGCCAATGACTGTATCTTTCGTCGTGGGCATTGCCCCTTTATAAATATGCAAATCCGTTCCACAGATAGCCGTTGAAGTGATTCTGACAATAATGTCTTCTTTTTTCTGGATTTCTGGATCTTTGACGTCTTTCACTTTCATATCTTTCGTGCCTTGAAAAGTTACCGCTCTCATCCATATCCCTCCGTTTAATTTCAGAATACTCTTCTTCTTCCCTGTTTTTGCTAATGAAAAACGTCAGAAAAAACAGGTAATTAATTTCTTGGCTTCAAGTTGCCGAGAAATTATTGCCAGCTTTTGTTTCACTCCAACGCCCTTTCATATCTCGAAGCTAACGGAAATGCATAGACAGGCGGACGCTTTCGATATTAAAACTCCAAACAACGTAAAAAAGACCGTAGACGGCTCGAATTTCTCGAGTGAGTCCACGGTCTTGGCCAGTTTGTTAAAAACTTAAAGTCTGAAGTAAGTCAAAGGTATCGGCACTATAACTTTTCACCTCACTATTTGCTACTGTAAACAAAGTGCCTCCGGTAGAGACAATGCGCTGCACGCTCGTTTCCCAATCTTCATACGGCATCTCGGATTTTGTCATCAGATTGGCTGTTTCGGTGATGCCTTCCGGAGTAATCGTATAAATCATGGCCCCGGCCGCTTCAAAGTTAACTTCTTCGCCATCCAATTGTCCATATAAAGTGACCGGGAAGCCAAATAAATCATTTTCAGGATGGATGTACAAGGCTTTATGGTCATATTGCAGCGGTGAATAAGTACCCGGTCCGCCAAGGATTTCCGTATCTTTTTCCAGCGGATTTGAAAAATCACTGACATCAAATAAGGAAATCTTCATTCCTCCTGTTACGATTCTCGGCTCTCCATCTTTTACCGGTTCCAGTCTAGTGTCATAACCAAACCCGATTAAATGGTTTTCATCCAATGGATGCAGATAATTCGAGAATCCTGGAATTTTTAGTTCCCCCAATACTTTCGGGGCTGTTGGAGCAGATACATCAATAACAAACAATGGATCTGTTTCTTTAAAGGTCACCATATAAGCTTTGTCTCCAATGAAACGCGCTGAGTAAATCCGCTCACCTTTAGCCAAATCTTCCACAGATCCCACTTGTTTCATGCCGCCGTCCAAGATGAACAAATGATTTTTGGAAGGTGCCGCTTCGTCCCAGGCAATTCCTTCCGTAGTGACGATTCGGAAATATCCATTGTGTTCGTCCATCGAGAATTGGTTGAGTAAAGTTCCTGTGACTTCACTTGAAGATAAAAACTGTACATCTGTTCCGTTTAGTGTGAATTTGAAGATTTCCGTGTTAGCCAACTGTGGAAGCCAAGTCGACATGCGCACATCGTCCTCTACATTCTCTTCATCCACCGGCATGTACTTCGCTGCAGTTAAATACATGGTTTCTTCTGTCATGTACATTTGCTCACTGCCTCCTAAAAACCCTTTCGTAGAGACAGTGTTTTGGGCAGGTTCAGCCAAGTCAATCGCCGATATGATGCTATAGCTGCCTTCCATGGTGCCTGGAAGAATGGAGATGTTCTCGTAAGGCATCGGTTTAAGATCATTATTGTCATTAGAGTCGTAAGTATGCGGACGCAATTCACCGCCACCTTGTTCTTCCAATGTCCAAAAATCAGGATAGACATTAGTGACATAATACAAAATATTATTGGTCAGGCGTGCACTGTTCAAACTTCCCTCTGTCCCGAATTCCCGGATTAGCTGTGGCGCAGCCGGATTGCTGATGTCGTACAGGTAAACCGAAGTCAAACCGATATGGGGCTGGAATTCTCGTACTGTGTCTTCAAACGGTATAGTAGAATACTGGCTCCCTATTACCACTAATATATTTTTCGCTAAAAACAGCTGCTGCGGATACATTTCTTCTTGAAATTTAATGTCACTTGCGACTGTCATCGCTTCCGGTGTGCGGACATCCGAAATGATGACCCGTGATTCACTGATCGAGTAGATAAAAGAGCCATCCGTCTTCACCATGTCGGCTTCATCTACGCCTTCGACTTGGTTATTTGTCGTCGAATGCTCGCCGCCGCTTCCGGAATCTCCGCTAGTTTCGCTGTTTTCAGCAGACTCTTCTACAGCTCCGCCTTCGTTATTGAATAAACCTGGCTGCTGGCTGCTCTTTTGCAGCTCCAGCAATTGAGCGAAGTAAGCTCTCAATTCTTCTTCACTGGTCAAGGCGGTGATTTCTTCCTGAACGCTAAAAGCGATTTCTTTTACATCCAGCGATTTCAATAAATTCCCTTTTAGCGCAGATTTTTTGATATGGAGCCTGTATTCCCCCACTGGAATTTGCGGAATCTCAACGGTCTTGCCATTGTTATTCAATGCCATTTCCACTTCAACCGGTTCACCGTTTTCATTTGTGATATACAGATCTCCGTCTTTGACGGCATCGGGATGAAGTGCAGAAGAAAAGTTCGCCTGCCAGCCTTGTTCCGCTAAAGCAATGGAAGATGCACTTACCGATACTTTATCGACGATAAAAACAAAGGACAAAGCAATTGCTGCAACGGCCGCTGCAACTAATAGCCAAATACTCCTATTCTTCATATCCGCCTACATCCTTTCAAACCGCTCTTTTTCCATTAGACAGGAAAAATCTGAAAAAGTTACAGAATTCCTTGGATATTTTTCAAACTCAATTGGAAAGCACGAAAGAACGTTTCAGGAGTTTGTTCTGTTTTTCCACCGCCTTGAACAAATTGTGCATTACCGCCGCCTTTGCCATCTGTCAGCAAGAGAAGCTCTTTCAATACATTTCTCATATCTCCTTCCGCATCTTCACCCTTGGCGCAAACAAAACGAATCGTTTCTTCTTCTGCAATCAAGAACAGTAAAACTGCTGAAGGATTTTTGGCGATAACCAAATGCGCCAATTGCTGAACTTCTTTTACCGGCCGATTGGAGAATACTTGCTGAATCAATCCACTCCCGCCTTCTGATTGGATTGCCGCTGCTTCAGCTTCCAGCAATTTTGTCCGAAGTTCTTTCAGCGCTTTCTCATTTTCCACTTTTTCCTTTAGCAGCAAAGCTGCAGCCGCCGGAAGCTCCTGCATAGGTGCATTCAATTGCTGAACGACTTCATCCGTCGTTTCAATCAGCTGGCGGAAGTAATCCAATGCACGGTTTCCGCATAAGAAATATACGCGTGTACCGCCTTTCGCTTTTTCAGTGCCAATGATTTTGATCATCCCGATATCTGCTGTATTTTTAGGGTGAGTGCCACCGCAAGCATTAAGATCTACCCCTTCAATTTTTACTAACCGGATTTCGCCTGTTACAGCAGGCGTTTTTCTCAGCTTCATGTTTTTGGCTTGTTCATCGGTAATCCATTCTGTGCTGATTGGAAGGTGCTTCCGGATAACGTCATTTGCCGCAGTTTCCGCTTCTTTCAATTGTTCTTTAGAAATTTTCGGCATATCCAAGTCGATCGAGACTCTTTCTTCTCCTAAATGGAAACTGGCGGTCTTCATTCCATAGCCGTCATCAAACACTGCACTTAAGATGTGTTGGCCAGCATGCTGCTGCATATGGTCCCATCTGCGTTTCCAATCCAGTTCAGCCTGAAAAGTTCCTTTAGAAAGCGGAGAATCTGTGTAATGGCGAATTTCCCCTTGGACCGTTTGGACATCCAGAACGCGGACTTCTCCAATCATTCCGGTATCCGCCGGTTGGCCACCGCCTTCCGGGTAAAAACAAGTTTGATCCAAAATAGCAAATACCCCTTTTTCATCTTCGCCGCTTTGTGTAACCGTGACGGCCGCTTTGGCCAGCTCAGAATCCTGGTAATATAGTCTTGAAGTCATAAAAATATACCTTCTTTCTTTTTGTTGGATGATTGTGCTGCTTAGTTTATGATTGAACGATAAGTGGAAAATGAAAACAAATAAGAGATTTAAGGAGGTTTAATTACATGCCGAGATTTGGACGTTCGGTCTTATTGTATAACGGGGCGGCAGGAGCAGCAACGTCCGAGACGGTACTCCCTTTAGCTGTACCCACTCTCGCGAGAGCTTCAAAAAAGCTGGAACTTATCCAAACACACTCTAGAGAAGAATTTGAAGAAGCCTGTAAAAATTCATCCGGTGCAGCAGATGTCCTTTTTGTGGCTGGAGGAGACGGAACAGTCCATACAGCAGTCCAAGTACTTTCCAGTGTGGAGAATCCCCCTATTCTCGGTATTCTCCCAAGCGGCACCTGCAATGATTTTGCTCGTACTCTCACTATTTCAATGGCACTGGACGCAGCTGCCGAAGAGTTGGTCGGCGGAGAAGTAAAAGAAATCGATGCCGCCCAAATTAATGAACATTCATTTTTGAATTTTGCAGGCATCGGCCTAATTGCTGACGCATCTATGAACATTGATCCTGTCTTGAAAGAGCGCTACGGAAAATTGAGTTATTTTATGAGCGCTCTCCAAACCATGCGCCAATCCGAACCTTTTTCAATCTTTATGGAAATTGATGGCGTCCATTATATCGAAGAAGGAGTAGCTGTCCTGGTAATGAATGGAAAATCAATCGGTACCCATACATTTCCACTGGCTACGATAGACCCTGCAGACGGCCTTCTTGATATTTTCATCATCCAGACATCCTCTATTGCAGCGATCCGGGAATGGTTCTCCCTTTCCCAGCCGGATATCTCACCAGAAGAGCTGGACCATATCACCCACCATCAAGGAAAACATATTACCATCCGGACAGAAGATGAAATGGAAGTGGATACAGATGGGGAGATTTATTTGAAAACCCCCGTAACGATTCAAATCCAGCCAAAAAGACTGCAAATGCTTGTTCCAAAAACAGTAGAAGAAACAGCTATTTAACGCAAAAAAGGATGGCCGCCTAAGCGGTCATCCTTTTTCTTATTCTTCAAATGGCCATTTCGGCAGCATCCGGTTCAGTTTTCTGTCTTCCCGTTTTCCGAGTACGTATTCCGCCTGCATAATGGTGTGGATTTCCCTGGTGCCTTCATAAATAACGGGCGCTTTCGAATTCCGCAAAAAGCGGGCTACCGGATATTCATCCGAATAGCCATAAGCTCCGTGAATCTGGACCGCGTCATCCGCCGCTTTATTGGCGAAATCACATGCTTGCCATTTCGCGAGCGAGGTTTCTCTCGTATTGCGAATTCCTTTGTTTTTCATTTCACCGGCCCGGTACACGAGCAGGCGGCTCATTTGAAACCCGGCTTCCATATGGGCAATCATTTGTTGGACCAGCTGATGCTCGCCTATCGGCTTTCCGAAAGTTGAACGTGACTGGCAATATTTCACGCTTTCCTCCAAACAGGCCATGATCAAGCCGCAAGCGCCTGCCGCTACTGTAAATCTCCCATTATCCAGCGAAGCCATCGCGATTTTAAACCCTTCCCCTTCTTCACCCAGCCGGTTATCGGCAGGAATCCGGACATCATCAAAAAACAGTTCACCAGTATTGCCTGACCGGATCCCGTATTTTCCTTTGATCGCTTTAGAAGAGAAACCTTCCCGAGTCCGTTCCACAACAAAGGCACTGATGCCATTGTGTTTTTTGGCTTTATCGGTATAAGCAAAAACGATAAAATGATCGGCGATGTCGCATAAGGAAATCCAGGTTTTTTGGCCGTTTAAAATATAATCATCGCCATCACGGACCGCTGTCGTCGACAGCGCCGCAACATCCGATCCTGCTCCCGGCTCTGTTAAACCAAAAGCGCCAATTTTTTCCCCTTTGGCTTGCGGCACCAGGAACTGCTGCTTTTGATGCTCCGTTCCCCATTGCAAAAGAGTCATCGAGTTTAAACCGGTATGGACAGATACGGCTGTACGAAAAGCAGTATCTCCCCTCTCCAGCTCTTCACAAACGACAGCCAGCGAATTATAGTCCATTCCACTGCCGCCATATTTTTCTGGAATGCAGACCCCCATCAGCCCCAGCTCAGCGAGTCTCTTCCAGATATTTGGGTCAAAGCCCCCTTTTGCATCCCATTCAGCAATGTATGGAAGAATTTCGGCATCTACAAATTGCCTGACTGTTTTCCGAAGAAGTTCCTGTTCCTCTGAGAATTCAAAGTTCATTTACCTTCCCCCCGGTCTCTTTTAACTCTGATATGCCGAACGATGCACAGTTTCTTTGATCAGGACTCCCCGTTTGGCCATTTCGTTAATATACTCTTCTACGGGAACAATTAGTTCAGGCGGATAAGATCCACGCTTGTTGATCGTCCCGTTTCCAATCATCTGGGCGACTACTGAAATGGTATAGGCGGTTGCCCGTGCCATAGCAGTTACTCCGGTTTCAGGATCTTTGACGGTGATCATATTGTATTCATACGTTAAATCTTCTTCGCCTTTTGCCCCTGATACCATTACGCGCAGCAATACCGCATCCTGCTTATCGCCAAGTTCGGTAATTGGAGTCAGCACTTCCCGAAGCACGTCGCGCAGCTTGATGACATGGCCATTCACTGTGACTGTTTTTTCCCGGTCTGTAAATCCAAGATCCACAAGCAGCTTGAATTTCTCAGCATGTCCTTTATAGCGCAAAGTTTTATATTCAAGCGTTTTGATTCCACTGAATGTATCAGTTAAAGTCGATGTTCCACCAGAAGTGTGGAAGGCTTCCAATTCGCCAAAGCCTTCAAATTCCACATGCTCAATCTCCGATAAAGAAGCTACTTCCAGCAGCTCTCCGTTTCGGATGACATGGGATGGATCTGTATAATGATCAAAAACCCCTTCGAGTGAAAAGACATGGTTATACTGTAATGGCGGTTCCGGCTCTACCGGGATGCCGCCGACAAAAAGCTTGATTTCATTTACTTCATCAAGTTTCCCTGCGCCGAATCCCGCCAGAATATTGATCATTCCGGGTGCCACGCCCAAATCCGGTATTAACGTAACTCCTTTTTCTTGCGCTTTTTCATGCAGGGCAAGAACGGCATTTGTCGCTCCGCCAATATGGCCGCCGAGGTCAATAGAGTGAACACCGCAGGAGAGTGCGGCTTTTGCCACTTTTTCGTTGAAGGTATAGAACAAAGCGTTAATGACTACATCGGCTTTTGAAATTACAGCCGCCAGTTCTTTTTCATCGTTGACATCCAAATACACGGCCTCCAGCTTATCGCTGCCAATATATTCTTTAAACAAGCTTACCTGTGCGATATTTACATCCGCTAAATAAACTTTTTCCACTTCAGCACTTGCGATTAAATCGCCTGCTGCCTGTTTGCCCATTAATCCTGCACCCAAAACCGCAACTTTCATCTCCATTGCCCCTCTCCGCCTCAGATTTCATTGTCAATTTGTGCACGCTGCAATTTTCCGCTGTAATCCACATAGATGCTCTTCCATTCGGTAAAAACATCAAGTGCCGCCACTCCGGAATCTCTATGTCCGTTGCCTGTCCCTTTTGTCCCCCCGAACGGCAAATGGATTTCAGCGCCCGTGGTTCCGGCATTGATATAGACAATGCCAGTATCCAAATCTCTTTGGGCTTTAAACACACGGTTTACATCCGCTGTATAAATCGAACTTGATAGCCCGTAAATTACACCGTTATTGACCTCGATGGCTTCATCAAAACTGCCGACTTCGATAATTGAAATGACTGGTCCGAAGATTTCTTCTTGAGCAATCCGCATGTCCGGGGTAACATCAGTGAACATTGTCGGTGCGTAATAGTTCCCTTGATCATATGGAGCCTCCTTCAGAATTTCTCCCCCAACAAGCAATGTGGCTCCTTCTTGCTGCCCGATTCCGACATACGAATGGATTTTCTCCAACGCATTTTTGTTGATTACCGGTCCAACCTTCACTGATTCGTCCATTCCGTCGCCAATCGTCAAGATTTGAATTTTATCCAGCAAACGGTTTTGCAGGGCTTCTTTAATGTCCTTATGGGCAATCACACGGCTGCAAGCTGTACATCGCTGGCCAGCCGTACCGAAAGCACTCCATAAAATCCCTTCAACCGCCAAATCCAAATCGGCGTCTTCCATGACGATCACTGCATTTTTCCCGCCCATTTCCAGAGAAACTTTTTTCAAATTGCGTCCGCCCGCTTCAGCAACTTTACGGCCGGTTTCAGTTGAACCGGTAAATGAAATGACTTTGATGTCTTTATGTTCAATCATGGCAGTCCCGACTTCAGACCCGGAACCAAAGACTATATTTGCAACGCCTTCCGGCAGGCCCGCCTCTTCGAAAATTTTTGCCATTTCATAAGCCATCATCGGTGTTTCCGTTGCCGGTTTCCAAAGAAACGCATTGCCGGCGACAATTGCCGGGAAGGATTTCCAAGTGGCAATCGCTACCGGGAAGTTCCAAGGTGTTATTAATCCGACAACGCCAATCGGTGAACGGACGCTCATCGCAAATTTATCGGCAAGCTCTGAAGGTGTGGTTTCACCAAACAGCCGTCTGCCTTCACCCGCCATATAATAAGCCATGTCAATTCCCTCTTGTACTTCTCCTCTGCCTTCTTCAATCACTTTGCCCATTTCTTTTGTCAGCACCTGTGCGAGTTGTTCTTTCTTTTGTTTCATCAGACGCCCTATTTCATACAAATAATCGGCCCTTTTTGGAGCCGGAACTTTTGCCCATTTCTTTTGTGCTGCTTTTGCTGCCTTTACGGCTGTGTCCACGTCTTCTCTTGTAGACATCTGCACTTGAGCTAATTCTTCTCCCGTTGCGGGATTTAAAACAGGAGTGTATTTTGCATTTGAACCATCTTGCCAGGTGCCATTAATAAAATTGGTTAACTTCACGGACACTTCCTCCTTCAGTTCAAAATATTGAAAACGCTTTCATTTCTATTATTCCATATTACTCAAGAAACTTCTAGGAGTTGTTAGAAATATCAGTCTTTCTTTTTTTACTAGTTGTCTAATCGAATGGACCCGTTAATTAATACACCTTAAGTTTTTATACTATGATAAAGGAGCCATTTACAAAGAAATCCTGAAAAGCTATTGACACTGACGGTGCGTAATAGTCTAATCATAATGGAGAGGTGATTAAGTGTACAAAGTACAAGAAGTAGCAAAAATTGCAGGAGTCAGTGTCCGAACACTTCACCATTACGACAGTGTCGGATTATTGAAACCGTCAAATATTGGTTCCAATCGATATCGTTATTACAATAATGAAGATTTGAAATTGCTTCAGCATATTTTATTTTTTAAAGAACTTGGATTTTCGCTAAAGAAAATTCAAGAGATTGTCGCAGATGGCTTTGATTCGAAATTTGCTTTGACGCAGCATGTTGAATTATTAGAAAAGAAAAAAGCACGGCTGGAAAAGCTGATAGAAAACGCTGAACGGACCCGCCTTGAACTGGAAGGCGACGAAGATTTGTCTAATGAAGACCGCTTTGCTGCTTTTTCTATAAAAAAATCAGATGATGATATCAAAAAATATAAGACAGCTGATATTGAACAACCAAAAGCTGCTGGTGAACAAGCGAATATATCAGAACCTTCGCCATCTCCTGAATCAACATCAACTCAAGAAGAAACATCCGTTGAAGAGATGATACCTGCTGAAGAAAAAGAATTTACCGAAGTACTGGAATCTGTCGAAGAAACAAATCCTGTTGAAGAATTGGAACCTGCTCCACAGCTTAACGCTGTTGAAGAAACGGCTGCAACCGTAGAACCGAAACCGGAAAAAGAAAAAGAAGATTTGGAAGAAATCAACCGTGAAGGCAATCGCATCTACAAAGCGGTAGCATCTCTGATGGCTCTTTCCCCCGCTTCCCATAAGGTTCAAATTGAAATGAAAGCTTATTACAATTTGTTGAACCGCTTTTATGATTGCACTCCGAAAATGTTCCGAAGCCTTGCAGATTTATATGCATCGGATCGTCGATTTGCGAATAACATCGACCAGCATGGAAAAGGATTGTCATCTTATTTGAAGGAAGCCATGTACATATACGCGGCGGCCCATCAAGATGCGTGAACTCATCGGGCCTTGCAGCAATTGTGAAAAAGACATTTATTGCCGTGACGGTTTTTTGGATGGAGTTTATATAGAAGGACAGCTCTTCTGTTTTGATTGCGCTGAAAAGCAGGAAGAGCAGGAAGAAAAAACGCAAAAGTGAAAACTTTTGCGTTTTTCAGCTTGTAGAAAAAGTAAAAACTTGTATTAGCCTTCATTCCTTAACCGATATTCCGCCAACCAGCTGCGCTTGCCGCGGGCGAGCGCCAAGCCGCTTCGTCGCTTACGCTCCTGCAGGGTCTCGGCTGTCTCGCTATCCCGCAGGCGTCTCCGCTGGTTGGCTTCATATCTGGAGAGCAGGAAACAATAAAAGAGAATTTACTCAGACAATTATGATTTTAAAGATGCTCTAAAGGTGACAAAAGAATGCTGAATGCAGCGACTTCTGCGGGAGCAGCGTAGCGAGGCGAGTCCTGCGGGAGCAGCGTAGCGAGGCGAGTCCTGAGACCTCGCAGGGAGCATAGCAAGCGAGGAGGCTCAGGCCGCACCCCGCGAAAAGCGTCCGTCCTGGAGCGAAATGATAGAAGAACATACAAGTTTCTCAATAGCCTAAAAAACGCAAAAGTGAAAACTTTTGCGTTTTTTTATGCTTGATATTTGCTTAATCCCATTTTCTCTTTTCTAGCCTCTTTCTTAACTGTTTAAAATTGGATAGAATAGAGTATCAAAAAGGAAATGAGTGATTTCGGAATGCCATTGCAGCGAAGAATTTTTATCTATGGAGCTCTGTTCATCTCGACCGTCATGGTGCTGGCCGGAATCTCGTTTTACTTTACCATTTCTGAAGCCATTGAAGAGCAAGTCGGCAAGCGGGCTTTGGCCATCGCCGTTACTTCAGCGGACCGCCAAGATATCAAAAATGGTTTTAAAGAAACTGACCCTTCGTCTGCCCTTCAGCCAATCGCTGAACATATCCGAGAACAAACCGGTGCGGAGTATGTCGTCATTGGCAATAAAAATGGCATCCGTTATACCCACCCTATTGAAGAGCGAATTGGAAAAATGATGGTCGGGGATGATAATGCACGTGCGCTTTCAAATGGTGACTCCTATATTTCAGAAGCAACCGGATCACTTGGGCCAGCACTTCGGGGAAAAGCCCCTATATTTGATGAAAATGGAGCGATTATTGGCGTCATTTCCGTAGGTTTTCTAAAAACAAATATCACTTCTATTTTTCTGGAATACGCCGACTCTATCATCGGCATTGTCCTTATCGCCATTCTTTTTGGCGCAATTGGCTCCATGTTTCTGGCAGGCAATATTAAAAAGATACTTTTCGGACTGGAACCGGAAGAAATTGCCAATCTGTATACTGAACGCAATGCTTTAATCGAATCCGTCAGGGAAGGCATTCTTATGGTAGACAAAGCTGGTGCCATTACGATGGCCAACGTCTCCGCATATGACTTCCTGTCTTTGCCAAAAGAAACCGAGCTTATCGGCTGGCCTGTAGAGAAAGTCTTGCCCAACACCCTGCTTCCCCAAGTTCTGCAAACAGGCGAAGCACAGCTTGACAGGCCAATGACCATTCGCGGAAAAAAGTTGATTGTCAATAGAATCCCAATCCATTTAGGAAATGAAATCATCGGCGCTGTTTCCAGTTTCCGTTTGCAATCAGACATAGAAGGACTTCGCAATGAGCTTTCACAAGTTAGGCAATATGCAGATGCTTTACGCGCCCAGACCCATGAACATCAAAATTTCCTTTATACCATTTCAGGGTTGATCCAGTTGAATTCTCTCGAAGAAGCGATGCAATTGATTCATAATGAAACGGAAGAACAGCAATCGCTGGTGCAATTTGTCACACAACGGCTTCAAGATCCATTTCTTGGGGGCATTGTAATCGGCCTTTTCAACCGGGCCCGCGAATTAAAAGTGAAACTTATCTTGGATGAAGAAAGCTTATTAAAAAAGCTTCCTTCCCATCTTGAAAAAAGTTTGTTTGTATCAGTTCTTGGCAACCTTGTCACCAACGCTTTTGAGGCAGTTGAAAGTCTTCCCGAGCCTGAACGCATAGTCCGGCTTCTTTTGTCAGATAACGGGAGTGAAATCCTGATTGAAGTAGAAGATTCCGGAGAAGGTGTGGATCCTGATATTCTTTCCACTTTATTCAAAAAACGCATTTCGACTAAAGCCGGCGATGACCGTGGGTTCGGAATGCTCAAAGTCTATGAAAATGTACAGGATCTGCAAGGTGAAATTGCTATGGAAACTGGCGACCTTGGAGGAGCCCTATTCATTATTTCCATAAAAATTGGAGGAAATGGCCATGATTGAAGTTCTGATTATCGAAGACGACAAGCGAATCGCCGATATCCATAAACGGTTTATTGAAAAAATCGAAGGGTTTCAAGTGGTGGGTTCTGCATATACCGGATCAGAAGCAAAAGATTGGATCCAAGTATTAAAACCACAGCTTATTTTGCTTGATGCCTATTTGCCGGATATAAAAGGCACGGATTTAATGCCTTTTATCCAGTTGGAGAGCCCTGATTCTGATGTCATCTTTATTACCGCTGCTTCGGAAACAGATATCGTTAAAAAAGCATTCAGAAGCGGCGTATCCGATTATATATTAAAACCGTTAACATTTGACCGTTTTAAAGAAAGCCTGCTGATGTATCAGGCAAAACGGCGTTCGCTGGAAACGGAAGGCCCACTGAATGAAGAGTCGATTCAATTGCTTTGGAATAAGAGCCGTACTGCTTCTGCAGATCCAGTGGCGACACCAAAAGGAATCGACCCTAGTACGATGTCACGCATCCAAACTAAACTGTCCGAATCCGCAAATGGAATCACTGCCGAGGAGATGGGAGCATCTTGTGGAATGAGCCGTTCTACAGCCCGGCGATATTTGGAACACTTGGTCTCCGAGCAGACGGCTCGTGCTGAGCTTCTATACGGAACAATCGGAAGACCGGAACGGCGGTATTTCCCCCAGCCGTGAACTTTATGAACAATATCCACAATTTGGACAATATCCCTCTTATGACCACAAACATTGAATTTCATAAAAGTTCTGATAAATTAAAGACAGCAGATGAAAGCGCTGTCTTTTTATCATTTTTAAGGGGGATGAATTATATGTTGAAAAAGTTAATTTCAGTTTCACTGGCCGGGGTATTAGCGGTTGGTCTCGCTGCCTGTTCTTCAGAGGAAAGTTCAAGTTCAAATGCAAGTTCTGAGAAGTATCCTGAACGCGGCATCACCATCGTAGCTCCATCAGGCGCTGGAGGCGGATGGGATTTAACGGCTCGTTCTATCGCTAAGACAATGAACGGCACTAAGTTGATCGAAGAGCCCATTACCGTGGAGAATAAACCCGGCGGCGGCGGAGCTGTTTATATGGCCGAATATGCGACAAAAGAAGTGGATAACGATTACATGATGCTAGTAAAATCACCGCCGATTTTGATCAATAATAACAAAGCGGAAGGCAATAGCCCTTACGGCTATAAAGATACAACACCGCTGGCGCAATTGACACGCGATTACGGTGCCATTGTCGTAAAAGCAGATTCTAAATTCCAATCATTGGGAGATGTCCTAGAGGCCATCAAAGCCGATTCTAAGAAAGTAACGCTTGCTGGAGGTTCGGCTCCCGGATCTATGGACCACTTGGTAGGCATTTTGCCGGCATTCGAATATGGCATCGATCCAAAATCGGTTAAATACGTTTCTTATGATGGCGGCGGTGAAGCCGTAGCTGCCCTTCTTGGAGGAAATGCAGATGTGATTGCTACAGACGCATCCACAATTGCTGAATATGTGAAATCCGGAGATGTCCGGGTACTGGCTGTTAGTTCACCAGAACGCCTTGAAGGTGAGCTGAGCGAAGTGCCGACATTCATGGAAGAAGGAATTGATGCAGAATTTACGATCTGGCGCGGAATTTTCGGTCCAAAAAACATGTCTGATGGCGCAAAAGAATACTGGTCTACAAAATTAGAAGAAATGTCTAATTCTGAAGAATGGAAACAAGAGCTGGAGAAAAACGGCTGGCAAAGTGAATATAAAAATAGCGAAGACTTTGTAGATTACCTAAAAACTCAAGAAGAAGTCATTGTTGAATTATTGACTGCACTAGAAATGAAAAAATAATGCGAAAGCGGCCTCGGCCGCTTTCTTACTTTAAAAGGGGTGAAAGACAATGAGTAAAACCTTCGATCGCTTTGCAGGAATCGCTTTTTTACTGATTGGCCTTCTGTTTGTCATTGAGAGCCAGCGGATTTCCAAAAGCTCATACGGTTCAGCAGTCGGTCCGGACATCTTTCCTATTGGTCTAGGAGCCATATTAATTTTGTTGAGCCTGCGCTTGCTTTTTGAAACTTTCCGTTATCAGGCAGGAGCTAAAAATGGCGAAGCTGTCCAGTATAAAAAGTTCATCATCATTTTAGTCAGTGCACTCTTATATGCAGCTTTACTGGAACCTCTCGGCTATGTCATTACAACGTTTGTGTTTCTTTTAATCGCCTTCCAGACAATGGAGCGCGGCAAATGGATCAAATCCATTTTGATCGCCACAGGGTTCTCATTTGGCGTCTATTACTTTTTTGCCGAATTCCTCGGCGGCTCGCTGCCGGGATTCCCGGTATTTTAATTTGAAAGGTGGAGTACTATGAATACCTTACAATTTCTGATGGATGGATTCAGCATCGCGTTTCAATGGCAAAACATCCTCTTTGCATTTGCCGGGGTCTTAATCGGAACCGCAGTCGGCGTTTTGCCAGGTATCGGGCCGATGAGCGGCGTTGCACTCCTCATCCCGGTGACCGCTACTTTGACGGCTGGCCTGCCGACAGAGGCAGCAGCAGCCAGTTCCATTATTCTTTTGGCGGGTGTCTATTACGGCGCCATGTATGGCGGCTCAACCACCTCCATCCTGCTGAACACACCTGGTGAATCTTCGTCAGTCGTCACGACTCTCGATGGTTATCAGATGGCGAAGCAAGGACGTGCCGGAGCTGCATTATCAATCGCCGCCATTGGTTCGTTTGCAGCAGGCATCATTTCTCTGATCGGCCTTGTCTTGCTGGCTGAGCCTTTATCAAATATAGCTTTGGAATTCGGGCCTGCCGAATATTTTTCTTTAATGCTTCTGGGGCTTGCAGCCGTTAGTGGCCTAGCCGGAAAATCGATGACCAAAGCTTTGATGATGACGGTGTTCGGTTTGATGCTCGGAACCATCGGAATCGATGCTGTTTCAGGTATCGCCCGCTTTACGTATGATATTCCGGTCTTGTATTCCGGACTTGAATTTCTGACTATTGCTGTTGGCCTTTTCGCTTTAGGTGAAGTTTTCAAAACCGTTCTGGAACGGGACCATGAAGATGGCACAATGGCGAAAATCGGCCGGATCCTGCCAACCAGACAAGACTTAAAAGATAGCGCGGCTCCTATAATGCGCGGATCGCTATTGGGCTTCTTTATCGGTGTGCTGCCAGGCGCAGGAGCTACTCTTGCTTCGTTTTTCTCCTATATCGGCGAGAAGAAATTCAGCAAAACCCCTGAACAATTCGGCAAAGGTGCCATCGCCGGTGTTGCCGGACCGGAATCAGCCAATAACGCTGCTTCTGGAGGCGCTATGATCCCTTTGTTGACGTTAGGGATTCCAGGATCCGGGACAACTGCCATTCTTATGGGGGCTTTAATTATGTACAATATCCAGCCCGGCCCATTGTTATTTGATGACCATCCAGAAGTGGCCTGGGGACTGATCGCCAGTATGTTCGTCGGGAACCTGATGCTTCTCATACTGAACATGCCTCTTGTAAAAGTGTTTGCTAAGATTATTCAAACACCTAAAAAGTATTTATTGCCGATCATCATCGCCATTTCGTTCTTCGGCGTTTATGCCGTACAGTACACGACATTCGACCTTTACCTGTTGCTTGCCTGCGGGGTGCTTGGATATTTGTTGACTAAAAACGATTTTCCGGTTGCACCGCTGGTTTTGGCGCTGGTTCTTGGGCCAATGATTGAAAACAATATGCGCCGCGCATTAACCATTTCAAACGGCGACTTTTCAACTTTCGTCACCAACCCGATTTCATTGGTGCTGTTATTAGTGGCTGCTGCTTGGCTGCTGATTCCGCTGCTTTTAAAATTGAAAGGCCGTTCTGTAGTACTGAATGAAGAAGGATAATTGATATGATCTTGAGCCATACAAAAAACCGTCCCTTTAAGGACGGTTTTTTTGATTGCTTATACTTCTGTTGTTACCTTTAATGCATCCAGGCGTTCCTGAACTTCTGCTCCCGTTAACCCGTGTTCAAAGGCATAGCGGTTGCGTGGATGTTCACGGCACTCGTCAGAGCATGAACGCATGTATTTATGTTCGTTTTCTTCAGAAGCAAGAATTTTCTTGTTGCATTCCGGGTTTGCGCAGTTCACATAGCGCTCACAAGGCTCGCCAGTGAAATGGTCTTTGCCGACAACAACGTGCTCTACTTGGTTTACAGGAACAGCAATACGCTCATCGAATACATACAACTGTCCGTCCCAAAGCTCGCCACGCACTTTCGGATCTTTTCCGTAAGTTACGATGCCGCCATGTAATTGCGCTACATCTTCAAAGCCTTCTTTTTTCAGCCAGCCAGAGAATTTTTCACAGCGGATTCCGCCTGTGCAATAAGTTAAAATTTTCTTACCTTCGAACATTTCTTTGTTTTCACGGACCCATTCCGGAAGATCACGGAAGTTTTCGACATCCGGACGCACAGCGCCGCGGAAATGGCCCAAGTCATATTCATAGTCGTTGCGTGCATCAAGCACGATTGTATCTTGATCCTGCATGCGTTTGTAGAATTCTGCAGGCTCTAAGTAAGTTCCAGTCAATTCATTCGGATCGATATCCTCTTCGAGGCCCAAGTGAACAATTTCTTTTTTCGCGCGCACGTGCATTTTTTTGAATGCATGGCCGTCTGCCGCGTCAATTTTGAAGACGATTTCTGAAAAACGCGGATCGCTTTTCACCATCTCCATATAGGCTTCTGTCTGCTCGATTGTTCCAGAGCATGTACCATTGATTCCTTCATGAGAAACAAGGATACGGCCTTTCAGCCCAATTTCCTTGCAAGCTGCCAAATGTTCAGCTGCGAAAGTCTCAGGATCTTCGATTGGTGTATATAAATAATAAAGTAAAACGTTGTGTGTATGATTTTGCATGAATCATACCCCCTATTCTTCAATTTGTTCCGTAAGTCCCAAAGACTTCAAAAACCTAAATCATTTTACAATAAAAACCGCTAAAATTCAACTTTTGTGAAATTGAAAAAACAGCTGCCTGAAGCAGCTGCCACTTATGATCAGATTTATATAAGATCTTTTTCAATCGCCTTCACTTTTCTATTGTCCAGTTGCGGCGCCTAGCCCCTCGAGGTCTTAAGCCAATCCGCCTAGGCGGCAAAGAGCGCCGCTTCGGCGGTTTGTCTTAAGCTTGTCGGGGCTAAACAGGCGCCTTCACTTTTCTTTTTCTACGTTCAGGTCCCAGATGAATCCGTATTTATCTTTTACTTTTCCGTATTTAGCTCCCCAAAAAGTGTCTTGAAGTTCCATGATCACTTGTCCGCCTTCAGACAGTTTGCCGAAAATCCTTGTGGCTTCTTCGTCGCTTTCACATTCTACGACAAGTGCCAGGCCGGAGCGTGGCTGTTCCGGCTGCTCCTCTACAGAATCGGCCATCATTAACCGAAAATCGCCTTTTTGCAACAGGCAGTGCAGAAGAAATTCTTTGGCATGATCCGGACTTGGGAAGCCGGAATCTCCATAAGTTTGGCTTCCTATTCTTTCTAAGCCAAAGACCTCCTCATAAAAAGATGAAGCTTCACCTGCTTGGCCATAGAAAGTAAGATATGGTGTAATTGAACCTTTCATCTAAACACTCCCTAACATACTCGATTTTTTACTGAGCGCCCTTCAAGGCACGCCGCAATGGCTTCTGCATTCATGGCCATCATCGCGAATCTTGTCTGGACAGTCGCACTGCCGATATGAGGCAATACCGTGACATTTGGCAAACTAAGCAATGGATGGTCTGTCGGAACCGGTTCCTGTTCGAAAACATCCAATCCTGCTCCCCATAGCTTGTTCGCTTTTAGCGCTTCGTATAAGGCGTTCTCATCTACAATTCCACCACGCGCTACATTGATCAAACAAGCAGTCGGTTTCATCAGCGACAGTTCCTGTTCACCGATCATGCCTCTTGTTTCATTGGTAAGCGGCGTTAAAATCACGACAAAATCCGATTCTTTCAGAAGATTTTCCAATGTCGCATATTTTACATCTTCCAAGCTTCGGCGTGTCCGGTTATGGTAAAGCACATTCATGCCGAACCCTTGCGCGCGCCTTGCCACCGCTTCCCCGATTCTTCCCATGCCGATGATGCCAAGTGTTGCTCCGCCGACATTCTGTCCGGTCATCCCCATCGGGCTCCAAGATTTCCAATCACCCGAACGCACGGTTCTGTCCGCTTCCACTATGCGCCGAGCCGTTGCCAATAGCAGCGCAAACGTTAAATCTGCCGTCGTTTCAGTCAATACATCCGGTGTATTCGTGACAAAAACTTTATGCTTGTGGGCGGCATCCAAATCAATGTTGTTGTACCCTACCGCCAGATTTGTGATGATTTTCAAATTCGGCGCTGCTTCAAAGACTTCTCCATCGATATTGTCAGAAAGCATCGTCCAAAGCGCTTGCGCATCTTTTACTTGTTTTAATAACTCTTCACGCGGAGCTGAAGTTTCCGTATCTTCCCACATCCGCACTTCATAAGATTGCTGTAAACTTGCTACAGCTTCATCAGGCAGCTTCTGTGTAATGTAAACGATTGGTTTCATGCCGATCCTCTCCAATTCCATTATATGTACTTCAATGCCTAAACGACTGCTAGCATTTTCCCATTTTCGAATAATTATAACAATAAAAAAAACTGCCGGCAAACAGCTGACAGTTTTTCCTAATCGGATTCAATCTATTTCGCGTGTTCTGATTTTTTTAAAGTAATACCAGATGGCCGCAATTCCGCCCAGTGCAATCAAAGCATAAACCACATTTGAATAAATATCGAGCTGTTCCATAATCTGATCGCGGTTTTCCCCTACTGCTTCCCCTACAAAGACAAGGACCGTATTCCATAGAAGGGTACCCAATGTAGTAAATGTCAGGAACAGCCAAAATTTCGTGTTGGCCATCCCTGCAGGAATCGAAATTAAACTGCGGACCAATGGAATCAGCCGCCCAAAAAAGATGGTCCAGATACCATAGCGATCAAACCAGGCATCCGCACGGTGGATGTCGGCTTTTTTCACACGCAATATATGGCCATATTTTTCCACAATTTTCTCCAAACGTTCAACGTCCAATAACAACCCGATTCCATATAATATTAATGCACCCGATACCGATCCAGCTGTTGAAGCCAAAATCACTCCCGTAATGGTCATATCTGTTGTCGTTGTCATAAATCCGCCTAAAGTCAAGATCACTTCGGACGGAATTGGCGGGAACACGTTCTCCAGCATAATAAGTAAAAAGATTCCGATATAACCGTATTCAGACATAACTGATGTAATCCACTGTTCCATTTAAATGCTCCTCTTAGTTTGTTGGCTCAAATTTCATCTTGATCGACCATAATTCTGAGCGGCTGCCAATACGTATGGCTGGTCCCCAAAACCCGAATCCCGACGACACAAGGAGATGGGTTTTTCCGGAAAGGCGATGGCCATAATCCAGTTCAAATACTTTTTTTGTAATAAAGCGATTCGGCCACATCTGCCCTTTATGGGTATGGCCGGATATATGTAAATCTGCCCCTAGTTGTACAGGCGTCTTTAAATCAGATGGCGTATGATCCAAAATGATCCATGGCAATTCACTTTTCGGTTTTAATAGTTCCAATGCATGGCGCTTGCCATTTGTCCGGTCTTCCCTTCCTGTTAAATAGAAACGATTTCCGACTAAAATAGTTTCATCCCGCAGGATTTTCACTCCGGAACTTTCCATTAGCCGTACCAGTAAAGGAATTTTCTTGCCATAGTATTCGTGATTGCCCAAAACACCATACACGCCCAGTTCGGCTTTTAATTTCTCCATTTCTTCTTTCATTCCATAATGTGCATACCATACCGGATCATCATCCACCAAGTCTCCGGCAAGCAGGACGACGTCCGGCTTTAGTTTATTGGCAAGGGTGACAAAACGTTTAAGATGCCGTCTGCCTGAAAGAATACCCAGATGAAAATCTGAACCTACCACTAGATGAAGAGGGTCTGAAGCAGGCCCGCCAATGGTGATTTCCAGCTCACGGACAACCGGACTGTAAGCCAGATAGGTTCCGGCAATAAAAATCAAAGCGAAAATGGCAGCCACCGCATTTCCGAGAATTAAAGCTTCTTGATTCCAATCAACAAATAAGCTGATGATATTCGCCAGTGGAAAGAAAATGATTCCGTATTCCAGAAAAGCGAACCAATAAGCGCCAATTACTGAAAATATCAGCCAGCGATGCCCCATTCGGCCAATGAAAAAGCTGAAGGCGATGATAAACCAGAGGAAGCCGAATAACACAGGATAAATCCATTCTGCCCATGAGTCAAACCATAAGTATACGTTCCAGCCAAGGTAAGTGACAAGAACCAGATAAATACTTAACGCTGTAATGCTGTAAGTGATTATTCTCATAGAGCAGCTCCCCTCTTCGTGCTATATAGAAGATATTATAGCATCTTCCATTTCAATCCACCTCACCTAAACCAAACTACGTCTCAAGTCTTAGTAAAAGATGCAGTCAGGGACCGTGTTGAAAAGATTCACCCCTTGATAAGATGAAGATACAAATTGAGAGGAGGAATTAAATTGAATAAGTTTTGGATGATTACACTGGGCATTGTCGCCGGCATCATCGTATTATCCAATCTCGGCGCCATCATGGGATTGGCAGTCTCTGGTTTGATTCTCTACATGGGTGTGCATTTTTATCTGAAAAGCATATCCACTGCAGCAAAAATCTGGTGGGGATTTGTTGGTGCTGTCGGAGCCCTGTCAGCCATTTCCAACGTACCGGCTTTGATTGGTGTGGCAGCAGCTGCCGGACTATGGTGGATTTACCGCAATTGGAATGAACGCCCTGTCACAGTAGCAAAAACAAATGATCCGTTTACAAATTTCGAAAGACAATGGGACAAACTTACAAAATAAGGAGGAATACAAATGGCATCTTTATGGGAACGCTTTAAATTCGCAGTAGCAACAGACGTAGATACACTGGTATCAAAGAAAGAAGAAAAAAATCCACTGGCTGTCTTGAACCGCTATATCGTGGAAGCTGAAAAGCAGACGGAAGAAACAGGCAAATGGGTCGAGCGCCAAGCCAAGCTGAACAGCAAACTGGAAAAAGAATTGGCTGAAGCTTCATCGATGCTTGAAAAGCGGCAGTCCCAGCTTGAACTTGCACAAACTTCAGGTGAAAGCGACTTGTCTGCATTTGCTGAAATGGAAGTGGCCGCTTATTCCAATCGCGTTGCTGAGCTGAATCGGACAATCAAGGAAAACCTGGCTGAATTGACCGGTTTGGAACAGCGCTATGAGGAAATGAAACATAAAGTAAAAGATATGAAAGTGCGGCAGCTTCAATTGATGGGCAAGGAAAACGCAACCCGGGCCCATTACCAAATGGACAAAGTGTTGAATCCGGAACTTGTGGCGGAACGCCTCGGATCTTATGATGACATGGCGTCATACATCAAAACACTTGGCTCAAAAGTCGAACAAGAACATGAACGCTCCGCCATGGAACGCCGGCTAGAAGCTTTAGAAAAAAACAGCGCACAACATAAGGAAATTGGGTAAACTAGAGTGAGAAGAAGGATTCCTTCTTCTCGCTTTTCCGCTACAAAGAAGGAGGCAAAACTACGATGCAACTGTTTACTACTAACAAACAGGCGTTTATCATTCTGAGCGCTTTACTTCTCATATTCGTGGAAGCTGCTTTTTTCGGCAACGGCAGCGTATTTTTGGTTCTTCTTGGTATCGGACTGATTTATTACGCGATGAATAAATCTGAAAAAACACGTAAATCCTATGTGTGGACCGGTTTTATTTTGATCGGCATCTCGGTCTTATCGATGTGGAGCTTGCGGTTGCTGATATTTGCAATAGCCATTTACTTGCTCGTACGTTTATGGAAAGGTGAAGAATGGCAGCAAAACGTTCCCATTCATGGAACGCTGGATAAAGGCCTGATTCAAAATAAATTCATGGCAGCCCAAAGCACCCCAATTGAAGCCTACGAATGGAAAGATATCCATGTCCAAGGCTTTGTTGGAGACTTGCTCGTTGACGTCACCCAAACAGTATTGCCGAAAAAAACTTCGTTGATTTCTATTCGGCAAGGATTTGGCAAAGTTAAAATCATTTTGCCATACGAAGTGCCTGTCCGCATTTATTACACGACTCTTCTTGGTGATGCACAGTTTTTCGGCGGGGAAAAGAAACGCATTTGGAATGGAACCATCCATTCGGAAGATGGCTATACGTCCGACGATTACAGCAAAACCGAACTGGTTGTGTCACTTTCAACATGGATGGGTGATGTCGAGGTGATCCGGCGATGAGACAAGTCCTGCCACGCGGCTTGTTTTTTATAGGCTTATTCGCTGTTATCGTATTCAGCATTTTAGTTGTATTGCTCGGACTACCAAACAACCGCAGCTGGTCCATATTATGGGAAGATTTTGTTGCCGGCCTTCCTTTTGGCATTTGGCTTTTGGTATTGATGCTGGTACTGTCTGCTGGAATTGCCTTGTGGTCTGAATCTTTATCGCGGTCAAAAGTTCAGGACCTCGATGAAATTTTCCAGGCACTTCTTAGAAATGAAGACCAGACCGTCATCGAAGCCACCCAAATGAAGACTTTGCCGAATAATTTATCTGCTTCAATTTTGAAGTTGCAAAAATTGCTGGAATCCCAGCGCAAAAGTTTGGCCCGCATTTCAAATGAACGAGCCGAAACCCAAGACCAGATTATCCAGGAACGATTGATCATGGAACGCCAACGGCTGGCGCGCGAACTCCATGATTCAGTTTCCCAGCAATTGTTTGCAGCTTCCATGCTATTGTCTTCCATGACTGAACATGGAGAGGCATCACCAGGCTTATTGCAGACCGAAAAAATGGTGCAGCAGGCTCAGCTTGAGATGCGTGCTTTACTTTTGCATTTGCGTCCGGCAGCTCTTCATGATAAGAGCTTGCGCCAAGGATTATTTGAACTGGTATCCGAATTAAAGGAAAAAGTATATTTCACCATCGAACATAAACTTGAAGAAGTACCGTTGCCAAAAGGTGCTGAAGATCATTTATTCCGCATCGCCCAAGAAACTTTATCGAATACGCTGCGCCACTCCAAAGCGACCGAAGTCCATATTTTATTTGTTGAACGCGATCAATTTGCCATTTTACGCATCCAGGACAACGGAATCGGTTTTGAAAGTGAGCAGTCCAAATCGACTTCATACGGCTTAAAGCACATTGAAGAACGAGCCATTGAAATCGGCGCAACCAGCAAAATCGTTTCCGTGCCTTCCGAAGGCACTATTATCGAAGTAAAAGTCCCTATCGAAAGGAAGGTTTCCAATGATTCGAATCTTATTGGTTGATGATCATGAAATGGTGCGCATCGGCGTTTCTGCTTATTTGCAGTCGCAAAACGATATGGAAGTGGTTGGCGAAGCGGTAAATGGAGAAGAAGCTGTCAAAATGGCCCTCGATCTTCGCCCGGATGTCATTCTCATGGACATGGTCATGCCGATCATGAACGGAGCCGAAGCGACAGATGCCATTGTCCGGCAATGGCCGGAAGCAAAAATCATGATTGTCACAAGCTTTTTGGATGACGACAAAGTATATCCTGCATTAAAAGCGGGGGCCGTCAGCTACATATTGAAAACTTCCAAAGCTTCGCGCATCGCAGAGTCCATCCGGGAAACGATGAACGGCACTTCTGTTTTGGAACCGGAAGTCATGAGCAAAATGATGAAGCAAATGCGCCATGACCGTGTCTTGCATGAAGATTTGACAGAACGTGAAATGGAAATCCTGCTGCTTCTGGCAAACGGCTACACAAATCAGGAAATAGCCGATGAATTGTTTATCGCCCTAAAAACCGTCAAAACCCATGTCAGCAATCTGCTCGCAAAATTGGAAGTCCATGACCGCACACAAGCCGTCATCTACGCTTTCCAGCATAAACTCGTCTCTCCTCCGCAATGAGGGGGGATTTTTTGTTATATTAAATTGACTCTTTTACACGCCGCTTCGGTCGCTTAGGGCAGGACTTCCGCGATGAGCGGGTTTTGCTTAGCTTCCTGCATGAGCCATACCCAAAGCGCCCGAGCGGCTTTTCCAATTGTCCCCTGATGTACTAAGTAAAATTGAAAGAGGCTGTCCTAAAAGTCAGTGAAATCGACTTTCGGGACAGCCTCGTTTTATTTATATAGTATGAATCGAAACCATGACTTTAAACAAGTCGCCGTCCACTTCAATTTTCATTATGCCGCCGTGCAGATCGACAATGGATTGGGCAATCGCAAGGCCAAGGCCTGAGCCTTCAGTTTGCCGCGACTCATCTCCCCGCTTGAAGCGTTCAAACAATTCATCTGTATTGCTGCCCAGCTCATAGCGGGTTATATTTTTGATGATAAATTCCGCACGTCCATCAGCTTCACCAAGCGATAGATAAACCCGTGTTCCCGGCAATGCGTATTTGATGGCATTCAAGACCAGATTATCCAGCACCCGCCACCATTTCTGGCCATCCGCATGGATGTAAACCGGTTTTTCTGGAGTTGCTACCCGGAAGTCCAACCCTGAAAGTTCAATGTCTTCCGCATGCTCAGCGAGCGCTTGTTGCAGCAATTGGTTCAAATCGATCTGTGTACGTTGCAGCTCCATATTGCCGCTGGCCATCTTTGAAACTTCAAACAAATCTTCAATCAGCGTTTTCAGGCGCTGTGATTTACGGTCTAGGATTTCCGCATAGGCCAGCCGTTCTTCATCCGACAAATCAGGTGTTTTCATCAAATCCGTGTACGTGATGATCGATGTCAGCGGTGTGCGCAAATCATGGCTGACATTGGTGATCAATTCCGTTTTCAGCCGTTCGCTTTTGGCTTGCTCGGACATCGACATTCTGACACCTTCTTTCAGGCGGTTTAACTGTCTGGCATGCTGTGCGAGCGGGGACTTGCCGCGAACCGGAAGCTCATGGTTTAATTGCCCGCTTGCCAACGCTTCTGTTTGAAGCATTAGCACATTCAGATAGCCGAAGCGGTTCAGCATCAGCAGAACTGCCGGAAGCCCGAGCAATGCAGAAGCGGGAAGCCACAAGACAATCATCTGTGGGGCTATGAACAGCAGAACGGTCCCGGCTCCCCAGAAAAAGACGATAATCAATAAAACAAGGGATTGAATGCCGATTGATTTATTCAAGAAAGCCTTATGTGCATTTCGGATGCTTTGCAGTATAAAGCTCTGCTGGAATTCATGTTTGAACACATGCCCATTCCTATAATAGGCAAATAGCCAAATAATCTGCAGCAGGCTTAAAGCAGTTAAACCAAGTGCTGCGATCAACTTCCATGCCAAATCGAATGTGTAACCAATATAGTTATCGGTCCATGTATTGGCCATTGTCCGAAACAGCTCCGAAGAAGCAAAAAGCGCGAAAATTATAGAGATAACTGCCAGCAGAAATCGGATATCCAATGTCAGACGCGACCATTTTCCGAAATGCGGCGTCTGTAGAAACCATTTCAGATCAAAGCGCAGGTGCGTCCATAGAACGACCAATCCGGCAATTACCAAGGCGCCAAATGCATATAATATACTTTTCACCACTGTAAATTGCTTAAAACTCATCCCTTGATTAGAAGACGCCAGCAATGACTGATCAATCTGTATGGTCCCTGCAAAACTAGCATTCGAATTTGTGAAGGCAGAAGACTCCATATTAAAAAATGCAGAATTCGTATTTACCGAATATTCTCCAGAAGAACTTAGCGGATTATCTTGCGAATATGTTTTTTCGAAATATGGCTGATCCTTCAGCTCACCTTTTGTAAACGTTTCTTCCGTTTCAAGATTTGTAAGTTCATATACGTAATACGCGCTGTCTTTCAGAAAAACTTTTTTTTCATTTTGGGAATCTCGGATTAATTGCTCGTTTGACTCTTTTCGTTCAGCTAGTATCTTTCGGACAACCATTTCATCATCAGAAAAGTTATTCCGAATTTCTCCCACTTTCTTTTCACGTTCTTGAGTAAGTGCCTCTGCCAACTCCTGGTTGCCTGCAGAAATGGCCGCTTGAATATCTATCTCATACTGGTCGCGAATGCTGTAGAGTTGATCCGTTAGTGTACCGTTTCGGTATTCTTCTATTTCTGCTGAAGTTACCGGTACAGCCGTTTTATCCGTAAGTGAATCCAATTCCAGTTCGATAAGCCTATCAGTAAAGTAAGCGAATTCTGCCTCGAAATCAGTTGTGTCTAAAAAGGTTTTCCCAAAATACTTCGGCCCCAATTCCATAATGCTAAAACAGCCAATTATAATAAATGAGGCAATCAATAACCACAGCCATTTCTTCATCATCAAACATCCCCTATCGATAAACTTCTGAGGGAAGCCAGCAATTCAGCAATCGGAGGAGTTACAAAAAATTCAAAGATAAATGTAAAACAGTAGAGCAGACTGAACAAAGCGCAAACAATGGCTACGACTGACCAAATATCATTTTTCCATTTTGTAGCCAATTCCCCATACCACCTTTAAATATCTCGGATTTTTTGGATCTGCCTCAATTTTTTCACGAATTTTACGTATATGCACAGCTACAATATTTTCAGCATTATAAGCTGGTTCATTCCAAACACGTTCATAAATCTCACTAATTGAAAACACCCGGCCGGCATTGGTCATCAATAACTCCGTCACTTTAAATTCAATCGGCGTCAATTTGACCGTTTCTCCGTGAAGTGATACATCTTTCGCTTCCGCATCAAGCACCAGTCCCTCTATTTCAATGCGCGAGGTTTTATCTTGATAATTCCCAAGCGTGACGTAACGTCTTAGTTGTGATTTCACCCGGGCAACCAGTTCCATCGGATGGAACGGCTTCGTCACATAATCGTCCGCTCCTACTGACAATCCATGGATTTTATCGGAATCCTCCACTTTGGCACTTAGCATGATGATCGGGATATTGCGCTTTTCCCTGATTTTAAAAGTTGCCGAAATTCCATCCATTTTCGGCATCATGATATCGAGAATCATGACATGCACTTCATTTTCTTCAAGCAGTTCAATTGCTTCATAGCCATTTGCCGCTTTCAGCACTTTATAGCCTTCGTTCTTCAAATAGATTTCAATGCCATCCCGAATATCCTGGTCGTCATCTGTCACCAGCACTGTATGCACCATTCCTTGCACCTCTTCCCTCTATAAACCTAATTGTAAATGGAAAATCTTAAGCAGAGCCTAGCAGAAATATGAAGAAATTCTTAAGAAAGCGGCGTTTTTTCCAAAGAGGCAGCTTTGCTTTTCGCGCCACTCTTTTTTCGGCCGAATGTCAAAACCAGAATTCCACCCAAAAGCAGCAAAACTCCGAGCCAAGCAATCCCTGTCAGCACTTCACCGACAATAAAGACCCCTAAAAGCGCCGCTGTCATCGGTTCAGCAAGCGACAGTGTTACTGCTGAAGAAGAAGGAATGAGCTTTAATCCGCTTGAGAACAAAATATACGAAAGGCTTGTAGCGCCTAAGCCGAGATAGAAAATAACTCCTATGTTCTCAGGTGCTGCTATGTATGACAAATCAAAAAAGAATAAGAACGGCAGCAAATACAAAGCACTTAATGAGAAAATCACGGCCACTGATGGAACAGCGTCCATTCTTTCCAATACTTTCTTGCTGATGAGCGCATAGGCGGCAAAAGACAATCCAGCACCAAGGGCCAGCAAAATGCCAATCGGATTGATCGCCGGTGCGTCCTTATCGGCAAACAACAGCAAACAGCCGATAATAGCCAAGCCGGTCGCCATGGCCCAAACCCGGTCCGGCTTCTTTTTCAATACAGTCCATTCAAGGATGCCCGAAAAAACCGGCGCACTGCCGATAGCTACGACTGTGCCGATGGCGATGCCCGTCAATTGGACCGAAGAGAAAAACAATGGCTGGAACAAGGCCATCGTGGCTGCTGATAAAAAGGCAGCTTTCCAAGGAATCGACCGGAACGCCAATTTTTTCGTCCATAAAACGAAAGCCAATAGCGTAAATCCTCCAATGCTCAAACGAAGGGCACCAATCGTTAAAGGATGTGCGGTTCCTTCAATGAAACTCTGGGCAGTCCCAGTTGTTCCCCATAGCATTGCTCCTAGCAAAACCCATATATACGGCCAATAGTTCACATTAAACACCCCTTGTATTCTATCAATGTAGTAAACCTTATCATGAATTTTATGGTTTGAGATACCCTGTGCCATCAATTATAATAAAAGAAAAGAGAGGAGATGATCACATGTATATGACAATCCCGGAAACTGCCGTTTTTCTATCAATGCCTGAAGAACAAGTGATGAGTTATGTGCTCGAAGGCCGTATTCGCGCAGTCAATGACGGAGAACAGTACTTGATCAACACCTCACAGTTCGAAACGCATTTCCAGCAGCTTGAGTTAGCAAAACAAGCCCTTGAAGAATGGCGTGCCATGCCTATTCCGGACGATGTGGATATTCAAGACGAAGATTAAGCAAAAGCATCTTAGCCGAGATTTCGGCTAAGATGCTTTTATATTTTTTATTTAGGGTAGCGGATATACTGGCGCTGGCCTTCGATGATTTTTTTATTATCTTCGATCATTTTATCGTAATTCAGCTTTTTCATGTTTTCAAAATCTTCATCTGCAATCACATTCAAGCCATTCAGGTTCTTGCGCATTTTTTCCGTATTGTCGGTGATGCCTAGAACAAACTTCTGCAGTTCTTGCCCAAGCCCATTCCAGCCTTCAGATTTTTTAAGAAAAGAAGCAAAAGATTTGATTTCAGCGTTTTTTTCCAGCAGCAACTGTAAATTCATGTATTGATACAGAGTCAGCAGGTTTGCCGTTTCCTGTGTCTTCATGACGTCTGCTTCAACAATTCCCTTGCGGACTAATACGTCATTTTCGTAATAGTTCTTGTAGTCTTTTATTAATGAAGTCAGGTTCTGCTGTATCTTCCATAGCTCTGCAAAAGCTTCTCTTCCTTCTAAAACAGCTGAATCCTGTGTAGCAACAGGGATGCTTAACGGTTTTGTAAAATATGCTGCGTTTATTTTCAAATAATCCATGCCAATATTGAAAATATTATTGCTCAAATCACCGAAAAGAGCTAAATGGCGTTGAGCTTCCAGCGCTTCGTCGCGGTCTTCTTCACCTGGGGTCACATAAGCAGTTGCAACAGACGCATTGTTTTTAGTGAATCCAGCCATGTAATAAGGCTTGCCATTCACCATCCAATAAATCGGATTTACAAATATGCCTTCTGTCCATTTTTTATGCTTCTTAACTTTTTTCAGGAGCTGTTTCGTCGACTCTTCATGCACAGGGCTTCTCTCCCTTGTTCAATATTATTCACTGCTGATTTAATGGTACCACATTAAATGCTCATTGTTATTATATTCCAAAATTTTTCATCGCCCTGCAGCTGATCTCTTTTCATTCTGGTAGCCTATTCCATTTAAAAATGTTAAATTTTCATTTTAAAATTGTCGCATTAAAGAGAATCATATAAAACCGATTCTCTCAAAAAAGAAAAAACTCATGCTAAGGCATGAGTTGGGGAACTACTAAATGATTCAATTTCTTTTTGATATGGTTGCTCCATTTCTCAAATTCCACGAGAAAACCATCGTGTCCAAATTGCGTTTCAACGATTTCCCAAGAGGCATTCGGCAGCCCTTGAAGCCAAGGGATCAATTGCTCACTCGGATACAGCAAGTCTTTTGTAAAGGATAAAGAAAAGATTTCCACTTCTATTCTTTCTTTTGATACATCATGGGTATTCATCGCTTTCAGCAAGGTCAAGTAACTATTGGCATCAAAACGCCTAGCCAATTTTTTCCCTTGATAATCGAGATAAGATTCCACTTCAAAGCGTCCCTCATTGGAACAGCGCCGAAACCTTTGATCAAACAGGTTGCCGCTTCGGTAAGTAACCATTGCGGCCATGCGCGCCAATTCAAAGCCTTTCAGTTCAGAGGAATCCGCATAATTTCCATTATTGAAAAACGCATCATTCTCTATCGCTTGAATGCCAAGCCAATTAAAAGCTACTCCATAATCACTGTATGCCGGTGTAACAGCGAGCGGAAGAATAGCATCCACAAAGTCCGGGTATAAATGTCCCCATTCCAGCGCCTTCATGCCGCCCAGCGATCCCCCGAGGACCGCTGTCAGATGAGTGATTCCTAATTCCTTTAGCGCCTTATACTCTGCCCGCACCATATCACGGATGGTAAGGTCCGGAAACGAAGCACGGTATGGCTTACCGGTTTCCGGGTTGATGGACATTGGCCCTGTTGATCCGTTGCAGCCACCCAGCACATTAAACGTAATGACTTGAAAAACGTTTGTATCCACGGCTTTCCCTGGTCCGATCAATCCTGACCACCAGCCCGGATTTTCAGCATTGCCGACTGCAAATTGATCACCGGTTAAGGCATGGCAGACGAGAATCACAGGAGCATCTTTTTTGCCACATCGTTCGTAGGCAAGCTCTACGTTATGCAAGATTTCCGTCGACTCCAGGGTCAGTGTTCCTATGGATACTGTCGTCATTTCCGTCGCCTCCTATACGTTCTCGAGTACCGCTGCCTGAATGGCTTGTTCAAGGTCGGCAATCAAATCTTCCGGATTTTCCAATCCTACCGATAAGCGGATCAATTCTTCTGTAACGCCTGATAATTCCAGTTCTTCTTTTTTCAGCTGCTGATGCGTTGTTGAGGCCGGATGAATGATCAGCGATTTCGCATCTCCGACATTTGCTACATGGGACCATAACGCAACGCTGTCAATCACTTTGCGTCCAGCTTCGCGTCCGCCTTTGACGCCAAAATTGACAATCGAACCGTATCCGTCTTTTAAGTATTTCTGTGCCAATTGATGAGACGGATGATCTTCAAAACCGATGTAATTAACCCATTCCACTTGAGGATGGTTTTTCAAGTATTCGGCTACAATACGGGCATTGCTGTTGTGGCGTGGAATACGCAAATGCAAAGTTTCCAGTCCCTGTAAAAACGCGTGAGCACTTTCGGCACTTAATGTCGGACCGAAATCACGCAGCAATTGGACACGCAGCTTAGTCGCGAAAGATACACCTTCCACATCGATGCCGAAGCGGATGCCATGATAGCTTTCATCCGGCTGCGTATAGTTCGGGAACTTTGGATTGTTCCAGTTGAATTTCCCGCCATCTACAACGACACCGCCGATAGTTGTCCCATGTCCGCCAATCCACTTTGTCGCAGAATGGATGACAACGTCAGCGCCGAATTCAATCGGGTTGCTTCCGTATGGTGAAGCGAAGGTGTTGTCAATCAATAAAGGAATTTGATTCTCATGGGCAATATTTGCCACTGCTTCAACATCAAAGACATTCAAGCTCGGATTTCCGATGATTTCCCCAAAAATCGCTTTTGTCTTATCTGTAATGGCTCCACGGAAGTTTTCCGGATTCGTGCCATCCACGAATTTAACGGTGATGCCATAACGCGGCAATGTGTTGGCAAAAAGACTGTATGTACCGCCGTAAAGATTGGCGTCCGCCACAATTTCATCGCCTGCTTCTGCTATGTTCAGGACAGAAAAAGCAATGGCTGCCATTCCTGAAGATAAAGCTACCGCTGCTGTTCCGCCTTCAAGAAGCGCCACGCGCTGTTCAAAAACGTCAACCGTCGGGTTCATGATGCGTGAGTAAATATTTCCTGTTTCTTTTAACCCGAATAAATTCTGGGCATGCTCCGTATTTTTAAACACATAAGAAGTCGTTTTATGGATGGCTACCCCTCTGGCTCCAGTTACTGGATCCGGTTGCTGTGCCCCATGCAATAAAAGCGTTTCAGGTTTAAAGTTTGTCATTTTGTTTCCTCCTAAGGTTTTTTTGATGGAAACCATGGTTGAGGAGGAATAGAAAAAAGCCCCCTTCACTTAAGAAGAGGGCCGTCATATACGGATTGCCTCCTCTCATCTGCCAGATCCCGTCGTCCCGGATCTGTAGGATTTAGCACCTTTCCAAGCGTCGCTTGTTGGTTGCCGGGCATCATAGGGCCTATTCCCTCCGCCTCTCTTGATAAGAGTATTCAGATTTAGTTTTCCATCATGTTGAGAAGTATAAAATAAAACAAATAATTTTGTCAAGTGCATTTTTTCAAAAGATTTTGAAACCTATTACTTTTTTATACGTTTACAGTAATAGAGGTGAACAATAATGATTGTATGGATTGCACTTGCACTTATTTTAGGTTATTTGATCGGCTGTCTGCATGGTTCTATTGCTGCCCAGCTGCTGTCCGGCGTAAATGTCAAAAAAGAAGGCGTCAAAAATTCAGGAGCATCAAATGCAGCCATTGTTCTCGGCTGGAAATATGGAGCACTGGTAGCTTTTCTTGATATTCTTAAAGGAGCGGCTGTTGTGGCAGGTTTCCGCTTGTTGCTGAGCGGCTCTTCTTTCCCTGATGAAATGGTTTGGATGCTGCTGTTCTTCGCAGGAGCCGGTGTCATTTTCGGCCATAACTTTCCGTTCTATATGAACTTTGATGGCGGAAAAGGAACGGCTTCTGTCATCGGCGTCATGTTAGCCCTTGATTGGAAGCTTGGCCTGGCCGGCGGGCTGCTGCTTGTGCTGGCAGCGCTGGCTACCGACTATTTGGTGGTCGGAGTTCTCGTATTATACGGCATGTTTTTTGCCATCGCCTACTGGCCGGCTGAAGGGTTATGGCCTTTAGTAACAGCCTTCGCCTTGTTTGCCATGGCGCTCTGGAAGCATCTCGAAAACATCGCACGCATTAAAAATGGAACAGAAAATAAGGTCTCTTCTGTTTTCCGGAAAAAACCGGCCGGCTCCGCCTAAGATGCCCGCCGCTCTTGGGTCAACTCATATTTTTCTGTATTAAGTTAAATTTTTATTGCAAATCCCCTTGACTTATTCGTTATTTCGCAATAAAGTAAACATTACAAATCGAATAACGTACATCACTTTCTTATCCAGAGAAACCGAGGGACAGGCCCTTTGACGTTTCAGCAGCGGATTCGCTATATGCGAAAACTGTGCTAACTCCTGCAAATGCGATTTTGCATTTGGAAGATGAGAGCGAGATGGTTTCATGCCGAAGCCTTCTTTTTTCTTGTCGATAAGAAAAAAGAAGGCTTTTTTTCGTTCAATAATTAGGAAAGATAGAAAAGTACGCAACAAGATTTGCAGAATTCCCACAGCAAGAGGAGGCAGACAGATGATTCAATTTGAAAGGGTTGCAAAAACCTACCAGTCCGGCAAACAGGAAATCCATGCATTGAACGGGATTGATTTAACTGTCGAAACCGGTGAAATATATGGCGTCATCGGGTTCAGCGGCGCCGGCAAAAGTTCATTGATCCGAACGGTCAATTTGCTGGAACGGCCAACAACCGGCCGGGTTTTAATACACGGCAAAGACATATCTACTTTATCCAGCAAAGAAATACGGGAAACACGGAAAGACATCGGAATGATTTTCCAGCACTTTAATTTGCTGAATTCGAAGACCGTTTTCCACAATGTAGCCATGCCGCTTATTTTAGCGAAAACGCCAAAAAACAAGATCAAAGAGCAAGTCAAAGATCTGCTGGACTTTGTTGGCCTTGCTGACCAGGCTGAAAAGTATCCGGACCAGCTCTCGGGTGGACAGAAACAGCGTATTGGCATTGCCCGCGCACTTGCCACTAATCCTTCTGTTCTCTTATGTGATGAAGCAACGTCAGCCCTTGATCCGCAGACGACGCAATCCATTCTGGAATTACTCCGGCGCGTCAATCGTGAATACAATATCACTATATTATTGATTACGCATGAAATGGGTGTTATTCGTGAAATCTGTGATAAAGTGGCTGTTCTCGAAGCAGGAAAAGTGATTGAACAAGGAAGCGTATTCGACGTATTCACTAAACCGCAACATCCCACTACCCAAAGGTTTGTCCGGTCAGTGATGAACGATGAACTCCCAGAATCATTGCTTAACCAGATTCAGGATCCTAATCGCAGCCATGCGATTTACCGCATCCAATTTACCGGATCTGCGGTCGGACAGCCATTGATGTCGAGAGTTTCCCGCGAATTCAATTTGGATCTCAATGTGCTGTTCGGCAATATTACAGAACTGCAAGGCTCGCCTTACGGCAATCTGATTGTAGAGTTTTCTGGTCCTCCTGTTGAAATCCAGCAGGCCTTAAAAGCTATCCGGAGCGACACAGTCAAGGTTGAGGAGGTAGCAAACTATGCTAATTGATAACGAACAAATTTTAGAGGCCCTTTGGGAAACGGTTTATATGACGGGAGCTTCCTTTTTCTTTTCATTGATCATTGGATTCCCGCTTGGCATTTTGCTGGTTGTCACCCGCAAAGGGCATTTATTGGAAAACGAATCGGTTTCAAAAGTACTGAATGTCATCATCAATATTTTCCGGTCCGTGCCGTTTATCATTTTGATGGTTGCCATTATTCCACTGACCCGGCTGATCGTTGGCACATCCATCGGAACAGCCGCTGCCATTGTCCCTCTCGTCTTTTACGCTGGCCCTTATATTGCACGGCTGATCGAGAACTCGCTCTTAGAAGTCGATAAAGGCGTTATCGAAGCCGCTCAGGCAATGGGCGCTTCGCCAGCCCAGATCATCTTCCGCTTTTTAATCCCGGAAGCATTAAGTTCACTGGTGCTGGCCCTGACCATTGCAATTGTCGGTTTAATCGGGGCATCCGCTATGGCTGGTGCAATCGGTGGCGGCGGTCTCGGAGATTTAGCGATTACCTATGGATACCAGCGCTTTGACACATTAGTCATGTTCATCACCGTTGCCATTCTTGTTGTCCTTGTGCAAGGCGTCCAATCGTTTGGCAACGTCTTATCAAAACGGGTCAGAAGAAGTTAAAAATTGCAGGCAGCATGTGTGAAATTTTAATTGATTGCCAAACAATATTAAAACAAACAACTATTGGAGGAATAACAACATGAAGAAAATTACATCCCTTTTATTACTGGCCTTGGTGGCTTTGATCCTAGCAGCGTGCGGAGGCGGCGATGAAGAAAGTGCTGATGGAAACAGAAAAGTCACACTTGGCATCAGTGGTTCGGACACGACAATCTGGGATTATGTAGCGGAAAAAGCTGCAAAAGAAGGAATTGACATTGAAATCGTTACGTTTTCGGATTATGTCGCTCCTAACATGGCGCTTGCCGAAGGAGAATTGGATTTGAATGCTTTCCAAACCATTTCCTATTTCGATGAATTTGTTGCAGAACATAATATTGACATCGTACCCATCGGTTCAACAGTTATTGCACCGATGGGCCTTTACTCAGAAAAGTACAAGTCCATTGACGAACTTCCAGAAGGTGCTCAAATTGCTTTGCCAAATGAAGCAACAAATATGGGACGCGGATTATTGCTATTGCAAGAGGCTGGATTGATCAAACTTTCTGAAGATGCTGGATTGACTGGAACAGCGGATGACATTATTGAAAACCCCAAAAAAATCGAGCTGGTTCCAATGGTATCAGGTCAGACACCACGCGCTATGCCGGATGTAGCTGCTTCCATCATCAACAACGGCGTTGCGGTTGACGCAGGATTGAATCCGACAGAAGACCCGATTGCCCGTGAAAGTGAAACAGCGGCGCCTTATATCAACTTAATTGCTGCCAGCAAAGAAAACGCTGATGATCCTGATTTCTTGAAAATCGTTGAATTATACCAACAGGAAGATACAGCAGATTTCATTATTGAACATACAAAAGGCGCCCAGATTCCGACATTTGTCCCTGTAGAAGAGCTAGTGGATTATCAATAAAGAGAAACTTCAATCAGCGGGGCTTCATTCCGCTGAATGCTCGGTTGATTCTATAATAGTGCCCAGTAAATTTTGAGGAGGAAAATCAATGACAGCTATCAAAGAAGCAGCGTTAACCATTTCCCAGTCCATCAATTCCAAACGCGAGGAATATATCGCGACAAGCCAAGCGATCCATGCCAAACCGGAAATTGGCAATGAAGAATTCTTCGCCAGCGCCACGCTGGTTGAATTGCTTGAAGATGCCGGTTTTAAGGTGGAGACAAGTGTTGCCGGCCATGAGACAGCCTTTTTTGCCAGCAAGGAAAGCCCGCTTCCCGGCCCGACAATCGCCTATTTGGCCGAATACGACGCTTTGCCTGGAATTGGCCATGCATGCGGCCATAACATCATCGGCACGGCCAGTGTTGCCGCAGCAATCGCGCTGGCGGAAACCTTCCCGGCTACTGGCGGACGTGTTGTGGTTCTGGGGACTCCTGCTGAAGAAGGCGGTCCGAATGGCAGTGCCAAAGGAAGCTTTGTGAAACACGGTTTGCTTCAAGGCATTGACGCGGCGTTGATGATTCACCCATCAGGGAAATCTGCGGTTACCACTCCTTCATTAGCTGTTGATCCGCTTGATTTTCATTTTTACGGCAAGCCGGCACATGCTGCTGCTTCGCCGGAAGAAGGCATCAATGCATTGGACGCTGTTCTTCAGCTATTCAATGGCATCAACGCGCTTCGCCAGCAATTGCCGTCAGATGCCCGTATCCATGGCATCATCACACACGGTGGCGATGCACCGAACATCATCCCGGAATATGCTTCTGCCCGCTTCTTCATACGTGCAAATTCCTGGAAAAAAACAGAAGATGCGGCTAGAAAAGTCCGTGCCATCGCTGAAGGCGCGGCACTTGCGACAGGTGCAACAGTCAAGATTGAACGGTTCCAGAACGAAGTGAAAGATTTGGTGCTGACGGATGCCTTGGACGCTGTTGTACGCGAGGAATTGCAGGCCGCCGGCGAAGAAGTCGCTGAAAGCCGTTCAGGCGGGCTGGGTTCTACGGATGCCGGCAATATCAGTTATGAAGTGCCGACTGCCCATCCCTATATTAAAATTGGCCCGGATGATCTGGTTGCCCACACGGTTGAATTCCGCGACGCCGCTAAATCGGAAGTTGGAAATGAAGCTTTGATCCGCGGTGCAAAAGCTCTGGCAAATACCGGCTACCGTCTGCTGACAGAAGCCCCGTTGCTTGAACAAATCAAACAATCACATGCCCATGCTTTAGCTGAAAAAAACGATAAGAAATAACGGAAAGGCAGCCGCCACGCTGCCTTTTTTATTGTCCAGAATCGTATTTTTCTTCTTACTGGTCGTATTTTCGCTTTTGTGAATCGTATTTTGGCCGTTACTGGTCGTATTTTATTCGCTGCTGGTCGTATTTTATTTTTTATGAAGCTGGCGGAGCTTCATCGGGACGTATTGCCAAAATTCCCTATTTTCATGCTAAAATAAAGTGATTACATACTTAGGGGGAACTGTACATGTTTGAAACGCTAATCGAGCGCCTTGTCCGCTATGCAAAAATTGATACACAATCTGATGTGGAGAGCACTGAAACGCCTTCCACTCCGGGGCAATGGGATTTGTTGCATGAACTTGAAAAAGAAATGAAGAGCATCGGTTTAGAGGATGTCAGCATGGACGAATACGGTTATTTGTTCGGTACGCTGCCGGCCAACACAGAAAAAGAAATACCGGTTGTCGGTTTTTTGGCGCATGTTGATACTGCCACGGATTTTACTGGAAAAAACGTCAATCCACAGCGCATCGACCATTATGATGGCGGTGACATTCAATTGAGTTCTTCTGTTACGATGTCGGTCGCCGACTTCCCTGATCTGAAAAATTACGTCGGCCATACTTTGATTACAACTGATGGCACCACTTTACTTGGGGCCGACAATAAAGCGGGTGTTGCGGAAATTATGACTGCCATGGAATACTTGGTTCAGCATCCTGAAATCAAGCATGGAAAAATCCGTGTGGCATTTACGCCAGATGAAGAAATCGGCCGCGGACCGCATAAATTTGATGTGGAGCGCTTCGCAGCGGACTTTGCTTATACCATGGACGGCGGACCACTTGGCGAATTGCAGTACGAAAGCTTCAATGCAGCAGCTGCCAAGCTGACAGTCCAAGGGAAAAGCGTTCACCCCGGTTCTGCTAAAAACAAAATGGTCAATGCCCAAACGGTGGCTATCCGCTTCCAGGAAGAAATGCCGAAAAACGAGGTGCCTGAATTAACGGAAGGCTATGAAGGGTTTATCCATTTGAACAATTTCAACGGCAATGTTGATAAGGCGGTTCTTTCCTATATCATCCGCGACTTTAACAAAGAGGCTTTCGAAGCGAAAAAGGATCATATGAAAAAAGTAGCAGCTGAATTGCAAGAGCAATACGGTGATGAAGCTATTCAACTTGAAATCGAAGACCAATACTACAATATGCGCGAGAAAATTGAACCAGCCATGGAAATTGTCGATGCGGCTGAAACGGCTATGAAGACACTTGAGATCGAGCCGAATATCGTCCCGGTTCGAGGCGGTACAGATGGTTCCCAACTATCTTATATGGGCTTGCCGACACCTAATATTTTTACCGGTGGAGAAAACTATCACGGTCAATATGAATTCATTTCTGTACAGAACATGGAAAAAGCCACACAAGTCATCATAGAAATTGTGAAATCGATGGAACAAAAATAAGCGCCCGCGGGCGCTTATTTTTTTGTGCACGCTATAACGCCCAGGAGGGCTTGCATGCTTCTTATTCAAATAATGCTGCGGCCATTTTGTGCCAGCGCATAGTGGATGCCGTGCTGCAAAGTTTGGAAGCAGTTGAATTTTGATAAGTTGATGCCCGACTCGGTAATAACCATACTCATTTGCGGGGAAATGCCCACCAAAATGGTATAAGTACCAATCAGAGAAGCCGTTGACCCTAATTTCTCAATCAGGCTTGCCGCGTGCTGTGTAAAATTATCGTTCAAGCCAGTTAAATCCAACAACAAATATTTCGCTTTATAAGTTGGCAGATTTTGCAGGGTTTTCACTAATAATTCTTCTGCACGCGCTTCATCATAAGTTCCAAGAAGCGGTACGACGACGATATCTTCAAGCACCGGAATAATCGGAGAAGATATTTCCTGGATCAGCGCATTCAGTTCTGCCGTTTTTTCCTCAACCAGTTTTTCAAGCTGATTGATTTGCTCAGCTTCTTTCAAGCGAGCCAGCCGGTGAATGTTTTCCTCAATGTTTTTTTCTGAAGGATAATATTCAATAATCGTTTCTGGATAGCCTTCAATTTGATGATGGATGACGCGGTACCAGACATTGCGCCCGAAAAGTGAAGTGAATATGCCTGCATAGTGGGCAGCCAAGTAACTTCCTCCCTGTTTCTTCCCTTGCGCTACATTGATTTTGTGTTCCCAGCTATTTCTCAACTTGACTTGGAGAGTGCTGTCCGATTCATTCATTTCCTGAATTTCAGCTTTCCCCCAGCCAGCAGAAGCATATGTATTTGTAATTAAATTCGCAGCTTCTGAAATGCTGACGTTTTTCATGCCGGTGAAATATTCGCCAACGATTAAGCCCTGGCGGAATCCGGTTGTCTCCATCACAACGCTTGCTGCATCTTCTCCGGATATTTCTTCTATTGAATCAAAAAATATTTTCATCGCACTAGCCGTCCAAAACAGTACCGCATCCTGGCCTTCAAATAAGAATCTGCCTTCCTCCAGATCCCATGCAAACTGGAGGCCTCCTACATTGATTGATGGTTTCGTTTCCATGTTGCAACTCCTCCCACTCTTAAAATTGATTTTACCATAATTCTCTTGTTCCACTTAATAATCTGCGGTCTTAAGTAATCACTCTTTCTATGATACAAGATTGTGGTGGCATCTTCATGTTTGAGATTCAGCATTTAAAGGAATACAAAAATAACCAGAACAAAAGAAAGAGGTGCTTTTTGTGTCAGACAAAAAACCATTTAATGAAGAAAATCGTGAAACAAGAGATAGCCGCCCTATGGACAATCCCGAACAAATAAAAACAGATAAAGAAACAATGCATGAAATGTTTGAAGAAGAACAAACGGTAGATGCCATTCCTTTAGAGGATTTGAAACAGAATATGGAAGACGAGGAAAATAAACGTTCAACTAAAGATAATTCAGCAAGCGATGAAATCTTCCCTGATTAATCAACAGAATAAACCTACTTTTCTGAAGAACAGCTTGGCTACCGCCAAGCTGTTTTTTTTATGTTATGATTCATGTTGGAACAGGAGTGACCTATTATGAAAAATATGATTTACCCGTTTATGGTAGTAGTAGCCGCCAGTTGTTATGGCATTCTTTCCACTATTATCAAAGTAGCAATGGAAAACGGATTTACAGCCGCAGAAGCGGTAACTAGCCAGTACTTTGTCGGATTTGCCTTAGCAGCTCTTTTGCTTTTAATTACACAGCGGAGAATTCCCCGCTTGCACGGTTGGAAAATTTTAGTGATGTCCGGCGCCTTCACCGCTGCCACCGGTATGGTTTATGGACAGTCTTTGGTATACTTGCCAGCGTCATTGGCAGTCGTATTGCTGTTTCAATTCACTTGGATCGGCATGTTTTTGGATTGCATCGTACATCGCAGATGGCTGAAACGGACAGAAGCCATCTCACTTGTTTTATTATTTGGCGGAACTATATTGGCTGCTGGAGTGATTGATGCGGATCTCAGCAGCATCCCTTGGCAAGGATGGGCTTGGGGGCTCGGAGCAGCTTTCTGTTTTTCTGCTTTCATGTTCGTCAACGGCATAAAAGTCGAAGGCATGAATACCACCACTCGCCTGTTTTATGTCTCTTTTGCCGCTGCCATTGTTGTTGCTTTTTTCCAAACTCCCGAAGTTGTATGGAATGGAAGGCTTTTTGATGAAGGACTTTGGGTATACGGTCTGCTGCTCGGATTTTTCGGCATTGTCATGCCGATTTGTTTCTTCTCGATTGCTGTACCGCACGTCGGGTCGGGCCTCGCTTCAATTTTAAGTGCCATGGAATTGCCGGTTGCCGTGTTTGCCTCGGTCCTTGTCTTGAACGAAACATTGACCATCCTTCAAGTTGTCGGCATCGCCGTTATTCTGTTCGGCATGGTGCTGCCAAGTATATTCAGCCGCAACCCTAAAATTATAGAACCCGTTTAAAGGCCCGCCCTCCAGCGGGCCTTTTTTCATTCTTTTTTAGTAGCCCTAAAAGCCCGATTGGTTCAACTAGCAATCCGTGGGATGAACCTCCACGGATTGAAGTTTCACTTTACCCCGCTTTAACGCCCACTATGGCCCCCGCTTTTCAAGTGGAAGCCAATGGCCGTAAAAGTCCGATTGGTTCAACTAACAATCCGTGGGATGAACCTCCACGGATTGAAGTTTCACTTTAGGTTTAGCTTGGGTTTAAACAGGAATATATAAAAGGAGCAGTTAACTATCAAAGGAGTGAAGAGGATGAATCAGGAAGAATTGAAGCAAAACGCTTTAAAGATTTTAGAAGAAAGTCATGTTGGCATTTTATCGACGGTGCAAGGCAATAAGCCGCATTCCCGCTACATGACGTTTTTCCATGACGAATTCACTTTATACACAGCGACACACAAACAAACGCAAAAAGTTGATGAACTGGAAGCTAATCCACATGCACATATCCTATTGGGCTATGAAGGCCAAGGCGTAGGTGATGCCTTCCTGGAAATCGAAGGAACAATGGGCATACATGATGATCAAAGCATGATTGACAAAGTCTGGAATGAACACTTGGAAGGCTGGTTCTCAGGCCCGGATGATCCAGACTTGGTCATCTTAGCTATCCAGCCAACCCGAGCCCGACTCATCAATAAAAAAGGCCTAGAGCCGCAAACACTTCAATTATAAAATAAAAAAAAAAACGGCTCATTTATTTGAGCCGTTTTTATGGTTGCAATATTGCCCGAAGTCCTTCTTTATTGAACAACAGATCTTCTAACGTATATTCATCAAGAACCGCGAGATAAGCATGCAATGCTTTTCCCAGCACACCGCGAAGTCCGCAGACTGGGGCAATCGGGCAGCGGTTATGCTCCATATCAAAACATTCGACTAAATAGAAATCGTCTTCCATACGCCGCACTACAGTGCCAATATTAATGTTCCCGGGGACATCTGCGAGTCGTATGCCGCCTCCCCGTCCTCTAATGGTATGGATAAAGCCGGCTTTGCCCAGCTCAAAGGTTACTTTCATCAAATGGTTTTTCGATATATTATAAGCATCAGCAATTTCCTGGATGGTCGAGAGCTTGTTTTCTTCTTTCGAAGCCAGGTAAATCAACACACGCAATGAGTAGTCGGTGTACATTGTCAGTCTCATTTTTTCACCTTCCCTGCATTCCCATTATACTGGTGAACCGATTTTCGGAAAAGCAATTGAGACTGAAGCTTTGGGTAAAAGGCATGCAAAAAGAAAGGAGCAGTTGCCTTATGCTATCAAATGAAGCAAAAATGATTGTCAAATCGACAGCACCTGTTTTGGAAGAACATGGCGTAGCGATAACCATCAGGTTCTATAAACGGCTTTTTGAAGAGCATCCTGAATTGCTGAATATTTTCAATCATGTCAACCAGGCGCAAGGCCGGCAACAGACTGCTTTAGCCAAAACGGTTTATGCAGCGGCAGTGCATATCGATGATTTGGAAGAAATCATGCCAGCCGTTATCCAGATAGCCCACAAACACGTTAGTTTAGGCGTGAAGCCGGAGCATTATCCGATTGTCGGTGCTAATTTATTGATTGCCATGAAGGAAGTGCTCGGCGATGCAGTAACAGACGAAATTATTCAAGCCTGGTCTGATGCTTATGGTGTCATAGCAGATGCTTTCATCAGCGTCGAGAAAAGCATGTATCAAAATACTGCGGAGCAGGAAAACGGATGGAACTACTTCAAAGATTTCATCGTTGCCCGTAAAGTAAAAGAAAGCGAAGTCATCACTTCGTTCTATTTAAAACCCGCTGACGGTTCAAACGTTCCTACTTATATTCCAGGCCAGTATATTTCAGTACGGGTTTCCATACCAGGGGAAGAATACACCATGATCCGCCAGTACAGTTTGTCCCAGGCGTCCAAGCCGGATGAGTTTCGGATTTCCGTTAAACGTGAAGCAGACAATGATCCCAACGGCATTGTGTCCATTTGTCTCCATGAACAAGTTAAGGAAGGCGATCGCCTTGAAGTGAGTGCACCAGCAGGCGTTTTTGTACTGGATGCCTCTAAAACTACACCTGTCGCGTTCATCAGCGGCGGGGTCGGCATTACGCCGATGATGAGTATGTTTGAAACAGTGGCCACTTCTACACCTGAACGTCCGACTGTTTTCTTGCACGGTGCCCGCAATCGCTACCAGCATGCCTTTGGTGAGGATATCCGCCATTTTGCAGAACGGATGGAAAACGCTTCTTACAAGACTGTTTATTCGGATGAGGAAAATGGCTTTATCACCCGGGAGCTGCTCGAAGAATTTGTCGACACTTCCGGTGATGCCTATGTATGCGGTCCGGTTCCTTTTATGGTCAGCATGATTCGGGAGCTGCGCAATATCGGAATGCGTGATGACCAAATCCATTATGAATTTTTTGGTCCTGCAATGGATTTGGAAGAACGAACAATCCAATAACGACACCTGCTTTTTCCTTAAGGCCCCGATGTATTCGTGGGCCTTTTGTGGCTGTTCTGTGAATGCTAATTGTGTCTGAATTTTAAAGATGTATTTGAAATATACCTTTAATTCATCTTGTGGAATATAGTTGATTTATAGAAAACAAAAGGAGCGAGTGACTATGTTATCCCTACAAACAAGATCAATTATTAAATCCACAGTACCGGTTTTAGCAGAGCACGGAACAGCGATCACTACTGTATTTTATAAGAATATGTTTGAAGCGCATCCTGAACTTTTAAATATTTTTAATCATGCCAACCAGAAAAAAGGACGCCAGCAGGCTGCACTTGCCAACACTGTTTATGCGGCCGCCGTCCATATTGATAACTTGGAAGCCATCTTGCCGGCAGTGGTCCAAATTGCCAACAAGCACGTGAGTCTCGGCGTTAAACCGGAGCATTACCCAATTGTGGGAGAGTACCTGTTGAAAGCCATTAAAGAAGTGCTTGGTGACGCTGCAACAGATGATATCATCAATGCATGGGGTGAAGCATATGGTGTAATTGCGGATGCCTTTATTGGTGTTGAAAACGAAATGTACGAGAAAGCCGAAAACCAGGAAAACGGCTGGAAATTCTTCAAAGAATTCGCGGTTGCCCGTAAAGTAAACGAAAGTGAAAATATTACTTCGTTCTATCTAAAACCTGCGGACAGATCAAATGTTCCGTCCTATCAGCCCGGCCAATATATTTCAGTACGCTTGTCCATACCAGGGGAAACATACTTATTCAATCGCCAGTACAGCTTATCCCAGGCAGCAAAACCTGATGAGTTCCGCATTTCCGTGAAACGGGAAGCAGATAATGATCCAAACGGCCGCGTCTCTGTTTACCTTCACGAAGAAGTAAATGTCGGTGACAAGATCGAAGTCAGCGCTCCGGCAGGTGAATTCGTTCTGGATGCCAATAAAAATTCCCCCATCGCTTTTGTCAGTGGTGGGGTCGGCATTACGCCGATGATGAGTATGTTTGAAACAGTGGCCACTCTTACTCCTGACCGGCCGACTGCTTTCCTGCATGCTGCCCGCAATGAATCACTGCAGGTATTTGATCAGGATATCCAAAAATACGTAGACTCCATGGAAAATGCAGCATACAAAACTCTGTATTCCGACCAGCCAAATGGTTATATTACACAGGATATTTTAAAAGAAATGGTCGATGTGACCGGCGACGTATACGTTTGCGGTCCTGTGCCATTCATGGAGCAAATGATTCAAGAATTGCGTGCTCTCGGCATGACTGAAGATCAAATCCACTTCGAATTTTTCGGCCCTGCTGTCGCCTTGCAAACCGTATAAGAAATTAAAAGGCTGTCCGCTTCTAGTAGCGGACAGCCTTTTTTTGCATGAGTGATCATAGAACTCGCCCGAACGCTCATAGAACTCTGGAAAGTGATCATAGAAACCACTCGAACGCTCATAGAACATCAAAGAGTGATCATAGCATTTTCATCTACTCAAAAAAGGACCTGCAGCAAGGGCAGATCCTTTTTTCTATTAGCTATTTCATTTTCCGCAGTAAATACAATAAATATGGCGTGCCGATCAAGGCGACAATCAAACCGCTCGGAATGTCTTTTGGAGCAATCAGGATACGGCCGATAAAGTCTGCTGAAACGAGCAGCAGGCCGCCAAGCAAAGCGGATGACAACATAAGCGGCAAATGGCGGAAACCGACAAGACGGCGCGCTATATGCGGCGCCACTAATCCGATAAAGCCGATAGTGCCGACAATGGAAACAGCTGCCGTTGAGATGGCTACTCCGATAATTAGCGCCCAGACGCGCGTTGACCGGATATTCAACCCAAGGCCTGCCGCGACGTCATCCCCGAATGTCAAAGTGTCCAAACTGCGGGTGATGTAAATGGCGGGCCAGATAAATAACGCAAACAGCAGCAAGGCAAATTGCACATCATCCCAGCCTTTGGCGTAAGTACTTCCCGATAACCAGACAAGCGCACTGGCTACAGCCAGTTTCGCTTTGACAACGAACACTTGAGTTGCTGCTGAACCGAAAGCCGAAATGGCAATTCCCATCAAAGCGACCAGCATCGGCTGGAAGTTATTCTTCCAGGCGGTGACCAGAATAATACCAAGTGCCAGCGCAGCTCCGAGTGTAGCTCCGAGCGGCAGATAGGCTGCCGGAATTGCCGGAAAAATGACAAGCAGCAGCATCGCTCCTGCTCCTCCCATCGAGGTGACTCCAAGCACACTGGCATCTGCCAAAGGATTTCGAAGCACTCCTTGTAAGATTACTCCTGTAATAGCGAGCATGACTCCCACGATAAAAGAAGTCAATACACGTGGCACCCGGAAGTTCCAGACAACTGGTTCCATCCAGGCAAAATTCCAGGCAACGCCATTAAAGCTGAGGGCCAATACTATCACAACCGCAATGATGATGGTTAAAATCGGTGTTAGCACGCTCAAACGAATCGGTTTGGTTGTGCCGCCCACTTGGCGGTCTCCGCGTTTCAATGATTTTGCTGTTTTCCAGGCCAAGTACAGAAGCCAAGGGCCACCGATAAGCGCCGTCATGGCTCCAACCGGCACTTCTTGACCGGGCTGAATCAGGCGCCCGAGCACATCCGCTCCAATCAACATGACGCTGCCCCATAAAAACGAATGGATGAAAACTTGCAAATGGCCGCGTATCCCCATCATGCGAACGATATGCGGAGCCATTAGCCCGATGAACCCAATCGGTCCTACCACGCTGACAACGGCAGCAGATAGAACAATTGCCACTCCCCATGCAATAAGTTTCACTGCTCGCACATTTTGGCCAAGCGAAGAAGCGATATCTTCACCGAGTGACAATATATCCATCGGCTTCGCCAATAGCAAAGCGCCGATAAACAATGCCAGCACCACTGGAGCAGCAAACTGGACCCCTTCCCAGTTCAACTGGACCAATGTCCCGGAACCCCATAGGAATAAACCGTTTGTTTCATTTTCAAACAGCAACTGCAACGCACCCGTCAAGGATGAAAATAACAGCGAGATAATCATGCCTGTCAATGCTACGCGGACGGGCTCCATCGCTTTCCCAGCCAATCCCACTACCAAAACAGATGACAGCACGGCACCCAGCAAGGCAGTTATAAACGGAAACTCTCCCAACGCACCCGGAAAGAAAATGGTCGAAATTACGACGAAGAAAAAGGCTCCGGCATTGATGCCAAGCGTTCCCGGTGAAGCGAGCGGGTTGTTCGTCAATGTCTGTAGGACCGCACCTGATACGGCCAGTGCCCCACCGGCGATAATGCCGATCACCAGGCGCGGCAGACGCAGTGACGTCACGATATCCTGGATGCGCCCTTCTATCCAGACGCCGGTCAAAAGTTGTGAAATTGTGTAATCTGCCTGCCCTTGGGTCAAATGGATAACTGACAACGCAAAAAGCAGGAAAAAGCCCCCTGTCAGCGAGACAAAGGACTTCTGTTTTAATTTCCCGAGCATTATTTATTCACCATCGCATTTGTAATTTGATCCATCAATGTTTTAGCACTTAATGGTCCGCCGTATAACCAGGTATCTGCACCTAAGTCGTATGTGCGGCCTTCTTTAACAAACGCCAAGTTTTCCCAGACAGGATTGCCTTTTAACTGATTTTCATAAATATTGTCTTCGTCAGGAACTGTGTATAAATAATTGGCGTTTTCGTACTTGACCAATCCTTCTACATTGAATGTGCTCGAGCCGAATACTTCAAATTGATCCGGCTGATGGACATTGTTCAAGCCGATGCGCTCTAGAATAATCGAAGCCATAGAGTTCGGTGTAAATACCCGGATTTCTGGCGCCTGTGGTCCCGTGTAAGCTAATGTTAAAATTACATCTTTTGTTTTCAAGTTGGCAGCTTCGATAGCCGCCGCACTTTCATCGTATTCTTTTTCCAGATCAGCGAGAACTTTTTCCGCTTCTACTGTTTTATCTACTGCTTTTGCGATTTCCTTAAACGTTGTTTCCATTTCCTGATACAAGTCAATGCTTTCATCTTCCGGATACGGATTGAAGATGACTGTTGGTGCAATGGTCTCCAATTCCGAAAGCATCGCATCATGTCGGAAGCTTACCCCAATGATCAAATCCGGTTCGATTGCCGCAATCGCTTCCAGATTCGGTTCTTGGCGGCCTCCAACGTCCACAACTGTTTTATCCAATTGCGGTTCAATATTGACGTAATTTCCGTAATCCGCAATATCCGCCATCCCTGCTGGCTGAACACCTACTGCCAATAAATCTTCAGCGTATGTCCATTCAAGCACGACCACTTTTTTAGCAGGTGCATCCAGCGTCACTTCTCCGTTCGTCCCTGTAATCGTAACAGGATTTCCGGCTGTTCCTTCTTCAGTTGATGCATTTTCTTCTGGTGAAGAACAAGCTGCCAGAACCAGCAGAACTGCCACTAACAGCAATATCCATTTTCGTTTCATCTATGTAAGCCTCCCAGCCATTTGATAATGATTCTCAATAAATTCAATTCTAGTTCTTATTCGCTAGATTGTAAAGGATTTTTGGAAAATAAATTGAAAACCGTTCTCATTTATCATGAATTTATGATATAGTAGCGTTAATGAGAAATTGTATCAATTGAACTTATGGAAAAAGATGCGGAGGAATTACACAATGGCGACGGCTGTTCAAACAAACGACTTGTCAATTGGGTATAACGATCAATTATTATTTGAAAACCTGAACTTATCTATTCCGCGCGGCGAAATTTCAGTGTTTGTCGGCAGCAACGGCTGCGGCAAATCAACGCTGCTTCGCTCTATTGCGCGTTTACTTAAACCTCATGGAGGTTCTATATTGTTAGAAGGAAAAGAAGTGCATCGCATGTCTTCAAGAGAAGTGGCTAAGAAAATGGGGATCTTGCCACAGTCTCCGGTTTCGCCGGAAGGCCTGACGGTCCACGATCTTGTGAAACAAGGACGTTACCCGCACCAATCATGGCTAAAGCGCTGGACTGAAGAAGATACTGCGAAAGTGGAAGCGGCCATGAAAGCGACACGCGTTGATGAATTTCGCGATAAGCCGGTCGATGAATTATCAGGCGGACAGCGGCAACGAGCATGGATTGCCATGACACTTGCGCAGGATACGGATATCATTCTTCTGGATGAACCGACCACTTATCTGGACATGACGCATCAAATTGAAATCTTGGATTTATTGTTCGAATTGAATGAAGTCCATGGCCGTACCATCGTCATGGTTCTGCATGACTTAAACTTAGCTTCACGATATGCCCATAACATCATTGCCATCAAAGATGGAGCCGTTTTCGGCCAGGGAACTCCTGAAAATGTCATTAATTGCGACTTAGTTCGGTCAGTTTTCGGTATGGAATGCCAGGTTTCCAAAGATCCTTTGTTCGGCACTCCTCATTGTGTGCCATTTGGCAGAGGACGCTGTATTGTTCCAGAAATCCGGGAATCATTGAGCGGTTCTTAAGATGAAGGAATTGGAGCTTTTTCAGGTAAAAGTCCGGGAGCAAGCCCATGGCTTCATAACATTGCAAGAAGGTATGGATCATCGCCTTCCCGAACTGATTGCTGACATTCAACTACAAACCGAAGCACCTTCTGAAGCAGTAGCATCTTCTATCTTCATGCGGCGCTTCGGATTTTTTATCACCGCCCAATTGTACTTATTAGCCCATGGCAAGATGTGGGATGGCCCGCTTGATGCTGTCCATTTGGTAAAAACTGAAGGCGGCATTGCCTTCGAGATCGATGAACGCTTTGTCCGCAACCGAAGTGAAGGCGATTTGGAAAAAGTCTTAAAAGATTACGCCTTCCCTGTCGTTGAAGCCGTCCGGAAAGCCGGTCATGTTTCCAAGCTGATCCTTTGGGAAAATATCTGGGGCTATGCCATTTGGATGTACGGCATGCTGGAATCGGAACAAGCAGAACGGGACGTCCAAATTTTACTAGACGTTGATATTTGGCAACCGGAGATGCGCAAATCGTTTTTCCGCCAATTTCTAGGTGGCCGCAGCTATAGCGAGTCAAAAGCAGATTATAAACGCATCACCTGCTGTTTGTATAAAGAGTTGCCCGCCACTGACAAATGTCCCTACTGTCCCGTAAAAAAATAAACGCTCCGCAATCTGCGGGGCGTTTTTGTATAGTGTGAAATGGCTGGACGACTATTTATCATCTCTATAAGCCGAAGATTTTAGCTGTAGCTAGTCCGCAGATGCGATGCAGAGCCAGAAACACAAGCCTTTGCCTTGCCTGGAGCTTCTGATGCGGGGTGCAAACGAAAAATCTTTAGTACAATTTAAATAGCCCCCCTACATCAAAGGCCGTTTTTTAAAAACTCCAGCCGGTTGCCGAATGGATCGGAAATGAAAAAACGCAGAACTCCTGGAATGCTGCCGTCATTTTTTACTTCAATTCCGTTGGCAGCCAGATGTTGCTGCAAAGCTTCAAATCCATTCACTTTAAAGGCTGGATGCGCTTTTTTAGCAGGTGAAAAAGGTTCCTCTACTCCAACATGCAGTTGGTATGATCCGAACTCAAACCAGACACCGCCTCTTCCTTTCAAGGAATCCGGCTTTTCGACTTCTTTCATGCCAAGTACTCCAGCATAAAAATGGACGGCCTCCTTTTCCTTGTCTTTTGGCGCTGCCACTTGCACATGATCAATTTTTTCAATTGAAAATTCCATTCCATCACCCCTTCTTGCTTTTAGCTTAGCTAAATTCCTGAATAAAGAAAAGGTGATTGTTTTTATGTATTTTAATAAGTTTTGCTTATCACTATGCAAATCTTTCTTTTTCTCATAGCATAGAAAATAAAGGAGTCGTTATATATGGAGTTTCCTGCTCAGCTGAAATATACATTAGCTTCACAATCCATCGCCGTAGACCGCTCTCCCGGCCACCCCCTTTCTTCCAATTTTGAAGAATTGATCAAAGAAATTCAACAATGGAGCGGTGCCCAACATAACGGTGTGGCAGTTTCTTATTTTTTCCGCCAATATGCACTGTTCATTTCAGCACAGTTTGACTTGATCACCAATCACAATGGTTATTTCGCTTGTTCCTGGAAAGATCTACAATATAGCCGCATACATAATTATGGCTTTAATTTGCTTCAAATCCACGTCGATTCGAACTGCTTTACGGCTGTTTCCCAGGAAAACCGGTTTGAAGCGATGCATTTTGTGTTGTGCTGCCAAGTGGCTGATTTAATTCAAGAGTTCCGAAAACATGTAAAAATTTCGCCTATTATATTATGGGAAAATGTCCTTGGCTCAGTTATTTGGTTTTATGCCACTTTACAGCAATATGCACCGAGGAGAGCTGCCGAAGATATTGAATGGCTGCTCGAATCGGCTAACTGGGAACCGATCAAAACATCGTATCTACATAAATTAATGGGGAAGGCATCACTTGAACAGGCGGTTTCCGGCCCTCTCCGAAAAACATGCTGTTTGTACAAAGAATTGCCTGCCTTTGCTACCTGCACCTTCTGCCCACAACCGCATTAATCCCAACAAAAAGCCTCAGCTTCCGCTGAGGCTTTTTTCGTTATTTCTCAAAAACTTCATGTATAATCTGGCTCGGGCTGGCATTCGTCAAGTTTTTATAAATGCAGCTTGCCGGTTTCTTCTGCAAGCCCTTGGCAAAAGATTTCGCCTGTTCCGTTTCTCCAACGATATGCACTTCATCCCAGTGGCGCTCTTTTTTCAGCTGTTCAATTTTGCTTCCTAAGTCTTTATAGAAGCGCTCCAAATTCTCTTTCATCCGCCAGTTGAAATCATCTGCTGCACTGCCGGAGTTCCCTCCAACATGGCTTGCTTGGCCAAATCCGCCAGTGTTGCTGCCTGCAGTATGCGAGGCGGAATGGACACCTTGCTGTTCATTCCAGACATCTAAGCCTGAATCGAATTCATAAAATACTTCTTCGTTGACCATCCCCATCGAAGTATCCAGAATGCGAACTCCTTTGAAGCTTGGCAAAATAATTCCAGCGTATGGATAAGCTTTATACATATATCTCAATTCGTCCAATACAGGTGCGTTTTCCCAGTGGAAACTTGTCTTCACGGCAACTTGTACATAATGGACAAACCAAAGATCATCTTGAGAAGAGGCAAAAATAACGACACCCTTATGGAGGTCGTTTTGATGGTCCATAATTTCTCTTTCAACTTTTTTCTTTAAGGTTTGATAGGTTTTTAACTCTTTCTCATTATGAGAAGCCGTCAAGTATTCCTCGATGCGTTTCAATCCGTTCTTAAGATGGATTCTCCAAGCCCCACTTTGGGCATTCAAGTCAGCTGGGTTTGTATTTAAATAAACACTTAAAACACAGCGTTCTTCGCAGCTAAAGGCTTTCAGTTTCTGAATTTCATCGTATAATGTCATACATCCATCATCCTCCTTAAAATCCATACTACTTATTTCAATACCCTAAGTCATTTACATTAAACAGGCAACTATTTACTTTTTTAATAATTCCGACGTTTAAAACAAGACATTTGAGGTAAACAGATAGTGCAATGAAAATTAAAGGAGAGTGAAGAAACGTGGAAAATATCGATAAAAAAGTAGACGAAAAACTAAAAACGTTTGACAATGAAAAGAAAGAAGACATTTTAGCCAATTTTGAGAACTTCAAACAATACTTAGGCGGCAAAGTCGAACTTGGCGAAAAGATGGGATTGAGTGAAGAGCGTCTCGCTCAAATTACTGAGAAGGTAGCGAACTACCTGGCCAAAAACGAAGATCCAAAAAACCGCGAAGAATACGTACTGCAGCAGTTATGGAGTGTCGGTGATAAAGAAGAACGCCACATGCTTGCTCATATGCTACTGAAATTAGTGAAAAAAGATTCATAGAAAGCCAAAGGCCTTCCCTTAATGGGAAGGCCTTTTTTCAAACAGTTTGAACATCGCCAGATAGACAAATCCGCTCACAACCGACAAAGCGGCTAAAATGGCAAACGTCCAGCCAAAACCAAACCAGGCAGTCATCGGGATTGAAACCGGTGCAATCATCCGGCCGATCGTATAGCGCATGCTGGCTGCTGCAAAATACTGGCCACGCTTATCTTCAGGAGCAAGTTTTGAGATAAAGCTCTGCTGGACGCCCACTACCATCAACTCTGCAAACGTAAAAATCGCCATCGCTCCTACAAACATCCAAAACCATGATGTCATCGGGAACAGCAGCATCGCCACTGCGTACAGAATAGTTGACAGGAAAAAGACCCACTTTTCCGGAAAGCTTGTCATCCATCGAGTGACTATCACGGTAAACAAAGCGACCAGCAGCCCATTTTCAGAAAGCAGGAACCCAAAAGAAGTTTCCCCGGTAACGGACCACTCTCTATCCCCGAAAGAAGCGATTGTCTGTACATCAATAGTTTCTTTTAAGTATACGGGTATCAGCAAATCCAGCTGCATAAACGTTTGTGCTGCCAGAACTCCCGCAACCACAAAAAGAAGAAACAGCCGATCTTTAAAAATTAACCCGTATTCTTTAAATTGCTTAGCGACTGCTCCTGTCCATCCGATTGCTTCTGCTGTCTCCCATTTCCCTTTTAATTCATGCGATAAAGTCTCGTTTGTGTAGAGCCTAAGAACGAGGCCAAGCAGCATAGAAATGACCGTAACAATCAGCAGCAGTTCAAAGCGATAAGAGAAAAACAGCACCGCTCCGACTAAAGGCCCCACTACCACGGCTATATTCAATGTCGTGTAAAAAATGGCGAATACATCGCTTCTGTATTTCTCCGGGATGACATCTGCAATCATCGCCTGGCTGGCTGGCCAGTAAAGCGAACTGCACATGCCCGCCAATGTAAAGGAAATAAACCCAAGTTCAGGCGACTCAAGCCATGGGGAGTTGGCGAATGCAAACAGCAAAAAAGCCGCTCCTTGAGCAATTGAAGCAAAAACGAGCATGGTGCGCCTGCCGAACCGATCTGCGCAATAACCGCCAATTAAATTTGCAGCTACTGCAAAAATTTGAGATGTGACGAGCAAAAGGCCCGCCATCCCTTTTCCAAATTCTTCAGCAAAATAAATCGCTAAAAACGGAAAAACCATCCAATAACTTGTGTTCATAAAAAATTCGCCTACGAGGCGAACTTTTAAACTCCGGTCCCAATCCCTAATCTTCATCATCATTTCCCCGCGTTCTGCATACTTATCCTATTTCTTCCTCAGTCCAGCACTTCCAGTAATTTATAGCTTAAGCAAATATCAATCATCAATTCTTTGCGCTCTTTGGCAAATTGAATTGAAAGCCTTTCATGGTCCCGTTCCACAATTTCTCCTGTTCCAAAAACCCGATGGCGCACTTTTACACCTTCTAAAAGTTCGTCGTCTCTTTTTACTGCGTTCGGATTATCCGGAACCTTTACTTGGACTGGATTTGCCGCTGCAGCCTGTTTCGGCCTTACCGTGGGTTTTTCAGGAATAATGATGTCCCTTACTTCGTCAACAAACCGGGATTCACTGTCATAGCTGATCAATTCCAAATGTTTTTTCGCACGAGTCATGCCGACATAGAACAACCGGCGTGCTTCTTCCAAGGCATCCGGGTTTTCTGTATCTTCCTCCGCAGGAATAACTCCTTCATTTAAATCAATCATATAGACTCGCTCAAATTCCAATCCTTTGGAGCTATGGAATGTCGACAAGGTCAGCATTTCATCCGTTTTTTCAGCTTTTGCATTTTGTGTGACCTGCTCCAATTCTTTCAGCCTTTTGGCAAACTCGGTCATATTTGACAGCGGACCAGCGATTTGTTCAAGCGTGATTAAAATTTGCTCCAAATACTGCATACGCATACCGAATTTTTCGGCCCGGCTTGAAAGCATCTGATCGTAGCCCAAGTCTCCGCGAATTGTCCGAATGACTTTTAACGGCTTCATATCATTCAATGCTTCGAACCATTTTTTCTGCTCGTTCAATATGTTAATTTGGTAATCCTTCAATGTAATGCTGCGGTTAATCTCATCAAAAGCATTAGCTGCAGTTGGCTTCATCCGACTCAACGCTTTCAACTGGCTTCCTGACCAATAGGCATTGGTTTTCGATGCGATTTTCGCATAAATATCAACACGTTCCGGCTTTAAACTGAAACGCATGAAGTTAAGCATATCCTCTACAATCCAATGCGAGAAAAATCGATTATCCGCATCTTTCATATAGAAAGGAATTCCCAGACGATTCAGTTCGCTGATCAGCAAAGTCGAAGACGAATTGTTGCGGTAAAGAATGGCCACTTCCCCAAAGTGGCTCAGCTCTTTCAATTCTTTCATCACATACTTCAGCTGCGCTTCTTCTGAAGCAAGCCGCCGAATCACAATCGGATCTCCTTTTGGCTGCTTTGTAAACATATTCTTGTCATGGCGTTTTTTATTCGTCTTAATGAATAAATTCGCGGCATCCACAATGTTTTTGGAAGAACGGTAATTGCGCTCCATTTTCATCACATAAGCATCCGGATAGACATTTTTAAACTTCAATAAATACGTCGGCTCCGCTGCACGCCATGTATAAATAGATTGGTCATCATCAGCAACAACACAGAGATTTTGGTGGCGTGCCACTAATTTTTCAACGATGGCGTGCTGGACCATGGACGTATCCTGGCTCTCGTCGGTCATGACATAATCCCATCGCTGCTGATACTTCGCAAGCACTGCCTCATCTTTTTCCAACGCTTCATTGGCAAGAGACAGCATATCATCAAAATCGACCAACCTAACGTCATAATTTTCCTTAAAGGCCTCATACGTCTTCAATATCTCAATTGCTCCTTCAAAAGGAGCGTCTAATTTTTTCCATTGTTCTCGAGGAGTCATTTTGTTTTTCACAAAACTGATGAAAGACGTTAATTCATCCAGCTGGTCATCAGTAATTGGCTCCCCTACCTCTGTTTCATACATTTCACGCAACAGCCGCTTTTTATGGAGACCATTGGATTCACTTCCTTCAATCATCACGTAGCGGGAATTGGCATAATACTCGCGTGTGATCTGAAATGCCAAACTGTGGATAGTCGAGAAATCCACCGGTGCCAGCTTCGGGAAAAAGCGTTTATAGCGTTCCTGCATATCGGTTGCAGACGCCTTGCTGAATGTAATAGCTTTTATGCGGTGTGGCTGAACACCTTTTTCTTCAATCAGATATCCGATGCGCATAATCATCGTAGTGGTTTTCCCTGATCCTGGACATGCCAGAAGCAGCAGTGGACCATCAGTGCGTTCAACAGCTTTACGCTGGATTTTATTTAATTCAACTCCGAGTTGTTTTTGCTTGCGTTCAAAAAAATTGCTCATACGATACTCCTTCGCATTTTCAGTCCCTTTATCTGCCTTCCACGCATAGCAAGGCTCTTATCCGCTAAGAGCTAAAATCAACTAGCCATAAAAATTCATTGCAATGACGAACCTTGAACAAGGCTTGTTTTTCCACGATAAAGTTCACTTTATTTTAGCATAAAGAGAAACTTCAATCAGCGGGAGTTTTTCCCGCTGATTAAAAGCGGAACATAGGCTAACAGCGCCGCGTCCTGCGGCAATGCCTATGTGACCGACATCCTGTCGGCCTCAATCGGACTTTTACGGCCAGTTGATCTCTCGCTTGAAAAGCGGGAGTCCTACTGACCGTTGAAGTCGGATAAAGAGAAACTTCAATCAGCGGAAGTTTTTTCCACTGATCAAAACCAGACAAAAAAGGACCCAAATTGACGGGTCCTTTTGCACCTCTAGACTTATTTATCTGAGCTCAGGATTTCACAAACGCGTCCTACTTGTCCATCTGCAAGCCTTACTTTAATGCCATGAGGATGCGTAGCAGAATTTGTTAAAAGGTCTTTAACAACGCCACGGGTTTTCTTGCCCGTTCTTTGGTCCTGTTTCAAGACAATATTCACTTCTAAGCCTGGTTTAATATCGCTTCTTTTTTTACCGTCCATTGAAATTCCTCCTGCCTTTCTTTTATAATACGCTATTCCTTACTTTTTTCCACGCAAAAAGGCAGGGAATGCTCCCTGCCTCACTTTGTGTAGCTATTATTAACGCCGATCTGTACGGTTGCGATCAAAATCATCAGTGCCAAGGTCTGAATCATCATCAATATCCGCTTCTTCCCGGCGGACTGTTTCATTGACAACTTCTGTATCTTGGACTTTCCGTTTCCCTACAACAATTTCTTCACTTACAACGTCTGTTTTAGTGACATTCACACGCTCTTCTGTCAAAGGAATATGGATGTTGTCACCTTCTTGGTAAACATCTGTTCCAGCCCGGGTGTCATCAGTCACTTCTTCGTTTACTGGGCGGCGTTCAACATATACTTCTTCCCGTTCAACCGGCACTTCAATTGTCTGATTATCTTCAACTACACGTTTGCCAACATTCACTTCACCGGTTTGCACACGGTCTTTGTTCACTTGCAGTCGCTCTTCATGAAGGCGAAGGCGATCTTCGTCTGTGTCCCCAGCCCGGTCATGATCAGTATCCATCCGGTCCCGGTCAGTGTCCATAAAGCCGCGGTCCGTACGGTCTCGATCGGTGTCCATAAAGCCACGGTCTGTACGGTCACGGTCGGTGTCCATAAAGCCACGGTCTGTACGGTCTCGATCGGTGTCCATAAAGCCGCGGTCTGTACGGTCTCGATCCGTATCCATAAAGCCGCGGTCTGTACGGTCTCGGTCAGTCAGTCTGTCCCGGTCGCCCTCACTGTACCGGCTATCATTTGTAGCAGTAAAGTCACCCGTATCACGGCTTGGAGATGGAACATCATTCACGGAGCTGCCCGTTCCTAAACCGAAACCTGTACCTGCATTTCTGCCCACTCCAGCTGACTCGCTGTCATCAAGTCTGGAAGAAGCCGAAGTTTCATCAGAATCCACCAAGTTGCGCCCTGAATGGTAATTGACGTCGTTCGCTTCATTTGTATCTACGGTTAAGCCGTCCCGCCCAACCATTCCTGAATCTTCTCCCGTATAACGGGAAGTATCCTCAGCTCCCACAATGCCTGATCTTGAGGTATTGTTCGTTGGATCCCCATATGCGGAACTGCCACTTCTTGTTCTGTCGTTGTAAGAATCTCCAATTTCCTTATCAACAAACAGCAAGATTTTTCCGTTCTGCACTTCCTGATAATAACGATCGGCTTCCTGTCCATCTACACCCATGTCGTTAAAAGCCTGGCGAATAGGTTCATTTCCGGACATAAAGCCCATAAACTTATCCATCCAGCCCCCACCTTCTGTAGATTTGTAATCTACATCCGTACGTCCTCGGACCATAGAAATCTGGTCTTTGTCATGAGCCATGACGTACATGTGGTCTTCCGATATTCCTTGCGATTTCAATTCTTCGATTTTTCTCAACACTTCTGTTTCGCTGTCGAACGTTCCCATAAAGTTATTGCTGGCCATTTTTGATACCTCCAATTTTTGATGTGTATCTTTGAAAAATCTTACTACTCAAGAAATACCCCGCCGGTACATTCTCAAACATATTTGGGAATTGAATAGGACAATAAAACTAAAAAATTCTGAATTATAAGTTAAAAAACTTTAGTTAGTTATTAAAAGTATAAAATTTAAAATGTTCTTTATTCTTTACTGATTTGCTGTAACTTTTTTTCCAATTTTTCGTCTAGCTTACTATCAGGCTTTTTAGAAGGGGGAATGCAGTACTGTGGGCAAATTGAATATAATTTTCATCGTTTGTTGTGCTTTTATCATACTCGGCGGCTGTTCATTACATTCGGTTTCCTCCAAAAACCAGACGCCACCCCCTCCTGCCCAGCCGAATACGATAAAAAATCCAAATTCATTAGATTATAGTTCTGTTGGCGTCATTTTGCAGTTAGCTGATAAAAGCTTATTGATTGGCGATACACATTACGAAGTCACTTCTGCCTCAGCGTTGGCGAAATCCACAGGTTCCACGCTTCAACCAGAAGATTTAAATCCAGGAGACCTTGTGTCTTTGACGGCTAGCAAGCAAACGCCCGGCTACTATCCTCAAAAAGGAATTCTCTTGTCTCTAATGCGCCATGAAGATGAAAAAAGCCTGCAAATCAGCCAAGCCATAAACCATGTCCTGCATAACCAGGAGACGGGTGACATTATGGCACTGGAAATTAAATCAGTCAGCGCCCATCTGATCAATCTGCAATTTAGAGACTTGGCAGATAAACGAAAATATGAATGTATTGTAAACATAAAAAGCTTGGACTTTCATGTAAAAGAAATTCCTTACCCAAGTTCAAAACAAAACCCGTGAGCTAATTAAAGCTCACGGGTTTTGTTTTAAAAGATGCTCAAGTCCCACTCTTTCGATATTTGGCGAAGCATCATCGTTCCTGCCGCGCTGTTTCCAGTAACATCAATAGCAGGGCCGTAGACCCTAATACCTGCTCCTGCCCTGAATTCATATGTCTGGGAATGGAGCTTGGGCGGAACGGCTGCCAAGATGCCACCGGACACTCCGCTTTTTGCAGGAATTCCAACATGGGCGGCAAAATTTCCGGAAGAGTTATACATGCCGCATGTAACCATCAAAACTTTCGCCACTTGGGCGATTTCATCTGAAAAATGTTTAACTTTGGTTACCGGATTAAAGCCATCGTAGGCAATAATTAAACCGATCAAAGCCAAGTCTTTTACACTGACTTTGATTGAACACTGGCGGATGTATATATCCAAAGCTTCTTCCACTTCTATTTCCAAAAAGTTTGCTTCTTTTAAATAATAAGCAAGTGCCCGGTTACGGTGTGAAGTCTTCCATTCGGATTCGTAAACTTCACGGTCCATCTCAAGCGGATGACCCACTAGAGTTTCCAGAAACGACAGCAGGTATTCGTACTTTTTCTGGCTTGTGGGCCCTGGCAGCAATGCTGAAATCGTAATTGCTCCCGCATTGATAAAAGGGTTGAACGGTTTGTTTGGCCGATGGATTTCAAACGGAATAATCGAGTTAAAAGCTTCCCCGGTTGGTTCCACATCCACTCGCTCAAGAACAAACTCCAATCCGTAATGACAGCACATAGCAATAAAAGTAAGCGCCTTAGAAATACTTTGAAGCGTAAACTCTTTATCAGTATCCCCTGCACAATAGTAATGACCGTCTTCATCAACCATGCAGATACCCAGCAAACTTGGATCCACTTTCCCAAGTGCCGGTATGTATTGCGCAGTAGTCCCTAAAATGGCATGGCCTTTGTTTTCCTGCACCCATGCTTCCAGCTGTTGTTGGATCAACGGATTACTTTGCATATAACTCCTCCTCACAAGCTTTAGTGGAAGGAAGCTTCCACCTAAGAAAGTTTCTCTTTATAGAAATCCCCCTTGCCATCGCAGGGAAATTGTCTCTTATAACTGGTCGTACCAGGCTTTTGCCGCTTCCACTTCAGGCATCGTCAATTGATGGCCATAACTTTCCCAATGCAAATTCACATTCGCACCAGCATTTTTCAATAACTGCTCTAAGTCAGTGGACTCTTCTGCCGGACAAATCGGATCGTTAGTTCCTGCAGCGATAAATACGTTGACGCCAGCTAAATCGGGCAATGTCGCTTCTCGGTTCGGCACCATCGGATGATGCAAAATGGCTCCTTTTAAAGCATCTCGATAAGTAAACAATAAATTAGCTGCTATGTTTGCTCCGTTTGAATAACCGATAGCAATCACATTGCTGCGGTCAAAACGATGTTCTTTAGCTGCTTTATCGACAAACTCATTAAGTTCCTGTGTACGGGCTTTCAAATCTTCCATATCAAAAACGCCTTCTGATAAGCGTTTGAAAAAACGGGGCATGCCATTTTCAGAAACGTTTCCCCGGACACTCAATACAGAGGCTTCTGGGTCGATATGTGAAGCAATCGGCAACAAATCGTTTTCATTGCCTCCTGTACCATGCAATACAAGAAAAGTAGGTTTAGATGGATTTGAACCTTGCTGGAAAATGTGTTTCATTATAAATTACCTCCTAAGGATAGGTCTGCCTATTTGGTTTGTTTCCCTCTTTAAAGACAAGCGAAACTTATCTCGAATTCAAGATAATGGTAACATAAAAATTACTGAATTCCAACGATGACCCCATAGTAGATAATGTTGGCACCAAGCTTTCCTGTGGTTTCCTTTCTATAATAAAAATGGCCATGCAATTTAAAAACCATCCGCTGAAATCATTCGCGAATGGTTTAATGTATTTTATTTAGCTGCCTCGAGCATGTCTTCTAGATTTTCTTTTGTAAAAAGATAATTTTCATTACAGAAATGGCATTGCGCTTCAGCTTGTCCATCTGTTACGATCATGTCTTTGATTTCTTCTGTTCCAAGGCTAATAATCGCATTATGGATTCGATCTCTTGAACATTGGCATTGGAATTGAACCGGCATCGTGTCCAGCACTTTAACCTGGCCGCTGCCCAGTACCTTGTCAAGAATCTCCTCAGGTGTCAAGCCTTGTCGAACCATATTCGAAATGGTGGGAATTTCTGATAGCCGCTGTTCAATTTGAGCAATGACTTCTTCGCCTGTACCCGGCAATACTTGAATGATAAATCCGCCAGATGCCTGAATGGTATTATCCGGATTGACAATTACCCCTACTCCGACAGACGACGGTACTTGTTCAGAAGTTACAATATAGTGAGTGAAATCTTCACCAAGTTCACCCGATACAATTGGAACCTGTCCGACAAACGGCTGCATCAATCCAATATCTTTTGAGACCGAAAGAGTTCCATCGGTACCGACTGCTCTTCTGACATCCAATTTGCCTTGAGGGTTTAAATCAAAATGTGTTTGAGGGTTGGAAACATACCCTCTTACTTCGCCTTTTGCATTGGCATCCACTAAAATGGTCCCCAGCGGACCGCCGCCGTTGATTTTGATGGTCAATTTCTCTTCGCCTTTCATCATGGCGCCCAACATAACGCTTGCTGTCATCGAACGGCCAAGAGCGGCTGAAGCTGTCGGCCATGTGTAATGGCGGCGCTGTGCTTCTCCTACCGTTTCAGTTGTCCGTGTCGCATAAGCACGCACTTGTCCATCGTAAGCCAAAGCTTTTACTAAATAATCTTTCATCTATTTTCACGTTCTTTCTATTATAATTTATACAACTTTAACGTTCAGTATGGTCAAGCTTTTCAAACGGGAAATCCACTGTCCGTAAAAGCCCGATTTGTTCAACTAACAATCAGCAGGAAAAGCCTCTGCTGATTGAAGTTTCTCTTTACCGGTTCCGCGTTTCTTTTTCATTTTTCACTTTGTCCGGTGTAACGTCATTTCCTAAAGGATCGAGCACTTTCAGGTTCGTCACTGTATTCTCGATCTGCCCCCGGATTTCCCGCAAATAGTCTTCCCTCAGTACTTGCTGCTCTACTTTTTCGGCTGGCGTCAATCCAGCTTCCCGAGCTTTCTTTGCCAATTCATTGATGCGTGTGATGCTAGCAATCATTATCCCCCACCCTTTCATTTCTCTTTTTAAGCAACCATCTTTTCCTGTATCCATTTTTGAAGAGTTTCTGTTTTTAGCCTGAATCGCTGTTCGCTCATTTTGTCAGCTAAAGTGGCTATCGTTTCCCGTTTCATGACCGATTTCCAGGCGTTTTCTGCTTCATCCATCAAATCGGCCAGCAAACAGCAGTCTTCTTCTTGTTCCAGCTCCAGCATGTCTCCTAGAATCCCGCTCGGGGAATAAAGCGACTGCCTGCCTTCAATTGCCAGATATATATCATAGACACAAATTTCTTCCGATTTCTTCTTTAATTTAAAGCCACCTTTTACTCCAGGCACGGATGCAACCAAATCCGCATTCACTAATTTTCTTAATAGCTTCTGGAAATAAGTCGGGGAAGCATTTAATTGCTGGCTGATTGCTTCACCCGGCAATACTGCTTTATCGGGCAGCATATTCAGCAACAATATGGCATAAACTGATTGTTCGACACCTGTTTTCATGTGCATGGAGTTCACCTCAATCCATTCCTAACGTGGATAATATTTATCCGCATTGTCATATAATAAGTGGTGGAAGAAAGAAAGTAAAGAATTTTAGCTCCATAACAAAACCATCCGCGATAAATCGACGGATGGTTTTGTTACGTTATAAAAATGCTGATATTCCGCCATAGGCAAGTGCCAGCAAAATAACGAATGCCGGATGCATTTTCCTTATTTCAAGCAGCCAATAGCTGACGGCAATCAAAATCACCGTCTGCACACTGCCCGAAGTATCAATGGAAGTCACGAAGAACTGAAGAGTCATTGCCCCGAGCAGCACCGCAATCACGGGACGGATCAGCTTCGTAATGTTTTTCACTTTAGGCGAATCTTTGTATTTCAATAAAGTCACCATCAAAAGAATCATCAAGACAAGAGAAGGGGCTACTGAAGCAAATAATGCTATGACGGAACCGAGAATCCCGCCTTCCACATACCCAATATAACCGGCCATTTTCGTCGCAATCGGTCCAGGAAGAGCATTTCCTAGCGCAAGCACTTCCCCGAATTCCTGAGTGGTCATCCAGCCATACCGGTCAACCACTTCTTTTTCAACAAGCGGGATCGAAGCTGGCCCTCCACCATAACCTAATATGCCGGGAATAAAAAACGCCAGAAAAATGTGCCAGTAAATCACGTTGTCCCTCCCCCTTTCTTAAATGACAGTAAGGAAATTAAAAGGATTCCGACGATTAAAATCACTGGATGAAGATGCAATACTTCCAATAATACTGCTGCTATTGCCGTAAAGAGAATTCCACGTCCCCAGCCAAGGGACTGTCCCGATTTTTTCAGAAAATCCCAAGTCATGACACCAAGCATTACACCGACCACCGGCACAACTGCCGCTGACATGCTATTAACCCATTCCACTCCTTTGAATTGCTGCAAGGCTCCAAGCAAAAGAATCATTAATAAAACGGTGGGAACCGCTACTGCCACTAATGCGACAATACTGCCGATAACTCCATTTACCCGATATCCGATATAGCCAGCCATTTTGGTGGCTATGGGTCCAGGCATTGTATTGCCAAGTGCCAATGTGTCTCCGAACTCATCTTCTGTCATCCACTTGTATTTTTTCACAGCTTCGGTATGAAAGAGCGGAATCGCTGATGGACCTCCCCCAAAACCTAAAATGCCGACACGGAAAAAGGCGGCAAATATATCGGCATTCAACTTTAGGCTGGAAGTTTTGGTCGTCTTTTCCCGCACTTTTCTATCCGTCACCATGCTGCGACCGATCCATCTGTACGAGATTCTGTGCCGCCCGACAAAACACCCGTTTCTGGATTGCGCCAAATGATTTGGCCACGGCCAAAAGCACCACCGTCAGTAGCAACTTGAATAGCATGTCCTTTGCGAGCCAATGCTTGCGCCAAATAATTCGGGAAGTTCGGTTCCACTAATATGGTTTTGCCTTCTAACCACTGCCACCTTGGCATATCAAGCGCCGCTTGCGGATTCAATAAATAATCCACTGTATTGGAAACAACTTGAAAATGCCCTTGCGGCTGCATATAGCCTCCCATGACTCCGAACGGCCCGACTGCTTTGCCGTCTTTTGTCATGAAGCCGGGAATAATGGTATGGTAAGTGCGTTTTCCGCCTTTTAATACATTGGGATGCTGTTCTTCCAAAGAAAAATCCGCTCCACGATTCTGAAGTGCGATTCCAGTACCCGGAATAACAATCCCTGATCCAAACCCCATATAATTGCTTTGGATATAGGAAATCATATTTCCTTCTTCATCAGCTGCCGCTAAATAAACCGTTCCCCCTTTTGGCAATTCGTATGGAGCCGGCTCTGAAGCGGTATCTTCAATAACTGCAGCCCGCTGCTTCGCATAATCATCAGAGAGAAGGTGTTCCACACTTACCGGCATGGCTTCCGGTTCGGTAATAAATGCCTTGCCATCTGTAAAAGCAAGCTTCATCGCTTCAATTTGTTCATGATAGGTTTCCGCCGATTGCCATTTTGGCTCACTCAAATTTTTAAAAATATTTAAAGCCATAAGAGCTACCATTCCTTGGCCATTCGGAGGAATTTCCCATACATCATAGCCTCGGTAATTAGTTGAAACCGGTTCGACCCATTCCGGCTTGAAAGAAGCAAGATCTTCCTTCGCCAAAAATCCGTTATGCTGTTTCATAAAAGCATCAATTTTGTCAGCAAGCGCGCCTTCGTAGAATGTCCGCGCTCCCGTTTCAGCTATTTCCCTTAATGTCGAGGCGTGTCCAGGTGATGACCACATTTCACCGATTTCAGGCGCTTTGCCATTCGGCGCAAAAGTATCGAACCATGCTTGATACTCTTCTGCAGTGAAGGAGGTTTTGAATTTATCATACGCGTGCTTCCAGTACTTGCCTAAAATTGGCGTGAGCGGATAACCTTCATCCGCATATCGGATTGCCGGTTTTAAAGCTTCTGAAAGCGGCAGCTTCCCGAATCTTTGGGACAGCTCGGCCCATGCAGCGGGAACTCCAGGTACAGTAACCGGGACAACACCATGCACCGGCATCTGATCATGCCCCAATGCTTTAACTGCCCCCACTGAAATGCTTTTCGGGGCAGGGCCGGAACTATTCAATCCATGCAATTTGTCTTGTACCCAGACAAGCGCGAAAGCATCTCCGCCAATGCCGTTAGAAGTCGGTTCCACAACCGTCAATGCTGCGGCTGTCGCTATGGCGGCATCAATCGCATTGCCTCCATTTTGCATGACTTCAATCCCCGCTTGTGCTGCTAAAGGCTGAGAAGTCGCCACCATACCCTTTTTTGAAAATGCTGTATGCCGTTTCGCATCAAACGGGTGCTGTAAATAGTCCATTGAAATACCTCCAGTTTCAAAATAAGAGCCAGCTGCTGGGAGTTACTCCAGCACCCGGCTCAATGATTCGCCTGCAAAATGGCATGCCGCAAAATGATCTTTTTCATGCTCGATAAATGCTGGTTTATCAATTTTGCATACTTCCTGCGCCATGGGGCAACGTGTATGGAATACACAGCCGCTTGGCGGATTCGACGGGTTCGGCATATCACCAACCAGGCGGATTCGTTCTCTTTTTGCATTCATAGTCGGTCTTGGAATAGCTGATAACAATGCTCTTGTATACGGATGAAGCGGATTATTAAAGATTCTTGAAACATCGCTCATTTCCATTGTATGGCCCAAGTACATAACCAGAACACGATCACAGAAATAACGGACCACGCCTAAATCATGTGAAATGAACAAATAAGATAAATGATATTTCTCCTGCAAAGTTTTCAACAATTTCAAGACTTGCGCTTGAACTGAAACGTCCAAAGCAGAGACAGCTTCATCGCAAATGATGAACGAAGGGTTGAGTGCAATAGCTCTCGCAATACCGATGCGCTGGCGCTGGCCGCCACTGAATTCATGCGGATAGCGGTCATAATGCTCGGCTTTCAATCCAACTTCTTTCAGTAAATCCAGTACTGCTTCTTTTCTTTCCTTTGCTGGCATATTCGTATGCATTTTAAATACTTCATCTAATGCATGGCCAATGCGCTGCCTCGGATTTAAAGAAGCATAAGGATCCTGAAAAATCATTTGCATTTCTTTTACGAACTTCTTTTTCTCTTTTCGCTTTAAATCTTGAATTTCCTGCTCATTAAACTTTATTTTACCTTCTGTCAGTTCTTCAAGTCCAAGAATTGTGCGGCCGAGCGTGGATTTTCCACACCCGGACTCTCCCACAACTCCAAGGCTTTCACCTTTGTACAACTTTAACGATACCGATTCTACCGCTTTGACGTTCCCTTGTACTCTCTTTAAGATGCCGCCTTTAATAGGGAAGTATTTTTTAACTTCATTTAATTCCAGAAGGATTTCAGGCTTTAATGGTGACTCTTCCACTGTTTTCATCTTTTTCCGCCTCCTTTTCGTTCAGCCAGCAAGTTGCCGTATGGCCTTCGGATACCTGGAATTCAGGAGGCACCATTACTTTGCACTTATCCATCGCAAATTTGCAGCGCGGATGGAAACGGCATCCCGGGATTTTTTCATTTAGTCCAGGCATATTTCCAGGAATCGGCTCAAGTTCAAATTCCGGATCGTCCACGTTTGGCACTGAATTCAATAACCCCATTGTATAAGGGTGGCTTGGATTATTGAAAATCTGTTCCACCGGCCCTTCTTCTATCTTTTGTCCGGCGTACATCACCATTACCCGGTCTGCCACCTCTGCTACAACACCCATATCATGCGTGATCAATAAAATACCCATATCCAGCTTTTCTTTCAAGTCATTGATCAAATCCAGGATTTGCGCTTGGATAGTTACATCCAATGCAGTTGTCGGTTCATCGGCAATCAACAGACTCGGGTGGCATGCTAGGGCCATTGCAATCATGACCCGTTGCCGCATACCTCCACTCAATTCATGCGGATATTGGTTCAACCGCTTGCCTGGGTTGGGAATCCCGACTTGGTTAAGCAATTCCACACTTTGTTTTGACGCTTCGGATTTCGATAATTTATGATGAAGCATCAAAGGCTCTCGTAATTGGTATCCAATGGTCAATACTGGATTGAGTGCCGTCATTGGTTCTTGGAAAATCATCGACATTTGATTACCCCGAAGTTTTCGCAACTGTTCCTGTGAGAGATTTTGGAGAGGCTGATCGTTCAACAAAATCTCTCCGCTTTCAATGGAGCCATTCGAAGGCAACAAACCCATCACAGACAATGACGTAATACTTTTCCCGCACCCCGACTCTCCTACAATACATAGCGTCTTTCCTTTTTCAACGTAAAAAGAGATTCCTTTCACCGCTTGCACTGTGCCCTCAGATGTACGAAACGAGGTGACTAAGTTTTTCACTTCAAGTAATGTCTGTGCCATATTCTCCCTACTCTCTCGTTACGTTATACAAGCTCCACTGGCCGTTTGGATCCAATTGCAGCCCTTTAACTGATTTATCAGTTGCCGACGTGACCACACCGTGGTACATGACAACTCCTGCATCTTCTTCAAGGAGCATTTGGTTGGCTTCTTTTAAATATTTTTCACGCTCTGCTTGATCAACTGTTGTACGCGAAGCTTCAACCAGCTTGTCAAATTCCGGGTTGCTGTATTGCGACATATTCGAAACTCCGACGTTATCGGAATGGAAGTTCGGATAAAGCATTTCAGAACCATCGCCTGTAACGTTCGACCAGCTTAAGAAGGTTAAATCATAATTTCCAGCACGCGCTGCATCAAGGAAAGTTGCCCATTCCATCGTTTCAATTTCTACATTAAAGCCAGCTTCTGTCAATTGCGATTGAACAATTTCAGCCATTAATACAAATGTTCCGCGGTTAGCAGCCAATAACTTGATCGGCTCGTTGCCAAACCCGTTTTCCTCAACCAATTTCTTAGCAGCTTCCGGATCATAAGCAGTGCCTCCTTTATCCGCATCCTCAGAGTAACCAAATACTTTTGGCCCAATAACGCTGTCGCTTCTGACGCCTAAACCATTCAGCTTTTCTACGACTGCATCACGATCGATTGCTGCTGCTATTGCTTTACGGAATTCAGGGTTTTTTCCTCGTTCCTGGGCGTGGTTAACAGACAGCCAATAAACCGGTGTGCCTTCTTGTTTGGTCACTTCTACATTTTCAATCGCTTCAATTCGCGATAATTGCTCAGACGGCAAAGCGTCCAGGAAAGTTACTTCACCCGTCTGCAGCATTGAGATAGCTGTTGAAGTTTCCGGCACTACTTTAAAAGTCACTTTACCTAAAGCAGGTGCCCCGCCCCAATAATCCGGATTCTTTTCCAGTACAATTTGATCACCTGTAGCCCAGCTGCCAAATTTAAATGGACCTGTTCCAACCGGGTTCTTCATCAAGTCTTGTTTTTGGTCTGCAGTCGGCGAAACGATCGATGCATTGGAGTGCGATAATGCAGCAATCATCGGACCGTAAGGATATTTTGTTTTAATTTCCACTGTGCTGTCATCCACTACTGTAATTTCTTCGACTGGCTCCAGCAGGGAAGCACGTGGTGCTGCAGTTGCCGGATCGCGCAGTTTATCGAAAGTGTATTTAACCGCTTCTGCATTAAATGGGGTGCCGTCTTGGAAAGTGATGTCTTTTTTCAGTTTGATGGTCCACGTCAACTCGTCCGGGTTTTCAAAGGACTCAGCAAGCTTCGGCACAAGTTCTAATGTTTTAGGATCTCGTTCAAACAATGTTTCATATACTTGCCCGATGACGCTGGAAGATACCGAGTCATTTGTTAAGATTGGAGAAAGTCCGACTGCATCTGTAGTCGATGCATAAGTTAGTTCTTGTGCTGTATCGCTGGAGGGTTCGTTGGTAGCTCCTCCAGTTTCTTCTCCTTCAGGAATTGTGCTGCCTGAGCAAGCACTTAAAATTAATACACCAATTAAAGCTAATAAAAACAGCCACTGTTTCTTCATTTATATTCCTCCTGAGTGTTATTGTTGTATATCCATATTTGGATCCAGTGCATCCCGCAAACCGTCACCTAATACATTAAAAGCAAAGACCGTCAACATAATGGCAATGCCGGGAACAATCGTTAAATGCGGGGAAGTCCACATAAAAGCTTGACCTTGGGAAATCATTGCTCCCCATTCAGGCGTCGGCGGCTGTGCTCCCAATCCTAAATAACTGAGTGATGCGGTGGAAAGGATTGCTGTAGCCATCCGCATGGTGGCAAAAACGATGATTGGGGCTGTGGCATTTGGCAAAATATGCCGGAACATGATCCGCAAATCCGAAGCCCCCATCGAACGCATCGCCATAATATATTCTTTCTCTTTAATAGATAGTACGGAACCTCTGACAATGCGTGCACAGGTTGGAATGGACCATATACTGATCGCAATCGCAACATTCACTAAGCTTGTCCCCAAAATCGCAATGATCAGCATGGCCAACAAAATTCCTGGGAATGAAAACAATAAATCGACGAATCGCATAATGATTGCATCTAACTTTCGGTAGTAGCCAGCAAGCATCCCAAGTAGAACGCCGCCTATGAGTCCAAGAGAAACGGCGATTGTTCCCACTACAAGCGAAATTCGGGCACCATAGACAATCCGGCTCCAAACATCACGGCCATAATTATCTGTCCCAAGCCAATGTCCCGGGCTGAGTACGGGCAGTTCACTGCTTGCCAGGTTTTGCCGGATAGGATCATGCGTCGTAATCATTGGCGCAAAAATAGCCATCAATATTTGAAGCAAAACGATGATTAAACCAGCGATAGCCAATTTGTTCTTGAACAGCCTCCGCATCGTCGTGACAATATACCGCTCTCTTTTTTTCTCTTTTACTTCTACCGTTTCAACCATTGTCATAGCATTCCCTCCCCTCAGTCGTATTTGATTCGTGGATCAATATAGGTATAGATAATATCCACGATCAAGTTGACAAGAACAAACAATGATGCAACGAGCAGCACGGAACCTTGAACCATTGGAAAGTCTCTAGCTGCAATGGCATCGATCATCAAGCGCCCTACTCCATTTATCGCAAATACTTTTTCGGTAATGATGGTTCCGCCAAGAAGGAATCCGAAGTTCAATCCAATAACCGTAATGATGGGAATCATCGCATTTTTCAAGGTATGGATCCAGATCACATTTCTCTCCTTTACTCCTTTGGCGCGTGCCGTCCGAACATAATCTGCCCGGATAACTTCAAGCATTGAAGACCGGGTCATGCGGGCAATCATCGCAGCAGAAGCGGTTCCCAAAGTGATGGCCGGCAAAATCAGTTCCTTGATGCCGTCCACTGTATAAAATGGATGAGACATCCCGCCAACCGGAAGCCATTGAAGGTTAACGGCGAAAACCAGAATCAGCAGCGCCCCCAGCCAGAAGTTTGGAATGGAAATCCCTGCAAGTGCAAATGTGGTAGCGGATACATCCAATAAAGAGTTTTGTTTCAATGCGGAGACAAGACCTGTGATGATTCCAATGATGACTGCAACAATCATGCTGGCAATTGCCAGCTTTAAGGTATTTGGAAAACGGACAGCAATGGCATCTGCCACCGGCTGAGCTGTTTGATAAGAATAGCCAAAATCACCTTGAATGGCATTTCCCAGATAGTTTGCGTATTGAACAAGAAACGGTCTGTCGAGTCCTAGGTTCGCTTCAATGGCCGCAATATCCGATTCTGTTGCTGTCGGTCCTCCGATAATTGCAGCCGGATCTCCAGGAGCAATATACATAGAAGAAAAAACAAGAAAAGAGATCCCTAAAAGCAAAAACAATAATTGCAGCGCCCGACGAATAATTAACGCAATCAACTCTACACCTCCGAATACATTTGTTAAGCATTTCTCAACATTACATTAACAAATGTAGATTTTTAATTAATCTGATTATAATTTAAGTGAAAATAAAAATCTATAAGAATTTTCAAAAAAGTACTATTTACTTAGTTTCAATTAACATAAACACTAAAATAAGCTTAGTACTCTTTCTTTTTGTTCATCTTCTTCTTCTTTCTGATTCTTTTTGTTTATTCCTGCAAGCAGTTTCTCATGGCAGATTTAAGCAAAAAGAAAAAGCCGACAGCAATATTGATTTGCTGTCAGCTTTTTTCCCGCTTAAACGGTCAGTGAAGGCTGAAAAAGCCCTCCCTCTGATTGAAGTTTCTCTTTAGAGTTTTAATCCATTTCTGCTCTTGAAGCGCCGCAATAGAATATGGCTTTCTACACGGGTGATGCCATCAAGCGCATACAATTCCTCGTTGATAAATTTTTCTAATCCTTGAAAGTCATCTACTAAAACGTGCATATGAAGAGTGGACGGACCCGTCATTTGATAGCAGCTTGCTACGTTAGGATTGTCTGCTAAAGCTTGGGCCACTTCAACAAGGGAAGAAGGTTCACAATCGACTTCGAAAAATCCGGACACTTGTTTTCCAACTTTTTCACTGTTGATCACCACAGTAAACTTTTCAATGATTCCGGCCTCTGACAACTGATGGACCCGTTCCCGGACCGCCACACGCGAAAGGTTAAGCTCTTTTCCGATGTCTACATAAGAACTGCGGCCATTCACCGTCAACAACTCTAAAATCTTCTTATCGATTTCATCTATTTTCATAAAGCCACCTCGGTACTATAAGTTTGAATAAGATTATACGACATTTACTTACGTTTTGGAATATATAAATTATTTCCGATTCCCTTTCGAAAGAAATTAGTACTTTCTACTTCCTCTTTAGAAATCTGCTGCAGAAAATTCCAGGCGCAACTTCAAAGCGGCCCTGTTCGATAAAACCATGTGATTCATACAATTTTTTCGCCGGTTCATTGGCAGAACCTGTACTGACGATAAAATCATAGCCCCTATATTGCTCCAATAAGTATGTCAGCAATTGCCTGCCAATGCCTTGGCGAAAATAGGAAGGTGCGACTACTAATCTATGTATATCGACTGTACAGCCTTCTTCTTTAAAAGAAATAAAGCCTTTCAACTCTTCTTCCAGATAACCCAGAAAAACCTCCTGGCTGTTTTGAATTTCTTCAACCGTTTCATGAAGTTGCGGAATCCCTTCAAATCCCATCAGCACCGCTTCGACTTTATATGCCGGCTGTTGGATTTTCCGGATGGATTGTGCCGCTTTCTCCAAGCGCTGGTCTAACTGTACAATCATAAAAAGCACTCCTCGCTGTTTTAGCTTTCATCAAATGAGTAAAATATTTCTTCTGTAAATAAATTAAAGAACGATTCTCGACCTTATCGCTTTTGGCATGGCTATGGTGGAAGCCTTTAATGTCATTTGAATTTCCCGCTCCAATAATCCTGATATGCCCGATCCAATTCCTCTTCGGTGTTCATCACAAAAGGTCCCCGGTGTGCAATCGGTTCTTGCAGCGGCTGGCCACTCAGGACAAGCAAAACCGTATGATCAGCGAGGGAAGTCAGCATGAAATCTTCCCCTGAATTTTCAAAGAGAATAAAGTTACCAGAAGCAACGGCGGTTTCGCCATTCACTTCCACCTCGCCTTTCACTACGAAAACCCCTGTATTAAAATGCGCTGGAAATGTCAATTCAGCTTGGCCGTCCATCTGCAGCCGGACATCCAACAGATGAATAGGCGTAAAGGACTTTGCCGGGCCGGTTAATCCTGAATAATTGCCCGCGATGACGCGGACTTCGCCTTGCTGGACAGGAACAGACTTTATGATTTCCCGGGTCAATGATTGATACTGTGGCGCTGTCATCTTGTGTTCTTGCGGAAGCAGCACCCACAGCTGAATCATTTCCGATAAGCCGCCTTCAGGAAGCTCTGGAAATTCAGTGTGCTGAATTCCCGCACCTGCTGTCATCCATTGAGCTTCATCTTTATGGATTGTGCCCCCATTGCCTTTCGTATCATAATGCGTGATGGCTCCTTCATAAACAACCGTCACTGTCTCCAATCCACGGTGTGGATGAAGCCCATCAACTCTTCCTGACCCTGAAATCGGAGGGAACATTTTCGGCGGTTCATGGTCCAGCATAAAAAACGGGCTCATGCGCTGGTAATCTGAGAAGATCGGCAGATAATTTTTCACTTCCATATCAATCACTTTAAACGGTTCAGAACCGCTCAATACTGCTTCTATCCGTTTTACTCCAGCCATTCTTTTACAACTCCCTAATTTTTGTTAAAACGAAAGGAATTTTCGGATTTCCATCATTTTGGTTTCTACATCGCGATAGCCGAGATTGTACAATTCGGTCAACTTATCAGTATCCCGTTCCATTCCGTTCATTTTAATTAACCTGGAAGGCTGTATGACAAGCACTTGCCCTTCCACTTCCAGCTCTTCAATAAACTCCATCGTTTCGTTATATCTTAAATACCAATTTTCCATGCTTTTTACGATGCCAGGAAATTGGCGGTAAAAAGCCGGCATCAATCTGGCAAAGGAATTTTTCTTTTTCCGGTATCCTTTTTCTTTAGTCAGGACAATTATAGGCTTTGTCACGCCATCTTCGAGAGCTTTGCGGATAGGAATAGGGTCAGCCACTCCGCCGTCCATGAGAAACCTGCCTTCAAATTCAACCGGTTTCGCCATAAAAGGCAGCGAACTGGATGCCCGAACAAGAGATAAGACGTCTTTCGCATGCTGGCGCTTTTCAAAATAGACCGCTTCCCCGGTCAGACAATCCGCAGTTCCTATAACAAATTCCTCGATTGCGTTATGAAAACTGTCATAATCGAAAGGCACCAGCCGATTCGGAATTTCATCGAAAATCAAATTCATGCCGAAAAGTTCTCTTTTCAATAATAAATTCTTTACAGATATATAATCCGGATGATGCACAGAGCCAATTGTCACTTTGTGGTTGCGCCCCGTCTGCCGCGACACATAAGAAGAAGCATTGCAGGCTCCGGCCGATACTCCAATAATGTAATCCACAAAAATTTCTTCTTCCAAAAACTTTTCGAGGACCCCACCTGTGTATACCCCACGCATGCCTCCGCCTTCTAATATCAGACCGCTTTTCATTCAGAATCCCCCTCTGTCATATGCGCCAATGCCCGTATGGGTTCTTCAAAAGCCGATATTTTTCTTTTCTAATTCTTTGCCAATAAGGTCCATACGCTATATTCTCCTTGCTAATGAAATAGACAAGAAAAGCTGGCCGAATCATTTCCGCCAGCTTCCTGTCAGCCTACTTTTCGGATCAATTCAGGTCCGTTGTTTTTCGGAGAGTTGACAGCATCCGAAACTTCGTATGCTTCTAATTGCGCAGAATCAAATGGTTTCAATAAATTACCAAGCACTTCTTCATCTTGTACTTTCGGGTCGAGCCAGATTTTTTCTGCTTCTTTCGATAAAATCACCGGCATGCGCTCATGGATGGATCCCATCAATTCATTTGCCTTCGTTGTTAAAATGGAACAGGTATTGACTGTCTTGCCATCTGGCGACTTCCAGGATTCCCATAATGCCGCAAAAGCGAAAGGCTCACCCGTTTTCAATTTGATGCGCATCGGTGTTTTTCCATCATCGGTCCGTTTCCATTCATAAAAAGAGTCGGCTACGACGAGACAGCGCTTTTTCTTGAAGGCATTCCGGAAGCTCGGTTTTTCAGCTGCTGTTTCCGCGCGTGCATTGATCATTTTATAGCCGATTTTTTCATCTTTTGCCCATGGAGGAATAAGTCCCCATTTTAAAAATCCCAGGCGGTTCTTGGCTCCGTCATTAACTACTGCCAACACTTGCTGAGAAGGAGCGATATTGTAGCTCTCCGAATACTCTTCTTCTTCAAAGCTAACTTCATCAATGTCAAAGCGTTCCAGGATGGCGCTGTAATCTGCATACAATGAGTATCTTCCGCACATAATGATCATCCTTTCCGAAGTTGGCATATTATTACCTTTAATATAGCAGAACCGTTCCCGCAATGCCGATTATTTGCTGAGAGCTCTCTCGACGGCTGCTTGTGCGTGGATAGCGGTCGTATCAAACAAAGGAAGAGCGGCATGCTTTTCCTGAATCAGCAAGCCGATTTCCGTGCAGCCAAGCACAATCCCCTCTGCTCCTTTCCCTTCCAGCTGCCGAATGGCTTCCTGAAAAAAGTCCCTTGAAGATGGAAGCACTTTACCCAGGCACAATTCCTCAAAAATAATGCGGTTAATTTCTTTCCGCTCCTTTTCTTCCGGAATCAGTACTTCCAACCCGCTTGAAATTAAGCGGGACTTATAGAAATCCATTTCCATCGTGTATGCTGTGCCGAGCAGACCCACTTTCCGGATTTGCTTATCGCGAATCTTGCAGACTGTGGCATCTCCAATGTGCAGAACCGGAATCGAAATATTCCTTTCAATGTCACTTATGACCTTATGCATCGTATTGGTGCAGATGATAATAAAATCGGCTCCGGCTTTTTCAAGTGCTGCTGCTGCTTGACCCAACAAATTCCCGGCTTTCTCCCAATCCCCCGTTGCCTGCCAGTGTTCCACCTCTTCAAAGTTCACACTGAAAAGAATGGCCTTTGCTGAATGCAGGCCGCCTAAACGAGATCTTATTTCTTCATTTATCAGCCGGTAATATTCCGCTGACGATTCCCAGCTCATGCCACCAATCATGCCGATTGTTTTCATGCTTTTCCCCGCCTTCCTTTTATTTCATTGCCCAATGCCGGCTCTTCTTAACCCATTCCCGTTTCGTTCATTTTAAAGACTGCAAGTATCTTTTTCCTCTTTTCCAGCTTATTGAGTCCAATATATGTTTTTTGCAAAGCAGGATAAAAGCAATAGCCCGTCTTAGCCCCTTTATTTTCGGAAGAGTGTTATAATAGAAGTATAATATGTTTCATTAGGAGGAATTACATGGCTACGGCGCGAGAAATGAGTCTGGTTAACAAGGATTTTCTGGTCGAAGAATTAGGGCTAAAACAACAAGGCAATTCTACAGTCTTTACAAACGAGGATTGTTTTGTGCTGTCCCCATCGGTTCAGCGTTATGAAAAGGGGTTCGATATCAGCGAGTTCAATTTGGCGAAGTTTGATCCGGAACGTCAGCAAGGCTTTTTGATCGTACGGTATATGGACACCTTTTTAATGGCAAAACTGGAAAGTTTTCAAAAAAAGATGATGCCGCCTGAATTGCAAATCAAGAAGAAAAATACTAAACCGCATTGGAAGTTTACTGTTGCTGAAAATCCTGCCTACCATTTGGTAAACACGCAGAACAAAGAGCTTCGGTACCGGCTTCAAGAGCCTTCCAAAAAACAAATCATCTCTTTCTTCAAAAAAATATAAGTTGCTCCCGCAATGATTCCAATTGCGGGATTTTTTATGGAGATAATTGCTTTATTTATATCCAGATTTTTCTGTTTAATGGTAATATGAACGTATTGCCAAACGAACGGAAGTGGTTTTATGGACGCAGAAAGGTATACAACAGAAAATCGCGAGTTTTGGAAAATCATGTTTAGCCTGCTGCTGGCTTCTCTTTTTATTTTTGCCAATCTATATATGGTGCAACCGCTATTGCCGCTATTCGTAACCGAGTTCCAAGTGTCGGTCTCTGCTGCAAGCCTATCCATGTCATTTGCCACGATCGGGCTTATCCTTGGCTTGATTGTCCTGGGCTTTTTTTCAGACCGCAGCGGCAGAAGGGCTTTTATCATCTTTTCCCTGCTGGGTTCAGCGCTTCCTTTTTTCCTGCTTCCACTGGTTGAATCGTATACTTGGTTTTTACTGCTCCGTTTTGTTCAGGGATTTGCACTTGCCGGCGTCCCAGCTGCAGCACTTGCTTACCTGAGCGAGGAAATTGCTTCTAAAAATATCGGTTATGCGACTGCTTTATATATTTCCAGCAATGCTCTTGGCGGTATGATTGGGCGGGTGCTCGCCGGTTTTTTGGCAGACCGGTTTTCCTGGCAAACCGCCTTTATGATTTTTGGCTTCACTGGCCTCATCCTATTCCTGGCTGTATTGTTCCTGCTGCCCCGTTCTCGTCATTTTGAACCAGGCGATTTGTCTTTCGCAAAAGACCTTGAAGGTTTTTGGTTCCATTTGAAAAACCCTTCATTGCTGGTGGTCTTTGGACTGGGCGCTGTGCTCCAAATATCCTTTACAGGTATTTGGACGTATTTGCCGTTTCATATGGAGGCTCCGCCCTTCTCAATGCCCCTGCAGTCAATTTCTTATTTGTTTTTTGCTTATGGAATCGGTGTGATCGGTTCTCCGATGGCTGGCCGGGCTGCTGAAAAATTCGGATTGCGGAAAGTCCGCAGAGCTGGCGTTGTCATTCTTTCCTTAGGAATCCTTCTAACTTTAAGCCCTTTTCTCTGGGTGATAGTAGCCGGTTTATGTATTACTTGCCTCGGTTTTTTCACAGCCCATTCTTTGACTGCCGCTTCTGTAAGCCAGCAAGCTACCCATCATAAAGGAAGTGCTTCAAGTCTTTATCTGGTTTCTTATTATATTGGCGTTGCTGCCGGAAGTTCATTACTCAGTCCACTATGGTCAAATGGTGGCTGGACCCCATTGGTCCTCTTCGCTGCCTTACTGCCGCTGTTTTACTTATTTGCTGTCACTTTATACAGAAGCAAAGAAAAAAGGAAAAGCACCTAAGCAGTTGCTTTTCCTTTTTTCCGTTTTAACGGTCAGCGGGCTAACCCCTACTGATTGAAGTTTCTCTTTATTTCTCTTCACGCTCTTCGATCGGATTTTGTTCATCACCGATTCCGAGGTTGCTATGAGCACCTCTTTTTTCCATTTCCATACCATCCTCACCGGATTCCTGCTCAATGGTTTCAAATTCTTCCCGCTGCCGCCGGTTTTCTGTCCCTTCCGGCTGTCTTCCAGTTGAAAAGTCGTCCTTCCCCATTAAACCTGCCTCCCTTTCTCTTTTAAGGAACGTATTCCCTTATTGCCTTTTATAAAACATCATTTCGGCAATCAAAAATGGAAAGAGAAAGCTTCGTATCCGAAATACACCGACAGCAAAGACAATGCTGCAAATACTGCATATTCAACAGTGCCTCCTGTCGTGGCGGTTATAGGAAAACGAACTGTGATTTTAATCGGAAACAGCAGTTTGATACCATTTTTTGTCGCCATGTCCAGTATGTAATGGCTTGCCATTCCCACCAAGATTCCAGCAGTTACCGCTTCGTGTACGGAAATAGCATTTAGCAGCATGCCGATCAATACTAAAAACAGCAGACTGTGGGTGAATGTCCGGTGCCCGAATAAAGTATTGATGATTTTCGATAATATTGGAAGTGTTCTTCCCATTTTGCTGCCGCCGTGGCAAATGTCAGGAAGAATAGCTCCGACCACTCCGGCACCTAGCAATATAGCGGGATCATAATTGGTGATTTGGGCAAAAGCAAGACTTGCTGCGATACCGCCTGTGATGTGTGTTTTCCCTGTCATGCGAATTGTTCTCCTTTTTTTATTGTTCCATCTTTTATTATACGCAAAATAGGGTATGGTGTTGTTAGAGAAATTATGTAGAAGGAGTCGAGGGAATGGGAATTCATAAGTTTTTTACTTCATTGAACGATTTGGAGCGTATTATCCGGGCTCCTGGAAGATTTAAGTTTGAAGAACATAACGTAGCAGCGCATTCTTGGAAAGTCAGCCAGTACGCTTTATTCTTTGCAACAATTGAAGAGCGCGCTGGAGAGACGATCGATTGGAAATCTTTATATGAAAAAACCATCAACCATGACTTTGCGGAAGTCTTTATCGGAGACATCAAAACCCCGGTCAAGCATTCATCACCTGAGTTGAAAGAGATGATTGCGCAAGTAGAGGAAGGCATGATGGAAAAATTCATTTTACGGGAGATCCCTGAGGAATTTCAGGAGGTCTTTTTCGATCGTATGAAAGAAGGAAAAGATGCGACAATTGAAGGCCGGCTTCTTGAAATGGCTGATAAGCTGGATCAGTTTTACGAATCCTTTGCCGAACTGAAACGCGGCAATGCTGATAAAGAATTTGTGGCAATGTACCGCATTGCGTTAAAAAAATTGCTGGCCATCCCGTTAAAAGCCAGCGTCACTTATTTTAGGGAAGTGATGCTCGACGATGTCATGAACGAGGAGACCATTATCGATATAAAAGAAATCACACACCAAGTCCTGAGGGGTTAATAAGCGTTCACTATATGTTTTAACTCAATTTTATGGTAAATTTATTACTATATAAAATAACCCGGAGGTGAATCCCTTATTTAAGGGAATTTATTGGACCCCATACTTTTAATGAATTTAGCTTTACTCGTTTTACTAATCGCGTTAACCGCCTTTTTCGTCGGTGCAGAGTTTGCCGTTGTCAAAGTCCGCATTTCGCGCATTGAACAGCTGATTGAAGAAGGAAACAAAAAAGCAGTGCTCGTAAAAAAAGTCGTCAGCGATTTGGACTATTATTTATCGGCTTGCCAGCTTGGCATTACAGTGACAGCACTCGGGCTCGGATGGCTCGGGGAACCGACAATTGAACGCCTATTGCATCCTGTATTTGAAATTCTCGGCGTTCCTGCTTCTGTTTCCTTAGTCATTTCGTTTGTCCTGGCGTTCTCACTTGTGACCTTCCTGCATGTTGTAGTCGGGGAAATGGCACCAAAATCATTGGCGCTGCAATTTGCCGAGCGCATGACCTTGTCTTTGGCTCCACCGCTTTATTGGTTCGGCAAAGTCATGGCACCTTTCATCTTCCTTTTAAACGGTTCTGCTCGTGTGTTTCTGCGAATTTTCGGCGTGCAACAGGTCAGAGAGGACCAAGCCCATTCTGAAGAAGAACTGAAAATCATCATGGCCCAGAGTTTTCAAAGCGGTGAAATCAATCAAACCGAGCTTGCCTATATGCAAAACATTTTTGCATTCGATGAGCGAAGCGCAAAGGATGTCATGGTTCCCCGCACACAAATCATTGCATTTCCGCAAGATTTAAGCAGCGAGGAATTGCTGGCGGAACTCCGCGAGCACCGGTATACACGCTATCCGATTGCGAATAACGGAGATAAAGACGATTTGATCGGTTTTATTAATGCAAAGGAAATTCTGACGCATTATGCGGTAAATGGCGAGGTCAATATGACAGACTTTATCCATGAACTTCCGTATTTCCATGAAACCACGCCACTTCAAACGGCACTCATGAAAATGCAGAAAGACCGTACACATATCGCACTTGTCATTGATGAATACGGCGGGACATCCGGCATTATTACGATGGAAGACATTTTAGAAGAAATCGTTGGGGAAATACGCGATGAATTTGACGATGAAGAAGAAGCTGAAATTATTAAAGAAAGCGAAGACCGCTATCTCATAAATGGACGTGTTCTTTTAAAAGACTTGGAAGAGCGCTTCAACATGGAATTTGAAGACAGCGATGACATTGACACAATAGCCGGCTGGATTCAGCATCAGCTGATTGAGGCTGAAACTGGAGATGTCGTTGAAAAGAAAGGGCACCGCTGGTCAATTATTGATATGGAAAATCATCATATCTTAAAAGTCGCGGTTGAAATCGTCAATAATTAAGAAAAAGAAGGGCATTCCTAAATTGGAATGCCCTTCTTTTTGTCTATAAAACCCAATTTTCCGGATCGGGATTGACCTTTAGTCATATCTTATATAGAATGGGAACAAACGTTCTTATAAAAAGGAGGGCCATGATGAAGCTAAATAAACATCTATCTGTAAAAGGGCAAATTAAGGACCGAGGACGCATTAAGTGGACAGCCATGATGCTGCCGGAGCATGTGCAGATGCTTCGGGAATGGCAAAAAGAAGATCGTTATAACAGCAAACCTAATCTGGACGAGTTTGACTTGGAAGCTATCTACGAAGAAATCCAACTCGCCTACAAACAGCAATGTGATATTGAAATCCGTGTCTGGCGGGGAGACGTCCAAACATTCATGGGCATTGTCAGTGCTATCGACCTGCGCCTGCAAAAGCTCCATCTCGATACTGGGCTCCATACCCAAAAGCTTTTGTTTACAGAAATTATAGGGGCCAAGACCTTGGATTAAGCAAGAAAAAGAAGCGACATGGCAATCTGCATGTCCGCTTCTTTCCATTTAGAGGATTAAAGCACCCCATTACGGGGCATATAAAAGATAAGCAACATTAACTAAGGAGGTCGGATTTATGAGCAAAGCGATGGGCGTCGCCAAGGATTTGGTCGGCGAAATCAAAAGAGACAGGGCCACGACACTGGCTGCTGCACAAGCTTATTATTATTTATTAGCTATTGTTCCATTATTAATCTTATTACTAGCAATTCTTCCGTATTTACAGCTCGACCCACAACGGGTAATGGATTTAGTCGGCACGATCCTTCCAGGAGAAATGGCTGCCACGTTCCAGGATACAATTGTCAGTGTGGTGACTGTACCATCCGGCGGTTTGTTGACATTCGGTATTTTGGGAACCCTATGGTCAGCCTCTAATGCCATGACCGCTTTTATCGAAGCTACCAATCAGGCGTATGATGTAGAAGAAACCCGTTCTTTCATCAAATTGAAAGGCATGGCAATCATCTTGACTCTCTTTATGCTAGTGGCCGTTATTGTGGCGCTGATTCTTCCGATTTTCGGTGGCACTATTATCGACGTAGTCAGTTCAATCCTGAGTTTACCGCCGCAAACCGAAATCATCTTCCAAGTGCTTCGCTGGGTCATTTCCATTGCGGTTATGAGTATTGTATTGGCATTCCTTTACAAATTTGCGCCGAATAAGCATTTTCCATTTAAAGAAGTCATCATCGGGGCGGTTATTGCTACCATTCTGTGGCAAGTCGTGTCACTCGGCTTCTCGTTTTACGTTTCAAACTTCGGCAGCTATTCTGCCACTTACGGCAGCCTCGGGGCTATTATCGTTCTGATGCTGTGGTTTTTCCTGACCGGTCTGATCCTGGTCGTCGGTGCGGAAATAAATGCTATTTTGCATAAGCGAAAACACACAAAAAATGCACCTGCTCAAGTATTTGAAGAATAATGAAAAAGCAGCGCACTGATAAAAACCAGTGCGCTGCTTTTATTTTTGGTACATAACCATCCATTCATCAATCACGAAAGTCTGAATTTCTCCGTTTTGGACAGCGATTTGGAAATAATCTTTTGTTCTGCCATCTGCCTCCAGCAAGTGCTGGGTGACGCGTTCAATCTGTTCTTCGCTGTCAGCCGTCCGCCTTACCCATGTTGGATACTTGAACGTTTTTTTGCGGTCCAGCGACTGAATTTCCTCCAGTGCAGCAGCCTCCAGCAATTGGCGCCATTCCCTTTTAGACAAACAACGCACATGGCTGCCATCTCTCAATTTTTCTGTAGTGTTCATGAAAATGCCCAATTCAGCATCTTCAGGCGAGACATTGTCAATTAAAATAAATTTTCCGCCTGGCTTTAATACACGTGCTGCTTCTTGGATGAACTTTTCCGGATGCGGAAAATGATGCGGGGCGATTCGGCAAACAGCAGCATCAAAGCTCTCGCTTAAAAAAGGCAAAGCTTCAGCATCCGCTACCGCATAAAGAATATTGTCAAAATCCTTACGCAGATGCTTCGCTGTGTTTTCCAGCATCTCTTCTGTCAAATCGGTCGAAACGATGATACCCGCATGCGGCGCAAGTGCTCTTGTGACATGTCCGCCGCCTGTTGCAATATCCAGGATGGTCCATGTCTTTTCCGGCTGCAGCCACTCAGCTAGGAGCGGAAGATCATCTCCTTTCGCATGAATATCGCTTGTTACATATTTATCAGCGTTTTTGCCAAATACCGACTTCACTTTGTCCTTCACTTGTTCCTCCATTATTTACCCCTCCTGTTTGTTGAATGCCAGGCCGGTGCTCCAAAAAGTTCCGATAGGCGAAACCGGCAACTTCCTCTTCCGAATAATGCTTTTGCAATTCATTGATGAGATTCTGGAATTTCGAAGCATTCTCCAGATCTTCTATATACGCACCGATGCCGTCAAAATCGGAACCAATTCCGATATTCCTGACACCGCCCAGTCCACAGAAATGGTCGATGTGCTTGATCAAATCCGGAATGGTAACCTTGGATGTATCTTCTTTAATGAAGTCCAGGCAAAATACCACGTCAATCAATCCGTTCTTTGCAAACATCGCTTTTGCCTGATCGTCGTCCAAGTTGCGCGGATGATCACGGAGCGCCCGCGCATTGGAATGGCTGGCCATCGGATAATCGGCAAGCTCCATAACATCCCAAAAGCCTTTTACGGATAGATGGGAAACATCCGTGAAAACCCGGTGTTCATTGTTCAGGCGCACCACTTCTTTCCCTAGCAGCGTCAACCCGCCTCCACGCGGTTCTCCTGCGCCGTCTGCGCATAAATTGGCGTTATTCCACGTCAATCCGATTGACAGCACACCCAAGCGGTATAATTGACGCAGCTTCATCAAGTCATTGCCGAATGCATCCGCTCCTTCAAGCGTTAAAACTGCCCCAATTTCATTGTCTTTTAAGCGGTCGATGTCTTCCCATTTTTTGATATGTTTCATCGCCGGGTTTTTACCGAGAACATCTGTATAGAATAAATCCACTTGCTCCAGAGCGTGCTGCCATTTTTCATCTGATGGCAAATCCGGATAAAGGAAAACAGCGAAAAACTGAACTTTTACGCCGCCTGCATGGAGGCGCTGGAAATTTGTATCCAGCGCTTCAGAATCTATAAAACTCAGCGGCTCCTGCTGAAACAAACTTCCTCTTTTAGCCAACTGTAATTTCAGCAAAGCATCACAATGGGTATCGATGATTTTCATTTATTCATCCCCTTCTTCCAGGCAAGCTTCAATAAATCCCTTGAAAATTTTCTGCGAAGGCACATCGGATGCAATCGCCATATTTTCCGGATGCCATTGCAGCCCCAGCACAAAATGATGCGCCTTGCTTTCGATTGCTTCTATTACGCCGTCGCTTGCTGTTCCGCTGACCAGAAATGAATCAGGCACATGCCGATTTGCTTGATGATGGCGGCTGTTGACTCTCAACTTTTCAGATCCTGTCAAACGGTGCAACAAAGAATCTTCCTTTACATGAACAAAATGGCTGCCATGTTCCACTGGTGCCTTCTGCTGATGCTGGAGCATATTGCCTTCCATTTGCGCGGGAATATCCTGATACATATCGCCTCCCACTGCCACATTCAAAATCTGTGCTCCCCGGCAAATCCCTAAAATCGGTTTGCCAAGTTCCAGCACTTTCTGGATCAGCGCCAGTTCAAAAGCGTCCCTTGAAGGAATAACGGTTCCCAGATTCGGATGGGGCTCTTCCCCGAAAAGAGTTGGATCGACATCATAGCCACCAGCTGCAAACAATCCATCAATGCGCTCAGCTATCCGGTCTATATCTGTTTCTTCTCTCAAATGCGGAAGCATGATCGGCAACCCGCCCGCCTGCAGGATCGCTTCAGTATCCGCCAGTTGAATATGGTATTTTTCTTTGCCTAACTCTCTTGATGAAGTAACGCCGATGATCGGTTTCATATGTAATTCCCCCCAATTTATTGTCTGAATATCTTAAACATACAGAATTAACAAGGAAATTGCTAGAGAGGCTGAATGAAAAATTTGTAGCTGTTATTATTCCGCAAAACAGCTTTATTTGCCGCAGACAAGTTTTTGCGACGAAGCACTCGCTGCTGCATCTAAAAAATCCTTCTTCAGTCCAACTCCTATAAATGGTTCCGCAAGGCTATTCTGTTTTTCTCCAAATCAGTAAAAGCCCCGAAAAGAAACTTACTTTTCGAGGCCTGTATCAGTTATTCTCCATCATATGCCGCAATTGCTGCAGCGATTGCATCTTCAATCGGCGTAACGATTGTTAAATCGTTGTTGATGACAATCGAAAAGATCAACTTTTCTCCTTCTTTCGTCGTTGCATATCCCGACAACGACGAAACTGCTGTCAGGCTTCCCGTTTTAGCTGTGACATTCCCTGTCGCATCCCCTGTTTTCATCCGGTTGCGAAGTGTTCCTCCAACCATCCGATCCGCTGCACCGGCTACCGGAAGTGAAGTTAAAAAAGTATCATACCAATCTTTTGGCTGGGCCGCATAAAGCAATTGGGATATCTCATTGGCTGGAACCAAATTCACATGGGACATGCCTGAAGCGTCGCGCAATTGAATGGTGTTGGTGTTTACTCCCAAATCGGCCGCTACTTCTTCAACTATTTTAAGTCCGGCATCCCAGCTGCCTTCACCGGCTACCACCTGTCCCATCTCTTTCGCTAAAATTTCGGCATGCCCATTATTGCTTAACTTCATAAATGGAATGAAAAGATCACGCAACGGCATGGATTTCCGCTCAGCGAGCATTGTGGTGCCTTCTGGAGTTTCTCCCATCTCTAGACCGTGGTTGCCGGTCAACTGAATGCCCTGAGCCAACAATGCATTTTCAAACAAATCAAGCGCATAACCGGCAGGCTCTGATACTGCGATCCACTCGCGTGTACGCGATCCTCCAAGCGGCATTTCCCCTTCAATCACAATATCGTTCGTCCCATGGTCACGTGTGATGGAAACGGTCTTCTTTTGTCCCGCTGGCACGGTTGTTGTTTTATTGATGATGTTTACATAATCCGTATGCGGTGTGAGCGTCACTTTTGTTTCGCTTCCTTCTGCATCTCCGGAATTGACTTCCACAATGACTGACCCAGCGTCATAGTCTTCATTTGGTGAAGCAGTGAGTGCAGATACTTGTGCACCGTAATAGTAGATCTCATCTTTCCAAGTGATGTCTTCTGACAAACGCTCGCCGTCATACCACGTATCATCGCCGATTAAACCACCTTTCACTTTCTGGATGCCTTGGCTTTTCAATTCAGCAGCTAACTGCTCAAAATCTTCCTGCAGCAAAGTCGGATCTCCTTTGCCTTTCAAATACAAGTTGCCATGCAGGACCTTCCCTTTAAGCTTTCCGTCTGTATGTATTTCTGTAGTGAACTGATAATCTTCCCCAAGCGTTTCAAGTGCAGCCATGCTGCTGAACAATTTCGTATTCGATGCCGGTTTCAGGCGGACATCACCGAAGTGGTCGTAAATTACTTCCCCAGAATCAGCTTTTCGAATACTGACACCAGTAGTCGCTCCATCCAGCCGCCCATCCTGCAATATGTTATTAATTTCACTTACCAGCCCGGCATAATCTTCATCCGCTCCCGCCGACTGCTTGGTATTGCTCCATTGAATTGGTGAAAAAACCAATATCGCCGCCAAAAATAACAGAACTCCCCATTTCCAACACTGCTTCTTTTCCACTATCCCATCTCCTCCAATTGTGTAATAACAGAAGCGTATCACATCAAAAGAAAGAATATTCCGATTTTTATACAAATGAATCAATGAACATAGAATTTTTATCTTTAATAGTAATATTATCCATTTGATATCAATAAAATTGCTGTTTCAATCAATTAAAAAGAGTGGAAAGCATAGTAGCTATCCACTCTTTTTAATTTATATTTCCTGCTCTACATCTGGTATGGAGGAACGTCTGCCAATAATTTCAGTAAAGTAATCGAGCTGTTTTTTGATGCGCTGCTCTACTTCTTTATCGATAATCGGATTCTGCGGATTGGATTTGTCTATTTGGCTGTCCACCAGATAAACGCCTTTTAGATTTTGGGCTTTTAAAGTAGCGAGTAAAGGCTTCAACGTATATTCAAGCGCCAGTAGATGGGCGGAACTTCCTCCAGTCATCAGCGGAAGCACTGGCGTATCCTGCAGAACATCCTGCGGCAAAAGGTCGATCAGCGTCTTAAGGACCCCGGAATAGGCAGCTTTATAAACAGGGGAGCCGACAATGACACCTTTTGCTCCATGGATCAATGTACTGATTTCAGCTATTGCCGGGCTCTTGTAATTCCCTAAAAACAAATCATTTTGCGGCACGTCTCTTATGGACAAATGGGTTACAGAAAAACCGCGTTCTGTTATTAATCCTCCTAAATACTTCAATACCAAATCTGATCTGGAATCTTCTGAAGGGCTTCCTGATAAAACAACAATATCACTCATTGTAATCTTCCTTTCTTTTGCCGAAATATGCACTGTGCAACTGCAGGAAACAAAAAGCCTTCTTTTCTCATATTAAGAGAAAAGAAGGCTGATGTAATCCGTCCTGTTCTTATCTCCCAAGAATAAATTCCTGCTGGATTTAGCACCTTCCTGACAAATGTCAGAGGTTGCTGAAGCGTCAATGGGCCAGTCCCTCGGCTTCTCTGGATAAGGTTATTTAATTAATGTTTATCATAATACTCGGAATTATTTTTGTCAACAAAAGGATTTGCTTTCCGAAATTTTGAATAAACCAGAAAAACAGCGCCAAGCACCAAAGCAGCTCCAATAGTTAGATAAAGCTGATGGCTACTGTATAAACTCTGAAATGCCTCATAATTGCCGTTGACATACACGCCCAAACAGAGCATGGTTAAACACCATGGATAAATGCCTAAAAATGTAAGCAATAAATATTTGCCGATGCCTATACGGCTCATTCCGGCTACATACGAAATGTAGTTTCCAATGCCGAACGGCCGGGACAATGCAATGCTCCAGATGCCATAACGCCCGAACAAATGACCAGCGCGCTGCAGGCCCTTATGGAATTTCTTTTGCAGCATCGTGTGCATGGTTTTGCCAAGATAATATGGTATCAGACTAGCTCCGCTGTAAGTCACCGCTAAAGCAGCGGAAAGAAGAGCTGCGGCTGCCATACTCGGATTCAGCAATCCTCCGTAAGCAATAACCATTGCCACTCCAGGAAAAGGAAGAGATGCCCCTTCAAAAAACATGGCCGCAAACAAACCGGCCATCCCTATACTCTCAAGAAACACCAACAGCTGTTCTGCCATGTTTTCCACTCTCCTTGTCAGCTGCTGATCAGCATTTGTTCGATTGTTTCCACTATCTCACTAGATCCTGTCAGTATGAGCGACTTTTTGTATGCCTGGACCGCTGAATTGTAATTGCGGGTCAGTTTTTCGTCTTCCAACGTGCTTGCGATAAAATCCAATAGACTGCTGTTGCCCGGTAAAGTGAAAACGAGATTTTTCCTGGTTAAATAATTTAGATTGATTTCTTCCTGTCCTGGAAGAGGAGCAGATAAAAAGATCGGCAATTCTTTTGTCAGTGCTTCACTGATTGTTACTCCGCCGGGTTTGGTTATCAATGCATCCGCTTCATCATAAAGCCGGTTCATTTCTTCTTTTGAAGAAATATAGGAAAGCGGTGTTATTGCCGGATTGTTCAGCGCTGCGATTTGTTCACGAAGCCGCTTATTGGTTCCGCAAAGAACTAATATCTTCCACTTGCTGCTATCGAGCTCACCTTTAAACTGATCGACAATTGTAGAAAGCCCGGTGCTTCCCCCCGAAACTAAAACCGTCACTGCTTTCTTCTTTTCCTTGCTGTAACGCGCCTGAAAATTTTCGCTGACAGGAATGCCGGTGACAAATATACGCTCTGCGGGAATTTGATAATCATTTTGCAGTTTATCTTTCATCATCTCGGTCGCCGCGAAATGGAACTCAATATGGCTTCTGCCCCAAATATTGTTTATAAAAAAGTCAGTATAAATATTAAGGCAAGGTACTGGACATCTTCCCTGTTCTTTTAGTTTATTGATAAAGAAAGAAGGAAACCCGTGTGTACAAACAATTAAATCCGGCTTTTCTGCCGCGATGATTGCTTCAACTTTCTTCATAAATAGCCAGTCAAAATATGTCGCAGAATGTTTTTCCTTCGATTGTAAGGCAAATTTCCGGTAGACCCAGCCATAAGAATGAGGTGACTTGCGAATCCAATGCAAATAAGCTTTAACGGTTGTTGTTTCGGCTTTCGCGTTCCATTCACTCAGTAAATCCAATTTTTTGCATTCGATGTCGCTTGAATGGCTGGATATATATTCACAGACTGCATCGGCAACCTGGTGATGGCCTGAAGGCATGCTGTTGAGAAGCGAAAAAACCAATATTTTCTTCATTCAAAACACCTCCGCTAATTGTACTTCTTTTTTTGAAGACATCGGGTTGGACATAAAAAACGGAAAATTTTTCATCGCTCCACTGTAGACGAATTCCAGCTCTTCAGCACCGTATATATCTCCAGGCATCGTCAGGCAGGCCGGTTTTGAAGAAACATGGACACCGCCGCTTTGCAGCACCTCCGCCACAAATTGAGAACAGAAGAAAGCTTTTTCTCTTTCAAAAGCCGTCTTCAGCGCAACTCCAAACAAGCCGGCCAAATTGTATTTATACTGTTCATGACGGCATTCCATCTGCCGGACGAATGCTTGCATCGCAGAAAATCCATCTGCCGTCACCCCGCATTTGAAAACTGCACATTGTGCCCGCTGAAACAGGCAGCTCTGCAAGTCCTCTTTCACGAAACCGCCGCTGAATGCATTATCGGCATTTTTCCTTCCAAAACTATATACTTCGTTCAGCTCCTGATTAAAGGACAATGATACATGGCTGTAGGTGTGCCGGGTATAAGTTTTGATTATTTTAGACAGCGGAGTTTTTGTATCGGTAAATACAATATAGACCTCCATTATTCCAACTCCTTATCAGCCGCTATTAGCAGCCCTGCATTTTTACTTGTCTCTATTTTAGCTTCAGGAGAAATACGCGACATCGGGCGCAGGACTTTTTATTCATAAGACTTGAGGTGTAGAGCTTTCTAGGCGATTTTATTAATAAAGAGAAGGGATTTAGCAGTGGGAAATGGCAGTTGGGCATATTTGAGCCGAAGTTGGGCATATTACTTTGCTAGTTGGGCATAAAGCAGACAGAGTTGGGCATAATCGGCTTGAAATAGAGCATAAAATGAAAAAAAGAGAGGCATGTTCTGCCTCTCTTCATACACCCGCTTTAATTTTCAGCCTTCCCACTGGATATCCGTCGAATGGACAAGCCGTTCCCCGACAAAAATCCGGCATTGCACTTTAAGAAGGAGTAAACCGATCGAGACTTTGATGTCTTCAGTCTCACCTTCATCATTTTTCACTTTTCCGAACAGCCGTGAACTCCAACGAAAACCCAGTTGTTCATCCTGCAGAACGCCATCCACAAAAAGCTTTTCACTTGATAAGGTTTTCTCTACCTGAATAGTGTGCGATCCGTACTTCAACTTCCAGACATGCCTCATCCCATCGCCTCCTGCTCATTCCTGTTAAGGCCAGTATAGCAGAAAATGAGTTTTGCAAAGGTCTGTATGACTTGAATTCTGCAATACTGAAAATACCTTGCAAGAACGCTCATCCTACTGAAATAAGCCCTTCTGTATGCGTATTTTGAAACGCTATTTCCCGGGCAATAATCTTGATCAACAGTACCCTTCAGGAAGTGGCTGTCTTTAAGCGCGCCATTACTTCTACCCGCGTTGGCATTCCTCCTTGTGCGCCAAATTTTTCAACAGACAAGGAAGCTGCCGCATTAGCAAAGCGCACCGCTTCTTCGAATGGCATGCCTTCAGCCAGCGCCACACCAAGTGCGCCGTTAAATGTATCTCCAGCACCTGTTGTATCAACAGCTTCAGTTGTGAATCCTTCAACTATAACGTGACGGGAGCCATTGAAATAACGTGCCCCTTTATGGCCAATAGTGACGATGAGCCGATTTGGATACCGTTCGAGCGCTTTCTCCCAATCTTTACCGAATATTTCTTCTGCTTCTGTTTCATTCGGGGTTAAATAAGTTGCGTAAGGCAGGAAATTATCTGTAAACCCAGTCGCGGGAGCCGGATTCAAAATGGTTGAAACCCCATGCTGATGACAGATTTCCAATGTGCGCTGAACAACTGAAATCTTCATCTCCAATTGCATGATCACTATGCTGCTTTGGGATAATTGCGGTTCAAAAGCATCCATTTCTTCCGCTTTCAGGCTATGATTCGCTCCCGGAACGACAATGATCCGGTTGTCGCCTTCAGACAATAGAATATTGGCAATCCCGCTTGTCCCTTGCACTCGTTTTATTGCGTCTGTATGCACCGATTCCGCTTTCAAACCAGCAAGCAACTCATCACCGAAAGCATCAGTGCCAACCGCCCCAATCATATGTACTTTACTGCCTAGCCGAGCAGCTGCAACCGCCTGATTAGCGCCTTTGCCTCCAGGTACTGTCGTGTACAAATCACCTAAAGCGGTTTCTCCTTGCTTTGGAAAACGGCTCGTGCGCACGACAAGATCCATGTTGATGCTTCCCACTACTGTAATCATCCTTCCACGCTCCTTGCAATTCTCTGTACTTTAAATATTGCTGGCACTTATAAAAATTCCTGTCTGTCATCTTTAGTACAATCATAACTCCTTTTCCCAGAAAGTGTAACTAGTTGAACAAATATTTACTATGAATCGCAATGTGTGCTATTTTAATCTTTCCAATCAAAAAAAACAGACTTTCATTTGAAAGTCTGTCCAATATGCGATTCAAATATTGTTATCAAGCATTTACTTCTTCGGTTTTCAATACACGTTTGCCTTCAGTTTCTGCCACGTAAACCGCACATGCAGCATCACCCGAAATATTAATTGCTGTTCGGCTCATATCCAGCAAGCGGTCAATTCCAATGACCAAGCCGATTCCTTCCACCGGAAGGCCGACACTGCTAAGCACCATAGCCAGCATGATGAGCCCCACTCCCGGAACTCCCGCTGTACCAATACTCGCCAGCACAGCCGTCAGCACGACCGTCGCCAATTCTCCCATTGTTAGATCAACGCCATATGCCTGTGCAATGAACATCGTTGCAACACCTTGCATAATAGCCGTACCGTCCATATTAATTGTTGCACCCAACGGTTGGACAAATGAGCTGATCGGTTTTGGCACCCCTAACTCTTTTTGCGCTACTTCCATTGAGACAGGAAGCGTAGCGGTACTACTTGATGTACTGAACGCCACAGTCATAGCCGGAGCGAACTTCTTGAAAAACCAAATCGGATTTTTCTTAGCTAAAAATGCTATTGTGCCACCGTACGTGAAAGCGGCATGAATTAATAGCGCAGCAAGAATAACAATCATATAAGACCCCATTGCTTTCATTGCAGAAAAACCTTGGGATCCAACAGCAGTAGCAATCAAGCCAAATGTTCCATATGGTGCAAACTTCATCACAATACCAACCAGATACATCATAATTTCATTACCTTGCTCGACCAGGCTGACAATACCTTTGGTCTTAGAACCAAGAGCAGTCAAAGCCAAACCAATAAATACCGCAAACAAAATAATTTGAAGCATATTGCCTTCTACTAATGCCGCTAATGGATTTTCTGGAATAATATCCATCAGCGTCTCACCAATCGATGGCGCTTCTTCAGCTTCAAAAGAAGCATTTGCCAAATCAAAATCGCCGGCTAGCCCCGGTTGGATAACTGCTGCCAGCGACAAGCCGATGACAATGGCGATTGCTGTCGTCACCAAGAAATAGGAAACCGTTTTCAAACCAATTCTTCCTAATTTCGAAGGGTCACCGAGTCCAGCTGTTCCCAAAATAATGGAAAAAAGCACAAGTGGCACGACAAGCATTTTAATTAAACCTAAGAATATTTGGCCAAGAGGTACAAATAAATATGTATTTAAATTTTCGAAAGCTCCAGGCGCGAATAGATTGATAAGCAAGCCTACAATAGCACCCAGAACAAGTCCAGTTATTACTTTTACAGTCAAACTTTTTTTCTTCATGCATCTCTTCCTTTTTTTTCAGACTTAAGCAATAGTTTAACTGATGAACTGAAAGATTTACAAGTGTTAGATTATTCATTTCTGCCTAATAATTGATATGCTACGATAACTTCAAGTGACCTGGAAGACCTTAAAGTTATTTGAACCCAGCAGTACTATGGTAACATAAGCATATTTCCTCAGCACTGGAAAAACAAAAACAGCAGCTGCTTATTTGCGAAGAGCCGCTGTTTTGACTGTATTAAGGCATCAGCAAAATCTTTCCGATACTTTTTCTACTTTCAATATGGGCATGCGCTTTTGAAGCCTCGGCTAATTGAAAGCGTTTCGAGATGACCATCTCCAGTTTTTTCTCAAGCATGTATTCCGTTATTTTTTCTGCCGCTTCCTGCAGAAATTCAGGGCGCTGTTTGCGGTAAGTCCCTGTACTGTATCCAATGACTGCTCGGCAGCTAGAATGCAAATCAGCAGTTGTGATATTGCCCGGCACTGATCCTGTATTGCCATGGCCAAAAGAAATGATTCTGCCGAACGGAGCCAAGCATTTCATGCTTTTCTCAAAATTTTCTCCAGCAACGGTATCCAGAATGACATCTACCCCTTTACCGCCTGTCAATTTTTTCACTTCTTCCACAAAATCCCCTGACACGTAGTTGATTGCATGGTCAGCCCCGAAACTTTTGGCGATATCTTTTTTTTCATCACTGCCTACCGTTCCGATAATCATTCCCGCACCTAAGATTTTGGCTAATTGAATCGCTGTCGAGCCGATGCCGCCAGCTGCCGCATGAATCAGAATGGCCTCTCCCGGAGCGAGCCTCGCCATTTTCTGAATGACATTGTATGCTGTAATTCCTACTGTCAATGATGCCGCAGCCGTTTCGATATCCACTTTATCCGGAACTGCATAAGTCAAAGCTTCATCCGCTGCCACATATTCGGCATAAGATCCTTCCTTCGGAAATGCCATCACGCGCTGTCCAGGCTTAAACTTTGTCACTTCACTGCCCACTTCAAGTATTTCTCCTGCACAGTCGAGCCCTGGAATAAACGCGGCTCCCGGAGCAATTCCATGATACTGCCCTTGGCGTGCCTTAATGTCTGCAAAATTTACGCTGATGGCCTGCACTTGTATCAGCACCTGATTCGGGGCAATTTTCGGTTCTTCCACTTCTTGAAACTGCATAACTTCAGGTGCTCCCAATTCCTTCACGACGATTGCTTTCATCCACTTCCCCCCTAAAGTTTTCAAGTTAAGATTTTAAGTAAATAATCCGCGTAAATCTGTTCAATTTCTTCTTTGCTGAATTCCCCTTCCGGTGAATACCAGACTTGAATCCAATTGGCTGCGCCTAAAATAATCATTCTGGCCATTTTTTTCTCGTTTACTGAAAACTCTCCTTTTTGAATTCCTTGCTGAATCATTTGATCAAAAAGACTCGCATATGCATCTCTTTTTTTTACAATGGGAGGGATATATTCTGCTGAGAAAATCTGCTCCGGCTTTACAGTCAGATTGAATATTTCTTTTTCTTGTATGGCGATATCCAGATGAACTTTTATGGCGGCCTTCATTTTTTCTCCGGAGGAAATGTCTTTTCCATAAATACTTTCCAATTGATTAAAAGCATTGGACAAGATTAAATCGTGGCATTGAAACAGCAATTCTTCTTTATTCTTAAAATAATAATAAAGCGATCCCTTTGTCATCAGCAGTTCAGCTGCAATATCTTCCATTGTCGTGTTATGGAACCCTTTCCTTGAGATGACTAAACTGGCCGAACGAAGTATATCTTCCCTTTTCTTAGTCGCTTTTTTTTCTCTCAGATTCATCGCAGCACCTCATACTTCTTAATTTTCTCATTGCCTGTTTTCTTATGCTTTTTCCCTAATATAAATTACCGAAACAATTTTGAATGTCCAATTAAACAAAGCGAAAAAAAGCCCTTCATCGTGAAATGAAGGGCTTTTTATTTCTCTTATTCACCTAAATCAACGTTATGGTAAACCTGTTGCACATCTTCCAAGTCTTCGATGGCATCAATCATTTTCTCGAATTGTACTTGTGCATCTTCCGGCAGCTCCAGCTCGTTCTGTGCAAGCATCGTTAATTCAGCCACGCTGAATTCAGTAATGCCGGCATTCTTGAACGCTTCCTGTACGACATGGAATTGGTCGGGTTCAGCGTAAACAATCACTGAATCTTCTTCTTCAATAATGTCCCGCACATCAACGTCCGCTTCCATCAACAATTCCAGCACTTCATCGGCTGTTTTGCCTTCGATAGCGAAAACAGCTGTATGGTCAAACATATACGAAACCGATCCGCTGACGCCCATATTCCCGCCATTCTTGCCAAATGCCGCGCGCACATCCGAAGCTGTACGGTTCACATTGTTCGTCAATGTATCAACTATCACCATTGATCCATTCGGTCCGAAGCCTTCGTAACGAAGTTCATCATAGCTTTCTTCTGAACCGCCTTTTGCTTTCTCAATTGCCCGGTCAATGATGGCTTTTGGCACACTATATGTTTTCGCACGTTCTAGCACGACTTTCAGCGCCTGATTCGATTCCGGATCCGGTTCGCCTTGTTTAGCGGCAACGTAGATTTCCCGTCCGAATTTCGCATAGATACGGCTTGTGTTAGCGTCTTTGGATGCTTTTTTCTCTTTAATGTTATTCCACTTGCGTCCCATATGGTTTCCCACTTTCTTTCAACTTTGAATGTGAAGAACGTTCACTAACTTCTATTATATAATAAACCCCGCATTTCTATCGACTTATATACTTAAAAACTTCGTCGATTGGTTTAAATCTTTATCTTGAAGGCAAGACACTATAAGAGAAGGATGAATTAAATTCAAAAGGAGGAATTCCAGGTGGCGGAAAACAAAGCAATCATTATTACAGGTGGAGCTAGCGGCATCGGACGGGAGGCCGCTTATCAATTAGCCGAGGCAGGAAATGCCATTGTGGTAGCCGATTTTAACGAAGAAGGCGCAAATGAAACAGTAGCGAATATCGAAGCGCAAGGCGGCAAAGCAGCAGCTTTTAAAGTGGATGTATCAAAAGCCGAAGAAGTTGAAGCGATGGTCGATTTCGCGGTTGACACATTCGGGACATTGAATGGCATTTTCAACAATGCCGGCATCGGCCTGGTCAAACCGTTGCTTGAAATGGATCCAGCTTCTTATCATAAAGTAATTGACGTCGATCAGCACAGCGTCTACTACGGCATCTATTATGGAGCAAAGAAAATGGTGGAACTCGGAGCCAAAGGGACAATCGTTAACACCGCTTCCATTTACGGTTCAATGGCTGCAAAGGGCAGCTTCAACTACAATGCGGCAAAAGCTGCTGTGGTCATGATGTCTAAGTCGGGAGCCTTGGAACTGGCTGAACACGGCATCCGTGTAGTCGGGGTTGCTCCAGGGTTTATCGATACGCCGATTCTTGGAGACAATGAAGAAATGAAAAAAGCTTTGTCTGCGATGCATATGCACAATCAGCTGATCCAGCCTGAAAAAGTGGCGAATGTAGTGAAGTTTTTATTCTCTGAAGAAGCATCTGCTATCAACGGTTCGACTGTTGCGGTAGATGATGGTTTCCTGAGCTTTAAATAAAGAAAAATTTCAAATAGAAAAGCTGCCTTCAATCAAAGGCAGCTTTCTTTGTTTCGTTTTTATCCACTCGAAAATATTCCGACAGCTGAATGACGCGGACATTCCCCGTATGCAGTTCGTGATAAATGCCTCTGCTGTCTGTAAATGATATATACTGGTCCCGTTCACTGTGGATCAGTGCTTCCGCTTGTTCCTGTGATTCTACATGAATAAACCTGCGGATGTAATGTTCTTCATCAAAAAAATAGGTGATTTTGAATTCTTTCAAAGCAGCCATCCCCTTATTTAGAATACGGAGCCTTCTGATAAAAGTAATTCGGTTTGACTATATCGTTTTTATATGGCTTATGGAAAATATGCGTTGTCGCTGACGACATTGGCGGAATCAGCCATGCCCAGTTGCCGGTCAAGTCTCTGCCCGCCGCTTCTTCTTTTTTCTCAAAACTTTTAAACTGCTTTGCAGCGGTATGATGATCCACAATGGTGACACCCGCCTTCTGGAAGGAATCCAAAACCGCAATATTCAGCTCCACCAACGCCTTGTCTTTCCATAATGAACGATTGGAATCAGTATTCAAGCCCATCACTTCCGCGACGGCCGGCAATAAATCATAACGGTCTTCATCGGCCAAGTTGCGGGCACCTATTTCCGTTCCCATGTACCAGCCATTGAATGGCGCCATCGGATAATGGATGCCGCCTATTTCCAATTTCATGTCCGAAATAATCGGTACACCATACCATTTTGCCTGCAACTCTGTAAAACGGTCAAATTCCGGATGCTTCAATTCCACTTCCATTACGGACTCTCTAGGCAGCTCAAAATAACGGGGCTCTTCCCCTTTCATTTGGATGACCAAGGGCAAAATGTCGAAATGCGTGCCTTCACCTTGCCATCCTAGTTTTTCACATTGCTTGGTGAATTCGATGGAAGTTGAATCCCCTATAATTCCCCCATCTTTTTCATAGCCGGCGTATCGGATCAACTGATGATTCCAGATTCTCATTACGTCTTCACCATTCTTAGCTGGTGGAAAAACAGTAAGAGTTGGCCGAATCTTGCCGTTATTCGCCGCAAATTCAATGTGGTTCATCAAGGCGTCATAAACCCCTTCTGCAGTGGATTGCCGGCGTTCATCAAAAACGGTCAATGAATTCCAGAAAAGGCGTCCAATGCAGCGGTTATTATTGCGCCATGCCATCCGTGCACCATGTTCAAGCTCTTCAAATGTATGTCGATACGTTTCAGTAGTTTCGATTTCAGTGGCAATTTCAGCAATCCTGTCTTTCAATTGTTGCTCATTCTTCCCCAATTCATAGTAGCAAACGGATAAAAATTCGATTGCTTCATCGAGTAAGGCATTGGGTGTCCCAACAGCGTTCAAGTCCATCACTCCTCGTCAACATCATATCATCATCCTTTCTTTTTTTTCACTTGCAAACCTTTGCCTCCTTTGTTTTTTGAGAAGAGGTACAGTACACTTGAATTGAGTGAAAATACAGTCACAAGGAGAATCATTGATGGTAAAAGCTATTTTTTTTGATTTGGATGACACGTTATTATGGGACAAAAAAAGTGTGGCTACAGCATTCCAGAAAACCTGTGAAATGGCAGCAGATAAAAGCGGGAAAGATTGCTCCGGACTTGAAGAGGCAGTTCGACAGGAAGCAAGCCGCCTTTATGCAGCGTATGCAACTTATCCTTTCACCCAAATGATTGGCATCAACCCCTTTGAAGGGTTATGGGGAACATTTGATGACGAAGGTGCTGATTTTCAGGAAATGAAAAAAATCGTGCCCGAATACCGGCGTGAAGCATGGACGCGGGGATTGCAAAAAGTTGGCATTGATGATCCCGGACTTGGGCAGGAACTTGCCGAATATTTTCCTGAAGCCCGTAGGCAAAGCCCCATATTATATGAAGAAACTCTTGCAGTGCTCAATCAGCTGAAAGGAAAATATGATCTTTTGCTGTTGACGAACGGTTCGCCAACTTTGCAGAATATCAAACTTGAAATCACTCCGGAAATCGCCCCTTACTTCGACCACATCGTCATTTCGGGCGCTTTTGGGAAAGGAAAACCGGATCCAGAAATCTTCGAACATGCCTTGGCCAAATTTGGTTATCAGGCAGAAGAAGTGTTAATGGTCGGCGACAATTTAATGACCGATATCATCGGAGCTGAAAAAGCAGGCATCCGCTCGGTTTGGATCAACCGGGAACAAAAAGCGCCGCACGAAAGCATCATTCCTACATATGAAATCACACATCTTGAAGAACTGTTTCCGATTTTGGAACAGCTTAGAAACACAAAAGAGACCCTTTAATAAGGGTCTCTTCCTGCTTTACTTACATATTGATAGCTGTCACATGTTCAATCTCCGCCATGCTTGCCAATTGCGCCAAGCCGCTGTCTTCCGCCATTTTATCGATTGACAGCATCATGATGGCGTCCCCGCCGATATTCGAGCGGAATACTTGCATCGTTGCAATATTGACGCCTTCTTCACCGAGCAAAGTTCCGACGCGCCCGATCACACCTGGCCGGTCATTATGGCGAATAAAGACAAGATGTCCTTGAGGTACGATATCCACCAGGTAATTGTCTACTTTGACGATGCGTGCGCCTTGTCCATTCAGCAAAGTGCCGGCCGCTGTTCTTGTTCCGTGAGCTGTTTTCACTTCTACTGTAATTAGATTGGTAAACCCTTTTGCAGTAGTAGATTTGCTTTCGTTGACCGTAATTCCTTTTTGGTTGGCCAAATACAAAGCATTGACATCGTTAACGTTTTCCCCGAGGTGGCGCTTCAGCAAGCCTTTCAAAGCATTGCGTGTCAGGGGGCCGACTTCCACGTTCGCCAATTCACCTGAATACTGGATATGAACTTCTTCCGCTGTGCCATCGCTTAAATCCGTCAGGAATCTTCCAAGCCGTTCTGCCAAATCAAAATAGGGTTCAATTTTCGCCATGATTTCTTTTGGAACAGACGGCAAATTGACTGAGTTGCGGACAATGCCGGTTGTGAAATAGCTGATGACGTCTTTGCTGACATCTACTGCGACGCTTTCCTGTGCTTCAATAGTGCTGGCTCCTAAATGCGGGGTGGCAACGACTTCCGGCAAGTCCAATAAGCGGAAATCAACCATCGGCTCCTGTTCAAAAACATCAAGTGCAGCTCCGGCCACTTTTCCGCCTTTGATGGCATCATATAGAGCATTTTCATCGATGATGCCACCGCGTGCGCAGTTGATGATCTGTACGCCGTCTTTCATAATTTCAAATGCTTCCGCATTGATCAAGTGGCGCGTTTCCTTCAATAAAGGGGTATGGACTGTAATAAAATCCGCAGCCTTCAATACATCTTCTACAGTACCGAAATCAACGCCCATTTTTTCCGCTTTTTCAGCTGTCAGGAACGGGTCATAAGCAATGACATTCATGCGCTGTCCTTTTGCCCGCGCCGCCACTTCTGTTCCGATCCGCCCGAGCCCGATAACGCCGAGTGTCTTGTTTTTAAGTTCCACACCGACATACGATTTCCGGTCCCAGTTCTGATTGCGCAAAGCATAGAACGCCTGCGGAATTTTACGCGCCATCGACATCAGCATCGCAATGGTATGTTCAGCAGCAGAGTTGGTATTGCCATCCGGTGCATTGACGACAATGACGCCATGTTCCGTAGCCGCTTCCAAATCAATATTGTCGACCCCCACTCCGGCTCGGCCAATGATCTTCAAATGCGTCGCTTTTTCAATTATGTCACGTGTGACCTGCGTCTGGCTTCTGACGAGCAAAGCATCAAAATCTTTGATCCGTTCACCCAATTGTTCCGGCGTTAAATTGGTTTCCATGACAAGGTTAAAGCCATCAGCCTGGCGCAGCGGATAAATTCCATCTTCACTTAATGGATCACTGATTAAGATATTGTATGTCATTATGATTACTTCCCTTCATTCAGGTAAATTTGTTGTGCGGCTTGGACGCCTTTGCCAAGTTCTATTTCTTTCCCTGCTTTAACTAAACCAATTTCCATTGCTGCAATCGCCTGCAGCATATCGGCCGGAGAACAATAGCCCATATGGCCGATGCGGAAAATAGTTTTTGCCAAATGCTGCTGGCCTCCGGCAACTTCAAGGCCAAACTCTTTTTTCATGATTTTCCGGAACGCTTCTGAATCAAAATCCGCCGGTTTAACCGCCGTAACAGTAGGTGAAGCAGCTTCATCAGTTGTCAAAAGCGGGATATCCAATGCTTTGAATGCCGCACGCGTCATATTCATCATCAGCCGGTGGCGACCGTAAACCTGCTCCAGTCCTTCTTCTTCCAGCAATTCAAGCACTTGCTGCAATCCGAACAAAATTGATAATGCCGGAGTAAACGGTGTGGTATCTTTTAAAATATTGTCGCGGTGCTTTTTCAAGTCCAGATAAAAACGGGGCTGCGGATTCGCTTCAATCTTATCCCAGGCTCGCTCGCTCGCCGCTACAAAGGCAAGTCCTGCCGGAAGCATAAATGCTTTTTGAGAACCCGTCACAACAATATCGATTCCCCATTCATCCATTTTCGTTTCTGTTCCACCAACACAAGATACACCGTCGACAATAAACAATGCTTCCGATACTTCTTTCACCGCTGCAGCCAATTCTTTCACCGGATTTAATACACCGGTTGATGTCTCACAAAAAGTTGCAAGTACCACTTTTATTTCAGGATGCTCCTGTAAGAATGCTTTTACTGTTTCCGGATCTGCCGCTTGTCCCCATTCCACATCCAGCACATGAGTTTTGATATGGTAGGCTTTGCAGATTTTCGCAAAACGGTCACCAAAAGCACCGGTAACTACCACTAACACTTCTTCTCCCGGCGCTACTGTATTGACGACCGCCGTTTCGAGGCCTGCCGTTCCGCTGCCCGTTAAGATCATCACTTCCTGGTTTGTACCGAAAACACGCTTCAATTTTGGGCGGATATCACTGATCATGTCCGAAGTGCTTTGCCCTCTATGACCGATCATCGGTTGGCTCATAGCACGGTTGACGCTCGGCGGGATTGGCGTCGGCCCTGGAATTCTTAGAATTTGTTGGTCAGTCAGCATAATGGTATTTTCCCCTTTCGTATTTGGAAGCAGCAATAAAAAAAGACTCCAAGCCACCTCACATAAAATGCAAGGGGCGAAGAGTCTTTCGATTCGCGGTACCACCCTAATTCACTGCTTCGTTTTTCAGAAACAGTCTCATTGGTTCACATGCGTAACGGGCACGAGCCGGATGGACCTACTTAGTTTCAATCCATCTATTCAGGAGTGCTGCCAAATGCCGGAACCGCTGATTTTCACCACCCATCAGCTCTCTGAAGATTCCTATACATAAAGCTTATCTCCGTCAAAATAGTTAATTTATAATTTGAATTGAATTTATCATAACAAATCTCAATAAGTTGTCAATATATAAAAAATATTATGATTATTTTGCAACCGTTTTCATTTTTTCGAAATCCTGCGTTCACGTGAGTCTGCGGAAAATAAAAAAATTAGAATTTTTTTATTGATCATTCTGAAAAGGGGGATAATTTAAAATAACCATCATTTTTTTGTTATACTTGAGTTAGATTTTTTAACAAGGAGGCAGTAATATGATCAAGACTTTTTCCGTAGAAGATTATTTGTCATCAAACAGAGAACAATTTGAGTCAATCAGTAAATACATCTGGGAGCATCCGGAAACACGCTACCAAGAATTTGAATCTGCCCGCTTTTTAGCAGATGAACTAGAAAAAGAAGGGTTTCAGGTGGAACGGGGTGTGGGAGGCATTGAAACTGCTTTTATTGCAACATTCGGCGAAGGCAAACCGGTCATCGCTTTTCTTGGTGAATTTGATGCTTTATCCGGTCTCAGCCAAAAAGCCAACAGCACTGAACAAGAAGCTTTGATTCCAGGCGGAGTGGGCCATGGCTGCGGCCATAACCTACTTGGTACGGGCGCTCTTGCCGCTGCCTATGCTGTTAAAGCTTATTTCCAGGACAATGGTATCAAAGGCACTGTGAAATTTTATGGCTGTCCCGCGGAAGAAGGTGGCTCAGGGAAGACTTTCATGGTCCGTGAAGGTGTTTTCGAAGGGCTTGATGCTGCGTTAACCTGGCATCCATCCTACTCAAACACCATTATGAGTTTATCCAGCTTAGCTAATTATCAGGTTTACTTCCGTTTCAAAGGCATCGCTTCGCATGCAGCCAATTCTCCTCATCTCGGAAGAAGTGCACTGGATGCAGTGGAATTGATGAATGTCGGTGTCAATTACCTGCGGGAACATGTCGTACAGGAAGCCCGCATTCATTACGCCATCACCAATAGCGGCGGCATTTCTCCGAATGTTGTTCAGTCTGAAGCTGAAGTTTTGTATTTGATTCGCGCGCCGAAAGTGGCGCAAGTGGATGAGATTTACAAACGTGTCTGCCAAATTGCAGAAGGTGCCGCACTGATGACTGAAACAGAAATGTCCCTTGTTTTTGACAAAGCTTGTTCAAATTACGAGCCGAATCGCGCACTTGAAAAAATCCTGTACCAAAAACTGCAGGAAGCCGGTCCCATTCAACCAAACGAAGAAGAAATAAAATTTGCCAAAGGCATTTGGGATAGCTTGTCTGAAGGTGAAAAGAAAAACTTTGTATCCGGTATGGAAAGCTTCGGCTATTTCGGAGACGGAAGCGAGTTTGAAGGCAAATTCCTTTCGGATATCATTTCTGAATATGTAGCTGCCGATAAAGTAATGCCTGGATCCACGGACGTGTCAGATGTCAGCTGGGTTGTTCCGACTGCTCAATTGACGGCCGCCACAAGCGCTATCGGCACACCTTTGCATACTTGGCAAATGGTAACACAAGGTCTCAGCTCATTCGCCCACAGCGGCATGCTGCTGGCCGCCCAATCAATGGCTGGCGCTGCCATTCACTTATTTGAAAACGAAGACGCTCTGCAGGCAGTAAAAGAAGAGCATGAAAAGAAACGGTCAAAAGAACCGTACTTCTGCCCAATTCCAAAAGAAGTTAAGCCTTCCGCTGTGAAGTAATTGAAACCATCCCAAAAAGGATGCCAGAGCTATTCGGCATCCTTTTTCTAGTTCCATTTTATGCTAGTAAGATCTCGGCATGCCAAGCACGTTTTGTCCAAGGAAAGCCAAAATCATATTATTGCTGACCGGTGCCACTTGATACATGCGGGTTTCCCTAAACTTTCTTTCTACATCGTACTGATCAACAAAACCATAGCCTCCATGCGTATCCAGGCAGACATTGGCTGCCTGCCAGCTGGCTTCACTTGCTAAATACTTCGCCAAATTGGCTTGTTCCCCGTACTTTTCACCTTCATCATATTTTCGTGCAGCTTCGTAACGCATCAAATCCGCTGCTTTGATAGCCGCGTAGGCACGGGAAATCGGAAATTGAATGCCTTGGTTTGTGCCAATTTTCCGGTCAAAAACTTCCCGCTCGTTGGCATAGTTAACCGCCTTATCAATGAAAAAGTATCCGTCGCCAATGGCTTCGGCAGCAAGCAGAGTCCGTTCTGCGTTCATGCCGTCAAGCACATAGCGGAACCCTTTTCCTTCTTCTCCGATTAGACACTCCGGCGGTATTTTCATATTCTTATAAAAAACCTGATTGGTGGCATAATTGAACATCGTACGGACCGGTTCAACCACAAAAGTTTCCGGCTGGTTTTCCCGTATTTCACGCAAGTCTACTAAAAATAAACTAAGCCCTTCTGTTTTCTTCGCTCCCACTTGTTCTGCAGGAGTGGTCCTCGCAAGCAACATCAGCAAATCCGACTGCAATACCCGGCTTGTCCAGTTTTTATGGCCGTTGACAATATAGCCTTCATCCGTTTTTTCTGCATACGTCTCGATAGCCGTCGTATTGGACCCCGCAGATTCCTCCGTAACTGAAAACGCCTGGAAGCGGAGACTTCCTGTAGCAATATCCGGCAAATATTTGCGCTTTTGCTCTTCGCTGCCGTGTTTCAAAAGAGCACCCATTGTATACATTTGAGCATGGCATCCTGCAGCATGTCCGCCAGAACGGTTGATTTCTTCCAGAATAATTGTCGCTTCCGTCATACCATAGCCTTTTCCGCCATACTCTTCCGGTATCAACGCAGACAGGTAACCACTTTTCGTTAAGGCATCTACAAATTCATAAGGATACTCTCGCTCTATATCCAGCTTTCTCCAGTACTCATTTGGATATTCCGAACATAATTCGCGTATTTTTTCTCTTAACTGTTCTCTTTCCTGCACATTTAGCTTGGCCACTAGCTTCTCCGTCCTTTCGGATTGAATCGTCTACTTTAAGCGATAGTTAATTGGACTTTTCTGCAGCATCAACAGTTGTAAATTGCAGCATTTTACCGGGATCAAAACCGAACTCTTTCAATATCGCTGCCGTATGTTCTCCGACTTCTGGAATCGGTTTCATGACAGTATCAATTTCATCAGATGTTACAGGCGGCAATAATGCTTTTAAAGGACCTACAGGCGAATTCACTTCGCTCCATCGGTTACGCGCTTTTAACTGAGGATGATCTTCCAGTTCCTTCATCGTATTGAGACGGGCGTTCGCAATTTTTGCATCTTCCAGCAGTTCAATGATTTGATTAGCTTCATGTTGCTGGAAGACGTTTTCAATGATGTCTTTCAATGCCTCTTTATTGGCAACACGGTTGGAATTGCTGTCGAACCGTGCGTCAGTCGCAATGTCTGCGTTTTTCAAAACTTCTTCGCAGAAACGCACCCACTCACGTTCGTTCTGGATTCCCATGAAAACAAATTTCTGATCTCCTGCCTTAAACGGCCCATACGGATAAATGGTGGCATGGCTTGCGCCGCTCCGTTTCGGTTCCTCTTCTCCATAAGCGGAATAATACAGCGGATAACCCATCCACTCTGCTAACGCTTCAAGCATCGAGACTTCTATGATGGAACCCTTCCCGGTTTTAGACCGGGCGATCAATGCCGTCAACACACCCGTATACGTATACATTCCTGCTGCAATATCCGCGATGGAAATCCCTGCTTTTGACGGCGTTTCTTCTGTTCCAGTTACCGAAACAAGGCCCGCTTCGCACTGAATCAAGAGATCATAGGCTTTTTTATTCGTGTAAGGACCAAAAGTGCCGTAACCGGAAATAGAGCAAATGATCAATTGCGGGTATTTTTCTTTCAGTTCCGCCGCACTAAATCCAAGCCGATCAACGGCACCCGGTGCTAAATTATGGATAAACACGTCCGCTTTGGACAATAGTTCTTCCAAAACCTTTTTGGCTTCTGCATGCTTCAGATCGAGTGCAATCGATTCTTTGGAACGGTTTATCCAGACAAAATGGCTGGACATCCCTTTAACTGTTTGATCATAGCCGCGGGCGAAATCTCCCGGTCCTGGCCGTTCCACTTTAATGACCCTTGCCCCTAAATCTGCAAGTTGTCTGGTAGCAAAAGGCGCAGCAACGGCTTGTTCCAAGGAGACAACGGTTATTCCTTCCAATGGCAACATAAATTTCCCTCCTTCTAAAAAGTGATGGATAATATCTATCTCTAAACCAAACCGATCCAGCTCCACCAAGTAGAAGCAATCAGAATCGTAGCGACAATTGAAATAGCAGTGGCATATAAACCGGGTTTTAAAAAGTCCTTTTGGGTAATCATTCCAGTACTGTGGGCCAATAAATTTGGCATCGACTCCACAATCAGCACAAAGCCGAACAGGCAGCTCAATCCGGTGGCAAAGCCAGTGACCAGAGGATCGATTCCGGCATTTTGAGCCACACTTATAATAATAGGCACGAGCACAACCACTGCTGTTGCGACATTCGAAATTAATTTATGGAATACCTGAGCCAGGAAAGTAACAATGATAACAGCCAATAATGGGTTCTGAATCAAAGACATAAACCAGCTCACGCTTAAGTATTGGCTGATGGTGTCTGCAGCGCCGGAATCGACAAATGAATAGCCCATCGACAACGTGACGCTGATCAGCAGAATTGTATTATAGTTGATCTTTACAACCGGCTCCCAATCGGCAACTCCGATTTTCGGCAAAGTCATCAGCACTACACCGATTAAAGCAGGAATACTCGGGTGCATCCCGTGGAGCGGTTCAGCCAGCCATAGCACCACTATAACCAGCAAGATGGTGAAACAGCGGATTTCCCGTAGATTAACAGGGCCGAGCTCTGCCAACTTATCTTTCATTTCTTCTTCAATTTTCGGGAAATATTGCTGCTCTTTTGGCAAAGGGAATACTTTTATTAACATAATCCAAATAGCCGGAATAAGAATAACCCATAATGGAAACGTATAGAAAAACCATTGGAAATACGTAATTTTTATTCCAGCGAAACGGTTGAGCAGTTCCACCGTCAAGATATTTCCGATTGCCGCTGTCATGACCGATGTACCGCTGATGATGCCACCGAAAGCCACTCCCAGCATAATCATTTTCCTGAGGTTGCTGCCCGCTTTAGCTCCTGTTGTTTCGATAATCATCGAAGAGACCGGCAGAATAAGAGCAGAACGAACAGCTGTAGATGGTATAAAGAAAGCCTGAAGCTGCTGAATGATAATAATGCTGCCAAGAAGCCCTTTAGAATGGCTTCCCCATCGTTGCAAAATTTTGTATGTCATCCGTTTAATGAGTGATGTTTCATTTACAGCGGTCGCCAACATCATACCTGCGACTATAAGATACGTAGCCGGAGAAGCAAAACCGCTGAAAATAACAGCAGCATCGGCTACATTAAACAGCAGCATCGCCAATAAAATCATCAATGCCGTCAGCCCTAACGAAATCGGCTCCAATGCCCATAAAATCACCCCGGAAACAATAATGCCTGTCATAATTTTTCCTGAATAAGAAAAGGCATCAGGCAAGCTGTAATAAACAACGGCAAAGGAAAGAATGGCAAATGCAAAAGACGCGTAGATTTTAAAATCTTCACTTTCCAATATCTTCATGGCTTCCTGCCTTTCCTGTTCTACGGCTTTGTTGCCGTGAGCACAGAGAAGAATCTAACATGTTCCACTTCCGCTCTTCCGTTTAAAGTTCTTTTGCTGAACCTATTCGCTTTACTTGGCGTAGCAAATCCAGCCGCCAAAATGATTGGTTTTGAAAAAGTTCGCAATCCGATGGAACCCTGCTTCCATCAATAATTCTCTTAGCTTTTCTTCAGGAATAACCGATTCCGTCAACGTTCCTTTCATCAAAGCTTCCACTTTTTCTTCAGTCATCCGGGTTGTATCGAGCCAGTAGTTTTTCCATAAAGCAACGAGTTCTTGAAATTCCGGATCTTCTGCATCTCCGAACTTTGAGACCAGCACAAAAGGGGCACCTGGCTTCAAATGCGACCTCAACTTTTTAAGAAGCTTAAGCTTGTCCTCGACTTTGGCAATAAAATGGAGAACAAGAATGCAAGTTGCACCGTCAAAGATTGCTTCATCCCGTACATCGGCTATCGTTCCTTGGATGAATTCCACGCGTTCTTCCATTTTCAACTCACGCGTTTTCATCTTGGCCACTTCAAGCATTGCTTTTGCCGGATCCACCGCCGTGAAAGTCCAGCCTGGATTTACCGGACCAAACGCTTTCAGCTCATTTCCGCCCCCTCCTCCTACAATCAGAAGAGAAGCCTCATGATTCAAATTGGCACGAAGGAATGTTTGTGAAAGCCGGAGCATCGGATCGTATGTCGGAAGGGTTCGCCGCACCCCTTTATCGTATTCTTGTGCGATTCCTGAATCAAACTCCATCTTTTCAGCCATCTCATCAACTCCTGGCTTTCATAATATAGAATGTCTGTCTATTCTGGACGAACTTAAGGTGATGCAAGCTAATCTGTAATGATTTTTTGTTCTTTCTCCCCAAGGATATTGGATACAAAATATTATTAATTCTAATACTACTAAAAATTCAGATAACTGTAAATATAAAAAAGGGAATCTGGAGGGGAAAGCTATCCTGCTTTGCTGATAAATTACCGAGCCGATCCCCTTGCTTCTTCTATCTCGCTTTTAACATAGAGGAAAAGGAAAAATTCATTGATCGAGGCTTCTCTTTATTTTCCTGCTTGTTCTTTCATAGCCGCAATGATGGCGTCCGTTACTTCAACTGTATTGGATTTTCCGCCGATGTCCCCAGTTTTTATGCCTGCTTCTAATGTGTTTTCAATCGCCTTCAGGATGATTTCTCCCATTTCGGGTTCTCCTAAATGATCGAGCATCATTTTTGCTGTCCAAATCTGGCCAATGGGATTCGCAATTCCGCGTCCATAAATATCCGGCGCCGAACCATGGACCGGTTCAAACATCGACGGAAACTTGCCGTTAAGATTGATATTTCCGGCTGGAGCAATCCCAATGCTGCCCATAATAGCAGCCCCGAGATCACTTAAAATATCTCCGAACAAGTTGCTGGCTACGACTACGTCGAGCGTTTCCGGGCGGGTGATAAAAAATGCTGACAGCGCGTCAATGTGTTCACTGTTCGTGTTGATATCCGGGTAATCAGTAGCCATTTCTTTGAATACTTCATCCCAGAACGGCATCGAATGGGCAATTCCATTTGATTTTGTGGCACTAGTCAAGTGGCCGCCCCTTTTTCGGGCAATTTCATAGCCGTACTGCATTACACGGGAAACGCCTCTTTTAGTAAATACCGCATTCTGAACCACTACTTCATCCACCCCGCTGTGTACCCTGCCGCCGATGCTGCTATATTCACCTTCGCTGTTTTCCCGCACAATCATAATATCGAAATTCCGAGGATTTGATAGTGGCGATACCATCCCCCTCAATTGTTTAGCAGGGCGAACATTGATGACCTGCTCGAATTCCCGCCGGATTTTTAACAGTAAACCCGCCAAAGAAATATGATCCGGCACTAACGAAGGATCTCCTACAGCTCCTAAAAAAATGGCATCGCTTTCTTTAATCAACTCTAACCCATTTTCCGGCATCATTCGGCCATGTTCAACGTAATATTCAGAGCTCCATGGATAATGCGTATAATTGAATGTCAATTCCCCGTGAATCTCTGCTATGGCATCCAGTACACGAAGTGCTTCCGGCACCACTTCTTTCCCGATTCCATCTCCCGGAATAACAGCAATTTCCAATGTCTTCATCAACCAATCTCCCTCCGCTCTCTCATAGCTATGAACAACTTTTTAATTGTTTCCAATCATTTGGAGCAAATTTTCTTTTGTGCGAAGAATATGTTTAATGGTGACTTCTTTAAGTTTTTCTGCATCTTTTTCTTTGATATATTGCAGCATTAAGCCGTGTTCTTTATGAGACTCCGGCAGATGATTGGCAAGAAGGCTCGGAGTATATGGCGGAATGCCTTTCCATAAGGTTTCGATAAACCCCTGAATTCTTCTCCATGGACAACCTTCCCGTATAATTCGATGGAATTCTGTATTCAATTTCATATAAGATTCCATGTCCGTTTCATCTGCTTTTAACTGGAGCATTTTTTCATAAATCGTTTCAAGAACTTGAACATCTTCTTCTTCTAAAAATGGAAGAGATTTTACAACGGCTTCTCCTTCAAGAAGTGCACGCAATTGATAAATTTCTTCAATGTCTTCCTTGGAGACCGGAGTCACAACCGCCCCTCTTCTTGGTTCAATGCGCACCAAGCCTTCCACTTCAAGCTGACGCAAAGCTTCACGAAGCGGCATACGGCTTACCCCTAATTTCTGTGCCCATTCTTCCTGCATGAGGCGTTCACCCATTTTGAATTCGCCCTTCAAAATCAGTTCCCTCAATTTAGTTGTTACCTTGAATTGCAAAGTGGCTCTATCTTGTTCAGTTAATCTGATATTCTCCATGCTGCACCCCTTAAATACTTTTCTACTATAAAAGAAAGAATGAAGTAATTTTATCATTATTCCTAAGCATTGGGCACGAATGAACTGTTTATCCTTTTATTTCAACACCGAACATTTCTTCGATGTATTTCACTATGGCGGTATGGTCCTGGTTTCCTCCGCCTTGTGACCAGGCATGTTTCCATAATTGGAAAGAAGCACTGGAGATAAACATCGGGACTTTCTCTTCTTCCGCCATGCTCATCGCAATCTTCAAATCTTTGACCATCAAATCAAGTGTGAATCCAACTTCAAAATTTCTCGTCAGCACTTGGTTCGGGAATTTAAAATCACTTGAGAAGCTTCTGCCAGTGCTGGAATTGATAACATCCAGCATTTTATTCGGGTCCAGCCCGAGTTTTACCCCGAGTGCCATCGCCTCGCCTGTCGCAGCTAAAGTGGTAGCAGAAATCATATTGTTCAATGCCTTAATGGTATGGCCCGCTCCTGATTCTCCGACATGAAAAATATTTTGTCCAATTAAGGAGAGAAGCGGCTTCGCTTCATCGAAATCACGCTCTTCTCCTCCAACCATGATGGACAAAGTACCATCTTCAGCTTTTTTCACTCCGCCGCTTACCGGCGCATCAATCATACGGAAGCCTTCTTTTCTCAACATACCGCTTAATTCCTTAGTGACAGAAGGGATAGAAGTCGTCATTTCGATTAACAGGCTGTCCGGTTTCAAGCCCTTCATCAATCCTTCAGGCCCTGTCAGCGTCTCTTTGACAATAAAGACGTTCGGCAATACGGTGATGATGTACTGGAATTTCGAGGCCAGATCAGCCGGGCTTTCCGCTTCTTCGGCTCCCATTTCCACGAAAGAACGCACAAAATCTTTATTTAAATCAAAAACGCCGACTTCCCCCCCTTGTTCCAGCAGTCTTTTGGCCATCCTTCCGCCCATATTGCCCAGTCCAATAATTCCTGCTCTCATCAATAATCGCCCCCTTTTGTAATAGTGGTCATGTGTTACTGCTCTTGTCTAAACTGGGCAACGCCTTCCTGGTAAATATCACCGCCATGCGCATCATTGACGACAAACACCGGAAAGTTCTCAATCGTCAGCTTGCGGATCGCCTCTGGTCCTAAATCCTCATAGGCAATCACTTCGACTGATTTTATCGAACGTGAGATCAATGCTGCCGCGCCTCCCACAGCTCCAAAGTAAACCGCACGATGCTGCTTTATGGCAGCTTTCACTTCTTCGTTCCGGTAGCCTTTCCCAATCATGCCCTTTAATCCTTTTTCCAGAAGCCTCGGCGTGTATAAATCCATTCTTCCGCTTGTGGTAGGGCCCGCCGAGCCAATTACTTCTCCAGGCTTAGCGGGCGTCGGCCCCGTATAGTAAATAACTTGGCCTTCTACATCAATCGGAAATGGAATGCCTTCTTTTTCTTGTTCAATCATCCGTTTATGGGCAGCGTCTCTCGCTGTGAAAACAGTGCCCGACAATAACACGCGGTCTCCCGCTTTCAGCGAATCTAAATCAGCTTCCGTCAATGGAAGTGTTATTTTCTTTTGCACAGTCGGCTCTCCTCATTTCATCGTAGTCGTTTGGTGACGGCTTGCATGGCAGTTTATATTTACGGCTACCGGCAAAGCGGCGATATGGCAAGACTCTACTTCCACCTTTACATCCAATGCTGTCGTGCTGCCGCCCATTCCTTGAGGGCCGATTCCGAGCCGGTTGATTTCGTTCAGCAGGTCTTCCTCCAGCTCTGCGACAGCCGGATCTTCGTGCCGTTCCCCAATTGGACGGAACAATGATCTTTTCGCCAGATACGTACAGCGCTCGAAATTCCCTCCGATTCCAATTCCTACGACCAGCGGCGGACAGGCATTCGGGCCTGCTACTTTGACGATTGATAAGATATAGTCTTTAGCCCCTTCGATGCCATCGGAAGGTTTCAGCATCTTCATCGCACTCATATTTTCCGCGCCTCCGCCTTTTGCAGTCATATGAAGCGTCAATTCTTCGCCTTCCACAAGTTCGATATGGACAATTGCCGGTGTATTGTTGCCTGTATTTTTCCGGTTCAGCGGATTGTAGATCATGGAATTCCGCAAATATCCCTCGCCGTAGCCTTTTGCCACCCCTTCGTTAATTGCGTCTACCAAACTGCCACCTGTGACATGGCATTCCTGTCCCAACTCTACGATAAATACCGCTGTTCCCGTATCCTGGCACATCGGTACACGCTCCGCTTTTGCAATATCAGCGTTTTCGATCAATTGGGTCAAAACTTCTTTCCCAGTTTCCGACTTTTCGGCTGACAATGCTTTTTTAAAGGCACTGTAAACATCCTCTCCGAGGTCGTAATTGGCTCTTTTGCACATGGCACTTACTTCTTCAACAATCGCTTGATACTGAATTTCTTTCATGTTTTCCCCTCCTCTTGCCTTTTCCGGGAGCTGGTAATGTAAAAAGTGCCAAGAGCTTTTGCAATCAATTTTCCGTGTTCATCCGTCACTGCACATTCAGAAACCACCGTGCTTTTTCCGCGGCGCAAAATAACCGGGGAAGCGATGAGGCGGGAACCTTGCCCTTTTTCAATAAAATTGACTTTCAGTTCCAAGGTCAGCACTTTTTGCCCTTCTTCTACATCTTGTAAGATACGGAAACCGATTGCCACGTCCGCCAACGTATAAATGGCCCCTCCTTGAGCAACGCCATATGTATTGGCGTTTTGCAGACCGAGTTTCATCTCAGAAGTGCCGTCCTGGTTTTGGCTGATCCCCAGAAATCTGCCTAAGAAATGCATCGGGACCGCATTCGGATGATTTTGCGAGTTGTCCTGCTCCTGATAAAGAGACAGTATATGAACCATTTCATTGAGTTCATGATCTTTCAATGCATTTAATTGTTCCTGAATCGATTTCAATTGTTCATTTCTTTTATCAATCATCAGCGGTCCCTCTTTGTCATTGGGATATGTTATAAAGTCACCATTACTTTTTCGATATTTTCAACCTTTTCCAGTTCCAACAAATCATCAGCTATCTGCTGCCTCTTTTGTTCCGGATACTTGCTTGTCATGTTCAGGAATTTGTCCCGGAGTTCTTGGGCCGTTACGGCGTTTTCGGGATCCCCTTTTGGAAAATCTGTTTGTTTCTTGATGGTTTCTCCATTAGCCAAGCGAACTTCAACGGCCGCTCCCCACTGCTTTGGATAGCTGGCATCGATTTGCGGGTCGGTGACCACTTGGACTTTTTTCAATAACTGACGGATTTCCTCGTCCCACAACATAGAGTCGCTAAAATCATCCAATGTGGCGCTGCCTTTCAATAACGCAAGCGCTGAACAGAACTGCAGGCTGAACTTTGCTGCATACTGCGTTTGTGGGTTATCGTTGTCTGTGATATTAAGGGCTACTTGGTAGGACTGTACGGTAACCGACTCGATTTCTTCAAGATCAGGATGCCGTTCATTAAAAATATCGATCAGCAAGTCGACCGCATGATGGGTATGGCGGCAAGAAGCATGGACCTTAAAAGAGTTTTCCATGATTTTGAACTCTTCCCCCAACCCTTCTGTAACGCGGGAAACATCGTATTCCTCGCTCATCGCTTTGAAAAATCCGCGATTGCCTTCCAGGATTTTCTGCGGTCCAGTAAATCCCTTTTGTGCCAGCAGCGCAGCCAATAACCCGTTCATTGCTGCCTTGCCTGTGTGAAGCTGTTTCGTCATAGCACCATCCTCAATAAATTCCCAAAGACCCGCTGCCTGAGTGCCTGCATTACCAAGAGCGGAAATTGTCTGCTCGACTGTTAAATCCAAAAGCTTGGCAGCGGCAATTGCAGCACCAAAAGTCCCGCACGTTGCCGTGTTATGCCAATAATAATAATGCGAAGGCGAAACGGCTTCTCCGATTCTGTAGCAAACTTCATAGCCGGCAACGACTGCTGCAATTAGCTCTTTTCCGGATATTTTTTTCCATTCTGCCACTGCAAGTGCTGCCGGAATAACGACCGTCGCAGCATGAATAATCGACCCTTTATGGATGTCATCCAATTCCACCACATGGCTTGCCGCGCCGTTCACCAATGCGGCGTTTAAAATTGATGAACGGCCGCCAGTCACAAGATGAGCCTGTTCGGCTCCCCCCATTTCCTTTGCTAACTCACTAATCATTTGGACAGGCACTTTCTCCGAACCGGCAATAGCCGATCCAAAATAATCCAAGATGCAAAGCTTGGTAAACTCCACTACTTTTGCAGGCAACTTTTCATATGTCAGCCCCAAGCTGTATTCCGCTAATTTTCTGCTAAGCTCCATCGTTTCCTCTCCCTCATTGAAAAATGAACAAGCTGTCATTTACAAAAATCAGTTCGCTGCCAAAGAATAGGCGATTTCAGCATATTCCAAATACCATGGACAGCATTATTCCTTTATTATTTTCCTTGCCATTGTGGTTTCCGTTTTTCATTGAACGCAAGAACCCCTTCTTGCCGGTCTTCTGAATTGGCGCATTTATAGTACTGGTCGAGTTCGATGACCAAAGCTGTATTGAGATCTGTTTCAAGTCCGGTATTGATGGCTTTCTTAATGGACTTCAATGAAAGAGGTGCATTTTTCGCAATTTCTTTGGCGATCTCCAAAGTGCCTTGAAGCAATTCTTCTTTAGTGAAAACGCCATTCAAAATTCCGGACTCTAATGCTTTGCCAGCTGTTATCTGATTTCCTCTAAACAAAAATTCCTTGGCCAGGCCGACAGGAATCGCTCTCGGCAAAAGCTGGGTTCCTCCAACTCCCGGGATAATCCCCAGTGTTACTTCAGGGAGCCCCATTTTCGCATGGTCTGCGGCGTACCGCAGGTCACAGCTCAATAGCATCTCCATCCCGCCGCCTAAAGCAAAGCCATTTACTGCCGCTATAACCGGAAATGGAAAATTCCGAAGCTGCGCGTAGGCATCTTCAAAAATGTCGTGCTGCTGTTTCCATTGCTCATTGGTCATTCCTTTTCTTTCTTTCAAATCCGCTCCCGCACAGAAACTTTTTTCGCCGGATGCGGTTAAAACTAAGACCCGTAAATCAGGCTTCGTCTGCAAAATCTTCAGGCATTCAATTAACTCGATGCCCATCAATGTATTCAGTGAGTTCATTGCATCGGGTCTATTCAGTTCCAGAATATACACGTTTTCAGAAACATATTCTTCGTTCAGTAAAAGCGTCTGCCATTCTGCCATAATCCATCCTCCAGTTTTATTTAGTTCGATAAGCACAATTTATAATTACTTTTTCAGCTGCTCGGCACCGGATATTTGCGGTCAGAAGGTCCGGCCTTCAAGAGATAACTTGGTGTCTGATGTTCTACAATCTTTTCCAGAGCCGCAGAAGCTTTCAGTAACCCCTCCAGCGACAAGCCGGTTTCGATTCCCATATTGTGAAGCATATGGACGACATCTTCTGTACAGACATTTCCAGTTGCACCTGGTGCAAACGGACAGCCACCAAGACCTCCAAGAGAAGTATCAAAGCTGTTTATGCCCGCTTGCAGGCTCGCTAGAATGTTCGAAAGCCCCATTCCTCTTGTATTGTGGAAATGCAGATTGAAATTTTGAGTTGGAAATTCATCTCGCAGCAAGCTCAGCAAATCATAGACTTGTTTCGGGTTTGCCATTCCAGTGGTGTCTGCCAATGTAACGGTGCCAATATTCATCTCCACCAGCCGGCGCACCAGCTTCTGGATTCTTTCCACCGGCACTTCACCTTCAAATGGACAGCCAAATGTAGTCGCTATTGAGACATTCAAAGTAATTTCATGGGAATTGCAAAATTCCTGTATCACTTCTAACTCAACAAGTGATTCTTCTGTATTTTTTCGAACGTTTTGCTGATTGTGGGTATCGCTGGCGGAAAAAACAAAATTCACTTGGTCTACGCCATGCAACTGAGCATTTTCTGCACCTTTTAAATTTGGAATCAATGCAATTAAAGTGGGGTGATCAGGCTCTGTTGAAACAGCGGAATAAAGTTCGCCGCTATTGGCCATTTGAGGGACTAATTTAGGATGTACAAAAGAACCGAATTCAATGGTTTTGATGTTCGCATCTAGTAATAAATCATATAAAGACTTTTTTTCTTCTAAACTGAGAATTTTCGCTTCAAGCTGTAAGCCATCTCTTAAAACCACTTCATTTATTCGTACGCTTTTAGGGAATTTCATGAAAATCCTCCTCCACTTTAATGAAACCGTTTTCTTTTCACCTACAGGATATCGTATCCAATTTAAGCTGTCTATTTCACCTTACTAATTAACGTTTATTTTTAATAATATTTTGATTTATCAAACCCTTACAAAAGTGTCTGACTAAAAATATTTTATTAAATCTATTTAGTATTTTGTATCCAAAACTAAATAAAAAAATTTAACGATGAAAATATTTAAAATCAGACATCCTTCATTTAATTGCAAAATTTCTAGAGTGCTCTTCAAGAAGGATTAATTTCTTCTTGATCTATCTCATCCAGTACTTCTTTGGCTGTTCTAAAACTGTCGATGGCAGCCGGCACTCCGCAGTAAATCGCTGTTTGTAAAAATACTTCCTGAATTTCTTCTTTTGTAAGTCCATTATTGATGGCTCCTCTTACATGAAGCTTTAGTTCATGTGGCCGGTTGAGTGCCGTAATCATCGCAAGGTTTATAATGCTACGCGTTTTTCTTGATAAGCCTGGTCTTGACCAAATTTCTCCCCAGCAATATTCTGTTACTAATTCCTGCATGGGCATATTGAAATCCGTTGCACTTTGAATGGATTTATCGACGTATTCCGCTCCTAAAACGCTTCTGCGAATTTCCAGTCCTTGTTCAAATTTTTCTTTATTCATCATCATTCTCCTCATTAATTTATTTGAGTTGATTCAAATTAAGGATGTAAAATCTCCATTAAACTGAAAAAGCTGGCTAAAAAAAACAGCCAACTTTTTCAATTCAAGCGTATAAAAATCAATTATTGACCGGCTGCTTCACGGGCTGCTTCATAAACATCCGTACCGATTTCTTCTTCGAACTCTTCATAAATCGGCTCCAATGCTGTTCTGAATTCTTCGATTTGCTCCGGAGTCAATTCAGTGATTTCAACTTCGCCGCGTTCTTTGAGAGTTTCATATGCTTTTTCGTTTAATGTAATCGCTTCTTCACGGGCCACTTTTGTCCCTTCATCAACACCAGCTTCAACAATTGCTTTTGTTTCTTCGTTCAAGCCATCCCAGAACTCAGTATTAGTGAAAATTGCATAGTCAACACGAGTATGGTTCATCACAGTCATATACTTTTGGACTTCGTCAAACTTTCTAGATTCAATATTGCTGAATGTGTTCTCCTGTCCATCTACTACGCCTTGGTCAAGTGCAGTATAAAGCTCACCAAATGGAATTGACTCAGAACCTGCGCCTAAAGTTGAGTAAATCGCTTCAAGAACCTGTCCGCCTTGTGTACGGAATTTCAATCCATTGAAATCATCCGGCGAATCAATTGCCCGTTCGTTATTTGTTACGTGTTTACCGCCGTTCGGCCACATCTTCAACCCGACAACACCATCCCCTTCAAGGCTTCCCAAGATTTCCTGTCCTTTTTCCCCATCCCAGAAAGCAATTGCTTCTTCGTCATTGTCAAACATAAAAGGCAAGGAAGGAACGTTGAATTGCGGGTTGTTCCCCACGAATTTTGATAAATCCGGCGCAATAAACTGAACGTTATTTGATACTAGATTTTGATATTCATCCTGATCACCGAATAAAGAACTGTTTGGATAAATTTCCACTTCGATTTTGCCATCCGATTCTGATTCGATGTATTCTTTCATTGCCAAAGCCCCTTGGTGCTTTGGTGTGTTTTCTGCCACAACGTGTGAAAACTTAATCGTCATTTCTTGTACGCCGTCGCTCTCTGCACCACCTGATGCTGTCTCGTCACTTCCGCAAGCAGTTAAAAAAGCGCTGGCTGTCAATAAAAATAAAGATAATGCAAATTTCTTCATACAGCATTTCCCCCTTGTTTGGTTTTTGTACATAAAATCAATCCTCTATAGAAGTGGATTCTTGAAAGGGTTTTCATTTCTATTCGCATCCCTCCTGCCAACTGGATTTTATGGATGTTTAAGAGTCGAGTTCCTTCTGCTTTGATTTTTGGATACAACTCAACCCAAAATTAGCATAGAAAAAACCTAAAGTAAAGAAAAATTTTAATTTTCTAACTTCTATTTTATCTGGTATTAATTCTCTTTTCTTAATATTTTTATAGTAGTTTCTCTACCTTTAAAATAGTTTTACGGTATATTTTTTAAATTATTTAAATATTTGCTCTTGTTATCCCCTTAATCTTATATTATGATTTAGCTTATAATCTCGTATCCAAAATACATTAATCCTTAAAGGAGGAAATGAAATGAAAGTTTTAAGGGCTTTAGATTTGATTGAAAGCGCTTTCTCTGCCTTATTCTTTATGCTCGGTATTGGCATCAGTCTCTATTCCGTTTTCATGAGGTATGTCATAGGACAATCACAAAGCTGGGCTACTGAAATTTATACGATGCTTTTGGTATGGGCTATTTTTATCGGCTTTTCAACTGCCCTTAAGGAAAACAAGCACATTGCCATTGATATTTTATACGACAGATCAGGGCCGACATTCCGAAAGATATCTCAGATAATCACACTTTTAGTAGGACTCTTTTTTAGTGTATTTATTTTTTGGACAGGTCTGGATATGGTTATGACGGCTTATGAACAGCAGATTAAGACAATCGACCTCGGTTTTCCAATTTGGATCAATTACTTAATTATGCCGCTCGCTGGCCTTCTGTTATTTATCCGTTTTTGTGAGAAAGCATATAGGTTCTTTATTAAAAAAGAAGATGACACTGGGGGGGATGATATTCTATGGAAACAGTAATCGTAATTGGCTTATTATTCATTCTTGCTTTATTGCGCGTGCCTATTGCAATAAGTTTAGCAGTTTCAAGTATTATCGGACTTTACCTGGTGGATTTTTCTCTTAATACGGTTATCCAAAGAATGTTTACCGGCATTAACAGCACGACATTGATGGCAATTCCCGGTTTCGTATTCGCCGGTCTAATTATGGCGCAAGGCGGAATATCGAAATATTTGATTGAAGCCATCCGCTCCTGGGTTGGCCATACAAAAGGTGGATTATCCGTCGTTACCGTCCTTACTTGTATGATATTTGCGGCAATTTCAGGATCAAGCCCTGCAACAGCGGCTGCTATCGGTGCCATCATGATTCCGATGATGGTTAAGGCTGGGTACGATAAAAAGTATTCTATGGGCTTGGTCGCTTCGGCTGGTACGCTTGGAATCTTGATTCCACCTTCCATTCCGCTCATTCTTTATGGATCTGTATCGGAACAGTCAACTGGAAAATTGTTTTCTGCCGGAATCTTGCCAGGATTGGTATTAGGTCTTGCATTAATTATCTATGCAGTTATCGTTGCACATAGGAAAGGTTACGGCGGTTTGCCTAAAGTTCCCATAAAAGACCGAATAAAACCGACAATCAAATCCATTTGGGGATTAATCATGCCAGTTGTTATTTTAGGAGGAATATACAGCGGGATTGTAACACCGACGGAAGCATCTTTCCTGGCGGTATTATATGCGCTCATCATCTCCGTTTTTGTATACAGAGAATTGAATTTGTTCCAGTTCAGAAGCATCTTGTCGGAGTCAATCAATACAACTGCTATGATTTTCCTGATTATTGCTGCCGCTCTTGTTCTAGGGACATTCTTAACAACCGAGCAAGTTCCGCAGGATTTTGCCCAATGGGTCAGTGACAGCGGATTTAATAAGTGGACATTCCTGCTCATTGTTTCACTGCTGTTTTTCGTACTTGGCATGTTCCTTGAACCGACTGCCATCATTCTAATCACGTTGCCAATTCTTTTGCCAATCATCACTGCCCTGGAAATTGACGTCATCCACTTCGCCATTATCATGGTAGTAAACATGGAACTCGGGATGATCACCCCCCCTGTAGGGCTGAACCTGTTTGTAGTGAGCGGGATATCCGGCGAAAAAGTGGAAGAAGTCATAAAAGGCGTTGTCCCTTTTTTCGCAATCTTCATTGTCGTACTTGTGATTGTCATCATATTCCCGCAAATTTCTTTATATCTTACTTAATCAAATTAAATTCAACACACAAAAAGACGGAGAACAATCTCTCCGTCTTTTTCTTATGAATTGCTTATTCTTATAGCAGATCGATACAGCACATCAACAGCTGCGAGCATCGAATTTTCGTCAAAATCGAAGCGTTCGTTGTGGTGGCCAGCTGCTAAATCACTGCCGACGACGCAATAAGTGGCAAGACCGCCTAGTTCTTTTACACGTTCCATATAGTAAGTCGCGTCTTCAGAACCAGCGGAATCGGTTGACCATGCGGTTGTTTTCTTTAGCAGCGGCGACTTTTCCGCAACTTCCGCTAAAGTTTCAACCAATTCTTTGCTTGGCATACTGCTTCTCGCTTCCCCGACGATGTCCACATTCACTTCCACTCCGTACATTTTAGCTGCGCCTTCCAAGACAGAAATGGCTTGAGAACGGATATAGTCATTGATTTCCGACGTTTCCCCTCGTGTTTCCACTTTCAGTTCAGCAAGAGATGGAATGATATTGCGGCCGGTTCCGGCATTTAATACCCCCACATTAACCCGTGAAGCACCTGCCGAATGGCGTGGAATGCCGTATAAACCAAGCACTGCGGATGATGCTGCCATCAACGCATTGCGGCCTTCTTCCGGCTTCCCGCCGGCGTGGGCCGCTTTTCCTTTAAATGTGATATCCATTTTCGTTGTTGCCAAAAATCCGGAATTTCCGGCAACAAATTCACCGCTTGGCACGCCTATGCCAAGATGCATCGCGATAAAGAAATCAACATCGTCCACAACGCCTGCTTCCACCATCGATTTGGCTCCGCGCGTCCCTTCTTCGGCCGGCTGGAAAATCAGTTTGATCGTTCCGGCCAGCTCTTCTTTGTTGTCCATCAAGGTTTTTGCAAATCCAAGGCCGATTGATGTGTGGCCGTCATGTCCGCAAGCGTGCATTTTGAACTCATTCAGTGACGTGAAGCCTTTTTCAAATGGAATGTGGCCCGGAGACATCTCTTCCTGGATGTCGAGCGCGTCCATATCAAACCGGTAGGCAAGCACTGGGCCTGCCTTATTGGTCTTCAGCGTGGCGACGATACCGGTCATGCCGTTTTGAAACTTCGGCAGCCAGTCGATATCGGCTCCATTTTGCTCAGCCCATTTGTAATGCTCATCCAGAATAGCCTGCGAAGGCACTCCCATGCGCGCTTCCGCTTTCATCACTTCTCCGGCAATCTTCAATCCGTAACCCAATGAATCCAAGTATGCTGCAACAAGAGAAGCTGTCCGCATCTCCAGAAACCCCGATTCTGCGTGTTTATGCAAATCCCGGCGCCAACTAATCATCTGTTCCTGTAACTTTTCGTCTAATAATTGCTCTGCCATAACTTCTCCCCTTTTCATCTATTAATGTTTACAAGTAAGGTGTAATTCCTGGACCAAACTGAAGACCTGTATAGAAGAAAATCAAGAACATAATAATCCACACTATTAAAAATGACAATGTGTAAGGAATCATTAATGAAATCAATGTTCCCATACCCGCTTTTTTATCATATTCTCTTAAAAATGAAAGAACCACGATAAAATAAGGGTTTAATGGCGTGACAATGTTTGTTGAAGAGTCCCCGATCCGGTAAGCCATTTGTGTAAATGCCGGATGATAACCAAGCTGCATGAACAATGGCACGAAAACTGGTGCTTCCAGCGCCCATTTCGCAGAACCAGAAGAAATCAGGAAGTTCAGCATTGACGTAAAGAGAATGTAACCGATGATCAGATAAATTCCTGTGAAATTGATTTGCGTTAATACTTCAGCGCCGTTAACCGCCACCCAAGTCCCAATATTGGTCCAAGTAAAGTAAGCGATGAATTGTGAAGCAGCAAAGATTAAAACGATAAATCCTGACATATCCTTGATCGATTCACTCATATAGCCCACTGCATCTCTCGAGCTTTTGATAGCTCCGACGGTTTTTCCGTAAGCGACGGCCAGTACGACAAACAGGCCTAAAATAACAGGCACGATTCCTGTCAGAAACGGGGAAGGAATCAAACCGCCTTCTTCATTCCGAAGCGATGAACCCGGCAAACCGATAAGCAAAGCAAGGACGGCCAAATATGCCAAAGCGGCAAGACCGGCATTTCGTAAGCCTTTATTCGCTTTCGGATGCTCTTCAGCATCCACATCAATGACAGAATCCCCTTCGTATTTCCCCAGTTTCGGCTCAATGACTTTTTCCGTGATGAGCGCAGCCACAACTGTCAAGACGAAAACTGAAACCATATTGAAATACCAGTTATCTGCTGGTGTAACAACAATCGAAGGATCCAGGATTGCAGCAGCTTCCGTTGAAATCCCCGAAAGCAATGCGTCTGTTCCGACAATCAGCAAGTTAGCGGTAAACCCGGCACCGGCACTTGCAAATCCTACTGCAAGACCAGCAAGCGGATGGCGGCCAATTTTATAAAATACCATCGCAGCAAGCGGCGGAATCAAAATCTGGGCAGCATCAGAAGCGATGTTCCCCATAATGCCGACAAATGCAATGGCGTATGTGACAAGGCCACGAGGTGCTTTTAATATCGTTTTTCGGATAGCAATTTCCAATAATCCGACTTTTTCAGCTAAACCGATACCAAGCATGATGGCCAGAACCGTTCCGAGCGGAGCAAAGCCTGTAAAGTTTTCAAGCATGGATGTCACAATATACTGGAGGCCCGCCCATGACAATAAATTTTGGATAGCGAGTGTTTCTCCAGTACCTGGATGGACTACCGATGCATTGAACAAACTAAAAATGTATGATGCAATGATGACAGCAATTGCTAAATAGACGAAAATCATAAAAGGATCAGGAAGCCTGTTCCCCAGTTTTTCTACAACGTTCAAAAAACGGATAAAAAATCCCCGTTTCTCAACATTCTGTTTTGGCTCTTTCATTTTGCGCCCCCTCTAAAGCATAATAATACAACTGCTTAATATTATATTCACAAAATAAACGGTTTTTCAAGAGTTCCCGAAGGACTTAAGTATATTTTACTAATAATGTTCGGAGTATTACTTAATCACTTTCAGTTTTTCCAGCGCCTTTACCGTTACTTCCACCATTGTATTGACTCCGACTTCTATGGCATCCTCATTGAAATAGAATTCCGGATCGTGAAGCGGTTTCGGAGTTTCCTCCCCCTCTTTTGCACAGCCCAGCCAGTAAAATACCCCCGGATATTCCGCTAAGAAGCGGGAAAAATCTTCCCCTGCCATTGATGGATCCACTTCCGGCAATGCTTCTTCGCCGAGCAGTCCACCTGCACTGTCCCTTACCAATTGCGACCATTCCGGCGTATTGACTGTCGCATCATACCCTTCAATGTAGTCATAATTAATTTTGACTTCGTATGCAAGCTCAAATCCTCTAACCAAATTTTCAATTCTCCGTTTGATGGTCGCTTTTGCTTTTTTACTGTAAGTCCGAACGGTCCCATTCAGTTCTACATGATCGGCAATTACATTATAGCGATATCCGCCGTTGATTGTTCCAATTGTAATAACCGCGGATTCCAAAGGGTTCGTATTGCGGCTTACAATGGATTGAAGCGAAGAAATGAATTCTGCAGTAATCACTATCGCGTCTTTTCCTTGATGCGGCATGCTGGCGTGCCCAGCTGCTCCTTTAATCGTAAATGACAGCCTGTCCGATGCCGCCATCATTTCTTTGTCCCGTATTCCGATTTGGCCAACCGGCAAGTCCGGCCATACATGCTGTCCGAAAATGACATCCGGTTTGTATTCATCGAAAAGGCCATCTTCCATCATTGGGCGAGCTCCGCCAATGGGTGTGGATTCTTCATTTGGCTGGAATACTAGGAGCACACGGCCAGGCAATTGCTCTTTCATTTGCTGGAGCTTAAACCCTGTGCCTAGCAGCATCGATGTATGGGCGTCGTGGCCACAGGCGTGCATCTTTCCTGCCACAGTAGATTTGAATTCGATATCGGTTTTTTCAGTGATTGGAAGCGCATCGATATCGGCACGCAGCGCAACCGTCCCACCGCTTCCGTTTCCTTCGATAATGCCAAGCACTCCTGTTTTTGCATAGCCAGTCTTGTAAGGAATACCTGCTTTTTCCAGCTCTTCTTGTATACGCTTGGAAGTTTCCCATTCCTCGCCGCCGAGTTCCGGTTTTTTATGCAGATCTCTTCGGATTTCTTTTACGCGTTCTATGAAGGTCATACCTATACACCCTTTCCTTGCTGATTAAGCTTCTTTTTGAGCTTAGCATAAATTAAATATTTCATGTCGAATAATTTCAATTAATAAAAAATTGTGATATCAGGGTTTAAATGAAGAAAAAAAGGAGATTACATTTAAAAATTTACAAAGAGCGTTTAATAACAGCTGTTAAGAATTAAACTTTCAGCAAAATTCATAGGAATCCATAAAAAAACGCCCATCAATTCCTGATGGACGTTTTAAACATTATTAATCTTTTAACTCAAGCCAAAATCGCTGACAAGTGCCGCTAAGCCGCCTTGATAACCGCTTCCGATGGCATTGAATTTCCACTGGCCCCCGTGGCGGTACAACTCTCCTACCACAAGTGCTGTTTCAATTGAGAAATCTTCGCCTAAATCGTAGCGCAAAATTTCCTCGTTTGTGCTTTCGTTCAATACACGGATGAATGCATTTGATACTTGGCCGAAGTTCTGTCCTCGGCTTTCACCTTCATGAATGGTTACCGTAAAGACAACTTTATGGATATCTGCAGGCACATTCGGCAAGTCGACGACCACTTGTTCATCGTCTCCGTCGCCTTCCCCTGTCAGGTTATCCCCTGCATGCACAACAGATCCATTGCCGCCTGTCAGGTTATTGTAGAACACAAAATCTTCAGGGCCGCGTGATTTACCGTTTTCAGCTACCAGGAAAATGGAAGCATCCAAGTCGAAATCTCCGCCGCCGCTGTACTTATTCGTATCCCAGCCAAGTCCGACAAGCACTTTTGTCAGCCCTGGATTTGTTTTTGTTAAATCGATTTTCTGACCTTTTTTTAAATTGATAGTAGACATACTAATTTCCTCCCCCGACTAATTCGCTTTTCGTTGAGTATCTTCGTATTTCTTCTGCAATTCTTCAATACGCAGACGGCCTTGCTCACGCATCTTGCGGTTTTCCGCTTCGATTTCACGCGTGTCATTCATGCCCTGCATAATAGTCTCCCATGTTTGTTCAATGGTTTCAATCTTGATGCTTGGCTGCCCTGACATCCGGGCGATATCGACGCTTTGGCGCGAAATATCATTGGCATTATTCAGCAGCATTTCATTGGTGCGCCGATCCAGTTCATTCATGCCTTCTGCCACTAAATTCTGGCGTTTGGCAGCGATGGCGTTGATTAATCCTGTCTTAAAGATAGGTATGGTCGTAACAAAAGCGGAATTGATTTTTCCAATCAGCTTTGTGTTGCCCCGCTGAAGCATACGGATTTGCGGCGCTGCCTGATAAGAAACTTGTTTTGCCATTTCCAGGTCATAAACCCGCTGTTCAAGCAATTCGATGGCATTCTGCAAGGAATTCAACTCCATCAAAGCCATCTGGTTGCCGGATTCCGCTCTTTTGCGCACTTCCGGTTCCTGCGCTTTCAGCTCCTGAACCTTGATGTCGCCTGCAGCGATGTACTTTTCAAGTTCCATGAAATAATGGAAATTCTGATCGTACAACTCTTCCAAGGTCGATGTCGATTTTTTCATTTCTGTTTCGTATTTCGTGATTTCAACATATACTTTGTCAATTTCCGTTCCCATTGTCTGGTACTTATTGAACAATTGCTCAATCACTTTATTGCCTTTATTGAAGATTTTATTGAGGAAGCCTTTCTTTTCAACAAAATCCTTTTTATCAAATTTATCCATGATTTTGCCGAGCTGTTTCAAGAGTTCACTGGATTCTTCCATGCTATTCGCCTGGACAGAGCTTAGGACTTTCCCTGTAAAAGCCGAGATTTCATTGGCAGGTTCGCGCCCGAATTCCAGTAATTCAATCTGGTTTTTCGGATTGATGCTGGAAGCCAGTTTTAGCACTTCAGGGTCTTTCTTCAGCTGGACTTTCAAGTTATTTTCATCTTGCATGACCAGTTCTTGCTGTTCGATTTGATTTGGCATTGTGCTCATCGATATCCCTCCCTTAATGGTTAAAGCCATTTTCTAAACAATTTCTTGACCACTGACGGTTCCCGGTACGGCTCATTATAGCTTCTGTCATCCAGCCAGTGAGTATCGATCGATTCTGCGTCAATCCATCGTTCAATATCCTGATGCCCCTGCGGGTTGATGATGATGACATCCAGCCCGAATGTATGAATCAATGCGATGGCATTCGCATCTGCTCTGCTCAGTTCGCCGTCCTTTTCCTCATTGTAGAACAGCAGAGTCGGCACAAATTGCGGATAATCGAATTGCTGGATCAATTGAATGACCGCATCAGGCATCGACATCGACTGGGAAAATTGATAAAGCTGCAAGTCGTCGAAAGATTCACCGGCCTGTGGAGTTAGCATCGGCTTTTCCACATGGCGTGCGATGGCTTCACAAAGGGCTGTCTGCAAGCCATCCGGCAATTTGCTGTATTTCCACCAATTGGCCGCTTTCATTTTCTCCGGATCGAGGCGCCCGTCTTTTCCAAGCGCCCCCCGGTAATGGAACTGCTGGTTTCCTTTTCGCTCTTCTATAAATGGGAAACTTCGGATCAACAGTGTATCTTCCCGTTCGGTCAGGTTGTGGATATTGTCCCAAAAACGCTTCCGGTCTTTTTCAATTCCCATCACTTTGGCAAAAACCACCGGAATGATGACGCTTCCACGTTCCACTCCGAATGAAGGCCGTACCATTGCCCGTTCTTTAGCCAGCATAAACGCTTCATCAATGGTCGTCTTCAATCGGATTGATTTTGTCAAATACGACTTGAATTGATACGGCTTGTAAAGTCCGGAATCATCATGGTGCAATAACCGGTCCACTTCCTGGGTCGCCCGGTATGCCACTGTTCCGACACGCTCCGGCTTTTCTTCCGGAAACGGCAGGACTGCTTCCCCGGTCACTTGAAAACTATGGGTCGGCAAGTCTTTCTCTTCCAGTATCGTCTCCAGCCAATGCTTTCCGGTCGGATCAAACACGACGAGATGAAACCCGAAAGCAGCAGAAAATTTTAAGAACCATTTTTCACTTTCAGTTGTATTCCCGTACCATAAAAATGCCGGCAGCCCTTTTTCAAGATTCAGTTTCTCAAGCTCCGGTTCGATATGATTAAAAGTCCATTTAACCAAATCTGTCGCAATGCGCCGGAAAGAAGAATGAGTCGTGCTTCCTCCCGTTTTCGTTTGGAATTCTTTTAGAATATCAATCATTACCAGGCGAATGCGGCGATTCAACCCTGCATCTTTCAATCGCGGCAACAATCCTTTGCCATCCAGAAAAGCGACGATCCGGTTAGGAGACAATCCCCGCTCTTTATTATTCATATCAAACAAATCCTGCAAATGCCGCAGGCGGTCTGGCGTAATATGTTTATTCAAATAGCCGGAAAGACGGATCAGCCTGCCTTCCGCTTCTTCCATCAAATCATATATCGAAGCAAAATAATCATCAGCATCCAGTGGCATTCCGACAAATTGGCCAAGCAGCTGCGGATACGTAATGGTTTCTTCTTCGATTTTTGTTTCTGGATGATTAACAATCGGCTTTGTCAGCCATTCTGTCAATTTTTCCGGATCCCACGTTCTCACGCGTACCGGATGCAATTGAACCATGGGACTCCCTCCTCATCGATGCTGCAGGGAAACACTAGAAACCTTTTTCAGTATTTCTTCCCCGGCTTTTATTCCTTTTTGATCCGTGATTTGAATATGTTCGGATACGGGAATTTTACTTTTAACCGCTTCTCCATGCGCAGCCAATAAACCAAGATCCGCCTTTTCAAGCAATCCAAGATCCAGAAGTGAATCTCCTGCTGCTACTACATATTCCGCGTTGATGCGATTTTTCACATATTCCATGGCACCGGCTTTGGTGATGCTTTCCGGCATGAAATAAAGCTTTCTTCCCTGAAGCGATAGCGACCAGCCGATTTCCCGAAATGTATGGGTATAAAAATCGAGTTTCTCTTCCGGAAAATGCTCCCGGTCCACAATCATATAGACAAACCAATCGTCTGCTTCCCGAACGCTAAGTACCCAGTCTTCCAAAAAATGGCGTTCAATTTCTGGAAGCAATTCATGGACAATCGTTTTCCGGCTGACACATTGCTGGCGGATATTATCCGACCATTCTGGAATAGGTCGTCCATTTTCCAAAATAACTGCGCCGTTAGAAACAATCGCGAATCGAGGACGTTCATTCCCTTCATAAATGCCGGTTACACGTTCATACTGCGCCTGGGTTCTGGTGGTCACCGGCAAAAAACAAATTGAAGAGTCAAGGTTCCACAAAGCGGACTGGCTTTTTTCCGTCATATACGACTGCGGCTTGCCATCAATGCGCTCCACTTCCACCAATTCTGCTTCTGAAACTTCAGTGCCCATCGTTCTGCGCGAATAAATTAATGTCTGATCCAAGTCACTGGCAAATAAAATCGTCATATTTCTTTCCCCGATCTGATCAGCCCGATTGCGCGGTAAAATAATTCCGGCACAAGTTCTACAGGCACGTTTTTTTCCTTGGCTAAAACAAGCAAATGCTGAACATCCGGATGTTCCAAATCGTTTACAAGCACTTTCCAAGGGCTTCGCCGAAGCAATACACGCGTAGTTTCCCCGACACCCGGTTTGATTAATGTATAGTCGCTTTCATTATACATCTTTTGACCTATTTCTTCCACTTCTTTCATGCCTTGCCATGTCCGTTCTGCTGTTGCCGGAGCTGCCAAAGCGGCTTTTTGCACTTCCTCTTCAGTATCCATAAAACAGGACGTGACTTGGTCGACAAAATCATTGGACAAGTCTTCTTCAAGCAAATCGCCGTAAAATTTCGCCCCGTGGAAATCATCTTTGCTGATAAATTGTCCATTTAAGATCGTTCTGCTTATAAGACCGGACACAGTGGCATTTAAACAAGCGCTCGGAATCAGAAAATCTTCACGAGTCCCGAATAAAACCGCACATGCCCCGGGGTCTGCAAGCACCGCCATATCATCATGCAGGTTCATCCCATCAAGGGCATTCAATTTGCGGACTGATTGAGTCAGCTCTCCTTGAATGGCCCCTTTCCCGGTCCAGCCATCGACAAATTGGATACGGCTTGTCGGATGCAATCTGCGAATGGCTTTAATGGCGTTTTCATCGATGCCTTTCCCCCGCAGAATTGAAACACTGTAATGAGGCCAGTCTATCTTCAAAACTTGTAAAGCGTACCTGCGGATTAAAATGCCGATAGGGCTGCCAGCCCGGGCTAAAGAAACAAGAACAATATCCTCAGTGCCGGCATTCATTGCAATCCGGCGTGTCAGAAGACCGATTAAAAAGCCCAGCCGCTGTTTCGTTTTTGCAACCGTTGCATGATACAGTTGTGTATATTCCACGGATGGACGATATTCCATTGGCAGTCGTTCTGCATAATGGCCGCCTGTCCGCACCGCTTTTTCACGTTCTTCCAATGTACTTTCCGTAAATTCTTCCGTGACATCTTTTAACAAAAATATGATATCTTCTTCTGGATAACTTGTTTTCACCAATCCGGTTGCAATCATTGAGCTGAGTCTCTCCTTTTCGCTGTCGTCAACGATATCCATTCAACAGGTGCTTTTTCCTCGAGATAGGCGATGAGCGGCTGCCAAGCAGTTTCATCAACTACAGATTCAACAATCAAGTAAATTTTGTCGATGTCCAATTTTTTCAAATTGTACAAGAACTGGTCGACCCCTTCTGCATCAGGCAACTGGAATTTCACTTTTTCCTTTATGGGGTAATCTTCATTTGTTGAGGCGAAAATCGGGCTTCTTGTAGTGGTCTGTACAAGCGCATTGCTGCTCAAAGCAAAAGCAAAGCGGATCGGCAAATACATATTTTCCCCGATGCCAATCACCAGAGGTTTTTCATCCACTTTGGTTCCTCCGACTGCTTGGACCATTTGCTCGGCCCATCGACTGATTTCCGCATGTTCACTGCTCGCCAGGCCAAATCTCCCCGTTAATGAAAGATAGCTTTGACCGCTTGCTGATTTATGCGGAAGCTGTCGGATTTTTACTGGTTCCTGAAGCGGAGCGGCACCGCTGCCGGTCAAGTAATCGATTGCTGCTTCATTTGGCGACTCGCTATGGTGCAGTTTGAATTGTCCTTTCACCAAAGCCAGTACATCCACTTGAATTTCCCTGCTCGCTTCCAGTTCTTTAAATTTTTCCTGCTGCTCTTCGCTTCGCCAATCCAAAATGGACAATGCTTTGTATTTCTTTCCAGGAAACTGATCATCCAGTGATTTGATTAAATTCACAAAAGTATTGCCGGTCGAAATTTCATCATCAACCAGCACGATGACTTCCGCTTCTTCCAACATTCCTTTCGGAGCATATACAATATGGGAAGTCGCGTGGGAATGTTCTTCTTCGAAGACAAAAGAAGGGGTCAACCCGCTGACTTTTTCACGGGTTGTATGGATATATGCCGCCTTTTCAAAATGCTGGAACACTGCATGCCCAAGACCGGTAGCCGTTTCAGCCATTCCAATAAAAATCGTTTTATCAGGAAGTGCTGTTTTAAAAGCAAAAGTTTCCTTGATGTTTTCTGAATCTGCTTCTCCAGTTTTTATAAGTTGAACCAGTTCTTCTGCATGCGAAGGAAAGTCGATTCCGGCATCTTCCATCAATAAATAAGCCAGTAAAGTACCTGTACCAAGCGCAACGGCTGGATTTACAGCTAAATGTTTAGCAATCAAAGGGCTGACAAATAAAAACTGGCGCTTTTTGTTCACGCGGAGAGCCATAGAGAAAAGGGATTCCACTGGAAGCCCTTTATATGTGTGATTGACAGCAATCGAAAGATCCAGCTGCTGCCACAATTTATAGTTGATTTGATAATTGGGTTGATCCAATATAGTTGAGGACATCGATCGGTTTATAGTTTTCATTCAGCACCCCATATACTTCCGCCTGGGCGAGCACTTTCTTTGCCCAGCTTAAATGCGGTTTTACTTCATTCATTTTATTGCGTTTCGGGCTTTGCAGAACGCCGTTGCGTTCAAAGCTTTCTGACACGATTAGCGATGCATCTTCAAAAGCTTCAAGAGAAACGATGTAACCTGCATTGACAATCGGGATTTGGGAAGGATGGATGCATGTTTTCCCTTTAAAGCCGTTTAAGACATCCAGCTGTACTTCCTGCCACAATACTTGTTCCGGTTTCGATAGCAGCGCATTTCCTCGTCCCGAAGTAAAATGTTCATATACTGGACCAGAGACGATAAAGCCGTCTTCTGCTCTGCCGAATCGATTCAGAATGGCAGTTAATCCATCCCGGATGACATGGACATCATAAATCGTCCGCTCTGCAGGACGCCGCAAACCATAAAGACTGGAGAAATCAGTAGCTCCAACCCGTACAGTCAAAACCCGGTTCACTTCCGCCAGCAGAATCTGATGGATTTCCCGAAGCGTCTGTTCACGCAGTTCTGAATACAGCACTTCCTTTGTTTCAAGCAGAGGCAAGGCAAAGAGGTTTCGCCCTGCGGCTTCGCTTGCCCGGTCTAATGCCGCAAAAAAAGAAGGCAGATTTTCAGGTCGGCTTTTTGGAAAGACAATTCCGGTTAATACACCTAAAGCGGTCCCGGCAGCTTCGATCAATTTATCAAGTTGGGCAGCATTGCGGATACGCAAAAAAAGCGCTGGTCCGGCATCCGGCTGAAAGATTTCGGCTCTTTCCAACAGTTTCAGCTGCTTGATCACATTCGCTTCCGCCTGCGGCAGTTCTGAATCGGCCACTGCATCTTCCAGGCAAATGATTAGCGTGGCCAATCCTGAAAAAGCACCGCGTCTATACTGTCCTGATAGAATCTTTTTCCCGAAATCCGGTCTGGAACCGGGGGTATAAAGAGCCGCACCCAGCGCCAATCCCAAAGTTTCCCGTTCCGTATCCCGATTGAATTCTGCCGGGGAATATTTAAAAAAAGTTTTTAGCTCAGAATCGGTTAATACGTCAAAATGTCTCATCATTGTTCCTCCCGGCACCGCTAAAAAAGCAAGCCCTAAAAATTGATAGCATTATTCGAGTAAATAAAGGCTAAAAAAGCAAGGAGATGTGCTCCTTGCTTTTTTCCTTGTAATTAGCTGTCTAAGCCAAAGTCCTTAACAAGTGCGCCTAGCCCACCTTGATAACCACTGCCAATAGCATTAAATTTCCATTCATTGTTGTGGCGGTAAAGTTCCCCTACCACAATCGCTGTTTCAATTGAGAAATCTTCTCCTAAATCATAACGGATCAACTCTTCATTGGTATCACCATTTACGATACGTACATAGGAGTTGCTGACTTGGCCGAAGTTTTGGCCGCGTGTTTCTGCATCATGGATTGTAATAGCAAATGTTACGCGTTCGATTGACGAAGGAACTGATGACAGGTTCACTTTGACTTGCTCATCGTCGCCTTCACCTTCGCCTGTTTTGTTGTCGCCCGTATGCTCAACTGCACCAGCAGCTCCAATAGTGTTGTTATAGAAAACAAAATCTGCTTCAGACGATGCTTTGCCGCTTGAGTTCAATAAGAATACTGAAGAATCAAGGTCAAAATCTTGCCCTCCATCGTACTTATTTGTATCCCAGCCAAGACCAACGATTACATTGGATAATCCTGGGTTTGATTTTGTTAAGTCCACTTTTTGTCCTTTAGATAAATTGATTGCCATTCTTCCTTCACTCCTTATGCGTATTTGTTTGCGATTGAACCGATATCAGGATCGATAGTGCCTTCACCGACAGCTGAGAATTTCCACTCAGTTCCCTGGCGGTAGAGTTCGCCAAGAATCAGCGACATTTTGCCCGCATAGTTGTCAGTCAGGTTATAATGAATCAGTTCTTCTTTGGATTGATTGTCCACCAAACGGATAAAAGCATTTTGAATCATGCCAAAATCCTGCTTCTTCTGTTTTGCATTGTAAATGTTTACAACAAACACCAGCCGGTGGACTGATGGAGAGATATTTTTCAAATTGATTTGAATCGTCTCATCGTCTCCTTCACCTGCGCCAGTCAGGTTATCCCCTGAGTGAACAACGCTGCCGTCTTTGCTTTTCTTGTTGCCGAAGTAGATGAGGTTTTCTTTCCCTCTCAATTTGCCGTTTTCATCAAGCAGAAGGACTGATGCGTCACAGTCAACGTCAGCTCCGCCGCCGCCTCCGCCAAGCAATCCGCTAAGGAAACCGCCGCTTTTTTTAGCAGCAACCGGATCCCATCCGAGGCCGACCATTAAGCTTGAAAGCGATGAACGTCCTTTAGTTAAATCGATTTTCTGACCTTTTACAAGATTGATAGCCATTCTTCGCACTCTCCATTCATCGTTATGTACTTAGTTTTAATAGTATTTGTAAATCCGGAAAATTTCAATCATTAAGGGCTATAGCCGACAGCTGTGATGCGGAACCCCGCTGTCTCTTTTAACGTCCTATCATGAATAGGAGAACCCTAACCGTGGAAATATTGAAAAAATCCTGATATAAATATATACGATTAATGTTCCAATAAGTTTCGTTTGTCACAGAAGATACATTTCTTCAGTATTTAGCATGCTGTTCCAGCATATTTCAGCAATAGGCAGGGTAAACAAATCCAAATAGCCTTTTTTGACCGTGCGACAAGTAAACATGGAGGTGAAGTAATAGATGAAGCTGATTTCAATTGTTGTTCCGGCTTACAACGAAGAGGCGAATATCTCCTATATGTATGAAAAGCTGGTCCAGGAACTTCACCCGCTTCCATACCAGTATGAGATTATGTTTATCAATGACGGCAGCAGTGATGGCACTTTGCAGGAAATTTTGAAGCTTGCCGAAAACCATGCTGACGTCAAATATATTTCCCTGACCCGTAATTTCGGCAAAGAATCCGCTATCCTGGCAGGACTCCACCGCATCAAAGGCGATGCGGCTATTTTAATGGACAGCGACTTGCAGCATCCCCCCGAACTTATTGGCCAGCTGATCCTCGGCTTTGAGGAAGGCTTCCATCAAGTAGTGGCCAAACGGTCCCGGACAGGGGATTCAAAATTACGCAGCTTTTTATCTTCCTTATATTATAAGTTTGTGAATTCTGTTACCGACGTAGATTTTGTGGATGGCGAAGGCGATTTTAGATTGCTTAGCAGGAAAGCCATCAATTCCATTTTGCTTCTTAGCGAAAGCAACCGCTTTTCAAAAGGCCTTTACTCCTGGATTGGCTTAAGCAAAAAGATCATTAGCTATGAAAATGTCCAGCGTGCTGCCGGAACATCCAAATGGTCATTCTGGAGTCTCGTCAATTATGGGATTGACGGCATCATTTCATTTAACTTAAAACCGCTGCGTGTCTGCTTCTATACAGGGTTTCTCGTTTTATTTCTCTCACTTATTTACATCGGTGTGACTTTTTACGAAATATTAAAAGAAGGTGTAGGCGCGCCAGGATACTTCACCACCATCACAGCTATTTTATTTTTAGGGGGAATTCAATTGATCAGCTTGGGTGTCATAGGGGAATATATAGGGCGGATATACAATGAAACGAAAAGGCGCCCTAACTTTCTAATAGATATCAGCAATGCGGATGATTACGATGAATCTTAAAGCTTTGAACACAGAGTTTACCCGTTTCATCTTTGTCGGTGTTGTCAACACAGCGACCTATTATTCCATTTATCTGGTTTTACACAATCTATTCTCGCTGCCTTATTTATTTGCCCACATCATTGGATTTATCATTTCTTTGAACATTTCGTTTTTCTTGAACTGTTACGTAACGTACAGGACTAAACCGACATTAAAAAAATATTTATATTTTCCTTTGACCCAAGTAGTCAATATGTCTGTATCCACTGCGCTGATTTTTATTTTCGTGGAATATTTGCGCATCAACAGCAATATCGCCCCGTTTGCAGCGGTTTTGTTTACAATCCCGATTACATTTATTATCTCCAGCAAAATTTTAAAAGGCTCGGTCAGAACGGCTGAAGCCAAAAGACGGTGAATTTATGAGCAGGAAATCTCCAAATATCATATTGTTTCTTTCTTGTTTTGTTTTATCTGCATTAGCCCATTTTGTTTTTCTCTATCAATGGACCCGACAACATTATATGGTCGGAATCGACGACGGCAGCTCACAAATGCTGCCGTTTAAACATTTGCTGTATGAACAGTACACGAACGGAGAATTTTTCTATTCGTTCGACTTCGGCCTTGGCGCCGGGACTTTCAGTGAGCTTTCCTATTATTTTTCTACCTCTATCGTATTTCTGTTAAGCGTGATGGTTGTTTTTATCTTAGAATCGTTGAACGCCATTCAATCAGCCGATGTACTGTTCTGGGCAAATGCCGCTGTCTTCATCAGCATAATCCGTTTGAGTTTGGTATTGTTCATCACTGCCCACTTGTTTATGTATATGAAGATTTCCCGGCTTTCCGCTCTTCTTGGAGCCAGCATCTACGGAATATCAGGCATGTATTTTCGGCATACCGTCTATTGGGAATTTTTCGCGGATGCGTTTCTTTGGCTGCCGCTCCTGATTTTTGGCGTTGAGAAAATCATGCGGGAACAGAAACCCGGCTGGTTTCTGTTTGCCGTATCGATTTCTTTGATCGATAATTTCTACTTTTCCTATATCAATTTTCTTTTGGCAGGAATATACATACTCGTCCGATTAATTATAAGGTTGTCTCCTGAAGAAACCGGCTGGTTGAAAGCCGTCACCACTTTTTTGATGACTGGCATAATCGGGTTCGGCATCAGTGCCGTCTCATTTGTTCCCGCAGTTTATGCGTTTTTGAATAATCACCGGCCTTCATTTGAGCAGGAAATTCCTTGGATAGATTTATCCGACAATATTTTATTTACAAGCCGGTTCATTGTGCTTCCAGCCATTTTTATATTATTTCTCTTTTCAGTTTCCCTATACCGCCATAAGGGCTTCCAGCTGTTTGCGGCATTGGGAGTTATCGGAATCCTGCTGCACTACAGCCCAGTAGCAGGCAGCATCTTTAACGGCTTTTCAGCTCCCCAGTACCGCTGGGAATACTTTCTGTCACTGGTTGCCGGAGGAGCGGTGGCGGTCGGCATGGATCATCTCCATAAGCTGTCGCGCCGCCAATTTGCAGCTGCAGGAGTTTTGACTGCGGTTGCCTATTGGATTGCGGCGATGATGGACAAGACTTTCGAATTGAAGTCGCTGTCTTCACTGTTCACTATCAGCAGTTTGCTGATTACCTGGTTGCTTGTACTGGCTGTTCTGCAATTTAAGCAGACCCGCTTTAAATTACTGCTTACCGGATTTTTAATCGTTTCAATTCTTGTTTTTGTTAACTTTTATCAAGTTGAAAAACTCCTGAAAGCTGGCCGAATTGAGTATGTAAATGAAGAACTCCTGACTAGCGCTGGATATAATGACCCTGAAGTACAAGCGCTTATTGAAGAAATCCATAAACAGGAAGACGGAGTTTCCTATCGCATCGATTGGATGGAGGGCGTGCGGAACAACACTCCGATTGTACAGGACTTCCGCGGCTTAAGTGCGTACTCCAGTATTCTAAATAAAAATTTGCTGTACTTTTACTTATACGATTTAGAAATCGACATGGGGCGCGAGAGCGTCAGCCGTTATGCGACTTTGGGCAACCGCGCCAATCTCCATGGCTTGCTGCAGGGTAAATATTCCATAAAAGAAAAAGGAGACTCGAACGTGCCGTTCGGTTTTACCGAGATTTTGTCTTCTGAAAATTACATTGTCTATGAGAATCAAAACACTTTGCCTTTCGCACGTGCTGCTTCAACTGTTTACCAAGAACAGCAATTGTCCGGACAGCCTGCGATTGTCAGGGAACATGCTATGCTCACGGGACTCGTGCTTGATGGCAGTGAAGCTGCCCATCCCCTTCCTTCTGTTGAAGAGCAGACCAAAGCATTTGAAGTTCAGCAATCCGGAGCTTCTTATGAAGACGGATTATTGACGGTCTACGGGGAAAGCGGCGGCATTGATCTGGTCCGGCATGATTCATCTTTTACCGAGGGTGACTTATATGTATCGTTCCACCTCGAACATATTGAACCGGATGAAGGCTTCCCTTTGACCGTCAATGATTATTACACTACCCGAAAATCAAACACATCCATTTATAGAACCTATGTTGACGATATTACCGTCCGGATTCCGGCAGAAGACACAGTAAGAATTCGTATGCCAAAAGGTAAATACCATCTTACCGAAATTCAAGTGTTTGAGGAGCCATATCGAGTTCTCGAACAACAAAGTGAAAAACATACTGGCTTGAAAAAATTGAATATCGATGGCAGCCGCGTGCAATTGGAATATGACAATATAGAAAAAGAAGATTACCTGGCGGTGAACATCCCATTCGAACGTGGTTGGGAAGCTTCTGTCAATAACAAAGAAGTGGATGTGCTGAAAGCAAATTATGCTTTTACAGCTGTTCCGATAGCAGAAGGCATCAATGAAATAACGTTCACGTACCGCCCTCCATTTTTCAAGGTTACACTGATTGTGAGCGTCTTGTCGTTGATCATTGGCATGCTATTTGTTTTCAGGATCAAGCGATAAGGATTAATTTGGATGGTTTCTTGAAAAGAACTCCTACAAAAGTTGCTCTTTGTCTGAATTGCGTTTATTTTCAGTTTAAAATGTGTAATGAGAGAATAACGATAAATTCAGATGGGGAGTTGATACTGATGAAGCGATGGCCCATGCTTTTATTTGCACTTGTCTTACTTCTAATACTTGCTGCTTGCGGCAATGCCGAAGATCCACCCACAGAAACCGATGGCGCTACAGAAGTGGAAGATGAAAACGTAAATGAAGGCGGAGAAGATCCTCCAAACGGTGAAGAAGCGGAAGACAACTCGGATGAAGGCTCAAGTGAAGACCTTATGTTTGTTACTGTAGAAATGATGGACAGCGATGGCAATGCTACAGGCACAGCAGAATTGAGCACAGAAAGCAGCGGTGTCGGAGTAGCCCTCAACCTGGAAGGACTTGAAACCGGTCCTCATTCTGTTGAATTCCGGGATGCCGGTAAATGTGAAGCTCCGGATTTTGAAACTACTGGAGAGCCTTTCGGTGGGGATATACCGGATATTGAAGTCGGAGATGACGGAACCGCTGCCGAAGAATTCGTCGTGGAAGGTGTTACATTGAAAACAGGAGAAGAAAACTCTCTGCTGAAAGAAGGCGGAGCCTCCCTTTTCATTCAAGGAACTGACAACAATGAGTCTGTGGCATGCGGTGTTATCACCGCACAGCAATAACAGCATCAAAGCGGGCAGATGCCCGCTTCTTTTTTATGCATTTTCGTTTTTCACAGCGGCCCTCGCCGTCTTCTAAGTTTAGTCACTGCCCTATCGGGAATAAAACCCTTAGACACTATTTAGAAGGAGGACGATACGATGTCAAATGAAGACAAATTCGAGAAAATTGATGAACAAGTAGAACCTCAAGAGCAGCCTGAACAGCCGGGCCATGAGTCTGAAATGGCTCCTGAACCGATTTATGACGACAAGGAATATAAAGGTTCCGGCAAGCTGGAAGGCAAAGTGGCTTTAATTACCGGAGGCGACAGTGGAATAGGCCGGGCAGTGGCAGTGGCCTATGCTAAAGAAGGTGCCAATGTGGCGATTGCTTATCTTGATGAGCACGAAGACGCTGAGGAAACTATCCGAGCGGTTGAATCTTACGGAGTGAAAGGTTTTAAATCCGCTGTTGATATCAGCGAAGTAGAAAATTGCAATCAGCTGATTGTTGATGTGATTTCAGAATTTGGCCAGCTGAACATACTGGTAAATAATGCTGGAAAGCAATTTCCGCAAAAGGATTTCTTGGACATCACTCCCGATCAATTGATGGAGACATTCACAACAAATATTTTTAGCATGTTCTATTTATCGCAAGCAGCTGTTCCGCATATGCAAAAAGGAGATTCTATTATCAATACCTCTTCTGTAACAGCGTATAGAGGTTCGTCTTCACTTATTGATTATTCATCGACCAAAGGTGCCATTACTTCATTCACCCGCTCGCTTTCACAAAGCTTGATCGAGAAAGGCATCCGGGTCAATTCAGTTGCACCGGGGCCAATTTGGACACCGCTGATCCCTTCCACCTTTGACGCTGAAAAAGTTGGCAAACATGGTGGCGATACTCCTATGGAACGGCGCGGACAGCCTTCAGAAGTGGCTCCTGCATATGTCTATTTTGCTTCAAAAGATTCTACTTATGTCACAGGGCAAGCAATTCATGTCAATGGCGGGGATTTCATTTCATCTTAATCGTACAAAAAACCAGAACTGATTTTCAGGTTCTGGTTTTTTAATGACAATTCCCATGTTTTCTTCCATTTTTTGCGGTTTTGCCGTTTGAATTCGGGTATAGATTAGATATAAATCTATACACAAGGAGGTGGGCAAAATGAAATTTATTGAAGTATTACTCATGAAATTCGCGATGGTATTCGCTGTATTATTTATGATTTTCGGGCTTACCTATGGCACAGGAGTTTTTGATATTTTCCTAATCAGCCTTGTTGTCACAGCTGTTGGATTTGTTGGTGATTTAATCGTCTACCCACGGACTTCCAACAAAATTGCAACTGCCGGTGATTTAGTTCTCGATTTCGTCCTGATCTGGCTCTTGGCAGCGCTGTGGATTGAGAATCCCGATTTTTCGATTGTAATGGCCTCTATCTATTCGGCAGTCCTTCTTGCAGCCGGAGAATGGTTCTACCATATTTATCTGACTAAACGCTTATGGGAACATAAAGAGACATCCCACACACTGAAACAGGAGCCGAATCGTAAATAGTTTTAAAAAGAAGTGCAGAGATTTTAGCTTCCGCACTTCTTTTTGCTTTTTAATCTTCTGGCACCGGCGGGAAAAAACGAACCTTCTGATTTCCTCCATAATGAGCAATCGGACGCTCAAGATGGAGGTTTTTCGGTAAAAAGCTGGCCATTGAATTTTTATAAATTTCCCCGTTGATGTATTGAAGCTTCCAAGGTAAGTGTTCAATATCCACTCGAATCAATCGGCTTACAGGTTTGGTCCACAAACAATAACGTTCCGTCAGCCATTTCTCAATGAAAGTCCGTCGGATGGACCCGGATGCTATTTCATAAGTTAAGCTCAAAGATTCAGGAAATGAATTTTTATGGGTTCTTCTGCTTTTAAAAACAGTTTTTCCGTTTTGCTTGTGCATTTTCATTTGTGCATGGCGGTACGGCAGAAAACTTCCTGTATTTGCTGTTTTTACGGCTAGCATGCTGTCTGCATCCAAAGAAAAAAAGTAAACTCCTGGATGATCTTTGTATTTTACATACGTCCTTACATTCAGCTCCAAATAAGACCGGACGCCTGGAATAGGCGGAGTGAATCGCAGACGAGTTCCTTTTGCTTCAAATAAGACGACGCCAATCCAGGCAAAACCGTCATATAAATCAAGTTCCAGTTCAGCAGGAAGATGCGCACGCACCCACTCCTTCTCTACTGGCCAATGCAAAAACACCACGTCATGCCATTCTTGAGTCATTGCCCATGGCTTTTTTTCCACTACATCACCTCATCCGCAAAAGAAACAAGCCTCTTACTGGAAGAGGCTTGTTTTTGTTTATTTTAACTCTTCTTCCGGAATCGTATTATGGGCTTCCGGTGGAGCTGGTTTTAAAATAGGTCTTTCACTTAATGGTTCAGGTTTTTGAACTGTAATTGGGTGGCCATCCGGAGCCGGCTGGTTTACCCATGGCAATTGTGAAGCGGTGCTCGTTTCAGTATTTGTGTAAAGAATATGTGAGAATTCCGTCGCTTCCCATTCAGGCGGCAGCGTTGACGGTACAATCGGCCCTTCTTTGGCTTCCATGTCTTTAATTGCCGCAAGCCACTGGTTCTGGTGCATTGTATCGCGCGCTAAAAGGAAAGAGAAGAGATCTTTTACGCCACGGTCATCCGTCATGCTGTACAAGCGTGCTACTTGCAGGCGCCCTTGCGATTCAGCGTTGACGTTGGCCCGGAAGTCAGCCAATAAGTTGCCGCTTGCTACAATATATCCAGCATTCCACGGAACTCCATTGCTGTCCTTTGGAGAAGCTCCAAGTCCGTGCACGATTGCGTGCTGAGGATTCATGCCGCCCATGATGGCACCGACAATCGGATCAGCTGCAGCTTTTTCCTGTTCATAGACTGGAGCCCCCTCAAGCAGGCGGGCAACTAAAGTGGCTAAGAGCTCGATATGGCCGAGCTCCTGTGTCCCGGTATCCATCAGCAAATCTCTGTATTTCTCGTTTCCTCTTGTGCTCCACCCCTGGAATAAGTATTGCATCGCTACTGTCATTTCACCAAACTGTCCACCGATCAATTCCTGTACTTGCTTGGCGAATACCGGATCCGGAGCTTCCGGTTTAGCATGATATTGAAGTTCGCTTCTGTGAAAAAACATAGACATAACCTCCTGAATGGATTTTTTTAATTATCTTTGAAATTCGTTGAGTCGGAGTCGATGCAGCCATCGCAGTCAGATCCCTTTTATCCCGGATGACCACCGTCGTAGTCAGAATCATTTCCACCGGCATTGAATTTTTTATTGCTTGTTTTCTCGTTCACGGTTTCTTTAGAGGAAGTATTTATTGGTTGTTCTCCATTTTTCCCGGAATTAGTTTTGTCAGCCTCAGAACTATATCTGTTCTCTCCTGACTCTCTTCTGTCATCTTCCATTCTTTTCATTTTTGCTTCATGTTCTCTTTGTTCCTTATCCACGTTGTCAACCTCCTTCCTTTCGATTGAAATGCATATTATCTGAATACCCCGCCATTTTCACTTAAAACCATTTTCTGTCTATCGCTAACTGAATCGTACAAAAGTCTTGTGATTTTATTGCCATAAAAAAACAAGAAGGTAAATGAACAACCTTCTTGTTTGTTATTGAATTAATCCACTTTCAATTCTACCTCGATGTTTCCTTTTGTCGCTTTCGAGTAAGGGCATGCTTCATGAGCTTTCTCTACCAACTCTCTGGCCTTCTCTTCGTCCACTCCCTTTACTGAAACATTTAGAACAGCGGCAAGTTTAAAGCCGTTATCGGCTTCATCCTTCAGAAAGCTAACGTCCGCTTTGACTGAAGTGCTAGTCAGCTCTGTTTTTTCCTTTTTGGCGATAGCGTTTAACATGCCATCGAAACAGGCGGCGTATCCAGCTGCAAAAAGCTGTTCAGGATTTGTCCCTCCTCCAGGACCTCCCATTTCTTTCGGCGTTTCAAGTTTAATATCAATCATATTATCTTCCGAAACCACTCTTCCTTCTCGTCCCCCGGTAGCTATTGCTGATGTCTTGAATAATTCTGTCATTTTACCATCTCCTTATTTTTAATTTTCAAATAATTAGACGAACAATTCAAACGTACTAGTTTTAGATCAACTAGTCAATAGTTTTGATTATCTGCTGGAAATTTAGTCCAAAAGAAGCGTTCCTCCTTCTAAGTTTCAGGTTTATCGGAGAGGGTAAATGAACAAATAGACAATTAGATACTCTGAGGAGGAAGATACGATGGCAAAAGTGATGGCAGTTCTATCAAGTGGATACGCAGACGAAGAAAACAATTATGTAACAGGCTGGTGGGCTGAGGAGTTATTTGCACCTGTCCTTGCCTTGCAGGAAGAAGGGCATATAGTGGGTCTTGCTTCGCCTAAAGGCGGGAAACCGGTTGTGGATCCAATAAGTCTCAGTGAAGATTATGATCCGGAAGGCAAATATAAAAAACTGTACGAATCCGGCATTGCCGATAAAACCACACCTATTGTAGATGTTAAAGCGAGTGATTATGACGCCATTTTTATCGTTGGCGGGCATGGAGCCATGTTCGATTTGGCCCATAATGAAGATCTGCATGCTATTATCAATATTGTTTACGGACAGGGTGGTATTGTAGGAGCAGTCTGCCATGGACCCGCTCCCCTGGTCAATACAAAACTTCCAAATGGCCGCGGCATTCTGGAGGGCTTAGATGTCACTGGCTATCCAAACAGCATGGAACCGGAAGAAGTGCGCGGCTTGCTTCCATTCAGCCTGGAAGATGAACTGCGCAAAATCGCTAATTATAAAGCTGAAACCCATGAAAAGGAGTACGTCGTCTGGGGCAGTGAACAAATCTTGACCGGCCGGGACCCTCAGTCCTCCCCATTATTTGGCAAGGAACTGGCGAAAAAGCTGACAAGCATCGAGAAAAAGGAGGAAGAGAAATTTTTTGATTAACCCGATAACTTTAGGGTATGTATTTTATATAGAGTAAAATGGGGAGGTTGTAGCATGAGCGATAAAGAGCCAAAAGAAAAAGAATATATGAAAGCCAGCAAGGAAACGTTAAAACACCCGCCCGAAAAGAAAGAAGGCTTGGAAGAACCGAGAGTCACAGGCTATAAGCCCATTCAAATCGGCATCGTCATTTTTGTTATTATTGTGTTGATTATCGTAATCATCGGCATCAGTTCGAATATGTGGGGACTTTTTGGCTGACTGCTTTCATTCAATTGGTTTTCTATTTTCAGCTGCAAGCAAAAAGCTTTTCGCATCGATGCGAAAAGCTTTTTTTACAGGCTTTCTGTTAATTCAATTTCAGCTTCCACCAATTCTCCGCCACGGTAAACTTTTACTTTCAACGTGTCGCCGATTTCGGTTTCATTATATAAATGCTGGCGAAGTTCCAATACCGAGTTCACCGGTTCTCCATCCATTTCGACAATTACATCATATGGCTGAATTCCAGCTTTGTCAGCACCCGAACCTTGTGCCACTTCACTCACGACCACGCCTTCTGTCACGTCAGCCGGCAGCGATAACTGGCCATTCCGGTATTCCTGTGGAACAGCTGATAAGTCCATGATGCTCACTCCGATAGACGGGCGCTCCACTTCTCCTTTGGTTTCCAAATCTTCGATGATCGGAATAGCTGTATTGATTGGAATTGAGAAGCCGATCCCTTCTACCGCATCTTGGGCTATTTTCATCGAGTTGATCCCTATTACTTGGCCTTGGCTGTTGATCAATGCACCACCACTATTCCCGGGGTTGATTGCTGCGTCAGTTTGCAGGACTTCAGCCTGCCAGTCTTCCGTTCCATCGCCATTGATATCGATTGGAACCAAACGTTCAGTTCCGGAAATGACACCGGTTGTTACCGATCCTGAGAATTGAAGACCGAGTGGATTACCTATGGCAATGACGGGTTCCCCCGCTTTCAGCACCGAAGAGTCTCCAAATTCCGCGACTGTTGAAATGCTATCGCCATCAACTTTCAATACTGCCAAATCTGTCCAGACATCAGTTCCAAGCACTTCTGCATCCAGTTCAGTTTCATCTGCTAAAGTAACCTTCACTTTTTCCGCGCCTTCAACCACATGATTATTGGTAACGATATACGCCGCTCCGCCATCTTTTTTATAGATTACACCAGACCCAGTTCCCGCTTCTTTCGCTTCTGATCCAGCGGTTGGCATAAATGGGTTCGGCTGGGCTGTTTTCATATTGGTCACTCCAACTACTGCTCCCGAAGTAGCTTCCACAATTTCCGTGACATCCGTTGTCACAATATCCGAAACGTTTTGGACGCCATTAGCGGTTTCTACGGTTCTCGGCTGATTTTCAGCTGACACATCCGCATCTGTATATTCTGGAATCACTACCCCGACCAGCAATGCCCCGGCAATCAATCCGGTAAAACTGGAAGCAAAATAGCCGGACCGTTTTTTCTTTGGTTCACTTGAATTATAATATCCCATATCTTCTCTCTCCTTAAGTTAGTTTGTTTTCGATTTCATATGTCTCTTTTTTCTCAGTCAGCCAAGAAGCAAATTTGGTATTTAAGGCTTCATTAAACAAAGTCTCTTTGATCTTTTCTTTGCTGTTTTCTAAAGTCGCTTCTTGCGCTTCTTTTTTATCCGTCACCTTAATGATATGGAAGCCGAATTCTGTTTCTACCGGTTCACTGATTTCATCCACGTCCATGGCAAAAGCCGCTTTTTCGAATTCAGGTGCCATTTTCCCTGTACTAAACCAACCGAGTTCACCGCCGCTGTCTGCAGTAGCAGCATCAACTGAATATTCTTTTGCCAAAGCAGCAAAATCTCCGCCATCTGCTAACTTCGCCGCAACTTCATCGGCTTTTTCTTTTGTCTCCACTAAGATGTGGCTCGCTTCGACTTGAGCCGGCTGATCAAGGCTATCTTTGTTTTCTTCAAAAAAGGCTTTGATTTGCTCATCCGTTATTTTAATCTCCGGTCCAATCAGCTTTTCGATTTTCATATACATTTCTATTTCCTTTATCAAATCATCCTTTGTCAATCCGCTTGATTTCAATACGGAAGTAAGAGCTTCTTTTCCGCCATAAGCTTCCTCATAAACTGCCATCTCTTTCTTGAGTTCTTCCTGCGTCACTTCAATATCCGCTTTTTCAGCTTCTTGGTTAACAATTTCGTTTGTGATCATAGCATTGAGCGTTTCAGCACCTGACGTTTTCACCATTTCTCCATAAAGTGCATCCCGTCCAATCTCTTGCCCGTTCACTGTTGCCACCGCTTCGCTCGGTGCAGAACTTGCTACCAGAAAAACCGCTGAGGCAATCACTGCGCCGATTGCTATATATAATGCTTTTTTCATCCTCAACCCTCTTCCTTCATCTCGTTAAATAAAGCTTAACAAGCAATTATGAATAAACTATGACCAAACTTTTAAGAGATATGTAAAGTTTGCACAAATAAAAGTCAATTAGAAAAGACCTGAAAGCACAATGCTTTCAGGTCTTTCGATGATTCACTCTATTTCTGGCAGAGCTGCAGATTTTTCTTTATGCGGCAGGTGAATGGTAAACTTTGTGCCTTTGCCTTTTTCACTTTCCACCCGAATGTCTCCGTCGTGCAATGCGACTAACTGTTTGACAATCGAAAGCCCAAGCCCGAACTGGCCGCTCCCCCTTGATAAATCAGATTTGTAGAAGCGCCGCCAAATCATATCGATTTCTTCCACATCAATCCCAGCACCGCTATCCTGCACTTCGATGACCATAAATTGCGGTTCATGGAATGCCTTCAATAAAATCCGGCCATTTTCTGTAAATTGAATACTGTTTTTCACGATATTCGTCAGTATTTGAATAAGGCGATCCATATCGCCGTAGATCATTTGGTCCGGCTCTGTTTCTACTTCAATGACGTTGCCTTTCTCAGCTGCCTGCATCTGCAGCTGTTCCTGGATGATTTCCAGAAGTTCATCTGCTTCGATTTCTTCTTTCGCCAGCGTTACTTGGTTTGAGCGAATCTTTTCATAATCCAGATTTTCATTAACCAGGCGCATCAGGCGTTTCGTTTCATCGCTCACGAGCCGGATGCCTTTTTCCCGCTGGTCTTCCTTGATCATATTGTTGCGAAGTCCTTCAATCACTCCGGCAATCGTTGTCAGAGGTGTGCGCATCTCATGGGAGACGTCTGCCATGAATTGGCGCCGTCTGTTTTCCAGCCGCTCTATTTCTTCATTGGATCGCTGCAACTTATTCGCCATTTTATTGAAATCTTTTGCCAAATCGCCGAATTCATCAAAATGGGATTCCGGCAAGTTGACTGCATAATTGCCTTCACTGATCATAGCCACGGCTTTTTGCATGCGCTGAAGACGGCTGACATGCAGTTTTGACAGCAATAAGCTGAGCAGCAGTGCTACCGCTAGTGCAATAAGAATGGTGGTCAGAAGCGATTTATTGAGTTCTGAAATCATTTCACTTGTACCGCTGATTGGCGATGCCAAAAGCACGCCTCCAATCAACCGGCCATTTTCTACATAGGGCAACGCCACAAAGGTAACGGTATATTCAAAACGCTGGACATCACGGTTGACGACCAAAGTTTCTCCTTGCTCAATAACGTTCCATTCTTCCTGCGTCAGTACGACCGGCGGAAAATTTCCGGAAGAGGGGTAAAGAATCCGGCTTTGCTGATCAAAGACAATGAAATTGATGTTTCTTGCCTCCAAAATCGACACATATGATTGCAGTCCTGAACCCGGCCGCGGGCTTTCAAGCTCTTCAAGAATCTTTTGTCCATAGCTTTCGAGCTCTTCCGCTTTTTCCTCATAGGCAAATTCTTCGACGTACTGGACAAACAATAAACTCAAAATCAAAAAAGCAATGAGCAGAATGCTCAAATGGCTGGCAATAAGCTGATAGAAATATTTAATCCGTGTGTTCTTCAAATTTATACCCTACTCCCCAAACGGTATGGAACAACGTGTCGCCGCCGGATATTTTCTTGCGGAGCCGCTTGATATGGACATCGACTGTCCGTTCATCTCCATAAAATTGATAGCCCCATACTTGTTCAAGCAACTGTTCACGGCTAAAAACCTGCTTTGGATGCTGCAGGAAAAATACAAGCAGATCAAATTCTTTCGGTGTCAGACTTTGAACCTGTTCGCCATCTTTCTGCACATCTCTTGTTTCTTTATTGACCAAAAAATGCTTTGTTTGAATCGTATCCGATACCGGTTCTGTTTTTTGGGATCTCCGCATGACCGCTTTAATGCGAGCCATTAAAGTCAACGGACTGAACGGTTTTGTGACATAATCATCCGCTCCCATTTCAAAACCGATCACTTGATCTGATTCACTGTCTTTGGCTGTCAGCATAATGATGGGTACGGAACTTTCTTCTTCTCTTATTTTCCTGCAAAGCGTGATGCCATCCATTCCTGGCAGCATCCAGTCAAGAATCAGCAAATCATAATCCCCCTGCTGGTATTTCTTATATCCTTCAAGTCCATCTGCAGCGAAATCTCCCGTTATTCCTTCTTTCGAGAAAAACAATTCCAGCATTGAACTTACACTCGGGTTGTCTTCCACCACCAAAATTTTCATATCCAACCTCCGTCTCTTCTTTCTATAAAAGTAAAACACATCTTAATAAGACGCAAGCCATTAGGAAAAGCGCAAGTGCCCATGTAGATTCGACGGGCATAAGACGGCCCATCGAAACGGCGTGTTTCTGCCGTACAGATGGGTTGGCTTATGACCCTAGAATCTGGGCACTGGAGCTGGACATAGGAAAAGCGCAAGTGCCCGTATAGCCCCGACAAGCGCTGGATTCAAGGAAAATAAAAAACCGCTCTTTAAAAAGAGCGGTCTCCAATCATTCACTTCACGCTTTTTTCTCACGCGTCCGATATTTTTCAAACAGCTCACCGATCATCTCATAATCGATGGCAATATTATTCTCATAAGCATATTTAACACCATAGCCAAGCGCCAGCGTCATTGCTGAAGCAACGGTTCCGCCTATGACCGAACCGGCACCCGGAATGAATTTCAATGCTTGGCGATAAAGTGTATGCCCGATTGTCTGTGTAGCTGTAATGACAATCATGTCTTTCGCTGCCTTTTTGCTAAGAGGCTTATCATAGAGCTTCGACAACTTGATAATTAGCCCTACTTGCAAGGAAGTAAGAGGAATCACATCAGACCCGGGAATCGGTGATGCACCGATTACCCCTGCAGAAACACCGGAACCGATAATCCAGCGGTTGGCAGCAGAAGATTTTTCTTTCATGCTTTTAGCGAAGAGCAGGTCTTTTCCCTTCTTTTCGAGCAAAAAAAGAATTTCCTTCTTCAAGTTTTCAAGGTTCTCACCTGTTTTTGAAGAAATGGCGATAACTTTATATTTATTTTTTGTATGATTTTTTACAAATTGGATAATTGATGGAATGTCTTCAGCGGCATCAATTTTGTTCAGCACAATGAGAATGTCTTTATTGTGCTTCTCGATTGCTGTAAATTTCTCTTTTTCACTTTCCGAAAACACAGTTCCGGCTGCATTCAGGAAAAACAGTACGACATCTGATTTCTGAACAAACTCAAGCGTCTTTTTCGGATTTTCATCGTTCGGGTCGTTAAGGCCAGGTGTATCCATGAATTTGATGTTTTCCAGCCCGCGGATATTATAAGGATCTACGCTGATAGTTTCACCCGGCATAGGGTTTGTGCTGGCGATATTTTCACCAATGATTTTATTGACTGTCGATGACTTTCCAGCGTTCACTTCCCCAATTAAGGAGATAAGCAAGTCCTGTTCGAGCATGTCGTTCACTTTTTTCATTTCATTTTCAAACATCGCATCCATCATTTGGCTAACTTCTTGTTCAAACTCTTTTACCATTTGGCGTTCCCCCTTTTCGATCTTTACTGACTATTATAATCAATTACTGTGTCTCTGTGTGATTTTCAGTCTTGGATATAAGGTTTAAGCAAGCTATCCCCATATTCCAAAAGCACTTGTACATCGCGGATATGTTTTTTAGTCTCGCTATTTTTGCCTCGCTCTTCCATCGTTTTCAAGTTATACAGCATATCCGGCAGTTTTGCTCCCGGTGCTTTATACAGCTGTTCAGACTGGATGAATGATCCTCCTGGCATATAATAGCGCATGCCAAGCAAATTCTTCTCATACTGGAACAAATTATGGCCCATTAACGGCTCGTCGTACTCGACTCCAAGCAGCGACAGCACAGTTGGCATAATATCCACTTGGCCACCAAGCTGCTTCATTTCCGCCCCTTCAAACAGGCCACCTCCGGTCATGACAAGCGGAATCGTATATCGTTCTTTCATGGAGTACGGATGGCCAAGGAAATCATTCATTAGGACCTCATCTTCTAAAGCAAGGGGAGATCCGTGGATGCCGGAATGATCACCGAATATGACAATCAGTGACTCATCAAACAATCCTTCATCTTTCAGTTCCTGGATAAAGACGCCCACTTGTTCATCTGCATACCGGGCGGCCTGCAGATAATTGCCAACATGCGTACCTTCATATTCAGCCGGCAAATCCAGATATTGCATGTCTTCAGGCATCAGAAACGGGGTATGGCTTGTCATCATGACGATGTTGGAGTATATGCGGTCGTAGTTTTTCAATTGCCGTGGAAGTTCGCCAAGAGCAAAATCTACCAGCACTTCATCTGCCGGCCCAAAACCGACTTGTTTGATGTCCGGTATATCTTCAATCGAAAACACTTCATCAAATCCGAGGACGGGATACAGGACATCCCGATTCCAGAACTCTATATCATCAGCGTGATAAGTTGCCGAGCCATAGCCCTTATCTTCGAGCGCATGCGCTAGTGAAGGCACTTTGTTGCCGTTCAGCTGATTAACGATAGGCACCATCCCTTCGGTATACAGCCCAGTATTCACAATCCATTCGGCGTCAGAGGTTGTGCCGGCACCGATTTGCTGAAAAACATTGGAAAAATAAGCACTTTCCCCTAATAGCGCATTGATATTCGGGGTGATTTCCTGTCCGTCCAATGATTTTCCAACCACAAAATTCTGCATCGATTCAACTTGTACCACAAACAAATGGCGGCCTTCCGCCAGGCCGAAAGTCTCCTGGCTATTTACTGGGATGAATTCATTCCCTTTTAATTCTTCCAGTTTTTTGGGGGATAATTTTATTGAAGAGGCATGAGCTTTGTCATTTACTTGCTGGTACATTTGAACAAGCTGAGACTGTGCATACCCATTTTCCTTTGCAAAATATGAAATGTCTATAATGGGCTGTTTTATGGCATAAGCTGTTGTGATGGCACTTACGGCCGCAAATCCGATGACGGCGTATTTGAGTGCAGTTGTCCGGGGAAGCTTACGCCATCTGCGTCTCACAAAAGCCAATAGGAGCAAATCCATGAAAAACAAAAAGTCTAAGGGGTTGATCAATAGCAGAATCGTTGTGCCCACCGTACTTGACTGCGTTGTCTGCTGCAAATCGTAATAGGAGGGGATGGTCGTATAATAGCGGCTGTATAACGTCACTGCAAAGAAAATGCCGGAGACAAGAAAACTGTAGATCCAAACGGTAAGCCATCTATGCTTTTTAAAAATCAAAAGTCCCATCGCCAAAAGGAGTGCCCATACCGGAAACTCGACAAAAGCAATATGCCCGATGGACTTCGTGTCAAAGATCAGCATTCGAAACGCACTCACCTTGATAAACAAGAAGAGAAAAAGCAATAAATACGGAATTGTCTTTGTTGTTTTCATGAGTTCCACCTCCCATTCAGCTGATGATTAAACTAATGATATATTTTACAGGTTTTAAGGAACGGGAAATAATAGCCGGACTCATCATCCGGCCATTTTTTATACATATATTATAACTGCATTAAATCAAAATCTAAAACAAAGTCCTTTATCAGCAAGCCTCTATTTTCACTTCCACATTCTCATCATCTGAAGTGTTCCCTCATCAATTTCCACTTTGTAAACATCTGGATTTGAAAGCTTTACCCATTCCTCGTATCCGTAGGATTCATCGATTCGCTTCAATATCAGCCCCAGCAAATTGCCGTGAGTTACTAAGACACTGCGGTCAGAAGCCGCTTTCAGCACTTCCATGGCTCTCTCAGTCGCCTCGAGGCCGGACTCACCACCTGAAAATTTCAAATCCAAATCATGGAAAGACTTTCTTAACCGCTCCATCCAATCAGGCACATCTTTAGAACTCAATACACGTTCAGCCAAACGGTCATCAATTTCAAGACGAAGGCCCAGCTTTTCCGCTGTCGGGTCAATAGATTGAATAGCCCGTGTGAACGGGCTGGATATGATTCGGTCTATTTTTTGGCTTTCGAAAAAACGCGCGAGTTCACGGGCCTGATTTTCACCTTCCGGAGTCAATACAGCACTCGGATCCTGCCCCTCTGCTTTGCAATGCCGAACTAAAAAAATTGTCTTTTTCATATGACCCTCCTAATTTCCTTTTGCGGCGCTTTTATTAGATTCATTATAAGTCTTTATGAAAAATCCGTCTGTTTTAGACCATTCGGCATATAAAATTTCTCTAATGTCTTTAAATCCTTCCTTTTCCAACTCTGAATAAAGCCATTCTTTCGATTTACCGACATACTTTAAAATCCCTTCATTGATTTCGCCTTCGTCAACGAACAGGAACGTCAAAGAGTCGTCTTTTGTTTTAATGCCGAGCATTTCCGGTGTGACACTGTCCTTTTCAGCATACTTGCGCAAGCTGATTGAACCCCCTGGTTCCAGATACAGATCACGGACTTCCCGCAGCGAAAACACTCCATGTTCACGGAGCATGGTTCTGAGCTGCTCCATTTCCAAATGGTTCTTGTTCAGTTCTTCTACCATGAATTCCCCGTCCTGAATCAGAATGGATGAGTCTCCTTTAAGCAATACCCGCACTCTATCGTATTTTTCCGAAAGCTTTTCAATGCCAAACAGCATGATTCCCCAGACAGCTGCTGCAAACCAGACATGCAGCCCTGAAACTTTATCGTCGTAAATACTTTCTTCTAAAATACCGCCCAAAACAATAGAGTAGATAAAATCAAAAGGAGTGAGCTGGGACATCTCTTTTTTCCCGAGCAATCTTGTGACTACAAGCAATGCCACAAGTCCGAAAATCAATTTTATCCCAATATCAACATACGTCATACCCTTCTCCTCCAGTCAATTATCCTATATTGTTCTATAGTAACCCCTTTCCCCTTTCTATCGCTTTTAAGCTAATTAAAAAAACCCAGGACCATTAGTCCCGGGTTTCGCTTTAAAGTTTTTTCATCAAGTTTGCCATTTCAATCGCACCAGCTGCTGATTCCCAGCCTTTGTTCCCGGCTTTTGTTCCTGCACGTTCAATTGCCTGTTCAATTGAATCGGTAGTCAAGACGCCGAAAATTACGGGGATATTTGCTTGATCGCTTGCTCTTGAAACACCTTTTGCCACTTCGCTGCAGACAAAATCGAAATGCGGCGTAGCGCCTCTGATAACCGTGCCCAATGTAATGACCGCATCGTAATTGCCGCTTGTCGCCATCTTTTTGGCAACCAGCGGGATTTCAAATGCTCCTGGCACCCAAGCAATCGAGACATCGGAGTCAATTACGCCATGGCGTTTTAATGCATCTTGCGCTCCGCTTAGCAATTTGCTGGTGATAAATTCATTGAAACGCCCGACCACAATGCCGATGCGCAATCCTTCGCCGTTTAAATATCCTTCAAAATGTACCGTCATGTCCAGTTCTCCTTTAGAAATTCAGCAAATGGCCGAGTTTCGATTTTTTGGTTTTCATATAAGCTTCATTATCTTTATTGGTCGGCATTTCGATTGGCAGCCGTTCAACGACTTCCAAGCCATATCCGCCAATGCCCGCAATCTTTCTCGGATTATTCGTCAAAAGCTTCATTTTTACGATTCCCAAGTCCCGCAATATTTGCGCACCGATTCCATAATCGCGCAAATCATCCGCAAATCCAAGTTTTTGGTTGGCTTCTACCGTATCATAGCCTTGGGACTGGAGCTCATAGGCTTTCAGTTTATTGATCAGGCCTATACCGCGGCCTTCTTGGCGCATATACAATAACACGCCAGATCCTGCTGCATTGATTTGTTCCAGTGCTACGTGCAGCTGTGGGCCGCAGTCGCATTTATGGGAACCGAAGACGTCTCCGGTCAAGCATTCGGAATGGACGCGGACCAGAACGGGCTGTTCCGGATCAATATCCCCTTTTACAAAAGCTACATGATCTTGTCCTGTTAAAAGTTCCGTATAGCCTACGGCCCGGAATTCCCCATATTCAGTTGGAAGAGTCACTTCCACTTCCCGTTTGATCAATTTTTCATTCTTGCGTTTATAAGCAATCAAATCTTGGATAGTCAATATCCCTAAGCCCAGGCGTTCCGCTACTTTCTGCAGATCGTCAACGCGGGCCATGGTGCCGTCCGGATTCATGATTTCACATATGACACCTGCCGGAGCAGATCCTGCCAGTTTCGCTAAATCCACTGCCGCTTCCGTATGGCCGGCACGGCGCAATACACCGCCCTTTTTTGCAATAAGCGGAAAGACATGGCCAGGACGTTTGAAATCTGCAGCTTTGGCGTCAGGATCCAGCATACTTGTAATCGTATGCGACCGTTCAAAAGCACTAATTCCTGTAGTGGTATCTCTGTGATCGACACTTATGGTAAAAGCTGTTCCATATTCATCCGTGTTGTTATCAGTCATTAAACCGATTTTTAACCTTTTCGCAATCGTTTCTTCAACCGGCACACAAATCAAACCGCGCCCTTCAGTTGCCATCAAATTAATTATTTCCGGCGTTGCATGCTCTGCGAGCGCGACAAAGTCACCTTCATTTTCACGGTTCTCATCATCAATGACAATAACGGCTTTGCCATTCTTCAAATCGCGAACAGCTTCTTCTACAGTATAGAACATCTTTTTCGCCTCCATCAAAATCCGTTTTCAGCCAGCCAGCTGCGAGTCATTGCCGGCTTCGCTGTCTGAATCCGTTCTGTGTATTTCGCAAGCAAATCGCATTCGATATTAACACGTGAGCCAATTCCTTTTTCCCCTAAAAGAGAATCTTCCTGTGTAGTCGGTATTAAGGAAATGGTTATCGTGTTCTTGCCAAGTTCAAAGATCGTGAGTGAAGTGCCGTCCACTGCAACTGATCCTTTGAGCATCATATATTTCATCAGCTCCGGTTTGACTTCAATCACTTTCGTTAACGCATTCGATTCTGTTTTTACAGAACGGATAACACCAACGCCATCGATATGTCCGCTGACAAAATGGCCTCCGAAACGGCCGTTAGCCGGCATGGCACGTTCCAGATTGACACGGGAACCGCTTCTCAGTTCCGACATCGTAGAAGACTTGACCGTTTCAGGGATAACATCGACCGTAAACGTATTGTGCGTAAAAGTTGAAACTGTCAGACAGACTCCATTTATCGAAATGCTGTCTCCCCGTTTAACATCTTCTAAAATAAGCGAACAGGCGATTGTCAGTTCCATTGCCTGCGGCTTCGCACGGAGGGAGGCAACTTTGCCCACTTCTTCTACTATTCCAGTAAACACTTGTGTTCACGCTCCTTTGAAAAAGCCGTAAAGCTTTTGTCTAGCCATGGGAACTTTATTGAATTGTATGTAGCAAATGCTTTGACGGTCCGCAGCATAAAGGCTGAAGGCGCCACTCGGCATATAAAGCCGAAAAAAGTAAAACAAAATGGGTTCTTTCCACCAAGGGGCAGTCGGGTGGCTAGGAAAGGGTAATAAAGAGGGTTGTAATAAAATTATTGAACATGCACTTTAGTGATCGATTCGTTTCCATCATTGCATTAAAAAGCCGGATCTTTTAAGCAAAAATAAATTTCCATCGAACAGAAAAAATGCATAACGAAAAAGCCTCAAATTCTTCTCCCATCCAGACTTTAACTGTCGGTGCTGGATTTACACCAGCTCCACCGTCTATGAAAAATGAAAAGCGCAGGCGCATGTCTAGCCCTGACAAGCGCTGGAGGGCTTGAAGGACACGGCGTTTTTTGCCGTGACCTTCAGACCGAAGCGACCTCGAGGGGCTATGCGCCGGAGCTGGACACTGAAAAGCGCAGGCGCATAGTGCAGCCAACTGCTCATTATTCATAGATCGGGTCACGGACTTACAGTTTCCTGCTCACCGCCGGTAAGGAATTTCACCTTGCCCCGAAGAATTGATTCGACTATTCGTTCTACTAATAGTAGCATAAATTGAAGAATAGTCAGCAAATATTTGCTTTATTCATATTGGAGGTTGAAAAATGGCACATTCTTTGACAGTAAAAGGAATCAATGTTGATGCTGAAACACGCTGTGCGCACTATCATTCGGAAATCGATCGCATCGCTATCAAATTTTTCTGCTGCGGCATTTACTATCCTTGCTTTGAATGCCATCAGGCTGTGGGATGCGGGAATCACCAAATTTGGCCAAAAGAGCGTTTCAACGAAAAAGCCGTCTTATGCGGTGCATGCGGCCATGAATTGACTGTTCAGGAATACCTTGACTGTGCATCATCATGTCCGGAGTGCGGCTCTGGTTTTAATCCTGGCTGCAGTTTGCATAAGCATTTGTATTTTGAATAGTTTTCTTCTGTGCAGCAATTTAAATGGCAGGTGTGCAATGGCATACTTCGTCCCAAACAAAAAAAGAGAACATCAACTGTTCTCCTTTTCTGAATCCACTCTCAAACACATGACAATCTGCTCGCCTTTAGACCGCATCAGCCGCCTGCCGGTATCTTCGAATCCGGCTTTCTGGTATACCCGCTGAGCTGCTGCATTACGCGCATTGACGCCAAGGACAACTTCATTGAATTCCGGAAATTCTTTTCGGATAAAGTCGGGCAAAGCATAAATTGAACCTGTAGCAATGCCGCGGCCCTGGTATTTCGGATTGACCGAATATCCTCGGAGCAACAGTGCTTTCGGGTTATTCGAATACAATTTGCGGTCGTCCGATTCATCCAGTTCAAAAAAGCCGGCCACTTCATCACGCGCTTTTATGATAATCAGGTGCTTATCCGGATTTTTGGCATCCCGCTCGATAATGTCCTGCGGCAGGCCGGTAAACTCCAATTGATCTGACGGCAAGCTATATTCGACAGTCACCTTCGATGTATAAGGGTGAAGAGTGACTTCTTTCTTTTTGATCACTTCAAACGCCTCCTTGCAAAGTAGCTACCACCTGTTAAGCAAAATGGTTCTCGTATAGTCGTTCGCATTTCTTTTAAATTTTATAATCGGATACAATCAAATGCTCTGTTGCTTGCGGTATTTTTTGTAAAGCCTCTTTCAGAAAGTGTGGATGGAGATCCACTTTCCCAACATCTTCAAGCGGTATCCACTGGTATGTCAAATGATCGCCTTCGGGTCCAAAAAAGGGTTCAGAGCGATAGAGTTTTTCTCCTGCCTGACTATGTACCAAATAGTAAAAACCCAGCTCATGGTATTGTCTCTCTTCATATGTAAAAAAGTTTTCTGTAACCCATAATATACGCTTTGCCTCTACTTCTGCATCCAGTTCCTCTCTAAGCTCCCGCTGCAGACAAGTTTTGGAATCCTCCAGCATCTGTGCACGTCCCCCCGGAAGCGCCCAGTGGGATTCTTTTGTTTGCTTATGCAGCAAAACATGGCCATTTTCTATCCAAACCGCCGCTACCCGGTAATTGAATACCTGATTGCCGAATTAAAATGTTGTATCCATTGCACACCCCTTATTCTTTTTCCAATGTGATTGCCACAATTTCCGGCAAATTGAACAGCCTAATTGGAAAACCGCTATTTCCAAGTCCTCGGCTTAATACCAGCTGTGTATCATTTTTGCGAAAAATGCCTTCCGTCATCGTTGGAAACCATCCCTGTCCCGGTGCAATTAAACCGCCAAGACCCGGAATGCGCAGTTGTCCGCCATGGGCATGCCCTGAAAAGACCACATCAATTTCTTCCTCTACATACGTGCTGAACATTTCAGGTCGATGCGCCAGCAATAAAGTAAAGGCATCTGTCAGCCCGGCCTCTTCTATTGCTTGATGCGTGAAGTCTTCTTCTGAAAAATCCACATCCATTAGCGGATCACTAATCCCCGCAATTTGAACCGTTTCTCCTTCAATCTCCCATTGGGCAGTTTCGTTCATCAAAACGGTTACGCCTCTTTCTTCTAAGGCAGCTGTAATTTCATCAAGCTTATTTACCGATATTTCATGGTTTCCAACAACAAAATACACTTCGCTCATCTTCACGAGTGCCTCGACCAACGTTAAACTGACATCCAAATCATAGCGGTCACTATCAATCAAATCTCCGGTAATAAAAATTGCATCCGGTTTTTCCGTTTTCACTTTTTCAATAAGCGAAGATTGGTCCTTGCCAAAACTGGCATTGTGCAAATCCGAAATCTGGACAATTTTCTTTCCATCAAAAGCTGCCGGCAATTCTTCAGATGCTATCGTATATTCCGTTGTCACAACCCACTTATTATTGATCCAGACAAAGGCCAAAATAAAAAAGACAAAGGCCAAAAATACAATTAATTTTTTCATCTATGCGTTACCTCTATTCAATCTTGATCAAATCAATAGGCGTGATTATGCCCGTCAATTCTTCCTCTTTCTTTCCATTTCTAGTAATGAGGAGCGCTTCTAGACGCCCGCCTTTCATCACGGATTGCTTGAATATTTCTTCCGCTTCATAAACAGATGTGTTTGAAGCGATAAAACGATGGTTTTCTCCTGCTTTCTCATGCTTTAAAATATCATTCATCGTTGTTATTTCCCGGGAAATGATTTTTTCTTCGACTGTCTGTGCAAGCCATCGCGCAATTCCTGCAGCAGTAATCAATCCAATGAATTCCTCTTCCCGATAAATTGGCAATTGCATAAAATTGCGTTCCCTTACAATTCGCAATACTTTCGCCAAGCTGTCTTCCGCATCAAAGGTATGTACTTTCCTTGCGAACATCGTCCCGACAGTGACCGGCTGAGACAGCAACAACTCTATATGCTCTATCAATTCTACAACTTCAATGTGCGGTTCGGCAATTACATACTCAGCTGCTGTGCGATGATGGACAATGGCGTTGCGGAGATCGGCGAATTCCCGAAGGTCATCCTCGTATTTTCTTACTGTAGCGTCGTCTTTTTTCGCTAAATCAATCGCTTTGAAAAAAGTGATATAGCTGGCGCCCCCGATGATATCCTTCAGGTTTTTTTCAATTTTGTTAAAGGCTACGATAAAACGTGCGGAATTCTGGCTAGGCAAACCGGCCACCCCTTTCAGCAGCTACAATTTCAATTTTCAACCGATCCGGATCTTCCATAAAAACTGCGTAATGTTCAGGGCCACCTGCATAAGGATGGCGGTCTTCATATAAAATCCGCACTCCTAATCCTTTCATCTTCTCAGTCAAGCTCTCCACTTTCTCCCGTGATTCTGCATGAAAAGCCAAATGGTTCAATCCAGTCGTTTTGCGATGGTACAGCCGGTGTGAATATTGCCTTTCTGTTTGCACAAACACAATGTAAGTAGAGCCACTTTTATAGCTAAATCCCATTGGCCAATTTTGGTATTCCACATACCCAAGTTCCGAAAGAAGAGCGCTGTAAAATTTTTTTGATGCATTCAAATCTGAAACATTTATTTCTACATGATGCAGCAAATTCACCCACTCCTTTTTTTCAGTTTAACAGACTGAAAGCGAAAAGTTCGAGCCTCAAAAGCTGTTCTTTCTGACAGCTTTTGAAATTTGCCGTAATATAAAAGCCACTGCCTTTAAGGCAGTGGCTAAAAAGTTATACTTTTGCTTTTGAAGCATTGTATTTGGACATCCAAATACCGAAACCGATCATCGCCCAAATCAGGAGCACAGTGATTCCTATGGTCCACCAAAATTCACTATTATCTGGCCCTTCAAGCAGCCACATGGCCGCATAACCCGGAATTTTAAGCGGTGAAAGAGTCCAGTAGGCACCAAGCAGACCATCTGCGAGCTGAAAGACGATAATGAGCAATAATGACACTGCCGCTGCCAGTCCTGCATTTGGCATGGCTGCACTTAACACCAGCACAAAAGTCACCACCAATAAGATCCATAGACTGTAGGTGCCGGCAAATTGGATAAATTCCATCAAACCGATGGCCTCAAATAGCAGCATTGTGTAATAATAAGCCGCAATCAGCCCTAGCCATACACTCAAAAGACCGACCACACTGGCCATTAGCCATTTGCTCAGAAAATAAGCACTGTACGATAACGGCCTTACATATAAAAGAGTGGCGGTGCCATTTTTCCGTTCTCCTGCAATGGCTCCCATATAGGCGAGAACCAGAACCAGCAGTCCAACCAATTGATATTGTCCCATTACGGCTGCCAAAATCTGTTCTGGCTCAGGAGGCGGGATATCGATTACCGCTCCTTCAGGCAAATTACCCACAGAATCCAAAATTTGCGGCAAGAAATAATTTGTCAGAGGCTCAATAATGCCAAATAGGATAAAAACAATGGGGATCCAGAACACTTTGTAATTCCTGAGATTTTCCCGCCATTCTTTTTTCAGTAAAACGCCGAATTGTTTCACTCCGCACCCGCCACCTTCAAAAAGATTTCTTCCAGTGTAGCCTTTTGCCGTTCTACACCAATAACTCCGTTCGCATCCGATGCAAGAACAGATAGTATATCCTTCATCTGCGGTCCGTTTTCATCAATCGGCAAAACAACAGAAGCACCTTCCGTTACCGCAAGCCATCTATTTCCTGCAGCGAATCTACTGGCATGGTCGGCGTCTTGGAAGCGAATGCGGATACTTGGTTCAGCGTACCGTTCTTTGACTGCTGCCAATGACCCTTGTTCCACCAATCGCCCTTGCTGCAGGAATAGCAATTGGTCGGTCATTTCTTCCGCATCATTCAGAATATGGGTTGAATACAAAATGGTCGTATCATGCTGCAAGGATTTTAACAGATTCATAATTTCTCTGCGGCCTGCCGGGTCCAGAGCAGATACCGGCTCGTCCAATAGCAGAAGTTTCGGTTGATGGACAATTGCCTGGGCAAGTCCAAGGCGCTGCTTCATGCCTCCTGAAAATGTTCCGGTTTTTTTGTTCATGGCGGAACCCAATCCCACAAATTCCAAAGTTTTAACTGAGCGGCCCCTAACATCTTTGCTTCTCATTCCGCTCAGCCGCGCTGCCATCTCCAGAAATTCCAGAGCAGTCAGCCAGGGAAATAATTGAGGGTGCTGAGGCAAAAAACCGATGCCTGATTTATAATTCAAGCGGACGGAACCGCTTGTTTGCTTCAGTAAGCCGGCAAGTATCGACAAAGTGGTTGTTTTTCCAGCTCCATTTGGTCCGATCAATGCAGTGGATGTCCGTTGTTCCAATGAAAAAGAAAGTTCTTTGACAGCCAACTCTCTTCCATAACGTTTCGTCAGGTTTGTCACTTCCAAGATGTTCAATAATTCCGCCTCCCGATTGCCAGATACAAAATCGGCCCTAGAATATTGATAAACACGATAATGGCTCCCCACAGCCATTTCGGCCCTTTTGGATTCGGGTTTTTAATCAAGTCGATTAATGTGAAAACCATCAACCCTAATTGAATCACTATAACCGGCAATAGCAGCATCAGCAAAGTCGTTTGATCCATTCTCTTTCATCCCCTTTACGCTTATATCAATAATGCAATAGCTAACAGTACAACGATTGGCAGCAGCACATAAAGCCAGCTTTTCGGATTTCCAAAATTGATGGTCCATCCGACTCCAAAGCGTTTTTCCACCATCACTGAAGGGTCTTCTTTATTGACATAAAAAATTCCCGCCTTCCAATGTTCGTCATGGTCCGCATCAATAACCCCGGGTTGCGGCTGTTGTTCAGCAGCAGCTGAAGCACTTTTGACCACTTTAAATGTATAAAGAGCCGCTCCTCCAAGTACCAAAATAAGAAAACCTATGATCAACGCCATGTTCCAAAGAGCGCTTCCGAGTTCCGGATGAATAATGGACAATTGAAAACTGCCCAGCAGCAGCGTTGCAGAAACTGTAGTGATGAACAATAGCCAACTTCCGTATTTGCGGGAAGCCAACTCCCTTGCCCGCGACTGCTGTTTTTGGCTGGCACTTATTTTGGCCCCGCTTGTTTTTCTCGCCTGGTTCAAGAAATAAAACAGCACTTGCATCATCAACAGCACCAGCAAAAGTGAGATGCTTGAGAAAATGGTTTTGTCTGTAAAGCGGTCAGGTGTTCCGCCTGGTCCCCAATGGACCGGAATTTGATTCGGCAGGCTGCCATATTGGCTGATGGTATAGAAAATCAATCCAGCAGTGATTAGCATAGGCAGCAAAAAGGCAATTCCGGACACCATTTCCAAATCATTCCGGAACTGCAGATCCACCACCACTTTTTCTTTTTTGCCTACTGTCCATCCTTCTTGCAATTTTTCGTTTTTCACTTTCACATGATTGATGAGATACAAAACCATACTGAATAATAGAAGTGACAGCTGAAGCCCGACGCCCCATAAAGCCGCGGCTTCTTCAGTCGTTTCCATCACACTGAATGCAGCAGCATAGCTGACAGCAGCCACTAAGCCGGCAAGCAGAACCCATATGGCATATCTTTTTTTCAAAACTTTGAGTGTCTTTTTTTGGGTATACTCCTGTGGTACATAAATTCCGAACACTTCCGTTCTTTTTACTAAAAAAGGAACAAAAGCTTGAACACCAATGATCAGCACCATAACGGCAGCCATAAGAAAGACCGTCATTTTACTCCCCCCTGTATATTGCGTATCAATTTTCCAACCATTTTCTCCATTTCTTCTTTGTTTAATTTGAGACATAAAGCTTCTGCCAAAATCGGCCGCAACTCCTGCTCAATCCGCTCTTTTTCTTCTGCTGTCGCTTCCCGGATGCCATGCGGATGAATAAAAACACCCTTTTTCGGAATGATTTCAATAATTTTCTTCTCTTCCAGATAATGATAGGCTTTATTGACCGTGTGCATATTCATGCCAAGATCAGCTGCAAAAGCCCTTCCTGAAGGCAAAGGTGAACCTGGAGGCAGTTGCCCATTTGCCACACCTTCCATTATTTGCTGGGCTAGCTGCATATAAATCGGCACTTCTGATTGCGGTTCAATTTCAATAAACATTTGCTCACCTCTTTGTTCTATACAATATAGAACAGTTGTTATACACATCATATAACAGACATGCCCCATCGTCAATCGCTTGCAATAAAAAAAGCTGAGGCATTATTTGCCAAAGCTTTCCTCAGAATTTTATTTAGTTACTTTGTAAACAGATTCATGCTGTTGAAGTTTTTTTACAAGTTCAATTTCATTCTTTATATTTTCATCTCGAATGACAAATGTATAAGCCGAAACGTTTTTACCATTATGGGCTTCGACAGATTCAATATGAAAATCCATGATGACCACTTTACTTTCTTCAAAAAGTCCGCTGATGGATGAAAAAACATCTTCCCGGTCTTCTGCAACGACTGAAATCTCTTTCGGGTTATGGGAAGGAAGGTATTTCGCTTCAAGCTTCCCAAGAATCGATAGCGCAGCCAATACAATTACTGTGGTTAAAATAGCGACAAAATACATGCCAATCCCGACAACCAGGCCTAGTCCTGCCGCTACCCAAATCGATGCCGCTGTCGTCAATCCCTTTACTGAGCCACGATGCACAATGATTGTTCCCGCTCCCAAGAAACCGATGCCGCTAATTACATAGGATGGGATCCGTGCAGGGTCATAGCGGATGGCATCGCTGTCCCGTTCCAGAAATGCATCGAATCCAGTGACCGACAAAATCATCATCAGACAGGATCCGGTGCCGACAAGCAAATGTGTCCGGAGACCTGCAGGCTGCTGGCGCGCTTCCCGTTCTACCCCAATCAACCCACTCAGAAGAGCGGCAATCAGCAAGCGAATGACGATACTCAAATAATCTCCAGGCAGAAAATCCATCAGCTTTCCTCCTGACCGTCTTATTCCACTTTTTTTCTTTTACTTCAGTTTACCCGAATATATTTTTATCAGTCTCGAAATTATCCAGCATGATAAAAAATATTCCTGGTGGGGCTCTACCATTTAAGCTTCATTAATGTGTCCGCCAGTATGTGCCTGTGCGCTTCGGCGATGTTCCAGCCCATAATTTCCTGCCTTAAGTTTTCTCTTGTTCCAAAACCTTTGACAAAACCATTCAAACGGGCAGCAAACATAGAATTTACCAGCAATTCAGGGTCTGGATAAAATATTTCCAATTGCTCTAAAGCTTTCGGATAGCGCTTCAGGTAATATTTCTGATGGCGTTCTTCTGCAAGCGTAAAGTGTTTATAAGAAGCGATTTCCGTCTCGATTTCCTCCCCAAGCTCCGCTTCCATTTCTTTTTTCACCCGCTCAATTGTTTCAGCCTGAGCCTCGCTGTGATAATGCAACAGCGAGATATATTGTCTTCCTTTATATCCGTCCCTGTTCGGATAATGATTTCTCCAGAACTGTTTTAGGACTTCCTCATAAGGGAGGATTTCCGGGTTGAAATCAATTTGGATTGTTTCGGTATGGTCACCCATTCTGCGGTACGTGGGTTCTGGAGTCGTGCCTCCTGAAAACCCGACCCTTGTCCGGAGGACACCGGGCAAACTTCCAAATCGCGCTTCCGGCCCCCAGAAACAGCCCATTCCAAAGCTTGCTGTTTCTACATTCCTTAGTTGGTCCTCCCTCTCCTTTTCCAAATCCATAATCGTAAGATATCGTTCCATCGCTGTTCCCTCCAGTTTTATTTCAGTAAAACATACCCGGTCAGACATAGAAAGTTTCAATGTTTTTGCCGGCTGAAATAGTAGGCAAACGGCACTGAATTTTATTAAAATGAAGGCAAGAAGCTGTCCATTAATTTTGTTAGCGAAAGTGAGTGATGACCATGAAAAGCCGTAATAGAGAAATCATTTCTTACTTCCAGGAACTGGATCGGCGTTTTTTCATGGATTCGCATAAAGAATTGGCGGGTCTGGATGAAGCCCTTCCTATCGGATTTGAGCAAACGATTTCACAGCCTTCCCTTGTCCTTGAAATGACGCTTGCCCTGGACCTTCAGCCCGATTCGAAAGTGCTCGAAATTGGTACAGGATCTGGATTTCAAACCGCCTTACTAGCCGAATTTTCAGCGGAAGTTTATACAGTTGAGCGCATTCAGGAGTTGCATAGCCGGGCAAAAGAGCGGCTCGCTGAAGCAGGTTTCACCAATATCCATTTCAAACTTGATGATGGCAGTTTCGGATGGGAAAAATTTGCTCCATATGACCGTATTATGGTCACGGCTGCCGCTTCCTCAGTTCCCGACGAACTGGTGGAACAGTTAAAGGTTAACGGAAAAATGCTGATACCGGTCGGTTCTTCTGCTATGCAGGAATTGACACTTATTGAAAAAGATGAAAATGGCAATGTAACTTCCAAAGTTTTAAACTATGTGAGATTTGTGCCGCTGAAAGGAAAGTACGAGTAAAAAAGGCTGCGCTTCAACGTCGGGATATCTCCGCCTGAAACACAGCCTCTTCCTTCCCGCTTTTAACGCCCAGTAAGACGGTAAAGCGAGAGATCTAATGAGTCCGATTGGATCAACTCAAGCAGTGGGGATGAGTCCCCATTGCTTGATGCTTTTCTTTATTTAAATCCACCCTCCGGCACCGCTCGGCGCGGACGAGCGGTGACGAACCATTGGTAGCAAAAAATGGTGATCAGAACCGCATCAATGGCATCGCCGCCATAATACATCAGCATGCCACCTGCCTCCGCTTGGCTTTTCGAAACCGTTTCCGGCGGATTGGCGTAAAGCAGTTTTGCTAGAATCCCATGTCCCGCAAGCGCCGCTACCAAAACGGCCGAGCGATAAAAATAGCTGACTTTATGTGCCACCAGATCTATATAAATGATGGAAGCGGTAAATAGATAGCCGGCAGCAAAAAGATGGAAATGTACAAGCACAAAAATCAGTAAGTATTCGTGCATCAAATAGAACAAGTCCGTAGTATACAACGCAAATAGCCCGCCTATATTCAGCATTGCCGCAGTAATGGGATGGCCCATAAAATAAACCGGCCTGCTTTTTAATAGCTTCACCACTTTTCTTGCTGAAGCTGCCGGCAGTGACTTTAACAGGAGCGTTGCTGGTGATGACAGCACCAGCAGCAGCGGAGCCAGCATACCGATCAAGAGATGATTGAACATATGTGCAGTGAAATCGCTATGGGCACGGGTGGCGAATGGTCCTATTAATGCGGCCCCAATAGCCACTACACCAATAACCCATAAGAAAGTCCGATACAGCGGCCAGCTTTTGTATCTCTTCCTTGACATGACTGCCGCATTCACGTAAATTACGACAGCTGTCAGCAATAACAGTGCTGTCCCGAATTCAGCAGCGGTTAACTCGGGCTGCAATCCATGTTCCATTTAACTGCCTGTCCTTTCCGGAAGCTTGCGTGTTTTCCAGAGCAATATGCCGCCGATTGCCAGCAGGATGAGTGCAATAATATTCCAGGCCACGTCATATGGCAGAATGTCGACATTATAGCGGATTTGATGCAGCTTCAGCAATTTGTGCTGGATTGTCCCATCGTATAGCTGGAAAGCACCGGTCCCGAAAAACACACCCCCTGTCCATCTCTGCAACCATAAGGCGTTCCTTCTTCTCAAGTCCGCAAACAGGAAAAGCGAGGCAATTGTGGCAAACCAGCTGAATGCATGAAACAAGCCATCCGAAACCAAGCCGATATTACTTGTTGATTGATCGTAAAAATGATGCCAATGCAGAAGCTGATGGAAAACAGTTTCATCAACAAAAGCTGCCAGACCGAGCCCGAAAAGAACACCTGACCACAAATTGCGTGTTGCGTATAGCTTGCGGTTTTTGCCATTAACGAAAGCCCTCGCATCTTCACTAGTGGCGAACATGAATACCTGCCCCCTTTACCCGAATGCCTTCTTTCGATTGGAATGAATATTTTAACCATTAGTATTGTTGGAAAATGATACCCGCATTTATATCACTTAAAACCTGCAAGCCTTAATTGTTGGAATTTTCTATCTATAATTCTATTTTGAGCGTATAATTAAGGTAACTGGAATGGATAGCTAATCATCCGGTCTGGAGGAGCATTAAAATGCTACAGTCTAAATCGCCCCAAACGGAAATTGGCGGTTATATTTCCTCCTTGTTGCGAATGCATTTTGGCAAAGGGCCGACCTCTGTATTCGTCACGATCAAATTTCCGTTCATCTCAGCTCATATAAGAGGTTTTTTAGGTCCGACTGAAAAATCTCTGCTTAACCAAAACCAAAGACAGCGCGTTTTAGAAACCAGGGATATGGTAATGAGTGAACTTACGCCTGAAATCAAGCTGAATTTTTGGGGCATCGGAGAATTTGATGTAAAAGAAATTTATGCGGATTGGCATCCCGAAAATCATTCAGGTTTGATTTTGGCGATTTTGCATGAGGACTCAGATCCTCAGGACTTTGAATGGCCGGCTGAAATTGACCATGAGAGTTTTGATAAAGAAATGGTGGAGATGAGCATCAAGGGGCAAAAAGAACCCCATAAAACTGAATCCTACTGGTTAGACAATCGGACAGTATTAGTTAAACGTGTAGGGATTTTTGTCCAAATTGAAAAAGAATTGATTAAAAACGGTTTTTGGGAGCAGCTTAAACTCGCTAAACGACCCTTGGAATACCGGCTGGTGAATGAATCCGAATTATGGAAGATTATAAAACGAGAAGTTCTGGAGACTTTTGTGGATTGGGATTTTCAAGGAGACAAGGGTTATATGGTTTTAATCTTGGAAGCAAGCAACACTTCAAACTAACAGGAAATCCCCGCCTTCTTTTCCAGGCGGGGATTCTTTTTGGCCTTTATGTATTTTCCGGCTCCAAAATCAATATGATATATCCTTTGTCTTCCTCAAAATTCCAGTCTAAAAAGACTTCATGCATATTTCTCTTTAAGGTCGGCTGAAGATCCAGCTGTTTCAGCAACCGTCGCTCTAACGGCCTTTTCACCAGCTTAAGCTCTTCAATAAATCCAGCTTTAATCAGTTCTGTTTCGATGTGGATAAAAATTCCTGATCGTTCAATTAAAATGGTCCGGTTATTCAGCCAAAATGTTTCAATCCGATCCGGGATCTTTTGCGCTTTTTCAGTAAATCCCTTTATCGCTTTTTGAAACTCTTGCTGTTCAATTTTTTTGGGCCATTCCAGTGCCTGCTTCCCTGATTTGGATTCAAAAATTGCGAGGATTAATCCTGTCTGTTCTTCAAGATTCCAGTCTGCATACATTTCAGTAATCCGGAAATCTCCTATTTTTAATAACTCTAAACTAATCTCGGCTCTTAAATCGTTCATCAGTATATCCCGCGTTTCGAGCACACGTCTTAATTCATTTTGTTTTAAGAGGATTTTTTCCGTCGGCGCTAAGAATCCACGGAGATGGATCACGATGAAAGGGTCAGCAACGGTTACATAAACTGACGAAGGTCCTTTCCCGAAATAATCCCGCAGCAAAGTGGAGATATAACTGCCCACTTCTCTTTCTATTGTTTTTTCTCTTGCCATACCTATCTGCTCCTTTGTTCCGGAAAAAGTACTCATCTTTATTTTGAGGATTTGAAAATTGGGGATGTAAAAGCCCTTTAGCAATAAAAAATCACCTGTACGGTGGATTTTTTTGTTCAGATCCTACTTCAATAGCTTGAAAAGCCTTGGAAAGCCGTTCAGCAAAATGTTCCGGCCGCTCAAGCGTTTCCAAGTACATGCCGACGATATTCGGGTTTGCAACTTGCCATTGCCGATACGTGTTCGGCAGCGGCATATCATGCTCAATCAGTGCCAGCATGAATATCCGGCATTCATCCGGCAACAGGAAAATCTCCGCCTTATTGAAGGCAGAACCGTCATCTTGCATTTTTTCAAAAAAGATATCCATTTCGAGCGTACAGCTAAAACGAACCTCATCTACTTCTACCTCAATCGTCCTGCTCTTTATGACCTTATATTTTCCAGCTGTCTCTTTTACTTCAGAACCCATGAGAGCAGCCACTTTTTCTGCTATTGCTTCTTTGTATTCCATATTGACCTCCTTCTCAAAGCAAAGTTAATCAATGACAATCTGTATGGTGCGGCAAAACGGACATTGGACATACGCTTTTTCCTCTTCGAGCCGCGCAATGTATGAAACAGAATCCGTAAACTCTCTCTTTTCAACCGGTGTTTCCACAAAGCCACAGCGGTCTCCGGCATATTGTCTTTGATGGATTTGTTTGTGCTTGTGGTCAACGAAATATTGCATACACCCAGCTCCTTTTCGAATAAAAGACGAAAAAAGCCGAAAAGAATCCCTAGGATTCTTTTCGGCTTTGTTATCAGCGCTATTGTCTGAAACACGACACCAAATTATAAAGTTATATAGCAAGTTAAATTATGTTCATTCAACAAGGATTTTATTATTAAAAGTAAATGATCGGCACAAGTTGGAAACTCTATTGTTTTCCAAGTAAATTCATTTTACATTACTTTTCCAGTACCGTAAAGAAACTTTCCTCCTAATTTGTTAAAGGATATGGAAACCTTCCAACTGAATCCTTTTGATAATTTGATCTTCATCAATTTGGTTTTCATCATAGGTGATGGTGATTCCGCCTTCTTCAACATCTATAAGTGCACGCTCCACTTCATCCATTTCCACTAAAATTCCCTCTAATGCTTGAATGGAATTTTCAGATGTCGCTTCTTTTACAGTAACAGTCATGGTAGCCATAAAATCATCCTTTCGTATATCCGTTTCTCTAGTCTATACCCGAAAAACAGATCGATAAAAGAGATTTTATTCAGCGGCTAGAACTCCATCTTTAATTTCCCTTCTTCAAGCACCAATTTCGCACTGAACTTCTTACCATTTTTTGATACAAATCCTTTAATTACCGGCGTTTTCCCTTTTGTGCATAAATACTCGATTTGTTTTGCAGTGAGCCGCTTTTTCAGGAAAGTCGCCGGAAATGACTGTTTGCATCCATTGGCGTATTCAGTGCAGCTGTAAAACCCTTTGCGTGACACAATCATGCCTTTTTTGCACCGTGGACATAGTGCAATTTCATCCTTTGCATCCGGTGTAGCCATCTGTTCAGGCAAACCGTTTTTCTGCATCTGCGCCGGCACTTCATCCAATAATTTGCGGATGAATTTGCCGATTGTTGCAAGAAAAATTTCCGGCGAGCCTTCCCCTTGGCCTATTTTCTTCAGGTAAGTTTCCCATTTCGCCGTCATCGACGGACTAGACAATAAATTCCCTTCAATAGCCTGGCACAAGATACGCCCTTTGCCGGTAATCGAGACAATGTTTTTATTGACTGTAATGTATTCATGCCGCTTGATGGTCTCGATGATTCCACTGCGTGTCGCTTCCGTTCCCAATCCTTCGATTTCTTTGAGGATTTCGGTGTCTTCCACATCATCGACAAATTTCCCGCATGTTTTCATCATGGCAATCAGCTGGCCTTCGGTGTACGGTTTCGGCGGAGTAGTCATGCCTTCTTTAATGGCAATGTCGCCTTTCACCGGTTCGTGGTCCCGGAGTTCCGGAAGAGAAGGTTCCTGCTTTGCTTCTTTGGCTGGGGGAAATAGTTCTTTCCATCCCTGTTCGAGATCGGTCTTGCCGGTCGTGAAAAACGGCAGACCCTGTACATCCGTCGTTACTTTCGTTTCGACATAGCGGTAGTCGCGATGGAACATTGCAAGTGTCGTGCGCAGCACTTCTTCGTACAAATTGCGCTCATCGTGAGCAAGTCCTTCAAGTTTACGGGCAGTCGGAATTGTTTTCGTCGGGATGATGGCATAGTGTTCCTGCACTTTTGCGCTGTCGACAAAGCGCTTTTTCGGTGCTTTTGACGCCACCGGGAATTCTGCGCCGATCAATTGCTGGTACTTCTCCACCTGTCCTGCCAGGTAGCTGAATTCTCCCGGTGTAATGTGCTGTGCATCCGTACGCGGATAGCTGACAAGTTTTTTCTCGTACAAGCCCTGCATAACGGACAGCACTTTTGCCGGACTGTATTTCCACTTCCGGTTGGCGGCGGCTTGCAAGGTGGAAAGCGAATGAAGCAAAGGCGGTGACACCCGCTTTTCCGTCGTTTTCAGCTGGGCCACCACACCATCCGCTTTTTTGGTGATTTTGTGTTTAGCCAGCAGCTCTTCCGCTTCTTTGCGTTCTTTTGCTTTGATCTTCGCTTTCCCTTTGTATTTGCCTTTCTCGGCTTGAAAGACACCTTCGATTTCATAGAACGGTTCCGGCACAAACGCTTCAATTTCCTTTTCCCGCTGATAGATCAGGAATACAGTAGGCGTCTGGACTCGCCCGATGGCAAACACTTCACGAATCCCTTTTTCCTGAAGCAGCAGGGAATATAGTCTGGAGCCGTTCATGCCAACCAGCCAATCACTGATCTGGCGGGCTTTTGCCTCTTGGTACAACAATAAGTCCTGGCGATTATCGCGCAATTCCTTAAAGCCTTTGCGCACTTCATCAACTTCAAGCGAGTTGATCCATAAGCGCTGGATTTTTTTGCCTTTAGCCCCTGTTTGATAATAAATGCTATAAAATATATTAGATCCTTCCCGGTCCACATCACATGCATTAATGACGGTATCGGTTTGATGGATAAGTTTTTTTATGATGCCAAATTGCTGCGCTTTTCCCCGTGCCACTTGAAATTGATACTGCTCCGGCAGAATCGGCAAAGCCTCAAGTTTCCACTTCCCCCATTTTGGGTCATAGGCTTTCGGTTCTTTCAATTCCACAAGATGGCCAATTCCCCATGTGATATATGCCCCTTCAGGAAAAATCGGGTCCGGAGCCACTTCCATATATCCTTCACGTTTTATGGTCTTGAACGCTTCGGCATATGCTTTTGCCTGGCTTGGCTTTTCAGCCACTATAACTGGTTTCATATATTCCGTCCTTTCGTTCTTCCTTTCCTTATATTGTACCCTTTCACGTTGAAAAACATAGCATTTTGATAACTCTCCTGTATCGTTATACTTTTATATCTTTTCATCTACCAGCATTCCTGAAAACTTATTTTTTATCGCCTCTTTATCTCCAAAAATCATAATCCGGTCCCCAAGCTGCAATCTTTCTTCCAACAGTGATTTGCGCAAAATGATATTTCCCCTTTTGATGAACAGCAAGTGAATATCATCATCCCTCAAAATCATTTTTTCACATGCCTGGTTTGTATACTTCGAGTCTTCTCTTATTTCAACCTCTGCTACCATATCGTTTTCCTTCAATGACAGCGCGGTTCTAAGAGGCCAGTCTTCCAAATCATATTCTTCATCCATTTCATGTTCAAATTTATTAGTCAAGAACGTTGAAATGCTTTTATTCTTTAATATCATCAAGACAGCGAAAAAGGCAATATTAACGGCGAACAGCAGATTTATGCGCAAATCATTGGAAAGGATGGATGCAATCGATGAAATCATCACAGCAAGAGAAAAATACCCGAATAAAATAACAGCAGCGCTAATCCTTCTTCGAATCGGATGATCGATGATCAATGAAGACTCATCTGTAGTGAATCCCGTGGCTGTAAGCATAGATATGACTTGATAGCGGGCGATGGGTTTTTTTAGGCCAGTGGCTGCAAAAAGGACAACTGCGATCTCAATAACCAGCCACATAATGACAGAGTATAATAGGATGAACAAGATTTCCGTCATATTAGTTCCTCCGTTCCCAGCATTAAAAGTAATATTCCCTTTCCGATAAATTTAAAATCCTCAGCACAAGAAAATCCTGAGTAGTATAATAAAAAAAAGTTTTACTATTTCTTTAAAATGTTGCTATTCCCTGAACAGTTGCCTCTATGTTTTAATAGAATATCAAGGTTTTACGAAGATACCCGGCTGCCTCAAAATCCGGGGCGTTCTACAGAAAAGGATGAGGAGCATACTATGACAATTGATAGCAAAACTGCTTTGCTTGCAGGAGCCAGTGGATTGGTCGGTACTGAATTATTGCATATACTGCTGGAAAGTCCGAATTATGAAGAAGTAAAGATTTTTGTCCGAAAACGGCTGGAAATCAAACATCCAAAATTAGAGCAAGTACTGGTTGATTTTAACCGGCTTGAAAATTACGAAGAATATTTTAATGTAAACGATATCTATTGCTGTCTAGGCACCACTATCAAAAAAGCCGGCTCAAAAGAAGCCTTCAGGAAAGTGGACTATGAATATCCATTAAAGATGGCCGAGCTGGCGAAAAAACACAGCGCTAAAAATTTCTTGATTGTATCAGCGCTTGGCGCCGATCCATCCTCAAAAGTCTTTTACAGCCGCACCAAGGGGCAAGTGGAACAGCAGCTGAAAAACTTGGATTTGCCCGCCCTGCACATTTTCCAGCCTTCACTTTTGTTGGGTGACCGAGAGGAGTTCCGGCTCGGTGAAAAAATTGCCAGTTTCTTGGCTCCGGTGTTCAGCCCTCTTTTGTTTGGAAAACTGAGGAAATACAAACCCGTGAGCGCACGGCGTGTGGCTTATGCGATGTATCAGATCGGCCAGACGGATTACAGCGGCCATTTCACTTATCCATCTAACCGAATCTATGAAATCAGCCGTTCCAAAACAACACCACAAAAAAAATGACATCGGGAAATCCGATGTCATTTTTTCATTTCACGCCAGGTCCAATATTGTTAAGCTGTCCGGTTCATAACTCTTAGATGTCCGGTTATTTCTTCGCTGCCGGCACGTCTTTCCGGATGACGTCAAACAAGCCTGCGCCGATGATATCCAGCGCTGATTGCATACGCTCGCTCGAAATATTGTCTTCAATGGTATCTTCCGGCGTATGATAAACTTTTTCGATATGGTATACAAGTGGATCCCAGCTGTCTATTCCCATCCAGATGAACAGTGCTGCCGGAATACCCGCATTATGGAATGGCACGTGGTCGCTCGATCCGAACTGCCCAGGCAAAATATCTGAATTCCCGAGGCGTGCTCCAGCTGCCACTGTGGAATCTGTCACAATATTTTTGCTGCCATCAACTGTCATGGCATATAGGTTTTTAGCCTGCTCGTATTTCGTAGCTACCATATCTGGATTGAATACCGCTTCTATATTATCTCTTTCCGGCTGCGATAACTGGTCGACATAGTACCTTGCGCCGAGCAACCCTCTTTCTTCCGAACCGAATGCAATGAATTTCAAATCTTTATCTGTGTTGTAACCTTTGAATACCCGAGCCAGTTCCAGCATCAGCCCTACACCTGAAGCATTGTCGTTGGCCCCGGGAGCCCCGACTACGCTGTCCATATGTGCAGTCAATAGAACTTCTTTATTATCCGCTTTTTGGTTCTTCGCTTTTTTCGTGCCGATCACATTGACCGACTTCAAATCCGTATAACGGGCAGCAGTAAGCTCAAGCTTCACCGCTCCTTCTTCTAGCTGCTCTTTCAGCCACTCGCCCTGAACATAAGCCGCCCCGTATACCGGAACGTCGTAAGATGTCGTTAAGCTCGGATTGAAGGTGGAACCGTAGTTCCCACGGCTTCCCACTACACTTTGAAGGATGACACCCGCAGCTCCTGCTTTGATTGCATTATCGACTTGGATGCGATAATTGGCTGTTGTAGATTCTCTGGTCAAAAGAACGATTTTCCCTTTTGTTTCTGCAGGGAAATCAGATGGGCTTAGGCCCCCTTTAACATAAATGACATCTCCTGAAACGGCTTCAGCACTTATTTTCCCATTAGGTGCAGCTCCCATTTCCCAGGCTGTCCCATCTTCAAAAGAAACCTCCGCAATATACTGATCTGCTACCGGAAAATATTGGTACTCCACATCGTAGCCATAGCCTTTCAAAGTTTTGGCTACATAATCTGCAGCTTGCTTTTCCGCTTCAAGCCCGCCTGGTCTTGAACCGATTTCTTCCGACAGATAGCGGACGTGCTCAATAGCCCGTTCAGCTTCTACACGCTTCACTATTTTCTGATCTTGAGCCGCATTATTTGCAACCGAAACACTGCCTGCTTCTGCCACAGGAATGGCGAGCGGCGAAGCGCTAAACACCAATGCTCCTGCTAACGCATAACTTAAAATGGATTTTTTTATTTTAGCGGGCTGGCTGTCATTCTTGAATAAAAATTTCTTCATTATTTTCTAACACTCCTTTAGAAATTTTATAGTTGTACGGAAAAAGCAAATGCATAAATTTCAGGTTCCTGTTTTCGGACATAAATATGGCATTATTCTTCGGACGGACGTGTGGTTTGCGTGGCAAGTGTATCCCAGAATGAAATATCAGCGTCTGCAATGGAACCGTCCGCTATCGCCTGCACTGCCGCATCAAGTGTTGTAATGGTCTGCTTAATCAGGTAGCCATTGCTTTTCTGCCCAAGGACGTACGGTTCGTATTCATGGTCGGACATACCTCTCATTTCAAATAACAGCGTTGAAATGCCATATTCTACAGCAATTCCGTTGCGGCTGATGGTTTCTGCATCGCCTCCGCTGTGTTTGGCGATATGGCCCCATCCTGTAGGGTCAACGGCATTAAAGACTACGGCGCCAAGCTGTTTGGATTTCAGTAAAACGTCCGGATCAACATTGGGAGTAGTCGGATAAAGAATAGATCCTGACACAAGCTTGCCGTCCCGCTCACTCTGTGTGCCCTGATGATGAAGGTCAATCATGTAATCAATATCGTATTTGCGCATCACGTTATTATGGAGCGCCTGGGTTTCCGGCTGTATTTTGTTGACGTGGTCGCGGTTCAAATCCACTTCACGGGCATTATAGCGCGTCAAATGGCGGTCGCCACTGGCCACATAATCCTCCAAAGAAAAATCGACATCTCCCATCGCTCCGTCTGCGTTGAGCATTGGCACAATCAGGATATTGACTCCGTCTGTAACCCCTTTCATTTTCCCTGTCCCTAAATGCTTGATAAATTCAAGAGCACCTTCCGTAGTCAGCTGTTCGTTGCCATGCTGCTGGGTCAAAAACAGGATGGTGGGATTTTCAGGATTGGTCAAATATTTCACTAAATATAGATCTCGCCCTTTAACGCTTTGGCCGATTACTTCCAGTTCCATATTCTTTTGTTTTGCTTCCTGTTTCTTTAAGAAATTTACCATTTCATCATATGTGTGCAAAATTGATGTGTTGATGGTTTCGTTGCCGCCATACCCTGGACCATTACCAACAGCTTCTGCCGTAGGGGCTGTAAACGGCGAAGCACTCAGCATCAGCGCCCCGGCAACTGAAAATGCCACCAGCTTCTTCCTTGCACGATTCTGTTTCCCATCCTTCTGCTTTGTGAATCCGTTAACCATTCATCCACCACTCCCTCTGGTTTTATAAAAATTTTCTGGTTCTGGATGCGCACAAAAGAAATGAACAAGCTGTCCCTCAGAAAGTTTCGCATCCCTAAGGGTTATTCATTTCAAGCTTTGTAAAATCCTTCTAGAAAATCCAAAACAGGAAGATAGTTTCGTAATATTCTATTTATTTGAGTCATTAGAACTAATTAAATTAATGAAGCATCCCATCTAAAAAACCATCCGTCTCTGAATTTCAGAGGCGGATGGTTTAAGTAACTAGTTATTATTGGGCAATAGATATATCTGCCTGCAATTCAATCTCCACATTGCCTTTAATTGCCCGGCTAATCATGCAGGATGACTCTGCTTTTTCAGCAAGTTTCCGAGCGAGGGAAAAATCTTTTTCCGATGCTTCTTTGCCCAGTACCAATTTTGGTCGATGGATGATCTTTTGATACGTAAAAACGCCGTTCGTAACGTCCACGATGCCTTCAGATTCCATCGTCAGGGATTCCTTGTTCAGCTTGCTGCGCTCCAACATAGCCGCTAACGTAATGATGTAGCAGGTCGCTGCAGCTCCCAGCAGCATTTCATCGGGATTCGTCCCAACTCCGGGTCCGTCCATTTCCGGCGGAATCGAAATTTCGGTTTTTAAGTTGCCTGCTTCGATTTCTCCCACATCATTGCGAAGCCCCGGCCATTGCGCTGTTAAATGAAAACTGTGTTTTGCCAATTTCCTCTCCCCTTTGCGATTTATGCTTATTAAGACAACTCTTCTAATTCATCCAGCTTCGGCATCGCCGTAAGCGCTCCGGGTTTAGTGGTGCAAAGTGCCCCTAATTTATTGGCGAATAAGGTGCAATCAATCACTTCCGCCCTTGTTTTAGGCATCCCGTTCAAATGGATATAGCGGAGAGTCCCCGCTACAAAGGCATCCCCCGCCCCGGTCGTATCCACCGGTTGGACCGGAATGACCGGCACGTGGAAATCCTCTCCTTCAAACAAGGCATGCGTCCCGTTTTCTCCATCCGTCAACAGCACCAGCGGTATGTTGAATTTGGACAGCTGCTTGATCCCATCTTCAACAGAATCAGTTTCCATCAAAAAAATCAATTCATCTGTTGTCAACTTCAATATATCAACATTTGCCAGAAATTTAAAAACAGTGTCCCGGCATTGCTCTTCGCTTTCCCATCTAAGCGGACGGATATTGACATCGAAGGAACAAAGCACTCCCTGTTCTTTTGCAAGCCGGACTGCTTCCATAGTTGTCTTCAAAGCTTCCGGATGAAACATTGTCCCTGTGCACATATGAAAAATACTGGCATTCTGGAATGCCTCAGCTTTCAAATCGTTTGCCTCCACTTGAAGATCAGGCGTTTCATTTTCATAATTGGCAAATATCCGGTCATATTCCGGAGTGAAGTGGACATACACACCGCTCACCCGTTTTTCCGGCACCAAAATGGAATAACTTAAATCGACTCCTTCTTTTTCAAGTTCTCCGCGCACAAATGCAGAAGTATCATCATCTCCAGTGATGGTGATGAACTTTGAAGGCAGGCCGAGCCGGCTGACACCTGCAGCCACATTGACGGTCGCCCCTCCTAAATGCCTGTTGAATGAATCATTTTTAGTGTTTAATGCAATATAATCGACAAAAGCATCTCCATAAGTAAGGATGTGCTTTGGATTTATCATAAAATTTGCCTCCTGTTTTTAACGCTCAGCAGCGATAATTATTTGATCAGAAAATGATATCCCCTTAACTTTGATAAGGATATGCATTTCATTTACTTTCTCTATTATTTCAGGCATTGTTAGATATAAGCAAGTAAAAGGAGTGATATCGCATGAACCTCACGATACGTCAGGCTGTCCCTCAAGATGCTGAAGCTGTCGCTCCGCTGATTATCAATGCAATCGGCGATATCGCAGCCAATATGACAGCAGAATCTGAATCGGAAGCCATTTTGCATAAAGTGGAGGCAATGATTCGAGGTGAGCATACCCGGCACAGCCATCGTTTCACTTGGGTCGCTACAATAGGTGAAGCCGTTGCGGGAGCGCTTGTCCTTTATCATGGGAGTAAAGCGCAGGAATTGGATCAATATCTGGTTGATATGCTGAAAGCTGAAGGCCATCATCGGACAATTGAACCGGAAGCCCATCTTGATGAATGGTATATCGATACAATTTCTGTAGACCCTCAATACCAAGGGCAGAAAATTGGAACCCGGCTGCTTTCTTACGCAGACCTGTTAGTCATGAAAGAAGGGGGAGGAAAACTGTCCCTTAACGTTGATGTGGAAAAAGAAGGGGCTATTCGTTTATATGAACGGCTGGGCTTTACTATTTCCGAACCATGGACCATTATTGGAGAGCCGTTCCACCATATGGTGAAAAACGTCGGCTCTGCTGCTGAGATAAAATAAACAACTGCCGCCTTCGTTTTTTCCGGAAGCGGCAGTTGTTTTTATTCTTTCATTAATTGTTGAAAGCTGTTGTATAAAACTTCACGGCGATCCGTAAATACCGGAATACGCTTGCGCACTTCTTCCACTTCATCTAAATCGATATCCGCATAGCCAATACCTTCTTGCATTGCCATATCCAAACGGACCTCTCCCCACGGAGCAATAACCATTGAACTGCCCCCAAAAGCATTTCTTGGATCACTGCCAATGCGGTTGACAGCAACGATAAAGCACTGGTTTTCAATTGCCCGGGCCTGCAGCAAGATTTTCCAATGGTCAATACGGGCTTCTGGCCATTCTGCAGGGACGAAAATAACCTTAGCACCATTTAATGCCTGTGTACGGATCCATTCCGGGAATCGGATGTCATAGCAAATCACCCCGCCACAAGTGACACCTTCCAATTCAAAAGTGCCAAGGCCTTGGCCTTCTTCCAAATGAATATGTTCATCCATCAATCCAAAACGATGGGCCTTATCGTATTCTGATACCATTTCTCCATCTTTATCGATCACGAACATAGTATTGTAAAATCCATCTTCTTTTTTTATCGAAACAGATCCTCCAACAATATTAACCCGATTGGTTTTGGCAAATCTCTTCAGAAAATCAACTGTGCGGTTCGAGCGGTCTGCCAGAGTTTCCAGTTCTGTCAGCGCATAGCCTGTATTCCACATTTCAGGCAGCACAATCGTGTCTGCTCCGTTCCTGGCAGCTTCCGCTAAATACTCAGAGACTTTGTTGAAATTAGCTTCCGGTTCACCAAAAACAATATCCATCTGTACACAAGCAATCCTCATATTTCTCTCCTCCAGTAGACAAGTGTACTTAAACTCTATAAGATTTGGAGTAGAAGTGCAATTATTTAGAAAATGAGGGACGCAATAATGGAATTTTCAAATCGACTACAACAATTGCCGCCGCAATTTTTCTCGAAGCTTGCGACGAAAACGGGCAATGCATTGGCAGAAGGCCGTGACATTATTAATCTGGGACAAGGTAACCCAGATCAGCCTACACCTGTACATATCATCAAAGCAATGCAAAAAGCCGTAGCTGATCCGAAAAACCATAAATACTCGCCTTTTCGAGGCATCCCGGAAATGCGCCAGGCTGCTGCTGAATTCTATAAACGCGAATACGATGTGGACATTGATCCGAATACGGAAGTTGCCGTACTTGCTGGCACAAAAATCGGCTTAGTTGAGCTGCCTCTCGCTTTTTTAAATCCAGGTGATTTGATGCTTCTTCCGGATCCCGGTTATCCCGATTATTTATCCGGGACCCCTTTAGCGGAAGCTCTGTTTGAAACTTTTCCTCTTAAAGCAGAAAATGGTTTTTTGCCGGATTTTGAAGAAATACCTGAACCAGCAAGGGAACGGGCAAAACTCATCTATTTAAACTACCCGAACAACCCGACGGGCGCTGTCGCCAATCCAAACTTTTTCGATGGAACTGTGGCATTCGCAAAAGAAAACAATATTGCAGTCGTCCATGACTTTGCTTACGGAGCTGTTGGATTTGATGGGGTAAAACCGCCAAGCTTCCTGCAATCCGCTGGCGCAAAAGAAGTGGGCGTCGAAATGTATACCTTATCGAAGACCTATAATATGGCAGGATGGCGCATCGGGTTTGCGGTGGGCAATCCGAAAATCATTGAAGCGCTGAACTTGATTCAGGACCATCTTTTCGCCGGGCTTTCGCCAGCCCTTCAGTTGGCTGCGGTTGAAGCACTGACAGCAGATCAGCAATGCGTCACTGACCTGGTTGAAACGTATGAAAAACGCCGGGCTGTCCTTAAGGAAGAGTGCGAGCGCATCGGCTGGAAAATCGATGCTCCGAAAGGCTCTTTCTTCGCTTGGCTGCCTGTTCCGAAAGGCTTCACCAGTGTGGAATTTGCGGATTTCCTGATGGAACATGCCAATATTTCCACAGCTGCTGGCAGCGGCTTCGGGGAAAGCGGCGAAGGGTATATCCGTGTCGGCCTGCTGGTGGACGAAGCCCGTATTGCAGAAGCAATTGCACGTATCGAAAAACTGAATTTGTTTTAATAGCAGTATATGGAATAATGTTTAGGAGTTTCTACTAGAGAACAAGGAAAAGCTCAGCCGAAATCAGCTGAGCTTTTTTATTTTTTGTTCATTTTATAATCGTTTTAACTCTATTCTTTATTATTGTCACTCATTTGAATATTTTCCTTATAAAAAACGCCCAGCAAACCACATCAATTTGTTGGGCGTTTCAGCTAGCTTCTGTTATACAGCTTTAACGGCCAGCGGGGATAAAAATCCTCACTGACTGAGTTTCTCTTTACTCGTTTCCGGGTTTTATAGCAGTTGCCAATTCCATGTCCCAATACAAATCAGAGCTTTGCGCATCGTCTTGATGCACTTCTGCCGCCAAGACATTCCGGCCCTCCACCAGGTGAGCCAATTGGCTTTCATTCAACTGGATTCTTTCTACTTCCCCTTCCTTTGCAGGATTTTTTTCAATTAAATCGTATAGATAATCTTCATAGGAAATCTCGCCTTCCGGCAGATTGAAGCGCCCGATTTCCTGGCCGTTCAGATAAAGGATTACGCTGTCATCCACAGTAAAATCAATAAAGCCGAGGTCCCCAATCGAATCTAAATCCTCCACTTCAAACTCGGTGCGGAAATAAGAGGTGGCAAATTTGTCTGATTCTTCAGGTCCATACCCTATGGCCGTTTCAATTTTCCCAAATCCTTCATGCTCTTCATCTTCCGGATAGCCTAATGGAGCATTGCCCGTGTCCCAGCTGCTGTCATCGAATTCCAGCTCTCTCCATTCCGTTCCTTGGTCGGAGCCATCATCGAGATAATACCATTCACTGTTTTTTTCGACAAACTTTTGTTCTTCATAATCCACAATGGAAAGAGTGATTTCGTCTGTCTTGAACGTTTCTCCTTCTATTGCCACTTCCGCCCAGACCTTGACTTCTCCCGGTTCCGCATTTTCAGCCAGAGAAACTTTGCCATCAGCTGCAAAGGTGACTTGCCCTTCCCTGTCGGCTTTATATTCGACTTGTTCCGGCAGGATGTCATACTGTGATCCTGCCACATTTGTCCCCTTGACCGTTAACGCCACTTCCGGATAAAGGGAGGTCGGTTTAATGGACAATACCTTGCCGGTAGCTTCCAGTTCTACTTTCTCCAGCGCTGGAATCACGACAGGAATGGAAGGGTCCTTTATGATTTTATAGGAATCCACTGCCTCCATCGTATCAGTGCGGTAAGTAGTAAACTCCAGGCTTGTCGGAGTGACTGCCACATTTGTAAATGTCGTCATTTTCAGCTGGGCCCTTACCGCTGCATACGGTTCAGGATCCGGTTCGATTTCATAATATTTACTTCCGCTGGACGAATTGGCTGTGAAATAAACCGTTCCTTCAGGATTCACCACACTGCCGTCTTGAACCATTTGGTTCTTCAGCGGCTGCAGCCCCTTCATTTGATAAGTGCGGACATAGCTGTGGTCATGCCCCATTAAAACCGCATCAATATCCAGGTCATCTATTGCCGGCACGAGGCTTTCCCGCAATTTGATGATGTTGTCTGAATCGGAGTGGGCTGCTGCACTGTAAATGGAATGATGGAATACAACAAATTTCCACTTAAAGTCCCGGTCAGCAGTCGCTTTGATTGTTTCTTCCATAAACTGAATATGTTCTTCAGCCTTTTCGTTGTTCGAATTTAAATTCATGATCAAAGTATCGCCGTAAGTAAAATAATAATCTCCGCCGGAATTATCGTAATTTCCCAATTCAGGGTTTTGATTCGGCACATTGAAATGGAATTCGTAATATTTATTGTAGTCATGATTCCCAATGGTTGTGGCGGTCGGGTATTGCCGCAAAGCTTCTGGAGCAAAATAAGCGACAAATTCTTTTTCCGAACTTCTGTAATCCACTTGATCCCCTGCCGATTGGATAAAACCAGTATCCGGGAATTTTTCAAGTGCCTTATCCAGTGTATTCTCCCAACCTTTTCTGTCTTCCGCCGGATTTCCTGAAGCACCAATTTGCGGGTCACCCATCAGCAGGAAATTATAGGAATCAGGATTTCGGGTATTGAAGCTGTATGTTTCACTCCAATTCCCTTTGCCATCCCCTAGCCTGTAGACATATTCAGAAGCCGGTTCAATACCATCGATGATTGCTTCATGAGCTGAAAACCCGAAAGACGCCTTGGCAAGCGCTGCTGGTTCAACTTTCGAATTTTCCGGAAAGACAGCCGGTCCATCACCTTCAACCTTGGCATACTCAATCACGCCGGGGGCATTAGTTTTTGGGGAATACCAGGAAAAATTAAAGCTGGTTTCATCTGATCCCGGGGCAAATGCTATGGCTATAGCAGGATAAATATCCGGATTATTGTAACGATCCAGAAATTCTTCATCCCAGATTTTCAATGAGCTATATAATTTCTCCTGATAAGAGCGCCTCTGTTCATCCGCCAGTTTTCCAGCGAGGCCGTCCATAGCCCCGTTCCCCAATAAGCCTTGACTGTTTAAAGCGCTGGCCGCTTTCGCTTCGGCAGTTCCATTTGCTGCTGTACCAGTACTTAAATTAAAAGGCGTGAATGCTATAGAAAGCCCAATGGCTGCTATATATAAATTCTTTAATATTCGCGGATTTCCAGTTGAACGAGCCATCACTACCACTCCCATAAGATGCTTTAAATATCAGCCTAATAAAATCCATTAAAATTTCTGATTTTTCTTATTATACATGAAAAATAGTAAAAAGAAACCTGTGAATAGGTTCCACGAACTACGATTCTTTTTTGCAAAACATGACAAAAGAGGTTCTCTTACATAGTGCAGACAGGAAAATTCAATAAGGTAAAATAAAAAGTCCGGAATAGTTCCGGACTTCTGAAGTCTATTATCCATGACTGGTTTCCAGCCTAGCCGCCTGCTTAACTTACCGCTCATTTTCTTGTATGCTGAAAAATTTCCAAAGCTCTATTATGAAATTACTTCCTTTTTCACTCCGAAATATGCCTCCGCCAGCAAAAAATCAGCAATGCGCTCAATTTCCCGGTTAAAAACACGGTCTTCGTCAATAAACGAGGCCACTTGGCGAATCGCATGCCAGCGTTCCCGAGTCCGGATTGACAGCTTTTCAACTCCCCGGCATTCTACCGCATGTGCTGCACAAAATGCCTCAATGGCCAGCACTCTTCTGACGTTGTCCACAATATCCCTGGCATGTCTGGCACCGATGGTTCCCATGCTGACATGGTCCTCCTGATTGGCCGATGAAGGGATAGAGTCGACCGAGGCAGGATGAGCCAATGTTTTGTTTTCCGATACCAGACTCGCTGCCGCATACTGCAAAATCATAGCTCCTGATTGCAAGCCCGGTTCCGGGCTTAAGAATGCCGGCAATCCGGCATTTAACGTTGGATTCACCAGCCGTTCGATGCGGCGTTCTGAAATATTAGCAAGTTCCGCCATCCCTATTTTCAGGAAGTCCATGGCAAAAGCAATTGGCTGGCCGTGAAAGTTCCCGCCAGATACCACAACTTGACCATCTTCAAAGATGAGCGGATTATCCGTTGCCGCGTTCATCTCGATTTCGATCTTTTCTTTCACATATTCTAAAACTTGCCAAGTTGCCCCGTGCACTTGGGGAATACAGCGAAGTGAATAAGCATCCTGCACACGGACCTGTCCTTGGATAGTCGTTAATTCGCTGCCTTCCAGCCACCAGCGCATCCGCTCTGCCACTGCGATTTGCTCTTTATATCCTCTCGCTTCTTGGATAGCCGGATGAAAGGCATCAGCTATGCCAAACAATGCTTCAAAAGTAAGGGCAGCAATCCATTCACTCTGGAGTGCCAATGCAGAAGCCTCAATATATGTCACCGCTCCTTGAGCTGTCATTGCCTGCGTTCCATTGATCAACGCGAGCCCTTCCTTCGCTGCCAGTTCCAACGGCTCCAGCCCAAGGTTCTGCCATGCCCTTGCCGCTGGAACACGCTCTCCTTTTTGCCATACTTCCCCTTCTCCGACCAGCACCAATGCTAAATGCGAAAGCGGAGCCAAATCCCCTGATGCTCCAAGCGATCCTTGCTGTGGAATGACGGGATGTATGCGTTCATTGACCATCATCGCTAAACGTTCTGCTATAACCGGACGGATTCCGGAAAATCCTTTTAATAAAGCGTTTAACCTCAAGATTGTCATCGCACGCGAAACCGTTTCTGAAAACGGTTCGCCTATTCCACAAGCATGGGAACGGATTAAATGAAGCTGAAGCGGATTAACATCTTTTTCAGCAATATTGACATCACTGAATTTCCCGAACCCTGTATTGATGCCATACACCGTCTTACTTTCCGCAACAATGCGCTCTACAGCTTCGCGGCTTCTGCGGACCCGCTCCAGCGCATGCAAGTCCAGTTCAATTTTTGTCTCTTCAAACAAGATGCGGCGCATCTGCTCAATTGTTAAATCGTTCCCTGTCAAAGTAATCATCATCTTCCCGCCCTTCAAAAAAGACGCGATAGCACAGGCTCCCGCATCTCTAGTTACTGTCAGTATAAATTTTCCGAAAATTAATATCAATTTTTAATTACCAATTTTTAACAAGATGCAGTGATAGTGTGTTATCACACTAAAGGATTAAATATGCGATTGGTGTGACAAAGATCAATGTCAGAATGACGCGCTGTATCCAGATGACTACCAACTCTGGTATGGAAACCGGAATATCGGTTGCAACAATGCAAGGAACGAGCGCAGAGAAGAAAATAATAGCTGAAACCGAAACAACAGCAATAACAAATTTAACTACAAGGACCGATTCCACTACAAGAAGCGCGGGCAAGAACATTTCGGCAATGCCGAGCGCACTGGCTTTTGCCACAAGCATGGGTTCAGGCAATTGCAGCGCCCACGTAATCGGGAAGAATAAATAGCCGAGCCAATCAAACACCGGTGTAAATTCAGCTAACACAAGACCCAGCAAACCGATGGAAAGAATGGTCGGCAAAATCGCCATCGTCATCAAAAAACCGTCTTTTAAATTTTGGATAACGTTATCCATCAGTTTAGGGGACACGGCGACAGTTTCTTTCGCCTCTTTCCAAGCCGCAGCGAATCTTCCGCCTTCCACTTTCTGTTCAGGCTGTGGAACTGCATCCGGATGGTATTCGTCTGTTATCTTTGACAGTGGCCATATCCGCACAGTCACCATTGTCACTAAAAAGGTCACTACAAGTGTTATCCAGAAGTACGTATTCCACATACTCATCAAATCGAGCGTTGAAGCGACCACTACCATGAATGTCGCTGATACTGTCGAAAACCCTGTAGCGATGATCGCTGCTTCTTTAGCGGAATATTTCCCTTCTTTATAGACGCGATTGGTGATCAATAAGCCAAGCGAATAGCTGCCGACAAACGAAGCTGCGGCATCGACTGCCGAACGGCCAGGCGTCTTGAATACCGGACGCATAATCGGCTGCACCAGAACACCGACGAACTCAAGCAGACCATAGCCGACGAGCAATGCTAAAAAGACAGCACCGATTGGCACAAGCAAGCCGACCGGTATTACGAGCGAGTTGAACAGAAATGGCCCCATATCCGGCTCAAAAAGCCATGCTGGGCCAATATTGAACAAAATCATAATTCCGACCAGCAAGCCGACAACTTTAAAAGCCGAAAAGATTTTATCGACTGCAGTTTTTTTCCAAGTCCCTGATGCAAACGGATAAACGGCTCCAGCCGCAATCACTGCCAGCGCATAGTAAGGTACAACGCCTCCTGCATTTGCACGAATAAATGTAACGATATGATCCAGCGTGATTGAACTTTTCCCGCCAATAGTTATCGGTACAAAAAACATGAACGCCCCAATAAAGCTGTAGACAAAAAACTTCCACATGGCCGCTTTTTTGCCGGTTTCTGTGTAGTTCGTTTCTTTAACCTCTTTTGTCACCATTTCCCCCAGCCCCATTCAATTAGATTATGATCGCAAGGCAAACCCTGTCATAAACTGCAGCCACGCATACACCCCTGTTTTGACGGTGGCAGCAACATGATTATCCTTAGCAGGATCCAGACAAACAAAATCAATGTGTTTTACCTTCGGCAATTTCCCGATTTCAAGCAAAGCTTCAAAAAGTTCTTCCGCTTTCATGCCGCCGGGAGTGGAAGCTGGAACACCCGGCGCGGCACTGATGTCCAAAACATCAAGGTCGATCGTGGCATAGATCCGGTCAGTTCCTTTTAATAATTCAGCAGCTTCCGTGATTGTACGGGCAATCCCATTTTTTCTCGCCTCCCGCATCGTCACCATGTGGATTCCATGCTGGTCAGCATAATCGACCAGTGGTTTGGCATTGAAATAACCATGCAAACCGATATTCACCACATTCTCACCGCGCACCGTTTTTCCATCGATCAACTGGCGGATCGGCGTGCCATTCGCCGGCCCAAGTTCAGCAGGATCGCGGACATCCAGATGGGTATCAAGCTGCAAAATCCCAACGGTTTCATCCGGAAAAGCTGCCTTTACTCCACGCACGGCACATGCCGTTGTGGAATGGTCGCCTCCAATCATGCAAGTCAATTCGCCTGCTAATTCTCTCACCGTTTCTTCAATTCGCCGATGCGACTCCAATATGTCGGTCGTGTGCATGGCGACATCCCCTGCATCACGCACTTTGATTGCCGTGAGATCTACGCGTTCGTCAATATTGTAGGCAGCAAACTTTTTCCACATTTTCCTGAACGCTTCCGGATACTCCGAAGCCGCAGATGCCGAAATCGAAGAACGTGAAAGAGGAGCGCCAAATAGGACAACATCAGCTGCCCCTTCCTGCTTAATCCACTGATGGACATGGGTCGTTTCACTGTCTGTTTGCCAGATCCATTCCGGCTTTTTCAAATAACTCATCCAACCACCTGCCTGCCGTTTTTCCAAACTGCTTGTACATGGTTGACTCCAAACAAATACTGCAGTTCCTGATATGTCTTAACATCCCACATAACTACATCTGCTTGCTTGCCGACTTCCAAAGAGCCGGCTTGGTCCTGGCGGTTAATCGCGCAAGCCGCATTGTACGTAGCGGCAACTAGCGCTTCCGCTGGCGTCAAGCGCATCGAAATACAGGCCAAATTCATGACGAGCGGCATCGAAACGGTTGGAGACGATCCCGGATTGCAGTCGGTCGATACGGCAACCGCCACTCCGGCGTCAATCATCTTGCGGCCTTGTGCTGCTTCTTCCCTTAAGTACAAAGCGGTAGCCGGCAAAAGACAAGCAATGGTTTCCGCATCAGCCATCGCTTGAATTCCTTCATCTGATGCCTTCAATAAATGTTCTGCTGAAATGGCACCGACTTTTGCGGCCAATTCTGCCCCTCCATACGAAACAATTTCATCGGCATGAATTTTCGGCGTTAAACCGTATTGCTTGCCGGCTTCCAAAATACGTTCTGACTGCTCCGGCGTAAAGACGTTTTTCTCGCAAAAAACGTCATTGAATTCAGCCAGCCCGGCCACTTCGGGGAGCATTTCTTCAATCAAGTAATCGACAAAGCCATCTTCTTTTCCTTTAAACTCAGCTGGCACAGCATGCGCACCCATAAAAGTTGGAACCAGGTCAATCGGATGTTCCTGGTTTAAGCGCCGCATCACTTGAAGCTGCTTTAATTCTGTTTCCAAGTTCATGCCATAGCCGCTTTTTCCTTCTACAGTCGTGACACCATGTTTTAGAAAGGCATCGAGGCGTTTCCAGGTCTGCTGATACAATTCCTCTGGCGTCGCTTCGCGGGTCATGCGCATGGTGGCATGAATTCCGCCGCCAGCATTCATGATATCCATATAGGAAACACCTTGAAGGCGTTTTTCAAATTCGCCTTCCCGGCTTCCGCCGAATGCTACATGCGTATGCGGATCGACGAGGCCAGGCGTTACCAGCCGGCTCTCTGCATCGATGATTTCCGCTTCTTCTAAACGGCCACTATACGTCAGAGTTAGTTCTTCTGTCGTCCCTACCGCCTGAATGCTCCCATTTTCCAGCCATACACTGCCATTTTCGATTAACCCGAGTTCACTCATTGCTTCTTTTGAACGAGGACCCGGCTGCCCTTTTAACGTTGCGAGTGTTGCATTTTTTATCCATACCGGTTTATTCATTTTTTGAAGGCGCCCCTTTCATCATTGGTATATTGACGCCTTTTTCGCGCGCCGTTTTTTCCGCCAATTCGTATCCAGCATCCACATGCCGCGCTACGCCCATGCCCGGGTCCGTAGTGAGAACCCGCTCAATGCGGGCTTCCGCTTCTTTCGTGCCATCAGCAACAATGACCATACCCGAGTGTATGGAATACCCCATACCGACTCCGCCGCCGTGATGAAGCGACACCCAAGTCGCACCGCCCACTGCATTGACCAGGGCATTTAATATGGGCCAGTCAGCGACAACATCCGAGCCGTCTTTCATTGATTCCGTTTCGCGGTTTGGCGAAGCGACCGAACCTGAATCGAGATGATCCCGCCCGATGACAACGGGAGCGCTCAATTCCCCGCTTGCAACCATATCGTTGATGATTTTGCCAAACCGGGCCCGTTCTCCGTAGCCAAGCCAGCAAATGCGTGAAGGCAGGCCTTGAAATTGAATTTTTTCCTGTGCCATTTTGATCCAATTGCATAAATGCGTGTTATAGCTGAATTCCCGCAAAATAACTTCATCTGTTTTCCGGATATCTTCAGGATCACCTGATAATGCAACCCAGCGGAATGGGCCTTTGCCTTCACAGAATTGAGGGCGGATATACGCCGGAACAAATCCTGGAAAATCAAATGCTTTCTCCACCCCTTCGTCTTTTGCCACTTGGCGGATATTGTTTCCATAATCAAATGTAATGGCCCCTTTATGCATCATCTCGAGCATTGCCCGAACATGTTTTGCCATAGAAGCCTTGGAGCGCTTCACATACTCTTTAGGATCTGACTTCCGCAATGCTTCGGCATCTGCCAAAGTCATGTTGGAAGGCACATATCCGTTCAGCGGATCATGAGCAGACGTCTGGTCGGTCAGGACATCCGGCGTGAATCTACGTTCCAGCATTTCGGGCAAGATATCCGATGCGTTGCCCAGCAAGCCGATCGACAGCGCTTTCCCTTCTTTTTTCGCTTCTTCAGCCAAGCGAATCGCTTCATCGAGTGAATCCGTTTTGATGTCGGTATAACGCGTGGCAATCCGTCGGTCAATACGCGTCTCATCCACTTCTATGCCAATGCAGACCCCCCCTGCCATAGTTACAGCAAGCGGCTGCGCCCCACCCATGCCGCCAAGCCCGGCAGTCAATGTAATCGTTCCTTTCAACGACTCGCCGAAATGCTGTTTTGCCAGTTCTGCGAACGTTTCATAGGTTCCTTGTACAATTCCCTGTGAACCGATGTAAATCCAGCTTCCCGCTGTCATCTGCCCATACATCATCAGCCCTTTTTTATCGAGTTCATGAAAGGTTTCCCAATTTGCGTATGCCGGCACGATATTCGAGTTAGCAATCAAGACGCGCGGCGCATCGGTATGCGTCTTAAAAACCGCCACCGGCTTGCCTGATTGCACCATTAAAGTTTCATCGTTTTCCAATTCTTTCAACGACTTGACGATGGCCTCAAAGCTTTCCCAGTTGCGTGCCGCTTTGCCGATGCCGCCATAAACCACTAAGTCTTCCGGGCGCTCCGCCACATCGGGATCCAAATTATTCATCAGCATCCGCAAGGCCGCTTCCTGCTGCCATCCTTTTGTATGGAGTTCAGTCCCTCTGTATCGAACCACTTTATTTTCTGATAGCGTTTTCATTTTACCTTCCTCCTTTGTCTATATATTCATTCTAAATAAATTATTCTGAATTTTATTTATAAAAAAATTCATTTCTATCAATTTATTTCTCATTTCGTTTATATATCTCGCACTTTATCAATTTATTTCACTTTATCTCCCAAAAAAACCGGCTTCAGAATCGAAGCCGGTTTTTAAGTCATTATATGAAAGCCTTTTTTTCTAAACTCGGATGGCGTCAGTTTTTCATGCCGTTTGTAAACCGCACTAAAGTAGGAGGCGGTTGAGAAACCTGTAAGTTTGGCCACTTCGTCAAGCGGCAATATCGTTTCTTTCATCAGCCGCTTCGCTTCACGCAGACGGATTTCAGCCAAGGCATTCCCAAATTTACGCCCTGCCTCTTCCTGAAATTTGCGGCTCAATGTACTTTTGTTCATATGAAGCGTTTCTGCACAAGCCGCTAAGTTCCAATCAGGATTCCAGTAGTTCGCTTCCATCAGTTCACGGACTTTTTCGGAAATGGAACTTCTGCCGTCCCCTTGGCGCTTGCCTGCAGCTAATACAAGTTCAACAAAAAAATGGGAGGCGGTCTGGACAATGCCATAGACCACAGGGCCTTTGACAATCACTTCGAACACTGAATGGTAGCGCTGTTCCCAATGCTCATCCTGCAGCTGGATGGATTTCATAAACCGCCTTGCTTGTGCCAATACACTGGTGAGCCGGATACGGATCATTTCCGGTGCCGGATACGGCCTGGCATAAGTTAAAAACTCATTGTCCATCCACTTTTGAATGCCGCCAATGTCTCGTGTTTCGAGCATTTCAACCCAAATGCGCTGCTCTACTGGCGTCAGAAAAGGATCAAGGGCTTGCCAACGCAATGGTTCCTGCTCCACTCCAGCAATATCATACCCTTCATAAAAAATCAGTGAAGTCATTTCTTTTGTTTCCTGGTAATACTTTTTCACGCTCTCGCGGCGATTGGCATTCACAAAAATGGATAAAGGCTCTTCTACCTGGCGCTTCCAGGACGCATAAAACTTACGGCATTCTTCGGTACATGCAAGTTCATCCTCAGAAAAATAAGCAAGCAAAATAAAATCCGAGAAAGTGAAAACTTCGGCTTTTTCATTAAACGGATATTCCTTCAACAACCGATGCAAAATGGGGTATGTGTCTTGTCCGGGTGTTACAAAAGCAACGAAAGTCACTTCAGGCCTCAAGCTTTCCCTGCTGAAAAAATCCTCATAGAATAACCTTGGGCTTTTTCTCAAAGCTGTTGCCGCCTGCTGGTTGCGCAATTGAAAGCGGATTTGCTGCAGCTGTTTCACGAATACCATCGGATCAAAAGGGCGAAACAAGAGATCTTGGGCTTTCCCTTTCAAGGCACGGTAAGCTGTAGAGAAAGTTCTGTCCGACGATAAGCCGATCCAAGGCATCCCGGCTTGAAGCAATTGTTTTTCAAGTTCCGGCGTCCACAAGTCCATGTCACAAATCAAACAGTCCGCTTCTGCTTTTTCTTCATGAAATGTGACCTCAACTCCATTCATATGCGATTCGATGATCCATTTCAAGCCCTGCGCTTCTATGGCATTCTGAGACAAGACGACAATTTTCATAATTCCACGCCTTTCACTTAGTCCATTATTTGACGATTCCGATGTTCTCAACTGGAGACAAGCGGAACTTCACTTCCCCAATGACAGCTTCTTCTAAAATAAACCCGATCATCCGGGAATCAACACTGTTCAACCGATTGTCCCCTAAGACAAAATAACATTCCCCCGGCACTGTAAACTCCCCAAAATCAGCAGTCAGTTCCGGATAGCCATTCTCTTTTGCCCATTGCCGGTTCTCTTCAAGATAAGGTTCATCAACCGGCTTCCCGTTCAAATACAGTTGATCATTTTTCATCTCCACCCGGTCACCCGGAATCCCAATCACTCGTTTGATGTAATTTTTCTTATCCGGCGCCACAAAAACAATCATATCAAAATTGTCAATCCGGCTGATTTTAGTCAAGACCACTTTATCGTCTTCTTCAAAAGTCGGCATCATGGATTGTCCATGGACCGAAACCGGTTCAAACAGGAATTGGCGGGACACCAGAACAATTGCGGCAGTAAGAATAATAATTTTCATCCAATTAATAAGGCCTTTCAAAGCTTCTTCATCCACAGGCATCCCCCTCTTGCTATTTTTTCTCCACTTAATCTTACTACAGCGCCCGCCCGCTTGCACTCTGGCTTTTGCTATTCGCCAATTGTCTTGCTACAATTATGTAAATATTCAAAAAAGGAGCTGGAACCGATGAAAACTTTGCCTGCTAAAGATGTAATCTACAGTTTCTCAACCTTACATCCGCCTGTGATGCATGCCCGGCCGGGTGATACTGTAACGATTGAAACCTACGATTGCTTTAAAAATCAGATTCACTCAGCCGATCAGGAAATCGCTGCAATCGATTGGAATGAAATTAACCCTGCAACCGGTCCGATCTTTATTGAAGGAGCGGAATACGGAGACCTCCTGAAAGTGACGATTGACGAGTTGGAAATCGGCGACCAGGGCGTTATGGTAACCGGTCCGGAACTCGGAGTCATGGGACACCGCCTTGAGCAGATGGAAGCGAAAATTATTCCGATCAAAGATGGCAAAGCGATTTTCAACGAGCGCCTGCATCTGCCATTGAACCCTATGATTGGTGTAATCGGAGTAGCTCCTGAAGGAAAGCCCGTATCATGCGGCACTCCTGGAGCACATGGCGGCAATATGGATACCAAACTCATTACCAAAGGCGCGACATTATACTTCCCGGTCTTCACAGAAGGCGCTCTTTTTGCCTTGGGTGATTTTCACGCGGCAATGGGAGACGGCGAAGTCAGCGTTTCCGGAATTGAAGTCCCGGGGCGCGCCACTGTGACGTTTGACGTCATTAAAGGAACACATTCCAAATTTCCGCTTCTTCAAAACAGCGAAGGGTTCTCCTTGCTTGTTTCAGCCATGACTCTGGATGAAGCGGTCAAAACCGCTGTGGAAGAAACCATTGATTTGCTGCTTCCTTATACCGACATGAGCGTCAGTGAAATCACCATGCTGATGAGCGCAGCTGGCGAAACTCAAATCAGCCAAGTAGTGGACCCGCTAGTCACTGTCCGCTTTTTCGTGCCTCAACATGTGCTGGATGCACTGGACATCCAATTATTCAGTTAAAGGAGACCGCCATGTTTAAAGGAGAAAAAGTTCGTTTAACAGCAATGCGAATCGAAGATTTACCCGATTACCGAAAATGGAATGGCGAAGCGGGATTTGGACGAAATTACAATTCCAGCCCGATCCGAGAAATTTCCGAGAAACAGGCAAACGATTGGTTTCAGGAAAGCTCGGACCGGGATTTTCGCTTTGCCATTCGTCCAGTCGGCCTTGATACCTTTATGGGAGTCTGTGCCATTGAAGACATTGAGTGGGCACATAGAGTGGGTTGGGTGTCCATTGCACTTGGACCTGATTTCCAAGGCCATGGCTATGGTACAGAAACCATGGCTATTCTGATGAATTATGCGTGGAATGAACTGAACCTGCACCGTCTGCAGCTTACCGTTTTTGATTACAATCAGCCGGCCATTGCTATGTATGAAAGATTAGGTTTTCAAAAAGAAGGGGTTTACCGGGAGTTTTTGCAGCGTGATGGAAAGCGCCATGACATGTATTTATACGGCAAATTGACGTCAGAATCGTCCGACTTTTGAGCGAAACGCCATTCTGTGTTACACTCAAGAAAAAATGTAGGTGATAAGAATGGTAGGAAGAAATGATCCGTGCCCATGCGGCAGCGGCAAGAAATACAAAAAATGTCACGGAAAACAACAATCCGTTTCCATTAATGATTTAGTGAATGACGAACTTTTTAAAGTTCGCCAGCAATTCTTTTCAGAAAACCCGAACCAGGAACAACTGCCGGATTTCCGTCTGCTCCAGCAGGAATGGCAGCCCCGGTTAATGGAATCGATGGCAGAAAATGATGCGCAAGCATTTGTCATTGAGAACTTTTTGTTTATGAAGAAACCCGAATTATGGCAGAATTTCTTAGTGAAGCATATTGAGCTTGCTCAACGCCCATCCACTAAAGAAGTTCTTGAAAATTGGAAAAATGTCCGGGTTTTCCTCGGACAATTCATCAAAGGCAATGAGGCATCCGCTCAGTTCAAAGATGCTTTCACTGGCGACGTTTATGAAATGACTGACCAGCCGCCGACTGATATGCAGGATGGCCAAGGTTTATTGGCAATTTTGCTCCCTGATTCCCGCATCGGAGAAAAAGGCGCATTATTCCTGAATGGCTACTTGACGGTAGTTGGCGATTTCAATCCGTTCTTTGAGCAGTTAAAAGCCAAGATGCAAGCTGAAAACACGACAGATGGCAACCAATATATCCATGACAATTACTTGGCAGTGGTTGAGCAAATCGTGAAGTACTCAACCGGCATCGTAGAAGAAAGCATTGAGCTTTCCCCTGAACACAATTCGGTTATGGCAGAACTTGGCAAACACATCGAACAAGCTGATTTTGATGAGGAAACCGTAGACAACGTGACCAGCATCATGAACAGCTACTTGGTGAGCCAGCAGCCTACTGTCCAAAAACCGGAAGCACTTGTTGCAGGTTATTGGCGCTTCTTGCAAGACCATGAATTGATCAAAGGGCCAATGCTTGCTCCAAAAGACTTGAGCGAAAAGTTCAATGTTTCATCGAGCACCATCTTAAAACGTTCCAAAGAATTCGGTTCTTATTTTGAAGAACTTCTAGCTAAAAATTAAACCATTGAAAAGGAGCAGCCGCGGCTGCTCCTTTTTCAGGCTATCGAGAAACTCTCGATAGCCTGTTCTCATTTCGCTCCAGGGCGGACGCTTTTCGCGGGGTGCGGCCTGAGCCTCCTCAGTCGCTATGCTCCCTGCGGGGTCTCAGGACTCGCCCTGTTCCCGCAGAAGTCGCCGCCTTCCGCTGCATTCAGCTCGCTTTTGTCACCTTTAGAGGCTCTCTAAAAGAGTGACGGTTTAAGAAAATCCTCTCTTGTTTGTTCCTGCTCTCTAGATATGGAGCCAACCAGCGGAGAAAACCGTACTGCTCCTGCATCGCTTCGCTGCTTCGTCGCAAAGACTTAGCCTCGCAGGCGTCGGCTAATGTCTTGCCTGCGGGATAGCGAGAAAGCCGAGACCCTGCAACGCCCTTTCATGTCTCGAAGCTAGCGAAGCGATGCAGAGACAGGAGCGCAGCGACGAAGCGGCTTGGCGCTCGCCCGCGGCAAGCGCAGCTGGTTGGCGGAATATCGGTTAAGAAAGAATCACTAATAGAAACTTTAACTTCCTCAACAAGCTGGAAAAGGAGCAGCCGCGGCTGCTCCTTTTTCCGTTTCGTGTTTAATGATTAGCCACGAACGATGCCTTTGAATCAAGCTGCTCTTTACTGCCCTTTTCTTCTCCGAAACCGGATCAAAATATAAACCAGAATCCCCGTTACAGTTAGAAATAGATACAGCCGCAAAAAACGGGTGGCCAGCCACTCGCTTCCTGTAAAATCCAGTCCATAATTCAGCAAAACCAAAATTGATAAGACAAGTCCTGCTGCAAAGAAAAACAGGGCGATCCCTTTTATTAAATTCAGAAAAACTTCCATCATCTCAACTCCTTCTCAGACAAATACCTAAAATTTAATCAACAGGCATTTATTGAAAAATCGGAATCTAATAGCAGTTTATGCACAAAATCAAAAAGTTATCCTTTTTTTCTGTGGACTAATAGCGGAAAAAGCGCTTATTCACATGTGGATAACTTTTCTGACAATATCTTATCCACAGGTCCACATTATGGCTATACATTTAAAAAAATAAATGCCTTGCTCGTTTTTAAGTAGTGCGGGGCGTTTTTACTCTCATTTTCCGATGGTCCCGCCGGGCTGGCGCTGAATTGAAAAACAGTTTCTCGCCTTCTGATTCCGGAATCACTCCAGGAACCGGTACCGGTTTTCCGTCATCCCCCATGGCTACCATCGTCAAAAATGATTCAGTGGTCAGTTTTTCTTCGCCGGTCTGCAGGTTTTGAGATTTTACGCGAACATATACTTCCATCGATGTACGTCCGGTAGAAGTCACATTCGCTTCCAACTCCAGCACCTCCCCGACATGGGCTGAGGACAAGAAATCCACGGAATCGATCGAAGCGGTGACCACGACATGGCGGCGTGAGTGCTTCATGGCCGCGATGCCTGCAATTTCATCTATATACGCCAGCACTTTTCCGCCAAAAATCGAATTCATGTGATTCGTGTCCGGTGGCAGCACCAATTTCGTCTGGATTGTTCTGGATTCTTTCATTGGCCTTGCTTCCATATTCAACACTCCTTTCAACTAATGCTAACTTGCGAAAAGCAAAACGGCAAGCTTTCCTGCTATGGTATATTTACATCAAGGGGGGAATAAAGATGACTGAATTTCTGCATATATTAAATACACCTGAATTCCAATCAAAAGAAACACTTAAGCAGCAGCTTAACAGATTGGGCATAAAAGCCGGGGACGACCTTATGGTCCATTCATCGTTAAAATCGATGGGATGGATAGCAGGAGGCGCCCAAGCCGTTGTAGAAGCCTTAATAGAGACCATAACGGCCGAAGGCACCCTGGTCATGCCTTCACAGTCAGCAGACAACTCCGACCCTGTCTACTGGATGAATCCGCCTATCCCCGAAAACTGGCATCAGCCGTTTCGTGAAAGTTCGCCTGCTTTCAACCCTCATTTAACTGAACTCCGGGGAATGGGAAAAATTGCGGAATGTTTTCATCGCCATCCTGATGCCATTCGAAGCCCTCATCCGGCCCATTCATTTATGGCTTGGGGAAAACAGGCCGCCGAATGGATGAGCGAACAGCCGATCGATGATTCGTTTGGAAAAGGCTCGCCGCTTGGAAAAATGATGAAAGCAGATGTCAAGATTCTCTTTATCGGGACCGGGTTTGATTCGTGCACAGCTTTGCATTATGCGGAATTCGTCCAGGAAACGCGGACTACTTCTCCGCAAGGCGCCGCCATGATGATTGACGGAAAACGTGTCTGGAAGACTTATGACTGTGTGGATATGGACTCTGACCGGTTTCCGGAACTGGCAAAAGACTATCCAGGCGAAATTGTTGCCGGCACTCTCGGACAAGCGGAAGTGAAACTCGTTGAGATGCGGCCGCTCGTCGAGTTTGGCATCGAATGGCTCCAGCAGCATCCTGCACCGGTTGAAAAATCGCCTGAAGAAAAGATATAATGCTGTTTAAATTTGATCCACTTAACCGATATTCCGCCGATGTCTTTATGACGAAGAAGCTGAAGCTGGCCCCGCGGAAGTGTCCATCTGAAGCGCAATGAACAAGGCTGCCGAGAATGTATCTGGACCTTAAGAAAAGCCGATCCCAAAAGTAAGGGATCGGCTTTTCTTAAGAGATGCTTTCATCCAGTAAATTTTCGAGCCTGTTATTGTTAGCGTTAAATGAATCCACAAACGCATTAATGATTTCAGCAGGTTCCGGAATCTTTTCCCAGTCCAGCTGATAACCTGCATTAATTGCCAGTTGCCGGGCAAATTCCCGGACGGTGCGTCCATTGCCTTCTCGAAAAGGATGAAGTGCATTCAATTCCGCTAAAAAATAAGCAAGCCGCGGAATGAATTTTTCGCGCGGTAAATCTTTTAAATAACTTTCTGCAGCCAGCTCCGCAAAAATCTTGTGAAGTTCAGACTCGATAAACTTTGGGTGTGCAAAAGAAGAAGATCCTTTTGAAATCATCTCTTTCCGCAACTCACCTGCAAAGGGATACACGTCTTGAAGAATGTATTGATGTATCGCCAAAAATGCTTCCACATCTGTTGGATCTGCAGGCTTTTTGATTTGCAGTTCTGAAAGTCGGAAAAGCGTATAGACTTTTTCCAGCTCTTTCAATTTCTTATCATCCATCAAGTTGAAATGGTTGATCAATACGTCCGAATCCGGATAGCAGTACATCGAGGAATGCTGGTACTTAGACATTGAATTTTGTCTTAATGGCCCGGTGGAATTGTGCTTCCGTCTGTTCACCAGTCAAGACCGACCGAACAAAATTCTGATCCTCATTTGTCACGTTAAACCCTTCAGTGGTGAGAGAATGTGACGCATAGGAAATCGCTTGGTTGGCTTGTTCACGGGAAACCCGGTTCACTAATTTCGTCAAAATCATTACCACCTTTCATTCTTTTATTATAGCATTTCCCGCTCTCTCTTTCCATTGTAAACCGTGGATCCAAGCGCTTTTCTAGCTAAAAAAACCTATAAAAAATAAGAAAAACCGGGTGCGGAAACACCCGGTTTTTCTTATTTCTGCTGCTGCAATTCTTTGGTTTCTTCCGCAGTAAATGCCCTCGATCTCGTCAGAAAACGTTTGCCTTCGACCCCTTCAAGAGAAAACATGCCACCTCGCCCTGTTACTACATCAATGATCAGTTGTGTATGACTCCAGTAATCAAACTGGTTTTTATGCATATAGAATTTGCTGTCGCCAATTTCACCGAGCAGCACATCCTGATCACCAATGAATAAATCGCCTTCAGGGTAACACATCGGTGAACTGCCATCACAGCATCCTCCCGACTGATGAAACATGACCGGTCCGTGCTTTTGTTTCAGCAGTTCTATCAGCTCGAGCGCCGCATCCGTTGCCGTTACACGTTCGACCATTGGTATCCCTTCTTTCCTGGTAAAGAGAAACTTAATCTGCAGGGGTTCATCCTGCAGATTATTAGTTGATCCATTCGGGCTTTTACGGTCAGTTGATTTTTTTACTGACCGTTAAAGCGGGATAAAGAGAAACTTTATCCCGTAGAAATCTTACTGGCCAACGGGATCAAAAGAACCCTTGTTTGTTTTCACTGTAGCTGACAAGCATATTCTTAGTCTGCTGATAGTGATCAAGCATCATTTTGTGGTTCTCACGGCCAACGCCGGACATTTTGTAACCGCCAAATGCAGCATGAGCCGGATATTGGTGGTAGCAGTTTGTCCAAATGCGCCCTGCCTGGATGCCACGGCCGAAACGGTAGGCGGTATTCGTATCACGTGTCCAGATGCCCGCTCCTAATCCATACAATGTATCATTGGCAATTTCAAGCGCTTCTTCTTTTGTTTTAAACGTTGTGACCGATACGACCGGCCCGAAAATTTCTTCCTGGAAAATCCGCATTTTGTTGTCGCCTTTGAAAACTGTCGGCTTGATGTAATAGCCTTCTGCCAAATCGCCTTCTAAAACGTTACGGTCGCCGCCGATCAATACTTCAGCGCCTTCCTGCTTGCCGATATCCAAATACGACATGATTTTTTCCATCTGCTCTTGTGAAGCCTGAGCACCCATCATTGTCTCGGGATCAAGCGGGTTGCCGATTTTGATAGCAGCCACACGCTTTAATGCACGTTCCATAAATTCTTCATAAATGTCTTCCTGGATCAGTACACGTGAAGGACATGTACATACTTCACCTTGGTTCAAGGCAAACATGACAAAACCTTCGATTGCTTTATCAAGGAAAGCATCGTCCTGGTCCATGATGTCTTTAAAGAAAATGTTCGGTGATTTCCCGCCCAGTTCCAGCGTCACCGGAATCAGGTTTTGGGAAGCATATTGCATAATCATACGGCCCGTCGTCGTTTCACCAGTAAATGCTATTTTGCTGATGCGCGGACTTGAAGCAAGCGGTTTCCCAGCTTCCAGACCAAATCCGTTTACGATATTCAATACGCCCGGCGGCAATAAATCGCCCACCAGCTCAGCCCACACCAAAATACTTGCCGGAGTCTGCTCAGCCGGTTTCAAGACAACACAGTTGCCCGCTGCCAAGGCAGGCGCCAATTTCCAAGTTGCCATAAGAAGCGGGAAGTTCCAAGGAATGATTTGTCCCACTACCCCAAGAGGTTCATGGAAATGATAAGCGACTGTATCTTCATCGATTTGGCTGATGGAACCTTCCTGGGCACGGATCACTCCTGCAAAATAACGGAAATGGTCAATTGCCAAAGGCAAATCGGCATTCAGCGTTTCACGGACTGCTTTTCCGTTGTCCCAAGTTTCTGCTACAGCCAGCATTTCCAGATTCTGTTCCATACGGTCTGCAATTTTAAGCAGGATATTCGAACGTTCTGTAGTAGAAGTTTTGCCCCATGCGGTTTTCGCTGCATGTGCCGCATCAAGTGCAGCTTCTACATCTTCCGCTGTTGAGCGGGCGATTTCGGTGAATTTTTTCCCGTTTACCGGCGATACATTATCAAAATACTGGCCCTTCGCCGGAGCACGCCACTCACCATTTATATAGTTTTCATATCTTTCCTTGAATCTGCTTTTCGCGCCTTCCGTATTTGGTGCTGAGTACAATACCATTCTGTTTCCTCCCTTATCTTTTTTCGCCTCTTTGAATCCGCTTACATTTTTGGGATAAAGCAGGATAAGCAACGAGACGGCTTCCCTTCTATATTGTCAAATTAATCGGAAAATTGCAACCTTTTAATTGTAAATTCTTTCTTCATTTCCATCCTTCGTTTTGTTTAAGGTTTTATCAGGGTATAATAGGATATATCAATGAAATATATATTTGAAGGGATTTTTTTATGAGAATCAATAAGTTTTTAAGTGAAACAGGCATTACCTCTAGACGCGGCGCGGATAAATTTATAGAAGACGGCCGGGTGACCATCAACGGCGAGAGGGCCGAACTCGGAAGCAAAGTACAACCTGGGGACGAAGTGCGGGTGGATGGCAACGTTATTGAACAGCCGAAGCAGCAATACGTATATATCGCGCTTAATAAACCCGTAGGCATAACAAGTACAACAGAACGCCATATTGAAGGGAATATTGTCGATTTCGTCAATCATCCACTTCGGATATTCCATGTCGGCCGGCTGGACAAAGATTCGGAAGGTCTGATTTTATTGACGAATGACGGAGATATCGTCAATGAAATTCTGCGCGCCGAAAATGAACATGAAAAAGAGTATATCGTTAAAGTGGATATGCCGGTGACCGAATCTTTTCTGAAGAAAATGTCTGAAGGGGTGGAAATCCTCGATACGAAGACGCTCCCTACGACAACTGAAAAATTATCCAAATACTCTTTCCGCATTATTTTGCGCCAGGGGTTGAACCGCCAGATCCGCCGCATGTGCAGTGCATTGGGATATGAAGTGCGTGGCTTAAAACGGATCCGTATTATGAATATTCATCTCGGAAATCTGCCGGTCGGGGAATGGCGGGATCTAACCGATCAAGAACGGAACGAGTTATTCGATCAACTGGACTATAAACCGAAACGATAGGAGAATCAGGCATGCTTACATTAACGAACACTCCGAACCATACCGGCGTTAAAATCAGCGGCGATTACTTTGATTTGGATGAACTGAATCAGGCGATTTACCATGTAATCGGCGACGAAAACAAATATTATGATTATGCAGGATCCCGCATGCGGATTCTTGGGATTTCATATGAAATTCGCCATGCCGCCCAAGGGGACCGCAATGTCGAATCTGTTTTTAATGGCTTGCATGACCATACGAAAAAGCAGCACAGCTTTATCGCACCTGACAAAAACATTTATTTTTCAACCGAAGTGCTGTGGCCTGAAATTTTGTATGCAGCTATCGCGCTGAAAGATTTCGTCCGCCTCCACCGGGAAGATGCCAAATTTCCGGACTGGGATATTCACTTGCATGTAATCGCCCGCTTCCAGTCTCTTGTCCTTGATTGTCTGCATGGACAAGTTCCCGAAGAAGAGTACCAGCAGATTTTAAAAGCTTTCCAGCAGGCGGTGCCGGGGGAAGAATATGCAATCCAATACATCGATTTCTTAAATATCAAGTATATAGACATGCCCAAAAAACAGCGCGAGAAAAGTTTGGGCGTCATCGCTTTGAAAATTGCTTTGCAAGACAAAGATTATATAACTTTCCGCAACCAGGTTCTGGCGGCGGCTACCCCCAACAAAATGCCGATCCATGAAATCAGGCTGCAGGCTGAGTATCCTGATGAAATTGAGTGGTAATTAAAAGGTACCCACACTGCTGTAATTCCAGCAGGTAGGTTGGAACAGAATTAAAAGGCGGACTTCCTTCGCTATTTGCCAAAAGAAGTCCGCCTGCACGATTAAAAGAATTTTCGGTCCGCTCCTGCCTCAGTTCGAATTTTCACGAGCGCCTGATTTGCAGAACGATAAAATCGCTGACTTCCAGCGCCTCCAAGCTATGCCATTCGCCCGGATTCATATGGAGAATATTCTGCGCAGTTGCTTCTGCACGTTCACCTTCCACTGTAAAAGCTACTTCCCCTTCTTTTATAATGATCAGGACATCGGCATCCACTTCGTGCTCAGCTATAATTTCTCCCCGCTGAAGCTGCATATTCACAACGTTCACCTTTCCAAAAGCCAGTGCTTTATAGATATGCTTCTTCTTGTCATTCAACAAGAACGGTGTATCAATCAACTCTACTTTTTATCCTCTCCTTTTCTTATAATCTTATTTGCCACAAAAAAGCCGGACCCTCCATTTACAATGGAAGTTCCGGCTTTCCTATATCTATTATTCACCTTTCATTTCGGCCACTTTATCCGGATTGTTGTCAATCCACTCTTGGGCAATTTCTTCCGGGTCTCCCCCTTCTTCAATCTTTACAATCATTTCTTCCACTTCATCAATCGAAATGTTCCAGTTGCTTAAAAAATTATAAGCTTCTGGCGCATTTTCTTTCAGTTCTTTGTTTGTAATTACTTCAACAGATGAAGTTTCAAAGAACCCTTTATCATTCGTCAGAACTTTCAAGTCAAATTTATTAAACATCGTGTGCGGTCTCCAACCATAAAAGACCACCGGTTTTTCCTGCGCCATCATGCGCTGAGCCTGAGCAAGCATTGCTCCTTCAGAGGAATTCACCTGTGTGAAGTCAAATTCAAACGCTTCGATGATTTCATCACTTTCCAGTGAAGCACCGGCACCTTTTTCAATGCCAAAGAATTTATTATCGAACTCGCCTTCGCGGCCTTTCAAATCTTCCAGCGTATTGATGTCTTCCATATAAGCTGGAACTACCCAGCCTGTATCTGCTTCGGGGTAACTTATAGATGCGCTTTCAATTTTATCTTCGAATTTATCCAAATAGTTTTGATGCATCGGAACCCAGGCGTCCATGAAGACATCAAGATCTCCTCGTGAAAGACCCGTATAAATACTTCCCGCATCCGCTTCAGTTTCTTCCACTTCATAGCCCATATCTTCCAGTATCAAACCTGCGATTTTAGTCGGTGGCACTGTGCTCGTCCAAGGTGTCACACCGAAAGTGATTGTTTTCTGGGATGCGCCTGCTGTTCCTTCTTCTGTCTGTGAAGTTTCTGAAGAACAAGCCGCCGCTACTGCTGCCAATAAGACCATTATTGCTGTCAATAAAATCTTTTTCATGTCTAATTTCCTCTTTTCCTTTTTATAACTTATGCGCCAAGCCTTGAGTGATGCGATCCATGATAATCGCCAGGACCACGATGCCTAACCCGCCTGTTAATCCTAGACCGACATTGACGGTTGAGATGCCTTCCAAAACAACTGATCCAAGACCAGGTGCACCGATCATCGATGCGATTACCGCCATTGACAAAGCCAGCATCATCGTTTGGTTGATGCCCGCCATAATCGAAGGCGTAGCCAGCGGTAGCTGGACTTTGTACAAAAGCTGCCAGTTAGTAGATCCAAATGCTTTGGAAGCTTCCACAACATCAGCAGGCACCTGCTGAATCCCTAAAGTCGTCATCCGGACAGCAGGCGGTGTAGCAAATACGAAAGTGGCGATTACCGCCGGCACGTTGCCAAGTCCGAACAACAGGATTGCCGGTATCAGATAAACGAAACTTGGTAGAGTCTGCATGAAATCGAGCACCGGACGAACGATACTTGACATGGTTTTATTTGTTGCAGCAATAATCCCCAATGGAATTCCGATGATCACGGATATAAAGGTGGATACGATTACGATTGCCACTGTCTGCATCGCCGCTTCCCATAAATCGACTGAACCGAGGTAAAGGCTTCCAGCGAGTGCGAACAAGGCAACTCCTTTCCCGGAAATTTTCCAGGCCAGCAACATTATTACGATTGTCAGCAGTTCAGGCGGAATGGCGATCAGAATATCTGTCATACCATCGACAAATGTACGCAATCCGTTGCTGATAGCGTCAAAAAATTCACCAGTGACCGGCAAGAGCCAGTCATTTACAAAATTATTTGTCCATTCTTCTAATGGAAGGATGAAGTAATTCATACCGATGCCACCTCATCTTTCCCTAGAACTAATCCGGAAAGGATCGAGACGCGTGAGACGATTCCCAAGAGCTTTCCATTTTCAATAACTGCCAGTGGATATTTGGCTTCGACGGCAATTCCAAAGAGGTCGTTTAATGGGGTTTCTGGTGAGATGGAATGAATATCTTTAATCAGCAATTCACCGATTGCCAAGCTTGATTTATACGATTTAATGGCATCATCAATCGTCAGCAGCCCTTTGAAGTCATTGTCTTTATCAACAACGAATATACTTGAGACCCCTGCATCTTCCATTTTTTTCACGGCTGCTAAGGCACCGCTTTTATCCATAATATGGACAATCGGTTTTTTCATAACATGGGAAGCCATCAGCACTTTAGAGCGGTCCACATCTTTGACGAAATTGGAAACATATTCATTGGCGGGGTTCTCCAGAATTTCATCTGCAGTTCCAACTTGGACGATTTCGCCATTTTTCATAATGGCAATCCGGTCACCCAGCTTTAGTGCTTCATCCAAATCATGAGTAATGAATAAAATTGTTTTGCCTAATTTATTCTGCAGTTTCAAAAGCTCGTCTTGCATTTCTTTGCGGATTAGCGGATCAAGCGCACTGAATGCTTCATCCATCAGCAGGATGTCCGTATCATTGGCCAGTGCCCGCGCCAGCCCGACGCGCTGCTGCATACCGCCGCTGAGTTCTTTTGGATAACTGTTTTCATACCCTTTCAAACCGACATCCTCGATCGATTGCTGAGCTCGCTTGTTGCGTTCTTCTTTATTGATTCCTTGAATTTCCAAGCCATAGCCGACGTTTTCCAATACTGTCCGGTGCGGGAATAAACCGAACTGCTGAAAAACCATGCCTAGCTTTTGGCGTCTGGCATTGATCAATTCATTTTTGTTCATCTTTGTGATGTCTTCTCCATCAATGAGCACTTCACCGTCAGTAGGTTCAATCAGCCGGTTCACAAGGCGGATCAAAGTCGACTTCCCACTGCCTGATAATCCCATGATTACGAAGAATTCACCGGGATCAACAGAGAAAGTCGCTTGGTTGACCCCAACGGTCATGCCGGTCTTTGCCAAGATATCTTCTTTTTGTTCTCCATTTTTCAAACGTTTCAGCCCTTGCTGAGGCTGAGAACCAAAGATCTTCGTTAAGTTGTTCACTTCAATCTTTTTCATCAACATTCTCCTCTTTTTCTCTTGAACCGGATTTAACGCCTGATTCCGATTGTCCGGCCTGCTTGTTTTGGCAAGCTCATCTCTTTATGTTCATTCTTTATTCTTTCCACAGCTATAGCGACAGGTTCCGGAAAAGATGCCGGTTTCCCCTGCTCCGAATCTATGCCCATCAGCATCTGTTCACTCGTTGCCACGCAGTCTCCAGCATCATTTTCCAGGGTGAAAAATACATGGAGGCGCTTGGCATCACTGTCCAGAAGCTGCATTTTTGCGCTAAGCAATTCATGTTCATGGGCTTCCTTCAAATAGCACAGATGCGTTTCCAGCGTGAAAAATGTATAGTTGTGCTTTTTACGTGCTTCAGCATCCAATCCGATAGCTTCGATAGTTTTATCGACAGCCAAACTGAATACTTTGGCATACGCTGCGTCATTCATATGGCCGTTATAATCGACCCATTCACTTAGAACTGAAACTTTGTATTCCATATTTGTTTCCGCCACACCGCATCCTCCTTTTGAACGCTCAGTTTTTCATGGCCAATTTCGTTTCAGGCCAGTAAGATTCAACCAGATCAAGCAGCTCCACTAAGAATTCATTGCGCTTATTCTCAAGTTCCATAATACTTGTATCACCCGCGTGGCTTTCGCAGCCGTTAATGACTTTTTCTTTCAGTTCATCCGTCAATTCTGGAGCCTCAAGTTTTGTCCATGGCAGTTTCAGTGCCGGACCGAACTGATCAAGCATATGCCGCATGCCTTTTTCCCCGCCTGCCAAATGGAAGGTCATGAATGGCCCCATTTGTGCCCAGCGAAGCCCAGCGCCATAAACGATAGCTGCATCCACTTCCTCGGTCGTCGCCACTCCGTCATTGACCATATGCAGTGCTTCACGCCACAATGCTTCCATCAAGCGGTCCGCAAGATGGCCTTCAATTTCTTTTTGGATGATCAAAGGTTTCATATCCACCTCTTCAAAAAATAAGCGTGCACGATCCATCACAGCTGCATCCGTCTGTTTTCCAGCGACCAGTTCAACGAGCGGCAAGAGATATACCGGGTTGAACGGATGTGCGACAATCAGCCTTTCCGGATGTTTGAGGCCTTCCTGCAATATGCTTGGCACGATGCCTGACGTGCTGGAGCCGATGATGGCTTCGGGTTTGGCGTGTTCATCGATGCTCGCCAGGACCGCTTTTTTCAATTCTTCCCGTTCAGGAACATTTTCCTGGATATAATCCGCCTCACGCACTGCTTCCTCGATTGTCGGCTTGAAGGTAATGCGACTTTGATCAGCGCCTTCCGCCAATCCCATTTTTTCGAGAGACGTCCATGCCTGTGAAACAGCCTTTTTCGTCCGGTCTTCTGCCCCTTCAGCAGGATCGAAAGCGATGACATCATATCCTTTTGCCAGGAATCGGGCAATCCAGCCGTTGCCGATGACACCGGTCCCTACGACCGTTATATTCTTTATTTGCGCTTCATGACTCATTATCGATCACCTCCGTAAGGGTTGCTGAGTTGGAAATGGATACGTGCTTCTGCAGGGCTCATTACTTCAACGCCGCTCGCATGCAATTTTTTGACCGCTTCGTCAACCAGCTGTTCGTTGCTGGCAAATATCCCTTTGCCCAGATAGAGATTGTCTTCAAGACCTACCCGGACATTTCCACCATGCTGTGCCGCCATTTCCATAATCGGCATCTGCATGCGCCCGATACCGAAAGCCGACCAGTGAGCGTTTTCAGGAAGGCGGTTTTTCATGTACAGCATTGTTTCTTCATCCGCTTCCGCTCCCCATGGAATACCCAGGCAAAACTGGAACATCGGATCACCATCCACTAAGCCTTCGTCAATCAGCTGTTTCGCAAAACGCAGATGTCCTGTATCGAAGCATTCAAGCTCCGGCTTTACTCCGCTTTCCTGAATCAACTTCGCTTGCTCCCTAAGCCAGCTTGTCGGGCTCATGTAAACCATGTCCCCGAAATTGACGCTGCCGCAGTCAAGTGTGCACATTTCCGGCAATAATGAACCTACCGGTTCATGGCGTTCAAAGGGAGTCTGCATATCTGTCCCTTTTCCGCCAACTGCCGGATTTGCAAGATTAGGGATGAAATCTCCTCCACCGCCTGATGTAATATTAATAATTACATCCGTTTCCGACTCACGGATCCGCTCAATAATCTCTTTATAATGATTCAGGTCATGGCTAATGCCGCCTGTTTTTGGATCACGCGCATGTACATGCGCAACGGTCGCTCCCGCTTTCGCCGATTCAATAGCCGATTCTGCTATTTCTTTTGGTGTAACTGGGACATAACTGCTTTTTGCCGTTGTATCCCCAGCACCAGTCACAGCTGCTGTTAATAAAATTTTTTGTTTCAAGCAAATTCCTCCAATACATTTTAGTTCTATCGGCTCATTCTTTTTATGTATTTTGTTACTATAATTATCTGCTAATTTTCCGATGCTTTAAACTGTACCATCTGGACGGTAATGTTTCAAGGTCACTTTTTGCTTCCTTCGCTTTACAGTGCCTGTATTCTGATTTTTCAAACCGGTTTTAACCTTTGAACTTAAAGGTTTTTTCAAAAAATAGTCGTCTTTAATTTTTTTCAAAAAAAAATCAAATCATCCGAAGATGATCTGATTTTAAGCTGATTACTCACTTGCCCATGAAATTAATTTTTTATAAATTGCCGCCTTCTTTTCGTCTGTCAATTGATTAATGTCAAAAAGTTCGTTTAACCATAATCCATCTGTTGCCAACCGGATAATGGTGGCTTTCACTGGATCGATTCCATCATTTTCGATTTCTGATTGCCAATCCATATAGAGATTCCTGATAGGATCCAGGAGCTCCTCGTTCACAGCTTTCGCCGCAAGCAGGCCTGAAGTCATATCTGTTTTTTTATAAGGTTTGTTAAATGTAACATCCACGTATGATGTGGTCCATTTTCCTTTTTCCAATAAAGATTCCTGTGCTGCCGCTGCAATCTTTTCACGGTAATTATCTGCCAGATGCTCGACCATTCCTTGGACCAAAGCTTCTTTTGATGGAAAATGATACAAGAGACCACCTTTGCTGACACCTGCTTCCGCTGCCGTGGCCTCTAAAGTCAGATTAAAAATCCCTCTTTCACTGACTATTTTTGATGCTGCATGTAAAATTTCTACTTTCCTTGTTATTCTGCCCACATGAAACCCCCTCCGTTATGAATTTGTTTCTCACTATACTACCTGGACGGTTTTTTTACAAATTCATTCCAGAATTATTTAAAAAATCGTTTTAAAATATAATGATTTTTGTTTCATTATTCCATGAGCTGCGGTATTTCTGTTCATCATACCTTAATGCCCTTGCTGCTTCCAACTGCTTGACAGCTCCAAAATCCTCATGCCTAATTTTGGCGCAACTTTGTTTACTTAGTTATTTATTATAGCTTCTTTAAAGTGAAATTTAAGCGCCGTATACTCATTTTAACTTTTATACTACCTATATGTTTCGGTAGAGCCGCTTCTTTCTCTGTTTAACCCATGTACCTTGAAGGGTATATTTTTTACAAGACATCTTTTATCATGGTCGGGAGTTGATCCGGTATGGCAAAAAAGTTTATTCCATTTATGCTCGTTTTATGTTTGGCGGCTTGTGGAGGAGAAAATGCAGAACTCACTGACGAAGGTGAAACGGAAGTTACTGCTCCTGAAGGAGAATTTGACCCAACCGCCCCTGAAGATGTAGATGAAGCAGAGCCCATCACATTCACTGCTTTGGCGAATGGAGAAGTCGAAGAAGGGACAGCGGTCATTTTATCAGGAAAAGTTGAAGAATTGACAGATGATGGCGCTTTTCCTGCGTTTATCTTAACTGACGCGAAAAACCGGGTATTTATCCGCAATATGGCTGAAACCTTAGTTGAGGCAGGAGATTCTGTAACAGTGCATGGCATCTATGATGGAACAGCTGAAGAGGATTTGCCCCTCATTTCTGCATCCGTTATTGAAACAGAATAACTCTTTACTATCCGTTCAACATATAAAAACCAGCTCACAAAAGAGCTGGTTTTATATGTTGATAAAGTTCATCGTTCAGGTTCAGCCGGTTCTGATACGTCATCGAGCGCGATTTCTGCATTATCGTAAGATTTGTCTTTTACCGCGATATCGCCTAAAGAAACAATCCCCACCACTTTATCGCCTTCTACAACAGGCAGCCGGCGTATTTGATGCTGGGCCATCAAATTCGCTGCATCTTCAACATCCATATCTGTGCTGGCTGTCACCGGGTCGGAAGAAAGAATATCCGTTACCGGGCTGTCCAATGCTTTTTGTTCAGCTATTCCGCGTGTGACGATATCCCGATCCGTTATGATTCCCACTAATTTATCATTGTCTACAATAGGAATCGATCCGACATCCAAATCTTTCATTTTTGATGCAACCTCTTGTAAAGAGGTTTGGGGTGAGCAAGTATCCACATTGCTGGTCATAATTTCTGTAACTTTCATGGTCTATTCCTCCGTTTTAGTAAAGTTATTTTGTTAACTTACAGTCTTAACGAAGCTTTTCCAATTTTCCTAATCTGCTACATTCCATCACTTATATCCGTGGACTTGCCTCCTTTCATCAGCGTCTATTACTCTTTAACCGATTTTCTGAATTAAAAACGCATTTATCGAAAAGAAAAGATGGATCCGATTCAAACATCGGATCCATCTTTGAGTCATTCACTTATTCTACCAATTGAATAAATTGGCGTGTCCGTTCATGCTGCGGATTTTCGAAAAAGGTTTTTGGATCGGCTGATTCGACGATGACGCCTTTATCCAGCAAGATTACACGGTCCGCCACTTCCCTTGCAAACTTCATTTCATGCGTGACGACTACCATCGTCATTCCTTCTTCAGCAAGCCGTTTCATAACTTGCAGCACTTCGCCCACCAGTTCCGGGTCAAGCGCCGATGTAGGTTCGTCAAACAACAGGACCTTCGGTTGCATCGCTAAGGACCGGGCTATAGCGACCCGCTGCTTTTGGCCGCCTGACAGCTTACTCGGATAGACGTTCGCTTTTTCAGCAAGCCCTACTTTTTCAAGAAGTTCCATACCGAGCTGTTTCGCTTTTTCTTTATCCATCTTTTTCACGATGACAGGCGCTTCAATTACATTCTCCAGCACGGTTTTATGCGGGAAAAGATTGAAATGCTGAAACACCATTCCGACTTCAGCACGGATATCCGCCAGTTTATCTTTTTTGGGATTAACGACATGGCCGTCAATGGTAATTTTTCCGCTGTTCATTTCCTCTAAAAAGTTGAAACAGCGTAAAAGTGTGCTTTTTCCCGATCCGCTGACACCGACAAGAACCACAACTTCCTGGGGTTTCACATGTAAATCGATGCCTTTTAACACTTCCAAATCCCCAAAGGATTTGTGGATGTTTTCTCCAATGATCATCATTTGTCCCCCCTTACACTTTGTCTACGTCCAGTCTGTTTTCATACCATCTGACGATATAAGTGAAAATCATAACCAGCACTAGATAATAAAAACCAACAACTATAAATGTCTCGAATTGCTTAAAGGAACTTGCTGCTGCCCGATTCGCGACCGAAAACAATTCCGCTACCCCGATCATCCAGACAAGAGATGAATCTTTCAGAGTGATGATGAACTGGTTCCCTAACGGCGGAATGGAACGGCGCAGCGCCTGTGGAAAAACAATTCTCCGCATGGTCTGGCTGCTCGTCATGCCAAGCGCCCGGCTTGCTTCAGTCTGCCCTTGGTCAATCCCTTGAATGGCGCCGCGGAAGATTTCTGCGATGTAAGCCCCGTTATGGACCCCAAGGGCAATGGCCCCTGCCCAAAAATTGTCCAAAACCACAATTTGCGTGATTCCAAAATACAAAAACATGATTTGGACGAGTAATGGTGTCCCACGGATGATCGTAATATAGAGATTTGCGATGCCCTGCAGAATTTTTGATTTAGAAATTTTCATTAGTGCAAAGAATAGGCCCAGGACCGTCCCGAGAACAACAGAAATCGCAGTTAATTCAAGGGTGATGACAACGGCATCTAAAAATCCCGGATATGTGGTTAGAAAAATATCAATTATCGTTCGAATGCTCTCCATGGCTTTTCCCCTCTCTCAGCTTAGCGCAGAACTTCGATTCCTTCTGTCTCCACTTCGAGGAGGTTAGTGCCGAACCATTTTTCAGAAATCTCCGCATATGTTCCGTTCTCAATAATAGCATCCAATGCTCTGTTAACCTCTTCTAACAAGGCCTTATCTTCCGGACGCACAGCAATCGCCGCTTCTTCTATCCACAGGTTTTCACCTACGTCTTTGATCTCAAGATCGGCATTCTGTGCTTCAAACCCAACCACGTCAGCGGTGATGACCGCATCTATTCTTCCTGGTACCAAGTCCTGCAAAGCGACCACGTCACTATTATAGTACTGGATATCATCTGTATACTCCTGAGCTGCTTTGTCGTATGTCGACTGTGCAACTACCCCGATTTTTTTGCCTTCCAGGTCTGCCACTTCTTTAATTTCATTGTTGTCTGCAGCAACGAAAACTTTACCGCCTGACAAATAGTACGGGTCTGAGAACGCAACCGTCTTCGCACGTTCGTCTGTAATCGCCATCGAACCGATTACGGCATCATATTTCTTGCCGATCAATCCTTGGATGATTGTTTCAAACGGGTTGGTTACCGGATTATGTTCCAGTCCCATTTCTTTCGAAAGGGCTGCACCAATTTCAATATCAAAACCTGTCAGTTTTCCGCCTTCTTCATAGTTGAATGGTTTATATAGTCCGCTGGCTGCAGTAGTGAATTTACCTTCTTCCAATAAACCCAGCTCATTGCCGCCGCCTTCAGTGCTTGATCCACCCGAACCGGCTGAATCTTCTGATCCTCCGCAAGCTGACAAAACCAAACCCGCCGATAAAATTACACTTAAAAATGATAATTTCTTTTTCATCTTATTCTCCCCTTTTCGTTTTATATAATTGACCAAAGCGCCAAAGCGTTTCGGGACTTGCCAGAATGATAAATGCTTTTTTAATAAAAAATATCTTTTTGTTTATAAACGGCTTCAATTCTAGCCAGATTCTCTTTTACTTTGCCATGCTCTTTCACATATACAAAACGCATAATGGAAGTTAGCAGTGCATGAACCGCCGTATATGAATCAATATTCAAGTTTGTATTGAGTGAGACTTTAAGCGCGATATCAGCGGATGCTAAAGCAGGTGATTCAGATGAATCCGTTAACAAGATAACTTCCGCTCCCCGTTCTTTAGCAGAACGGACTGTTTCGACAACCATTCTGGTGTATCGCGGGAACACAAATGCGATTAAAATATCTCCCGGCCCTATCTTAGATAATTGGCTGTAATAATGCCGATCTGCCGGATAAATCATTTCCGTAAAACCGATTGTCATATCCAGCCATCCCGAAAACCAATGGGCCAGTCCATAATCAAAAAAATCACTTGCAACGTAGATGTGTTTGGCAGAACAAATCAAGTCAACTGCTTGCAGAAGGTCTTCTTCATTCATCGACTGCTTTAACTTAATGATGCTTGTAATTTCCGCATCGAGCAGGTTTTCCAAAAAAGATTGGTCGGCGTTCGGTTCCAGTGTTTCTTGTTCAGCCTGTTCAAACCTTTCTTCAGCCAGCTTCCGCTGAACCACTTGCTGAAACTCGGCATAACCCTTATAACCTAATTTTTGCGTCCATCGAATGACGGTCGATTCACTGACATTTACTCTTCTTCCTACTTCCAGGGCAGATGAGAATGCCAAAAAAATAGGTTCCCGGAAAAAAAGATCTCCTACTTTCTTTTGTCCAGTACTGAAATCCTTATATGCCTCTGAAACACTTCGCAGTAAATCCTGCATCTATCACGCCTCCAAAACAAGAACTTACTCAAATACTTATAAAAAGTATACATTTCTGCAGGAATTCCTGCAATAGTTATTCAAATATTCTAGATAAATAATTACTTATAAATATTTGGAATATTTATTCGCTGTATAGCTATTCTTCGTCCCTATTATGTATTTATAGCTTTTTGGCTTAATGAACCAAAGAATTCTTTAGCATTTGAAAGAAGGCGGCTCACAAATTCTTTCAAAGAGGAGGGAAAAGTGGAATTATGCAGAATTTTCAGCGGCAATATTAAAAAACATTCCCTAGTCCTTTCATCACTAAACGTTATTCTGATACAATAATGAAATATTTGTAGCACTTAAATATTCTGATTTTTCAGGTTTCTATATTTTTTAAGGGGGAATAATTAATTAACAACATCTGTAAATAAAGGGAAAGGAGGAGAAGATGGATGAGAGGCTTGAATTCTGTTGCCCTTATTTTGCTGATTATCGGAGGAGTGAACTGGCTGCTCGTCGGGTTGTTTCAATTTGATTTAGTAGCAGCCATTTTCGGCGGAACCACATCAATCTTGTCACGAATCATTTATGTGATTGTCGGACTATGCGCGCTCTACGCTCTAAAATTCCTGCCAATGGTAAACCATGATCATCGACACAGCGATGTACGCCGTTAAAAAGGCAGTCCACTGAATTTTTCTTGCTCAATACAAAAAATCCTTCATGCCGAAAGTACGGCATGGAGGATTTCATTTTGTTTATTTCAATATTTTAATCTTTACGTTTTTTCTTCCCCATTTAAGGGCTCTGCTTTTCGAAGGAATAAATACATCGATTTTATTGCCTTTAATGGCACCGCCTGTATCTCCGGCTACGGCATAACCGTACCCTTCAACATGGACTTTTGTGCCCAATTTAATGACTCTTGGATCGACTGCAATAACTTTTAATCCCGGGTTTTTCTTCAGGTTAATCCCGGTTCTAGTAATTCCAGAACAGCCTTTGCATGATGCGGTATATGCCGAAGCTGAAACTGTAAATTCTTTAACCACTGATCCCGCTGATGAACGTGATGGTGTTTTTGCTTTAGAGGCCTTCTTCGCTGCAGATCCTGTAACTTTCAACTTTTGTTTCGGTTTGATGACATCGGATTTTAATTTGTTCCAAGACTTTAAATTGCTTACCGATACTTTGTGCATTTTAGAAATTTTATATAAAGTGTCTCCATTTTTAACTGTATATGTACTTGCTGCCGCTGAACTTTCCAGTGAAGTGCCAAGGAACAAAACCAGTGCAAAACTTAGAATAATCAATAGTTTTTTCAATCTGTTCTCTCCTTTGTGGGTGTTGTAAGTGTTTTTTCAATAACAATAAAATAGCACGGCAACATTACAGCCGTGTAACATTCTATGACTTGTTTCATTACAGTTTGACTGCTTTTCGTGACATAAGCACTTTTCGTTTGTAAAAAACCTGCTCATTACGGTTTATGAAAAGGGATAAAAGACGTGACTTTTGTATAATATTTCCCTGTTTTTCAATTCCGTTTTATCTAATACATATAAAAAAGCGGATGCTGTTTTGCACAGCATCCGCTTTCAAATCATTTATTGGCTTTATGGACTTTCAAGGTTTTCCCTTTGATCGTCTTGTCTCTCATAGCTTTCAGCACCATGGGGCCTTTGCCGTTCAAGATATCAATATAAGTAACAGTATCCTGGATTTTAATAATCCCGATATCTTCTGCTGTAACTCCTGGAATGCTCGTTAAAGTGCCTACAAAATCGAAAGCACGCAATTTCTTTTTCTTCCCGCCGTTAAAATACAGTTTCATGATGTCTTTATTGACTTGCTCGTTTTTATTCTTTTTAAGCTCGGGCAAGCTTTCCAATTTTTCCATGAAAGCAGGTTTAGCCGCGCTCACTTCTGCAGGCGATGGAGCTGTTCGCTCCGGAATTTCAAAGCCGATATAAGATTCGATTTCACTTAAAAATTTATCTTCATGCGGTGTTACAAAAGTGATCGCTTTCCCTTTTTTTCCGGCACGGCCTGTTCTTCCTGCCCGGTGCACGTAGCTTTCTTTCTCAAGTGGAATATCAAAATTAATCACATGGGTAATGCTGTCGATATCGATTCCCCGGGCTGCCACATCAGTGGCAACTAAATATCGGAACTCACCGCGCTTGAATTCGTTCATCACCGCAAAGCGGTCTTCCTGCATCATTCCGCCATGTAATTTATCACAGGTATAATCATGCATTTCAAGTTGTTCCACCACAAAATCGACATTGTCTTTCGTCCGGCAGAAAATAATGCAGCTATCCGGATTTTCAATAATCGTTACATCGCGCAGCAAAGAAAATTTCTTTTTCTCTTCGACCGTGTAAAGCGAATGTTCAATCCGGTCTGTTAATGTCTCAGTAGATGCGATTTCAATATGTTCTGGATTGTCCATGTATTTGCGCTGTAGATTTTCTACATTTTCAGGCAGCGTAGCAGAAAAAAGCATGGTTGTCCGCTGTTCAGGCAATCTATTAATAATGGCTTCCACTTGTTCAATAAAGCCCATATTAAGCATTTCATCCGCTTCATCGAGCACCAGGTATTCAATCCGGCTCAAATTCAAAGTTCCGCGTTCGATATGGTCAAAAACACGCCCTGGAGTTCCTACGACTACATGGCATTTCTGCTTCAATTCGGCTTGCTGGTATGCAAATGGCTGTTTGCCGTACACTGCCGCTGCCTTAATGCGTTTAAAGCGGCCAATGTTTGTAATGTCTTCTTTCACTTGGTCAGCCAGTTCCCGTGTCGGCGTCAATATAAGCGCTTGCGGTTTATTTTCTTCCCAATCGACCAATTCGCAGATTGGTATTCCAAAAGCCGCAGTTTTCCCGCTGCCCGTCTGTGATTTAACAGCCACGTCAGTCTTTGAAAGTGCTACTGGAATCACTTTTTCCTGCACTTCAGTCGGTTTTGTATACCCCAGACCTTCCAGTGCTTTCAAAATCGGTTCACTGATTTTATATTGGTTAAATTTTGTTGTATTCATGTTCTTGCTCCTTCTCCGCTCAAAAAAATCTATACGTCGTTCTATTATGGCATGGATGAGCCTGTTTCTTCCATTAAACAATTATTAAGTTTTTATTCACTAAAAAATCAGCGGAAAAATCACCGCTGATCGCCATACAAACTATTGGTCCAATAAGCTGACGGAAACTTTGACGTCGAGCGATTGGCTGCCGCCTCTGTATACGCCCTGTACAGGACTGACGTCGTTATAGTCCCGGCCAACCCCAACCCGTATATGGTGTTCAAGAGCTTCTACATTATTTGTCGGATCCAGCCCTACCCAGCCGATTCCAGGCACCATCACTTCTACCCAGGCGTGGCTTGCGGCATCCCCGACAAGCGCCGAATTTTCCCCGACATATAAATAACCGCTGACGTAGCGGGCTGGAATTTGATTGCCGCGCAAAATCCCCAGCATAACATGGGTGATATCCTGGCACACACCTTTCATCAAACCGTATGATTCCTCCGCTTTTGTTGAAACCGTCGTGGATTCCCCGTCATAGGTAAAGCGGTCATGCAGATAACCCATCACATCAATTGAGAACTGCACCGGATTCTGCATTTCCCCTAAATCCCTTCCGATCTGCTCAATTTGCTCAGGGCTTAAATACGTATAAGAAGTATTGCTTAAATAAGCCATATACTGTTCACTGAATAATTTGGAATGAAAAATGGCATTCATTTCCGGTGAATACTCAATGCGGTGAATAAAAGGGCTTTTCTGGATACTGACAATAGACGTCGTCTTAACTTCCAGATTCTGATGGTGTTCGGCAATGAAAAATGTCTCTACTTCATTTCCCCAGATATCAATATGCTCTTTCGTAAGTGTCGCCGGGGTGATATCAGCCCGGTAAGATAATAGGCGCTGCGTTTCATCCGTTTTCGGTTTCAAGCGGATGGAATTCATGCTTTGGTCTACAATCGTTTCGTATTTGAATATATTTGCATGCTCGACTTTATACTTCATAGTGGTAATTCCCTTCGCACTAGTAGATTGAGATTGGCTTTGGCTATTGGCTGTTTCTTCCGTTGAAGGATCAATCAAATAATAAGTCTTTGAGAAAAGCTGGCCAATTTCATTACAGCCATCCTGGAAATGATTTAAAAAATCCATCATTTCATCGGCAGAGAGCTCGTCTATATCGATTTCATTAAATTCCGTTCTTACTTCATCGAGCTTTGCAAAAAGCTCCCATGAATAATGAGAAACTTTTCCTTCTTCCATTTCATCCACTGCATCTCTCACATGATCCAGGCAATAGCGGATGGAGCGCGGGAAAGATTTATCTGAAATGAGAAAACTTAGAACCTGGCGCGGGTCCATTTTCGGCAGATGGGCTTTTAAATATGCTTCATAGCCTTTAGTCATCCTTAAAGCGGATAACCAGTAATAATAATCCTCTGTTTGTTCCTGCAGCTGCTGTTCATAAGTCCGCTCACAGACGACATTTAAAATCCGCGCTGTTTTTTCGGCCCGTTCCAGCCATTTGCCGATTTTGATAATCTGGTATTCCACGCCCCGCTGCATGGAGGATTCAATAATGCCCTGGGAAGTCAGGGAAGTCGTTTTCACCAACTCCAGAAACTCCCGGATTTCGCTTGTCAGGCATTGCTGGGAATTTATGTTCTGCAACGCTAAATAACAGCTGTTCCAAGCTTCCCAGTAATCATCCGTTATATGGTCTCTGCTGACCCGTGCATTTTCTCTTACCAGCCGGACACAGTTGGCAATCGAATTCAGGTTATTGTCCGACATCGCCAAATAATGGATCAGTTGATCTTCGTTATAAGATGAAAGTGATTTGAGATAGTTTAACTCCTGCCATGACGAACAAATCTCATACGTCAGTTTCCAGTCACTTTCCCTGACCAGTTCTTCGTCAGACGCTTCAATCATCTGGAGCAATTGCACATCCAATATACGGGCATTGTTTTCAGCGCGCTCTGCATTACGCGACATCCAATATAATGAGTTGGCTACACGGCTTAACATTAAAGAGCCCCCCTCTCTTCTTTTTCTTTATAGACCCAGGTATCTTTCCCGCCTCCGCCTTGAGAAGAATTGACGACGAGTGAACCTTTTTTCAATGCGACACGGGACAATCCGCCTGGCAGCACACGGCTTTTGGCCCCTCTCATGACAAATACCCTCAAGTCGACATGGCAAGGATAAAAATCTTCTCCCTGATACGCCGGAGCTCTTGATAATTTGATGGTCGGCTGGGCGATGTACTGGTGCGGAGTTTCTAAAATTTTCTCCCGGAATTTTTCAATAAGCTCTTTTGAGGCATGCGGACCAACGAGCATGTCATAGCCTCCCGACGCGCCGACATTCTTTACTACCAGTTCTTCCAGATGTTCAAGCACCCATTCGCGCTCTTCGGGGTTATCGAGCAGATAGGTTTTGACATTGTCGATAATCGGTTCTTCATCCAGATAGTAACGGATCATTTCAGGAACATAAGCATAGATCGCTTTATCATCGGCCACACCATTGCCAATGCCGTTCAGGATAGCCACATTTCCATGCCTGTATGCCTGTACCAATCCTGGAACGCCAAGAGCGGAGTCTTCCCGGAATGCCTCCGGATCCAGGAAGTCATCATCAATGCGGCGATAAATAATATCTACCCGCTTCAAGCCTCGGATAGACTTCATATAAACAATATTATTTCTGACCACTAAATCCCGGCCTTCAACCAGATCGATGCCCATTTGCTGCGCCAAGAAGACATGATCATAATAAGCAGAATTATACATGCCAGGAGTCAACAATACCGCGAACGCTTTGTCGCCTGTCGCTTTAGGTGCATGATCCAAAATCGCCTCATGTAAATGAGACAGCTGATGTTCCAAGGCATGGACCGAATGTTTGGAAAAGAATTCAGGGTATACTTGGCGCATTACATAGCGGTTCTGATAAACGTAGGACATCCCGGAAGGGTTCCGCAGATTGTCTTCGAGAACATGGTATTTTCCATTCTCGTCGCGGATCAAATCGATGCCGGCTAAAAAGATGTGGTTTTTCAGTGGGATATCAATTCCTTGCACTTGTTTCGCATAATAATACGGATTTTCTTCAACCAGTCTTCGGGGAACCACGCCATCTTCGAGGATTTTCTGATCATGGTAAACATCGTCTAAAAAACGGTTGAGGGCTTCCGTACGTTGAATCATTCCTTTTTCGATCGTTTTCCATTCTTCAGGTGAAATAATAATTGGAACAAAATCAAAAGGCATCGTCCTCTCAGTGCCGACATTATTGTTGTAAACAGTAAACGTAATGCCTTGGCGCAAAAAGGAAAGCTGGGCCGTTTCATGTTTTTCTTTTAAATCATCTTTTGAAAATTGAGTGAGCATCTCATGAAATTTTCGGTAATGGGGTTTTGGCAGGCCTTCAGCCGTAAACATCTCATCAAAAAAAGGTTTTACCTTATAGGATTCGAACATGGAAACCCTCCCTTTTATTTTTCTAATTTTCTGTTAATTTAAGAGTTACAAAAAAGCTATAGCTCTGTCGCAAACGAGCAATAGCTTTTCCATGTTTTCATTTTAACTTATTTTATTTGTCAAATGTTGAATTCTTTGAAGATTTGCTGTTTTTTGATTCATCATCGTCTAAGTTTTTTTTCAACGAATCGGTATACTCTGTGCTGCCGCCATAAATGCCGCCTGCCGGAGTAGAGTCGATTGCCGCACTGCCGCTTGTAGCTCCTGTCGAACCGGCTCCAGTTGTAGAAGAGCTCGTTGTAGATCCTACAGACCCTGCTGAACCACCCGCTGTGCCTGAAGTTCCGCTGCCAGCAGCGTCAGAGCTAGACAACCCTGCATTCGGGTTTGTAGAAGCAGTGCCCGTTGTGCCCGTTGTGCCCGTTGTGCCTGTTGATGTTGAAGAAGTTCCAGATGAACTTGAACTGCCAACTTCATCCTGTAACGTCTGGTTCGCTTTATCCAGCATGTCTTTCTCTTTATCCATCATCTTTTGCTGGCTCTCTATAGCACTTTTAACTGTTTCTACTGCTTTGTTGACACTCGGTTTCACCTTGTCGACCATACCGCCTGACTGTTCGTTGAAACGCTCTAAGCCTTTTTTCACATTCTCTTTCAAGTTGCTTGCCTGTGAAGTAGATGTTCCATCTGAATCCACTTTTTTCTGGGTCATAGCTGCACCAATCAATGCCCCGACTCCCAGTAACATCAGTTTTCCAAATACTCCGCCTGAACCTCTAGCCATATTGTTTCACTCCTCCTCAGTTTAAAAATATACTGTGCTCTTATTATTGACTAATTCAGCCATTTTCAAACATTTCAAAGAAAAATAAAAGACACCTTTTGGCATATTAGGTGTCTTAGCGATTAGATTCAGTTTTTGGAAATTTTCCCCTCTTCAAGGAGCACCTGTTCAAATGCCTTTACCACTTCCGGATCGTATTGGATGCCTGCCAGCCTTTTGATTTCATCCACTGCATATTGAGCCGTAAAGGCTTTACGGTACGCGCGGTCTTCAGTCATCGCATCGAAAGTATCACAAACACCAATAATTTTCGCTTCTATCAATATCTCTTCATCTTTTAAGCCGAACGGATACCCCCGGCCATTCACCCGCTCATGATGCTGTTCTACAATATCCGCTAAATCAGCATATGCGGTTTTGCGAATCATATCAGCCCCATCACCCGGATGCTTTTTAACCAATGCAAATTCTTCGTCTGTCAGTTTGTCCGGCTTTTTCAACACTTCTTCCGGGATATTGATTTTTCCGATGTCATGGAAAATGGAAGCGATAAAGAGATTCTGAATTTGGGCTCTTCCCAAATTCATCATTGTGGCAGTTTTTACCGCATATTTTGATACTCGCGAACTATGCTTAAATGTATAACGGTCTTTTTGTTCAACGATTTCCCCAATTTTACGCAATTCATTAATTTCATTGCTAAGTGAGTGGAATATTGGTGCCGTAGAAACTGACAAAAAAGTCACGTCTGTCTTTGCCTTGAAATTTATAGCTTCTTTTAAGTCATTGACAGCAAAAAAGTCATCAGGCCCTATTTCTACTGCTTCTTCATTTACTATTACCTCAAACATACCATCTAATATATAAAAAAATTCTTGAACACTTGGATTCTCTGCAGGAAAAAGAATAATTAGTTCGTCCTTTAAGACAGTTTGTTTCATTAATTCAATACCGTCTCCGCGACCTAAGAGACTTAGAGACGTTGATCCATTTTTTACAGTTTCTAAGTACTTATTCTTTAATATGTTCAAGCCTTTCACAAACTCACTACCTTTCAAAAAAAACTACGAAAATATAGGAACCCCATACTTTCATAGTACTTTATATAAATCTATTTAGACAAGCTTTTACCAACCGATTACCTTCATTGGATCTATCAAAGCAACACGGTCTGGAAACTGTACAGGTATCCATTCAATTTCAACAGTAATGCCTGCCGCCGTAGCATTTTCAACTCCAATACGAGTCATTTCTCTTGTCTTCATATCTAACTCATGGATTAATGCCGTCACTTCTTCGTCATATTTAGCGGTCAATGCAGCTTTCGTTTCTGCATCGTTAGCTTCGTAATAATCTGCACGGTACTGGTCATAAATTAGTTGAGCTGCTTCCTGGGCTTTAGCAATTTCGGAGTAGATTTCAGCATTAACTCTCTCTATATCTGCCAATGCGTGAGCTGTTTCCGGACTCATCGTTGTTTCTTCTGCAGCAAATGCCGAAGTGCTAATCATCATAGCAACCATGACAGCAAAAAATGCAGCAATCAAACTTTTCTTAAACATTCTATTTCCTCCAGTCGCTCTTTTGGTATTGTGAAGAATGCAAATCTGAATTCACTGAACAAAGACTCCCCTATTGTCTTTGAAGGGTAAAACGCTCAAAATGGCTTCTTCACCTACTTTAGTATATAAGAACTACGACCATCACGCAATGTTTTTAATACATTTTTAACATTTTTAGGTAATAAAGTAATCTTAATTACAGTATCCATCGAAAAAGGCCGGGAATCTCTTCCCGGCCTTTTTAATCTTTATGGCAGCACCGTGGCTCCCATCAAAAAGCGGTCACATTCTCTTGCCGCTTCCCGTCCTTCATTGATTGCCCAGACAATTAAACTCTGTCCGCGGCGCATATCGCCTGCTGCAAATACACCTTCAATATTAGTCGTATATTTGCCGTATTCGGCTTTTACAGTGGAATCCGCTTCCGTTTTCACATCCAGTTTTTGGATAAGGCTTTGATCGGGACCGCTAAAGCCGATAGCAAGCAGCACCAAGTCCGCTTTCCATACTTTTTCTGTCCCCGGAATTTCTTCACGAATCCGCTTCCCGCCTTCACCGATTTTTAGTTTTACGTTGACCGTATGCACTTCTGTCACATTGCCTTCTTCATCACCGACAAATTTCTTCGTCATGACGGCATACGCTCTTGGATCATCGCCGAACGCGGCAGCCGCTTCTTTTTGGCCGTATTCCACCCGATGTATACGCGGATATTGGGGCCACGGATTGCCGACTTCATCGCGAATGGCTCCTTTTTTATCATAAACATCAAATTGGACGAGGGTTTCGCAATTATGCCGTACAGCTGTTGCTAAACAGTCCGTCCCTGTATCTCCGCCGCCAATGACAATTACTTTCTTTCCTTCTGCCGAAATGTAGTTGCCATCTTCCAGATTGGAATCAAGCAGGCTTTTTGTATTGGCATGAAGAAAATCCATCGCGTAATGAATCCCTTTCAATTCTCTTCCTTCTACTTGAAGTTCCCGATGGATGGTGGCCCCTGCACACATAATAACTGCATCAAAATCTGAACGCAGTGCTGAAACCGGATAATCTTTTCCGACTTCGGTATTGGTGACAAATGTAATACCTTCTTGCTCCAGAATGCGGACACGGCGCATAACAACATCGTAGGACAATTTCATTTCAGGAATGCCGTATGTCAATAGGCCGCCTACACGGTCACTTCTTTCAAAAACAGTCACCAGATGCCCTGCTTTATTGAGCTGGGCAGCTGCCGCGAGTCCGGCAGGCCCTGACCCGATGACCGCCACTTTTTTGCCGGTGCGCGTTTCGGGCGGTTCCGGCACAACCCAGCCTTCTGCAAAGCCACGCTCAATAATGGAGCGCTCAACCGTCCGGATGGCAACTGGCGGTTCATTGATCCCCAGTACACATGCGCCTTCGCAAGGAGCCGGACAAGCGATGCCCGTAAATTCCGGAAAATTATTCATAACATGTTCACGGCGCAGCGCTTCTTTCCATTGCCCACGGTAAACAAGATCATTCCATTCAGGAATCAGGTGATAAACCGGACAGCCGGTTGTCACGCCGTTAAGTTCCATTCCGGACTGGCAAGTCGGCACTCCACAATCCATGCAGCGGGCGCCTTGCTTTCTCACTTCTTCATCTGACAAGGGAATCGTGTAATCGGACCAGTCTTTTGTCCGCTCCGCTGGATTGCGTTCTTTCAATGTCTGCCGGTTGTATTCCATAAACCCAGTCGCTTTTCCCATCGTATCCCTCCAATTCGCTTTTTTACGCTTTAACGGTCAGATCAGCCAACAATCGGTGCGAACCCGCTGATTAAGGTTTCTCTTTATTTTCCTGCCCCAGCCATTTTGCTTTCTTCGAAGGCCGCCATTTCAGCATCAAATTTAGACATGCCGCTGTTTTGCAGATTGCTGATTCGCTCATTAATTTTCAGGTAAGCTTTTGGAATGACCCGCACAAATTTAGCCGAGTAAATATCCCAGTTTGCTAAGAGGCGTTTGCCGTTCTTACTATTGGTATAGCCGACATGCTTTGTAATCATTTCTCGCAGCTCTTCGATTTCCGCTGGATCAGCCATAGGCTGCAAATGGACCATCTCCGCATTGCAGCGGTTTCCGAAGGTTCCCTCTTCGTCCAATACATAAGCGATGCCGCCAGACATACCGGCAGCGAAGTTTTTCCCCGTTTTCCCAAGAATGGCAACACGCCCGCCGGTCATGTATTCGCAGCCGTGGTCGCCAACGCCTTCAACAACAATTTTCGCGCCGCTGTTTCGAACGGCAAAACGTTCACCCGCTAAACCGTAAATATAAGCTTCACCGGCAGAAGCACCGTAAAAGGCGACATTGCCGATAATAATATTATTTTCCGGCAGGAACGTCGAATCACTCGCAGGATATGTGATGATTTTGCCTCCGGATAAGCCTTTGCCGACAAAGTCGTTCGCGTCTCCAACCAATTTCAACGTCATCCCTTTCGGCGTAAACGCCCCAAAAGCTTGTCCCGCTGATCCTTTGAAATTCAAGTTGATGGTATCTTCCGGCAGCCCTTCTGCGCCGTATTTTTTGGAAATGGCACTGCCGACAATCGTCCCGGTGGCACGATGGATATTGCGGATAGCGGTGCTCACCTCGACGCGTTCTCCGGTTTCGATCGCTTTTTCACAGCGCGGCAGCAATTCCTGGCAATCCAAAGTCTGTTCCAAGCCATGGTTTTGTTTGACCGTTGCATAACGCCCCACTTTTTCCGGCAGTTCCGGCTGATACAGCAACGCTGACAAATCAATGCCTTCTGCTTTCCAATGGTCAATCGCTTTGTTGGCTTCAAGGATATCCGTCCGGCCAATCATTTCGTTGATTGTGCGGAACCCGAGCTCTGCCATCAATTCCCGCGCTTCTCTTGCGATAAAGCGCATAAAGTTAGCGACATGTTCCGGGTCGCCCATATACTTTTTCCGAAGTTCCGGATTTTGCGTCGCTATGCCGACCGGACATGTATCCAAATGGCAGACACGCATCATAATACAGCCGAGAACAACAAGGGGCGCCGTGGAAAAGCCATATTCTTCCGCCCCTAATAGTGCAGCAATCACGACATCACGGCCGGTCATCATTTTGCCGTCTGTCTCTACGACAATCCGGTCGCGTAAACCGTTCAGCATCAATGTCTGGTGCGTTTCTGCCAAACCGATTTCCCAAGGCAGCCCAGTATGCTTCAAGCTGGTTTTCGGTGCTGCCCCCGTTCCTCCGTCATAGCCACTGATCAGCACGAGATCTGCCCGTCCTTTGGCAACACCTGCTGCAATCGTCCCTACTCCAACAGCAGATACAAGCTTAACGCTGATGCGGGCCGTCGGATTGGCATTCTTCAAGTTAAAGATCAACTCCGCCAAATCTTCGATTGAGTAGATATCATGATGCGGCGGCGGAGAAATCAGTTCCACTCCCGGTGTTGAACCGCGGACTTCAGCAACCCATGGATAAACTTTTTTGCCCGGCAAATGGCCGCCTTCGCCCGGTTTAGCTCCTTGAGCGACTTTAATCTGGATTTCATCAGCATTGACCAGGTAATGGCTTGTTACGCCGAAACGGCCAGACGCTACTTGTTTGATTGCACTTCGGCGGTTGTCGCCGTTGGCATCCGGCACAAAGCGTGATACTTGTTCGCCGCCTTCGCCTGAATTGCTTCGGCCGCCGATCCGGTTCATGGCGATGGCTAATGCTTCATGCGCTTCCTGGCTGATGGAACCAAAAGACATAGCGCCGGTTTTAAAGCGGGCACAGATTTCTTCGATCGACTCCACTTCTTCAATCGGCACGGGCGTCCGTTCTTTAAATGCCATCAAGCCGCGCAGCGACTGGACATTCGAAGTTTCTTTCGTTAACAGCTTGGTGTATTTCTTGAATGCCTCATAATTGTTGGTGCGGCAGGCATGCTGCAATGTATGGATCGTTACCGGGTTGTACTGGTGTGTCTCCCCGTTTGGCCGGTATTGAAATTCATCACCTGTCTGCAGCGACTGGTCTCCTGCTTTGCGCTCCGGATAGCCCTGCTCATGGCGCATCAGCACTTCTTTAGCAATGATATCAAGCCCGATTCCGCCAAGACGGGACGATGTACGGGTGAAATAGCGGTCAATAACATCCATATGAATGCCGACTGCTTCAAAGATCTGCGCTCCCCGGTAACTTTGAATCGTCGATATGCCCATCTTCGAAAGCACTTTGATGATGCCGTCCGTCACCGCATTGACGTAAGTCTTTTCCGCTTCTTCGTATGTGCTGCCTGCAATGTCTTCAATTGCTATCAATTCTTTGATTGAGCGGAAAGCCAGATACGGATTGATTCCTTCAGCGCCATATCCTAGAAGCGCCGCAAAATGATGCACTTCACGCGGCTCCCCCGATTCGATCAAGAGACTCACTTTCGTCCGTGTGCCTTGGCGGATTAAATGATGGTGCAATCCTGAAACTGCCAGCAACGCCGGTATAGCCGCATACTCTTTATTGACGCCGCGGTCCGATAAAATCAGCAAAGTAGCTCCTTCTTCAAATGCCTGATCCGCCTTCAAGAACAATGCTTCCAGCTCTTGTTCCATCGCTGAAGAGCCTCCTGATTTCGGGAATAAAATCGGCAGCGTCACTGCCTTAAATTCAACGTTCTTCTGCTGGCGCAGCTTTTCCAATTGAACTTTCGTCAAAATCGGCGTTTCCAAACGGATATGCCGGCTGCTTTCCGGTGCAGGCTGTACCAGATTCCCTTCTGCTCCAATCGTCGTGCGGGCAGAAGTAATGATGTGTTCCCGAATTGCATCGATTGGCGGATTTGTGACTTGCGCGAACAGCTGTTTGAAATAGTTATACAAAAGCTGCGGCTTTTTGGATAAAACAGCTAAAGGAGAATCGTAGCCCATTGAACCTACCGGATCTTTCCCTTCTGTTGCCAAGGGTTTGATGATTTTCTGCAATTCTTCTGTGGTATAGCCGAAAGCCAATTGCTGTTCCAGCAAAGCAGACCTTAGGTCAGCGTTGTCGTTCAAGTCCATATCAGGTTCAGGCAGGTCATCCAGATTCAGCATATTGTTTTCAATCCAGTCTTTATAAGGAAGTTCTGCCGCGATTTGCAGCTTAATCTCCTCATCCGGAATAATTTTCCCGGCTTCCAGATCAACCAAAAGCATTTTCCCTGGATGCAGCCGTTCTTTGTAAATGATGTCATCTGCGAAAATATCCAACGCCCCTACTTCAGAACCGAGTACGATCATGCCGCTTTTGGTGACGTAGTAGCGGGCAGGCCGTAGTCCGTTGCGGTCAAGACATGCTGCAATCTGCCGTCCGTCCGTAAAGACTAAAGCCGCCGGCCCGTCCCAAGGCTCCATCAGCGTACTGTGATATTCGTAAAAATCCTTTTTCTCTTGCTTGATTGTCGGATCGTTCACCCACGGCTCTGGAACCATCATCATAGCGGTATGGGCGAGGGATCTGCCTGATAAATGCAAAAATTCAAAGCAGTTATCGAACATGGACGAATCGCTTCCGGTTTCATCGATGACCGGCAATACTTTGTTCAATTCTTTTTCATTGAAATAAGGAGAAGTGCAAAGCAGCTGCCTTGCACGCATCCAATTGACATTGCCTCTTAACGTATTGAACTCGCCGTTATGGATCGAGTATCGGTTTGGATGGGAACGCTGCCAGCTGGGAAATGTATTAGTGCTGAAACGAGAGTGGACCAGTGCGACTGCCGATTTGAATTCCGGATGGTTGAGATCAATATAGAATGAATCCAGCTGCTCCGGAATCAGCATGCCTTTATAAACAATGGTACTGGATGAAAGACTGCTGAAATACACATCTTTGTACTTTTCGTCATTGCCCATTTCCTGTTCAATGCGTTTGCGAATGATGTAAAGCCGGCGTTCCAAGTCCATCCGGTCTGTTAAATCTTCTGAAGCGCCGATAAATACTTGGCGAATGACCGGTTTTGTTTTAGATGCCACTTTACCGACGAATGAATCATTGACTGGAACTGGACGCCAACCTAGACAGTTTTGACCTTCTTCTTTTACAATCCGAAGAATGATGTCTTTAATTTCCATACGCAGGTCGTAATCTTTTGGCATGAACAACATACCAATTCCGTATTTTCCTTCATCCGGTAAAGTGATACCTTCTTTGTCGCATTGTTTCAGAAAAAAACGATGGGGGATTTGAGTCAGGATTCCCGCTCCGTCCCCGGTGCTTGTGTCTGACGACTGGCCGCCGCGATGTTCAAGATTGCAAAGGATATTTATGGCGTTTTGCACAATCGCATGTGATTTTTCACCGTTAATATTGGCAATCATGCCAATGCCGCATGCTTCATGCTCTTGATCCGGATGATAAAGTCCCTGCTGTAATGGATATTCTTTCATTCTCATCAAATCGCCTCCTTCAACACATTAAAGTGTCGGAATGTTTGAATATTATAACACAGGAGGTGAATATATATGCAATAAAAATGAGTGAAAATTTTCTCTTTTCAAAGAAAAAATTCCACTTTCCATTGCAAACGCTTACAAAATTCCAGTTTAAAGGAAATTCACTGTATTTACTTCAATGCATAATTATACATTAACACAGCAAAAAAACCCTGTTTCAATTACAGGGTCTTTTGCGGTTTATTTTATTGAATTATGGGACGCCTCAAAAGAACGGATCGCTCCAAGAAAAGATTCTCCGTATTTTTCTAGCTTATTAGCCCCGACTCCATTCACTTCCAGAAAGTCTTCAGCATTTTTCGGACGTCTAGCACACATATCCTGCAATGTCTTATCCGAAAAAATAACGAAGGGCGGCACTCCTGCTTCATCCGCCAGTTCTTTCCGGATTTTGCGAAGCTCTTCAAACAATGGATCATTTTCCGCTATCCGCTTGGTTACGACCGCGCCTTTTCTCAATACTTTCCGCTTGCCGAGCAGCACATCCCGTCCGCCATCGGGCACATAGATTGTCGGGAATGCCCCTTGCTCTACCGCCAGCAGTTCCTGGGAAATCATAAACTCGATTAAGTTTGACACTTCCTTAGCGGATTGGTGTTTCAGTATGCCATATGTCGACAATTTATCAAAACCGAAATCCAGAATTTTTTTATTGCGGGAACCCGTCAGCACTTGCGCCGTCATCATCTTCCCGAATTTCTGGCCCATACGGATGACGCAGGACAGCACCATCTGTACGTCTTTTGTAACATCCATGCTTTCCCGCTCATCGTTGCAGCTTCCGCAATGGCCGCATGGTTCAGCAGCTAAATCACCAAAATAATGAATGATGAATTGCTGCAGGCAGCTTTCAGTATGGCAATAATCGACCATTGCCTGCAGTTTCACCAATTCTCCGGGAATCCGGCTTGGATCTTGCGCTTGATCGATTAAAAAACGTTGGGTCTGAACGTCTTGTGAGGCATACAGCACCATACATTCACTTGGCAAACCGTCACGGCCGGCACGGCCGGCCTCCTGGTAATAACTCTCCATATTTTTCGGCAGCTGATAATGGATAACATATCTTATATTGGATTTATTTATCCCCATACCAAAGGCATTGGTCGCCACCATCACGGTCACTTCATCGTTCAGAAACTGCTCCTGTCCGTTTTTACGTTCCGCATCCGGCATTCCTGCGTGGTACTTGGCTGCTTTCACGCCTTTTTTCACCAGCATGTCGTATACGGAATCGACCGTTTTCCGAGTCGCTGCATAAATGATTCCTGCTTCATTATCGTTCTTTTGTACATACTCTTTTACAAAACGTTCGCGGTCTTGCCCCTGAATCACCGAGAAAGTTAAATTCGAACGTTCAAATCCAGTCATTACGGTATGCTGTTCTTCGATATCCAAAATACGGCATATATCTTCCCGCACCTGCGGAGTTGCTGTCGCTGTCAGCGCCAGTACAGTCGGATTGTTCGGAAACAAACCGGCCATCCGGCTGATCAAACGGTAGCTCGGACGAAAATCGTGTCCCCATTGTGAAATACAATGCGCCTCATCGACAGCGATAAGCGGTACATGGACACCTTGCAATTCATTCAGGAACATCTCAGAATCGAGGCGTTCCGGGGCAATATACAAAAGTTTCACGGCACCTCGCTGGACGTCGTACAACGTTTCCCGTACTTCGTCAAAACCCAGGGAACTGTTTATATAAGCCGCTGGTATCCCGGCAGCCAAAAGCGAATCCACCTGGTCTTTCATCAGGGATATCAACGGGGATATCACAATGGTCGTACCTTCCATCACCAGCGCAGGAATCTGATAGCACATCGACTTCCCGCCGCCTGTAGGCATGACACAAATCGAATTGTGGCCTTCAAAAACCTGTGTAATCGCTTGTTCCTGTCCCTTCCGGAACGTCTCATAGCCAAAGTACGATTGCAGTAATTTTCTTGCTTCATCCAACAAAATTAAACACTCCCAAAACTCGTCTCGTATTGAGTAGCTTATCATATTTCAGGTTAATTTTTCTCTTTCCGAAACCACCTGAACCGGCAAAACAAAAAAACTGTTCCAAAAGCCTATGCTTCTGAAACAGCTTCCACTTTTTCCAACACAAAAAAATAAGGTTCTTTGTCGCCTTTACGGTCCATCATGCCCATCAGCACGTGGTTGTTCACTCTCCGGAAATGGTCAATAATCGGTAAATGGTCATACACCATCGCCGCACTGCATTTTCCCCGGTGGACAATCTGCCGCATTCTTGCTTTGCCGCCTTCCGCTTTTATCAGTTTCCTCAAATCCATAATCGGAACCGGATCCACTGCAAATATGTCTCCGCTCAATCCTTTAAAAAGTAAGGGGTCTACATTTTCCGCATCATGAAATGCTTTGCCATACCAATTTAGCTTCTTCAATACACCATCAAGCGGATGCCCGGTGCAAAAGTCTCTGCCTTCCCAAGTGCCAAGCAGCTCTTCAAGTTCTACTGGATCAAGCTCATCAAAAATTCTGCAGGCAGTATGGGTGTCCGTTTCCCCCCGCTCTTTTATCGTCCAGAATTCTGCTTTAGCTTCCATCGCAGACACTCCTTTCTAAAAGATTTTTATTTTAAAAGCAGCAATAGAAAGGGACGTTTTTAAATTCTCAGCCATCTCTTCTCCACTTCTTTTAGTTATCTTTTCACAGAAATACAGTGCATTACGAATCGGTTTTCTTCTATAATATATATTCTTCCGGAAAACACTCCAAAAAGAGAAAGCTTTAGCCTATAAAGTAAGTGCAGCTTACTTTCCCCAATCTTGATTATCAAAAAATCCAGCGTACTTTTCATATTTTGCCAATGCATCCTTCAAGTTTTTTTCATTTTTAGCCAGCATCCGCTCTCTCGCCTTTTTGCGTTTGAACCGCATGCCATATGCTTGCTGAGCAGCATCGTTCGCTTCTTTTAATTGGTTGAATTCTACTGCTATCTCCTCGTCTTGATCAGCTAATAAAGAAGCCAGCATCCCGGCTTTTCGATATAACTCTTCTATTCGAAAATGCTCTTGTTCTCGGTGCAGAAGGCCTGCCACTATGCAGCTTGGAAGGTCCTGGTCCACACCCCTAGATAAGTCTGTCAACAATTCCAGCATTCGGCGGCGATTGCTTGAAAGGGAAAGCACATAAAACACATGTGGAATCTCTTCAATCGGCCTTGCCATGATGAATTCATCAATTTTACGGATCAAGTCCTCAGGTTTGATCAAATCAATCAGTATAGCCAGCCGGTATGTTTCATATAAAGTGTATCTATTCATAGCATTATCGCCCGCTTCACTAAAATTTAATCCAACCTTATGGGTATTCATCTATCTATACAAACATCATACAAAATTTTCATGCAAAGCAGTATCAATTAACTCTCCTGCCCTGTTTTTCTTTCTACTTAATTTATGCTGTTTTTGAAAATGCTACGCAGCAATGAGTTTCCAGCATCCAATTGCAAAATAATATAAGCCCATTCCTGAACAGGAATGGGCTTATATTTTCGTTTTATAAAATAACAAATTAAGAATTAACCGCTCCATAACCATCCATCCGGCGTTTCACTTGAATATATGAAGCCGCTTCGGCAATCTCTTTTTCATCAAGCGGCTGATTGTCGAGCAAAATTTTATAATCATTTATAGTGGACGCATCAATGACCTTCTCAGTCCGATCCAACAACCCATCGACTGATACACCAAAGAAATCAGCGAGTATTGAAAGATGGCTGACAGAGATTTGCTTTTTCCCACTTTCATAAGCCCAAACTGTGCTTTTGGCAAAACCGACCTTTTCAGCCAGTTGTTCCGGGGATAGCTCTCTAGCTTCTCTTAAATCTCTGATTTTCTTCCCTAAATCTTTCATATTTATTCCTGCTCCTTCTATAAGTAGATTTCTAACTATTTAAAATATACTGTATCTTAAAATATTATACAATATATTTCTATAATATTGGGTGAAATTTTCGATAATTTAGTGAACAATTTCGACATATTTCGACCTGCCATGAATAATATGGTAATTTATTATTGTTTTTACATCTTTTCTAGCTATTTAAATTTCTAATGTTTTGGGAAACGAAAGAAAAACCGTATAAATAAACGCTGGATCATTTATTGCTGACAGTTATTTCAATCAAACTTTAATGAGAATTATTTTCAAGAATTAATTCTCAACCTTTTTAGACAGTGTCTATATTACTAATTTTTAAATTTATTTTGATTTTCAATAATAAAAAAAGTATTATAGTAACATACATAAAAAGGAGGTTGTAAGATGTCTGACAACTTTAATAGACAAGACATCGTAAACAGTGTGCCGCAAAAAGGGTTCTTTGGCCATCCTAAAGGATTGTTTACTTTATTTTTCACAGAGTTTTGGGAGCGTTTCTCGTATTATGGGATGAGGGCCATCCTTGTTTACTATATGTACTATGAATTATCTCAAGGCGGACTCGGACTGGATCAGACGATAGCTCTTTCTATCATGTCCATTTACGGTTCACTTGTATACATGTCCGGCATTATCGGCGGCTGGCTCGCCGATAGAGTATTCGGCACTTCTAAAGCCGTATTCTACGGCGGAATTCTCATTATGCTTGGGCATATCGCTCTTGCTATTCCAGGCAGCTTGCCGCTGTTCTTCGTCTCCATGGTTCTGATTGTACTTGGAACCGGTTTGTTAAAACCCAATGTCTCGAGTGTGGTCGGAGAGATCTACGCTGAAAATGACAATCGCCGGGATGCCGGATTCAGCATCTTCTATATGGGCATCAACTTAGGAGCTTTCCTTGCTCCATTGATTGTCGGTACAGTCGGCATGAAAGTAAACTTCCACTTAGGCTTTAGTATTGCCGCTGTCGGGATGTTCATAGGTTTAGTAGTTTTTGTGGCAACAAAAAAGAAAAACCTTGGACTTGCCGGAACAATCGTTCCGAATCCATTGTCGCCTTCTGAAAAGTCACGGACTATCAAAATTTTCACTATCGCGGCTATCATCATTGCTGCTGTTGTTTATTTCGGTCTTCAATATGGATTCTTGACGTTCAATAGCTTTATCGCTGCAGTCGGTGTCTTTGGTATATTAATCCCAACAGCTTATTTTGTCGTAATGTACCGCAGCAAAAAAACAACCGAAGTGGAACGTTCACGCATCTTAGCGTACATTCCATTGTTTATCGCTTCAGTCATGTTCTGGGCAATCCAGGAACAAGGTTCTACGATCCTGGCGGCCTATGCAGATACACGAACTGATCTGGAATTCGCAGGAATCACTATTTCCCCCGCCTGGTTCCAATCATTGAACCCATTGTTTATCATTACTTTGGCTCCTGTATTTGCGTGGTTATGGGTACGTCTAGGCAGCCGCCAGCCTTCCATTCCGCAAAAATTCTCTCTCGGTCTATTGTTTGCCGGGATTTCGTTCCTCGTTATTCTTTTGCCAGCTTACTTTGGCGGTCCGAATACATTAGTAAATCCATTATGGCTGGTTCTCAGCTACCTCATCGTTGTATTGGGTGAATTGTGCTTATCGCCGGTCGGTTTGTCAGCTACGACAAAACTGGCGCCTGCTGCATTCTCTGCACAAACAATGAGTTTATGGTTCTTGTCAAATGCCGCTGCACAAGCGATCAACGCGCAGCTCGTGAAGTTTTATACAGTCGAAAATGAAATGATGTACTTCGGATTAATCGGTGGAGCATCCATCGTCCTGAGTATTATCCTGTTCCTTTTCGCCCCGACTATCCAGCGCTTTATGAAAGGCGTAAGGTAATACGAAAAGCGGAAGCGGCCGTTCAGATTCGACAGGCTTAAGGCAGACCAGCGAAGTGGCGCTCTTTACCGCACAGCTGGGTTGGCTTATGACCCGAGAATCTGGCCGCTGCAACTGGACAACTTTGAAAAGCGGAAGCACCTGTTCAGCTCCGACAAGCGCTGGAGGACTTGAAGGTAATGGCGCCTTTTGCCATTGTCGGCATATCCGAAGCGTCTCGAGGAGCTAGGTGCTGAAAGCTAGAACACCATGAAAAATAGAAAGGCCCAGAAGCACAAATGCTTCTGGGCCTTTCGCTTGTTGAGGAAGCTAGAAACCTTTTCAATAACCTATGTTCCATAAAGGAGCTTTGCTTTCTTACAGGCGCCTCCACTGTTTGGCTCTATACCTATAAAATAAGAACAAACAAATAGAGCCCCCCTCAAACAGTCCTTATTCCAGAGAATCCTTTAAGGTGACAAAACAAAGCTGAATGTAGCGGAAGGCGGCGACTCCTGCGGAATCAGCGCGAGCTGAAGGCCCCGCAGGAAAGGCATTGGCCGAAACCTGTGAGGCCAGGCCTTTGCGACGAAGCTAGCGAAGCGATGCAGGAGCACAAGGTTTTCGAAGCGACGAGGAGACTGAAGCCGTGCCCGCGGAAAGCGTCCGCCTGAAGCGAAATGAAGACGAAATGAAAAAGCTCGATAGCAATCTAAAGGCCCGGAAGCGAAAATGCTTCCGGGCCTTTTTCTTCTATAATATATCAGCCTTCTTTAATTACCAGCCCCATCTGCCGGGCAAATGCCAATGCCTGTTCCGTTGATACTTGGCAGCCTGCCAGTTTTTCTGTCGTCACCTGGATGGCTTCAAATGAGTTGCTGCTTAAATCGACATCGTTCAAACTGGTTTCGACAAAATTCGCATCGTTCATATCGCATTTTTGGAATTCCGTGTTTTTCAGTTCCGCCTCATAAAAATCAGCGTAACGCAACGATGAATCTTCAAAATGGGCCGTATTGCAAAGCGAAAATCCAAATGTTGCGTAATTGAGCACACATTCTTTAAATAAAGTATGGCGTACTCCGGCTTCGGCAAAATTGGTGCCGACCAGTTTTGAATTATGGAACTCGGTCCGGTGAAAGACAGCGCGGCTGAAATCCGCATTCGACAAATCACAGTTCAAAAACAATACATCGACAAATTCACTGCACGGCCATACCACTTCTAAAAAATTCACATTTTCAAAAACTACTTGATCAATATGCAGAGCTTCATCTCTTCCGTAATCAATGGTTTCATGTGCAATCTTGCAGCGGCTTACGTAAGTGTCATCGACCGCCGAAAGAAACGGACGGATTTCCAGCTGTTTCGGCATTGAAGGTGCCGCTCGATTGGCCTTTTTCATTATTCATTTCTCCCCTTAATACAAGTAAACGGCTGCTTTTAAAAAAGCAGCCGTTATTGCGTCACCTATTATTTCACTAATTCTTTGTCCAAGCAGGAGTTAACAACCTTAGGCTGAATGATCCGGTCATCTGTCACTTCTACTTGATACAATTTATTGTTGTGCATGAATTTGAAAATCCCGTTATTGAAGTCTGTTCCGATGTCTTTAAAGAAGATGCCTTCGTACTGGCATTCTTTTGTCTGTGAAAAGCTGATCTTGAAAGTATCTCCATCTTTCACCAGATAACAACGGACACCTTTTTCAAATTCTTCATGGTCTTCCCCTTTAATATTGCGATCCACAGAAACGACATGGAAATCGACAAATGGAATTTCACGAAGCAGAGTATTCATGAAAGAACCTTTAGTAATTTCCTCCCAGCGGCTTCTTGCCGTTTGGCCCACAATAATCTGTGTAATATTCAACTTATGGGCCACTTCCGCAATGACTTTTGCGGAGGGGCGCTTTTCATTATCGCGGATAATGAATTCCTCTGCTCCATACTCTTCAGCCAATTCTTTCCAGCGCTCGACATAAGCAGATTTTTCCGCATCAAATTCATCAAATGGAAGAGCATCCACCGTTAAGATATATAGTGGGCAGTCCAGCATGTTCGCGAGTTTATTGCCTCGGTTAATAAGGCGCTCACCATTCGGCCCGTAAAATACACAAACCAATATGCTTTCATCCATCCGACCTCTAATTTTTTTCATTGTATTACCCCTCCAGGGATTGTTATTCATAAGCCGTCATTTCAAAACTATGAAATTATACTGCTAATCCTAGTAAAAATCAAGGAAATGTGGCTTTCTATATAAATTTGCTATCTGATTTGAATTGCTTAATTTAGACCATAGCCGACTTCACAAGTGAAAGCAACCCTTTTTTACTGTATAATTTAATGTATATGCTTATATATTAATTTTACAGTGCTATTTGCCTTCTTTTATATCATTAGACTGTAACTATATTATATATTGTGTTATTCCTTTTTTGTATTTTTCTATTCTGATTCAGGAGGTCTTGCTGTGCATTTACTGATTTTAGCAATTTTAGTTCCATTTTTAGCTGCCGCGCTCATTCCCTTTATATATAGGCGCCTCGGACCGTTGAACATCGGTTGGCTTGTGCTAGTGATCCCTTTTCTACTGTTTGTGATTTTCGCTTTGCAGATTCCGGTTATTTCTTCAGGGGATACTGTAATGGCGACAATGAACTGGATCCCATCACTGGGAATCAACTTTACGATTTATCTGGATGGGCTCAGCCTGATTCTTGCTTTGCTGATTACAGGGATGGGGACTCTTGTCATTCTCTATTCCATCTATTATTTATCCTCTGCTGATTCATTGCCGCATTTTTACGCTTATTTGCTCCTGTTCATGGGTGCCATGCTAGGCGTTGTGCTATCAGATAATTTACTCGTTTTATATGTCTTCTGGGAATTAACAAGCATTTCTTCTTTCTTGCTGATCGCTTTCTGGTTCCACCGGAAAAATTCACGCTACGGGGCACAAAAATCTTTACTGATCACGGTTTTTGGCGGCTTCGGGATGCTTGCTGGGTTTTTAATGCTGCATACAATGACCGGCACATTCAGCGTCCGTGAAATTGCGTCAACAATCGGGCAATATACAGACCACGCCTTGTTTTATCCTGCTATGTTCCTGGTACTGCTTGGAGCATTCACAAAATCTGCGCAATTTCCTTTCCACATTTGGCTTCCGGATGCAATGGAAGCTCCAACTCCCGTTAGTGCTTATCTGCATTCCGCCACCATGGTAAAAGCTGGAATTTACTTGGTTGCGCGTTTTACCCCCATATTCGGCGGCACTTCCGCCTGGTTCTGGACGGTTACACTAGTTGGATTAATCACGTTGTTCTGGGGTTCTTTCTGCGCAGTTCGCCAAACAGATCTAAAAGCACTGCTAGCTTATTCTACGGTCAGCCAGCTTGGGTTGATTATGAGCTTGTTCGGCATGGGGTCTGCAGCCATCTATTTTGGAGATGGAAACGAAGGGACTTTGTATGGCTTGGCATCTTTTGCTGCCTTGTTCCATCTGGTCAATCATTCGACATTTAAAGGGGCCCTTTTCATGGTCGTCGGGATTGTGGATCACCAGGTCGGAACACGGGATATCCGTCGTCTCGGCGGTTTGATGGCATTTTTGCCAATCACTTTCACTTTTGCAGTCATCGGAAGTTTTTCAATGGCCGGCTTGCCATTATTCAATGGTTTCTTGAGCAAGGAGATGTTCTTCACTGCTTCTCTCAATGCCGTCAGCCTTCCTATTTTTTCAGGAGGAAATTGGGCATGGCTTATTCCGGTCATTGCCTGGACCGCTAGTGCTTTGACTTTCGTGTATTGCATGATCATCGTTTTTAGAACATTCTTCGGAAAGTATAAGCCGGATAAATTGGATAAGAGACCGGTGGAGCCTTCAATTGGCATGCTTATTCCACCAGCTATTTTATCTGTATTGATTGTAGGGCTGTTCTTTTTCCCGAACTTGCTTGGTGATCACTTGCTTCGCCCCGCGCTGAATGGGGTATTGCCTGGCATCACGGGTGCAGCGCCACATATCACTGCCTGGCACGGTTTTAATACTGAGCTCTGGATGACGATTGGCATCGTTGTTGTCGGATCACTGCTCTTTGTGTATTTGCGCTTCTGGAAAAAGATATATACATTTTTGCCGGAAGATTGGACCTTCAATGTCCTATACAATAAACTCCTGGAGTCGGTTGAGAACAATTCAAACTTACTGACAAATAGATATATGACAGGCCATCTTCCCCACTACTTCGCTTATATTTTCAGCTTTTTCATCTTGGTTGCTGCCGGAACCTTGTTTGCAACAGATGCGTTTTCATTCGATTTTTCCAATGATGCACCTATTCCGAGTTACGAGTTGATCTTGGCGGTTGTCATGGCATTAGCTGCTGTGGCCATGTTGTTCGTGAAATCCCGCTTAACTTCAGTGTTATTGAATGGGGTGCTTGGGTTTTCGATTGCCATTTTCTTTGTTTTATTCAGAGCTCCGGATTTGGCCCTGACACAGCTTGTTATCGAAACCGTAACGACAGCATTATTCCTGCTGTGCTTTTATTTTCTGCCAGAATGGAAGCCTGAAAACTCTTCCAGAAGCCTGAAAATCAGAAAAGCAGTCATTGCTGTCGCCGGAGGTGCGACTGTAACATTGATCGCTTTATCTGTGCGTTCAGGAAAATTATTCGAATCCATCTCAAGTTATTATGAGGATTCCTATGAACTGGCTGGCGGAAGAAATATCGTTAACGCCATTTTAGGAGATTTCCGCGGCTTTGATACAATGCTTGAATCGCTTGTGCTATTTATTGCCGGCTTAGGGGTTTACACGCTGATTCGGATTAAAGGCGGAAAGGAGACACGAAAAGATGAAGATTAATGATGTGATATTAAAAACAGTTTCTCAAGCAGGAGTGCTGATCATTTTAACCTTCGGCGTCTATCTTTTCTTATCCGGCCACCATCAGCCAGGAGGCGGATTTATCGGCGGTTTGGTTCTCGCCACGGCTTTCGTCCTGATGTTCTTAACATTTGACTCCGATACCGTCAACAAAGCCATCCCGTTCGATTTCAAAAAGATTTCGGCCATCGGGGTATTGTTGGCTTTCTCAAGCAGTACATTGCCAATGCTATTCGGGCAACCTTTTATGAGCCAGTCGTTCGGTTATTTTGATCTTCCGGTTTTCGGCAAAACTGAACTGGCCACAGTGACGATTTTTGAAACCGGAGTGGCTCTGACGGTAATTGGAGTGGTCGTAAATATTATTACAAGTATAAGTGAGGATGAGTAGCGATGGAAACGATAATCATATTACTGGTTGGTGTTTTGACAGCTGTGGCCATTTACTTGCTATTGGCTAAAAGCTTGATTCGCGTCATCCTCGGAACCGCCATTCTGTCGCATGCTGTGCATTTGCTGATTCTTGTGATGGGTGGTTTAAAAGAAGGTACTGTTCCACTGCTTGGCGAAGAAGCAGAAAGTTATGTTGATGCATTGCCTCAAGCGCTGATTTTGACTGCCATCGTTATCAGTTTCGCTGTTACAGCGTTCATTCTTGTTTTGGCCTATCGTGCTTATCAAGAACTTGGCACAGATGACCTAAATGAAATGAGAGGTGTGAACGATGAATAATATCATATTGCTGCCTGTATTGATTCCCATTATGGTAGGAATTTTGTTGATTTTTCTGCGTTATTACGGACGAACCCAAGCCTGGTTCAGCATCGCTACTATGGCGCTGACAGCCGGAATTTCGTTTTATCTTTTGGAAAAAGTCCAGGATGAAGGCATCCAGCGCCTCGATTTCGGCGGGTGGGCACCGCCTTTCGGCATTTCGTTTGTCGCCGATTCATTTTCTCTTTTGCTGGTGCTGACAGCCAGTATCGTAGCGCTTATCTGCCTAATGTATGCCTTGTTTTCTACCGGTAAACTGCTGCAGTCGATGTACTATTACCCTTCTGTATTGTTTTTGATCGCTGGAGTAAATGGATCTTTTCTGACCGGCGATTTGTTCAATTTATTTGTCTGCTTCGAAGTGATGCTGCTGTCGTCCTATGTCCTGTTAACGCTGGGCGGCTCAAAAAGGCAGCTCCGTGAAGCCATCAAGTATGTCGTCATCAATATTGTTTCCTCTTGGTTCTTTTTGGTGGGCTTAGCTTATATCTACGGAGCCGTTGGGACATTAAATATGGCTCACCTTTCTGTCCGTGTAGCTGAAGCGGGGCAAGGGCCGCTTTTGACAACCATAAGCATCGTTTTCATGATAGTGTTCAGTTTAAAAGCCGGCCTGCTTCTTTACTTCTGGCTGCCCGGTTCTTACAGCACGCCTCCTGCGGTCACTTCCGCTCTATTCGGGGCGTTGCTGACGAAAGTCGGGATTTATGCCCTGTTCCGTGTATTTTCACTGATTTTCAATCAGCAGCCTGAAATCACCCATACCATCATTAGCATCATGGCCGCCCTAACACTGATTGGCGGAAGCCTGGGCGCTGTAGCCTATAATGATATCCGCAAGATCGCCGCATACAATGTTGTCATAGCGGTCGGTTTTATCCTGGTAGGCCTTGCTGTTTCTACACCAAATGCCATAGAAGGAGCGATTTATTATTTAATCCATGATATGGTCGCAAAAGCCCTTCTCTTCCTGCTGGTTGGTACAGTCATAACACTCACCGGCACTGCACAGCTTAATAAAATGAGCGGTTTGATGAAGAACTATCCTTTGCTTGGCTGGTCATTTTTTATCACTATGCTGTCGCTGGCCGGAGTCCCGCCTCTCAGTGGGTTTATCGGAAAAGTCCTGGTGTCGGAAGGCGCCATTGAAAGCGGAGCTTATATGCTTTTGGCGCTGTCGTTGCTTTCAAGCCTATTCGTGCTTTATTCGCTGCTCCGCATCTTTAAAAACAGTTTTTGGGGAGAAACCATTATCAGTAAAGAAGATCAGCTGCCTTTGAATAATCGGTTTTTGGTCCCTTGTTTACTGCTCGTCCTCCTGACTATTGGCATCGGAGTTGGAACGGAAGGGCTTTCCATTTACGTCACAGACGCGGCGGAAACCTTATTGAATCCTGATATTTACATTGATGCGGTACTGGAAGGTGCCCAGCCATGAATCTTTATAAACTGCTAAACTGCAGCGAAGAAAGGAATGTTAGCTGATGCCCGCACAATTCCTGATAAATATAATGATTGCACTTCTTTGGACCTTGCTGATGGACGAAGATGCCTTTTACTTTCCCACCTTTATAGCCGGCTATTTAATCGGCATCGGCATTTTGTTCATGATGCACCGTTTTTTCGGGACCAAGTTTTATTTGCTGAGAATCTACTCCACTATTAGGTTGTTATTTATATTCACTTCAGAGCTGGCTCAATCCAGCTTGCTGATCATAAAACAAATCCTGAGCCCCCAGCTCAATATCAAACCCGGTATTTTCACATATGAACACAGTATGAGAGGTCCTTATGAGCTGACGACTCTTGCTCTTTTATTAACATTGACCCCTGGTTCTGTGGTCATGGAAGTCTCACCGGACGGAAAAGTTTTTTACATCCATGCAATGGATGTCGAAGAATCAAGAGAAACCTTGCTGCGTTCCATTAAGGTCTTTGAGAAAGCGATCATGGAGGTGACAAGAGGATGATCAATACGATTTTAACTATTGCCTTGTCCCTATTCTGCCTGGCCATTTTGCTTGCCCTTTACCGCATCATCAGAGGACCCTCAATGCCGGACCGTGTCGTCGCACTTGATATGATTGGCGTTAACCTTATTTCAGGGGTTGCCGTATTTTCAGTAGTGCTCGGCACACACGCGTATTTGGAAGTTATTTTGATCGTCGGTATTTTGGCCTTTATCAGCACGATTGCCTTTGCCCGATTTGTCGAGAGGGGGGATATCGTTGAGCATAAGAGAAATTATTGAGTGGGCGGGAGTTATCCTCATTCTGCTCGGCTCCATTATGGCAGTAATCAGTGCCTTTGGCATCCTTCGATTGCCTGATGTCTATACGCGCTCCCATGCGGCCACTAAAAGTTCGACGCTCGCGGTCCTGTTATCCTTAACCGGCACTTTCATCTACTTCTGGGCTACCGAGAACTTCATCAGCGTCCGCCTTCTGCTCGGAATCTCTTTTGTATTTTTAACAGCGCCTGTTTCAGGCCATTTGATTACACGGGCCGCTTACCGCTCCAACGTAAAACTCGCTGATATTTCTACAGAAGATGCATTAAAAGAAGTTATTCACAAAAAAGAGCACGACTGATTAAAAGATGTTAGGGAATCGTCTAAATTCTCTAACATCTTTTTTGTTGTCAGGTTTATGTTAAAAATGCAAAGGGAATAGCAGGAAAAAAGCGGTTGAAGGAGTTTGGAGATGGAAAACATCAAAGATACTTTCAAAGAAGTTGCCGCTGCTATCTTGCCTGTCACCATCGTGGTCATTATCCTCCAAGTAACATTGATGCGCCTCCCCCTTGAAGCCTTGCTCCAGTTTTTAGTCGGCGTTGCCTTTGTCAGCATCGGTTTTTTCCTGTTCCTTTTGGGAGTCACCGCCGGGCTTTTGCCGGTTGGTGAATTGATCGGCAAGCGGCTTCCCCAAACTAAAAAACCCTGGCTCATTATCGGCACCGGATTCCTTCTGGGATTGGCGGTAACCATAGCAGAACCGGATGTCCGGGTGCTCGCCAAGCAAATCGACCAAGTTTCAGCCGGTGAAATCAGCTCAGGCATATTGGTGATGGCCGTTGCTCTTGGATTAGCCATTTTTGTTGCTGCTGCGATGGTCCGTACAATCTTCAGTATTCCCATCCACTACATGCTGATTGGTGGCTATGCACTGGTCTTCATCCTATCCATATTTGTCCCCGAAGCTTTTGTATCGATTTCTTTTGATGCGGGAGGAGTTACGACAGGCCCAATGGCTGTACCTTTCATACTGGCCCTCGGCGTTGGTGTTGCTTCCGTATTGCGTTCCTCATCCGCTGATTCCAGTGAAGGTTTCGGGTTAATCGGACTCGCCTCTATTGGCCCCATCCTGGCAATTATGCTTTTGGGGGTGCTGTTTCAATGAACATTCGTGTATTTGACGGTTTTTTGGATATCCTCCGCGAAGTCGGTGTTGCGCTTATCCCCTTGTTTATCTTCTTTGCCATGTTCCAGGTTTTCATGCTTAAATTGCCCAGGCAACGGGTATTTCAAATACTACTTGGATTTGTTTTAACATTTCTGGGATTAGCTTTTTTCCTTCAAGGAGTCCATGTCGGTTTTTTTCCAATCGGCCAAATGATGGGCGAAACGTTTGGAGAAATGTCTTTTCCCTGGATTATCATCCCGATCGGTTTTGCTCTCGGGTTTGTCGCCACTTTTGCTGAACCTGCTGTCAGCATTATGAATGACGAAGTTGACCGTGTAACAGGAGGTTATATTTCGGCAAAATTAATGCTGTATACCGTCTCCACAGGAGTCGGTATTTCGGTAGCATTATCCATGTTCCGGATCCTTTTCGGAATTTCGCTCTGGTACTTCATTATTCCGGGTTATTTGCTTGCCTTTATTTTGACCTTTTATTCGAGGGCTATCTTTATTGCGATAGCGTTCGATTCGGGAGGCGTTTCCACAGGCCCGATGACTGTAACCTTCATTTCGGCAATGGCTGTCGGGGTAGCTTCTGCAACGGCAGGGCGTGATCCCTTGGCTGACGGTTTTGGCCTTATCGCATTAGTAGCACTGACACCTATTCTCGCAGTGCTGATACTGGGGCTGATTTTCACAAGAAAAGGTGGGGCTGAAAACGATGAATCTGAATCATAGATTGATGATAGCCATTGTAAAACGCGGGCATTCGAGAGCGGTCATTGAGGAAGCTAAAGAAGCGGGGGCCGATGGAGCAACAATTCTTTATGCTGAAGGAATTGGCCGCAATGAGAAACCGACTTTTTTCGGCTTGCCCGCTACTCATGAAAAAGATGTAGTGCTCATCGCCATTGATGGCAGCCTTGAAGATGCCGTCGCCGAAGCGGTTTCCCGGGCCGGAAAACTCGGCATTCCTGGACACGGCCTCGGCTTCACCGTGCATCTGAGCAAATTGCTGGGTGTACCGCATCTCTCCAATCGGATAACTTACGTTAAACCCAAGAAAGGTGAGCGGCCAATGAAACCGATTTCCGAACAATTCCAATTGATTGTTACAATTGTGAACAGCGGCGATTCTCAAAAAGTGGTCGCAGCCGCAGCGAAAGCTGGAGCTGAAGGCGGCACCATCCTGACCGGCAGAGGCACTGGCGTCAATGAACAGAAGAAGTTCATGAACTTCACGATTGATCCCGAAAAAGACATTGTCCTGACACTGATTCCCGAAAGTTATACCGATGATGTTATTCAAAGCATTGAAAATGCCATCGATTTAGATGCTCCGGGAAAAGGCATCGCTTTTTTGATCGATGTGGAAAAAGTATTCGGGGTCAACCATTCTTCTTTGAATCGGGATAATACGTAAAAGAAGTGCTGGAATCTTTCAATTCCAGCACTTTTTAGCTTATTGAGGAAGTTAAAGTTTCTATTAGTGATCCTTTCATAACCGATATTCCGCCAACCAGCTGCGCTTGCCGCGGGCGAGCGCCAAGCCGCTTCGTCGCTGCGCTCCTGCAGGGTCTCGGCTGTCTCGCTATCCCGCAGGCGTCTCCACTGTTTGGCTCTATATCTGGAGAATAGGAACAAACAATAGAGAGCTTTCTCGAACAATCACCGTTTTAAGAGTCTCTAAAGGTGATAAAACAACGTTGAATGCAGCGGAAGGCGGCGAAGGGCAAAGATGTGCTCCTGCAGCGCCAGGCGCTTCGTCGCAAAGGCACCACCCAACTATGGTTGGCTGATGCCTTTTCTGCGGGAATAGTGCGAATCCTAAGACCCCGCAGGGAATGAATGGGGCAAAATACTTTTGCCCCATTCATTTGCGACGAAGCTAGCGCAGCGATGCAGGAGCACACGGTTTTTGCCAGCGAGCGAGGAGGCTTAGGGTCGCACCCCGCGAAAAGCGTCCGTCCTGGAGCGAAATGAAAAAAGAGAATAAGAGCTTCTCGACAGCCTGAAAAAGTGCTGGAATCTTTTCAGTTCCAGCACTTCTTTTATTTCTTTTTCCGTAAATGCAAGAGAGTGAACAGCACAATCCAAAACGGCGGTGTACTCTGCTTTTTAGTTTTTTTAAATTGGGCATACCGACGGCCGCGTTCGACTTCCAGCCGGATATCCTCCATTTTTTGGCGCACAATCGTTTCATCTGTCCGGAACATCTGGATCTCCTCCTTTTTACAGGGCTAGTTCTCCAACATTTTGCAATCCTGTTCCTTCGGCTTCCGCTGATTCCCCTTGCTCTTTAATCTGTCCTTCATTCACACGCAATTTGTTCTGCAAAGCACCCTTGGCTTTTTTGTCTGCTACTTGAACTTCCCCGAATACATCGATAGCCGCCACTTTTTCGCGCAACGTCTCTTCTGTAACGTTAGAGTTTAATACAAGACGGCCTTCTACGATCAAATTCACTTGGTTTTCCAATGAAAGAAACTGTTCATTCGACCATTCCTGTTCGCCGTCAATAAAGGCATATTGATGTTCATATGGCAGCACTTCCGTTTCCATCCGCTCTAGCCGTTCGTATATTAAATCTTCCAGTTCCTCGCTGCAGACGATATAGGATTTGGAATTGATTTTTTCAATTGCCTTTCCAAATGCTTCACGGGAAACGTCTTTTTCAAAAATCAGCGGCTTTTTAGCAAGCAGCTTTTTCCCATGTAAACTGCGAATAGACCGGGAATTGAATTTGACTGTTTTTCTTAGCACTTCGTATCCGGCAGGTATCACTGAAATGAGGCCATTTGGCGAAGAACTCATCTTCTTGTATATATTCACTTCATGCTCTTCGTGTATGGAAAGTATTCCATTCACTTCAATATTGCTTATTTTTTCATTGAACAGCCCCATATCCAAGTCTCTCGGTACAGTCAAGATTCCGTTCACCACCAGATGCATCGGCTCATCTGCTGCTTGCAGAAAAGCATTGCTGAGCGTAAAGTTGCCCTCTTCGAAACGCGGCGGCAAATTCGTATAAGGCTTAACTGTGCAGCTGCCCTCCGCAAAAACCCGGCTAACGACTCCTGTTAAACGGGAAGGCGCATAAACTTCGCCATTCACGATGAGTTTTAATATCTGTTCATCCAGCTGTTCCGGCAAAACATCTCTGCCGATAATGACGGTGCCATTGACGAGCAGTTTCAGCTCCTTATCCAAAGACTCCAGATATGCGGCATCGATATTCAGAACTCCATTGTAGTAAGTGTAGCCGCCAGGCAGTTCAATCGTTGCTCCGATATTGCCGATATTCAGTGCTGACAATAAATGCGATTGTCCGGTGCGGTATAAGACCGCTCCCACATTGTCAATTTTGTCATAGCCCTTGACGCTTTCTTCGGTCGCGTTCAATAAATTCAAAAGCCCTACATTGCCGATTCGCTGTCCCATCAAAAATCATCCTCCAAATGTTTTCTCAGTATCTTGATTGCAAAATGCAATTTGTATCTGACCGTAGCTGCTGGCATATCAAGCTGTTCCCCAATTTCTTTGCTGGTCATTCCCAGCCAGTAGCGCTTGAACACCAAACCACTCATTTCAGGTGATAACCGGGCTAGCAGTTCTGTCATTTCCAAATGGTGCATAGCCAGCGGCTGCTCCGGAAAATCGATTTCTTCTTCCCAAACCGCCAAGCGGCTTTCTTTTCGGCGGTCATCAATGAGCCGGTTTTTCATCACCCGGAAAAACCACGCCCGCTGTTTATGGAGCGGCAATTCCGTAAGGTTTTGCTGTTTCAATGATTTTTCCCACGCATCCTGTACCAGGTCATACGCTTCCTGCTCGTGCCGGGAAATGGAACGGGCAAAACGGATCAGGTCATCTTTTAAGTTGTCATGCATCACGTTTGCTTCCATCCCATTCCCCACTTTCTGTTGTCTTGCCTTATTCATTAAGATAACGGATGAAACAGTTAAAGTGTTTGAAGAAAATAAAAAAACTTTCGGAGTTGTAAGTTGAACGAATGGTTACTTCTTTTAGATTCCGCTTTGAGACATGAAAGTGCATTCCCATTATTTGATGAATTTAAAAAATACAGGTTAGATGATTGCACAAAAAATGCCGGCAAGCTTGTTCAGCTTGCCGGCATTCCGGTTCTAAATTAATATGGTCCAGCTTCGTGGCCTTTTGCAGCAGCGCCTTGCGCCACTTTATTGGCAGCAGGCTTGCCGTAAACTTTAGGTTCGCTGTCTTTCATTTCTTCCATCGCTTTAATCTTCTGTTCCATGTTTTCACGGACACGGCGGCCATAATCTTCGTCGGCTTGTGTGAAGTGATAGATCATTTCTTCCTGGATTCTTGGATCGCAAATCGATAATGCATCGCCCAAGTTGTTGATCAGCTCTTCACGTTCCCAGTCTTCAAAGCTGCGGTATGTCTCTCCCGCTTGGCCATAGTTATTGGTGCGGTCAATCGGCTGGCTGACCACTTTGGCATTATATGCCGGCTCATGAGGCGGTGCTACCTTTTCAGCTTCCTTCACGCCACCGAGAACAGAAGGCTCGTAGTTGATAGACGGGTTCGGCACATATTCAGATGGCCGGTCCATCATCCCGCCGTACTGGTTCGTTGCTACTCGTTTTTTCGGTGCGTTGACTGGCAACTGCAAATAGTTAGCTCCTACACGGTAACGCTGCGTATCGGAATACGAGAATGTGCGTCCTTGCAGCATTTTATCGTCCGAGAAGTCGAGCCCGTCCACAAGGACCCCGGTACCGAATGCAGCTTGTTCAACTTCTGCATGGTAGTTTTCAGGGTTGCGGTTCAAGACCATTTTCCCGACAGGAAGGAATGGGAATTTATCCTGCGGCCATAGTTTTGTATCATCAAGTGGATCAAAATCAAGTTCCGGGTGCTCATCGTCACTCATGATCTGAACGAACAGCTCCCATTCCGGATAGTCTCCCCGTTCGATTGCTTCAAACAAGTCCTGTGTTGCATGTCCGGTGTTTTCTGCCTGGATTTCATTGGCTTCTGCCTGCGTTAAGTTGCGGATGCCCTGTTTTGGCTCCCAGTGATATTTAACGAGAACTGCTTCGCCTTTATCGTTTACCCATTTATACGTGTTTACGCCAGAACCTTGCATGTGGCGATACGTCGCCGGGATGCCCCATGGCGAGAACAAGAACGTGATCATATGCGTCGCTTCCGGGCTTCGTGCAACAAAATCAAACATGCGCTCAGGGTTTGGCACGTTTGAAACCGGATCGTTTTTAAACGCATGAATCATATCCGGGAATTTCATCGCATCACGGATAAAGAAAATTTTAAGGTTGTTTCCGACCAAATCCCAGTTGCCGTCCTCTGTGTACATTTTAACCGCAAATCCTCGAGGGTCACGTGCCGTTTCAGAAGAATGGCGCGATCCCGCAACTGTAGAAAAACGGACCATCAATGGCGTCTGTTTTCCTGCACCTGAGAATACTTTCGCACGTGTATACTTTTCTACCGGCTCGTCGCCGACTTTGCCGTAAGTTTCAAAATATCCAAACGCACCGGCACCGCGTGCGTGAACAATCCGTTCTGGTATTTCTTCACGGTCAAAATGTGAGATTTTCTCGATGAAGTGATAATTCTCTAAAGTAGCAGGCCCGCGGTTTCCAACGGTGCGTATGTTCTGGTTGTCTTTTACCGGATGCCCTTGGCGGGTAGTCAGCGTTTCTTCACTTTCGCCTGTGCCCATTTTGTTTTTAAAATCTTCATTTTTTCCAGTCATGAATATCCTCCTCCACAATAGTCTATCAACTTTAAGTCTTCCCTTTTTCTGAATAAATAAACATCTCTTCTTCTATAAGAAAAGAAAGTTTTTAGTATATTTTTTCCAGATGGACAAAACCGGAAGAATGTGAAAAACTTGAAGAAGGACTATTTAGAGAAAGCAGGGCTGGAAATGAGTGTAACATTGAAAGAAAAAGGGAAACTGGACCCGTTAAAAGTGTTTTTAAAAGTAACTGCCGCTTTTTTGGTTTCCGTTTTCTCTTTAACAAAAGAAAAGAAAAAAATTGCGCTGGTCGGAGGAAATCTCGGTGAAAAATACGAGGACAATGCTGCTGTTTTTCACGCTTACTTGGTCAATAATCACCAGGATCAAGTAACTGCTTACTGGATGTACGATCCGAAGACATCTTATGCGCAAGATGGGAGCATCCCGAATGCTGTACCGCTTGGCAGCTTCCGGAACTATCTCCTCTTTTTCAAAGCGGATTACACTTTCCACGGACATTCCTTAATGTATGATATTGCTCCTTCCGTTGATAAGTTTTTATTCCTCAACCGAAAAACCATCATCACCCATGTCAGCCATGGCATTGAAGGCTTCAAAAAGATCCTGATCCAAAAAGAAGATGTTCCATTGCTGAAACGGACAAATTACTTCAATTGTGCTTCTGAATACGAGCGCGAGTTAAAACGGAAAGAATGGAAGATTCCCGAACATAAATTGATTGTCACGGGATTGCCCCGTTTTGACCGCTATGCGGAGAATAAGCCGGTCAAGAAAGTGAAGAAAATCTTGATGATGATGACTTGGCGCGAGTGGCTGTTTGACTTAAGCGAGGAGGAATTTGTGGAAAGCGCTTATTTCCTCAATACAATAGGCTTGATCAGCCATCCTGGAATCCGGGAACTGATCCGCCGCAACGATATGACGATGCAGATTACCCTCCATCCGTTTATGAAGAAATTCAAAAAGCATTTTACCGGGCTTGCGGATCCGAAAAGCGGGATCGAATTTCTTTCTTCAACTAATCCGTCAATTACTCGGGCAATCGAAGAAAACGATATGCTGCTGACAGATATCACCAGCGTGTCATGGGATTTTCTCTATTTGAATAAACCCATCATTTTCAATATGTTCGACCGGGAAGAATACTTGGAAAAACGCGGCACCTATCTGAGCCTTGAAACGGACTTATACGGCTATAAAGCGGATACCGTTGAAGAAGTGTATTTTTACTTGAAGAAGATTGTCGAAGACAACATTACAACAAATGATTGGTATCCAAAAGCTAACCAATACATCGATTTTTTCGATCACCAGAATTGCAAGCGCCTGGCTCAAAAAGTGCTGGGGGTTTAATTTTTTTGAAAAAGCACCTGCAAAACCGTTTTTACGGTTTTGGCGGGTGCTTTTGTCTTAAGCGGAGATAATGTGGCTGTACATTAACCGTTTCAATAGTTTTTTTCGTTATACTGCTGAATCAGCAATTGGTATAGCTTAAAGCTGATATTTCCGCCACTGACCATAACAACGGTTTTTTTCCCTTTTAACTTTACATTTCCACTCAGCATAGCTGCCATCGCAGCAGCACCAGAGGGCTCTACAACCAGTTTTGTATGTTCTGCCATAAAAGCCACACAATCGGCGATGGCCGCTTCTGAAACAAGCACCAAATCGTCAACATAGCGCTGAGTGTGTGCAAATGTCAGATCTCCTGGTTTTTTCGCCATCAGCCCGTCCGCAATCGTTTCCACTTTTTCTACTTCCATCGGCTTTCCATGCTGAAGAGACTTGTACATCGCCATTGCCCCTTCCGTGTTGACGCCGATCACTTTCAATGTCGGTTTGATTTCCTTTAAAGCCGCTGCCATCCCTGAAATCAATCCGCCGCCGCTGACCGGCACGATGACTGCCTCTGTTTCGGGCAATTCATGCAAAATCTCTAACCCTATCGTTCCTTGTCCTGCAATAACATATGGATCTTCAAATGGATGAATCATCGTCCGCCCTTCTTCGCGGTGAAGTTCGAGCGCTTTTTCATACATATCAATCGACGTGGTGCCGTACTCAATCGCCCGGGCTCCATACTGCAGGATGGCATTTTTTTTGCTCGCTACCGGATTTGTGGGCATGACCACCGTAGCGCTTATGCCCAGCTGCTGCGCAGCATAAGCTGTTCCTGCACCGTGGTTGCCTGCAGAAAAAGCGACGATGCCATTTTCTTTTTCCTCCTCCGTCAGATTGGCGATTTTATTGAAAGCGCCGCGGATCTTAAAAGATCCGGTTTTTTGAAGATTTTCCGCCTTCAAGTAAACCTCATTCCCAGTCAGCTCTGAAAATGTCCGGCTAACCTGTAAAGGGGTCGGGATAATCACTCCCGCAAGATTTGCTTTTGCCTGCTGGATTTGCTGCAAGGTGATATACATGAGAGAACTCCCTTCTGGTTTCGAATATCTGCCATCCAATTATTGCCGAGATCGTAAACGGCAGTGCATTGCGGATTTTCCTGAATCTCAGAATGCTCTGTGACGGAGAGCATAACTTTTAGAACGAGAAAGAAGCCATTTCTAAATCCGTTCTTCCCCTTGTTGTATGATTTCATTCTATGTCTAAACTTTCAATCAATTCAATATTTTTATGATATAGTGGATTTAATCTTCATGAAATAGAGTGGAAGAACCTCTCTGATTAGAATTCATCACATCAATAAAGTCAGTCTTAAAACAAAGGGTGGATACAATGACGAAAGAATTGTTTTTAGAAGACAGCTATTTGAAAATATGTGAAGCAGAGATAACATCAATCGATGGAAATAAAGTAATCTTGAATCAGACTGTTTTTTATCCTGGAGGCGGCGGACAGGAAGCCGATACCGGCGTCTTGATCCAAAACGGACAGGAAGTGCAAGTAACGAAGCTTAAAAAAGAAGGCGGCGAAATTTTTCATTATGTCAGCACGCCGGAAAAACTTGTTTTAGGGCCAGTGACGGCGAAAGTTGATTGGGAGCGGAGAGAGAATCTGATGAAGCACCACACTTTGCTGCATGTAATTTCTGCCGTTTTCCATCAACAGCAAAATTCACTTTGCACCGGCAATCAAATTTATCCGGATAAAGCCAGAATTGATTTGACGGGCATCACTGATCTTAGCAACGAAGAGCTTGATGCATTGATTGCCAAGGCTAACGAAGAACTCGCGCAAAACCATGCCGTGACAGTCCGGACCCTGCCGCGGGAAGAAGCGGAAAACATTTCAGGCGTCATCAAGACGATTGTCAATCTGATTCCAAAATCAGTGAAGGACATTCGGCTTGTCAAAATCGGTGACATTGATGAACAGGCCTGCGGAGGCACCCATGTAAACGGAACCGGCAGCGTCGGACAATTTGTGCTGGATAAAACGAAAAACAAAGGCAAAGGCATCACCCGCCTTGAAGTGCACGTGGTTTAACATAATAAAAAGCAATCCCTCACCTATCAGGAGGGATTGCTTTTTTCAAATTATATTGACCTTTAGTTCAACCGGGCAATGATCAGAGCCTCGGATATCTGTATGGATTTTCGCATCCGCCAGTTTAGAAGCAAGCGCCCGGGATGCGATAAAGTAATCAATGCGCCATCCAATATTTTTCTCCCGGCAATTTGACCGATATGACCACCAGGAATAACTGCCAGTCTGTTCCGGATAAAAGTGGCGGAATGTGTCGACAAATCCGCTGTTTAAAAACTGCGTCATTTTCCCTCTTTCTTCCGGGGTAAATCCGGAATTTTTTAAATTTGCTTTCGGATTTTTCAAATCGATTTCCTGATGGGCTACATTCAAATCACCGCATAAAATGACCGGCTTTTGCTGATCCAAATCTTTTATGTAGGACAGCAGAGCCTCTTCCCAAAGCAGCCGATAATCGAGGCGCAGCAGCCCGTGCTGTGAATTCGGTGTGTATACGGTCACCACGAAATGCGTTACGTACTCCAAGGTGATGATGCGGCCTTCTGTATCATGCTCTTCGATTCCCAATCCGTATTGAACAGACAGCGGCTCTTTTTTCGTAAAAATCGCCGTCCCGGAATATCCTTTTTTATGAGCATAATTCCAATATGCATGATATCCCGGGAGATCCATTTCGATTTGGCCTTCCTGCAGTTTTATTTCCTGAAGGCAAAACACATCTGCATCCACGGCCGTAAAAAAATCCATAAACCCTTTTTTCATAACGGCCCGCAAGCCGTTGACATTCCATGAAATAAGCTTCAAAACCTATACCTACTTTCCTTCTGATAACTTCAGTTTACTTGAAAATTTGATTCCTCTCAAACCGGGCAGCTTATGATGGAATTTCACTTTATTGCCATCTCTAATAAAATTATGTAAACTTTCAGTGAATTTTAAAAATACAGCATCATTTTTTTCAGTCTTCTTGTACAATGAACTTATATGGCACTTAAGGGGATAGAGACATGAAAAAGTTCACGAAAGAAGAGAAAAGCTGGGCATTTTATGACTGGGGAAGTTCCGCTTATTCAATCATCATCACGACCGCTGTTTTCCCGCTGTATTATAAAAATGCCGCGACTGAAGCCGGTGTCAGTTTATCCGATTCCACCGCTTATCTGGGATATACGATTGCTATTTTCACATTCATTCTGGCAATGATCGGCCCTATTTTAGGGACACTTGCCGATTACGAAGGCATGAAACGCAAATTTTTCACCGCATTCTTCCTGCTTGGTACCACTTCGACCGCATTGCTGGCTTTCGTCCCGAGCGATAATTGGCTGATGCTATTGATCTGCTTTACCTTTGCGGCTCTTGGCGCTACCGGTGCAAATGTCTTTTACGATGCTTTTATCGTCGATGTGACAACGGAAAAACGGATGAATAATGTATCCGCATTTGGATATGGCCTCGGTTATATCGGATCAACCATCCCGTTCATCTTGTCGATTGCTATTATTCTGCTGGCAAGCAACGGCGTGCTGCCTATTTCCACCATTAACGCGAGCCGCATCGCCTTTTTGATTACGGCCCTCTGGTGGGTATCGTTCTCGATTCCGCTGTTCCGCAATGTCCGCCAGCGTTATTTCATCGAAAAAGAACCGAATCCCGTTGCGCAGAGTTTCAAGCGTTTGGGTAAAACAATCCGTGAAATCCGCCAGTACCGTGCGTTGTTCTTGTTCTTACTGGCTTACTTCTTCTATATCGACGGCGTCGGCACCATCATTTCGATGTCCACAGCTTACGGAACGGATCTTGGGCTGTCATCGACCAGCCTGCTGATTGTGTTATTCGCTACTCAAGTGGTAGCCGCGCCTTTTGCCATTTTGTATGGACGGCTGTCAGAACGCTTTACCGGCAAAAAGATGCTGTATGTCGGCATCTGCGTTTACATTGTCGTCTGTATTTATGCGTTCTTTTTGGAGACCATTGTCGATTTCTGGATTCTCGCTATGCTGGTCGCCACCAGCCAAGGCGGCATCCAGGCCCTCAGCCGGTCTTATTTCGGCAAGCTGGTGCCAAAAGAAAACTCAAACGAATTTTTTGGCTTCTACAATATCTTCGGCAAATTCGCCGCCATTCTGGGCCCGCTCCTTGTAGCCGTCACTTCCCAGATCACCGGGAATTCGAGCATGGGTGTTTTCAGCCTCGTCATTCTGTTTGTGGCCGGCCTCATCATCTTGTCGCGAGTGCCTGAACCGGTACCGCACGCTGCAGTTGACGAAGTAGCTCCTGAATAAAACATTAGTCGATCTGGCGATTGCCGCCGGGTCGGCTTTTTTGTTGGTTGGGCATATTCGGGCTGGAGTTGGGCATAACTTGGTGGAAGTTGGGCATAAACTCGGGCAAGTTGGGCATAACCCGATGCTACTTGGGCATAAAATGAGTTTACATCATTCAAATCCTATATTTGCCGCTCCAGGCGGCTCTAAATATTTATTATGGGAAGAAGTATAGCTAGATGACACCATGCATGCTATGGTTTTATTTAAAAAATGGAGGGATGGCTTTGATACTGAAAACGAGAGGAACATCGCTCGAAAGAGAGCGGCTTGAGGTGCTGCTCAGGCGGCTTCCGAAGACTCATGCTTTATACAAAGAAGTGAAAGAGGATTTTTACAACGACTCTGCCGGGATTGGCGGCGAACAGCGCTTTGACGATTACGTGGCTGCCAGCCGATTGCCTTTCCCCCACATCTTTCTTCATAACGTCTCATTGATATCGTTTCAACGCTTTCAACTGGATTCCCTGATGATTACCCCTTGGTGCATTTACGTATTTGAAGTCAAAAACATGTCGGGGCGCCTCCGTTTCGAGCAATCGCCATTGCAGCTCATTCAGACCAAAGAAGACGGTACTGTCATCGGGCGCAAAAGCCCCATCGAGCAGATCGATACCAACGAGTGGCTCTTCGAGGAATGGCTGAATGCTTCAGGCGTTCATTTGCCTCTTCGCTCCGTTCTCGTGCTCTCCTATCCAAAACAAATCCCTGAAAATGTCCCTGCTACCCATACCCTCCTCTTTTCCCACCAGCTTCCGATGTTCCTCAATAAAATCAAAAGTGAAAAAGAAATTTTGGATTTTATTAAAATGACGGAGCTGGCGAATAAAATTTTAGCAGCTCATTCTCATTATGTTCCAAAACCCATTTGTTCCAATCCCGCTTATCCGATTAAAGTTATGACCCGGGGCGTCTGGTGCGCCGCATGTGACCGGATCGGCATGAAAAGGAAATACGGCACCTGGCATTGCCCAAGTTGCAGTGAATCTGACAAGAATGCCCATATCCAGACAATAAAAGATTGGCACCGGCTCACTGGTGGACCGATAACGAACCGGAGTTGCCGGGAGTTTTTGCAGATAGAAGACCGCCGGTTGACGACAAGGCTTTTAACGGAGATGAATCTAATAAAAAAAGGGCAATTAAAAGGGACAAACTACGTATTTTAGGCGAGTTGGGCATATTCTGATTGAAGTTGGGCATAAAACATTGAAAGTTGGGCATAACCAAGTCTTAGTTGGGCATAAACTGCTTTAACTTGGGCACACTTTCAAAACCCCCCCAATAAAAATAGCCAGGCAGCCGTCATGCAACGGCTGCCTGGCTTATTCATCTCTTATTTATTGCTCTTATTATCCGTTTCTTTGGAAACTACTGTTGCTCCGCCAGATGCATTTGTAAGAACATCTGCGTCGCCCAGTTCTACGACTTCAATAGAGCCTTTTTCTTGAGCAGCTTCTTTTTCAGCTTTTTTCATTTCTTTTTCCGCTTGCTTTTCAGCTTTTTCATGCTCTTTTTGTGCTTTTTCTTCAGCTTTCGCTTCTTGCTTCACTGCCTTTTCCTGCTTTTTTAGTTCTTTGCTTTCCTGCATCTCTTGGCGTTTCGCTTTTAAGTTGTCTACTGTGCCCTTGGCCTTATCAGTTACGCCACTCGTTTTTTCTTTTACTGTGCCTACAGTGCCGCTGGTTTTTTCTTTCACTGTACCCAATGTGCCTTTGGCTTTTTCAGTGACGCCGCCAAGTTTTTCTTTCGTGCCGGAAGTTTTTTCTTTAACTACCGCCTGCATTTCTTTCCCGCTCTTAGGAGTCAATAAAAGGCCCGCAGCCGCGCCGACGATCGCGCCTGTAGCAGCACCTTTGATGAATGAACTGCTGGTAATCCCGCCGCTTGGAGCCGGAGCTGGAATTTTCCCGCTTCGAACTAAACGTTCTTCCACTTCATCCACAATCTCTTCTAACGTGCGGCCTTTTGCTTCAACTAGAGGGACATTCATGTGAAAATCAGCTAAGTCCTCTTTGTCTCTGACTACTACACAGTCATAATCCATCGATTCTGTTTTGTCATCCAGCATTTCAGCTTCGTACCCTCTTTTATCAAGTGCATCTTTTACGGATGTAAACGGTTCTTCTACTGCAATTTTCACCATACTATTGTCCACTCCCTTTTCAAATTGTGTTTATGTACTTATTTCCCCTGCTTTGACCTGCAATAAACACCAACTTGGGAATGAAATATTTTTAATTTTCTTGTAATAATCTATTTTCTTGCTTCAGTTTCTTGGCAATGACTACGCCCAGTAAGGCTCCTGATAAACTGGAGACTAAAAAAGGCGGCAAAAAGAAGAAAGCGGCAAGATCAGTTCCCATTAAAATATGAGCATAAGGCACTGCTACCAATGAAGCGATAATCCCTGTTCCAATTACTTCACCTGCAGCAGCAAGCCAGATTTTCCCGAATTTCGCATACATCAGTCCGGCAAGCAGCGCCCCAAACATTCCTCCAGGAAAGGCCAGCAATGATCCGGTTCCTGTCATTATGCGGACGATTGCCGTTAGAAACGCAATCAGCAATGCCGGACCCGGACCGAGCAGCACCGCTGCGATGACGTTTATCGCATGCTGAACAGGATAAGCACGGGCAATGCCGGCAGGAAATGAAACGAATGCTGAACCAGCAACACACAGGGCAACAAACATAGCGACCAGCACCATTTTACGGGTTTTCATTTTCGGGCACCTGCCTTTAAATTCGTTTTAAAGCGATTGACTTCTGAGGCGATATTCTCAGCTTGGGCAATTGAGGAAATCACCGCTATTCCGTCAGCGCCTGCTGACCATACTTGTTCGGCATTGTCGGGCGTGATGCCGCCGATTCCGATTACCGGAAGTTCGGGATACAGGCTTTTCACCGCTGCAATGCCTGCTACTCCTGCCGGGCTGCCGGCATCCTCTTTTGAACGGGTGTTAAATACCGGTCCCATTCCCACATAGTCGGCGCCGTGATCTACAGCATTTTTGGCTTCTGCCAATGAATGGACCGATATTCCCAAAATTTTGTCCGGTCCCACCATCCGACGGGCCGTGCTTGCTGCCGCATCCTGCTGGCCGACATGGATTCCATCCGCATCCGCCAGCTGCGCAAGCTGCAGATCATCATTCACGATAAACGGCACATTATACTGGCGGCACAGCCATTTGCATTCAATGGCAAATTTCATCAATGCATCCCCAGTGAGTGCACCGGATCCTTTTTCCCTTAATTGAAAATGGTGGATTCCCCCAGCCAATGCCTCCTCTAATACCAGCAGCGGATTGCGCCCGGGTGCGTTGGCTGTTCCCATAATAAAATAGATCGAAGGTTCATCGAACAACTTCGACATGATGGATGCCTCCTTTCTCGCGCTGGTGCTTCTGATAAGCCGCATGGTTGGTCGGTCCATGCCCGGCTCCAATATGAAGCTCTTCGCTGAGAGCTGCCTGGATAAATTGCTTCGCAGTGTAAAGGGCATCTTCCAGCGATTTCCCCTTGGCCAATTCCGCTGTCAAGGCAGCGGCAAAAGTGCAGCCCGTTCCATGCGTCTGAACCGTAGCAATGCGGGGGGAGCGGAAAAGAAGCTCATCCCCGTTTTGATTCAAATAAAAGTCTTCAGCCATGTCAGGGTCTGTGCCGTGGCCGCCTTTAATGACGACGGAAACAGCGCCCGATGACAATATCCGCCCGGCTGCCTGCCGCCGTGAAACTGCATCATCTATCCCTATGCCGCTGATCACTTCCGCTTCCGGAATGTTCGGCGTTACGATGAGCGCCAGCGGCAGTAGATGCTCCTTCAAAGCTTTAACCGCTGCCTGCTGCAGAAGACTTGCTCCTCCTTTGGCAATCATGACCGGATCCACTACGGTGTTTTTCCAGCCGAATTGCCGGATGCCGGATGCCGTCTCTTCAATAATGTCTGCATCAAACAGCATGCCCGTTTTCAGCGCCCCAATATTAAAATCTGCACCTACTGCAGCCAGCTGCGCCTTGACAGCACTTGGCGTCATCGGGTAGATTTCCGAAACCCCGAGTGTATTCTGGGCAGTCACCGCCGTGAGCACCGATGTCGAATAAACCCCGAGCTCCTGAAACGTTTTAATATCCGCTTGGATGCCCGCGCCTCCTCCAGAATCTGATCCGGCAATTGTCAATACTTGTGGAATCATCGTAGCGCTCCTTCCTTTTGACGTATCATATCGTCAATATCATTTTGCCCTATGGCATTTAATTGATTTAAAAAAGCAGTTTGAAAATCTCCGGGAAGTTTTGAATGCACGCTTGCCAGTTCGCCGGCAATGGCGTAATAGCGCATAGCCGCTGCCGTGGCTTCAAAACCGTCCTCTGGATGTACCGAGAGAAACGCTGCCACAACGCTGCTTAGCAAGCAGCCGGTTCCTGTTACAGAAACCATGATTTTATGTCCATATGGAATTTCAGCCAGCCGCTTTCCATCCGTGACAATGTCCAATTCGCCGGATACCGCAACAATGAATCCAAATCTATTAGCTGTATCTTTCGCCAGTACATGGATATCCGCCTGCCCTTCGCCGGCATCGACTCCTTTCGCCTGCCAGTGGGCGCCTGCGATAGCCGCAAGTTCACCGGCATTGCAGCGCAGAACTGTGACGTCCACTTCTTCCAGGATTTTATTGGCGGCAGCTGCCCGGAACGCTGTTGCTCCGACTCCGACCGGATCCAATACGACCGGCACCCCCAGCTCATTGGCTTTTTTTCCGGCAATCAGCATGCTGTTCAGGCTCTGCTTGTTCAATGTGCCGATATTAAGCGACACGGCATCCGCTAAAGCAGCCAGTTCAGCCGCTTCTTCCGGCGCTTCGCCCATGATGGGAGAAGCGCCAAGGGCAAGCAGTCCGTTAGCCTGGAAATTCGAGACGACGTGATTGGTGATGCAGTGGATAATCGGTTTTTCTGAACGCAGTTTTTCCAGCATGTTAAACACCTGCCCGGTCATACGTTTTGACTGTCCACGATTCCCGCACCCATGCCTGCTCCCAGAAATTCCATTCGTAATAACTGCTGCGGCGAAAACGGTCTTTCAGTTCAGCACGGCGTTTTTCCGGCAAACCTTCTGCAAGCTTGTCCATCCGGTCCATCTGCTCTTTAACCAAAGCGCCGAATTCCTCCGAGCCGTATGTAGCGATCCAGCGGTCATAAATCGGATGATCGGGTTTGGCCTTTTTCAGCCGTTCACCGATTTCATAGTAAAGCCAGTAGCAAGGCAGAATTGATGCCACGACATCCGCCAAATCGCCTTCAGACGAGCGGTACATATGGGAAACGTAAGCATAGGCACTCGGTGAAGGTTCAAAAACTGCCCAATCGTCTGCCGTGACCCCGAGCAGCTCCATAAACGACTCGTGCAAAGCCAACTCGGCAGCACAAGTGTGCTCCGAATGAAAGGCAAAGCGTTTTGTGGTCTCCAGATCGGTGGCTTTCACTGCTCCAATCGCTTGGACTTTGGCGAAATGGGTCAGGTAATAGGCATCCTGCATAACGTAATGCCGGAATATATCCAGCGGCAGCGTGCCATCGGCAATACCTTTCACAAACGGATGTTCAAAACTTGCCTGCCATAAATCATTGCATTCAACCCGCACTTCTTTACAAAATGTCATGTCTCCATCTCCTTTTCCGTGGTGATTCAAGCTTTAGCACCTGACGCTCCAGAAAATAAACCAAAGCCGAACCAACACTTCCGCTTTTCTTCGACAAATAAAAAACGCCGCTTTCCAGTAAAGGAAAGCGGCGTATGCAGTCAAAAAGGAAATAGCATGCGTTCCGCCACTTCCCTCCGCTGGTATGATCCAGATCAGGTTCAAAGGGTCCGAGCTTATGCCCGTCTCAGCCGATATCCGGCTCCCCTAGTGGTGTTTAATATTCAAGTTGTCAAAATCACTTTAACACAGATTTACGAAACCGCAACCGGTTTTTCTGATTTTTCAGGTTTCACTCGTTCCCCGCTTGTCGGATCAAAGAAGTGAACGCGTGACATATCGAACGCCAAGCGCGCAGTATGCCCCGGCTCAATCGTCGTATTGGCATCCACACGGGCAATAAATTCCTGGTCGCCGTACACGGCATAAATAATCGTTTCCGCACCTGTCAGCTCCGAAACGGTGATGACCGCATCGATGTCGCTGTGTTTGATGCCCGTCAGATCTTCGCTGTTGACGTGGATATGCTCCGGCCGGATCCCAAGTGTAACCGGCGAGCCGTCATAGCCCTGGCTCTTTAACATACTCAAAGTTTCTGAAGGAATGTCGATGACCCGATCTCCCATGACAAACGCACCTTTCTCTAATTTGCCATCAAAGAAGTTCATTGCAGGCGAACCGATAAAGCCGCCGACAAAGCGGTTGGCCGGGAAATCATATACTTCTTTCGGGCTGCCGACCTGCTGGATGACACCGCTCTTCATGATGACAATCCGTGTAGCCATCGTCATCGCTTCTGTCTGGTCGTGCGTTACGTAAATGGTTGTCGTTTTTAAGCGGTGATGGAGTTTTGCAATTTCAGCGCGCATCTGAACACGCAATTTTGCATCTAAGTTGGATAAAGGCTCATCCATCAGGAATACTTTGGCGTCGCGTACAATCGCGCGTCCAAGAGCAACCCGCTGGCGCTGGCCGCCTGACAGCGCTTTCGGTTTCCGGTCCAGGTACTCTTCCAGGCCCAAAATAGCAGCGGCTTCATTCACCCGTCTTTTAATTTCATCTTTTTTGAATTTGCGCAGTTTTAATCCGAATGCCATGTTTTCATACACGGTCATATGGGGGTATAAAGCATAGTTCTGAAACACCATGGCAATATCCCGCTCTTTCGGCTGGACATCGTTCATCCGTTTGCCATCGATGAAAAATTCACCGTCTGTTATTTCTTCAAGTCCTGCAATCATCCGCAAAGTAGTGGATTTTCCGCAGCCCGAGGGACCGACAAAGACAATAAATTCTTCATTTTTGATGTGGAGGTTAAAATCAGTTACGGCGGTAGCACCGTTATCATACGTTTTTCCCAAATTATTAATTAGAATTTCTGCCATCATGCCTCTCCCCATTCTTTTTTACTCTTAATTATAACCAGTTTTCTGTATATTACAAATTAGAAATGCAAATTATTAAGGCCTTACCCATATCTACAACGGTTTAAACTCGATAAAAATACCCATTGTCAGTATATTTAGATTTCACTTTGAAAAGAAGGAGAAGTTGTTATATACTTCTACTAGACATGAGAAGCTGGAATATTTTGTTCTACTCTTTTCAAGGAGAAACAGCCCTGGTTCTGATGAAATTCAGGCGGATGTGGGTATTTTACTTCGACTGTCGAAGATATTTACGGACTCATTTTATTCAATACAAAAGAGGAGTGAAGCAGATGAAGAATTTGAAAGTTTTTATTATGTTGATTGCTGCACTAGCATTGTTTCTCAGCGGCTGTTCGGGATTCCAGACAAGCAACAGCAGCAATGATGAAGCAGCGGTAAATGAAGACGGCAAAACCGTCATCGATTTCTGGACTTTCTGGGGATCTGAAATCCGCCGCCCGATTATTGAACAAATCATCACCGACTTTAACGAATCCCAAGATGAAATCGAAGTGAAGCACACTTTCCTGCCGTTCGGTGACATCTGGACGAAAGAGCTTGCAGCGATTGCAGCTGGCGATCCGCCTGATGTTGTAATCAACGATATCAATGCGACTGCTCTTCGCGGACAGCAAAAGCAGGCAATGAACTTGTCGCAGTTCCTGGAAAAAGACGATATTTCAAAACGATTCTACCCTGAGCTTTGGGACGCAACTCTTTACGAAGGTGATTCATACGGAATTCCTTTCAATACCGATACACGCGTACTTTTTTATAACAAAGACGCCTTCAAAGAAGTAGGGCTGGATCCTGAAAAGCCGCCGACAACATGGGCAGAACTCGAAGAATATGCAAAGAAATTGGATAAAAAAGCCGGACAGGACTATGACCGTGTCGGTTTCTATCCGTTATGGGGCATCGGCTATGATGTATGGCTCTTAAACGCCAACGGCCAGAACTATTTTGACGAGCAGAACAATTTCGAAATTGATACTCCTAAAAATGAACAAGTATTAAACTGGCTTAAAACATGGAAAGACAGATACGGCGAAGATGTAGTCAACTCCTATCAAGCACAGATTGACAGCCAGCAAGGACACCCTTTCTTCACTGGCGATTTGGCTATGATTGCCCAAACACCGACTTTCTACACACAAATCCGTGATTATGCACCTGATTTGAATTTCGGCGTAGTGGAACTTCCGGAATATGAAGAAGGCAATGGCAACACAAGCTGGGGCGGCGGATTTGTCGCTGAAATCCCTGAAGGATCTAAAAACGCTGAAGCGGCATGGGAATTCATTAAATATTTAACAGATGTTGAAGCGCAAGAGTATTGGGCAGTGAAAAACTTCGATAATGTCGCAAATATTGAAGCGGCTGAATCGGCAGCAAAATCTGATGAATTCACGGAAGACGGAACGATGGTTTACGAAATGGCCGTCGAAAACATGGAGCAGACTTTATTGACTCCAGTGCCGGTAATCGCACCTGATTTCAGCAGTTTGATCAATCCGAATATGGATGAATTCTTCCTCGGTTCCATGACGGCTAAAGAAGCTTTGGAAAAATCACAGACCGATGTAGAAAATTTGATCAAGAAAAACCAGTAAGCAAGGAGGAGCCAATTTGGGGAAGAAAAGAATGACCATGAGGCGCAAGGAGAGCATTTATGGCTATATTTTTGTATTGCCGTGGATTATCGGATTTCTGGCTTTCACTGCGGGGCCTTTGGTATTTTCCTTTGTGGCAAGTTTCACAAATTATAATATTACATCTCAGATGGACTTTGTCGGCGGAGAAAACTATAAAGGTCTCTTCACAGAGGACAGTCTTTTTTGGACCTCACTTTGGAACACCTTGTATTTCGTCATTTTTTCTGTGCCACTGACAACAATTGGAGCTATTTTCCTGTCGGCCCTGCTGAACCAGGACATTCCCGGCATCCGCTATTTCCGGACACTTTATTATTTGCCGGCTGTCCTGTCAGGTGTCGGTGTCTATATGCTTTGGATGCAGCTGCTGGACCCGGGCACCGGGATGGTCAATCTGGTGTTAAGCTGGTTTGGCATTGATGGCCCTAACTGGCTGTTTGATCCGGATTGGACCAAACCGTCCTTGATCTTCATGAAATTATGGAGTGTCGGCGGATCTATGCTCCTTTACTTAGCCAGTATGCAGGGTGTCTCCAAATCACTCTACGAAGCGGCTGAAATTGACGGAGCCAATACATGGAAAAAGTTTTTCCATATTACGATCCCTATGATCACGCCCGTTATTTTCTTTGATGTGGTAACAAGTTTGATCGGTGGATTCCAGATTTTCCAGGAAGCCTATGTCATGTCCAATAACGGCGAAGGCGGACCGGCAAACTCGTTGCTGTTCTATAATCTTTACATGTGGAAACAAGCATTCACCAACTTTAATATGGGGTACGCGATGGCGATGTCCTGGATTCTGTTTGTAATTGTATTCATCATGACAATGATCAATCTGAAACTCGCTCCCCGCTGGGTACATTACGAAGGGGAGGAGAAGTAGATGGCCAAAGCAACGGATAATCTTGATTATTTGGATAATGCAGAGGATCTGAAGAGCCTTGATAATGCCAATGAAAACCCCAGCTTTTTTGAACACAGAGGAAACCGTAAAAGTCTTTTGGTTATCTTCAACTTCATTTTGCTGGCGATCGGGAGCCTGCTGATCCTTTCCCCGCTCTGGTGGATGTTTGCAACATCCCTTAAAACAATGGCGGAAGTCATGTCTTTCCCGCCGTCGTTCTGGCCGGAGAACTGGCTGTTCTCGAACTACATCAAGACGTGGGAAGCGGCACCTTTCACCCGCTATACCATCAATACATTAACCATCACGATCATTGTGGTCATCGGAAATGTATTGTCCAATTCATTTATCGCTTACGGATTTGCTAAAATTCCGTTCCGCGGAAAAAATATCCTGTTTGCAATCGTCCTGGCAACCATGATGATTCCGGGATTTGTTACGTTGATTCCGCAATACGTATTGTTTGCTAAGCTTGGCTGGGTCAATACTTATTACCCGCTGATCGTGCCCGCCTTTTTCGGCAGCGCATTCAATATCTTCCTGCTGCGCCAGTTTTACATGACGATTCCGACCGAATTGATCGAAGCGGCAAAAATGGAAGGCGCCAACCATTTCTACATCTGGTGGAAAATCGGGCTGCCGCTCACTAAGCCGGCAATCGCTACAGTCGCCATCTTTTCGTTTAACGGCGCCTGGAACGACTTCCTCGGGCCGCTTCTGTACTTGAACGATGAGAACCTGTACACGCTTCAAATCGGCTTGCAGGTCTTCAAAGGACAGCTTAGCACCCAATGGAATTATCTGATGGCCGGCTCGCTGCTCGTATTGCTGCCAGTCATCATGATTTTCTTCATTTTCCAGAAATACTTCATCCAAGGCATCAATCTCCAGTCCGGAGGAAAATAAAGAAGATTATCAAACACTCTCTGCGAAGTTTCGCAGAGAGTGTTTTTGTTTTTTGAGGCAAAAGTTTGTCGCATTTTCTTCGTAACTTGCTTTGGTTATCTTAATCAAAGGCTTTTCGTCGGCGAAAAGCCTCCTTCTTTTGTTTTTCAGGTCTTATTGGAGAAAACACGCCGAGAGTTAAGTGCAGAATTTATGCATTTCGCAAGCGAACTGCTGAAAGTTCCAGCTTATTTGCGCTTAGAAATTTTTATTTGCGTTCATGGAGAGTTTATTTGCGTTTAAAATTTTTTATTTGCGTTCGGGCTGCTGTTATTTGCGTTCAACAAAAATCGACACGAAAAAAAGGGCATCCTCTTGCAGGATGCCCTTTCTAACAGCCTGCTCCGAATTAAAGTGCCGCTGTTTTCTCTTTTTTGATTTGTTTGCTTCGCAATTGACCGCAAGCTGCGTCGATATCGGCGCCTTGCTCGTGGCGGACGCCGCAATTGATGCCTTTTTTCTTCAAAGCATCGTAGAAAGCGCTGATTGCTTCCGGCGTGCTTTGCTGATACTGGTCATGCTCGCTGACCGAGTTGTACGGAATCAAGTTGACGTATGACAAGTGGCGCTTGTCTTCAAGCAGTTTCGCCAAAAGGTTCGCTTCTTCCACATGGTCGTTGACATCACGCAATAAAATATACTCAAACGTGATGCGGCGATTGGATTTCTCCAAATAATAATCGATGGCCGCCATCAACTTCTCGATCGGGTATGCTTTGTTGATTTTCATGATGCGTGAACGCAATTCGTTTGTTGGTGCATGGATGGAGATGGCCAAGTTGACTTGCAAGCCTTCATCCGCATAATCGTAGATTTTCGGTACGATTCCGCTTGTAGAAACGGTGATGTGGCGAGCTCCGATTGCCAATCCTTTTTGTGAATTGACGACTGTCAGGAAGTCCATCAAATTCGTGTAGTTATCGAACGGTTCGCCGATACCCATGACCACGATGTGGCTGACGCGCTCGTCTTTTTTCTGTGCATCAAAATGCGCCTGAACTTGCATGATCTGCTCGACGATTTCACCCGCGTTTAAATCACGGCTCTTTTTCAAAAGTCCGCTTGCGCAGAAACTGCAGCCGATGTTACAGCCGACCTGCGTAGTTACACAGACCGAGTTTCCGTATTTAAAGCGCATCAGTACGGTTTCAATCAAGTTGCCGTCCTGAAGACGGAAAAGGAATTTGATTGTGCCGTCAGCAGATTCCTGCTTAACTGCTTCTTCAAGTGTACGGATGGCAAAATTATTTTCCAGCAGCTGAATGACTTCTTTGCTGAGATTATTCATCTGGGAAAATTCAGTAACGCGTTTAATATATAACCAGTCCCATACTTGTTCAGCACGGTACTTCTTCTGTCCATTTTCTAAAAACCATTCTTTTAATTGATCGATCGTCAATCCATAGATGGAATTTTTCATTATTAGTACCCTCATTTCGGAATTTCACAATTGCTTATTATATTACTAAAAATCCTCCTTGACAACAACTATTTTTGTTTATACAGAAAAATCTGTCTTTAATTCCGGATTAAATGGAGCGGTTGTGGGTAAAGCTGTATATGAAGGAGGCGATTGTATGGGCGAAATTACGCATGTCGGGCTGGCAGTTCCCGACCTGGACAAAGCGGTGGACTGGTACGGCAAGGTCTTTGGTTACTATGTATTGGCGGGGCCGTTTGAATTCGATGCCGAAAGCGATGAATCCGGCAATATGACGCAAGATTTGCAAGGGCCTGAAGTTAAGAAAATGCGCAATGTGCACTTGATGTCCCTCGGTGGGATCGGCATTGAATTATTCGAGTTTCAGGAACCTCAATTTAAAGGTGAGACAGCATTTCCTCATAAAGGATTTTTCCATATCTGCCTGATTGTTGATAACCTGGTCGAGACCATTGAACGAATCGTTCAGCATGGTGGCAAACAGCGCAGCAAAATCTGGAAAACTTCAAAAGACAAACCTCATTATCTGGTTTACACCGAGGACCCATTCGGCAATATTATTGAATTGTATACACGCAACACATCTGAAATGTACAGCGGGAAATAGAAAAGCGCAAGCGCCCGTACAGCCCCGACAAGCGCTGGAAGCCGTGCCTGTAATGGCTGGTCTTTGCCATTATCGGCATGGCCGAAGCGACTCGAGGGGCTGGGCGCTGAAGCGTGGACACCAAGAAAAGCGCAAGTGTCCAAAAGTTGAACGCTAAACATGGAAATTCGCAATTTACCACTCTTATGTAAACTGAAGTGTTTATGCTTTCCGATCATTTCAAAAAAAACCAGCCTTTCCGCAAATCCGGATCGGCTGGTTTTTTGTGTTTTATACCAATTGCTCTTTTTTCTGAAGCATCGTGCCTTGCTGAGCCAGATCGGCATGCCAGGAGAAAGCTTTCTCCAGTATATGCGGCGTCTGGCCTCCGCGTTCCAAGGCTTCTGTATAATATGCCCGCATTTGTTCTTTATACATTGGGTGCATGCAATTATCGATAATCAGATTTGCACGTTCACGAGGTGCCAGCCCACGCAGATCCGCATAGCCCTGCTCTGTTACGACAACGTCCACATCATGCTCGGTATGATCAACATGGGTGACGAAAGGCACGACACTGGAGATTTTTCCTTCTTTGGCAATGGACTTCGTCACAAAGACCGCGAGACGGGCATTGCGCGCGAAGTCGCCCGAGCCGCCGATGCCGTTCATCATTTTCGTCCCTGATACATGTGTCGAGTTGACATTGCCATAAATATCGAATTCCAATGCCGTATTGATCGAGATCAAACCGAGGCGCCGGATGATTTCCGGATGGTTGGAAATTTCCTGCGGCCGCATGATGATTTTATCGCGGTACTTCTCAAAGTTACTGTAGACCTGCTCCATTTTCGGTTCCGATAATGTGATCGAGCAGCATGAAGCAAAATTGACTTTTCCTGCATCCATTAAATCGAATACCGCGTCCTGCAGCACTTCCGAGTAAACTTCCAGATTTTCAAACTCCGAATCGACCATGCCATGCAAAACAGCGTTCGCAACCGAACCGATGCCGGACTGCAGCGGCGCTAATTCTTCGGTCAACCGCCCTGCCCGGATTTCCGAACGCAGGAATTCCAGCAAATGATCCGCCATGATTTTCGTTTCCGCATCCGGCGGTACAATGGTGGAAGGCGAATCTTTTTGCTCAGTAAAGACAATTCCTCGGATTTTCTCGAGATCCACAGGAATGCCTGGCGTGCCGATGCGGTCATCCGTTTTCGTCAACGGAATCGGCATGCGCTCTCCCTGTTTGCCGGTATCGTAGATGTCATGCACTCCTTCAAACAGTTCAGGCTGTGCCATATTGATCTCCACGATAATGTTTTTCGCATGTTTTGCGAAGATTGCCGAGTTGCCGACAGACGTCGTCGGGATGATCATTCCATCTTCGGTTATCGAAAGCGCTTCCACGACTGCAAAGTCAATAGCTTCAATTACGTTAGCGCGAATCCATTCTGCTGTATGCGATAAATGATGATCGACAAACAGCATTTCACCATTGTTGATTTTTTTGCGCATTGCCGGTTCTGCCTGGAACGGCAAGCGTTTGTTGACGATGCCCGCTTCTGCGAACAATCGATCGATGTCGGAACCTAACGATGCTCCGGTAAAGACATTCACTTTAAATTCCTCTGTCTCCGCACGTTTTACTAATGCGAAAGGAACCGCTTTCACGTCTCCCGCACGTGTAAATCCACTGAGCCCCAAAGTCATGCCATTGCCGATCCATGAAGCTGCTTCTTCCGGTGACACAACACGGTCTTGCAGCTGGGTGGCTTTGATCCGATCAAATTGCTTTTCCATACTTTATCACTCTCTCTAACTTTTTAGATAATTCTATCGCAGTTAGAGAGAGTTTAGAGTTATATGGAATGGAAAACACAGTTGTTGGCTAAAGCAGCAAATTCTGCACCTGAAGCAGCATTTTTTAAAATCCGAGCAATTTCCGGAAATAACTTGAGTACGATTGGCTGACCGGGATGCGCGCTCCGTCGTTCATTGCCAGCAAAAAAGTGGAATGCGTGTCCGGATAAATCTCTTTTATATGATGGACATTTACGATAAATGACCGGTGGCAGCGGATGAACAAATCACGGGGCAGCAAATACTCGAATTCCTGAAGCGAGTTTTTATTGGTGCCGGAAAAGCCGTCAGCATGCACATGGGTTTTGCGGTCTTTCACTTCCAGGTATTTCACGTCGCCGAACGGAATCGGCTTCCAGCCATCAGCACTTTTCACTGTCACCACTGACTTGCCTTCCGTAAACGCCGGATAAATCGCCATCACGCACCCCTGCACTTCCCCGTCTTGTTCGAACGGCACCGCCATGCCGTGGTACGGTACGCCGAAAATCTCTTTATCAATAAATTCAGAGGCTTTCTGCCGGGTGGCTAGTGCCTTAAAGGCAATGGTTCCTTCTTTTACCGGATCGCCTTCCTGGATTTTCAAATCAATCCGCTTGCTTGGCCGGTAATAAATGTATTCTTTCGTATTGGATACCGCAATCGAAATTTCATCTGAGAATAACTCTCCGATGACATCGAGCAGCGCTCCATATGTAAACTTATCCATAACGGACCTCCTGTTTTCTTTCCCTCTATCAATTATAACAGAGCGGCTTCCGCTCCAAATGAAAACAGCCGCCCTATTGGGGCGGCTGTCCGGTTTCCAGGAAATATTAAAGCATTGTGCCGGTCTGGGCCAACTTCTCATGCCATGAAAAAGCTTTTTCCAGTACATGCGGCGTCTGGCCTCCACGTGTCAGCGCTTCTGCATAATATGCGCGCATTTTCTCTTTGTACATCGGATGCACACAATTCTCAATGATCAAGCTTGCCCGTTCACGGGGAGCCAATCCGCGCAAGTCTGCATAGCCTTGCTCGGTCACCACAATATCGACGTCGTGTTCGGTGTGGTCTATATGAGTGGAAAACGGAACCACACTGGAAATCTTGCCGCCTTTGGCAATCGATTTCGTCACAAAAATGGAAAGGCGCGCGTTGCGGGCAAAGTCCCCGGAACCGCCGATGCCATTCATCATTTTCGTCCCCGACACATGCGTCGAGTTGACGTTGCCGTAAATATCAAATTCCAATGCCGTATTAATGGAAATCAGACCGAGTCGACGGATGACTTCCGGATGGTTGGAAATCTCCTGCGGCCGCAAGGTGATTTTATCGCGGTACTTTTCAAAGTTACTGTAAACTTGCTCCATTTTCTGCTGCGATAAGGTAATGGAAGAACTTGAAGCCACTCTTACTTTCCCCGCATCGATCAAATCGAATACCGCGTCCTGCAGCACTTCCGAGTAGACTTCCAAATCTTCGAATTCCGAGTCGATCAAACCTTGCAGGACCGAGTTTGCAACCGAGCCGATGCCCGACTGCAGCGGCGCCAGTTTATTCGTCAGTCTTCCTGCACGAACTTCCGAACGCAGGAATTCGATCAGATGGCCCGCCATGATCTCTGTTTCTTCATCTGATGGCATAATTGTAGAAGGTGAATCCTTTTGGTCTGTATACACGATACCCCGGATTTTTTCCATATCTACTGGTATACCGGGCACTCCGATACGGTCATCCGCACGCGTCAGTGGAATTGGAGGCCGCTCCCCTTGCTTGCCTGTATCGTAGATATCATGAATCCCTTCAAACAATGCCGGTTGGGCCGTATTGATTTCCACGATAACGTTTTTCGCATACTGGACAAAAAGGGCTGAGTTGCCGACTGACGTTGTCGGAATGATCAATCCGTCTTCCGTTATCGACAATGCTTCAATAATGGCAAAATCGATCGGTTCAATGACCCCGGCTTTTATCCATTCCGCTGTCTGGGACAAATGGTGGTCGACAAACAGCATGTCGCCTTCGTTTATTTTTCTGCGCATCACGGGATCCGCCTGAAACGGCAAGCGTTTGTTGACAATGCCCGCTTCTGCGAACAATTTATCGATATCCGAGCCTAAAGAAGCGCCGGTAAAAACATTCACTTTAAAATTTTCAGTTTCGGCTCGTTTGATCAACGCCAGAGGAACCGCTTTGGCATCCCCCGCCCGTGTAAACCCGCTGAGTCCGAGTGTCATTCCGTCTTGAATCCAAGAAGCTGCAACATCCGCATCAATAACTCGTTCTTGCAATTGAGTCGATTTAATCCGTTCAATGGTTTGTTCCATCACTGTCACCTTTCGTGGCTTGATTGTTTTCCTTGCCTACATACAATTATACTTTACCCGCTAACCGCTTACTAAACCTCCGCTCTTCGTTTCTGCTTTCTGCACGCAATTTATTCACATGCCTGTAACAAATCAAGCAATGGTTTTGCCCCTTGTAAGCGTTTTATTTGCCTTTTAATAAAGTGATATTTAAATAATTTTTTGTCTTGAAATTAGTGAAAATCGCTCTATAACAGGCTTTGTGAATTATAAGAATATTTATATTACAAAATAATAAATTACTTTGGAATCATAGTAAATTTATGTTAAAAACTCATTGACTTTGGGGGTTATTCATCATAATATATGAAAGTTGTCAAAACAAGTAGCGTTTGCACAATAATTTCACTTGAAACGAGGCACCACTTAATGTCTTCAAACCAACGTAAAAAACTCGCCATTTTAATGGTTACTATATTTATTACTATAACAAGTTTCGGAATTACCGGTCCGGTAATTCCCGCTTATCTGGAATCAATCAATCAAGGCGGGATGGCTTCAGGAATGATCATCGCCATCTTCGCCGGCGCACAGCTTCTGTTTGCCCCGCTTGGCGGCAAATGGACAGATCAATTTGGCCGCCGCAAGATGATTATCATCGGTTTGGTGATGATCACTGCCGGCGGTTTTTTATTTTATTGGACTGATACGTTATGGGTCTTATATGCATCCCGCGTGATCAGCGGCATTGGCGACGCGTTTCTGCTGCCCGCAGTATTTGCCTATACGGCAGATATCACAACGCCGGAACAGCGCGCAAAAGGAACCGGTCTTGTAACAGCTTCCATGTCAATGGGGCTTGTCGCCGGACCGGCCATCATGCTGTTCATGTCTGACTTCAGCATAAAAGCGCCGTTTCTGATGTCCGCTTTCATCTCGCTCGCTGCGGCAGTGTTTTCCGTTGCATTCTTGAAAGAAAGCGACCCGGCAAGAACCGGCCAGGCCAATGTCCGGAATCTTGGTGATGAAGAATCGTTGTCCAAGAAATTTGCCCGCTCTGCCAAAATGCCTTATTTTATTCCGCTGGTCATCACGTTTGTCATGAGTTTCGGATTGATCGCTTATGAATCGATTTTCGGTTTAGTGCTCAATGATGAATTCAATGCCAGCGTGCAGGATATTGCCATCATGTGCATCGCCATCCAAGGCGTGAGTGTCCTGACACAGCTTTTTGCTGTCGAACGGCTGATCCGGCGTTTTGGCGAAGTGCAGGTTTTAATCGCCTTTTTAGTCGTCGCATCGGCTGGTTTCCTTTTGGCCCTTGTTGCCGGAACGTACGCCATGTTCTTTGTCGTGACATTGATCATTTTCATGGCGATGTCGATTCTTCGCCCGGTGCTCAATATCCTGATTTCGAAATTGGCCAAAGGCGAAGTCGGCTTTGCCATGGGGCTCAGCACTTCGTTCATGGGAATCGGAAATGTCATCGGCCCGATTTCTGCAGGGATGCTATACGATATCAACCTGGTGTTCCCTTTCATCCTCGGCTTGAGCATGCTGGCGGTGACCATTTCCATCACTGTTGCCTGGCATTTCACAAGCAGCAAAAAAGCTGCTTTGCCAGTTGAAACTCTTCCATTTGAAGCTGAATCCGTTGTTTAAGGATTCAGCTTTCTGCTTGACCTTACTGTTTCTGACACCTTGCTTTTGCGGAATGAAATTCACTTTATAGAAATGAGGCTTTCCTGTAATGTCTTCTGAACAACGAAAAAAAATCACCATTTTGATGGTGAATATGTTTATTGCCATCGCAAGTTTTGGAATTATCGTCCCGATCCTCCCGGCTTATCTCGTATCGATCAACCAAGGCGGGACTGCTGCCGGTTTGATGATTGCCATCTTTGCCGGTGCACAGCTGCTGTTTTCCCCGCTTGGCGGGAAATGGGCAGATGTTTATGGCCCGCGTAAAGTCATTATCCTGGGGCTGTCGCTGCTTACGATCTCCATGCTGATGTTTTATGCGACCGATTCCATCTGGATCCTTTATGCTTCACGCATTGTCGGCGGAATCGGCGATGCTTTCCTGGTCCCAGGCATCTTCACTTATGTAGCAGGCATCACGACGGCTTCGCAACGTGCGAAAGGCACCGGCCTCGTCACTGCTTCGATGTCACTCGGGCTGGTCATCGGACCAGGAATCGGCGGCTTCCTAGCTGACGTCGATTTGAAATTGCCATTCCTTGTCTCGGCGATTGTCACGTTCACCGCTGTCTTGTTTTCCCTTGTATTATTGAAAGAAATAAAACCGACTGCCGCCAGCACGAAGCAGGCAGAGGAATTCGCAAAAGACGAGTCGATGCTCCAGCAAATCGGCCGTTCCGTCAAAATGCCGTACTTTATTCCATTGATCATCACCTTTGTCATGAGTTTCGGGCTGGTCGCTTATGAATCGGTCATCGGCATGTATTTAACGAATGAATATGGCTCAACATCCAAAGACATCGCCATGATGATTACTGCTACCGGGCTTGTCAGCGTGATTGTCCAAGTGTTTGTCGTAGACCGCCTGGTGCGCCGATTCGGTGAAGTGCCTGTTTTGATCTCATTCCTGGGCCTAGCAACTGCCGGATTCCTGCTATCGCTTGTTGCCGGAAGCTACGCTGCGTTCTTCGGCGTATCACTCGTCATTTTCCTGGCAATGGCAATTTTACGGCCGGTGCTCAATATCCTGATTTCCAAAATGGCGCAAGGCGAAGTCGGCTTTGCGATGGGTATGAACACTTCCTATATGAGCCTTGGCAATGTGCTTGGGCCGTTATCGGCCGGTTTGCTGTTCGATGTCAACATCAACTACCCGTTCATCCTCGGACTCGGCTTATTGATTGTGACATTGTCGATTGCAATGGCATGGCGCAGTTCCCGTGCTGCCAAAACCGTCGCGCTTATGCGCCACGAAGAACCTGAAGCTGAACCTCTTGTATAGGAGGTTCAGTTTTTTAAAAGAGAAATTTCACTTTCCGAAATAAATTTCCCAAAGCCAGTTCTAGTATATTGACAAAAACTGGCTGCTCAAATAGTATAGGTAAGCTGAGCAAAAAACTCCGTACCAGTATATAGATGAAAAGAGGGTATCGCCCATGTCTGCGGACCAGAGAAAGAAAATCTACATTTTAATGATCAATATGTTTATTGCCATTGGAAGCTTCGGCATCATCATCCCGATCCTTCCTTCCTACCTTGAATCGATCAATCAAGGCGGCATGGCGGCAGGGTTGATGATCGCCATATTCGCAGCGGCGCAATTCCTGTTTTCGCCGATTGCCGGAAAATGGGCAGACCAGTATGGCCGCCGGAAAATGATCATCTATGGGCTTGCCGGCCTGACACTGTCGATGTTCGTGTTCTATGTATCTGATTCTATTTGGATCTTGTACTTGTCACGGGTGATCGGCGGAATCGGGGCCGCTATGCTGGTTCCCGCCATCTTCGCTTACATCGCAGACATCACCACCTATGACCAGCGGGCAAAAGGAAACAGTCTGGTTTCTGCAGCGATGTCACTCGGCATCGTTGTCGGTCCCGGAATCGGCGGATTCTTGGCAGATTTTAGCATGAAGCTGCCATTTCTTGTCTCCGCGCTTGTTTCTCTTGTCGCTGTGGTGTTCTCCATCGTGCTATTGAAGGAAAACGATGCAGCCGAAGCAGATCCGGCTTTAGCGGCTACACTGGCCGACGAAGAATCGATGTTCAAAAAAATCGGCCGCTCGGTGACGATGCCGTACTTTATTCCACTGATCATCACATTAGTCATGAGCTTTGGCTTGCTGGCGTATGAATCAGTGGTCGGCCTTTATCTCGACAACCAGTTCCAGTCCACCGCTAAAGACATCGCCTTTATGATTACCGCTACTGGCGTAGTCAGTGTGATCGTTCAATTGTTTATCGTGGACCGCATTGTCCGGCGCTACGGCGAAGTTGCCGTTTTGATCGCCTTTATCGGCGTCGCAGCGGCCGGCTTCCTGCTGTCGCTGTTCGCAGGCAGCTACGCGATGTTCTTTACCGTGTCACTGATCATCTTTATGGCCACATCCATTTTACGCCCGGTGCTCAATACGCTGATTTCGAAAATGGCTGATGGAGAAGTCGGTTTTGCCATGGGAATGAACAATGCTTATATGAGCATCGGAAATGTGATCGGTCCACTTTTAGCAGGCGCACTTTACGACATCAACATCTCCTATCCGTTCATTCTCGGGCTCGTTATGCTGATGATTACAATGTTCATTACAGTCAGCTGGCAGCGTTCACGCTCCACCAAAGCACCTGCCGCTGTCTAATAAAGAAAAACTGGAACCTGTTGATAGGTTCCAGTTTTTTTATGCTTTTCTTGAACCTCCCAAAAAAGAGGTTCCGGCTTTACTGAATGCTCTAAAAAGTTGTATAATTATTATACAATTAAACCAAAGAGACGGAGGTAATGCTATGTATAATATTAAAGCAGCTGCCAAACTTTTAGATATGCCAAAAGTGACCATCCGTTCCTGGGAAACCCGGTATAATGCCATTACCCCTGCGCGTACCGAATCCGGGCATCGCCTGTATTCAGACCAAAACCTGGAAGATTTAAAATGGCTTAAAATACAAGTACAAGATAGAGGCGTCAAAATCAGCGAAGCTGTTAAACAGCTGCATGCCTCAAAAAGAAAACCTGCGGAAAAAGTCGTGGTTCCGGAAAATTCTGTTGAGGCCGAACCGTTCAGCAAGCAAATCCAAGAGCTTTACCTGGCCGCTTCTGAAATGGATACCGAACGGTTCAATTACCTGCTCGACTTGAATTTTTCTTTATTCCATTACCGGACCGTTTTTTTCTCGATTATCGTACCGCTGATGATCCGCATTGGCGACGAATGGAAAAACGGCTCGCTGACGGTGGCGCATGAGCATATGATCAGCCATATTGTCCACCAGCGCTTTGCCCATTTTTTCCGCGTGTTTCCGACTTCAGCAGAATTGCCAAAAGTCATGGCTTTGTGCCCGAGCGGCGAACATCATCAATTAGGGCTGCTGCTATTTACTCTTTTCCTCCGGGAAAATGGATTTCCAGTCATGTATTTCGGACAGGATACTCCGCTGGATGGCTTGGCAGAAGCGGCAAGCCAGCAACAAACTGAAATCGTCTGCATGTCGATTTCGGATTCCAAGCTGCGGCAGGCGGCGGACCACTATATTGAACAATTGTCACAAAAGAATCCTGGCCTCCGCTTCCTCATTGGCGGCCAGGGAATCGAAAAACAGCTTCACCAAGACCAGGCATGGTATCTTGGCGATTCCTATGAATCTTGGCAGCAATGGCTGAATGAACAAAAAGAAATCCCTTTAAGCAGAGCTTAAAGGGATTTTATATATGAACCTGCTTTTACGGCCTGAAAGTTTCCCCTTGATGCAAAATTCTCTGCAGGCCGCAGAAGCCGGATTGCACAAAAAAGCAGCGGGAGGAAGCCCCACTGCCTGACGACTGCTTTTAAACGGTACACCTGTCTTGATTGCTGATGATTGTGAATGATGGATGCCAGTTAAGCCAATTAAAATATAACCGATCCGTGCAATGCTGTAGCTCATGCCGCTAAAAAGAGCTCCAGCCAACTCTCATTGGAATAAACCGGCAAGCAACCTGTTCAAGCCTCCATCGATAAAAACGCTGCAGCTTTTAACCTTCACGCATTGCCAATTACTTCGCATAGCTTTTGTATAATTATAATATAACCTTCAAAAATCTTCTTAAACCTTTTATATAATTTTTTTATAATTTTTATTAATAAAGAGCGACTTTATTCTGCGAGGAATTTCTTTATTCCATTGGTTGTCAGGTGAAACGACATAAAAAAAAGACCTGCAGCTTACTGCAGATCCAAGTCCTGGTAATCTTTCTGGTACGGTCCGTTGTCAGTGACTTCAGAATGGTAAAGAGCTTTCAATGCAAAGTTCTTTTCCAGTTCCATATCCTTCATCAGCGTTTTCATGCGCTTCTTCAATTCCGGATGCTCACTTACTAGCTGCTCCATTTTTGATTTTGTGTATTTCATGTGAATTTCCAACTCCTTTCCGATCTTTTTAAATCTATCTCATTCTAATTGATCAAAATCCCACTTTAATAATCGGGAAATCAACTGGCCTTAAAATCCTTTTTAGATTAATCAGCACTTAAAAAGTTTAATGCCTCTGCGTTTCCGCAGCATTTCTCTTTATTATACCATCGCCAAGCTGCTTGTAGGAAATCTGCCGTGTCCAATAAAAAAACGCATTTGCCGGAGCAAATGCGTTTTCAACTAAAGATTATCCGATAACGTGAAAAACGAAATTCATCAGGAACAAACCGGCGATGACATAAAGAGCCACCGACACTTCGCGCCATTTTCCAATCGCGATTTTCAAAATCGGGTACAGGATAAAACCGATGGCGATGCCGTCAGCAATGCTGTACGTAAATGGAATCAACGCGATAATCAATAGCGCCGGGAAGCTTTCGCTCATGTCTTTCATATCCAGATTACGGATGTTCTGCACCATCAAGCCGCCGACAATGATTAAGATCGGGGCGATGGCACTGTCCGGAATCAGTTTGATGACAGGAATGAAAAACACGGAAACCATGAACAACAAACCGGTCGTTACAGCTGTCAAGCCAGTCCGTCCGCCAGCCGCCATGGCTGCCGTACTTTCAGCGCTTGCTACAGTCGGGCTTGTGCCAAAGATGCCGGATGCCATTGATGATACAGAAGTCGCCTGGAATGCACGCCCGAATTTTTCAGGGCTTTTCACAAACGACACCTGCCCCTGGACAGTCCCGATGTTCTCAAAAACGATCACCATCGTCAAAGAGAATACGGCAATCCAGAAGCCCATCGTCAAAAGGCTATCGAACGACAGCGCGCCAAATACCGCAAATGCTTCAGAAGCACTGATTGACGACTCGCCCACCGCGTTCACATCGATCAAGCCGAAAAACGAAGCAATGACCGTTCCGGCTACAATCGTAAACAGGAAGTTCCCTGGCACATTGCGGATAAACAGCACAATTGCCACAATGAAAGTCAGGACTGTCGCCAGCACATGCGGTTCACCTAGTGAACCAAGTGCCAGAATCGAAGAAGTCCCGCGCTCGACAATGCCGCCTTTTTCAAGGCCGATCAGCATCAGGAATAACCCGAGACCCACCATGATCGCTTCTTTCAATGAATACGGCACTGCTGCATTCAGCAGTTTCGCCAGACGTGTAAAAGCGATCACAACGAAAATGAGCCCGGAGACAAAGACCACAGCCAGTGCTTCCTGCCACGACAAGCCCATCGACTGGACCATTGTGTACGAAAACAAAGCGTTGATGCCCATGCCTGGCACAAGCAAAATCGGCGCATTGCCCCAAAAGCCCATGACGAGACAGCCAAACACCGCAGCTGCAATCGTTGCTACAATCGCCGCTTCAAGCGGCATGCCCGATTCCGACAAAATCAGCGAATTGACAGCGATGATGTAAACGACCGTAAAAAAGCCGATCACACCCGCCGACATTTCCCGTTTCACCGAAGTCCCATTCGTTTGAAGACCAAAAAAGCGGTCCATCCAATTAGACATATATAAAACCTTCTATTAAATTAGCCCTCTCCCAACCCGCTCTTCCCATAATAAATAGGTGAGCCAAAATAGGAGTTTAAGCTATAAAGCGTGTGCTGTCAAGGGAAAGAGCTTCATTAAGGAGAATACAGATATTCTGTTCAGACCTTTCGCTATCCACTGGCAAAAAGCAGCAAATCGATCCTTTTCTGCTTCATTTATATGAATGCTTCCGTTGTTTGCAAAGCGTGTTATACTGCATTTATTCCAGATGAAAGAGGTGTTATATGGACAAAAGGGCAATCTGTATGCTGACGAAAACAGAAGGTTTGGAGCGGCTGATTGGCCGGCTTCCTTTAAGCCATCCCGGATTGAAGTTTATCCAAAGCGAATGGCACCGGACCGCTTCCGGACAAAGAGGTGAAAAGCGCTTAATGTCACGGTTTAAGGAGTTCCACTTGGATGAACCGTACAGTATGTTATGGGATGTCCATCTCAAAATGGGCAATTGGCCGGCTCAGATGGACGGGCTTCTGCTGACTGAGCGCTGCGCCATCATCCTCGAATCGAAAAACATCAGCGGCAACATTCATTTTGATGAAAAAACCGGCGAGTTTTACCGGTTTGATGAAAACGGTGCGAAGACCGTGATGGAAGATCCCCGTGTCCAGCTTGATAAACACATCCGCTTTTTGACGGCCTGGTTCAAACTTCGAAAAATCAGCTTGCCGATTCGCGGCTTGATCGTGTTCACCGCAAAAAAATGTGAGTTCAGCTCCAAACCACCAGGCGCTCCAATTTGCAAAACCTATCAGATGCCCGAAATCCTTCTGAAGATTTGGAGCGCTGCTCCCCCGCAAACTTCAAGCCATAAACTTTCGAAAATCAATAAAACGCTTCTAACTAATCAAACCCCTTTTATACAAACCGCTTTATGCAATAAGTATTTCATTGAACCTAAAGATTTACGGACCGGCGTGCAATGCCGTGTATGCCGGTCGTATGGCATGCAGCGGGTTAAGCGGAGCTGGCAATGCCGGCATTGCGGAGAACGCGACAGCACAGCGCATTTTCTTGCGGTGCAGGAATACTTCACGCTTGTGAGCAGCGAACTGACCAATCAAGAGTTCAGGCGCTTCTGCGGGATTGAATCACCTTTTGTGGCTTCACGTCTCCTCAGTAAGCTCGACTTGGAGGCAATAGGAGAATTGAAAATGCGTTCATATAAATTAAAGGAAATTGAGTAAGCTTTTTGTCTTTGGCTAAAAGCTTTTTTTGTCGGATTTTGTTGAACGCAAATAAAACCACTCTGAACGCAAATAAAATTTTTTAAGCGCAAATAAAACTCCACGAACGCAAACAAAAAATTCTAAGCGCAAATAAACCAATCCGCCACAGCACTCCATCGCATTTCGCCTGCGAAATGCCTTCATTTCTGCCCTTTCCCGCTCAAAAACAAACCCAAGAATGGAAAAAGGTGCTTTTCGTAAACGAAAAACACCGGAAACTGAAAAAGAAACCCCTCGCCCGCAGACGAAGGATTTCTTTCAAGTCATTATTTGCTTACATAAACATTCCGGCAATAGCCGCACTTAGCAGTGAAGCGAGCATCCCTGCTGCAACCGCACGGATACCTAAACGCGCGATATCAGGACGTCGGCTCGGTGCCAATGCACCAAGTCCGCCAAGCAAAATAGCCAATGAGCTCAAGTTAGCAAAACCACAAAGCGCAAAGCTGACTACAATTACAGTTTTAGGTGATAAGTCTGCAATTTGGGGGGCAAAAGAAGTGTACGCAACAAATTCATTGAGCACCAATTTTTGTCCGATAAAGCTACCAGCTTGTACCGCTTCCGCCCAAGGCACACCAATCGCCCAGGCAAGCGGTGCGAAGATGACACCAAGAATAGCTTGAATCGTCAAACCTTCAGTGCCAAACCAAGAACCGATTCCACCCAGCATACCGTTCAATAATGCGATCAAAGCGATGAATGCCAAAAGCATGGCGCCGACATTCAAGGCCAATTGCAAACCGTCAGCCGCACCACGTGCTGCAGCGTCAACAACGTTGACTGATGTGTTATCTTTTTCCATAACCACATCTTCTCTTTCTGTAACATCCTCTGTTTCCGGAATCATGATTTTAGCCATGATCAAACCGGCTGGTGCAGCCATGAAACTTGCCGCCAATAAATATTCAAGAGGCACTCCTAGAAGTGCATAACCAGCTAAAGTTGAACCGGCTACTGATGCCAGACCCCCTGTCATTACAGCAAACAACTCGGATCTAGTCATTCCCGCGATAAACGGACGGATGACAAGCGGCGCTTCCGTCTGGCCAACGAAAATATTCGCTGCAGCTGAAATCGACTCTGCTTTACTGGTTCCAAGAAGCTTTGACAACAAGCCTCCTAATATTTTGATGACAACTTGCATGATGCCCAAATAGTAAAGGACCGAAATCAAAGACGAGAAGAAAATGATAATCGTCAATACCTGAAACGCGAATACAAAACCGAATCCTCCGACATCAGCAGCTGGGCCAAATACGAAAGAGATCCCTTCACCAGCATAGTCAATGACGTTCTGTACGAGACCTGAGAACCATAAAAGACCGGCTCTTCCCGCTTCCCATTCAAGAACGATAAATGCAAATGTAACTTGGATAGCTAAACCGCCGAGAATAGTCCTTGGCTTGATGGACTTTTTGCCATTTGATAATAGAAAGGCGATTCCCAAAACAACGAATACACCAAAGATGCCCCACAATAAATTCACAACTTCACCTCATTAGTTTTTTCAGCTTGAAACGCTTACATTTCAGCCCGGCAGTTAATTTATTTTTTTACTGTCGTCAGACATCTTACCAAATCTATAAAAAGAAGTAAATGGCTATCGTGTGACAAATTATTATCTAAAATATTGTTATAATGCAATGAAAATTCTAACAGATTAAAGATGGGAATCTTCTTGGACCTTTTCCTTAGACGGTTCTGCTTTCTTAAGAAAAAAAGCCATTATCACACCAATAGCGCTTAAAACTCCCACTACTGCAAAAGAAATATTGACGCCCCGCACAAGTCCCTCGGCACCGTATTGTTGCGGATCGAGTGCTGTTCCCGTCATGATGGTGACCAGCAATGCTGTGCCAATCGATCCGGTTACTTGGCGCATCGTATTGCTCATGGCTGTACCATGCGGAATGAGACGTTCCGGCAATTGATTGAGCCCCGCCGTTATGACGGGCATCATGACCAATGAGACCCCTAGCATCCGGATGGCATGCATGACGGTTAAATAAGTAAAAGAAGTAGTGGTCGTCAACACGGCGAACTGGAAAGTTGAAATGGTAACAATCACCAATCCCACGACAGCCAGCCATTTTCCGCCAACAGCATCGAATATTTTTCCAGAGACCGGGTTCATAGCACCCATGACAATTGCTCCCGGAAGCAGCATCAAGCCCGATTCAAAAGCTGTAAAGCCATGCATGTTCTGCATATAAATTGGCAAGATGGTCGCACTGCCGATCATGGAAACAAAGACAATAATGCTCAATATCGTCGAAAGGGTAAAAATGCCATAGGAAAACACTCTGAATTCAAGCAGCGGCTTCTCCAATTGGAATTGGCGCTGGATAAAGAAAAACAGCGAAATAACTCCGACGCCAATCGACAAAATGACCGGCCAGCTTCCCCAACCGGCATTGCCGGCACTTGAAAAGCCATAAAGGATGCCGCCAAAGCCGAATGTCGAGAGAATAATGGACGGGATGTCGAGCGTCGGGAAAGTCTGCTTTGTCACATTTCGCAACAGGAAATACCCAAGAACAAAGTCAATAACTGCTATCGGGATGACAATATAAAAAAGAGCGCGCCATGGGTATTGCTCCACAATCCAGCCCGATAAAGTCGGACCGAGCGCAGGCGCAAAGGAAATCACTAACCCAAACAAACCCATCGCCTGCCCGCGCTTTTCAACCGGGTAAATAATAAAGAGGATGGTTTGTGTCAACGGCATCATGATGCCGGCACCGGATGCCTGGATAATGCGGCCAACCATCAGAAGCGGAAAACCTGGAGCAAATGCACATATAATCGTACCTGCAGCAAACAAGCCGATGGCGGCCAAAAACAAGCGGCGTGTTGAAAATTTGCCGATCAAAAATGCCGTAATGGGGATCATTACCCCGTTCACTAACATGAAAACCGTTGTCAGCCACTGGGCGACGTTCGCATTAATATCCAAATCCCGCATGATATGTGGCAAAGCAGTGGCAAGCAAGGTTTGATTTAATATCGCCACAAAAACACCAGCCATTAAAACAGCCAGGAATGGCCCTTTTCGGAATTCCTTATCCATTACCGATTGCTGTGCATTCCTCACCGCCCCTCACCTCCGCAGAAAGAATGTAAAAACTCATCCAACCAGCCGACAGTCTTTGCCACTTTAAAATGCCCGGCTTTTCAGTAGCACCAACTATAGTAAACGTTTTGTCTGCAAGTCTTATAAGCCGCAAAAAGACGGACCGGATTTCTCCGGTCCATTTTCTACAAAGGCTGATGCGTTGTTTTGTGCTTCATGTAATACGCCGCTGCAAAGATCAAAATCGGCACTAAAATACTGAGCCGGAACCAGATGCCGTCGTCCCCCATAAAGATCAGGATTGTCGGCAGCAGGATGGCAATTCCGCTCCACATTAACGCTTTCCATGAACTTTTCCATAATCCGAAGATAAACAAGACGACCGAGGCAATGACCAGAGCCCAGAGCAGAATCCCCATTAAAAAGAGACTCATCCGTTGTTCCTCCCCAACCTTATTTTTTCCAGCTCCTGCACTCAAAGGGCTGAAAAACTTTCCCGCTGAGTGAAGTTTCTCTAATTATTTACTTTTCTATACCCTTTCCACTCCTTATTCAACGCCCTTCAAAAAGAAAAAAACCGAACGGCTGAGAGCCGTTCGGTTTAGCGGTTTTCTTATAAATTTTTTAAAAACAAGCGGATAACATCCGCGCTGCCAATAATATTGCCGGCCGCGGTCCCAAGATTCGTCAACACGACGACCAACAGGACCCGGGTGACTTTATTGTCCCAGAAGCCTTTGACGGTAAATACGTCTTTTGACAAAGTCTCAAAGTCACCGACATTCGGGCGCCGGATATAAGCCTGCATAAGACCCGAGAACCAGCCCGCCGCAAGAAGCGGATGCAAAGCGCCAACCGGCCCTCCAACAAATGCTGTCAAAATGGCTAGCGGATGGCCGAATGCCAGCGCCGCACCGATTGCCCCCAGTGAAGCAGTCCATAAAATCCAGCTGATGGTGCCGTCAATGCCGGCTTGCGGATTGTTATAGAACGTAATCGCCAATAAAGCAATCAATAGAATCGGCAATGCCCAGCCAAGAATTTTCGGCCATTTCGATTTCGGCGGCACTTCAGCCAATGCTTTTAAGTCATGCTCGTTATGGATTTCTTTTGTAATGCCCGGCACATGGGCGGCTCCCAGAACAGCCACCACTTTATTGCCAGGTGCGTCTTTGATTTTCTGTGCCAAATACTGATCGCGTTCATCGATCAGCGGCTTTTTCAATTTCGGGAATGACTGGGTGAAATCATTGAGCACTGCATTCAGTGTATCCTGCGATTTCATCTTTTCAAGATCTTCTTCAGAAATTGTTTCTTTGCTGAAAATGCTGAAGATGACAGAGGTTAATAACTGGGCTTTTCCCATAAAACCGATATTGCTCCAAATCCGTGAAAACGTCACTTGGATATTGCGGTCCGCCAGTACCAGTTCAGCACCGGTTTCCTTGGCAGATTCAATCCCCTGAATCATTTCCTGCCCCGGCTTGATGCCGAACTGATCAGCGATGCGGTTCTGGAAAGATGAAATCGCCAGGTTCATCAGCAGGAGACTTGATTTCTTTTCTTTGATGACTTTGAAAATATCGGTTTCCTTCCACTTGCTGTTATCGGTAACCGACTGGTACCGCTGCGCATCAAGTTCAATGCACACTGAGTCCGGCCGTTCCGCTTCAATGACTTGTTTGACCTGTTCTGCACTTTGGCGGGAAACGTGCGCCGTGCCGATCAAAATCAATTCGCGTCCGTCGAGTTGTATGCGTGTAATATTATCTTCATGCATAAATTTTCTTCCTTCATTGAACTTAATTTCTTTCCGTATTTACACGAAAAGACTGTCTATTTCAATAATGAATCACAATGCCGAAAATATCAATGCAACACTCTTCGTTTCACGGTTTTTTTTCAGCGAAAAAGTGTCAAAGATTTTTTGCATTGAACGTATCGCCGCCTTGGATAGTTCCCGTATCGAAGCCTTTATAGAACCAGCGCTTGCGCTGTTCAGATGTGCCGTGCGTAAAACTTTCCGGCACTGCATAACCGCGTGCCCGTTTCTGGATGGTGTCATCCCCGACCGCACTTGCCGCCGTCAAGGCTTCTTCCAGATCCCCTTCTTCCAAAAGGTCCATGCCTTGAGCATGATGCGCCCAGACGCCTGCATAGTAATCAGCCTGTAATTCCAGCCTTACCTGCAGCTTATTATAGTCTTCTTCGCTTAATTGGCTGCGGAGCGGCTGCACCTGCTCCATGACGCCAAGCAAGTTCTGCACATGGTGCCCGACTTCATGCGCAATGACATATGCCATTGCAAAGTCGCCCGGTGCCTGGAATTGCTGCTGCAGTTCATTGTAAAAACTTAAGTCAATGTACAGTTTCTGGTCGCCTGGACAATAAAACGGCCCGACTGCCGCTCCCGCTGTACCGCAGGCAGACTCGACGCTGCCATTAAAAAGCACGAGCGTCGGCTCAACATATTCCAAGCCCTGCTCGGCAAAAACTTCCGACCATACGGCTTCGGTATCCGCCAGCACAACCGAGACAAAATCAGCGAGTTCCTGCTCCTGCTCGGTTTCGACATAAGGTTCGCTTGACTGCGTGCCTGCGCCGGTACCGAGTTCGTTCAAAAGGACTCCCGGATCCCCGCCAAGAAATGCCACCAGCAGGACGATGAGCAATCCCCCGATTCCGCCTCCCGCTACCATCTTGCCGCCTGACGAACCGCGCCGGTCCTCGACGTTTCTGCTGCCCTGCCTGCCTTTCCATTTCATAAAAATCGCTCCTCACGAATTGCACTTTTTAAGCCTATACCCCAATCCACTGGATCTCTAATCCAACTTATTGGAGGCGGTAGATTAAAAAGCGTTCCCGAAAATTGCGGCCTGCTCCCGGCAACGGGATCTCTTCAAACAGTTCAAAAAGAGTCTGGTGCTCCAAATAATCAATATAATCTTCCGATGGGAAAAATAGGATCACATCTACCGGACGCTGTACCTGCTCTACAGATTTCAAAATATTGTTGACGGCTGCCATAAAGATCTGAACCGAAAAAGGATTAAAAAAATAGAACCGGTTGTCTTTCGCATCCACTTTATAATCTTGCGCAAGGCAGCAGCAAAACTCAATTTTTCCTTTCGCTTTTTTCCGCTTTTTCCCGTAAGCCGTCCGGTTATCGAGTGCTTCCCTATAAAAGGTTTCGTCCATCTCGACTCCCACGGTTTCCACTCCGAATAAAGAGTGTACGTAAAAGTTCAGCCGCCCTTTGCCGCAGCCGTAGTCGACCAGCCGGTCTTCCTTGGACAGCCTGTAATGGCTAAAAAGGATTTCCAGCAAGGCATAAGGCGTCGGCTCATAACGGTTATGGTGAAGAGATTCATGGAAGCCTTGCTGGTTTTCGGAAGTCCGGATATTCAACATTTCATCGTATTGGCGTTCATTCATTGTCATCTGCTCCTTACGGTAAAATAATAATTACGGCTCTTGCAATCGGCCAAAGAGTTTGGTAAGGTGAAGCTAATTCAATATTTTCTTGCTTCAGATTTTATGGAGTGAGGATAGAGGTGCAAAAACCATCAGTATATAAATCGAGGAGTATGAGCTCCGATGACGTTTATGGAAAGGGGGATTTGCCGAAGCGGTTAGACACTCATAGTCGACTCCGCTGGGTCTGCATCTAATAAATGCAGGACTGTCATATAGGTGACTATATGGAGGGCTATCTGACGCAAAGAAACGGTGGATAAACATTGTTTCTACGGCAGCAACGAGACCCTCGTTGCTGCTTTTTTGTTTCTCTTTAATATGCGACTGGTCCATCACCTCTGATTTTTGACAAAAAACCAAGAAAAGGGTGGTATTATGAATTTCGGCCAAATTATCACAGCAATGGTTACTCCGTTTGATGCAAATGGAGAAATCGACTTTCCCGCAACTAAAAACTTAGTGGAGCATTTGATCGCAAACGGTTCAGACGGAGTAGTGGTTGCCGGCACGACCGGAGAATCACCGACTTTATCATCAGAAGAAAAAGTGAAACTTTTTAAATTTGTCGTGGAAACCGCGAAGGGCCGCATTCCTGTCATCGCTGGAACGGGATCGAACAATACACGCGCATCCATCGCCTTGACTAAGCAGGCAGAAGATATCGGAGTAGATGGCATTATGCTCGTTACGCCGTATTACAACAAACCTTCACAAGAAGGCATGTTCCAGCATTTTGAAGCGATTGCATCCTCTACCGGCCTGCCAATCATGCTTTACAATATTCCAGGGCGCAGCGTCGTCAATTTGACCGTCGATACAGTCGTCCGCCTATCGGCAATTGACAATATCGTGTCCATCAAAGAAGCGAGCGGCAATCTGGATGCTGCCGCTGAAATTATTGAACGCACACCCGATTCCTTCACGCTTTATAGTGGAGATGACAGCTTAACTTTGCCGATTCTCGCAATCGGCGGAAATGGCATTGTTTCTGTCGCAGCCCACATCATCGGCAATGAGATGCGGGATATGATTTCGAACTTCCGCAACGGCAACAATGCAGCGGCAGCAGCGGCACACCGCAAATTGCTGCCAGTCATGAATGCATTGTTCGCTGCCCCGAATCCGGTGCCGGTGAAAACAGCTTTGAACCTCTCAGGCGTCCAAGTTGGCGGTGTCCGTCTGCCGATGATTCCTTTGAACGAACAAGAAACTCTAACCTTGCGTAAGGTTCTATCTGGCCGCACTGTAAATTCTTGACCCATTAAGACAAAACCGCTGAAGCTATGGCCTCAGCGGTTTTTTATATGCTTTGATTATACTTCTGTCAATCTCTTGAAGGCCTGCTTCAAACTTCCGCCAAGTGCCAGCTGGCTGACATCGATGCCCAGCTGAATCATGGTCTGTGCAATTTCCGGCCGGATGCCGGTCAACACCGCCTGTACGCCGACAAGCTTCAGTGATTCGGTCAACTTAATGATTTGTTCCGCCACCATCGAGTCGACTTTTATTACGCCTGATAAATCGATAATGAGAGTAGAAACCTTCAAACGGCCAGCCGCAAGCAGCGATTGCTCCAGAATATGCTGGGCCCGGTCCACTTCAATGGCACCTACAATCGGCAGGATTGCAATTTGGTCATTCACCGGCACAACCGGCGATGACAACTCGAGAAATTCTTTTCGTGCATCGGCTAAATTCTTTTGATAAGAATTGATATAAGCTGAACTGTACGAATGTGCTGCATGGTCCAGCAAAGAATGGAAAAATTCCATTGTTCCAAAAAGGGTCTCTAGCGGCATTTTCTCGTGCACGGCTTCGGTCTTGATCACTTTTCCGATATGTCTTCGGTAAAGCGATGTTTCCGCCAATGCATCTGCAAGTGACATGCCTTCCTTTAGAAAATAGTTCCCGGTCGCATCTCCCCACTGTGAAATTTCATTGAAAACTGTTTCAGGATCCAGGAAATTTTGAATGGATTTCCCCAAAAGTCCAATAAAACCCATTCGAAAGTGAAGAACCGATTCCAGGATATCTTTATATTGTTCCAGCTCTTCCTGGCTGGCATCTTTTATAGCTTCTTGTTGTATTAACTCTGCAATCAGGTGTTTATCTTCAACCACGCGTGCACCGAGTAATCTCATCTCTTTCTCCATCAGTACCTCCATAGACAACTTTCTTATTAGCTGAATTTATTATAACCGCCGAAAGTATATTCGGGTACTGTTATATCAATAAATTTTCCCTTGCAGAAATGCTGTCGCTTGCCAAGGGCTTCCTTAAGTAGGACAAAATCTTCTCAATGGTTTCTTCCGCATGGCTGACGTGCGGATTGTGGCCGGTAGCATTCATGACCACCCGCTCGCTTTCGGATATCCGGCTGTGCACATATTCCACAGCCGCTTCAGGAGCGATTGCATCATTCTGTGTTTGAAGAATCAATGTAGGCACCGATACTTTCTGGAGATCGTTGCGCACATCGGACAGAAACGTCGCTTCAGCAAACTGGCGCAGAATATCGGGATCATTCGAGCACAAAAGCCGCTCAAACTCTTCGGCCAATTCCGGCCGGTCTCCGTTCTGCAAGACCACCGGTGCTAAATAATTCGCCCATCCTTTATAATCCGTTTCCATCATTTCAAGCATTCCTTCAATATCCGCCCGTTCAAAACCGCCTTGGTAGCCGGGTTCATTCAAATAATGTGCCGAAGGTCCAATCATGATTAAATTTTTTATTAATTCCGGCCGGTCGATTGCCGCTAAAGCACCGATCATGCTGCTGACTGAATGCCCGATAAAGACGACATTCTTCAGATTCAATGCATCACAAAGCTCGATCAGATCCTGTTTGTAGCCATGCAACGTGCTGTACCGTTCTTTTGAATAAGCTTTCTTGTCACTTCTGCCAGATCCTACATAGTCAAACAGCACGACCCGGTACTTCGTTTCAAAAGCTGGTGCAATATCATCCCATACGTATTGGTCACAGCCAAAGCCGTGGGCAAAAACCAATACTTTATCACCTTGCCCGGTGCATCGTACATTATTTCGATTAGTGATGTTCAATTCCGACTTCACCTCCTGAACATAAAAAATCATTTTCCAAAAAAACGATGATTTTACGTCACTCTTCATTCTAACGGACTTGAGCGGAATTAAAAAGAAGGAGGCACCAGAAAAACCCTTTCCATCGAAAAGACAGAAAAGGTTTCATAGAAAGCGACTCGCAGCAACACTTACGTTATGGTAACGCGATTGCGGCCAGAATTTTTGGATGTATAGAGCGCGGCATCGGCACGCGCAAACAAAGAATCCGCATTATCTCCACTTTCATAAACGGCTGCGCCAATGCTTACAGTCACCGGAACATGCAGCCATTCGGCATGCTCGATCTGGCGGCGCAGCTGCTCGGCAAACTTGTGAGCCTCGTCTTTATCCGCATTCGGCAATAAGATGACAAATTCCTCTCCACCCATGCGGGCCACCACCCCTTGTTCACCGGTTTCATTCAGCAGTTTCCAAGACAATTCCTGCAGCACTGCATCCCCCATCTGGTGGCCATATGTATCGTTGATCCGTTTGAAAAAATCAATATCAATCACGAGAAGAGACAGTGGCCTTCCAGCCTCTGCCTGCCCTGTCATTTCTGACAGAACTTCTTCTAAATAGCGGCGGTTTTTCAAGCCGGTCAATGGATCGGTAGTCGTCATCTGCTGCAGGCTGGCGTTCAATTCCTCTAATTCGCGCTGCTTTTGCTCGACTTCATCCATCAAGCTTTGCAGTTTCGCATAAGCTTCAGCCGTTTCCTGATTAATTTTTTCTGCATTTCGCTTTGCCAGCAGCAATTCTTTTTCATATTCGCCCCGCTCAGTCATCGGAATCATTGCGCATTCGAAAAGCCCATTCCTTTTTGCCGTATTCATCAGCACCGGAACCGGTCCCGATTCACTTTTCACTGTCAAGAACATCTCGTTGACTTTCCCGTGAACTATGATGGAAGGCATGAAATAGGTTTGGAAATAGACCCGGGAAGCGATTGTCAGCAACTCATGGACATGTGTTGGCATATGCCGTTCTGTACCGATCAATTCTTGCATGGCCTTGTTCATCTCGACAATACGGTAATTCTCTTCAATCACCATGTAGCAAAAAGGCGCCAAATTCAGTTGCTCTTCCATCCCCAGATCTCCTTTCTAGCTGTTCAAATATGCCTGTATGAGCTTCACTGTTTCTTCTGCATGGCTGATGTGCGGGTTATGCCCTGCCGCTTCCATCACAATCATCTGGCTGTCCTTAATATGTTCATGGACGTACTGCCCGACTTCCGGCGGCGCAATGGCATCAAAGCGTGGCTGGAGAATCAGTGTCGGAACCGAAACTTTAGCCAGTTCCGGCCGGACATCCGATGTGAATGTCACTTCTGCAAACTTCCGCGCAATCACCGGATCGTTGGAACAGAGAATTTGTTCGAATTCCTCCGTCAAATGCGGACGATCTTCATTTTGCATCACTACAGGCGCCAAGTATTTTGCCCATTCTTTATAATTGACTTCCATCATATCCAGCAATTCATCAATATCGGATTTCTCAAAACCGCCATAGTAGTCTGATTCGTTCATATAATAAGGGGAAGGTCCGATCATGACGAGCTTGTCGATCATTTCCGGACGTTCGATGGATGCCAGCATGCCAATCATGCTGCTGACTGAATGCCCGACGAAGACGATATCTTCCAAGTTAAGCGCATCGCATAAATCAAGCAAATCCTGTTTATAGCCGTGCAAAGTTCCATAGCGTTCCGTCGAATAAGCAGACTTGTCGCTTTTCCCCGACCCTACGTAATCGAACAGCACGACGCGGTATTTGTCTTCAAAAGCGGGTGCAATTTCACTCCAGACATATTGGTCGCAGCCAAACCCGTGGCCGAAGACCAGCATTTGTTTCCCTTGGCCGAACACGCGGACATTATTCCGCTTTAAAATTTCTTCCTTCATCTTGTATCTACTCCTTCGATAAACCCAAAACTAACCTCTTTAGTCTGTGAACCGCTAAATTTCATAATAGCAATGAAACTGGAAAACTGCTACCATTTGTATTAATTTTACTATATACAAATAAATAAATTGAATATAAAGTATTATAAGGTTTAACAATTATCCAACAAAAAAGGCTGTGCCCAAGTTCCAGCCTTTTTCCTTTTAAATTTCAATTATTTTTGTACTCCCAAGTGCCCTTTAAGTACAGTTTACGATGAAGTGCCGGGATGTGAATCACTAAAAATAAGGACCTGCTTAAAGTGAAGGCAATAAAAGCAATCCACAGTCCATTATTGTGGTGAAGCGGGACAAGGAAGTATAAGGCCAAAAGGTAAACGGCCAAGGAGTACAGCATGGAATTCCGGATAGGCGCCGTTTCCGTGACGCCTGTAAATACACCATATAGAATAATGCCGGAAGCCGCAGAGACCGGAAACAGCAGAAGCCAGTGTCCATAACCGGAAGCAAGTTCAATGACAGCCGGTATATCTGTAAAGAACCCAATTACGGAATCGCTGAAAGCGTAATAGCCGCCCGTTAAGAAAATGACGCAAAAAATGGACCAGCGATTTGACAGTTTCACTGTCTGTTTATAAAGCTGCTGATTTTTTGCCCCTAATGCTCTGCCTGCCACTATGCTGGAAGCATTAGAAAAGCCGTCCAGAAAATAAGCCATCAGATAATGGATATTAAACAGCACGGCGTTTGCTGCTAGAATTTCTGTGCCGAATAAAGCGCTTTTTGCTGTAAATATATTAAAGACTGCCAGTAGACAAAGAGTCCGTATAAACAGATCCTGGTTAACCAGCATCATCCGCTTCAGTGAACCTGTATCCGCTACTGCTCTTAATGAAGGCAATTGAAAGCGCCGTGATAAAGCTTTCCAAATAATAAGAAGGCCAAAAAGAAAAGCCGTGATTTCAGAAATCAGCGTTGCCGAAGCCACTCCGGAAATGCCCCAGGAAAAACCATAGACGAAAAGCAGATCCAGCCCGATATTCATCAAATTCATTATAATCTGGATCATAACAGCCACTTTTATTCTGGCCATGCCCATCAGCCAACCCAGGATGACATAATTCACCAATGCAAAAGGCACTCCCCAAATACGGATTCGGTAATATTCAGCAGTCACCGCAGCCACGTCCGCAGCTGGATTGACTAAAGCAAGAGCTGCATATTCAATCGGCTTTTGCAGCAGCACGAAAACCAGCCCCACCAAGACGGCAATCAAAAAAGGACGGATAAAGGCAAGCGTCCCCTGCAATTCATCCTCCGCCCCGTTTGCCTGTGCTGCAAATCCGGAAGTGCTGACGCGCAAAAATCCCAGCAGCCAGTACATCGTATTAAAAATGATGGAGCCTACCGCCACTCCGCCAATAAAAGCCGGATCACCAAGCCGCCCTACTACAGCTGTATCTACTGCCCCCAGCAAGGGAGTGGTCATGGTTGAAAGAGTGAGCGGTATCGCCAAAGCCAGATAGGTTCGGTGGTTCATAGGCACTCCCCCGACTTGCAGAATTTATGGTATCCAAAAAATCAGCCGCATGGATTGCCAGCTGATTTCTTCCTCCTTCTTTTGCCTGAATCATAAAACAGCTGGCTTCAGGAACGTTCTTCCCGCTTCATCCGTTCGCGTATCCCGCCTTCCACTTCTGTACCCGCTTCCATCGGCTCATATAAAGAACCGGAATTCGGCTTCATGGGCGGTGCATCTTCGATGACTTTTTGCACAAACTTAGCATTCAGGGATTCAGTGGTTCCAGGCATTAAATGGCTCGACAACACGGAAGCTTTCGATTTAGCCCCGACCGCCACCGATTCCTGCGGATTGTCGAGCAAGCCGATAATCGCATCAATGACCAATTGAGGGTCGTCCATCGGCTTCATTTCAGCGGCGTGCCCGGTATAATTTCCGGTATGGATGAACCACGGCGTATCCGTTGCCCATGGCATGACGTTACAGACATGGATGTTTTCAAAGCCCTCCAGTTTCATTTCTTCATTCAATGCAGCGCTCAGCCCGGCCACGGCATGTTTCGTTGCACTGTATCCGGTGTAATAAGGAAAAGCTATTTCGCTGGTGACCGATCCCAGGTTGATCAAAATGCCCTGGCCGGTTTCTTTAAAATGACGCAGCGCAAAATGGCATCCATTGATGGTGCCTTTGACATTGACGTCAATAATGCGTTTCAAATCCTGCGTGGGAATATCAGTAAATTGCCCGATTGCACCGATGCCGGCATTGTTGATCCACACGTCAATCTTGCCAAACGACTCGAGTGACCGTTCAAACAGCCGGGCCACATCTTCTTCTTTGCTGACATCGGCTGTAACCGCGATTGCCCGGGGTCCCAGCTCTTCGGATAACGCTTCGATCAACCCGGTACGGCGTGCTGCCAGCACCACATTGGCGCCTTCAGCCGCCAGCTGCCTGGCCACGCCTTTGCCGATGCCGCTGGAAGCTCCTGTAATGACGGCTGTCACCCCTTCACGGGACGTTTTTTTAGGCATGGTAAATCCCTCCTTATCTTCTGTTGCCTGACGCTGCAATTATTTCTCGCCGGACAGATTCTTTTCGAATCGCTTCCGCAAATCTCCTGAGACACCAGTCCCTTCTTTGCGCGGTTCGTGTAAGCTGCCGGAAGTGGCGGGAGACGGCGGTGCCTCCTGCAGCATTTTATAGAATAGCCCGCTGTTCATTTTCCGTGTTGCCCCTGGCAATATATTGCTCGAAAAAGCTGCTCCTTTTACTTTTGCCCCTACTTCCAGTGTTTGCTGAGGATGGTCGATTTGGCTGATGATGGCATCCACCACCTGCTGCGGATCATCTGCCGGCCCTATGGCAATCTCATGGCCGCTGTAATTGCCGGCATGTGCGGTCCACGGCGTGTCAGTGACCCATGGATCTACGGAACAAATATGGATGTCCTTAAAATCTTCCAGCGCCATTTCCTGATGCAGCCCGTTGGTGAGGCCAGATACCCCGTATTTGCTGGCCGTGTAGGCGGCTCCAAATGCCAGAGGCACTTTACTGGCAAAAGAGGAAACATTGATCAGCGTGCCGTATTTCTGTTTCTTGAATTGATTCAGCGCAAAATGGCTGCCGTAGAAAGTTCCCAGTAAATTGATTTCAATTGTGCGGTTCATATCCTTGAGCGGCGTGCCGGTAAATGGACCGAATGTCCCAATGCCGGCATTGTTGATCCACACATCAATTTTTCCAAATGACGACATCGCCGTTTCAAACAGCCTGGAGACATCCTCTCCTTTGCTGACATCAGCCGTCACGGCGACTGCATTCGGACCGCATTCCTTTGCCAGCTCTTCGATTAACTCCGTTCTCCGGGCGGCAATCACTAAGTTTGCCCCTTCTTTCGCCAGCTGCCTGGCAACACCTTTGCCGATGCCGCTGGAAGTTCCGGTAATGACCACCGTCAAACCACTGCGAGATTGTTCATCTGCCATGCTGAATTCCTCCCTTTATCGATGGCTTATCTTCAGATTGTCATTTTCCTTCATCCTTCAATTTCCTTTTCAGCCTTTCGCGCATTTTCCCTGAAACTGCTGTACCAATCCATTTCGGTTCATACAGGCTGCCAGCTGTCCTATCCGCTTGCGGCGCCGATCGAAGCATGGCGAGCAATGATCTGCCGTTCAAGTATTCAACCACTTCCGGCATGAATTGATAGGACGCGACTGCGGTTTTTGACTTGAAACCGACATCCACATTCGGCTGCGGGCTATCAATCAGCCCGATAATCATTTCAATGACTGTTTCCGGATCGTTCACTGGCCCGAGTATGATTTCATGGCCGCTGTAATTGGCAAGATGCTCCACCCAAGGCGTATCCGTAACCCACGGATGCACCGTACAGACATGGATGCCGCCGCTTCCTTCGAGCTCCATCTCCTGATATAATCCTGCGCTCATCCCGGTGATGCCGAATTTAGTGGCGGTGTAAGCCGCACCGAAAGGCAGCGGGACTTTGCTGACAAAAGAAGACATGTTAATGAGCGTGCCATACCCTTGCTTCTTGAACTGCCGGAGCGCCAGATGGCTGCCGTACATTGTGCCGATCATATTGATGTCTACAAGCCTGTTCAAATCCTTTAAGGGTGTATCCGTAAACGAACCCAAAATGCCAAGTCCTGCATTATTGAACCAAACGTCAATCGTCCCGAACTTATACAAGGCTGTGTCCATTAATTTCAGCATATCTTGTTCATTGCTGATATCCGTTGTCACCGCTACGGCATTCGGCCCGCATTCGGCTGCCAATTCTTCAATCAGATCGGTCCGGCGGGCGGCCAGCACCACATTCGCCTCTTGCGCTGAAAGCTGCTGCGCCACTCCTTTGCCAAAACCGCTCGACGCTCCCGTGATAACAACCGTCAGGCCTTGGCGTGATTTTTTTCTCGCCATCGGAAATCCCTCCAGAGACGGTTTAATTAATAAAATCGTTTAGAGCTAACCAAATTCACCATGGCTGGAATGCACTTCGCCACAAAATAATAAAGCCGGCCAGACATTCAGGCCAGCTCTCTTGCTGCTGCATTGCTTTCTATAACGGCTTTCTTAATAACTTAACGCTTTCTCATACAGCCATCTTTTTAAATTTCCTACTGACGGGAAAGAGACGGCTTCACCGGTGAGCTTGTTTTCCGCCCGCACGATAACATCAAATTCATCCTGAACGAAAGACCATCCGTCTTCAATAAGCGCGCGCGTCATCTTGATCACCATGCTTGACCCCTTGATCATTTCCATCTTCACAGCCTCCCTTTCATTTTATGAAATCCATTATAATACATCACATTTGATTTTTCAGATTTTTCTATTAAATTACTTTTCTATTCCTTATTTCATCTTTTATTAAACCATCTTTCCAGCTTGTCTATAACAAAAAAAGCTTATAAAAATAAGGCAATTGCGATGCAATCATTTTTATAGAAGAAACTCAATTCCGGATGCTTCTTCGCCTCTATTATCTGGGCGGCCGGCCGCGAGCTGGAATAGCTATTTCTATATTACTTAATGACTACGGATGTTTAGCCTTGAGTTCAAAGGGTACATAAAAACTACCTTGCTTTTAAAAGGGATTCATCACCACGAGGAGGAATTCGAAATGGAAAAAAGAGGTAACAAACTTATAGGCGTATACGATGTACAGGCAGAAGTTTTAAGTCAGGTAAACGAATTGAAAGCTCAGGGTTATAGCGAAGATCATATGTATGTCGTGGCTCGGGACAATGATCAATTGAATATGATCCGGAGACAGACAGATGTCAACCTCGATACACAAGGAACTGATCAGCAGCAAGACCAAGGATTTATGGGGAAATTCGTCAACTTCCTGTCAGGAGACGACAATACACGCAGCGTCTTCGACAACATGGGACTTGATCCTGCAGACAGAGACGCGTATTACCATCAAGTGGAAAACGGCAAAATCCTGCTTTATGTAGACAATGAATATGGCGATTCTTACCAAAGCTACAGCGACAGAGCCGGCCGTGATACAGCGGTGACAGGCACTGCAACTGACACGCCGTTTGCTACAGGCCGGACAACCGATTCTACTTATGATTCAACAGGCAGCACATTCGGCACCACTGGCGACACAGATGAAGAACGCCTGCGCCTTCACGAAGAACGTTTGAATGTCGATACTGAACGGGTGCAAACCGGTGAAGTGAATGTCGGCAAACACGTTGTGGAAAGCAAGCAATCCATCGAAGTGCCAGTAGAACGCGAAGAAGTTTATATTGAACGCCGGCCAGTGAACGAAGAAGTAACAGGCACTGCCGCTTATGAAGATACCAACGATACAATCCATGTACCGCTTTCTGAAGAACGTGTGGAAGTGACGAAGAAAGATGTCGTGACCGAAGAAATCGTTGTCGGAAAACGCAAAGTCCAAGACACGGAAACAGTCAACGAAACGGTTCGCCGTGAAGAAGCGGACATTGATGAAAACGGCCAGCTCAAAAGAAAAGACACCGACCGTTTTTAATCCAATAAACGAGTAAAAAAGCAGCCCTTGCGGCTGCTTTTTTCTTTTCAGCTAGACCTCTGTCCGAGCAGCAACGATGCCATAATATGTTCCATCGATGGATGTATAGTTGATCCGTTCAAAAACCGCTTTAAATCCAGCCTCCGCGAGCATCTCTTCCCACTCCGCCATGGAAAACAACCCCGATTCCGCGTGGTCGTATTCCCTGAATACATTTCCATTCCCATCTCTCATGACATAAAGATATTCAGTTTCGGTTACGTGATCTTCGGGATCGCTGTCATACGTCCACTCCAAATAACGCATGCCCCGCCCGTCTTTGTCCACTCCGCCGTGGCTGGTTTCCGGCTGAAAAGTCTCTTTAAACTGATCCGTCATAATAAAAAGCAGACCGTTTTCGTTCAAATGCTTTTTCGCATTGTGCATCACTTCCAGCAAGTCTTCTCTGGCCGTTAAATACATAATTGCATCATGGATAAATACGAGATCGAAACGAGCGTTTAGTTCCAGGCTTCGCATATCTCCCTGAACATGTGCGCACTCCGGGTTTAGCTTCCGGCTGACTTCAAGCATTTCCGGCGATAAATCGGTCAAGATCATGGAAAAATGCTGTTTGAGGTAATAGGCGTTGCTGCCTCCTCCGGAGCCGAACTCCAACGCCGTTTTTACAGCCGGATGATAACGCTGGATAATTTCCAGGTAAAGCGACGCTTCTTCTTCATATTCGGTATGTGGAGACATCAGCGGCCACCACTCTGCCAATTCCCTGTAAAGTTTCATCGCTTGTTCCTCCGCCTTTCTGGTTTTAAATTGATTGAACTATAAAGCCATTTCTTCCGCTTGTCAATATCGTTTTAAAGGCATTTCCTTCCCTATGTATTGAGTCCAGGAACCATGGAAACTTCCGTTCTGCTCCACTCCTTTTTTCGGAATTGATGAAGCATGCATTTTCTTCGCTGTACTTCAATATGAACCCTGCTTAAAATACATCGATTAAGTTTATTGAAAAATTTGCATTTTCCAAAATTAGCCCTATAATCAAGCTATTAAATTCTACTTCAGAAACCGCCGAGCAGAAATGGGAAAGGAGGAAACGCTCATGAAACTGCTTATCATTGAAGACGATGAGCATTTATCAAATACCATTCGCGAAACAACACAGGAAATATTTAAAGTGGAACAAGCTTTTGACGGAGAGGAAGGCTTGTTCTTGGCGAAACAGAATATTTTCGACTGCATCATTTTGGACATCATGCTGCCGGGGATGAACGGCTATGAAGTGTTGCAGGAACTTCGCAGCGAATGGATCGCCACACCCGTCATCATGTTAACGGCGAAAGACGGCCTCAACGACAAAATCCAGGGCTTCAAATCCGGCGCCGATGATTATCTGGTAAAGCCTTTTCACCGAGAAGAGCTGCTGCTGCGGCTCGAAGCCATTATCAGAAGATCCGGAGGGGAGTTCAAAGAAAATACACTGAGCTTCAAAGACCTGAAGCTCCATGTGAAAAACAAGAAAGCTTTTATCGGCAGTGAACCCATCAAACTCAATGGGAAGCAGTTCGACTTGCTTGAATATCTTTTGAACAACCGAAACATCATCTTGACGAAAGAGCAGATATTCGACCGGATCTGGGGCTTCGAATCAGACACCTCCACAACGGTTGTGGAAGTATACGCCAGCAACTTGCGGAAAACACTGAAAAAATTCAATTACGACCATTACATCAAAACGTTTCGCGGACTCGGCTATATGCTGTCGGAAAATGGTGATGAGGATGTCTAATCAACCCATTTTCAGAAAGCAGCAGCTTCATTTTATGATTTTGAATTTAATTGCCTTCACCGTCATTTTTACGATTTTCGGCATCATTATTTTTCATCAGGTACAGAATACCTTGTTTTCGAAAACGGATGAAGATTTGCTGTCCTTCAAGGAAAGGGTATTAGAGAATTCTTTCCGGGACAACAGGCCACCGCGGAATGGAGACTTCGACCGAGACGGACGCTTAGGGCGATTGAATCCGCGTATTGTCCGCTTGGAGTGGAACCAAGAAGGCGAGATTATCAATAAGGAACAAATCGGGACTTTGCTTTATGAAAACTATTTTCAGGATTTTGAAATGAATCTGGAGAATCTTGATACGATATCCAACGTCACGATTGGCAATACCTATACCTACAGGAACCTGCTTTTCGAAGACACCAATGAAGAAGGTGAAACAGTCTATACACAGTTGCTCATCAATATCGATTCTGAACAGACGATTATTAAAAACTTCGAAAGATTGCTCATCATCTGTTCGCTCATCTTCATTATTCTGTCGATTTCAGCGAGCTATCTATTATCGAAAAGAATGATGAAGCCAATTATCCAATCCTGGAACAAACAAGCGGAATTTGTCGAAAATGCCTCTCATGAGCTACGGACGCCGCTGACAATCATCCAGAACAAACTGGAGCTTTTGCTTACAGCGCCGCAGGAGAAAATCATGAACAAATTCGAAAACATCGCGCTCAGTTTATCGGAAACAAGGCGCTTATCGAAGCTGACTACTGATTTGCTGACCTTGGCAAGAGCCGATTCCGCTGAAGCGCAGCTGGTGAAACAGGTCATCCAAGTGGACCCTTTTGTGGGAAGCGTCAGTACACCTTATATTGAAATAGCTGAATCGCAGAATAAGCTTTTCGAGCTCGACCTGAATTGCGGCATCCAAATGGAATGCGACGAAGTGCGGCTGCATCAGCTAATGGTAATTCTGCTCGACAACGCTTTAAAATACACCGATGAAAAAGACCAGATAAAGGTCCGAACCTATACCGAAGACCAGAAAGTCGTTATTGAAGTCAGTGATACCGGACGTGGCATCAAAGAAGAAAACCTCCCTCGTATTTTTGAGCGCTTTTACCGCGAAGACAAAGCCCGATCCCGTGAAACCGGAGGCATCGGCCTCGGACTATCCATTGCCCAGTGGATCGCCAAAACGCATGGCGGAATAATCTCAGCTGCCCACAACCTTCCAAAAGGCAGCATTTTCAAAGTGAAACTTCCAAAGTAAAAGATCGCAAATGCGGTCTTTTTTTATGGATGAAAAATCTGTAAGAAAGGCTGTCACGCTGAGTTAGGCTCACAGCACCGCTGCTTGGCAAATCCTTGTTAGCGGAGCTGATCAGTATTTCGTCTAGCTTTTTATTCTTATTGATATTACCATCTATATTTCGATTTCGTAAAATTCAGATAATTAGATTGACTTATGCTAATGGTATTGGTATTTTTGTATTAAGTTTGTTGGATTTAATGATTCATTTTAACCAACATTTAGCGCCATATCAAACGAAACTGACTCAATGGAGGTATTTCAGTGAAGAAAAAAGAGCAGAAAAAGATTTTAATCTTAAGCGGCATAGTTCAAATGATTGATGTCGTGAAAACCGCACAGAAGATGGGGCTATATACTATCGTCACGGATCGAGATCCTGGCTCGCCTGCGAAGAAATACGCAGACAAACACTATAATATCAGCACTTCCGATACAGAGAAATTAGCGGAAATTGCCAGAGCCGAAGGGATCCATGGTGTTTTCAATGCATTTGACGACGTCAATACCTGGCATGCACAAGCTTTATGCCAGGAGCTAGGCTTGCCTTTTTATGCTACAGCTGAACAACTGGAAATCTGCTCAGATAAGAACAAATTCAAGGAATACTGCCGGGCTTACGGAGCTCCGGTCATCGAAGAATACGAGATGGCAGGTGATTTGAGCGATAAAAGCCTGAAAAAGCTGAAATATCCGGTCATCGTGAAGCCTGTAGACAGCTATGCCAGCCAAGGAATTACTGTTTGCCACTCTCCGGAGGAAGTGCGGACAGGCTATGAAAAAGCGCTGAGCTTCTCTAAATCGAAGAAGGCCATTATTGAACGCTTTGTCGACGAAACCTACGGTGTGCAGACGATTTACACCATCCAAAACGGAAACATTGTACTGAATGGCGTAGCCGACCGCTTTGTCCATAAGCATTCGAAAGAATTCCCGCCGCTGCCAATTGCCATGATTTTTTCTTCCCAGCACCGGGAGCAGTATATCGAGTCGGTGGATCCTTATCTCAGAAAACTAATTGAAGGCATTGGCATCCGCAACGGCGTCGTTTTCATCCAGTCCCTGTTCGAGGACAGTTCGTTCTATATATATGAGATGGGCTTCCGGCTTGGCGGCTCCCAGATGTATTCAATCATTGAAAAGCAGACCGGAGTCAATCAGGTCGAGATGATGCTGACACTGGCACTCGGTGAAAGCATCGACCATTTGGATATGAGCCCTTACGACAACGGCCATATGCCCTTCCCTTCCTGCAACCTGCCGATCCTGTTGAAAGGCGGCACTATCAGCGAGATTGAAGGCATCGATCGTATCCAGGAGCTGCCGGCCGTGATTCATACCGCCATTAGCAAATCACCGGGCGACGAAGTCCGTGTCACCGGCTCGTATACCCAGATGTTCGGCCGCTTCACGATTGTCGCCAGTTCAATGGAAGAACTGCAAGATACCATCAGCACAATTTATGGCCAGCTGAAAATCATCTCCACTGAAGGTGAAGACATGCTGCTCGTGAAATACCGGCCCATTGAAAGCCCCGTATACGAATAAGGAAAAGTTAATCTGCTGAAGTTTGACTAACCTGTAAAGCGAAATAAATACGGGTTTTCAACTCACCACAAAACAGACTGCCTTCGCAAGCAGTCTGTTTTCTCTTTCTTCATTGTTTAGCCGTATATTTCTTTACAGCCGGTAAAATCTCATTGCCGATCAATTCGAGATTCCGCATCAAGCGACTAAAAGGCACACCGCCGAAATCCATCTGGGCAATATAGCGTTGATGTCCGAACAATTCATGCTGGAAAAGGATTTTCTCGATGATTTGCTGTGGACTGCCGATGTTCATGACATCATGCGGATGTGCGCCGCGGAAAAAGTGCGGCTGTGGATATCCCCGCCCGTTTGTCAACATCATGCCTTTATCCACATGTGGATGAATTTCTTCGAATGCCTGCTGGGTGGTTTCAGCCGCATGGAAAAATCCTGCGGTGGCGACCGGAAGCATTGCCGGATCGAATCCGCTTTCAGTGGCCGCTTCCCTGTATGCGTCCACCGTGTGCTTGAAACTTTGTGCCGGTCCGCCCAGAGTGGCAAGCATCATCGGGACGCCTGCATGCCCGGCTTTGATGGCACTCGCGGGATGCCCTCCGACCGCGCGCCATATTGGCAATGAGCCATTCAAGGGGCGTGGAATGATCCGTGCATTGCGGAGAGGCGCCCGGAACCGGCCGCTCCAATTGACCGTTTCCTGCTCGTTGATCTGCAGCAGCAAGGCAAATTTTTCTTCATACAATTCTTCGTAGTCCTGAATATCGTAGCCAAGCAGTTCGAATAACCCAATACGCGATGCCCGCCCGGCAATGATTTCCGCACGCCCTTTCGATATAAGGTCGATGGTCGCAAAATCCTCATAAACACGTACGGGATCCGATGTACTGATAATCGTAGAAGAGCTGGAAATCTTAATTTTTTCGGTTGCTTGGGCAATTGCCGCCAGCACGATTGCATGGGCTTGAGTCGCAAAATACTCCTGGTGGCTTTCGCCGACGCTGAAAAAGTCGACACCGGCTTCTTCGGCGAGTTTCGCCAGCTCAATAATCTGTGTGATGCGCTCGCCAGCAGGAAGACGTTCACCGGTTCGCGGATCAGGAATATGGTCTCCCAGTGTATATAGGCCGAATTCCAGGCCCGCTTTTTGGTTGATGCGGTATTTTTCCATGTTTTCAATCCTTCCCTATTGGCTGCTGATATTGCCTGAAGATAAAATCCTGACTTCAGTATATCTTTCGAGAAGACAGATAGTAAGCAAAGAGCTTATGGCCAGGAGTTTTCTTGAATTCTGTTCTGCTAAGGCTGCGATTGCCATTTCAGTTGCCTGGAAGGAGCAGGAAAGCTTGTTCGTTTATCAGCATCCCCCCCCCTTTTAGTTGGCCCAATGAAAGAAAAGGATAATTATCACACTTAATTTTTAATGAATATCCAATTATCTGCATATTCATACTAATAAAAAATTATACTTAGTATAAATATTACAAATAAATGTTATTATTTGTAATAAAATTGTTTCTTTATTTTCAATTAATAACTATAATGAGTTAATGAGTTGTTCGGAAAAATATTCCCTGACACACTTCCTGCTGTTTCATCCATTTGTTTATGCCATCACCTATCGGTCAGGCCATAGGAATTTCTTACTCTGAATGAGGTGACCACCATCATACACGTTACACCGAAAAAAATGTTTACGTATTATTTGGTCTTGCATATTCTTGTTTACTACATCTTTGTTTTTTATAACAAAAGCACGGAACATTCCCATATGATGAGCATCGATATTATTTCATTGCTTGCTTCGATTGTGACAGCATTCACCTTGCTTTATGTTTATTGGAGAAATAAAGGTCCGGGGAACTACTTCTGGCTGCTTTCTTTTTTGGGATGCATCAGCTATGCAGTCGCTGAAGGTCTTCGGTTTTATTATCAACACAGCCTGAAAACGGAAGTGCCATTTCCGGGATGGCCCGACTTGTTTTATTTTCTTCAGATCGTCTTTTACATAGGCGCGTTTATCTATTACGTGGGCCAGAAGAAAAACAGCACGGACCAGGTGAAATTCCTGTTTGATATGTGCATTATCATGACTGTCCTTATTGCGCTTAGCTGGCATTATATCATTCAATATATTTTTTCCGAAGATCCGTTTTCCCCGGCTTTGCTTGCTACATCGCTTGGTTATCCTGCCGGGGACCTGATTCTTTTATTCTGCGCCATCAGTTTTTATTTTAGCAGGGACCGCTTTTTTTCCCGTCCGGTTTTAATGCTGATATGCGGAAGTCTGGCTGTCCGGATTGTTGCCGATGCAGCGCTTCTTTATTATTCCACAACCGCTGAGATTTACGTTCCGGGCACATTCTACGACCCTCTCTGGTCTCTTGGGCTTTTGCTTACCGCTCTTGCCGGTTTATACGCACTGGATGAACAGCGGAAGATGCCGGATGGAAAACAGCAGCTGGTTGAAATTGTACCATCTGCCGAAAACGGGATCTCACTGCGGCTGTTATTTTCTTATTCCAGTCTGGTGCTGCTCTTTGTCATCATGATTTTTGAACAGAAAGGTGAAATGAACGGGCTGATTGCCGGAGCCGGAGTTTCGGCCCTGCTGATTCTTTCCAGGCAGATCTACACCACCTTGGAAAATCAGAAATTGCTGGTCAACTACCATCAACTGACCTCTGTTCTGGAGCATAAAATCGAGCAAAGAACAGTGGAACTCAGCACCAAAAATGAACAGCTTGTGGACGCTGTCCAGAAAATGAAACATATGGCTTACCATGATGTTTTAAGTGGATTGCCGAACCGGAGGCTTTTTCTTGAAAAGCTGAAACTCGCCATGGCAAGCGCCGATCGCAATGGACATCAGGTAGCCGTCGTGTTTATCGATTTGGACCGCTTTAAAAACATCAACGACACGTTTGGCCATGAGTTCGGAGATTTGCTGCTGAAAGGTTTCTCTAAGAAAATGGCCGATAACCTGCGGCTGATCGACACCATTTCCCGGCAAGGCGGCGATGAATTCACCATCATTTTGAACGAACTTAAATCTACGGAAGACATTGTGCCTCTAGTGGAGAGAATCCGGTCAATCATAGAAAAACCGGTGACAGTAAAAGGACAGGAATTGCATGTATCCATGAGCATCGGAATTGCCGTTTATCCTCAGGATGGGAAAACTACGGATGAATTGATGAAACACGCCGATATCGCCATGTACCATGCAAAAGAAAAAGGGGAAAACAACTATCAGTTTTTCGCCAATGAAATGGAATCCACCATCTCGCGAAAAATACAGCTCGAAAACGAATTGCGCCAAGCAATCACCAATGAAGAATTCGTCTTGCATTACCAGCCGCAGATCCACAGCAGAACCGGCGAAGTTACAGGAATGGAAACCTTGATCCGCTGGAAAACCAGCGACGGAAATACCGTCTCGCCTGGAGAATTCATTCCGTTGGCGGAAGAAACCCGGCTAATCCTGCCAATCGGTGAATGGGTGCTTTATAACGCTTGCAGGCAAGCGAAAACATGGCACGATAACGGCTATTCCCATTTGAAATTGGCCGTCAATCTATCCCCGTTGCAGTTTCTGCATGATGATTTGATAGCTACTCTCCAAAATGTCTTGGAGAAAACCGGCTTTCCCGCTTCTTCTCTGGAACTTGAAATCACTGAAGGCGTCGCGGTTTATGACGCTGAAAAAGCCATTGCCCGGATGCAGGAATTAAGGGGACTTGGTGTACAGATTGCCATCGATGATTTCGGCATCGGATATTCATCGCTGATTTATCTGAAACGCTTCCCGATCAATCATCTGAAAATCGCCCAGCCGTTTGTTCAGGACATGACGACAGATCCAGACAACATGGCGCTTGTGGAAGCCATCATTTCGATTGCCCACAGCCTCGGCATGTCGGTCATCGCCGAAGGAGTAGAAACGAAAGAGCAGCTTGCTTTTCTCCAGAAACTGGACTGCAATGAAATCCAGGGCTATGTCTTCAGCCGGCCGCTGACTGCGGAGGCAATCACGGATTTGATGGATAAGGGACTGCCCCGATTGAATATTGTTCAATAACTAAAAACCCCCTTGCCAGTTTTTTAACTCAAAACTGGCAAGGGGGTTTTTTATGGATAAGCAGTACCGGGCTTTCTTTCCTTTACTTCCGGATATTCAGCTACCTGGAAATGATCTGCATAAATTCATCGAACGAAGAGGTATAGTTGTTCCAGTGATGATACCATTTCCGGATGGTGTCGAGCAGCCAGAAAGGCATCGGTTTTCCATCAATCAGCCCGTAATATTCATCATGCGCTTTCCTCAAATGTTCCCATCTGTAATCGTTGCCAGGCTTGATGTATTCCGAAACGTCCAGGAGCTTTGCGCTCCCGCCCTGCAGCAGAATATTCTTCAAATGGATGTCACGCGGATTCAATCCGCGTCCACGGACAAATCGCCGGGCCGTTTCGACGTCTTCGATGACCTGTTCCGGAACATGGATTCCTTGGAGCAGACAGTCAAAGAGCGTTGGCCCTTCTTCGTATTTCAATACAAGAAAGCGGTCGCTGGCCCCGTAGCAGCTTGAAAAATAAGGCGACGGGCCAAGTTCTTTATAAACCTGTGCTTCCGCCTCCAATTTATCGCGCTTGCCTTCCGCATAGACCTTGAATGCATAACCAGGTGCCGAAAGCGACTGGAAAACGGCAGCATCCGTTCCGACGCCAATGCAGCGCATATCGTCAGCCGTACCGTGTATGGTGACCGGTTCATTGTCCGGGTTTGACGTTACTGTAATGTTGGAAAGAGACGCTGATGCCGCCTGCCAGGATTGTTCCATACCATCTCTCCTCTATTTGCGCTTACTGAAATATGTAATGACAGTCCTGCTTCAGTATAATTAATTTTCATTTGAACGAACAGTATCGTCGATGGTCCAGAGCCAGAATCTGATTTAATATGGCAGATCAGTGAAAATTAAAGCCGATGGCAAACAGCAGCCCCATTAAAAGCGGAATAGTGAAAAGGGTCAGCAAATATTCGTTTGATTCTTCCATATACTTCCATTGTAGAAAAGCTACAAAACTTTGCATGGCCAAAACAAGCACCATCCAAAACCAGGCAATCCAGCTGCCATTTCCGGTAGTCACCAATGCGATTGAAGCTGCGATTCCAATTAAAATAATCCTTTGCCCCCACTTGCCATACTTTTTTGCAGGAGTATCAGAAAGGCTGGCTAGTTTCATGCCGAATACTTTTCTCAAAATCATTTCCAACCCAAACAATAACGCAAAAATCGCTACTGTCATAAGAAAAAATGCCATCAGCCCTTCCTCCTTCAGCTATTCCATTCATACGGATGAATCGCGGAAAAGTTCCAAACAAAAAAGCGCTTCAGCTGTCATCAGCCAAACGCTTCCGGTTATAATTCCTCTTTGATGGACTTCAATATATAGCTTATCCCGACCGAATTTACTTTTTGTTCACCAGCCACATCGAATGGTCAACGGTTTTCCAAAGAGCCGGGGCCTCCCATAAAGCAGGAGCGGCTAATCTTCCTTCCACTGCGGGCTTTGCGAAAAACACCACGGCATTCGAGCTGGTCCAAAAAACGATGGCGAGCCACACCACAGGCAGCATAGCGAAAAACCAAATCCCCGGTTCGCGCGGGAAAAGGCCCATTTCGGTAAAGGCCTTGATAAAGAAAAGATGAAGCAGATAAACATAGGCAGTACGCCTGCCGAGATAGGTAAAAGCCAACTCCTTTTTCGGTACCCATGGCAGAAACGACAGGATGCCGAGGAACATCACTCCGTAGAAAACCAGCCGGATGGCGGTTCCTTCTAACGCCGAGTCCGCAATTTCCGCATAGGGCTGCCTGGCCAACAGTGCATTGCGGGCCTGTTCCAGCGAAAAGAAGGATAAGATCAGCGAACTTGCCGCCATGCTGAAAACCGAAGCTATCCTCGCTTTCTTTTTCTTGAACCATTGCATCTGCTCTTTTCGCAAATAATGGCCGATCAAAAATAACGGGAAAAAGACAAAAGTGCGTGAAATGCTTAAATATTCGCCTGCGCTATCCACCCAGCCAATCACAATGCCGATGAAGAAAGCAGCCAAAATTGGATGCTTCAGCCTTGAGAATGGAAAAAGGAGCAGATTCCAGGCAAACAAGCTCAATAAAAACCACATGCCGAAGTTCGGTGCAAATAAGTTAGCCATCAGCTGTTCCCCGTTTTGAGCGAGGCCGTCCATCCGCAAATAGAAAATCTGGAACAGCAGATAAGGGATGAAAATGCCGATCACTAGCTTCTTGATATAAGCTTGTGGATCACGGCAAAAATGCTTCGTGAAAAAACCGCTCAGGAGGATAAGCGCAGGCATCCGAAAAGAAGTAAGAAAATTATTGGCAAAGAAAAGAGCGGCGTTCCCTTCACGTACCGGACTCATTAAATGGCCCAGCACCACAAGCGCCACCAGAATAAAGCGGGCATTATCAAAAAAAGGATCTCTTTGCCGCTGGCCGGCCTTCAGTTGAATCTGGGTCAAAAAAAGCACCTCATTTTTCTTGTTGAAATCCGAAATTCGTTAAGCCCTTATATCCACAAACGCTCCGGATGGTTGGTTGTCAAAGCGATGCTTCCATCTATTCCATGAATTCTATCGGCTTCCGCTTTATGGTCAACGGTCCAGACAATGATGTCTGTTCCATTATCGTTCAGGCTTGCCACCATTTCGGAATCGACGTATCGATGATTGACGGACACTGCTGAAGCTCCGATTTCATTGACCTGATCAATCAGCAGCAATGGTGAACCGGACATCACAAGCGTACGCTTTACATCTGCATCAAACTCCAAGCAGGTTTGCAGGCTTTTGTGGTCAAACGAAATCAACTGGCACTGCTCTTGTACTCCGTGCTTTTGAATGAGTTCGATCACTTTTTCTTCAAGCCCCGCATACACTCCGGCGGTTTGCTTCAATTCAATCAGCAGCTTTTTCCTGCCGCTTGTAAGCTCAAGCACTTCTTCAAGCGTCGGAATCTTTTCCCCGGCAAATTCCGGTCCGAACCAGCTTCCTGCATCCAAAGCACAGATTTCAGCAGCTGTCAGGTCCTTCACAGATCCCTTGCCGTTTGTGGTCCGGTCGACTTGATGGTCATGGATGACCACCGGCACACCGTCTTTTGTCAAATGCACATCGATTTCAATGCTGTCGATTTTCGGTTCTGCCAGCGCCAGTCTGACGGCGCTCAATGTGTTTTCCGGAGCTTTCCCCGACCAGCCCCGGTGTGCGATAAGTTGTCCCATGAAAATTCCTCCTTTTTGTTTCAATGTGAATGCCTGTTATAAAAGTTGAATGAATGATCATTTTTTATGCCGCTTCGGCCGCTTTGGGCTGGACTTCCGCAATGAGCCGAGAAGAGCACTCGTCTTATTGCTTCGTCTCGCCCTTGGACGCGCCTTCGCTGGAGAAGCTTTCTATAAAGGAAATGATCACTCAGTTTGCTTTTTGATGGTTACTTGCTTAGGTATGGAGCAAAATAGCAGAGACGCCGGGCAAGCGGAGCTGTTCTTCAGAATATCCGCAGATAAAAATTATTATTTCACTCCTGTATAAACGAAAGCCCGAATAATATGCTTTTGGGCAAAGAAGAAAATGACGAGAATCGGCAGCACCAAAAGCAGGTTGCCGGCCATTACGATATTCCAGGAAGCTCCGCCTTCGACTTGACGCAGCATCGCGATGCCGAGCGGCAAGGTGCGGGCGTTTTCGCTCGTCGTCATGACCAGCGGCCAGAAATAATCATTCCAATGGGCGATAAAGCTGAACAAAGCGAGCGTGATCAGTACCGGTTTCGCAAGCGGCAGCATGATTTTGCGGATAATCTGCCATTCCGTGGCGTCATCCAGGCGGGCGGCCTCAAGCAGCTCTTCCGGCACCTGCATGAACGACTGGCGCAACAGGAAAATACCGAACGCACTGGTTGCAAACGGCAGAATCAGTCCCCAGATTGTGTCAAGAATCCCCCACGAACTCAAGTTCAAGTAAACCGGCAAGAAGATCAGTTGGCTTGGAATCATCAGGCAGATCATCGTCAGCGCGAAGAAAAAGTTTTTCAGCGGGAAATCATAGCGCGCGAATGCATAAGCCGCCGGGATGATGGTGGCAAATTGCAGAATCAGGATCATAAACGTCACCACGACGCTGTTGACAAAATACTTCAAGAACGGACCGGAGTTCCAGGCATCCACAAAGTTTTGCCATTGCAGCGTTTCAGGAATCCAGACCGGAGGGAAGGTCATGGTCTCGCCCAGCGTTTTAAACGCGGTGCTCGCCATCCAAAGAAACGGGATGGCAAAGATGATGAACAGCAGGAACAGGCCCAAACCATTGATGACTTTGAAAATTGGTGATGAATTCATCTATTTCCCCTCACTTTTTATCTGTAATGTACTCGTTTGCTCAATACCTTGAAGTAAACAACAGTCAACACACTCAGGATGACAAGCAAAATGACGCCGGCCGCTGAAGCATAACCGATTTTGAAGAACTGGAAACCGTATTGATAGATATAGTAGACAAACGTGTTCGTAGAATTGATCGGGCCGCCGGCTGTCATCAAGCTGATGGTCTCAAACACCTGAAAGGAGTTGATGACGCCGATGATCGTCAGGAAAAACAGCGTCGGCGACAGCATCGGCACCGTAATCTTCATAAATCGTCTCCATGGCGGTGTATGGTCAAGCTCCGCCGCTTCGTACAAATCCTTTGGAATGCTTTGCAGGCCAGCGATAAAGACCAATGTGTTAAAACCGATGCCTTTCCAAACCGCCACCATGATCAATGAAGCGAGCGCGTAGTCAGGGCTTGTCAGCCAGGCAATCGATTCGATGCCGACCAGATTCAATGCCCAGTTCAGTAAGCCATAGTCCGCATCCATGATCCACATCCAAAGCATCGAAACGGACACCAGCGAAATGATATGAGGGCTGAAAATCGACGCCTGCATAAATGAATAGACCGCTCCAGTCCGGTTCAGCCACAATGCCAGCAGCAGCGACAGGCCAATGGTCAAAAACACCGTGAAGAACGTGTAGATAAACGAGTTGGAAATGACTTCACGGAAATCCCGGTCGGTCAGCAAATGGCTGAAGTTCGCGGTCCCGACGAAATCCTTTGTCGGACTGACAAAGTTCCAATCATGGAAACTCAAGTAAATCATGTAGCCGATCGGATAAATGAAGAACAGGCAAAAAACGAGCACTGCCGGGGAAATCATGGCGTAGGGACGCAGGTTCGCCCAGGAAAGAAAGCCTTGCCGCCCCGTTTTCTGCTCCTCCATATCCATCTGGACTTTAGCGAAGGCCATTCAATACCGCCTCCTCTTTCACCGACACATTGAATTCTGTGATGGCATTCTTGTCAGCATCGAATGGATACAGCTTCTCCAGCGGAATCGTTATGAAGCATTTGCTGTGTTTAGGCAGCGGCAAATTGAAACTGCGGATGTTCATGGTGCCGATGCTGTTTTTCACTTTGTAGACCGTTTCGGCTCCCAAGGTTTCAAGCGTCAGGATCTCGCTTTCCAGTTCCATGGTATGCGGAACGCTTGCTGGCGTTATCGAAATGCCGGCATGCTCCGGGCGGAACCCGATATAGCTCACATCTTCCGAAACCGAATCCAGGACGCCTTTAAAGGCCTGCCGCTCAAATACGTTCATCGGCGGCTGCCCGATGAATTCAGCCGCGAACATATTCCCTGGATTCTGGTAGACTTCGATCGGTGCATCTTTTTGCTGGACGACGCCTTTATTCAGGATGATGATTTCATCTCCCATCGACATCGCTTCGACTTGGTCATGGGTCACGTAAACAAACGTAGTGCCCAGTTTTTCATGCAATTGGATCAGTTCTGTCCGCATCTGCGTGCGCAGCTTGGCATCCAGGTTCGACAGCGGCTCATCAAGGATAAAGACTTTCGGCTTTTTGACCATGGCACGCGCGAGAGCCACACGCTGGCGCTGGCCGCCGGATAGTTTATCCGGTTTTTTGTTCAAATGCTCCGTCAATCCGACGATTCCGGCAATTTCCTCAATCAATTGCTGCCGTTCTTTTTTCGGCACTTTGCGGTTTGCGAGCCCGAACTCGATATTGCCTTTTACGGTCATGGTCGGGTACAGCGCATAGTTCTGGAACACCATCGCAATATCGCGCTTGCTCGGCGCCAGGTCGTTGACCAGCTTGCCGTCGATCCAGATGTCCCCTTCTGTCTGCTTTTCAAATCCTGCAAGCATCCGCAGAATGGTGGATTTTCCGCAGCCGGAGGGGCCGACCAGAACAGTGAATGAGCCGTCCTTAATGGTCAGTGAAATGTTTTTGACCACACGGTCTTCATTGAAAGTCTTCGAGATGTTTTCAAGTCTGATTTCAGCCATATGTCTCTTCCTTTCCAGTCGCCATCATCGATTCTTCATTGAGCTTGCGGATCAAATCGACCAATTCATCTATCGATTCCACAGAAATGGACCACTCTGTCGTATCGTCATGCTTGTACTCGCTGATGAGGCAGGTGCGGCCACCCACATTATGCACCGGATACAGATCATTCCATGGATGGTCCCCGACTGAAAGGATGTCGTGCGGCTCGTAGCCCTCCGTCAGCAGTTTGGTGACAAGCTCTTTGATGCCGTTTGGTTTCTTCCCGTCAAAGTAAAATTCATCGAATACTTCATTGATTTCCAGAAAGTCGACGAATTCCTGGGCTGTCGGCACCGGCGAATTCGTCATCAGGATGACGCGCTTGTTTTCGAGCCTTTTGATTTCTTCAAACAGATCTGTCCGTTTGATGATGCAATAAGCTTCCGTCAGCATCTCGCTCCGCACGTCATCGAACGCTTTTTTCACCGATTCTGCCGGAATGCTCTTCCAGGTTGCCAGCAGCTGGGCAATGCCCCACGGGTCTCCGATATAGGCAAGTGCACTGTCCCCATTTTCCGCGATTTCCAATTCCAGCCCGTCCCAGTCATAGGAAGTTACCGGACGAAGGTCCTGCTGGCGGTAAAAGACCAGGTTTTCCGGGTCATACATGAACCCCAGTTTAAAATGCTTGTTGCCTTCCAAAATGTCATAAGCGAGAGCCACTGTTTCTTCGATTTCCCTTTCCGGAAAGTTCCCTTCCATCATTTTAGAAATATAACGGCCCATAAATGTATAATCCTGATAAAGTGTTCCGTCCATGTCGAAAATCAATACCTTGATATCTTTTAGCCATTGCATGCTGCTGTCTCCCCCATCATTTGAAAAGAAAGCACCTTCCAATGCTTTCTTTTTCTGTTTTAGCCGTTTTAGCCGTTTATTTCAGTACGGCATTCGCTTTTTCAGCCGCCGTATCCAGCACTTCTTTCGTCGGGATGCTTTCATCCAAGATGCCGCGCGTTATTTCATCGATCAGAATTTTTACGACTTCCGGATAGTTTTCAGCCATCGGGCGTGCAATGCCGTTTTCAAGCTGGTCGACCGCCACTTTGAATTGCGGTTTCTCTTTGTACAGCGCCTGCATTTTCTCGGACTCTGCAGCTGACAGGCGGCTCGGCAAGTAGCCTGTGAATTCAGATGCATAAGCTGTTTGTTCCGTAGCTGTCATGAATTTGATGAATTCCCATGCAGCCTGCTGTTTTTCGTCATCCAGGCCGCTCGTCATGACCAGGTTGGCTCCGCCAGTCGGAACTTTCGCTTCTTTGCCTTTTGGCATAAAGTACGTCTTCAATTCAAAGCCTTTTTCTTCAGCAAGCTGCAGCAGGTAGGACAAATCAGCTGTTGAAGAAAACAGCATGCCGGCATGGCCGTTGATAAAGTCCTGATGCGCTTTTTCACCCGCTTCTGTTCCAGACGACAGTTTCAATGTGCCTTCGTTGGACATGTTTCTCCAAAGGTCCAACGCCTCAACGCCCGCTTCACTGTTGAAAGCCACTTCTGTATTGTCTTCGTTCATCGTAGAGCCGCCAGCCTGAGCGATGAGGGCTTCATAGATCCAGATATCGATCGGGGCGGACATGCCGATGCGCCCTTCACCGTTTGTAAAAGCTTTCGCGTATTCTTCAAACTCTTTCCATGTTTTCGGTCCAGCCGGATCCAATCCGACTTCTTCAGCCATTGTGGCGTTCATGTAAAGGATCGGAGTACTTCTCAAGTAAGGCAGCCCGTATACCTTATCGTCCACATAGGAATTGCCCATAAGCCCTGGATTAAAGTCGTCCATATTGATTTCCTCGTCGTTTTCAATGAAAGAAGTCAAATCCTGTGTCATGCCTGATTTCGCAAAAACGCCCATTGAAGCGATTTCGTTTTGCGTCACTTCTGGTGCATTGCCGGCAGCAAATGCCGCTTGTGTCTTCGCATGCAATTCATCATAAGTTCCCTGGAATTCCGCCGTCACATGGATTTTGTCCTGGGATTCATTAAACTGTTTGACCAGATTCTCGTTGTTTTCACCGATTTTATCTCCCCAGGCATACCAGTATGTAAGTTCAACTTTGTCGTTCGCCGCTTCTGCAGATCCTGAAGATGCGTCTTCGCTTTCTTCGCTTCCGCAAGCCGCCAGTACCATAAGTGCAATTGCCATTACCAATAACAAGCTGAGTTTTTTCATCTTCTTGCCTCCGTTTTCTTTTTTTAGGCGACAGCTGCCGGACTGGCACGCAAAAAGACCTCAAATAGTCCTCCGGCATCCCGGAAGGTATTTGAGGTCTCTCTTAGTGCACCCAGCAAGCTATCTACTTTTCATAATTGATTGTATCTGCCGGTTGTTAACCCAGTATGTAAAAGATGTAAAAATCACTTTAACAATTCAGCCATTGAAAAATCTTCCGCCCACAGCGACTCATTGGATGTACTGATGGCAAGTGCCCCGGCTTCGAGCGAAGCTTTCACGTGCTCTGCAGTGGACAACAGTCCACCTGTGATGACCGGGATGTCCAACTGCTCCGAATAGGAACGGATGACGCCGTATAAAGTGGCAGGCATGATTTCGATAATGTCCGGCCCAGGTTTCTGCTTGTTCTCCAGCACGTGGTTGTATACTTCCGAATCGATCATAAACACCCGCTGCACCACCAACAAGTTCCGCTCTTTCGCTTTTTTGATGAGGGCGGGCTTCGTCGTGACGATTCCAAACGGCTTGACGTAATTGGCGATGAAATCCAACCCCTCGTTGTTCAACAGCAGCCCGCCGATTTTCTCGGCGTGGATCAGGACCGGGATGCCTTCGTTTTGCAGCACATCGACATAGCGCTTCACATTCATGATGGAACCCGTCAATAAAAACACGGCGCTGATCTTATCCTTATTGGCCAGCGCCTTGTCGATTCCTTTCGGGCATTTGACCGCCGCAATTTTCTTATGCTGCTGCATACGGCGGAGCAGTTCTTCCTTGTTCCATTGTCCCTTCATCTAATGCCCCCTCCTGATGCTGTATTCTTCTTCTATTATAGGAGCTCGTAATGCGGCAAAACGGAAATTTTACAAACCTTAACAACTTCTTAAAAGCAGCTTATCAATCGTCTGCAATACTTGGGAAGGTAAGCGAATGAGAGGAGATGGAGACTTTGAAGATTGCAGTAATCGGCGATTTGCATTATCCGGCGTTAGAAGAAGGCTATTTGTTGACTGAGGAAGAACGCAACCTGTTTTACGAGAAATTTTTGGAGCGCTTTTTTTCGATTCCGGCTGATTTGTATGTATCCATTGGGGATTTGACGAATTTCGGATGGAAAGAGGAACTGGAAGAAGTCTACGCCATCATCGATCAGCATCAGAAACCATTCGTCCACGTTTTAGGAAATCATGATATATACGGGTCAACACGCGAAGAAGTCCTGATGGTCACCAAGCAGCAGCGCTACCGTGCATTCCGGACCGATTCCGCGGCACTTGCCTTTATCGATACAGCAAAAGAGCAGGACTTTGAAGACTGGGGCGGAACGCTTGATGCCGAACAGCTCGATTGGCTGGAGGGGGTTATCGGAGAAAGCGGAGATCTTCCATTGATTGTCTTTGCCCATCATCCGGTCCATGCCACCACGACAAATTCAAACCAGGACAAGCTCAGCATTCATCCGGACATTCCGGTATGGGAATTGTTAAGCAAAAAACAAGGCTGCGGCCTTTATGTAAATGGCCACAATCACTTCAATTCCGTGGCAGAACGAGAGCAATGGAGCTTCCTGCAGATTGCGGCGGTATTAGATGAACAAACTGTGCGTGTCATCGAAGTGTCCGACTCACACATCTCCATCAACTCGGTCGACTTGTACGATCCCGAACTCCATAAATGCGCTCAGGTGATCGGCGACGCCATCAACCATTTCCAGTTGAATCCGCATCCGCTTGGCACAGAAAGCGATATGAAGCACCTGATTCCGCTTCCTGTCCGTGCTGCCCAGGAGCCGGAGAAAGTTTAAATGAATTGCAGCTATACAAAAATCCCCCGTTCAATTTGAACGGGGGTTCTGTATTGGCCAATCATTTTGTCTGCTGTTCTTTCCAGCCATGCGCCCCGCTTACCCAGCCGCCGATTGCCGCACCCATCGCCGCTGCCGGCGAATCGAATTCGATGTCTTCCATGACCAGAAGCTGGTTTCCAAACGGAACGAGGCTTTTTTGGAGCAGCAGTATTTCCCGGGAAATAAGATATTTCTTCGGGCATTTTGGAGAAGTGGTGCTGGCGAATTTGGAACCCTGTTTGACGACAAACTGTCTGCCTTTAAAATATCCTTTGGCATCCGCGCCACGCTTTGACTTGGCGAAAAGCAATCCCGGCTCTGGTTCTTGAGCAATTTCACTGAACAGTCCTGTATCGAAAGGGTTGATCACCTGCCGCTGTCCGGTTTGTGCGTCCATTTCAAGGAATTGAAACAATTCCCCGTATGGTTCATGAATAATTTTTTTCAAATAAAGCTTTTTCTCCATCTTCGATCCTCCCTATATCCCATGTTTATGATTGATATAGAAAGTTCCGGCAGAAAAAGAGACAAATGAGCGGACTTGGATCAGAAATACATATAGCCAAGCATTTCCACAAAAGGAATAACAGCCAGTCCGGCAAAAAACAGCAACAGCAACAACCCGATTCCCCATGCTTTTTTATCCATCTTCCTTCGATTTACCAACAGCACAATCAGCCAAATTGGCATCGCTATGACGATATTAAAAACACATAACAGAATAGCGACCTGGACAAAAATCATGCTTTTATCTTCTATGCTGTTCCCTTGATTGACGAGCCACCCCAAAACAATCACAGCAGCCAGGAGGAGGAGCATGGCTGTTTGGTAGGCAATCCACGTATTTTTCATTTCCCACCTCTTTCAAAAGGATTTTTATTCGGACCAGCATCGCCTTTATTCCAAGCTCTTTCCGATAAGTGTTCGTATGTATGCAATAATTTCCGCTATCCCCGCGGAGCCCACAGCATCACCGATACACCGACCAGGCAAATGCTTGCTCCAAGCCAGTCATACAGATCGGGTGTTTTTTTATCGACTCCCCATCCCCATAGCACGGAAAGAATGATGAAAATGCCGCCGTAGGCTGCAAATATCCGGCCAAATGAAGAGAACGACTGGAAAGTCGCGATAACTCCGTATAAAGCCAGCGCCACTCCGCCAAAGATTCCCAGATACAGTGGCTTGCCTTCCCGCAGCCACAGCCAGATTAAATATCCCCCGCCTATTTCAGCGAGTCCGGCGACGACAAACAAGAAAATGGTATAAATCATGGATGATGCCCCTTTCATTCCGTTCTCTCGGCAATCAGGCTTCTGTCTGGATTGGCCTTTTCTTCAATCGTAACATTTAATTCAGAAAATACTATTTTATCCCTCCATAATTTCCACGGCATTTTAGTGAACAAAAAAGGAAGGAACTTGAATTCAAGTTCCTTCCTGACTTAAAACTGCCAGCAATCAATCAACCATTACGGATAAATCGAACTGCCAGGTGCCAAGCAGATTTTCAAAAAACAAAAGTTTTATGCATCCTGCTCTTTATTTTTCTTAACGCTGATTGCCGCTCCTACCGCTACAATCGTAAGCAATACGCCCCAGAAAATGAGTTTCCATTCCGTGGAATGGGCGAAATCATAAGGCAGAATCCCAAGGTCTTTATGCGCCAGCGTGAGCACTAACAGCTTGACGCCTACCCAGCCGACGATTACAAACGCCGTAGTTTCCAATTGCGGGTAGTTTGCCAGCAATTTGACGAATTTGTGGGCGGCGAAACGCATAATGACGAGGCCGACCAATCCACCCGCCAGCATTACCGCGAATTGTCCGGAGTTGATTCCCCCAATTTCACTGACACCGAACACATCCAAATGCGGCAGCGTAATGGCCAGCGCCACCGCTGCAAGCATGGAATCGATGGCAAACGCGATATCCGCCAGTTCGACTTTCAATACCGTCATCCAGAAACCGGAACCTTTTGTCGCTTCCGGTTCGATGCTATGTTCTTTGCCTTTGCGCTGATCGTAAATGTGCTTAAATGCGATGAACAGTAAATAAGCTGCCCCTAGAGCCTGAATTTGCCAAACATCCACCAAAATCGTAATCATGAACAACGCGGCAAAGCGGAACACGAACGCCCCCATCAAACCGTAAAACAATGCTTTTTTCTGCTGCTCTTTCGGCAAGTGCTTGACCATGACCGCCATTACCACTGCGTTATCTGCAGCCAATAATCCTTCCAGCGCTACCAACACCAGCAGGACCCATAAATACTCCAATAATATTGCTTCCATCATTCATCCTCCTTCTAATTTTTGCCAACAAAAAAGACCCCTGCCTAATAAAAGGCAAAGGTCTCGCTAAGCAAAATTGTTTGCTATCACAACCGATGGCTACGAACCATGTAATGACGACTGTGAAATAGGTTTCCCTACAGCTACTCCCCCTTGACATAAAGTCAAAGTCTATTGAGTTGTAACGCTAGTATAACATCTGTCGGAAGTCTGTGAACCCAAAAATTTGTCGGAATCATGGCGGACTTTTCAGACTATTAATGAATATTGCTCCAAACCATAACGTATTGCTGTATGGTTTAAAACAGATTATGTTAGGATATTCTTAACAAAAAAGGAGGCGTGTGCATTGGGAAGGGATTAATGAAAATTGGCGAAGTTGCAAAATTGAGCGGCGTGTCCACAAGAACCATTGATTATTATACAAATTGCGGGCTGTTGGCTGTTGAACGGTCTCAAGCCAATTACCGGCTTTACCCTGACACAGTGCTGCACACCCTCGAACGGATTCAGTTGTTAAAAAAGCAGCGCATGTCCATTGCCGAAATCCAGGAAGTCCTTAAGACAGGCGACATGCCAGAAACAGAGATGTTAGTTGAAGATGTAATTGAAGAATTTGATTGTTTGCAGCGAAAGATTACGCAATTGGAAGAACAGCTGAAAGATGCACCCGCGCATGTGAAGGTGCAAATCAGCAAAGAATTGGAGAATAAAATGGTGACCATCGCCACTTTACTCGCTTTGCTGTAATTAATTTTGGAGGTGAATCCCTTTTACAGGGAATATTAGTGGATATAATCACAATACTGAATTTAGCGTTATTGGTCATATTAATCGGTCTGACAGCTTTTTTCGTCGGATCCGAGTTTGCGGTCGTCAAGGTCCGCATATCGCGCCTTGACCAACTGATAGCAGAAGGAAACAAAAAGGCGGTAACGGCCAAAAAAGTAGCCAGCAACCTGGACTATTACCTGTCCGCCTGCCAGTTAGGGATTACGGTGACGGCCCTTGGGCTCGGGGCGCTCGGGAAACCGACAGTCGAGCGCCTGATGTATCCGATTTTCGAATTCTTTGCCGTTTCCGATGCTTTGGCATCAGCGGCTTCCTACGCCATCGCGTTTTTACTGGTCACCTACCTGCACGTTGTGGTCGGTGAGATGGCACCAAAAACTTTGGCGATCGAGTACGCCGAGAAAATGTCTTTGCTTCTTGCCCCTCCCCTTTACTGGTTCGGGCAAGTCATGAAGCCTTTCATTTGGGCGCTGAACGGCGCTGCCAGAGTTTTATTGAGAGCACTTGGTGTAAAGCCCGCACCGCAGGAACAGGCTTATTCAGAAGATGAGCTGAAAATTGTCATGGCCCAGAGTTTTGAAGGCGGAGCCATCAACGAAACGGAACTATCCTATATGGAGAATGTCTTTACGTTCGATGAGCGGGTCGCCAAAGACATCATGGTCCCCCGCACGGAACTTGTGACGCTCGACAAGGATATGCCTCAGGCAGAGATTATCGAGGTATTGGATGAAAACAATTATACGCGTTATCCGGTGACTGAAGAAGGTGACAAAGACCGCATTATCGGTTTTGTCAGCGCTAAAAAAATGCTGCCCCATATTGTAGCCGGAAGGCACTGGCAGCTTGAGGATTTTGTCCGGGAAGTGCCGACTGTCTTTGAACAAACCGGTCTGCAGGATGCTCTTTTGAGAATGCAGCAAGCGCATGTCCATATCGCAGTAGTGGCAGATGAATACGGCGGCACCGCAGGGATGCTCACGCTGGAAGACATCCTGGAAGAAATCGTCGGCGAAATCCGCGACGAGTTTGATGCAGACGAACAGCCTGAAATCAGCAAAGTCAGCGAAGATCAGTACCTGATCAATGGCCGTGTCCTGCTGAAAGACCTAGAGGAACGTTTTGGCCTAGCGTTTGATGAAAGCGAAGATATCGACACCATCGGCGGCTGGATTCATTTCCGAAGCATGGGGGAAGTCCAGCCTGGTGATACACTGAGCAAAGACAATACCTTATGGACGGTCACCGAGATGGACAATCAGCAGATCAAACAAGTCATGTTCCATCAGGAACTGTCTTAAGCTTTAAAACAGAAGATAAATTGTAATAAACTAATTTTCGGAGGTGAATCCCTCTTTGCGAGGGAACCATATTGGATGGACAAATAACAATCAACTTACTGCTCATCGTGCTGATGATTCTCGCGACCGCGTTCTTCGTCGGCGCCGAGTTTGCTATCCTGAAAGTGCGCATGTCCAGGATTGACCAACTGATTTCAGAAGGCAATAAAAAAGCTGTACGTGCCAAAGAAGTGGCAAATGAACTGGATTACTATTTGTCAGCCTGTCAGATCGGAATCACCATAACAGCCCTGATACTCGGGGCATTAGGGGAACCGACAGTGGAACGCCTGCTGCATCCGGCATTTGAATACTTTGCTGTACCGGAAGCTTTAGCGACTGCCCTTTCGTATGCCATTGCACTCGGGATTGTCACATTCCTCCACGTCGTTATCGGGGAATTGGCACCGAAGACCATGGCGATTCAATTTGCTGAACGGATGACGCTGCTGCTTGCTCCTCCGCTTTATTGGTTCGGAAGAATCATGAATCCATTTATCTGGATGATGAACGGCTCTGCCCGCTTATTATTAAAGCTTTTTAAAGTTGAGCCGGCAGGACATGAGGAAGCCCATTCAGAAGAAGAATTGAAGCTCATCATGGCAGAAAGCTACAAGAGCGGCGAGATCAACCAGACCGAATTGACGTATTTAAAGAACATTTTCGCGTTTGATGACCGGATCGTCAAAAACATCATGATCCCGCGCGATAAAATGGTGACGGTCGATAAAGGCCTGTCCCGTCCGGAATTTTTTAAAGCACTGGATCAGCACGAATATACGCGCTATCCTGTCACTGAAGGCGGCGACAAAGACCGGATTCTCGGTTTTGTCAACACGAAGGAAATGCTGACCAGCATGGCAGCGGGAAGAACACAGGAACCTGAGTCGTTCATCCATAAAATGCCGAGTTTCCCGGAAACCACGCCAATCCAGAAAGTCCTGACGAAAATGCAGCAAAGCCGGATTCACATGGCGGTTGTGACCGGCAAGGATGGCCGCACCTCTGGACTTGTGACGATGGAAGACATTTTAGAGGAAATCGTCGGTGAAATCAGCGATGAATCCTTCAACATTGACCCTGCTTGAAATAATAGTTCTAACTAACAAAAAGAAGAGACTGCCAGCCGGCAGCCTCTTCTTTTTGTTTTTCATTAACTCCAAAAATTTATTGCGCTGTCATGCCGCCGTCGACGACAAATTCAGAACCCGTAGAGTAGCTGGATTCATCAGAAGCCAAGTAAAGGACAAGATTCGATACTTCTTCCGATTGCGCGACGCGCTTCAGCGGTATGTGTTTGGAGAATTCCTCCACCGCCGCTTTGGTATCTTCTTGTACGATCATTGGCGTCGCAATCACGCCGGGATGCACTGAGTTTACGCGGATGCCGTAGTTCGCGCATTCCATCGCAGCGGCTTTCGTCATGCCGCGCACCGCGAATTTCGTGTCGGTGTAGCCGATGGCGCCGGCTACCAGTCCGTTCATCGAGGAAATATTGACAATCGATCCGCTGCCCGCTTTTTGCATGGACGGAATCACCGTTTTCATGCCAAGGAATACGGACACCTGGTTGATGTCGACGATGCGGCGGTACTCTTCTTCTGTGGTCTGAAGAATCGATTTGGCCATCGTAATCCCCGCATTGTTGACCAGTACATCGACCGGGCCGAACGTATTTTCAGCCCGTTCCACAACTGCCGCCCAGTCCGCTTCGCTGGTGACGTTCTGTTTAACGAACAGCGCATTGGCGCCGAGTTCAGCAGCGAATGCCTGGCCTTTCTCCTCATTCAAATCCGTCAAAACGACTTTTGCGCCTTCTTCGATGAATTTCTTGGCATGCGCCGCTCCCATGCCTTGTGCCGCCCCTGTAATAATGGCGACTTTCCCTTCTAAACGAGCCATGTTTCATTCCTCCTGAATTTCAAATGGATTAAAATAAACTACATCTGTAAATTTACAGATAAATTATTTGATTGTCCATCTAAATGCATTGATGTCATAATAAGTTCAATAATCCTTTCTTTTTTGAACGATACAGGGGGCTATAACATGACAATCAGCGAAGACCGGCGTACGATACGCACCCAAAAAAAGCTGAAAACGGCTTTACTGGCATTATTGAAGGAAAAAGAACTGAACCGGCTGTCAATCACCGAAGTCACACAAAAAGCAGGATGCAACCGCGTGACGTTCTATTCGCATTATAAAGATTTGGATGAGCTGCTGACTGCGATCGTCGATGATTATTTGCAGGAGCTTCAGTCTTATTTCCGCAAAAGCTTTCAGCATCTGGAGCGCTTTTCATCGACAGATGCCCAGCGCCACCTCCCCATTTTCGAATTCCTTTACCAGAACCAGTTTCTTTCTTCCCTCATCATTAAAGGGGAAGTGCTGCCGGGATCGCAAAACCAGTTCTGTGAAAGTTTGATGCAGATTTCAGCAAATGAGCTGCGGCTGGAAGAAGAAAGCGACATGGAAGTCCCGGTACTGAACTATTTCATGACGTACGGCAGCCTTGGATTTTTCATCCACTGGCTGAACGAGGATTTTAAGGAATCCCCTGAAGCAATGGCCAAGAAACTGGCTGATCTGCACGGCAGGATGTACGGCGGCGCAGTTGTTCTAGAGGAATAAGCAGTTAAATGAAGGCATGCAAAAACCCGCCAATCAAATGATCAGCGGGTTTTTCCGAAAATTATCTTGATGTATAACCTGCATCCGTATGGATGGTCGTACCTGTCACATAAGAAGAAGCGTCAGATGCCAGCCAAAGAGTGGCTTGCGCAATTTCACGCGGCTGGCCGAAACGGTTCAGCAAACTAAGCTGTGGTGCGTATTCATCGGCATCCAGGCCAAACTGCTCCAATGCACCGCGCAGCATTGGTGTATCAATGGCGCCTGGCGCTACGGAGTTTACACGGATGTTAAGCGGCCCGTTTTCCATCGCCGCCACTTTTGTCATGCCGACAACGCCGTGCTTCGCAGCAACGTAAGCGATATTGTTCGGCTGCGGACGGAATCCGCTGACCGATGAAATGTTGATGATCGAGCCGCCGTTACCCTGCTTCTGCATTTGCTGAAGCTCATACTTCAGGCACAGTGCTGTCCCCGTCAAATCGACTGAAATCAGGCGGTCCCAATAAGCTTCATCAAATTCTGCCGCCGGCTTGTCGTCAGGCGTAAGCGCCGCGTTGTTAACCGCTACATCCAGCTTCCCAAAAGTGTCCACAGCGAATTTCACCATTTGCTGAACATCTTCGGATTTCGAGATGTCGACTTTTACGAATGCTGCCGTACCACCGCTTTGGTTGATTTCTTCTACTACGGCTTTGCCTTTTTCCTCATTGAAATCGGCAATGACCACTTTCGCTTTCGCTTCTGCAAAAAGTTTTGCAGTCGCTTCGCCCATGCCCATTGCGGCACCAGTCACGATTGCGACTTTGTCTTCTAATACTGGAAATGTCATCTTTTATTCCTCCTCTTTCATTTTCACTTTCAGCATAAGCCTGCCTCAAATCTAGAACAATCCGCAAGCCGCATACTTTTGTTCAATAACAGACAAAAGCAAGTGATTTGTGCAGTAAAAGTTGCAGATTGTCGGTTCTTTGCAGATACTGATAAAAGAGGTGAACTTCCATGGCAATTTATCCGGACAAGCGCGTCGAGCGCTCAAAAGCCGCCTTGAAATCGACGTTTCTTGAACTGCTCGAACAAAAGAGCTTCAACGATATCACCATTTCCGAAATCGTCGAATCGGCCAATTACAACCGCGGGACTTTCTATGCCCATTTCAAGACAAAGGAAGCGCTGCTCGATGAAATCGTCGCTGAAACCTTGCAAGAAATGATCCGTCAAATCAAGCATCCATACCAGGAAGATATTATAGTCAACCTGAACAATATGGCAGCGGAAGACATTTCGCTGTTCACTTATTTCATCCAGAATGCCCGGCTTTATAAAACATTGCTTAGCCGGAACATCCAAATCGATTTCCGCCACCAGATGGCCGGTGCGATTGAAGAGCTGTTCATCACAGAATACGATTACGAATTGCCGGAAACCAGCGCACTTGAGCCGAAATGGCTTTACGTCTACCGGGCACATGGCCTTGCCGGCCTTATTATCCGCTGGATTGAAGAAGACTTTCCGGAGTCGCCGCTCCAGATGTCCAGGCAAGTCGTCGAGCTGATGCTTGTTTCGACTGCGGTGTTTAAAGTGAAAAAAGGCAGAACCTAGCAATCCTCTTATCCCCAAAATTTTGCCTAACGGTAAAAAACCCGCCGATTTAACAGGCGGGCACTGGATATGTGGACAGTTTTGACCGGAAACGGGGATAACTTTCCTGTTTCGTTAGTCTTTTAGGGTTTATCCACATGTGGATAAGTAATTCGATTATGTTCCTTCTTTTCATCCACAACTTATGTACAAAAACCCGCAGTCTTTCAGGCTCCGGGTTTTCTATTTTGAAACTTTCAAGCCGTTCAAATGATCGAGCAGTTCAATGATCGATATACTAATCACCATTTCTTTTTGAACAGCTACTATCTATCCTTTGCGCTATAAGAGAAGCTTCAGCTCTAGACTAGTGATATCATGCTCAAACATCCTTCCGGAAATATTGACCTTCCAATAAATTTAAATAAAACCCACCTTGTAAAGGCAGGCTTTATCCAACACTTATCTTTCAAACATCAAATTTTCAAACTAACACTTTCTTTTCCTTCTTTATCTTCTTCAAAGTATTCAAAAGTATTTACAACAGCACGTACTAGAATTTCGATTCCTGTTAACATACTTTCTTGGTCAAATGTCATTTTGGGATGATGAAGCCCTGGCGATAGACCACATCCCAATCCTAGCATTGTCGCTTTGATTGATGGACGTTTCAAAGTATAGTAATGAAAGTCTTCTCCGCCTGGAGTAAGAATGGGGGCAGCGAGACGTTCTTCTCCAACTGTATCAGCAATCGCTTCCGCCAATAATTTCACAGCCAATTCATCAACTTTTGCTGCCGCTATTTCAGATGCGACATCATATGAGATCTGGACTTTCGAGAATTTAGCAACGAATTGAATCGCTCGATCCACCTCCTCTATTAGTGTCTCCATTAATTCATTAGTCTGTGCCCTTATATCAATGCTGAAGACTCCATTTCCCGGAATAATATTAGCCGATTCGCCCCCTGCTTTAAACATCGTTATTTTTGCAGAATGTGGAATAGTTGAATCCAGATGAATAGAATGGATAGCATTTACCAGAAGAGCCATAACCTCGATTGCATTTTGTCCTTGGTTTGGTCTGGCTCCATGTGCATCGTTTCCTACAATAGAGCCTTTCAGCATCTTCGTGGCTCCATGCATAATAGCTGGAGCAGAGAATCCATTTCCAATCTCTTGGATTGGACGTAGATGAACACCATACAGAAAATCGATATCATCTACAAGGCCCTTTTCAATGAATGATAAAGCACCTTTCCCTTTTTCTTCTGCTGGTTGAAATAGCACTTTTAATCGACCGAATTTTGGGACCCCGAGTTTTTTCAGAACAAGCATCGCTCCAACCGCCATAGTCATGTGAGCATCATGTCCACAGGAATGGTTTGCCTGGTACTGCCCATCAACTTCTTGCCAGAGAGCATCGATATCCGTCCGTAAGCCGACAGTTGGCTCTCCTGAACCAATTGTTACTACTAATCCAGTTGAATCAGTGAAGGTCTGTACTTCAAATCCTTCTTTCTCAAGCAACTCCTTTAAGTATTCAGTCGTTTTTACTTCTTTCCAGCTAATTTCTGGATTTGCATGCAAATGTCGAAATAGTTCTTCTGCTGTTGGTTTTATTTCCTGCAAAATTTTTTGCATTTTTATCTACTCCTTTGACAGAAAGAAGACCTCTCTACAAATTCCTGCTGAAATAGTCTCTCACTATTTATTATTCAACCCTTGTTTTCTTTATAAACGATTAAGATGTCATTTTTTCCGGAATAATTTCTTCAATGCTTGTAGTGTACTTTTCCATCAATTCCAGGTTCGGCTCATAGCCAATTCCTGGTGTAGAAGGAAGCGGAATTACTCCTTTTTCTACTACTACTTCAGGAGTAATGATATCTTCGTGCCAGTATCTTGAAGAGGCAGCGGTATCCCCAGGCAAGGTAAAGTTTGGCAAACTGGATATGGCAATATTATGAGCCCGTCCTATTCCAGATTCCAGCATTCCTCCACACCACACCGGTATGTTTTGGCTTTGACAATAATCATGAATTCGTTTTGCTTCCGTCAATCCACCAACCCGGCCAATTTTTATATTAATAATTTTACAGCTTCCAAGAGCAATTGCCTTTTTTGCATCTTCCAAAGAATGGATGCTTTCATCTAAACAAATTGGAGTTTGAACTTCTGGCTGCAGTTTTGAATGGTCAATGATGTCATCGTGCGCAAGAGGCTGTTCAATCATCATTAGATTAAGCTCACTCATTTCTTTGAACAGCTCAACATCGTCTAACGTATAGGCAGAGTTTGCATCAGCCATCATTTTAATGTTCGGAAATTTTTCTCTAACTGCTTTCAGAATCACCATGTCGTTGCCCGGTTTAATTTTCAGCTTGATTCGCTTATAACCTTCCTCGAGGAAGCCTTCCACCACTTTGAGCAATTCTTCTGTAGAATCCTGGATGCCAATGCTCACGCCTACTTCAATTTCACTCTTCGTACCGCCAAGGGCAGCATGCAGGGGAATGTTATTTTCTTTTGCATAAAGATCCCAATAAGCTCCCTCTAGAGCGGATTTCGCCATATTGTTCCGACGGAAAGGCTTAAAAAGCTCACTAAGTTCATCCGGGTGCTTAATATCTTTTTTATTAAGTAAGGCAGGAATTAAGACATCTTTCAGTAATAGTTCGACCGTCCCAACTGTTTCTTCACTGTACAAAGGTCTGGCTGATGCAACACATTCTCCATATCCAATATTGCTCTCCCCATGCAACTCAACAATCATAAATTCTCTGTCCGTTTGGACTCCAAAACTGGTTTGAAATGGTGATACTAAATCTAATTTCATCTTGCGCAATACAATCTTATTAATCTCCAATATAACCACTCCTTCAAAATTTAATTATATAAATGACAGGCCACTTCATGACCAGGTGTCTGTATTCGAGATTCCGGTTTTGCCGATTTACAAACATCCATGACGAATGGACAGCGCGTATGGAACACACATCCAGAAGGCGGGTTAATAGGTGAAGGTACATCTCCTTTAAGAATAATCCTTTCACGTTTTGCTCCTGGATTCGGTAATGGAATAGAAGACAACAAAGCTTTTGTATAGGGATGGAGCGGATTCGCAAATAATTCATCTGTCGGTGCCTTCTCCACCAGATGCCCCAAGTACATCACACCAATTTCATCTGCAATATGGCGAACCACGCTCAAATCATGAGAAATGAACAAATAAGCCAAGCTGAATTCTTCCTGTATCTCCTGAAGCAAGTTTATGACTTGAGATTGAATGGACACGTCGAGAGCTGAAACCGGTTCATCTAATACAATGATATTCGGATTAAGTGCAAGTGCTCTGGCCAATCCAATCCGTTGCCTTTGCCCCCCCGAAAACTCGTGGGGGTAACGAAAGTATTGATCCTGCCGTATACCCGTCTTCTCCAATAAAGTCATTGCCATTTCCATACGATCCTGCTTCGATCCAATATTGTGGATATTCATCGGCTCTTCAATAATTTCACCGATTCGTTTTTTAGGATTCAAAGAAGAATGCGGGTCTTGAAACACCATTTGCATTTCTTTTCGCATCTTCGTAAATTCTTTTTCTTTAATCTGAAAAATGTCTCTTCCTTTGTAAAGAGCGCTCCCTTCAGTCGGTTCCGTCAATCTCAACAATGCTCTTCCGGATGTGCTTTTACCGCAACCCGATTCTCCTACCAAACCAAGTGTCTTTTTTTCATATAAATTGAAATTTAAATTTTCTATAGCTTTTACGTGCCCGACTGTTCGCCCGAAAGGAGAGTGAATCGGAAAATATTTCTTTAGTCCATTGACTTGGAGTAAGGGAGCTTGTTGTTCCATGTAATCAGTTTCCATATCCAACTGCTTCATGCTGCAATGCCTCCCCGCTTTCTATTTTTTTATAATGCCAGCATCTTACCTTTTGACTTGCATTAGCCGGCTTCAATATCGGCATTTCGTTCAAGCATTTTTCATCAGCGAATGCACAGCGCGGGGCAAACCGGCAGCCTTTCGGAATATTGCTAAGAGAAGGCACCGTGCCTGGAATCATATGCAGTTTCTGCGTTCGGTCGCCATCTATTTTAGGAATAGACTTAATCAGTCCTTTAGTATACGGATGCAGCGGCTTTGTAAATAAGGAATCTACATCTGCCTCTTCAATCACTTGGCCAAGATACATAACTACTACGCGAGTACAAACTTCCGCTACAACTCCTAAATCGTGGGTAATCATCATGACGCTCATATTTGATTCCTGTTTTAAATCACTGATCAAGTCGATAATTTGTGCTTGGATGGTTACATCAAGTGCCGTTGTTGGCTCGTCTGCTATAAGCAAACTTGGTTTACAGGACAGTGCCATCGCGATCATGACCCGCTGACGCATTCCTCCTGAAATTTCATGCGGATATTCATGTACCCGCTTTTCAGGAGATGGAATACCAGTCAATTTCAGCATTTCAATGGATTTCTCCATGGCTTGCTTTGCATTCAAATTTTGATGAATCATGAGCGATTCTGATATTTGATTGCCTATAGTATAGACGGGATTCAGTGAAGTCATAGCATCCTGAAAAATCATTGATATTTCATTTCCTCGGATATCCCGCATCTTGTGTTCAGGAAGTGCCAGCAAATTCACACCTTTGAAGTTAATCGCTCCTTCATAACGCGTCGACTTTTCATTCAGTAACCGCATAATCGATTCTGCAGTAACACTTTTACCGCAGCCCGACTCTCCAACAACGCCAAGCGTTTCTCCTGGTCCAATAGAAAAAGAAATCCCATCAACTGCTGTTAACGGACCATTTTCAGTCGAAAAAATAGTTTTCAAGCCTTCGATTTCCAATAAATTCTGTTGGGTCATCTTTATCCTCCTTTCACTCCATCGCTTTTCCTCATCAAAAGCAGAATGGCCTGAGGTTCAATTCTCGATTATTTGCTTGATTTACTTGAGTGAGGATCAAGCAAATCACGAAGACCGTCTCCAAAAAGGTTCAGTCCCAATACAGCCATAATGATGAATGCTCCTGGAAACACTGTCATCCACCAAGCACTGAATATAACAATTTTGCCGTCATAAAGTATGTTCCCCCAGCTTGGATTAGGTGCTGGAATTCCAGCTCCCAGGAAACTTAATGCTGCTTCCAAAATAATGGCAATCGCAAATACATATGTTGTTTGTACAATCAGCGGCGACATAACATTTGGGACAATATGTCGCCAGATAATCCTCAAGGAACTTGCTCCTTGGGCTTTCATCGCTTCTATATAGGTTTGTTCTTTTATGACTAGTGCAGAAGAACGGACAATCCGTGCCATTGTCGGTATTTTTGCTATCGTTACAGCAATAACTACATTTATAGGCTGAGGGCCCAATACCGCCATGATAGCAACTGCCAAAAGAATATCCGGAAACGCCATCAAGGCGTCGCATATCCTCATCAAAATGTGGTCAAGCACTGAATAGAAAGCAGCATACAATCCGATAATCATGCCAATAACCGCTGTCAGAATAGCTACTGAAAACCCGACCCCCATAGATACTTGGGCTCCCGAAGCTACCCGACTGAACAAATCGCGCCCGAAATTATCTGTTCCAAACCAATGCACGCCATCCGGTGCTTTCAACCGATCGACTGGATTCAACTCAAGTGGTGTAAACTGACTGATCATCGGACCGAAAAGTGCGAACAAACTCAATATGACGAGCAGAAGACTTCCAACTACAGCCGACTGGTTAGACCAAAAGCGCCGGAAAAACAAGCGTCTCTGCTCTTTTTTTAAATCATTTTTCATTACTTTTAAACCATCGATGTTAACATCAGCTTTTACTTTCGCCTCAGTAGTCATTCATTTCAACCCCCTTCTATTTCCGATTAAACCGGACTCTCGGGTCCACGAGACCGTATAGCAAATCGATGAGCAGATTCAGCAGCAGATACACGAGTGCGATAATCAAAATGGTTCCTTGAATTACTGCATAATCCCTTCTGACGATGGCGTTAATCACCAATTGTCCAATACCGGGCAAGTTGAATACAGTTTCCGTGACTACCGCCCCAGTGATGAGAGAACCAAATGTTTCCCCGAGAATTGTCAGGATTGGAATGAAGGCATTTCTCAAAGCATGTTTGTAAATGACAACACGGTCTTTTACGCCTTTCGCTTTAGCAGTTTTAATGTAGTTCATGCTCAGAATATCAATCATAGAGGAACGACTCATGCGGGAGATGACTGCTGCCTGAATCGCGCCGAGCGAAATAGCCGGAAGAATCATGTACTGAAGATGATTCCACAAACCAGTGCTGACGGGAGCATATCCTGCAACTGGCAGCCAATTGAGATTAACGCCAAACAGGAGCATGAGTAACAGCGCCAATAGAAAACTCGGCAGGGACAAACCAAGCATTGCAATGGTCATGAACAGTTGGTCGATATAAGTACCGCGACGTTTTGCAGCAATCACACCAATCGGAATCGCAATGACAATCGAAATACTTTGTGCAAGTAGCGCCAGTGATAACGTCGGTCCAATATGGCCAAGAAACGCTTCGAGCACCGGCATGTTCATGTAGATGGAATTGCCGAAATCTCCTTGAAAAATTCCAGCAAACCATTGGAAAAATTGCTCATAAATCGGCAAATTAAGGCCGAGTTCATCTCTAAGTGCCTCGACTTCCTGAGGAGTTGCTTCCTCTCCAAGCATGACGGACGCCGGATCACCTGGTATCAGATGAATAATCATAAAAACGATAACCGATACAATGAGCAGGACCGGTATCATGGACAGCATTCTCTTCAAAATATAGGATTTCACAGAATCTAACCTCCTAACAATGGGGTATAGAGCATAAAAGGGATCAACCTTCTATAGTTATAGAAGGTTGATAAGTATCCTTAGGCTATTACTCATTCAAACCGACATTCCAGAAGATCGGTCCGAGCATTTGGTTGTATCCTTGAAGTTTTTCGGAGTAACCTGATACCCGTGAGTTATGGCCTGTATTGATGATTGGAAGGTCTTCCCACATAATGGTCTGTACTTCAGCTGTAAGCGCCAAAGCTTTTTCCGGATCTTCTTCTACTTTGATTTCACCAAGCAAACGGTCAATTTCAGGATTTTCTGTCCATCCCGGCCAAGCTGTTTGGGAATCTAAAAATACATACTGATTCGGCGTTGATGTTGTTGAGAATCCGGTAAAGAAGATATCATATGCTTCAGGGTCATCGCGTCGTTCCAATAGCGTCGGCCAGTCGTAGACGTCCAACTTCGTAGTTATGCCAAGTTCTTCGAGTTGCTGCTGCGTAGCTACGGCCGCATTGTAATGATGTTCATAGTCACGGCTAGTCAGAATTACCACTTCTTCCCCGTTATAGCCAGCTTCTTTTAATAAAGCTTTTGCTTTCTCTAAGTCTTTTTGGTTGTAGTTCTCTTTCCCGGCATCCGAATACCAGGCTTTTTGGCTTGGAAGGAACAAGCTGTTTTCCAATTGATAGAATTCCTTGTCAGTGAAAGCGGAGCTCATGATCACTTCCATATCAAGAGCAGCATTGACCGCCTGACGCATTTTCACATCACTGAAGACGCCTTGCTTCTTGTTGAACACCAGGCCTTCTATTCCATATGGCCAAATATCAACCACACTGCCTGGTGAATTTTCAACTTGAGGAATTGAATCGTACGAAAGCATATGGGCAAAATGGTATTGCCCGCTAATCAAGCCGTTGACACGAGTGGAAGAATCGGGAACAAACTGCCAGTCAATTGCATCGACCAAAGCTTCCTTCTTCCCACCCAATCCATCTGTTTCGTCCTCATCAGGCAAATAGTCTTCAAACTTTTCAAACTTGACAACTTCATCCTGTTTCCATTCGACAAATTTGAAAGGTCCCGTTCCGATGTATTCAGTTGCTCCGGCAGCTTCAGCGCCTTCTGCTATATCCTTAGGCATGATAGCCGCAATATTCCCCTGATCTGCTAGAAAATACATAACAAGGGAGGATGGTTCTGTTAAAGTTAACTTTACAGTGCTTTCATCTTCTACCGACCATTGATGCTCACCAAGCTCTGCGGAGTCTTTCCCCCATTTTTCCATGGAAGCGACGACATCTTCTGCAGTCAGGTCATTGCCATTGTGAAATTTGACGCCTTCTCTTAGTTTGAATGTTACCGTTTTTCGATCTTCACTCACTTCATAAGAATCGGCCAATTGCGGCATCACTTCATAATTGCTGTTCAGTGTTACTAATGCTTCATAAATCAATTTTGCAGCGTCACGAGTAGCTTCAGCTGTTGTTGCATGCGGATCTAAGGTCTGTGGCTGTGTAGGATAAGCAACTTTAATCGTTCCACCTGTTGCTACTGCAGCGTCAGCACCTGCATTGGCTTCTTTTTTTGAAGCAGAGTTTTCCGAGTTGCATCCCATGACAAACAAAGATACCGCAAGTAAAATCATTATGAAAAAGCTGGATTTTCTGTTTGAATTCATTATTGTTTCCTCCCTTTTAATGAAATCTAATGTGTTCGCAGAAATTGCTATCCCCCTTTATTGTCAGAAAGTTTCAACTTGTTAATTATTATATTGAAGCCTATACTTTATTGCAACAAGAAATATTGTCAAAACTTTAAGAAAGCGAGAAAAGCTTATGATACCAACTTATGAGAAAGAAACAAAAACGAAATTCCCGGAACTCACAAAAGGATTAAAGAAAGTTGCAGACGCTCTTTTGAATGATCCCACAGTCTTTGCCCGGCATTCGGCAAAACAAATTGGAGAAATTATTGGTGTAAGTGAGACGATGGTCATTCGGTTCTGTATCTCCATCGGTTACCAAGGCTTTAGTGGACTTCAAAAAGATGTACGCAATCATCTTCTGCTTCAGACAAAAGATGATTTTAATGGACAAAATGCAGATATTCCTCAATTAAATAATTTTGCAGAACATATTAAGACAGATATCAATCTTCTAAACATTAATAGCCGTTCCCTAGATGTCATGAGATTCGAGGAAATTGTAGAAACAATTATTAAAAGCGAGCGGATTGTCATCGCTGGATACTATCAATCATTCACTTTCGCGCATTGGCTGTTTTTCAACTTAAACTATACGCTTGGAAATGCATCGCTGTACCGACCGGAAACCGATGCCCTCGTATTTGATTTTCTGCCGGATAATTCATGTGTTATTGTATTCTCATTCTCGCGCTATGCTTTGGACACCATCCGTTTTGCAGAAGATGCCAAGAAAAAGGGCATCAAAGTCATCGCTTTTACAGATTCACGTCTCGCACCGATTGTCGATCATGCCGACATAGTTGCACTAGTTGAAGTTAGCGATCAATCGCTCTTCGATAAAGGTCCTGTTACCATGTCCTTGATAAACTCTATCCTCCGAGAAGTAATGACACGCGCTGAGAAGAAAGTAACCAATAGTGATAAGTTTAAATACTTCTTACAAGACAATGATTAAGAATAACTACAATAAAAAGGGCTGCATGGAAATTCGGATTAAACCGAATTTCCATGCAGCCCTAACTTGTATCCTTTTTCAACTTTCCAAGGATGCGCTTTTTATCCTTTTCCTCTTACTCGACAGTTCCCCCTCATCGAATATTGCCTTCCATTCTCCATACTAATCAAAAACACTGAATGCTTATAAGTAATTGCAGGTCCTATCCAATTTTTAGAGGAAAAAGCTAGCTGATTAGTCCTCTTTCAAAATTCTAGCTCTATTTTATTTGAAGTGCTATAGCTATTGATATAGTAATAGTCAGACGAACCCGTGTTATACTAAATGACCATATCTTGTATCTTCGCCTGAAACTACATACCTTCTTCAACCAATCTATAAACCATTCATGAAAATTTTACGCTTTCTTTCTTAATAAAATATAACTTAAATTGTAATCCGAGAGAACTGTTTCGTTTCGTCATCCTTTTGTGTTTATCCACACGTGGATAAATATTAGTGAAAAATGGCCGTCCTCTATCCACAACTTATGTACAAAAACCCGCAGTCTTTCAGGCTCCGGGTTTTCTATTTCGACACTTTCAAGCCATTCAGAAGATCAATCAGCTCTTCAAACGGCATGTCCGCCATCGAAGACAATCGGTGTTCGACCGCGCAGAAGTCCATCGTATGGGTCACTTCGTTCGGCACGATGACGCAGCCCATGCCGGCACGTTTCGCAGCGAGCGCGCCGTTCGCCGAATCCTCGAATGCCACGCATTCTTCCGGCCGAAGCCCCAGACACTCTGCCGCTTTTACATACAAAGCGGGATCGGGTTTTACTTTTTTGACATCATCTGAAGTCCGGATGCACTCGAAATAATCGAACAGCCCGAGGGTTTTCAAGTAAGTGGAGACCCATTCGTAATCGGAACTGGAAGCGAGCCCGATTTTCAAGCCCATTTCTTTGGCCGCCTTCAAATAATCCTCCACGCCGTCACGCGCTTTTTCCGCAGCCAGTTTGGCGTGGAACCTTTCCTTCAATTGGTCCTGCAGCTGTTTGTGCTCAATTTCCTGCTCGATCAGCTCTTCGAGATAATGAAAAGGCGAAAAGCCGGTCTGTGTCCCGATCTCCTGCTGCCAGCGCTCAATCGGCAATTCACTGCCGTATTCTGCGAACATGTCCTGCAAGATCCGGTAATGGTGCGTTTCCGTATCGAGTATAAGTCCGTCAAAATCGAAAATGATTCCTTTGATCATGGTGCAACTTCCTTTCTATAGAGAAGAAACTCTTCTTCCGTATCTGCTTTACTTATATCATTTACCAAAAACAATACAGCCAAACAATTCCCCAAGAACCATTCCCCTCACCCAAGTCCTTCCTGTATGATGAAAAAAAGGAGTGATGACATGATTTTCCTGATTGTCTGGCTCGGCATGATCAGCTACGCTGCATTTCTGGCACCCGGTGAAGATCCGGATCCGGTGTTTTCAAAAATCCTTAACAGCCAATGGGACGACATCGATCCGCTCGTCTTTGCCGTCTTCAATTCACTCGGTCTGTTTCCGCTCGTATTCCTGACCATTCTGCTCTTGCACGACCGGCAAAAGTGGCCAGCATGGCCATTCGCTTTGCTGTCTTTCGGAATTGGCGCTTTTTCACTCCTGCCGTATTTCGCATTCGGCGACCGGCCGGCGAAAAACAGATCCACCGTCCGGACGCCGCGCTGGCTCATGCGTTTCCTGTCTTCCCGTTTCTGGCTCATCGTCCTGATGGTGATGTGGGCAGGGATTCTCCTGACGCTGCTCCAGGGATTTTCACTGGAAGCTTACCGCGAGGCTTTCTTTTCCTCCAGTCTGGTATCCGTCATGACCGTCGACTGGTTTGTCCTGTGGGGCTTGTCCGTCTATGCCGTCAACCGGTACTGCCCGGAAGCGAAAGCCAAAGGGTTTGCATGGATTCCGATTCTCGGACCAGTGCTCGTAATGTGGGTGAATAACAGAAAATCGTCTTGAAAATAAAAAAAGCATGCAGATCCATCAACGGGGCATCAAGGATTCGACGCAGCTGCGTGCTTTTTACGTATAGTTAGTTTGCATGCAATAATCCGTTATAAGATGTCTGATTTTCACGATAGATTGTTCTCATTGATTTCGCCCCGGATTATAATAAGGGCTATAGGAGATCAAAACCAAAAGGAGGGATTGGAGTGATGAAATTGATGGAAGGCAAAGCGGGACTGGTGACAGGTGCAGGATCAGGAATCGGCCGCGCCAGTGCGCTGGCATTCGCACGGGAAGGCGCGAAAGTCATGGTCTCGGATATCGATGAGGAAAGCGGCAAGGAGACGGTGCGCTTGATCGAAGAAGCAGGCGGTGCGGCATCGTTCTTCCCTTGCGATGTGTCGAACGAAAGCGACGTGAAAGCGCTGGTCGATGCCACAGTGGCCGAGTTCGGCAAGCTGGATTTCGCCCACAATAACGCAGGCATCACGGCTTCCATCGCTCCCATCGCGGAATCCGACAGCGCCGACTTTGACCGCGTCATGAAGGTCAATCTGTACGGCACCTATTATTCGATGAAGCACGAAGTGAGAGCGATGCTGAAAACCGGCGATGGCGCCATCGTCAACACCTCTTCCGGTGCGGGGCTCGAAGGCGTACAGAACATTATCGACTACGTCGCATCGAAATTCGGCATCAACGGCATGACCAAAACCGTAGCACTGGAATATGGCCGGCAAGGCATCCGCGTGAATGCCCTCTGCCCCGGCATAACCTCGACGTCTGCCGTCGAAGGCTGGTTCGCCGCGGCGCCGGAACAGGCAGCAGCCATCAAGGCCACCCTCCCTTCCGGCAAGCCAGCCACCCCTGAAGACGTGGGCAATGCAGCCGTGTTCCTTTGTTCGGATCTCGCCGGCCAGATCAGCGGCATCACGCTGCCGATCGATGGCGGGTTTACGGCTGGAAAATTGCAGTAATAAGATCCCGAAGTTATTACGACATATGAAAAGAGCGCACGTAATTGTGCGCTCTTTCACTTAAACCATATTTGATGTTAAGGTGTAGAAGTCTCCGGCTGCAGTTCCGGATTTTCTGCCGGATCTTTCGCGGTCTTCGTCACATCATCGAGGTGATCCAAGCGCCGGTTTTTCGTTTCCGGGAAGACCCAGGCCCACATCGCCAGCAGCATGAATAACCCTGCACCGCCCAGTATAATCGGCTGATAGCCGTAGACCGGGAACACCGCTGCCGTGATCAACGGCGGGAAAGCGGATAATCCGCGTCCGATCTGCAAAGCCCACGAAATCCCCGTAGCCCGCACATCGGTCGGGAAAATCTCACTGAACAGCGAGCCGAAGACAGAGGCACCATTGGAGCCGAAGTACAGGAAGAAGATAGGCACCAGAATCCACAAGGAGTTGATCAAGCTTGCCCAAGTAAAGTAAAGGGCCAGCCCGCCAAGTGCCGCGACAAACGCCAAATAGCTCAATGTAATTTTCCGGCCCCATTTATCGGTTGTATAGCCCGCAATGAAGGAACCGACCAGACCTGCAAAGGCTGTAAAGAACAGCCACCAGCCTGCAGCCCCCATCTCGAACCCTTCGTATTTCACTAAGTAGGTCGGCAGGAAATTGGTGATACCGTAGTAAGCGAAATATTGCAGCACCGCTGCTATTAACGCAATGGTGAATGGCTTCCAGAATCTTCTGAGGCCGTATTTCTTGCGCCAATCCACTTTTTCAAGCGATTTCTGCTTTTTCACATCTGCTTCCCATACCTTCGACTCTTCTACATCCCTCCTGAGCCAAAGAGCGAATAGAATCGGCAAGGCTGAAATGATAAAGGTCATGCGCCAGCCGATCAAAGGCAGGATGAAGCCGCCGACTGTAGCCCCCAGGAAAATCCCCATATAAGCGCCGCCATACAGCATACTGCTCCAGAATCCGCGTTGTCTGGAAGGCACAGACTCACTGACAAGCGCCTGCGCCGCCCCGTATTCCCCGCCGAGGCCAAACCCGGCAATGGCCGTCCAGAAAATCAGCCATTCATAATCGAACGTAAATCCGCGCATCAATGTCGCTAAACAGAAGATCACCAAAGTGGCGATCAGGATTTTCTTCCGTCCTATCCGGTCCCCCAAATAGCCGAAGACCACGCCGCCAACGGCTAAGAAAGCCAGTTGAACAGAAAAAACAGCAGCCACTTGTGCAGTTGATAAGTCCAATGCTGCAGCCATCGGGATAACGAGGAAGCTCAAGACAAATATTTCGTAATAATCGAAGATCCAGCCAATATAAGCACCAAAGAAAATTTTGTACTTTGCTTTATCCATTTTTTCGTTTTGCGGTTGAACGCTGCTTGTCATAAACGAGCCTCCCCATAATTGGTTTATAGAAAATACGTATGCCCTCTATGGTGTATGTCATGGCTGAATGTATCAATTTTTACTGCGAAATCCAGATTGGCGCTTTCCAGTTCCAAGCGCTATTTCGGTATTTTGATTTGTTCCTTAGCATCAATAGACAAGTATTTTTCTTCCCACTCATTTATCTGGCTCAGTTTAAACAGTTTTTGGCGGTCTTCCCAGGAACAAATAGCCCCGTTCAAGTTTTTCTGAGAACCATCGGCATGCAACATGCTTAATGCCTGTTTCATGCCTTGGATCGATGCCCGTAAAGCGGTGTTGGCGCAAAGCACAATCTGATAGCCGAGATCTTCCGCTTCTGTCAGGCTGATCAGCGGCGTCTTGGCTCCTTCAACCAAATTGATCAGTTGAGGAATGCCTTGCAGTGAACTTGTAATCGCTTTCATTTGTTCCAAAGAAGTCGGAGCTTCGATGAATAAAACGTCCGCGCCCGCTTCTTTATAGGCTCTTGCCCGGTCAATCGAATCGTCCAGGCCATTTACAGCCAATGCGTCTGTCCTGGCAACGATCACCAGGTTTTCATCTTGGCGCGTATCCACCATGGCGTGAATCTTGTTCACCATTTCTTCTTTGGAAATGACGTTTTTATTGTTGAAATGCCCGCATTTCTTTGGAGACACCTGGTCTTCAATCTGCAGCCCGGCCACTCCGGCGCGTTCAAATTCCCGCACGGTGCGGATGACATTGAGGGCATTGCCGAATCCCGTGTCAATATCGGCGATCACCGGGATATTCGTCACATCGGTTATGCGCGCGACAATATCGGCCGCTTCCTTCATGCTGGTCAAGCCTACATCCGCCCATCCAAGCTGAGCATTCGAAATCCCGGCGCCTGTCGCGTAGACTGCCTGAAACCCAAGTTCTTCAATCAGAAGAGCTGACACCGCATCATATGCTCCGGGCAGCATAAACGAATTGGGCGCATCGATCAGTTCCCGAAGCCGTATTTTTTTATCCACTAAATAACCTCCTCTTTTAAGGTGCATCCACCAGTTTAAGATGGCGCTGAATGGAATGGATCGCCGCTTCCAAGCTGTTCTGGATATGCTGTCTCATCAGGATTTCAGCTTGTTCCCCGTCTTTTTGCTCGATTACTTTATAAAGAGCCAAATGTTCTTCAGCTGCCGCCGAACTGCGCGACTTGCTGGTTTTCGGACCAAGGCTGCGGTAGCGCATGATATGGTCATTCATATTGTTCAAGATTTTTACCACTGTGCGGTTGCCGCTGACATCATACAGCATATGATGGAATTTGTCCCCGTAGAAAATCACTTTTTCACTGTCACCTTGGTCGGCAGAGCGGATCAACAGCTCGGTCAGGAATTTCAGTTCGTCCAGTTCACAGGAAGTAATTTTCATCGCCGCTTCTTTGGCGACTACCCCTTCCAATAAGCTCCGCACGGTAAAGATTTCTTTGGCTTCCTCTACCGATACGGGAGCCACTTTGATCCGGCCGTTCGGCATCCGTACGATCAATTCTTCCAATTCGATCCGGTTCAAGGCTTCACGGATCGGCGTCCGGCTGATATTGAGCTTTTCGGCCAGCTCTTTTTCATTGATCTGCTGGGAAGGCTCCAAATCACCCGAAATGATGAGCTTTTTCAGTTCCATATAAACAAAATCTTTTGCTGAGTACCGTTTGCTATCCATTGAGGAAAGATCCATGGTAACTCCCCTCTCTTTCTAGAACATAATTGTATACATTTATACCTTAATGCAATTAAACAATTATCCAAATTGATTGTCAACAATTTTCTGATAATTTATTTTAGATTCTCATTCAATACCAAAAAGGCACCGCTTATAGCGATGCCTTTCGGTTTGTGTAATATAGGTGTTCTTAAACGAGAAAGAACTATTGCTCAATCAAAAAAACAAAGAAGTTCTCTTTCCTATTACCGGCTACTACAATCTACTCAAATAAAGGGCTTACCGGCTTTTCGTTATGGACATGCTCGATCGCTTCCGCTAAAAGTGGAGCGACAGAAAGAATCGTGACTTTCGGAATGCGTTTTTCTTCCGGCACGTGGATGGTGTTGGTGACCACCAGTTCCGTGATGGCCGACTCTCCGATCCGTTGAATCGACTGGCCGGATAAGACCCCGTGCGTGCAGCAGGCGTAAACAGCTTTCGCGCCATTTTCAACGAGGACATTGGCAGCTGAAGCGACAGTGGCTGCAGTATCAATGATATCTACGATGATGATGACGTTCTTGCCTTGGATGTCCCCGACAATATTGATCGACTCGGGCTGGCCCGGCCGCACCCGGCGTTTGTCGATAAAGCCGATCGGCACGTCCAGATCGTTTGCCAGTCTCCGGGCTCTTCCAAGCCCTCCGTTGTCCGGAGCGACGACAATCGCATCTTCCAGTCCCTTGCCTAAGAAATGCTCAGCTAAAATCTTTTCGCCCAGCAGCTGGTCTACCGGAATATCAAAGAAGCCCTGGAGCTGCGGAGCATGAAGGTCCATCGTAATGATGCGGGTAGCGCCTGCTTTTTCCAGCATGTTGGCCACCAGTTTTGCCGTGATCGGCTCGCGTGAACTCGCTTTCCGGTCCTGGCGCGCGTAGCCGTAATAAGGGATGACCACATTGATCGTTTCAGCAGAGGCCCGCTTCAGTGCATCAATCATGATCAGCAATTCCATGATGTGTTCATTTCCCGGCTGGGATGTCGACTGGACCAGGTAAACCTCGTCCCCCCGGACACTTTCTTCGATGTTGATCTGAACTTCCCCGTCGCTAAAGCGGGTGATGGAACTTTTGCCCAGCTCACAGCCGAGCAACTCGGCGATTTCCCGGGTCAATTCCGGATTTGAATTCAAAGTGAACAGTTTGAAGTTTTTTCTCAATTGGTAAGGCAATTTATGGTCCCCTCCGCAAAAAAGTATTTTGTAGAACCTGATAGCTGATAGGCTATGACGCAGGTTAATCAACTGGCATATGACCTGCAGCAGTTAATTTTATGATACCTTTTTGATGGGGCAATAGCCATAAGTTAATGGTATTTTCATTTCGCTGAATTGTTTAATTGTAAGAAGTTGTTCACTTTGGTTTAGCAATTATCCGCATTCATGAATGCGGCCTTTGTGGACAACAATAAAAAAGCTCTTGCTTCCTTTCGAAGCAAGAGCTGAACTTTCATTATCCATTTCTTTTATTCACAAGCGATTCCGTCGCCATCACGGTCCAGCTTTCTCGAGTAGCCGGGATCTCCTGTCCGGATCGGATCCGCTCCTGCCGCACGGACTGCCGAACAGTTTTTATAGAAAACATTCGCTGCCTGCTGCTGTTCTGCAGCCACACGCGCTGCCTCTTCTTGCTGACGCTGTGCTTCTGCCACTCTTGCTTCTTCCGCTAAACGCGCTTCTTCTGCTTTACGTGCTTCTTCCGCTTTCCGGGCTTCCTCAGCCAGACGCTGCTCTTCGGCTAGGCGGGCTTCCTCTTTTTTCTTTTCTTCAGCCAATCGGGCCTCTTCTGCTTTACGTGTTTCTTCAGCAAGTCTGGCTTCCTCCGCTTTTTGCTGATCTGCCGTTACAGTCGTTTCTTCGCTCGTTTCTTCGCTCTTTTCTTCAGCTTCAGCAGACACCACGGTGCTGATTTCTTTCGCCGACTCCTGCTCCGGTGCGTCTTCGCCAAATACCATTATTAAGACGATCAACAGTGCAAAAGCATAGGCGATGGAGGCAATGGCTTTCTTCCAGCGCTTCCCGCTGCGGAAACCGATCGCTTTTTGATGCACTTTTCGTTTTTTCTTTGCAAATGGCACTTGTGCATTGGTTAGAATCTCTTCGAACTTCTTGCCGGACCCGTTCAGCACCAATTTGCCTTCGCCCGTCACCACTTCCGTTTTGATTGCAAAATGATCAAGTTCCGCTTCCGCAAAGAACTGCAGCGGCCATTTCTTCACCAGCTTCGCTTTTCTTTCTTCATTGTCATACTCATAAACGAAGATGCCGTTGTCGACTACAATAAAGTCGTTTGTTTTCTTCTTCTCCTTGAAATATCCTTCTACAATCAACAACGCACCTTTATGCCGTTCCTGCAACAGCCTTCTGCCATTCTTCGAGAAGCCCATATCGTCACGCTTCATAAGGAAAAAGGTCGTTTTCACTCTGCTTTCACGCAATTCCTTCAAACGGTCTGCATGCAGGAAATGATCAAAGTTGTGGGTCACCGTTGACAGCACTTGTTGATTCGGATTGTTCTTCTTCAATTCAAGAATTTCAATGAATTCCTGGGTATCTTCGTTTTTATTGAAGTTAAAAGAAGCACTGCTTGCATAGCCGAATTCAATCGTAAGCTGCTGGTCATGCAATTGCTTTTTGTCTTTTCCTTTATCGATCGTTCTCAAAGCCACATGGCTGATGTTTTCATAGTCGTACATCCATTGATCGCTGTTCGATACAAACGAAACCGCGTTCGTTGATAACACCAAAACGCCTGTTGTCTTCTGGCTGTTCAATTGGCTTACATCAACCGCTATCGCTTTCAGCACTTTTTCATCTGTCGCCAGGATCATCGTCTGCGCCTGCTGCAGCAGCTTTTTGTGAAGAGAAACCATCAACTTCTGATCCGCAGTCGGCTTATTGCCTATCATTTTTTCCATTACATATATCCTCCTAAAAATCCAATACCAACCAATTTATTATACTACCATACCTTTTATTTTTTAAGAGGCTTTTGAAAATTATTTGACTTTTTAAATAAAAAACCTTCGAATCCCAACAGAAAGGTGGATATCTGCTGGATGCAAGGGTTTTGGCAAATCAATTCAAGGTTTAACTTCTCGCTTTTCTTTCAAAATAAGCATGTAATCGATATTCCCCTATTTCCCGGGTTTATTTGTATAAGCACTCTTTTTCTTCTTCAGGAGAAGGCAATTTAAACTCAAAAATTCCATCCTCAAAAGCAACAATGCCGTCTTTCGAACTGCCGCTCCATTTAGTGATCGGCATCTATGAAATCAAATCTGTAGTTTTCTTGTGACCATACTTTCGAAGCCTTTTCCCTTAAGCATCCCTGAAGTCGATATTCATACAATAGTCCTTTTCAGTTTAATAAGTATGGAAAAAGGCCGGAGTTATCGGCTCAAGCCATCTGTCAATTTCTTTTAAGAGCATATAACTCAAGACAACCATTTTATAATCTTTATTATCTAATCCGATAACGAGAATCTGTTATCAAATGATTTATATACTATACAAAAGCTATGTAATAGACGTACAAATTTTTTCGACAATTGAATAAAAAAATAAGCGGCTAACAGGCATATGAAACACAATGCATCTATTGTAATCGGCAGCTTCATGAGATATTCATTCCCAGCTGGGACGTCGACTCGACGAGAAAGAATTCCGTTCCCCAGACACTTTCTTCCAAGTTGATCTGGACCTCCCGCTGAAGCGAGTAATCGAGCTTTTGCCCAGTTCACAGCCGAGCAGATTGGCAATCTCCTGGGCCAGTTCCGGATTTGACTTCAAGGTGAACAGTTTGAAGTTTTTTCTTAATTGATATGGCACTTGATGGTCCTCCTCCGCAAAAATCGGTTTCGCAAAACTTGATAACTGGCTGGCTATTATGAAGGCTAACTTAACGGAAGATATTCATGACGAGTTGTTGTTTATCCATCATTCTCTATAATTAAAAACAAATGAAGTCATGACAATAAGATTCATACAGCATCTGTAGAAACTAAACCTTTTTATGGATAATGAAATGTAACTTATATAATTTGTAAAATTACCATGTTAGCAGTTTTAATATGTTATTGCCTATCCCAGAAATGCCGGATATAGCGCCCATAGGAAATATGAAGAAAAGAAAGATGTTACGATTCCAAATAAAATTTCCACAGTCTTCTTTTTCTATTTTTAAATAAAGCAATATAAAGAGAGAATAACTGAGTTAATTGCCAGAACTCTGCGACTATTTCTATAAAACCCTATTATTTCTGGAAACTTTTCAATTATCACTATTTAGCTTTACTGATAAACGTACAACAGCCATCTTTAATGAAATCATTCGATTTCGAAGATGGCTGTTAATATATACATATTCTAATAGAAAAATGAAGCAAAACAGTATGGTACTTGCCCTTTACACTTTTAAGATGTACTTTGCCAAGCGAATAAGAAGAAGCAAGTTACGAAAACTTTGACTTCCTTTAAATCAAACTATTACATTTAACAAGCACAGGATACATGTTAGAATTCTTTATCCCGTTATCATTTTCCTCTCTATCTCATTGTAGTGTTTCAATCAGTTCACTATTATTTAGTTTTTCTAAACCTAATTTGTTTAAACTTAAGCCGGAAGATTTCAAATCTTTTTTCACCATATAGGAAGCTAAATGAATCATTGATTCCATACTTTCCATTTTAACATCTAGCTTGTTTCCTAATTCAACCATAGGAACCAATCCATAAGGAATATCTTCATAAATATAGCGGTAGTCCAGGGTATTAGGCGCTTTTCCTTTTTGATAAGCCTTGTTCCTTTGAAAACCATCATATAGATTATCGGCATCTACTTTATAAAATCTTTTCAGAAGCTCTAAAGTAGTTGATAGTTCTATATTTAAAGCCTTTCCTAATGCCAATCTCTCCTTATCCATCTGTTCAATTACATTCACCACCGATGGTGTCCCTCCCTCAGGATAAAAGAAAAAGTCTCCTTCAGACTCAATTCTTCCTGCATTTAAAAGAAGGATAGGAACATGGAATAATGGGTTTACATTATTTAATGTTGTTCTAATGACGCTATCTACAGGAATCAGTTGAGGATAGACTGAATTTAGTCTTTCCTTTATCACCTTAGCTCCATCAGCAGGAAAAGCAGCAAATTCTAATTCATCTTTTATCTTTCTTATGTTAACAAAACCAGGCGAAGTCGATCTACACGTATAGATTAATGATTCTGTTTCTCCAACTACCACTTTTTTATTTAAGTCATTTCTTTTAAAACATTCTTGGAACTCTAAAGCTCCCCAGTATCCCGGGAAAATTAATATTACTTGTTCATCCTCTAAATGAGGAATTAAAGATTCTGCAACACTGGCGTGAGCATTGGCTGTTGTCGTACACATAATTGCATCAGCACCCTTTACAGCCTCACTAATATTTCGAGTTACATTAATTGGTGCAAATCCTTCTAAGACGCCTTCAACTTGAATTCCACCTTGTTTATCTAAAGCAGAGAGTAGTTCTTCATTTATATCGTAAATCCAAATCTCATGACCTAATAGTGTTAAATGAGCGGCCATACTTTGACCACCGTTTCCAGCTCCTATAATGGCAAATTTCATTAGATTTCTCCTTTTCTTGAGCAATTTTTATAAATTTTCTAATCAGTGTTATGATTCATTGATATTAACTTGACTTTTCTCTGCGATAAATTTCTCTTTAAAGACAGTAACTTGCAAACCAAAACTTACGAGTATCAGCGCGATGCCGATAAAGTCTGTCAAAATACCTGGTATAATCAGAATTATTGAGGCTGCAAAGAGGATAATGCGTAAAAGCAGATTTGCTCTCTGCTTCCAAAACCACCCCTGTATCGAGAAACCTAATGCAAATGTTCCTATAAGCGCTGTTATCGCTGACAGTATTATTTCTAAAGACGTTCCCTGTCCTAATAACGCAGGACCATATACAAACATAAAAGGAATAATGTAAGCTATTAACCCTAGTTTCACAGCCGTAAGCGCAACTTCTGTTGGTTTCGCTTTTGCTATACCCGCTCCTGCATAAGCGGCTAAAGCTATTGGAGGAGTAATAGCTGACATACATGCAAAATAGAAAACAAACATATGCGCAGATAAAGCTGGAACCCCCATACCTATGAGCGCAGGAGCCACCACTGCGGCTGTTATCAAATAAGCAGCTGTTGTAGGTAAGCCCATCCCTAAAATAATACTTGCACACATAGTTAGAAACAACGCTAGAGGTAAAAAGTCACCGGCAAATCCTATTATGACGCTAGCAAATTTTAAACCGCTTCCAGTTAAATTTAGTACCCCTATAATAATCCCGGCAGTCGCACAAGCTGCTATCATTCCTAAAGCATTTAAAGCCCCGGTTGATAAAGCTTCAATAATCTTCTTCGGTCCCATTCTTGTTTCCTTTTTAAAGGCAGCCATTATTATGCTGGTTCCGATAGCCCAAATTGCTGCTTTAATTGGACTTGCGCCTAGCACTACTAATACTATTATTAAAACAAGTAAAGGTACGATTAAATGAACATTCTTTAAAACGTCTTTCATTTTAGGCAACACTTCTTTAGGCATTCCTTTTAACCCATTTTTAGCTGCTTCCAAGTCCACCATGACTAGTATTGAAATAAAATATAGTAAAGCTGGTATTATGGCAGCGATCATAATAGTTTGGTATGGCACACCTATTAGGATAGCCATGATAAAGGCTGCTGATCCCATAATAGGAGGCATGATTTGTCCTCCTGTAGAAGCTACAGATTCTACAGCACCAGAAAATCGGGCACTGTATCCTGTTTTCTTCATTAAGGGAATTGTAAAAGCACCAGAAGATACAACATTTGCAACAGAGTTTCCAGTAACTGTTCCAAAAAGAGCACTCGCAATAACTGAAGTTTTTGCAGGACCTCCCCTTGATTTCCCAGTTAAACTAGTAGCAAAATCAATGAAAAATTTACCTGCACCAGAAACCTGTATAAAAGCACTGAAAACGATAAACAAGAATACAAAATTAGCCGAAGCGGCGATAGGTACACTAAATATAGCGTCCATTCCATTTAAGTAACTAATAATTCTTTCCCAACTATATCCTCGATGTCCTAATATTCCTGGAACATATTCACCAAATCTCGCATATACGATAAATACTACTGCAATAAGAGGCAATAAAATTCCGCATGTGCGTCTCGTGATCTCTAATACTATACCTACCATTATCAAAGCTACCAATACATCTAAGTTTGTCGGAGCAATACCTATTCGGTGAATCAATTCATCCATTTCTATAATTAAATAGCCGCATGAATAGAGAACAAGACTTATTAAAATTACATCTATTATTGATATACTGTTCTTCTTACTTTTAATAACAGGATAAACCATTAGGATTAGAATGCTGCCAAGGCTTAAATGGACTGTAAACAAAACCCAAGGTGTTACGGGATTAAAGCCCAGTGTGTAGAGATGAAATAGCGACATGAAAACTGCTATAGCAATAACAATCATTTTCTGACGAGGTTTTAAATCTAAACTTGTATCCTCTAAACCATCCAAATTGTCTAATTTTTCAGTTATTTCTAGGTCTGGTAACTTACTCATTAGCATTTACCTCCAATACTCATTAGGATTATTTAGATGGCATAAGGTTACTTGGGATGTCGATACCAATTTCCTCATAATACTTTATTGCTCCTGGATGGAATGGTACACTGCTATGGATCAAATTTTCTGCCAGCAAATCCTTAGCTGCAGGATCTACATCCATTAGTTGGTCTTGGTTTTCAAATGTGGCTTTTACTAAGTTATAAACTACATCTTCAGACAAGTCATTTGAACCTACAGCGAAATTCCAAAACGCAATCAACGTTATGTCTTTTTCTAAATCTTTGTAAGTATCCGCAGGTATAACATAAGTAGACCAATAAGGGTTCTGTTCAAGAACAGTCTCCATCTCGCTCTCAGACATCTCAACAAACTGAACATCGTGGGTTGTTTCAAGATCTATTAAAAATGGACCTGGAATACCAGTTACAGCAAAACCTGCATCTACAATTCCATCTTTCAGATTATCGGTTGCAGTATTAGTTGGAAGACTACTTATTTTACTTGGTTCTATCTTTAAAGCATCTAAAACTGCTCTTCCGGCCAATTCACTTGTAGCCCCTGGCGCCCCTACAGTGATATGTTTTCCTTCAAAGTCGCTTATGCTTTTGATATTGTTTTCCTGTAAGGAATTGATATATAAGACACTTGGATACATTGGGAACAATGCACTGAAATTTTCATACTTTTTATCAGCCCAGCCCTCTCCCTCGTAAGCTTCTCCAGCCAACCAGGATGTGACGAATCCTAAATCCATCTCTTCACTTTCTATTAGTTGAATATTTGTGTTAGGTCCGCCTGTCACCTCTACCGAAATATCCACACCTGGCACTTGCTCATTCATAATATTGGCCCAGCCACCGCCTAGTACATAATAAGTTCCTCCCTGACTAGAAGTTCCTAAAAGCAGCCTTTCCGTTTTCCCAGAAGCACCCGCTTCGGAACTTGTGTCATTTGATGAACCACATCCAGCAATAATCAAAACCAGAAGTAAAGATAAATAAGTTAATATTTTTTTTGGTCTATTCATTAAAGAAGACCTCCCTGTTTTAATAGTTTGTTAGTTAAATCAGGTAATTTCTGGAGTTCTGAATATCATGCGGCAACGATCCCCCCGTATAATACTGGTGTTAAATAAAATTACTTCATTTTTGTGAGTCATGCCGATTCTTGTTAACTTTAACGCTGGAGCTGGAGTTTTAACTTCTAAAAAAGCAGCTTCGTAATCATCTAATAAAATTGGGTCAATGAAACTTTCTGAACTTGTTATTTCGATACCGTATTCGTTAAAAAGCAACTCTGACAATATTCCTGCAAAATTTTGATTTGAGAATTTTGGCACCAGCTCTTTCTTTATATATGATTTTTCCAGAGCAACTGGTTCATCTTCAAAAATTCTAAGTCTAGTTATTTCATAGATTAACTCCCCAGGATTTATTTCCAGGTATTTACATATTGATACAGGACAACCCATTTCCTTCAAACTGACCAACTTATGCGTACTTCCCCATGTTCTTGGGTAATGAAAATTGATAAAATCGCTTTCAAGTTTTGGCTTCGAGACAAAGGTTCCTTTTCCTTGCTTTCTGTAGAGTAATCCTTCGCTCACTAATGATAATATAGCTTGTCTCACCGTAGCTCTGCTAAGGGAATATGTTTCAGCTAACTCTAACTCATTGGGTATTTTTTCGCCGCTCTTCCATAGTCCTTCATTAATTTTTTCTCTAATTAATTCTTTTAATTGATAATATAATGGCAATCCATTACTTTCATTAAAAAAACTCATTTTTTCAGCTCCTAATTATGTCGTGTGAAACTCTAATTTCTTGCTCTACTTCAGAGTCTAACACTTTTTGAGCCGAACGGTATCCCTCCTCATGACTTCTTAATTGATTCATTTGCAATTTAATTCTTTCATTAATAATTTCAAGCTGCCTCTCTACTTCTACAGGCGCTGGTCCTCCAAAAGTGTTTTTTGCCGAGACATTCTTAGCAGGTTCTAAAGCCATTTCAATTCTTTCTTTAGACATTAAAATGTCTCTACCCACTGTATTAATAAATGCCTGTTGGAGAACTTCTTGATCAACTGCTGGATTATACTGTTCATTTAAATCAATCTTTTCCCTAACAAATATCGCTACTACAGTATGAGCCGTTCTAAAAGATAGCCCTTCTTCTTTTACTAAGACATTTGCTAATTCTGTGACAGTACAAAAATTGGTTTGAGCTTTTAAGTACATTACATCCTTATTAACTTTAAGGTTCTTAATTGTAATAATAGACAGATTAAGTGCCGCCTCAACTTCGTTTAATGCTTCCCAGTAAAATTTCATACTTTCAGTATTAGAATCTCTGGAATGGGAAAATGGAATATTAGTGAGTACCCCAGAAATGGAGACAAGAGCTCCCTGCACATGGGCAGCTTTTGCTTTGATATGCTCTAATGTAATTGGATTTTTCTTCTGTGGCATAATACTGCTGACTGAAGAGACTGAATCACCTAATTCTACAGTAGAAAATTCATTCGATGTCCATATATATAAGTCTTGGCTTAAGCGACTTAAATTAGTCATCAGTATATTTAAAGCTGAAATAATTTCTAAAGCATAATCTCTAGAGGCCACTCCATCAATTGAGTTTTCTAATACACTTTTAAACCCTAAAAGCCTTGCTGTTCTTTTTCTGTCAATAGGAAAAGATGTTGATGCAAATGCCCCCGAACCTAAAGGAGATTCATCGAGTGTATTAAAAGCTTGGTTTAAACGTATAAAATCTCTATCTAAAGCATTTAAAATTCCGGATAAATAATGAGCAAAGGTAATAGGCTCAGCAGGCTGCATATGTGTATATCCTGTCATTACCGTATTTGTATGCTCTAAAGCTAAATTTAACATTTCTATTCTCAACTCAAGAATTAAATTACCAATCCTTAAAAGCAGTGGCCGAGTATTCATTCTTGTTACTGTTGCGTAAAGATCGTTTCGGCTACGTCCAGTATGAAGTTGCCCACCTACCTCTATTCCAATTTCTTTAATAATGTGCGACTCTATATTGAAATGTAAATCTTCCATTTCCATATCAATATTAAGTACTGAGGATCCTTGTTTATGCATATTCTCTAGGACATTTAAGATTTCAATACCTTCTGTCTTTCCAACAATTTTCTGATTAATCAACATTAAAAGATGAGCTTTACTCACGGTTAAGATGTTGAAAAAGGAACGTTCTAAGTCTTTTTTGATAGATGGTTCAAAAATGTACTGAATAATTTCTTTTTCCGGGCCTGTCTTCAATCTTTCCCTCAAATTAACTCCTCCTTTTTTATTAAGTCTGTATGTCCATATGTACATATGTACGTACAAACTTTAAATACATATTAAATCATGTAAAATTAAAATGCAATAAATTTTTCAGAATATTTAATCTTTTTTATTTCAGATTTAGCGAAAGACTTTGGCGGACTTGGTAAATCTGTAGCATTTCGTTCATTTCCTCTTCAACCATTCTCAAACAAGAGAAGCCACAGCTGAAGACAGTAAAAGAGAAGTTTATCAGATCGATGCGGAGAAGGTTTTCGGATCTGACATGATTCAAGGAAAGCAAATGCTCTTTGCAGCCGTCATCAAAATGGATTTTCACCGGGCAAAGATATCTTCCAATGCCGACCTTTTGAAAATTTTGAAACCGAAATTCGCAGTCATAAGCGTCAGGAAGAACTCCTACAATAAGCTTTAATTAAAACAAAATCCTGAGCTCTCTTTTTGAGTGCTCAGGATTTTTGCTTTGAAGCAGTTTTATAAAAAAATTACTTGAAGCCTTCTAAATTCGTATAAAAATTTAGTTTATTACTGCAAAAGTAGATTTTCTTTCAATGCTTTTCAGCAATTGGCCAAGAAAAAAGAAGGGGCAAACAAGCATATCAAAACAGCGCATCAATCATGTTCAGAAGTTCCATGACACGTCCATTCCCCGCTAGAGGTCGACTGGTCTAGAAAGACTTCCGCTCCTCGGACACTTCCTTCCAGGTAGATCTGGACTTTCCCGTCGCTAAAGTGGGTAATCGAACTTTTGCCCAGTTCACAGCCGAGCAGATTGACAATCTCTTGGGCCAGTTCCGGATTTGACTTCAAGGTGAACAGTTTGAAGTTTTTTCTTAATTAATATGGAAATTGATAGTCCCCCTCCATAAAAATCGGATTCGTAAAACCTGATAATTGGCTGGCTATTATGAAGTGTAACTCATTGGTATTTGACTTACAGCAATTGATCTTATGATATTTTTACTGGAGCAATAACCACTGGTTAAAAGTATTTTTGCTTTGTAAAATCATTTAATTGTGATAAATTGTCCTCTCTGGTATAGTGGCTGCTCCATGTTTACTCGCTTTTTATCCCTCCTCTTTTAAAAGGTATTCGTAAAATGCTTTATTATCCTGTGCTAAATAATTACTCCAACCACTACAATTTTAAAAAAGCAGCCCTTCCCCGAAGAAGGAGAAGGACTGCTTTTTGTATATAACCTGACTCCAAATCAGACAGACTGTGCAGATTCATTTACATCGTCCACTGCATCCGGGCTCTTTTTAGATTTGAAACTTACCGCAAACAGGATTCCTAGAACGAGGGTGTAGGCTGCGAAAACCAGCCAGATGCTCTGCCAGTCTTTGATGCCGTCTACCGTCAAATAATCCACTACTCTTCCGCTGATGACCGCTCCCAAATAAGCGCCGAGCCCGTTCACCATGGTCATGAATAAGCCCTGGGCACTCCCGCGGATCCGGCGGTCCACTTCTTTATCGACAAACATCGATCCGGAAATATTAAAGAAGTCAAACGCTACACCGTAGACAATCATCGATAGCAGCAAGAAAGCAAACCCTAATCCAGTCGGGTCTCCAAAACCTAATAGAACAAAGCGCAAGGTCCAAGCCGCCATACTCAATAGCATAACCGTTTTGATCCCGAATTTACGCAGGAAAAACGGAATGGCCAGAATAAAGATGACTTCTGAAAATTGCCCAAGCGACAATAAAATCGATGGATATTTCACAGCCAGGCTATCTTCATAAGCAGGATTCAATGCAAAGTCATGAAGAAACGGGTTGGCAAACGCCAAGTTGATCTGCAGCGCAGCCCCGATCAGCATGGCAAACAAGAAGAAGATGGCCATTCTCTTTTGTTTGAACAGGACAAAAGCGTCGAGTCCCAAACGGCTTGTCCACGACTTGTCCGTCTTGTCATTCGATGTCGGGCAATCCGGCAGAACCAGTGAAAAGAGTGCCAGCAAGACGGCAGCCCCTGCTGCAATGTACAACTGCATATTGCTCAACTCAAAGCCGCCCAGGCTGATGAGCCACATGGCAAAAATGAAACTGACGGTTCCATATACACGAACGCCCGGGAATTCTTTCGTCGTATTGAGCCCTGCTTTTTCCAAACTGATATAGGAAATGGTATAAGATAATGAAATCGTCGGCACGAAAACCACCGCGTTAAAGAACATCACCCAAAACATAACCGTCGGGTCTGAAACTTGTGCGGCTATAAGCAAGAAAATCGCACCGATAAAATGGCAGATGCCATACAGTCTATTCGCTTTCACCCACCGGTCAGCGATAATCCCGACCAGGCTCGGCATGATAAGAGAAGCCAGTCCGGATGCGCCATAAATGGTCCCGACTTGTGCGCCGGAAAAATTTAAGGTATTGATCATATACGAGCCAAGGGTCACGAGCCAGCTTCCCCAGATGAAAAACTGGAGAAAAATCATAATTTTAAGGCGAGATTTAATAGTCATTGTTATCCTCTTTCGTAATTAGTCGTGTCCAAATCCATGCTGCATGTTTCCAGTCATTAAGCCTTTTTGGCCAGTTCCGTCATATAGTCAAAGAATGCATCGCGGTCCACGTCATACACGACATCTACTGGCCGCCCCTCAGCGGTTTCCACTGTACGGCCTTGGCTTGGGCCGTCTGTGTGCACGATGCTGTTGATGGTCTGCACTTTCACCAAATCACGGTTGCCGACAAATGCGGTGGTCAGCACATCCCATAAATAATAGGTCGAGTTCGTCGAGAAGTGGACAAGCGGCGGCACCATCGCATAGCATTGCCCAAGGAAATCCACGCCGAGGTGCTTGCGGTCTTTCGCCCAGCGCTCACGCACATCCAGCGTCAGCGGTACCTGGTTGGTGCTTTCAAGCGCCACCAAATCGATTTTTATGCCGCTGTCCCAGACACGGGCTGCTGCTTCCGGATCCCAGAACACGTTCCATTCCGCTGTCCCATCATGTTCCGGTTCATGTACGTTTCCGGCTTCGCGGAATGTGCCACCCATCCAGACAAGCCGTTCAATCTTCTCTTCGATTTGGGGCGCTGCGTCCAGTGCGCGGGCAAGATCCGTCAGCGGGCCTGTAAACAATAAAGTCGTTTTTTCTTCCGTTGCCAAAACCGTCTCTGCTAAATGGAGATGCGCCGGTTGATCAGCCACGGGTGTCACAACTGTTCCGGATTCATTCAGAATCGGCAAGGCATCGACATAAAATGCATGCATGCGCCAATCTTTCGGGAAAGGGTTTTTAGGGCGTGAGTTGGACTCAGCTACATCCAGGCCGCCATTTCCGAAGCGATCAATAATCTTCCGGCTCGCGAACATTGCCGGTTCCAAATAACAGTCTGCTGGAATGACTGAAACGCCTGTCAATTCAACCGTATCCATTTTTAAAAGTAAAAATAGCGAAACCAAATCGTCGACTCCGCCATCATGGTTAAAGTATATTTTCTCTTTCATTTTTCCAGTTCCCTCCGTGGTGAATGCTTTAAATTGCTTGCCATTCGCCCAATTTTTTCTTATTGAACCGTTCGAATAACGCCATATCCGGTTCCACACCAATAGCCATCAAAATTCCCCTGGCTTGTTGCTTCTCATCATAAAGATGGAATTTACCTCTTAAAATAAAAAAATGCTCCGGCGGCTACCGGAGCATTGACTAGGGAACGTGTAAATAAGGGAAGAATCGATCGCTTCTTCCGCTAAACACTTACCTCGTAGTCAAACCCTTTACGGCGGCTTGGTAGAAACTATCGGGCCATATCCCCAATCTTATACGACATTATTCGATATTAAATTCGAGTTAATAATAACAAGAATTTCGCTTAAGGTCAATTAAAAAGCAAACAATTATAATATTCCTTATTAACTTTGTTTGTATTTTAAAGCTTTTCCCTTGTTATTCTTTTAAAACTCTTACTTATTCCAACAATTCAGGAACATCATTAGCTTAAGAATTCACGGAACTTCCCTAGTCCTTAATCTGCATACAACAAGTTATACACAGAAACGTTTATTTCAGCCCTTCAAACAGCAATACCCGGGCAGGGGAAGCATCGGTGCCGATTAATTTCAAAGGAGCCGCTACCATAAAGTATTCGCCTTGCTCAATGTCTTTTAGGCGCAGACCTTCTATAATAATGATATTGTTTGCGAACAAAGTTTTATGAGTCGGATGCCCTTCCTGGCTTCTTTCGATTCCAAGAGAATCGATGCCGACGCCCCGGATTCCAATTTCAGCCAGATAGTCTGCGCCATCTTTCGCCAAGAAAACAAAATCAAAATCAAAATCTTCCTTAGAGGAATTTCTTGTTTTGAATAAAACAAAGTCATCCTTTTCGAGGCCGAACTCTTCTAAGTCCGCTTTCGCAACAGCATCCTTCACGCTGGTCAGATCCAGCACTTTACATTGCCCCACCAATTTATCCAGTGGAACCGATTCAAATGTTTCCCCTTCAACCATCATGTGAAGCGGCGCATCGATATGCGTGCCAGTATGGACATCCAGTTCCAAACGCGTTTCCGTGACATAGCCGTTTGTCTGCCGATTGAGTTTCGGCTGTTTCTCCGGTTTGTCTTTGTATACGGTCATGCCTTCATAAATCGAGCCTGTGATATCGTACATTTTCATCAAATCAACCCTTTCCTAATAGATAGTTGTATAAACACCTTCGCATGTTCCTGATCAAACTGTCCAGTGAAGCAGTTAAAAAAGGTTTCCTGCGGCACTGTGCCAACTATCCAATACATTCGTATTTTCCGAGTCCCTCGCTACCATTAAATTGCATAAATCATTATACTAAAAGCGGTTGCTATACCTATTCATAAAAAAATCAGGACGATGAAATGAGGAGGATTTATTGTATGAACAATGGACATCCAGCAGCTGGGGCTAATCCAGAAAATGGTTTCATCAGATTACAGAACGATTTGCCCCTGGAAGACATGACTTTTATTTTTTTTGGCGCCACGGGAGATTTGGCAAAGCGAAAATTATTTCCTGCTTTATATAATTTATATCTTGATGGCAAATTGCCTGCTTCGTTCTCCGTCATCGGTTTGGGAAGAAAATATTCTTCAGACGAGGATTTCCAAGCGAAGGTGGAAAAATCGCTTCGTGCCTATTCGAGAAGAAGCATCCAGCTTTCAAATCTGCAGGAGTTTCTGGCAAAGTTCCGCTTCTTCACTTTTGACGCGACAATTAAAGAATCTTACACCCAGCTGCTTGAACTGGTGGAAACCCAGGAAAACGAGCTGGGGATTCCGCAAAACCGGCTGTTCTATTTGTCAGTGACGCCAAGTTTGGTGGATGTGATCACGACCAGCCTCCACTCCAGCGGCCTGGACCAAAACCGTGGCTGGAAGCGCCTCATTATTGAAAAACCATTCGGGAGCAATGTAGAGTCTGCCAGACAATTAAACCATAAATTACGGAAAACCTTCAGCGAAGATGAAATTTACCGGATTGACCACTATCTGGGGAAACCGATGGTCCAAAGCCTCAATACCTTAATCTTAGCGAATCCCGTATTGGACTCAATGCTGGACCAAAAACTGATTTCCAACGTCCAGATTACGGCAAGTGAAATTGTCGGGGTGGAAACCCGGGCTGATTATTACGATAAAGCAGGCGCTATCCGGGATATGGTCCAGAATCATCTTCTTCAGCTCGTCATGATGGCAGCCCTTTACCTGCCGGAGAACCTGACGGACAATAAGACCCGCGCTAAAAAAACAGAAATCATCGAGTCTCTTCGGCCGATTCCGAAAGAAGAAGCGCATCTGCATGTGGTCCGCGGCCAGTATGAAGCCGGCGAAATACATGATACGCCGGTCATCGGCTATAAAGAGGAGCCCGGCGTCGACGCTTCCTCGCAGAATGACACTTATTTCGCGGCACGTCTGGCGATTGACCATCCGGACTGGGAAGGAATCCCTTTTTATATACGCACCGGGAAACGGCTGAACAAAAAGTCCACACAGATTGTGGTCGAATTCAAGCATAAGATGGTCGATTCCAATAAATTGAAGGGAACTTCCCCCAATCTGCTGGTGCTTGAAATCAGTCCGAACGAAAGCATTTCGCTGCGCGTCAACTTGAAAGAGGCATCCGGCAATCAGTTCAAGCCTGTGTGGATCAACTTCTCGACTAATTCAGAAAACCAGCCGGAAGCCTATGAACTTCTGCTGTTTGACGCCATTCTCGGCGATCCGACATTTTTCGCCCACTGGAGAGAAGTCGAGCTTTCATGGGAATGGATCGAACCATTATTGAACGCATATCAGGAAAATCTGCTGCCTTTGCACCCTTACCGCGCAGGTTCAACGGGCCCTGAAGCTGCAGAAGGGCTGCTGCAGGAAGACCAGCACAAATGGTGGTAAAAACGAATTCATCTGCGTGAAAACCGGGAAACGGTGTTCGAAAAATCATAAAAGAACGGGGCAGGATAATATGGCACAGCAAATCGGCGTGATCGGTTTAGGCGTAATGGGCACGAACCTCGCATTGAATATGGAAAGCAACGGCTATTCGGTAGCCGTCTATGACTATTGGACAGACCGGATCGACGGGCTGTCCGTCAACGAGGCCAAGGGGAAAAACATTCAAGGAGCATACAGCATCGAAGAGTTCGTTTCTTCCCTGGAAACACCCCGCAAAATTCTACTGATGGTCCAGGCGGGAAACACGACCGATTCGGTGATTGAATCGCTCCTCCCGCATCTTCAAAAAGGGGACATCCTGATGGACGGAGGAAATTCGTTCTTCAAAGACACGAACCGGCGGACAGCGGCCATTGAAGCAGCCGGCCTGCATTTTATCGGCGCCGGCATTTCCGGCGGCGAGGAAGGCGCCCGCTACGGCCCTTCCATCATGCCGGGCGGATCGAAAGAAGCTTACGAACAGGTCCAGCCGATTCTTGATGCCATTGCCGCAAAAGTGGACGGGACTCCCTGCAGCACGTATATGGGTCCTGACGGCGCCGGCCATTATGTGAAGATGGTCCATAACGGCATCGAATACGGCGATATGCAGCTGATTTCCGAAGCGTATTTTATCATGAAACAGGCTTTTGGCATGAGCGCCCAGGAAATGCAGGGCATATTCGCGGAATGGAACAAAGGGGAACTTGACAGCTACCTCATCGAAATCACGGCGGACATTTTGGCGAAAAAGGATGATGAAACCGGCAATCCGCTTGTCGATCAGGTGCTGGATGCAGCAGAACAGAAAGGGACCGGGAAATGGACAAGCCAAAATGCCTTGGACTTAGGGGTCTCCCTCCCAATCATAACGGAATCGGTATTTGCCCGGTTCATGTCCGCTATCAAGGAAGAACGTGTCGCGGCAAGCCAGCTCCTAAAAGGCCCTGAAGCAGAAAAGCCTGCAGGAGATTCCCAGGAATTGATTGAAGCCATCCGCAAAGCATTGTATATGAGCAAAATCTGCTCTTATGCCCAAGGATTTGCCCAGATGCGCGCAGCTTCCGACGAATACGGCTGGAATATCCCTTACGGCGATGTAGCGATGATTTTCCGCGGCGGATGCATCATCCGGGCACGGTTCCTGCAAAAGATCAAAGAAGCGTTCGACCGCAATCCGGAACTGCCTAACTTATTGGTGGATTCGTACTTCCAGGGAATCATCGGAGAATACCAGCATTCCCTTCGCCAAGTCCTAACCTTGGCCATCCAGCAAGGCATCCCGGTGCCTGCTTTCTCAAGCGCCCTGGCTTACTTTGACAGCTACCGCTCTGCAGTATTGCCAGCCAACATGATCCAGGCACAGCGGGATTATTTTGGCGCCCATACCTACAAGCGCATCGACAAAGAAGGCATTTTCCATACGGATTGGGCATCTAGCTAATCCGTATGGAAAATGCACTGACTGAAAAAATGAAACAACTAATTTAATTTTTATAGAATAAATTTTTATAGAATAAATTTTTCAAAAACCTCCTTTGCTTTGAATGAAAAAGGAGGTATTTTTTCTGTAAGACAATCCTAACATCTACTTGTTACTTGAAGATTTAAGAATGAGCAACGAGATGTTAGATGCAAGTTAACACTTAAAATCATCGCAAAATAACACTGAAAGTGACAACTTGCGTTTCTTATCAATAGGATATACCTTATTGATAAATCTGAAGAACTTAAATTAAAGTATAAACCTGTAACTTCAGGAGATAATTTGCGCTGTTTTCAAGCGTTGTTTTGCACTCGCTTTAACCGCTATTTTGCGTTAGGAATATAAAAAAGTCGATCCTTTAAGAACCGACTTTTTTCATTTTGCTTATTGTGTTAAAGCTCACCGTTAGTTTAGTTTAAGTGTAAATGTTCAACATATTACTTTATTAAAAACAGGGGAGCGTATTAATCTGTTTACAGCAGTTTAATACGCTTTTTATTTAGGTAAGCTTAATCAGTACATCAACTTCGACCCGATTTCAAATCATACCGCATTCATATCACCTGTGATTGCAACATTTTCCACTCTGGCATACCAGGTCATGGCGATCATATATCCTGCTATCGGAGAAATGCCATAACCCATCAGCCGAACCGGAAAATTCCCTATTTGCGTAGCGATTAAAAGCAGCATAAAGTACAGTCCTATACTGATAGACGGTGCTGCATAACCTTTCGGTGGAAATAGAATAAAGGGCACAACTAACATGATAAGCGACAAAATGCCGAGCAAATACCATATCACACCCATTTGAGCAACGAGTGACAAAATATCCTCTACATATACGACTGCAGGGAGATGATCCAAATACAGCCAGGATGCCGTTATCAAGCCAAGAAGAATCAGTGTAAACACGACTGTGACAGATTTTCTTCCACCTGATTTCACTAATAACAGAATAGCCGCCAAATCAAAGCTGGTCACTTGAGACGCATCAGGCTGAAATAAAAGGATGGTAGTCACGATGAAAGCCAAAGTGCCAGCCATGATATCCGACTTCAAGCTTACTTTCCACGTAAAAAGCAACAGGACCGGCAATACAACCATGGCTGCATTGACCCTCACACCGCCGATCTCTATCCACCTGTGCACACCATCTATACCCTGACTCACTAAAGTGAGCAGCAATAACACAAGCAGCAGAAGGATGAAGTAAATGATGGGTTTAAGAAAATCCTTATCCTGTTTATAGAAAGTGAACATAATGGAAACGAGGCCAGCTATGATAAAAAATATAATATGCTGAAGCCAGATAAACATTTCAATTTGATTCATATACATTGCAGTGATCCCGATCAAGACGGCAGGAAAAGAAATAATGACTGGAAGAAAATGAGTTATTTTTGCTCTCAAGCATTCATCCCCATTTTCCAGGCTGCCATTCTCTTATCAGATCCATTTGTCATGAGGAGCTGACCTGTAAATCTGATTGATGGATGTTGTACAATTCGCGTCTTCTATACACGCTTAACAGTAAACCCACCGAAATCATCTCCAGTACAATATGCGAACCACCAAAGCTCATAAATGGAATCGCCACTCCCGATAAAGAGGATAAACCAAGATTGGTCAATATACCCAAAATCATTTGAGTCGCAAAAATCACCGATAACCCTGCAACAAGTATTTTTTCATAAGAGGATTTCACCCATTTAGTCACCTGGAACAACCTGATAATCAGGAATCCAATCAGCCCCACTACCGCAATTACAGCCACCCAGCCAAACGAATAGAGCATGTATGCAAGGATAAAATCCGTATGAACTTCAGAGATTAATCCCGGCGTTGCGGTCATTCTGTTTCCGATTTCAGATAAATTAATCGTAAGCGGATCCAACCGCGCATAATATTGCGGGTTTAATAACAATTGCAGGAAAGGATAGACAGATGCCGCCCCGGCAAAAGCGATCACTTGCTTCAGGCTTGCTTTTGACACGATCATCACCATTGAACACACTACGATGATCAGGATGATTGATGATAAAGCCCCTGTCGATAATAATAAAATGACAGGAAGTGACATCATCCCCCACCCATAAACTCTTTTTTGAACATCTCTCCAATTCCAATTCTTAAAAATACCTGCAAATGAAATCGCCAGAAGAAATGGCGTCATTTCGATAAAGTTTATATGTAACAACCCCAAATTTAAAAATGGAACGCCATCGACTTTTGTACCAGATAAAACTGTTACAGTAAGAATGATCATGGTAACGATGTATAATTGTTTCGAATACTGTAAAAGATTCCGATAATCAAAAACAAATAAACTAACCATAAGCAGTGCCCCTAATCCATAAAAGGCAGCACTCTTTTGAAATATGTTCATCTCCTGTATCACTGTAAAAGCAGAGTGAAACTGTAAATAGTACATGACAAACAAACCAAAACAGGATGCAGCTATGACCGGAAGAATTAATTGATAATCCATCTCAGGCTTATGCGTTTTATTAAGCTGGTTGCCTAATACCTTAACATCTCCCATATGGCCTACTGCCTGGTTGACCGCCTCTTCTTCAGAAAGCCCATTGTTCATGGCTTCCTCTTTCATCGTCAAAAGGTGATCACTTATTTCCATTTTAATACTTTCGTGTACATCTTTATTTTTAATCCTCTTACATACGTTTTCGATATATGCGTCAAAACTTTTATCTATTCCCATACGATTTTCTCTCCATTCAGAACCTGATCTACTGTTGTTTTAAATACAGCCCATTCTTCTTTTTTCTCTTTGACAAATTCCCGGCCTTTGTCGTTAATGTCGTAATACTTTCTCTTTCTATTCCCGTTCCCCTCTCCCCAATAGGATATAATGAGTCCCTGCTTCTCAAGATTGTGCAGGATGGGATAAATCGTTCCTTCTTTAAAACTGAAAAGACCCTCTGACTTCTGTTCCAGTACTTTAATTAACTCATACCCATACATTGGCTTCACGTCCAATAAACTTAAAATAAGCGTTGACGTGCTTCCTTTAATTAATTCTTTACTCATTTTCATGAAAATCTCCTTTGTTTTAATACATAGATTGTCTATGCATACGTTTGATAGGTATATAGTATATTTTTTATTGGCGGCTGTCAACGTCTTTTGAAATACAGTGATGTTACTATGTTTCATTCAAAGCAGGATGAAATGAACATGTAAAAGGCAAATGATCAGCATGTAAGCGGGGCAGCTGAAAAACCAATAAGAATCCTTCTAATTTCCACTATGTAAAAAGTATATTGCATTTTTCAGTACTTTTTTAAAAAAGATTTTCACCAACCGAGAAAGCGGAAGAGAGTGACTCGTTTAGAGTCACTCTCTTCCGCTTTCTCGGTTTTATTCCCATTTCATTAATCACTTAGTAAATCATAACCCTCTAAATACATATCCGTTACGCTTTCTAAATGATTTCCAGCAATAAATAAGTAAGTTTCTTCATATTCCGTCAAGCCATTGATGACGTTTTCATTAACTAGTCGCTGCTCCAAAATCATCTCAACAGTATGGTCGTGCAACTCCTGATCTATTTTGTTAACTGGAATTGAATCGGTTTCATAAACATCGAGGAGTCCGTTAAATTCAGAAGTCCATATGACAAGATCATCTACGATATTTTGGTTGCCAAAGCCATCCATAGCTAAAATTTCGAAGTTGCTGGCGATGAGATCCATCTGGTTTCTAAATTGTTCATAGTATTTCATATTGTACTTTATAAAGTCAGTTGAATAACTTGATGTCTGAACCTCTTCAGTTTCCTCAGGAGTATCTATAAGAGTCGCTTTTTCATCTGCAAAGTGTGCTAAAATATTTGATAAATGAGTACAATTAAGATGACCAACCGTGACACGAAGGGCGATAACATACAGAAGAGGTGATAAATTGATAATTTTTTTAATTGGATTAACGTCTTTAACATTTATTGTTATTGGTATGTTGCACATTTTTTGGGCATTTGGTGGAAGTTGGGGAGTAAATTTAGCTCTTCCAACTGAAGGTGACAATGAATTGCCAGTTTTACGCCCAAGAATGTTGAGCACACTTTTTATAGGATTACTTTGTTTTTTTGCCTCTGTACTTCTATTGGTTCAAATAGATTTGTTCACCGTCATCAAATCCTCCCCTATCTCAAAATGGCTTTGTATAGCTGGAGGAATTGTTTTCTTGTTACGTGCTATTGGTGAAGGAAAATATGTGGGTTTTTTCAAGAAAATCAAACATACTAAATTTGCAAAACAAGATACCGTCTTCTATTCGCCTCTTTGTATATGGATTAGTCTCCATTTTTTTCTAGCATCATTTATATAAGATCTCGACTATCATACATTACAAGAAATAAAAAAAATCAACAAAAGTAATGAAAAATGAATTTCATTGCTTTTTATTGATTGTCTACGACTAATTTAAATGCAAATTATTTAAAGCAACCCTTCAAACTTCACATCATACAGGTATTTCAACTGTTTCTCCATAACCCTGGCTGGAATATGCGGAAATAGAGAATCGCGAAGAGATACAGAAACGCGGTTATTCAACTGTGCAACCCTTCCAATTCGGTTTGACATTTTTGTAATTAGACTGGTCCGCCCAATTCGTTCGTCTTCGTACCTTTTCAATGCCTCTTTAATTGTAGCACTCCGTTTTAAGTGTCCTGCGAGAATAATTGCATCTTCAATAGACTGTCCAGCCCCTTGCCCCATATTGGGCGTCATGGCATGAGCCGAGTCACCGAGCAGAACAATGTTTCCAAATACAAAGCGCCCGATTGGTGGCAAATCATAAATATCATGGTGGAGCAATTGGTGATCAGACGATTGCGCCAGTATGCCAGGGATTGGCTCGTGGTAGCCTTCAAATATCTTGAGTAAATTCTGCACAGTAAAAGTTCTAAATTGAGGTTCATTTACTTTGGCATTAACACATGCAAACCAATAGATTCGGTTGTCCGGCAAAGGAACCAAACCGAAGCGTCCCTTGCGACCCCAAGTTTCTGTAAATAATTTCGAGTCATATTCCCTCAATTCTGGACTTGTCTGCACAACCGCCCTCCAACAGGTGTATCCTGCATACCGTGGTTTTGCATTAGGTATCAGTGTCTCACGAATGGTGGAGTGAATGCCATCCGCAGCGATTAACAAATCTCCTTCCTCCGATGAACCGTCTTCAAACTCTACTTTCACCCCATAAGCATTTTGTTCAAAACGCCTACAAGTCTTTCCAGTATGGACAAGTTGCTCTTGACCTAAAGCTCTCATTAGCAATTCCAGGAGTTTTCCTCGCTCAATCGCCACATTGTCAATTCCATACTTGGGGCTAATTAACGCTGTCTCCTTCCGTTGCAGGACTTTCCCAGTGGGTGTTAGAATGCGAAGTTCCTCCAATACCTTCCCTTCCCGAACAACCTGGTCACCTACACCTAACTCCTGCAATGCCCGGACAGCATTCGCGCTGATTGCAAGCCCGGCACCTGAGAAACGTACTTCATGCTTGCTTTCAAAAACTTTCACGTCAATCCCGATTTTTCGAAGAGCAATGGCTGTGCTAAGTCCTCCGATGCCTGCGCCTATGATAATTGCTTTCATGGTATCACCGCTTTCAAATAGATATAATCTTGCATTTTAATTAACCTACTAGTCAGCTCTTTATTAGGTGTAAAATTAGTGTTCAATAACCAGATTGTTTGCGGATTTCGGCTGATAATTCACCTTTCATTAATAACAGAAATTATTTGTTGAAACAGTATAGCAAAGTTAACCGACAAATTGTCAATCATCTCTGGGTATTCTTTTAAGATTCCATCGACTAAACCTTAATTCGTAGGAAGGGAGAATCTCATGACAAAGGAAAAAGGAATACTCGCCGTTTTGGGAATCCTGGACTCCATCCTTGTCGTCCTGCATTTTACGGATTATGTTCTGCTCTTTTTTAAACCCACCGGATATATCATTCCCTTGGTGTTCAACATGGTTGTTCTTAATGTAATCGTCTTTAAATCCAGCCTTTCCAAGGGATGGGCAGCTGCCCTCCTTTTCATCAGCCTGCCCATCCTCTTGTTCCATGGTTTTATCGTTTTATGGCTGGATAATGATTATACGAAAATCGTGGCTCCCGATCACCAGCAATCATTGGTAATCGAATACCGCCATGCCACATTAGGAGAAACCACCTATTTTTATGATTTTTATGCGACGAAATTCGGTTTTATTGGCAAGCACCTCGATGACCAAGCCATTACCCTGATGGTCCGGAACCATTCATCTGGGATCGATCCGGAAGGGATTTTAGGTTTGGGTGAAGAAGAGTGGATCACTGCAACTATCGTTCGTTTCTCTACGTGGCAAGGAATGATGGATGTGTCTTTAAGTTCGTCCCAACCCTCATTTGAAATGGAAGAAAAAAAGTAACTAAACTGCAATCGGTGCGAGTGTTTAAGAAGAAAGGGTAGCGAAAGCCACTCTTTTTGGTTTGTACTTTTCCCTTTGTTTGAGGGGTAAGGTGAAAGCGGGGTTCAGGGTGCAACTACTACAACACGTGTAAGGGAAAAGAGCGAAGGTTCAGGCGCGAAACTGACAATAGTGAAAACATTTCTCTATTTTCAATACCCACTCCATTAAAGCTCTAAAGCCGAACCAACTTTGCTCGGCTTTTCCGTCCCTTTCTAGTGCCCTCCCATCAATTCGTTCGGGTAGCCACCGTTCCACTTTCCGTTCCCGGCATCGCCCAGTAAATGGCCGCATACCCGTAACTAATCATCGTCGCACAACTGGCATAAAAGCTGCGCATGTGGAGGCACACGGTGATGCGGTCCGGTTACCCAAAGATTCCCATGACTTCCTCCTCCGGATAGGAATGTTGGTTTCTGTTCTACTCACCAAAAATCCTGCACAATCTTAATGAAGGAAAGTACGAGCCTTGAAGATCCGTTCAATGCACAGAAAGAGAAAATGACGGAGGGTGGCTCTTTGCAAAAGCAAGGCAGATTCCTTAAATAAAATTGTTATTATTTTTGTAATATTCAGATTATTGTATCATTTTTTTGATATTTTTGGTATAATCACTATGAAGAAATCATTTTGGATGCCTACTCACGGATACATAAAATGCCGTTTCGGTTTACTTAACCGCAAAAAGGAGGTCCTATTTTACCCGAGTACCCAATAAGGATCATGTCTGTAGGTTTGCAGCCGTTCGCCAAAAGGATCAAAAAATCCGAATTGAAAGGAAGAGTTAACATGAAGAAGTGTTCTGTTGTAGTGATGGCGCTTTTCTTGACCTTCGGTTTCTCATCCACCAATGCCTTGGCTTTTGATACGGGATCGACCCATTCGGTTCCTTCATACGCTTCTAACACGGAGGCCCAAGTCAACCAAGTCGAACCAGCCCGGGAGATTTGTGAAATATTTTTTAAAAAGAACGGAAAAATCAAATTCAAATGTAAAAAAGCATAAAGCGGGCTTTGAATAATAATTTTACTTGGCGGGTATGATGAACGATTGGCAAAGCACCGTCCTCTGAGATACGCTGAACTTGTCACCAGAAGAGGTTGAACGCTGCACGAAAAAACGAAAATACTCAAAAGAACCATCATCCTGGGATGGTGGTTCTTTTCTTTATGCCCGAATTCAACAAGGAGGCGTGCCAAAGCTTCTTTTTGTAAACTCAAAAAACAGTACAGGAATGTCATAGAGACGGTCCGTTGCAAAGGCCTTTTATGATCTTAATTATACTTATGCCAAAGGCGGCTTTGAAGCTTCTCATGCTTTGATCGGATCAAATCTTCTCCCGCCTTTCTCTTTCCCGGAGAAAACTGTATGCCTGGTTCAAGACGTTTTTCATTTTCAGCAAGAGATCATCTGCACACACTGCCTTAATTCAACTACATGAATCAGACCAGGCGTATTCAGAAGAGCCCTTCTTCTGAAAGCTGAGTCATTCTGAAGAGAGGAAAATCATGGAGATCAAGAACAAAAAGAAAAGGTTGCGCAATCACTGGGTAATGGAATGCATCTCGGATTTTAGCATCACGGTGGTTTTTGAAATGATTTTTAACCTCATCTGGAATGTCCTTTTATCGATTCCCAGAAAGGTGCTGCGCTTTTTAGCAATTTTCATTAAACAGGTTCCCTTATACAACGTCCGTTCCTGTGCACATGCAAACAGAAGCCGATTGCGATGAAATGATCATGACGCCCATCAAAGGAATCATTGATCGATTTGAAGGAAATATTACCGTCGTTGAAATCGAAGGTACTACACAGGATTTCAAGAAAAGTATGTTTCCTGAAACTGCGGAGCCGGGTGACTTTGTTGAAATTGAGGGACATCGGATGACCATTTTAAAGGATGAAACAGAAAAACGAAGAAAAGAAGTAGAAAAACTGATGGATGGGCTTCGGGAAGATTAGTTCAAAATATATGTTATATTATAATAAAATCCTGAGTTCTCAACACTTGAGAGCTCAGGATTTTTACTTTAAAGAAAACTGTGGACGAATCATTTTCTAAAACTTTTAAACTCTAATAATACATTAATTTATCACTTAAGACATCGATTTTCTTTCAAACAAAAAATACTTTTCGATATTCTGCTATTTCTATTTATCCATGAAAACGCTTCTATATTTATCTATTTATTAAACAGGTTTAACTTTTTTCACTAGTAATATAATGATACAACTTTCCTTCCAAATCTTTCACTAGTACCATATTCATATGCACCACAGGAATCTCTTTCCCATTTTTATCTTCCATCGTACTTTGCTCAATCATGTTTTTATCAGGAACAACTTCTCCTAAATAGTAGAAGTCTCCGCCTTCATCATCGTCTTTTTTCACAAATAGATGTAGATCAATCCCTTGTTCTTTTGCGTTGATGATTTTGATGACTTCTTCAGATGCTAAAGTCCGGTTACTTCTTGTCGACCATTTAAAGACCTCTGGATTAATAAAGCCTTCAGTGTACGCAACACTCGATTCAACTTCGTCGTGTTTATAGTAGGTAACAAATATCGGACACGTGCCATGCTTGGTTTTATAGCCATAAATTGTAGAGCTTTCGTCATTTGACCAGTTTAATAATCGGCAAGCGTCTTTTCTTGTGTACTTTTTATACAAAGTTAATGGTTTCTCGCATGCATACTGTTCACTAAGAGTTGCTGCAGTGTTTACGATATCGATCAGCATCTCTTTAAAATTCGTATTAGCATTTAATCGTTCTGCAATTTCCGAGTTAAAAGACAAGGTATCCTTTGATTCAAATGACACGAGTGCTTTGTTTCCATACTTCTTCTGAGTTGCTTCTGTATAAAACGAAAGATTTAGAATGCGTTCTACAGATTTAATCGTTTCTTCATTTGTAATGCACCCTTGCTTTTCTAACTCGTGAAGATATTTTTCTCTTGATATACTTCCTTCATTTGAAAGTAAATCAAGTAACACCACTTCATGCTTCCGCTTACCGTTTAATAGTTCCTGAGAAAGCATCGTAATGACTTGTTCTTCGTAAGTTGATAAGACCGGTTCGATTTCTTTTAACTTCACTAAGAATTTATAGTAATTCACATACTTTTGTACAATCACAAGTGGATCAAGAGAGTTATGAACGATGAAGTCTTGCAGTTTTGGTATTTCTCCAATTCTATTCTTGAGTTCGATATAAGCATCCCGCAATAGCTTCATATCGGTTAAGTTGCTTCGCTTAATGGCATTAAAGACACGATTCTTGGCGATTTCTTCAAAGTTCACCGTAGAAACACCTTTGATATAACTAGTATCTTTCATATGTCGACGGATATTGTCTTTGTTTTGAGAGCGATCTCCAGACAAAGCGACTGGAATGAGGTAATTGTTTTTATAATTCCCAATGAAATCGATGATGGTGACATATTCTTTCGATCCGTGTTTTCGCAAGCCACGACCTAATTGCTGAATAAAGATAATACTCGACTGCGTTTGACGCAGCATGACCACTTGATTGACACTCGGAATATCGATGCCTTCATTAAAAATATCCACGGTTAAAATATAATCGAGTTGTCCTTGTTTTAAACGCTCTACTTGGCGGACGCGTTCTTCTTGAGAGTGATCGCCCGTTAAAGCCACTGTTCGAAGTCCTCTATTATTTAACTCAACCGACAGTTTTTCTGCTTCGTCTTTTCTGCTACAGAACATTAATCCTCTTACTTTGTCACCCGAATGGCCGTAATAATGTATTTTTTGAAGAATGTGATCCACGCGTTCTTCGGTTACAAGTTTTGAAAAAGCAGTCGTTTCATCAATGACGCCTTCTTCATATTCAATATCGGTGACTCCGAAATAATGAAACGGACAAAGCATATCTTCTTCGAGCGCTTCTTGCAGACGGATTTCATAAGCGACATTGTAATCGAATAGCTCATAAATATTAAAATCGTCTGTTCGTTCAGGAGTAGCCGTCATTCCCATTAAAAATTTCGGTTTAAAGTAATCCATAACTTTTTGATACGATTTCGCCCCTGCTTTATGTACTTCATCGATTAAAATATAATCAAATGCTTGGGGATCGAGTTGACGAAGCGTTTCCTCTTTTGAAATCGTTTGAATGGTCGCGAATAAGTACCGAGCATCGGTTTGTCTCGACGAACCGGATAAAATCCCGAAGTCTTCTTCTGCGCCGCCTAGTATTTGAAGAAAGTCCGACTTGGCTTTTTGCAAAATTTGTTCGCGGTGAACGATAAATAACATCCGCTTTGGTGCAAAGCTGCGGACATCAAAAGCCGATAAATAGGTTTTCCCAGTTCCCGTTGCAGAAATGACCAAACCTTTATCATTACCAGCTTCTCGTACGAGTTGAATTTCTTGTAGCGCCGTTTGCTGCATTTTATTCGGCGTGATTTTCAAGGCCTCTTCAATCGCATTTGTTTCGTACACTGCCGGAAAATCGGTAACTAAGCTTACTTCACGATTATTTGTAGGTGCCACATAAGAAGATTCGTAGTGCTCAATCCACTCGTCTGTTAAAGGAATGGAAGTTTCCCATACTTCTTCAAATTGATCGTTAAAATGATTGACGATTTCTCCATTTTCGAGTGAAGTCAGTTTGACGTTCCATTCGTAATTCACTTTTAACGCGTTAGCAGTTAGATTAGAGCTGCCTACGATTAACGAATGATGGGTTTCGTGATTGAAAATATATCCTTTAGAATGAAATCCTTTTTTATTTGCCAGACGAACTTCGACATTTGTAATTTTTAGAAGTTCTTTAAATACTTTCGGCTGGTTAAAGTTCAGAAAAGTAGACGTTAAAATACGTCCTTTTACTCCTTTTCGCTCCAGATCTAAAAAATGCGACTTCAATGTAGCCAAGCCACTTTCTGTCACGAAAGCGACTGAGAAAAGAAAAGACTGACAATGATCAAGCTCTTCAAGCAAGGCGTTTAAGACATTTTCGTTGGTATTGTTAACTAGCAACGTCGGTTTAAAACGTTCTCCGCTATGCTGAGTCTGATCGATAAAACCTTTATATAAAGAGTCTTGTAAATTCTGCAGTAAATTCATTGTCGACCACCATTCGTTTTCTTCTTAGTTCTGTTCCACAAAAGTCTTCGCTATTTTTTCAATCGCTGGAATATCAGCAGGTGCCCATTCAAGTTGTTCTAATTCATCAGGTGCCAACCATTTGATCGCTATATGTTCTGTTAAAACCGGCTTTCCTTGTAATAACTTGCAGTAGAATGTCGTTAAATGCACAATGCCAAAATCATATTCATACACGGTATGTTCTACTTGTTCGCCGATTTCAATTTCACAATGCATTTCTTCTTTAATTTCACGCTGCAAAGCTTCTTGCGGCGATTCGTCTTGCTCGATTTTGCCTCCTGGGAATTCCCAAAGCCCTGGCAATGCTTTTTCTGTTCCTCGCTGCGCGCATAAAATTTTATCGCCGTCTGTGATGACTGCTCCTACTACATGGATATTCTTTTTCATAAGATCCTCCCTCATTTTCATCAAACTTATGTTAATACTTTTCTTATCATTATATAACTCTAGTTCCATTTATTTGAATTTATACTTATAATTAAATTTAGTCTATTTCATCTAGTTATAATCTACGCGTTTTATTCGAGGATATCTACTCTAATTATAAAGGAGTATATCAAATGAATGACAAGCAAAGTTCCATGAACGTTAATAAACAAGTGCTGATACATGATCTAAACTTGAAGCAGCTTTCAAATACGGCTGTCTTTTTGAGAAATCGTTTATTTGTACTTTCTCCATCTGCTCAAAATCAACACAACTGGTTTGATTTGAGTAAAGTAAATGTAGACCACTATCACGAAAAACCCTACAAAGGATTTTTAGTCATCCGCTTTTTTGATAAGCTATTAGTCGCCGATCTTGACCGCTTTATCCATGAAATGATGCCAGTCGATAAATACGTTATTAATAGTTCTGGACGCCCTCACTGGAAGTTCCGCGTAAAGGTTTCCGGTTCAACACACTTCATAATTAACCACCAAAATAGCACTAAAGCTTATCCAGTACGAGAATTCTCCGTAAAACAACTACAAGACTTGATCAATAAAAGAGCTTAAGCTTTCTTCTATATAAATAGCGCATCAGGGAAGCCCTGATGCGCTTTACTATTGGGACACCTTATCTCTATACCGATTACATCATCAGTAACCAGGATCTTATTGGAGTATTTCAATCTTGTATTAAGTATGCCGAAATTCCTCTACCAATTCTGAAGACGCCCCTCTTTCTTAACCACCCCTTGAATCAACCCAAACAACTGCATCGCCGTACCTCTTAAATTTTCGAAAGCCACTTCGGAATCCATCGCCTCCTCCAAAGGCATAGGAGCATTCGAAATTGAAAAACAAGAAGTGATGCCCAGTTCGTTTAAACTGCTGGCATCTGCCGGGACTGCTCCTGCCAGCGCGATGACCGGTATGCCTTTTTTCGCTGCCAGCTGGGCCACTCCTAGAGGCGCTTTGCCCATAGCGGTCTGATCGTCCAATTTGCCTTCTCCGGTGATGACAAAATTTGCGCCTTGCATTTTCTCTTCCATGGCTGTGAGTTTCAAGATGAGTTCAATGCCCGATTCAAGATCCGCTTGCAGGAAGCCGGAAAAAGCAGCTCCAAGCCCTCCGGCAGCTCCTGCCCCCGGCAAGTTCTGCAAGTCGATGCCGAGCTGCTCCCTTACTACTTCCGCAAAATTCCTGAGCCCCGCGTCCAGAGATTCCACCATTTCCGGAGTCGCCCCTTTTTGGGGGCCGAATATATGAGCAGCACCGGTCGGGCCGTACAGCACGTTATTGACGTCACAAGCGATTCTGAAATGGCAGTTTGCCAGTTCCGGAATCACCTGGCTTAAATCGACAGACCGAATCTTCTTCAGTTCTTTGCCGCCGCGTCCCACTTCCCTGTTTTCCTCATCCAGGAAACGGAACCCGAGGGCTTGCAGCATCCCGACGCCTCCGTCATTTGTAGCACTGCCCCCTAAACCGATGATAAACTCCTGGCATCCTTTTTCTATCGCATCCAGGATAAGTTGCCCTACGCCGAATGTGGTTGCTAGAAGAAGGTTCCGCTGATTTAAAGGTACTTGGGCCAACCCGCATACTTCCGCCACTTCAATCACTGCCGTTTTTTTATCTTTTAAAATTCCGTACTGTGCCTTTTTGGGAACTGACAACGATCCCGCTGCTGTTGTTTCGATAGAGTTTCCTCCAACCGCATGCAGCAACGCTTCCACCGTACCCTCACCGCCGTCCGCCAATGGCAATGCGACAATTTCCGCCTGAGGGAAAACTTCTTTTATTCCCAGTTCAACCGCTCTGCTCGCTTCTATAGAAGAAAGGCTTCCTTTAAAAGAATCGATAGCTATTAACACTTTCACGATGAACACCTTCCTTTTTCATTTGCTGTTAAAAAAGCTCAAACCTTAGGAAATAAGATTTGAGCTTTTTCTATTCACAAGATTCCGTTAATTCAAAGCAAGATTGGAGCTAATATGGACAGAATGATCAACATCAATGCTCCACCAATCCGAGACGAAATTTGCAGAAACGGCATCAACCCCATCCGTTCACTTGCACTAAGTACCGCTACATCGCCAGATCCGCCCATATCGGCCATTCCAAGACCTGCGGAAATGGAAGATTCAACAAAGTAAAAACCGACTAGTACTCCGATAAAACCGGCTCCTACCGTCGCAAGAACCACCGTCAATACCGTTAAGGCCATATAACTCGGATCGGTTACAATTCCCAAAACACTATTAAAATCAATCATTCCGGCACTGATGGTTACCAAAACTGCTGGAACCCAAGCCATGGAAATGAACTCGTACCAGTCTTCCGAAGATTTCTCGATGCTTTCCGGCAATACTTTGAAAAGTTTTAACGCTGCTGCACCTAGAATAATCCATACATAAGCATGCAGGCTTGGCACAAAGGAATTGATAATTTCGCCAAATACAAACAACCCTGAAGCCAAAAGCAGACCAATAGCCAAGTTCTTTAATGATATAGGCAAAAGGCTTTCTTTCTCTTCCTTAGGGCCTTTTGCAGCATCTGATTCTGTTACTCTCAATAATTTTCCGTTTCCTGTAAAGTTATTGAACAGCGGCTTTTTCCTTTTGCCTAATCCATTTAATCCACCAGCTATTAAAATACATACCATGTTGCCCACCATAACTGCTGGAGCAAGTTTAGCTAAATAAGTGCCTGGGTCGCCACTGCCATTGGCTGCATAGATTTCCGCCATCGGCACAGCCCCTGCAGCCATTCCGCCGCCCATAATCGGTCCAACCACAAAGAAAATAGTTTCTGAAAAACCAAATCCGATTAAGTGTCCGACTCCTCCTCCGATCAACAGAGCAGCAAATACTCCACCGAGAAGCGGCACGAAAAATCTTGGTCCGGTTTTCATCAACATTTTCCGGTCCATACTCAAGATACTGCCGACGATCAAGCCGGTTACAACCAGCTCAGCAAATCCCCACTCGTTGTAGAAATTGTCGGCCAATACTGCAAAACTCTCTGGGATTAACCCCCAATACAAGAATAATGCCGGGATAAGGATGCAGAGAATAGGTCCCCCGCCAAAAGTTCCGAAGACCGGTATGCTGTTGCCGATCCACATCAATAACCCGCCTAAAACCATTGTCACTGCCAGGCCGCTGACAATATTGCCGGGCAAGAGTTCCATGTACATACCGATTAATACGACCGCGGCAATCGCTAAAAATACAGGCGCCTCAATCCCCGAAATTTTTACCCCTCTTAAACTGAAACTTTTGCGATCCTTGACTAAAGTGGTGGTACCGCCGACTTCTTGGATTTCTTTGCTGCTCATTTATTTCCCCCCTGTTCTTTTAACGAAAAGATATTAAATTCAAATTCCTAAAGTAAGCGTTTGCATCTATTGGATGAAAAAGCAGAAAGTTCATAACTCCTGCGTGTCAGCTGGAGCTATTCCTTTTCTTTTAAACTTTGGCAACTCCGCTGGTTTCTTCTTTTACTGCTGCAGCTTTATAATTTTTTATCCGCTTGATGATTTCATCTGTCACTTCTTTCGTGGTGTTCGTGCCGCCGATGTCCGGAGTCAAGAATCCATCATTTGTCACGCTTTCTACGATATCCAGCAAAGTCGACCCCAATTCTTCTTCTCCGAAATGGTCCAGCATCATTTTCGCCGTCCAGATTTGTCCGATTGGATTGGCAATCCCTTTGCCGATAATGTCAGGTGCAGATCCGTGAACCGGTTCGAACATCGATGGATATTTCCCGTTGACGTTAATGTTTGCTGCTGGCGCGATTCCGACGCTTCCCATTATGGCAGCTCCTAAATCAGTCAAAATGTCACCAAATAAATTGCTTGCTACAATGACATCAAATTTATCGGGATGCGTGACGAAGAAAGCGGCAAGTGCATCGATATGCTGAGAATCGGTTGTGATATCCGGATAATCTTTCGATACTTCTTTAAATACTTTGTCCCAGAAAGGCATTGAATAGATAATTCCGTTTGATTTTGTGGCGCTTGTGACATGTTTGCCACGTTTGGCCGCCAGTTCAAAGGCATACCGCATCGCTCTTTCAGATGCTTTTCTTGAAAACACAGCGTTTTGAATGGCGATTTCATCTTCGTCTTTGTAAATGTTCCCGCCGATGGAGCTGTATTCTCCTTCGCTGTTTTCACGGACAACCATCATATCAAAATCTTTGGGATTCACTAAAGGCGAACGAACACCTTTTAATAGTTTTGCCGGCCGTATGTTGATCACCTGTTCAAATTCGCGGCGGATTTTAATCAGCATGCCCCATAACGACACATGGTCCGGCACCAATTCTAAATTTCCGACTGCGCCTAAAAAGATGGCATCAAATTCCTTCAATGTTTCCAACCCGTCTTCCGGCATCATGACATTGTGTTCCAGATAATACTCGCAGCTCCATGGAAACTCAGTGAATTCAAACTTCAGGTTTCCGTGCAGTTCTGCAATTGCATGCAGAACTTCTGTGGCTGCAGGCACTACTTCTTTGCCTACTCCATCTCCAGGAATATTGGCGATTTTCAACGTTTTCATTTGGCACCATCCTTTTTCTATTTCAGTCGACCGTATCTGGTCGACCGTTTAACTAATTTGAATACTACTAAATAAAATTGTTAAAAGCAATACCTTTTATACAAATATTCAAAATATAATGCACAAATTAAAAAGCGTAAGGAAAAATTCCTCACACTTTAAAATCTCATTTATTATTCCAATACTTCTAGCAAATGATCCAAATCCATTTGTAAATGCTTCAACATAGCTTGATATGCTTTTTCTTCATCTCTATTTTTGATATGGGTAAAGATATCTGAATGCTGCTTTAAAATTTCATTGGCACGATTTTCTCCCTGGAAATTCATGATTCGGAAAAAGTACATTAATGATTTTAAATCCTTTACTTGCTTCTTTAACCGATCGTTTTTCGTATGCTCAATGATTAAATTATGAAAAGCTTCATTCATTGAAATAATGGTATTTGCATCCTTTGTTTCTTGAATGGCCGCTTCCGTTTCTTTCAGCAATTTCTCAATTTCAGTTATTTCTTCATCTGTCGCTTTTTGAACCATTAATTTTATCGCAAATGATTCTAATGCTTTTCTGCAAAAGTAAATTTCTTCAACGTCTTTTAACGTAGGCTGGTAGACAATCATCCTTGATTTTTCATCTGTTACGATTAAGCCTTCTTGTTCCAGCATTCTAAGGGCTTCCCGTACCGGGCTTTTACTCACGTTGAATTCCTTCGCCAGCTGATTTTCGATAATGCGATCTCCCGGCTTGAATTTGCCTTCGAAAATCATCGCTTTGATGGAATGATAAAACTGTTCATAATAAGGAATCGGTTTTTCTATAATAAAATTGCTCATAATTCACCTTCTTCTGCTTTTTGCGGCGATTAGCATTTTTGATTTTAAAGCCAGCAATTTTTAAAGATCATAATTTACTTTAAATCTTATCACTCTTTATAATGTTCTACAAATTGTCAAGAAGCTTAATACTGGATAGGCATAGATGGAAAACTTGAATCACCATGTGCCCTGTATTCTTTTTCGCAAATTAAAGATATTTCCGGTAATTCCCTCTCAAAAACACTTCTTCAATCTGGCTCGTAAAGACCTTCGTATTCAAGATCTTTTTCCCGATCAGCCGGTTGACAATCATCTCGGCTTCCTTGAAATCCATGTCCAGTTCTTCCGCAATTTTCTTCACTTCTACAATCGTTGCCTCTTCTGAAGTTTCCCCTGCTTCCTTTGCCTTTTTGCTTTCCTCAAACACATAAGTCAGGACGCTTGCTTCTTCTTCATTGAGCTTGCCCGTTGCGACGAAGTTCTTGATAAAACTCTTTTGGTTGATGATGTCTTTCAGGACTTTCGTCGCTTTAAACTGAGGCGCTTTTGAAGCGGCGATGGTGATTTCTTCCCCTGTCTGCGGATTGCGGCCTTTGCGCTCTTTTTTCTCGGTTACTTGGAAGACGCCGAAGTCGTTGATTTTCACTTCCTGGCCATTTGTTAAGGCTTCGGTGATGCTGCTGGTGATTTCGTTGACCACTTTTGCGGCCTGGTCTTTTGAGATCTTGCTTTTATGTGAAACGGCTTGGATCAGCTCTTTTTTGTTCATCGTTTTTCCTCCTATTCGAAAAGGTTTGCATTTTTTATTTTCTATCTATTATCCTATATTATACAGTTTTCAGAGGCTGCTGACTGAAAACTCTTTGTGAAAAAGCGAATGCCTCAGATAAAGCAGTCGAAGACGGTCCAGGCGGCTTCCCGGAAACTAAAAATGAGCTGGAGAATGCATCTCCCAGCTCATTATTTCAGCGCTGCGCTTAGCCGGTGTTGGTTCCAATAACCACGGTGGCGTCCAATTCTTTATCTCTGGCTATTTTGCTGCTCAGTCCCGCTTCACCAAAGATTTCAGCAGCTTTTGCACTCTGCCTTTCGCTCGTCTCCATCAATAGACGGCCGTCGGCAACTAGCCAGCCGGATGCTTTTTCCGCCAGCCTGCGATGTAGGTCCAGTCCGTCCTTTCCTCCGTCAAGTGCCCATTCCGGTTCATACAAGCGGGCTTCCCGCGGAAGGAATTTTACGGAGGCGGTCGGAACATACGGTGCGTTCGCCACGATGATGTCCACTCGGCCTTTCAATGATCCAGGCAATGCATCGTATAAATCCCCTTGGTAAACGCGGCCGCCAATCTTCGTTAAGTTGCGGGAAGCGCACCTCACCGCCGCGGGGTCGATATCAGCGGCATGCAATAGAATATCTTCAGCGCCGGCCGCTATTGCCGCACCGATGGCCCCGGACCCGCAGCACAAGTCCAGCACAATACCACCAGGTCGGCCGATCAACCCTTTTGCTTGCCGGACCAGAAACTCCGAACGCGGGCGCGGGATAAACACGCCTTTGTCGAGTTCGATCCGCAAGCCGCAAAAATCGGTAAACCCAAGCACGTATTCAAGCGGCAAGCCGCTTGCCCGCTGTTCCGCCCACTCCATCAATTCTTCTATGCTTCCAGCTTCGGAAGCAAGCAAGCGCGTTTCGTCTTCAGCAAACACACATCCCGCGCTCCGTAATCTACCGGTGATCCTTTTTTCCGTTTCCACATCTAAATAGACCTTGTTTTTCTCGCCGATAATTTCACCTCTCCCTTGATCACCGTTATTTATCATTTTTTATTCTCGAAACAATATAAATCTCCTTCTTCAACAACCCGAGCTAAAAGCGGTAATGGAATAGCTGGAGGTGAAATGAGAACCTTAAAAAGGGCTCTCCAGTCTCCTGGAAAGCCCTTTTCTATCTTTATTTCTGAATCATGTCCGTAAATTCCTCCAGTCGCTCCAGCGAATTCAAGTTGCTATTGCAGACATCCGCGTCCTGGCAGATGTAATTGCCGCAATCAGCTTAAATTGATGTTTTAAAATAGAAGGAAGATTGATGATGCAAATACGAGTCTCTCCATTAAAAATCAAATCTTTCCTTGCTCTTTCAGAGCTTTGATTCTTTCTTCGCTTAAACCCACTAAATCTTTATAAATTTCCATGTTATGCTTCCCTAGAGCCGGACCGGACCATTCTGTCGCTCCCGGAGTGAGGCTTAATTTGGGGATGATTCCTGGAAATTTTAATTTCCCTACCCCTTCCACCTCCACTTCTTCAATCATCTTTCTTGCTAAAAAATGAGGATCTGCCATCATATCCGCTACGTTATATATCGGGCCGGAAGGAATACTGTACTCATCCAGTTTTATTAGAATTTCTTTTAAATTATGTTGGCTTGTCCATTTCGTAATTTCTCCATCCAGGTATTCTGCATCGTTGGAACGCCCTTCATTTGTTTGAAATCTTTCGTCAGCAGATAAATCTTCGCGGTCCATACATTTGCATAACCGCTTGAATATACTGTCTCCATTTGCTCCGATCACCACATATTTTCCGTCTTTGCAAAGATAGATATTGGAAGGCGTTATGCCTGGCAGTGTACTCCCGGTCCGCTCCCTGATTATTTTTGAATGATCGTATTCCGGCACCATGCTTTCCATTAAACTAAAAACAGCTTCATATAAAGCCACATCAACTATTTGCCCTTCTCCGCTTATGTCCCGATGCCTTAAAGCCATCAAAGCGCCAATCACTCCATACAAAGAAGCAACAGAGTCACCAAGGCTTATTCCAACACGGGTAGGCGGTAGCTCCGGATATCCAGTAAGATGGCGGATGCCTCCGACGGCTTCGCCGATACTGCCAAAACCCAGCTTGTCTTTATAAGGGCCGTCTTGTCCGTAGCCTGAAATTCTAACGAAAATAATTTTCGGGTTAACCTTCTTCAAATCTTCATAGCCAATCCCCCATTTTTCCAAGGTTCCCGGCCTGAAATTTTCCACTACAATATCTACTTCCTCAGCAAGCTTTTTTATTATCTCTTTTCCTTCTAAGGATTTTAAATCCAGCGTAATACACTTTTTATTTCTCGATTGTACATACCACCATAAAGAAGTTCCTTCGTGTACAATCCTCCAATTTCTAATCGGATCTCCTTTGCCAGGAGGCTCTACTTTAATAACTTCCGCACCAAATTCACCCATAATTCTTGCCGCGAATGGACCAGCGATTAAACTGCCCAACTCAAGAACTTTCACTCCCTCAAGTGGTTTAGTCATATAATCTCCCCTCTTTCCCTATTAAAAATAAATATCATTAAAGGCTTGATTGACAGCGTCCAGCATTATATTCTGAATTTTTTATTTATTCCGATATCCACGACTTTATCTTAGCCTTTTGAAAAAATCAATGCTTTAGTAATAACCTTTTCTAATAGACAAATAAAAAATCCACAGTTTAGATTCTGGCAGATTCTAAACTACGGATTTCAATTAATGTCGTGTCAAAAAACTTATAGCTTATTATTTCTGAATCAGTTCCGTAAATTCCTCAAGCCGCTCCAAGGAATTCAAATTGCTGTTGCAGACATCCGCATCCTGGCAGATATAGTTGCCGCGCTTGATGTAATTGTCCTGTCCGGAGCCTTTCGTCTTGGCAGTGAACATGCCGACGTCGCTGTGGCGGTTGCAGATTGAGCAGATGCCTTTTTTATGGCTGCGCCCCAGGGAGCCGTGGATGCCTTCCAGACGCCCGTCTTTTTCGTAGACGAGGTACATTAGGTTCGAACTCTCGGTCCAGGCGAGGTACGACAGTTTCTTGAAGTCGACCGACTCCAGTTTCGGCCCTTTCAGCTTTTTGGCTTTCGGGAACAGTTTTTTCAGGGCTGCATCGGTGACGGCCTTGAATGGAATGATGTACGGCTCAAGCCCTTCGAGAAACGCTTCGGCATCGGCCGTTTCCTTGACGCTGGTCAGCGGATTCAGGACGGCTTTCTGTTCGTCGTTCAGCGACGGGAAGAGCTTGAAGACTTTTTCGTGCGCTAGATGCCGGAGGACATTCAGCACTTCGGCGTCGCTGCTGGTCGCCTGTCCGGTGATCAGGATCCGCGTCTGGTCCTTGATAAAGTTAAACTGGTCGTTCCGGATAAATGCTTCCGGACGCTCGCCAGTGTTTCCTGTTCGATCGGATGTTTCTTTTACATGTATCATCAGAGTCACTCCTTATGGTTGAATTGAATGATTATAAGGAAGCCGTGTAAGGGGAATGACACATTTACGGGCGATTTAAATCTTTCTTGCCCCACGCAAAGTATCGCCATTCGGAATACCAGGCTTTGCATGAGTTTTTACTGACGCTGACAATCGGAGTTTCATTGCCATCTGATATCACTTCCCTTCAGAAACAGGGATTTCTCCCTCATGGGTTTATCATACTCGAATTGACTGTCATTTTCCATTTGAAGATTTCTGAAAACCGTTTCTGCCAAGCTGCTCTGGATTCAATGAAAGACTTTTTCTAAAAACATCGTTGTTATCCAATATATGGTAGGCGATAATGGTAAAGAAGAGCCAATTGTAAATGAATTACTGAAAAGGGGTTTTCAAGTGAAACAGATTGCGGCCACCATTTTCATCAGTTTTGCGCTCATCGCCATGCTAGCTGCAGGCAGCTTTTGGTTTATCCAGCACGAAGCTGCAAAAGGCGAAGAACCTGAAGCTGCAGCTGCTGCCATCCAAAACCCGGAGGCACAGAAAACCATGGATGACTTGGAGACGGCCGGCACCGCTATCCCCGAGGAGATGAACGAAGCACGGCTGCAGTTTTATCTCCACGAAATGACCCACAGCAAAGTCTACGCGGAAGATAAATGGGGAGCTGCAAGGCCGATCACTCAGCCCGATATCGAAGAGCTGCTCACCATTGTCGAAGCCAGTGATTTCGCTGAAAAAGCCTTTTACCGCAATACGCTGCAGGATTGGCAGAAAGGCGACTTTTCCGGTGCCGTCGATGTCCACAATACCATTTGGCATTGGCATAACGGATCCATCGGCAAAGCGACCCGGCTGATGACGGAAGAAGAAGAGCAGGCTTATATCCGGACGAACTTCTGATTGCCGCTCCGCTGCTTCTTGTCAGCCAAAACTTAACCACACTAACCAAAAACCGGAGGAATTTAAAATGATGCAGTTTAAACTTGATGACAATGAAATGATTTTTGAAAACAAGGATTATGTGACCGAGATGACCATCACCGGCAAAGGGCAAGGGCATGATGGCGGACAGCCAAGGCTCCGCTGTGCGGTTGCCATCAAGCTTCAGGCCAAAGGAACCGGAAACGAATTGAACCTCCGGGCAAACATCTACTGGGATGCCAAATACCCGAAAACCCATCTATTCTCCACCGGTGGAAGCCTGGTTGGATTTATTGAGCAGCAAGGGCTGGAATACAGCGGATTTAAAAAAGAATACTGGGACAAAGTGAAGCGCCTGGCGTCCAATGCCTTTACGGATGAGGAAATTCTCAAATACCAAAAAATGATGAAGCCGGTAGAAGCGCAATCCTAAAAAAAGCCCTGTCTTAAACAGGCCGCTATACATAAAACAACAAAGCCTCCGGCATTCCATCAAGGGAATCGCCGGAGGCTTTGTTCATTTTCTATACTTCTTTCCGGCTGCGCAACCGGAGATCTTATGCTTTCTTTTTCACTATAGGGTGCTTCGCATCTGCTTTCAATGCTTTCAGCAGCGATCCGACCATCAGCAGCATGACGATGGAAAACGGCAACGCTGCAATGATGATGGTGTTCTGGATTGCGGCTAATCCGCCGACAGACAGCAGGATGGCAGCAATAGCCGACTGCAGAATGCCCCAGACAACTTTGACGCTGTTGGCTGGCATTAATGAGCCGTTTGTTGACTGCATGCCGAGAACGAATGTCGCCGAGTCTGCAGACGAAATAAAGAACGTCAGCAAAAGCAAGATGGCGATGATGGACAGTCCGAAACCGAACGGCATTTCATTGAACATCATGAACAGTGTGGTTTCCACTGCTCCGGCCGTCAAGTCGACAATTCCGCCTTGCTGGATATTGATCGCGGTTGCCCCGAAAGCGGAAAACCAGATCGCACACAGCACAGTCGGCACGATGACGACATAGATGAGAAATTCGCGGATCGTTCTTCCTCTGGAAACCCGCGCGATGAACATACTGACGAATGGCGACCAGGAAATCCACCAAGCCCAGTAAAAGATCGTCCAGGTATCCAGCCATTCCCGGTTGCCTGCATTGAAGGCTTCGGTGTTCATGCTCAGGCTTATCAGATTTTGGATGTATTCACCGAACGACTGGGTGAAGACATTCAAAATAAGGATCGTCGGGCCTAAAATGAGCACCAGCACGAGCAGGACCACAGCCAGCACCATGTTGATATTGGACAGATACTTGATGCCTTTTGACAGTCCGGACCATGCCGACATGATGAACAGGACGGTAATGACGGCAATGATGATCAGCTGGCTCAAGTTATTGTTGGGGATGCCGAACAGATAGCTGAGCCCGCCGTTGATCTGGGCAGCGCCGAAACCGAGTGAACTGGCCACGCCGAACACCGTCGCAAAAACAGCGATGACATCGATCAGCGTTCCCCAGCCGCCGTTCATTTTGTTTCCGAAAATCGGCTTTAATGTGCTGGAGATCAAGCCGCGTTCCCCTTTACGGAACTGGAAATAGGCGAGCGCCAAAGCGACCATCCCGTACATGGCCCAAGCGTTGAAGCCATAATGCAGGAAAGTGCGCTGCATGGATTCCTGGAATGCCGCTTCCGTTCCAGGTTCCGTAGATGCCGTTTGGATGGCAAAATGGGAGAGTGGTTCATAGGAGCCGTAAAACACGAGGCCGATTCCAAGTCCTGCTGAAAAGAGCATGGCCACCCAGGTAGGTGTGCTGAATTCAGGCTTATCTTCGGTTTTGCCAAGCCGGATTTTCCCATAAGGGCTGATGACCAGGAAAAATGCGACGAACAGCACAATCGTCATGGCCAGCATATAATACCAGCCGAATACCGTACTGAGTAATGCGGTTACGTTGCCTGTTACCCGTTCATAGGCTTCCGGCATAAGTGCTGCGGTCAGCACTGCGATAATGACAAGTGATATGGTGATATAGAATACTTTAGTAACTTTCTTCATGTAGTCTCCTTTTATATCAAAATTTTGCGCAGGTTTAACCATAACGCAAAGAGAAAGATGCGTCAAATCAAGGTCGGAAGCTGTATTGGGGTTTGTATTTTAATTTCCCAATAAATTAGTTATTATTTCTAAATAACAATTAATATGAAACTATAACAGCTGCTGCGAATAAAAAAGAAGACGCCGGTAACCGGCATCTTCTTCCCTTCAGACTGTTTATTTAATGAACGTCAAAATATGCTCCACAAACGGTTCGGTCTTCTCGATCTGCGTCCAGTGGCCGCATTCGTTGAAGACATGCAGCTCGGCATGCGGCAGCAGTTCGATAAGTTTGTAACTTGTTTTTTCGATTGGAATAACTTGGTCATTCAGGCCGTGGAACAGCAGCGCCGGGATCTGGATCTGGCGGAGTTCGTCGTCCGACAAGGCCAGTTCATCGAGCTTGTTCTGGCGCGGTTCCGGGAACATCGCTTCGAATGACTGCTTGACGTCCGGGCGTATGCTCGCTTCGTAGCGCAGGCGGACAAGTTCTTCGTTGTTCGCGGCTTCCTGATTATAAGAAAATATTTTGATCAGTTCGCGCATAGACTCCAGGCTTGCTTTATAGCCCCATACCCGTTCTAATCCTTCTGAAATAGGGAATTGGATACCTGCACTTCCCATCAGTATGAGTTTTTTCACTAATTCTGGCCTTTGTAAAGCGACATGCAGCGACAGCGCGCCGCCCATCGAATTGCCCACCAGGTAGACCGGGCCATCCGATACCGCTTCGATAAAGCCGATCAAATGCTCGACCCATAAATCCACGGGATAGTCGTTGCTTTCCCGTTTATCCGTTTCACCGAAGCCGATGATGTCCGGAGCGAACACATGGTACTTCTCGCTCAGCGTCGGGATGACGAGGCGCCAGTTCGCAAAAGCAGAGACGCCGGGGCCGGAGCCGTGGATGAGGATGATCGTTTCTTCCCCAGTGCCTTCCTCGTGGTAATGCGTGTTGATGCCGTTGATGTTGATGAATTTTGAAGCGATGTTTGCAGTTGTTGTCATCATCATTCTCCTTCCATTCTAGTAAATAGGCCAGAAGAAACTATTGCTAGTTTCCTCCAGCCCCTTATTAGTCGATGCCGGGAAATTCATTTTATTTATTGCGTATTTTCCACTGGTGCCTTTGTTCTGACCGGTGTCGCGTATTCGAAGAATTCCGCAGGCAGGCTCGAACCGTGCCAGACGACCGAGTGCTCAATGGCCGCGCCTTTCCACTCGATTGTCTTCCAAGCCGGGTCAAAGATCTGGTAGCCGGAATCCCCAAATAATTCCACGCGGTTGCCGCCCGGTTCGATTACATAGAGGAAATTGGCTTGTGTTACGCCATGCTTTCCTGGACCGGATTCAATCTTAAATCCAGCTTCGATTAATAGATCGGCAACATCTGCTAAGTGCTGCGGATAGCCGTACCAGTAGCAGATGTGGTGCAGACGGCCTTTTTCACCGAGAGCATCGCCCATGATGGCGATGTCGTGCACTAAGTTCGTGACACTCAGCCAAGCTGCGACGTCTTTATCGTCCCCGTCCAGGATACGCTCGCGCACTTTGAAGCCAAGCGCTTCTTCCAGGAACTCCACGTTTTTGTTGGTTTCGCTCGCTGATAAGTTTACATGGTCAATGCGGCGGACCGGCACACCTCTCGCCGGACGCTTCTGCGGACGGTTCAGCAGCGGTGTTTTCTGGTCTTCCGGCGCCTGGTAGTATTCCACGTCCCACAGGATTTCCATCTTATGGCCGTCCGGCAAGGTGAACTGGTACGCACGTCCGTGGCCGACATCGCCGTCGATCCAGCCAAGGCCATAGCCTGTTGCTTCGATAGCCTGCACGCGGCGTTCCAGCGCCTGCGGCGAATGGGCGCGCCAAGCGATATGGCCAAGGCCTGCTTCGTCATTCGCCGTGATGATCAAGGTATTATGATAGAAGTCTTCGTAAGCGCGCATATAAACGGAATTGCCTTCGCGGTGCGCTTCTTCCATCCCCAGAATTTCTTTAAAGAACTTGACCGAGCCTTCCACATCGGGGCTGTAAATTTCCACGTGCGCCAGTTGTGCCACATCTAAAATCGGTTCTTTTGTCATCGTATGTTCCTCCTCAGATTTTTTTACCACGTAGGGTTTCCTTTAAAGCCGAAAATCGATTTTCCGTAAGCAGCCAAGGAATCTTCATAAAGATGCGTCGGATGCGTTGCGACGGTGATGATATCGCGGACGAACATTTCCGTCGGATCGGTCTTGAACACCGAATTTCCGCCAAGCGTCAGTATCACACGCAGCGCCATTTCTGCTGCATTTTTCGCAACGTAGCCGCGGATGGCGAATAGTTTTTCGCGTTCTTCTTCATCCAGCGTGACAATACTGTTTTCCTGGTAGTGAGTTAGTTTTTCCACATATTCATTCGACAAGCCTTTCAATGCGCTGAGCTGGATTTTCAATTCCGCCAACACACGCTGGCTGCTCGCCGCCTCTTTTTCGTTTTGGCCATTGTTGAAAATCCGGATGCGGTTTTCTGTTTTGTTCTGGAAAATATCCAGAAGCCGTTCGACGCCGCCGATTTGGATAAACTGGAAGCCCATTAAGAAGAATTGCATATATGGCACATTGGCGATCTGGTAATCCGGTTCGTAATTGTCTTCACCGAGCCCTGCGCCGCCCATCACGCGTCCAATTTTGAAGACGCGGTCCGGTGCGATGTAGACGTTGTCTAGCCGGACGCCGTTGCTGCCTGTACCGCGCAGCCCTAATGTATCCCAGTTGTCAACGAGCTCAATGTCATCTTTGTGCACGATGAACAGCCCGTACTCCGGTTCTGTTCCGTCTTTCATCTTCGCAATGGCACCGAGTGCGATCCAGTCGCTCCATAACACCCCGCTGCAGAAGTTCCACTGGCCGGACAAGCGGTAGCCTTCACCGTCATCCGTGACTTTTCCGACAGGAGCGAACACATCCGCCATCAATTCGCCGCTGTTGAATAAGGCGTCACGGCTTTCTTTCGGCAAAAACGCTGGCCATGTTTCATGTATCACGAAGAAGTAGCTTAACCAGGCAGCCGGTACACTATGGTAGGCGATTGTCCGGATCATTTCACCGAATGTGAAGTAATCCAGATCCTGCCCGCCGTATGCTTTGGGGCGCAGCAGCTTATGGAATTCCGCTTCCTTGATTTTTTCAATCACCACATCGGAAAGTTTGGCGTTCTGTTCCGCTTCTGATGCATACTTTTCGGCAATTAACCCAACCTGCCTTGCTTTTTCAATCAGCTCATCTCGGTTGACTGCCGTCTTTCGGGTTTCTACTTGATTGATTAACATGAAAAATTCCTCCTTTTGGTAAGCGCTTTCAAACCCCTAATGCAGCGGTAAGAATTACTAACATCATAACTGTCGTAAAAATCAGAAAATAGATACGAAATCTATGGAAAATTTGCCGACTTTAAAACCTTAGCTTTTAAATACTTTTCCGCTATACAGTTTTCAAAGATTTAGAAACCAGTAAACCTAGACTTGCCAATACTTTATAATTTGCAACTGTTATTCCACACTTGATTTAATTTAAATGAAAAGGCGCTTGCAAGATGAAAATTTCTGGATTCCAGCACAAAAAAGCCTTGCCGCTTCGGAGAGAGGCAAGGCTTTTTGGGTTAAATGCGGATTGTCCCTTTGGATTTCAGGATGTTGATAGCCAGATAAATCGAGAACACGGCTTGTGTATCCGCCAGGTCCTGGTTCAGGATCTCACTGATTTTAGCGAGCCGGTAGCGCAAACCGCTGATCGACATCGACAAGGCCTTCGACGTATTGTTGATGCTGTTGCCATTGCTGATATACGCATAGAGCGTCTTGATCAAATCGAATTCTCTGTCGATTGCCAGCAATTTGCCGATATGTTGATCGACAAAGCGCTCAATTAGCACTTCATCCTGTATTTGGAACAGCACACTTTCGATTCCGAGCTCTTTGAAATAAGAAACATGTATTCCTTCTTTCTTGGCGCGCAAGGCCGCCAATGTTTCCTTATATAGCAGTGTGATGTCCATAAACTTCTGGATTACCGTACTGACGCCGATGCAGAAATTGTATTTCGAGAACCGCTGCAGGCAATATTTGAATAAATGGTCGATGAATTTCGATTCGGCCATATTCAGCTTTTCAAAAGAAGGGTATTCGATCAGGACAATTATTTTATCAAGCTTTTGCGAAACGATGGCGTTGATATTGCGTTCCTTTAAAAACAAGTTGATGGAGCGGATCAATTCCTCATTAAAGGCGATTTCGTTTTCGATTTCCTTCCGGTTCCGGTCGATGGTCAGCATCCAGTATGAGGAAGAGGAATCGAAATTCAAATAGTAGGACACTTTGTAGATTTCTTCTTCCGTCAGCCGGCTCTCCAGGATGTCATTCAAAAAACTGCGTTTGATGTTCTGCTCGGTGTTGATTTTGATGTTCTCGTTCAGCAGGATAATGGCGGACGTTAAGCCCGCTTTTTCGATGATCATATAGTCGAGTTCGTTCGGCTCTTCTTCCCCGCTGTAGACGAATGAGCAATACCCTTTTACTTGCTGTTCATAGAAGATCGGCGCCCGCAGCAAGGAAAAGTCATCCGAATAGCGCGTAAACACGGTGTGTTTGGACCGGAATTTCTGCAGATCCAGCGGCTCGTCCAAATGGCCGGCCTGCACCAGAATCTGGTGATTCTCATCTTCTATAAAAGCCGTCAAGCCCGTAGTTTCATACAGGATGTCGACAATCTTCTGGACTCCCTGTTTCGACAGCAATTCCTCGATGAGGCGCTGGTGGATATCGTTGGCTTTCGCCAGATGGTCGCGCTCGGTCTTCAGTTTCTCGGTGACTTCATCGAGTTCCTTGATGATGCTGGTGGCCTGGTAATAGCCCTGTTCACTGGCAATTTCATCGCCCCATTTTTCAATGGGCATGCAGATGCATTTGCACTCGGCGTGGCCCATCGCACGGCATTCCACTTCTTTCACCATGATCGGCTGTCCAAGCACGGTCGACAAGTAGCCGCTGACATAGCCGCATAAAGTATGACAAACCGGTTCAGTGCTCAAGTCATTCGCTTTTAAATATTGCTCTGCCTCGAATGTGTTGACCCACAGCACATCGATAAACTCCAGCTCTTCACCGTCCTTGCGGAGTTCCAGAATTTCCACTTTGTCCAGATAGCCGTGCAGCCGATGAAATTTAGGTCCGGCATATACGGCTTCCCAAACGTCTTCCCATTCAAAGAGCTTCGCTTTTTCCCCATCATTCACGCCGCAATGCCAGCCGTAGCGGGTGAAGACCCCTTTCGTCCGATCTCTGCCGATGACGTTGTAGAGTTCTTTTTTCAATTCAGTCCTTGCTTCGATTGGAATTGTGATCACCCGGTCATACAGTTCAGTTGCAGCGATTTCTTTCTCGGAGTTAAACACATCACTCAATTTCTGCTGTTTAGATTTCAATCCCATTCCCCCTCATCCAAATGTTTTAACCGTCAATACAACGCCTGGTCTTATCCTCGTTCCATAATCTCTCGGAGTATGGCAAGTCGTATGTACTTGAAATAATTCATCAAGTGCGCATTTATATCATTAAAATACAGAAACGCAATTTTAACAACTCGAAATTTTCAGACAAATTATTATACTAGGAAACCTTTTAGCTGTTTTGCACTAAAATCCACATCAAATTGCTACGCTACGTTTGTATTTTTAGCGTTATGGAGCTGTTATTCTCAAGGTGTAAGATTTTCATCGTTCACTTATCCAATTGCATCCAGCCAGCAAGAAGCCGCTGAGAAAACAAAAGTAAGCGGTTACAAGTTTGTATTTCAGACAACATATCATAATGCAGAGGAGAATGTAAAATGGATGATTTGTTATTCAGACAAGCAATGGGCAAATTCGCAACGGGTGTCACGGTATTAACGACGGCTCACGAAGGGGACATCCACGGCATGACCGCGAACGCCTTTATGTCCGTATCATTGGATCCGAAGCTGGTCGTGATTTCGATTGGCCACAAGGCACGTTTTTTGGAAAAGGTCACCCAATCGCAACGTTTCGCCGTCAATATCCTGGCTGAAGACCAGGAGCAGCTGTCCAAACACTTCGCCGGAAAGCCGCAAGGCGAAGTCGAGTTTGCTGATCTGGACGGACTGCCGGTGCTGAACGGAGCCGTTGCCCAGGTCACATGCGACGTTGCCTCGACTTACGTGGAAGGCGACCATACCTTATTTATCGGGAAAGTGACCGCCATTCAGCTGGAAGAAAAAAATCCGCTGCTCTTCTATTCCGGAAAATACCATGAAGTAAAAACACTTGAAGCCAATAAATTATAAGCAGGTGAGACAATGGAACTCGAAGCAATCGCACAGAAATTACGAGACGCGGAAACAACTAAACGCCCCATCGCCCCTTTGACGGAAACGGAAACAGGGCTTACTGCTGACGATGCCTACCGAATCCAATTGCACCAGATCGAGCAGAAAAAGAGCGAAGGTGCCAAAGTCAAAGGCTTGAAAATCGGCTTGACCAGCAAAGTGATGCAGGAAATGCTGAATGTCCATACACCGGATTACGGCTTCGTCCTCGATTCGATGGTATTTGAAGAAGCACGTGCCATCGATGCGGAACGCTTTATCCAGCCGAAAGTGGAATTTGAAATCGCCTTTGTCTTCAAGAGAGCGCTGAAAGGACCGGATGTGACATTAGACGACGTGGTCCGCGCGACGGATTACGTCGTTCCGTCCATCGAAATCATCGACAGCCGGATTGAAGACTGGCGCATCAAGTTTGAAGACACGGTTGCCGACAACGGCTCCTCGGCCGGTGCGCTTTTGGGTTCCAAACAAACGGCCTTAGCGGATATTGATATCGCCAATATCGGCATGACGGTCTATAAAAACGAGGAAGCGATCGATCAAGCGTCCAGCAGCGCGGTGCTCGGCAATCCGCTGAATGCCGTTGCCTGGCTGGCCAATGAAGTGGGCCGCTATGATATCTCGATCGAACCGGGCATGTTCGTATTATCCGGCGCCTTATCCAAAGCCCTGCCGTTTTCAGCCGGCGACCGCTTTACGGCGGATTTCGGGGAACTCGGCGATGTCAGCATTTCATTCCAACCGGCAGAGGTGACAAAATGAGCAAATTAAAAGTAGGAATCATCGGTTCCGGAAATATCGGAACGGATCTGATGTATAAAATTGAGCGCTGCGATTCCTTGGAAATGAGTGTCATGGTCGGCATCGACCCTGATTCCGAAGGGTTGAAACGTGCAAAGGATGCGGGCTATACCGCCATTTCCAACGGCATCGACGGGTTAATGGAACAGCTCGATCTGGTCGACATCGTGTTCGATGCGACGAGTGCCTATGCCCATAAAGCGCATAGCGATCTATTGACGGCTGCCGGAAAGAAAGTCATTGATTTGACGCCGGCCGCAATCGGGCCCTTCACTGTCCCTCCTGTCAACTTGAAGGCGAATTTCGAATCACAGAATGTCAATATGGTGACGTGCGGCGGACAGGCGACAATTCCGATTGTCCATGCCATCAGCCGGGTTGTGCCGGTCGAGTATGCGGAAATCGTGGCAACGGTTGCCAGCAAAAGCGCCGGCCCGGGAACCCGCGCCAATATTGATGAATTCACCCACACCACTGCGCGGGCCATCGAAAAAGTCGGCGGAGCCGAAAAAGGAAAAGCGATCATTATCTTGAATCCGGCAGAACCGCCGGTCATTATGCGGGATACGGTCAATGCATTGATCAAAGACGCGGATTTCGATGAAAAGGAAGTGGCCGCTTCGATTGAAAAAATGGTGGCAAGCGTCCAGGAATATGTTCCGGGCTACCGCCTGCGCGGAGCGCCGCAATTTGATGGCCAGCGTGTATCGGTGTTTTTGGAAGTGGAAGGCGCGGGCGATTTCTTCCCTGCCTATTCCGGCAACTTGGATATCATGACCGCTGCCGCTGCAAAAGTGGCCAACGAAATGGCAAAAGAGCTAATCGCGGCAGACGCGTAAGGAGAGGGACTAATGGAAAAGAAATCGTTTGAAATTTTAGATGTAACACTCCGTGACGGAAGCCATGCGATGTCCCATGCGTTCACGCCGCAGCAAGTGCGTGATACGGCAAGGGGGCTGGACGCGGCAGGCGTCCGCTATTTCGAGGTTTCCCACGGGGACGGCCTTGGCGGATCGTCTTTGCAATACGGCTTATCGGCCCATGATGAGCTCGAGCTGATCGAAATTGCGGCGGATGAATGCAAGCAGGCGGAAGTTTCGGTCCTGCTGATTCCGGGCATCGGCGTCAAAGGCGATTTGCAGAATGCCGTAAAAGCCGGAGCGAAAATGGTGCGCGTTGCGACGCATGTCACAGAAGCGGACGTCGCGGCGCAGCATATTGCGCTTGGACGCGAACTGGGCTTGAAAACAGTCGGTTTTCTGATGATGTCCCATATGGCTGACGTCCAGAAAATCGTCGAACAGGCCAAGCTGTTTGAAAGCTACGGTGCGGAAGTCATTTATGTCACGGATTCTGCAGGTTATATGCTGCCGCAGGATGTCACCGAGCGCATTTCCGCTTTGAAGCAATCCGTCGGCTGTGAAATCGGCTTCCACGGACATAATAACCTGTCGATGGCGATGGCCAATACGATTGCGGCCGTTGAAGCGGGTGCCACCTATATCGACGGCAGCCTGCGCGCCCTGGGTGCCGGCAGCGGCAATACGCAGACTGAAGTGATGGTCGCAGTGCTGGAGCGCCTCGGCTATCAGACCGGCATCGATCTTTATAAGATCATGGATGCCGCTAATGACGTTGTAACCCCTTTCATGCCGCGGCCTCAGGAAATCACCGGTTCCAGTCTGGTGATGGGCTATTCGGGTGTCTATTCCAGCTTCCTATTGCACACACAAGTGGCCGCGAAACGCTTCGGCGTTGACGAACGCGACATTTTGCTGGAACTGGGCCGCATGAAAGCGGTTGGCGGCCAGGAAGATTTGATTTATGACGTTGCCCAAGGAATAGCAGTTCAAAAATAGTACGGTTCGGGAGGGCTTTTTATGCAAACAATTCATTTAACAAGCCAAAACATGCAGCAATGGCAAAATCACTTTCAACAGCAGACAGTTGCGATCGGTTTTTTTGATGGTTTGCATAAAGGCCACTTGTCCGTCATTCAAGAAGCGAAACGTTTAGCGGATGATTACGGGGTATCAGCTGCGGTCATGAGCTTTTTCCCCCATCCGAAAACGGTATTGTCCAAAGGGCCGGCATCGTTTCAATACTTGATGCCGCTTGAAGAAAAACAGGCGGTGCTTGAGGAGCTTGGCATTGATACTTTGTTTCTGGTCCATTTTGACCGTGACATCGCCGGCATCCCGCCTGCTGATTTTGTCGAAACTTTTTTGACCGGGCTGAATGCCATCCATGTGGTATGCGGCGGTGATTTCCACTACGGCTCACGGGGCAGCGGAAATACGCAGGCACTTGCCGAACAAGGCGAAGGGCAATTCAAAGTATCCGTGGTCGAGCTGGTCGAATACGGCGGTGAAAAAATCAGCTCCACCCGTATCCGACAAGCCTTGGCCCAAGGGAACATTTCCATCGTGCGCAAGCTGTTGGGGAAATTCTATTCGGTGAACTGGTGCCCTAAAAACGGCTTGCTTCCCTACTACTCCCTTCCGGCACCCGGAAAATACGAAGTGAAACTGCACCATAACGATGAAACCGTTGTGTGCAAGGCGCAGGTGCTGAATGACAAAGAAGCGAATTTCACGTATGATTTGAGCCGCTGGAACCAAGGCGTCAAAATCGAGTGGATCCGGGCGGTGGAGATTCTATAACAGATGATTTCGGTTTTTGTGTGGTTGAGCGCTTGGGAGAATTAAGAATATGATTATACAGAAAGAGCTTGGTCCAGTCGCCAAGCTCTTTTTTTCCTGTTTTCCGTTGAAATTTAGCTGGAAACTGATGCCGGCTTTTTTCGTGCGGCCCGTCTAATCAATAAGGCTTACAGCGGCAATAAAGCAATTATCCAGCAGTCATTCTCCTTTAGAATCAGCCTGGGAAGAAGAGATGCAAAGCGATAGAAACTGCGGAAACCAGCACACCGCTGATGACACAGAAGATGATCGTCGGCTTAAAGACTTCTGACTCTTTCCCTTTTATCCCTGCTGTACTTGTGCCCAGCACAACATTTGCAGGAGCAATTGCATTACCGATTGCGCCGCCGGCTGATTGCGCAGCTATGACATGCGCCAGACTAAGCCCTTTCATATTGTTGACCACGTTCTCATGCAAAGGAGAGAACAAGATATTGGAAGACGTATTGGAAGAAGTCATGAAGGCTCCGATTATGCCGATGATATTAGCCAACGCGACATAGACAATCGGCGGAGAAATTTCCCCGATTCCAAGAGCCAACACGATCGTTTGCCCTGAATGTTCTAGAACTTGGGTCATTGCCAAGAAAGCGAGAATGGCAACAGAAGAACCAAGACCGTTATCCTTTACTCCTTTGCCAATTTCCTTCAAAGCATTGTCCTGGTATTTATCTTTGGATTTAAACCAGAAATAGCCGAAGATAGAAGCTATGGCCAGAAAAAATCCTGGATGTGTTAAAGGCTCGATGGGTGAATAAGCCTCTTCGCTTCCAATGGCAAAATCATATCCCGTTTCAATTGCCGGGAATGGTATGCCCCACGACAATTGACTTAAGAATTTTTCAACATACGGTATCCCGAGTATCAGAACAGACAAGCCTGTTAAGACATAATACGGCATAAACGCCTGGTTGAGAGACAGATCCGTTTCTTTCTCGTCTTCTGAATCCGCCTCTTCAATAATATCGGTTTCGTTCTCCAGCTCGGATTTTTCACTGTAGCGGTCCCATTTCGCAAGAAGGAACAGCGCACCGAGAGCTACAACGGCCGGCAAGAAGGCACTCAGCGCCGGGTTGATTTGAGTAAATATTAACTGGCCGCCGCCGTGAATGGCTGAAATGATCAGCACGGCCCAAATTCCTTCTTTTACGCCTTTCCATTTAGCGAAAATCCAGCAAATCATGATGCCCGCGATTATATTCGGAATCCATAAGAGAACCCCCGTATAAAGAGCTGCTAAAGCGGGATCTTCAAAATTGACGATATTGGTGGTGGCCGTCCAGCTCACACCCAGCGTCCCGAACATGTTTGCCCAGGAATGGCCGATCAGCGCAATGACAACGGCTGCCACCGGCTTCACACCAATTCCGATCAAAAGAGGCGCGACAACGGCGATGGGAGCACCAAACCCGGCAACTCCTTGAAGGAAAGATGCAAATACCCAGCCGAATGCCAAGACAAGAAACAAATAATTTTTACTGTATTCTTGGATTTCTTGCCGAATGGTGTCGAAGGCCCCTGCTTTGTCGGTTACTTGATACAAAAGCAAGGCTGGCCAGACGACCAATAGGATAAAGAAGGCATCCCATGCCCCTTTCCCCATTCCAACCAAAGTGGCATTAAAAGGGGTTTCATAAAACAGCAGCGACGTGGCCAAGGCGAGGGCCAACGCAATGCCTCCCGAGACAGGTGCAGACCATTTTAATAATACAAGCATTATCAATAATGCCGCCATCGGCAGCAAAGCGATCAGCCAGTAACCGATCGTAATAGGTAAATTATGATCCATTCAAATTCTCCTTTTTTAAATATTTACCAGCTCAGGCCAATTCCATCTCCTCGAGGATCTGCGCCCGCGCTCTTCACACCTCTTTCCTCATCGATAATAATTCCTTGGGCATGTCCCATAGTGCCGGTCCAATCTTCCACTTTTTCGACTAACTGCCCGCGTTTTTCCAATTCATCGATAATGCCAGTTGAAATGCGGCTTTCCAGTTTGAGGGTTTTGCTATCGTCTCCCCATGTTTTCCCATGGAGCCAGCGAGGCGCTTCGATAGCTTGCTGAATGTTATAGCCAAAATCCACGACTCTTGTGACAAGAGCAGACTGTGTCTGAGGCTGGCCTTCTCCCCCCATTGTTCCGTAGACCATAAACGGCTTTCCATCCTTCAGCATCATGGCCGGAATGATGGTATGGAAAGTCTTCTTTTCCGGTGCCAGGCAATTCGGATGTTCCGGATCCAATGAGAAGAAAGAGCCCCTGTTTTGGAGGAAAAACCCGCAGCCTTCAGGTACAAACCCTGAGCCAAACTCATGATAAATGCTTTGAATAAGCGAACACGCATTGCCTTCCTGATCCACTACACACATATAAGCAGTGTCACGGCTTTCTTTGAACAAAGGCAATTCTTCCTGTCGCTTTAACGCAGGTGAAACTTTATCAAAATGAATGTGGCGCGCCAGTTCTTCGCCAATGTCTTTTGCAATCAATTCTTCCGGCTTCTTTTCCATAGAGGCTTCGTCCGTCAACCATTCGTCCCGGTACAGGAATGCCAGTTTGGTCGCTTCAGCCATCAGATGGTAGTAGTCCGCCGTGTTATCGCCAATTTCATTCAAATCAAACTGTTCAAGAATATTCAAAATGATCAACGAAGCCAAGCCCTGTGTATTTGGCCGTACTTGATATACTTCGTATCCGCGGTAAGTCGTGCTAAGCGGCTCCTGCCATTCAGATGCATGATTCCGCAAATCCTCTTTTGTCAGCAGTCCGCCATTATTTTGCAGACTGGAAATGATTTTATCTGCAAGTTTTCCCTCATAGAAAACAGAAGGGCCTTGTTCTGAAATCAGCTTTAATGAATTTGCCAAATCCGCTTGCCGGAAAAGGTCACCTTCTTGCGGAAGGCCATTTCCGCTCAAAAAAATTCCTTGGGCTTCATCGCATTGCTTCAACAACTCTTGTTTATCCTCGATAAATTCAGTGAATTTCTTCGAAATGGGGAACCCTTCAGAAGCGTACTGGATTGCTTGTGCAAACAGCGCTTTCCATTCAACTTTTCCATATCGCTGATGCATTTGCCACCATGCTTCAACCGTTCCAGGCACGGTGCTTGCCGCCAATGGGCCGCGCGAAGGAATCTCATCGTGCCCCTTATTTTTATAATAATCGATCGTCGCTTCTCTGCCGGCACTTCCACTGCCGTTGAGCGCCGTCACTTTTTTCTCGTTTTTGTCCCAAATCAGCGAAAACAAATCTCCTCCCGGCCCAGACATATGCGGATAAACTACACTTAACACCGTGTTCATCGCGATGGCGGCATCTACTGCATGGCCGCCCGATTTCAAAATGTCCTGTCCTGCTTGCGTAGCCAAATAATGCGGGGAAGAAACAGCTCCCTCAGTACCAAAAGCAGGAGAACGCCCAATCGATAAAAATTCAGCGCTGGCTCCGGCCCGTTGGTATTTTTGCATTTACACCACTCCTTTCAAAAGTCTTGCAGTACTGTGTTTCCCCGAGCAAAATCTACAAAACTGTTATTTTTATTAAAAATGTTAACTTTTTGTTACAGCGGAAGGTACATACAGAGAAAAGCTTTCTATTTTTTGGGCAATGGAAAATAAAGATTTAGAAAATGAAAAAATCCTTATACTTGCATAATATTCGTCAAAAAGCATAAAAATACAAACAAAACAACTTTTTAATATATAGTACTAATAGCCTATTTAATTAAACGGTAATTTGTCCTATAATCCTCTTATCCTAAATTCAAATATTAGGTCTAAACATCCGATTGTCTTCTACAAAAAATTTTTCAATAAAAAATGAGGAGGGAAGAAAGTGGAACCAACTATTCAACTGCTTCAAGAAGCTATACCAACTTGCAAAGAACCTGTTCTGGTTGTCAATGAAGAGGGGTTGGTTACACAGATGAATCAGGCTTGGATCAATCTATGCATCCATTGCCAGCTGCCAGAGAACTTGTGGAAAATTGGGGAAAACTATTTTTCATACTTGCTGGAATCTCATAAACATGAGGAATTGGCCATGGTTAAAAATGTTTTAGAAAACAAACTAAAAGATGGAAAGCAACTCATCCACTTGCCCTTGGAAAATGGCCAAGTTGAAGAATTTTCCGTTTATATTCATCCTTCTTACTCATCGGCTACTCCATTCAAGGAAGTAATTCTTACTTTTACCCCTTTAAACAACAAGGCTTTACAGCATGTGGCAATTGAAGGTGTTTTAGAGAATATATCCGAAGGTTTCTTTTTGGTGGATTCTCATTTTAAGATTACTTATGCAAACAAAAAAATCGAAACACTGTTTAACTGCAAACGCGAGCACGTTCTCGGAAAAACCTTATGGGAAGCTTTTCCTGAAGCAGAAAGATTGAAGCATCTGTCTAAAAACTATGCCAAAAGAATTCTTGAGCCCATAGACCGGGTGATCGACTTTTTCTACGAACCGCTGGCACAAAAGCTAAGTATAAAAGTTTCTCCACAAATCAACGGAAATATTGAGATATACATTTCGGAAGTCAATGAACATACTCTAAATCTGGATGTTGAGGCGGCACTGGCACCAGTCGATATCTTAACCGGATTGCCGCATCAGGAAGAGCTGTGGAAATTTGCGGCTTCTCTTCAAAAGCAAAACAAAGAGTTCGCCTTATTTTTTGTTAACCTGAATAATTTTAAAGCAATTAACGCCCTGTACAATTATAAAAATGGGGATTGCTTAATAAAAAATGTAGCGAAAAGGCTAAATGAACTAGCCAGTTCATCGATTGTTGTCGGCCGGCAGGATAGTGACAATTTCATCATTATTCGCGAGAACACGCTTGATGAATCATTAATACAATTTTCAAATCAGATTGCAGCGAAATTCACCAGAACATTCCTGCTGGAAGATTTTCAATCCGTTAATATAACTGCCAGCATCGGAATTTCCCAGTTTCCTTTTGACTCCAGAAGCATCGGAGATCTTATTCTGTTTGCGGAAACCGCTATGTCGGAGGCCAAAAAAAATCAGGAAACCTCCTTTAAGTTCTTTCATTCTCAAATGGATTTAAATCATAAGCGGGAGCTTAAAATACAAGAAGCCCTTATAAATGAAAGATATAAATCCGATTTCTATTTCACGTTGCAGCCCCAAATTGACGGCCTTTCCGGAGAAATCGTTGGAATGGAAGTGTTGTCAAGATGGAACCATCCGCGGTACGGGGAACTTTCCCCTTTGGAATTCATCGGGATAGCAGAACGCACAGGAACGATTGAGCCTTTAACCTACCATTTGCTTAAAAACGTTTTTTCGCAGATGAAGGTTTGGAAACTTCAATACGGCTGGGAACTGAAAACAGCGATCAACATCACCCCTTCCCTGCTTTCCAGTCCGACTTTTTTCGATGATTTGATAGAGATGATGAATCTTTACGCCATTGAATCCAAATGGATCGAAATTGAAATAACTGAACAAAAAGAATTGACTTCTTCCAAACAAATCCTTAAAAACCTGCTGCTCTGCAGAGAACGGGGAATCTCCATAGCCATTGACGATTTTGGCACCGGCTATTCGATGATTGCTTACTTGACGCAATTTCCTATCGACAAAATCAAGATAGATAAAATGTTCGTCCAAGGCATCGGGAAGGATTTCAAATCTGAAGCCATCATCAAATCCCTGATCCATTTAGCCGGAAGCATTGGCTGTGAAGTGCTGGCAGAAGGCGTCGAACAGCAGGAAGAAGCAGAGTTTCTAAAAAACAACGGTTGTACGATATTCCAAGGTTACCTTTACGACAAACCCTTAAAGCCAAATGATTTTGAAGACAAGTATCTTCGGAAAGAAAATTATTCGAACCTAAATAAGAAAGTTATTTCTTAAAGGTCATGCTCTCTATTGGTATTGCCGGTTTAAGGAAAACCGGCAGTATTTTTTATAGATGAATTAAGGCTGATAAACACTACCCATATCACACCAAGAATGAGGAAAACTTATGATTCTATTTAAAAGAACACCTTTGTTGACCGATAAAGATAAGCTCCATTTAAAACATTTAGTTGGAAAAACAGTGGAAGCCATGCTGCTCTCCAGAGAAGAGACTCTTTATATAATGGAAAAATACGAATTGGTTTTTATCTGCTCTTGGGAAGGAGAATACATTGACTGCTCCCTTTATCACCGCTCCTCCATCAATGTATTCAAAAGCGGGAAAATCGGCTTTCAGGAAGAACCCATTTTCACCGAAAAAAGATACTTCCATAAAAAGAACGATACCCTTCTCTATTTGGATAAGGACCAGCTGAAGTATTTCACTGCAAGAAATTTAGAAGCCTTTTATTATACGTGCGAACTGGCCAGGAATTTTGATATTGAAGTCAATTCTGTGCATGAATACAAATGTGTATGGTAAATTATAGAAGAAGTTCAACCACGGAGCTGACATTGATGATCAAAGCTGTCGTTGAATAAAGCACGAAAGACAATAACCAAAATTTTCAGAAGCAGGTGTTTGGAGAATGACTAGCCACGTGTTGAAACGCAATAATGTATCCATCATTGGGCAAGGAGAAAAAACCATCGTTTTCGGACATGGGCTCGGGTGTGACCAGCTGGTCTGGAAAAAGATCAGCCCGGCATTTGAAGATGAGTACCGATTGGTTTTATTCGATTACGTGGGGTCTGGCCAAAGCGACAAAGAGCAATACTCCTATGAGCGCTATAATTCGCTGTATGGCTATCAGCAGGATCTGCTGGAAGTGTGTGATGCCCTTGATCTTGAAAGCGTTATTTTCATCGGCCACTCCGTCAGCAGCATGATTGGCGGGCTGGCATCCATCGAGCGGCCCGGATTGATCGAAAAGCTGATCATGATCGGCCCTTCACCCCACTTCCTGAATAAACCGGGCTACCATGGCGGTTTCGAAGAAGAAGACATTGAAGAATTGTTGAATATGATGGAAATCAATTACAAAGAATGGGCCAAGTACTTGGCGCCATTAGCGATGCAAAACTCGGAGCGGCCAGAACTCACCTCGGAATTCGAAGCGATTCTGGGCGCAAACGATCCGATGATCATCCGGCAATTCGCTGAAGTTACCTTCACTTCCGATTTGCGGAGCATCTTGCCTGAAATCGGGGCTTCCACATTGATTTTGCAGCCGCAATTCGATGCGCTCGTCCCGTTGGAAATCGGTGATTATATCCACAAGGAAATTGCAGACAGCCAGTTGGTCGTCATGGATGCAGCCGGTCATAATCCGCATATAAGCGATGCTGAAGAAACAATCCGGCATATCCATGCGTTTTTAAAGAGTTAGAAAGGGATGTAGGAATTAGCATGGAAACTGCAAGATAAAATGTCGGCGCCTGGAGGAGAAGAGTTTGTGATGATTTTTCCTGGCGCCGATGCTTTCCAAGCTGCGTTTTTTGCAGAAGATCTGCGCAGTTCCCTTAAAGAAAGCCTGCGGGCGCAAAAGAATCGGGAAGAAACCGCGTGCAATTTCATACAAAAGTTCTTTCTAAATAATAGACAAAAAGGCTTCGAATTCATTGTTGAATTCGAAGCCTTTTCTCCATTTTATTATTGCTTAATGTGACGAAGTTGTAGCATGTGCGTCTTTTTCCGGGAAAACATTGCGGTCCAGGTATTTATGGAAGAACCATTCTCCACCGCCGATGACAATGGCAGAAATGAGAGCAGCTTGCACAATGTCTTGACTGTTGTTGATCAACGCATCTCCCACCAGCCAAATCACAAGGAATGAAAGGACGATGTCTGCAATTGTCGCCATCGTATTTCTCTTTTTATGGTCGGTTTCATGTCCATGGTTATTGGCATGTGCGCTGCCTGCATGGTCATGTACCGTTTGGTTCTTGGATCTCCGGAAAACCATCAGATCTCCCAATGCGTAAGCGATTACGGTCAGCACCAGGCTGATTAATAAGGTGTTCCCGAACTCGACATCGTAAATTCCAGTCAAAATAATGGAAAGCACGACAGCAATCATCAGAAACTTTACAATAAGTGCTTTTAAATGATTCATTGCTTTTCCTCCTTTTGATGTGTAGGTTTAGTAAAGATATACCCAGCACTCAAAGGATTAATCATATTTCCATTAATAAATGTATAATTAATCCAAATGTCACATTGTTTTTACAGCTTTGTAAAAGCAAAGGCGTGACATTCGGCTTTCTACTCAACCTGTTCAGCCGCATAAAGACTGATATGCTGTGCTTATGTATCAGGCAAGCTCAACTTTTTCGAAATGCTCCACAATTGGAAAAGGATCGTAAAAATGATGTAATAACCGTTTCCATTCCAGGTATTCAGCTGATTGCCTGAATCCTACGGTATGGTCTTCTAAGTTTTCCCATTCCACCAGCAGCAAATACTTTCCTTCCACTTCCATACACCGCTGCAATTCGTGGGACAAGTAACCTTCCATCGAGGAAATAATTCCGGATGCCTGCCGAAAAGCATCTTCGTACTCTTTCTCCAAGCCCGGTTTCACGTAAAGCGCTGCAGCCTCTAATATCATACGACCCCTCCTGTGTATCTTTGTATCCTTATAGTCATATGATTCCATAGCGGCTTCGGCAGTGCAACACGGAAATGCACAAAATTTTCAATGCAGGCATGCGTCCGTTGAATTAAGGCATAAAAGTTCCTGCAAAAAACCAGAAACCATTTCCTGGCTATAGTCCAGCGTAAAATTGGAATCAAAAAAACACCCTCTTATTGAGCGGTGTATAGTCTTGGCATTTAGCTAGAAGAATCTGCGAACTCAAAAACCCGGTTCAAAATGCATTGAAGCAACCGAGAATATATGGTATATTTATGTAGATGTACGCTTAAAAATTATAGTGTATAGACTACCTCTATTTTATATCATATCCTATAATTTTTGGTTTGTCAAATCCATTTTCAAGGAGTGGTTGCTATGGTGTCAGAGTTTCAGCGGGAGCAAAAACGACTGGACAATGTCCTTGAGACAATAGCGGAGCAGATTAGCAGGTTAGAGAAAGAAACGTCTCAGCGCCGAAGCGAATTGGTGAATATCCGCCGGCATTTCTGGGATGAAATCAAAGTGAATGTTGACAGCTTCGACGATTATCTTGAGACCATCATCGGCTTGAGGCAAGAAGCTCAAATCCTGTCGACAAACCAAAGCACCGAAAGGCTGGCCTCCCAGAAACTGGCCAAGCTCCGGCGTATGCGTGAGATTCCCTACTTCGGCCGCATTGATTTTCTTGAAGAAGGAGAAGCGGCTGCGGAACAGATTTACATTGGCATTTCCACGCTGATGGATGCAAGCGGGGAAAACTTTCTGATCTACGACTGGAGAGCCCCTGTCTCAAGCATCTACTATGAATATCAGACAGGACCAGCCAGTTATACAACCCCTGGCGGTGAAGTGAAAGGGACATTGGAGAAAAAGGTCCAATACCTGATCCGCGGCGGCGTTCTCCAATCGATGTTTGACACAAGCCTTACCATTGGAGACGAGATTCTGCAGCAGGTGCTGGGCAAAGGCACTGACAAGCATATGCACAGTATCGTAGCTACCATCCAGCAGGAACAAAACCGCATCATCCGGCATGACCGCGGGAAGCTGCTCATTGTCCAAGGCGCAGCAGGCAGCGGCAAGACTTCGGCCGCCTTGCAGCGGATCGCTTATTTACTGTATAAATACCGGAGCCATTTGAATCCGGATCAGATCATCTTGTTCTCGCCGAATTCAATGTTCAATAGTTACGTATCCAACGTACTGCCCGAACTCGGTGAAGAGAATATGCAGCAAGTTACGTTCCAGGAATATCTGACTCATCGCCTCAGCGAGGAGTTTCAACTTGAAAATCCCTACACGCAATTGGAATATGTCTTCACGGCAGCACATACCCCGGACTACCAAGCCAGGGTTGCCGGCATTCGTTTTAAAGCCTCCCATCTTTTTTTCGAAGCGCTCGAATCCTACAGGAAATCGCTGGAAGGATCCGGCATGCTGTTCAAGGACCTCCTCTTCAGAGGGAAGCCGATTGTGACTGCCCAGCAAATAGCAGACCATTTTTACAGCAGCGGCACTTCCCTCCGATTCCATAATCGGCTTGAAAAATTAAAGGAGTGGCTGTTGAAGAAAATACAGGACAAGCAAAAGGCGGAACTTAATAAGTCCTGGGTACAGAACAGAATCGAGCTGCTCAGCAATGATGATCTCCATAAAGCCCATGCCTATTTAGCAAAAAAACACGGACTGACAGGAGAAGCGATGGCCGATTACGAAGTCGAGCCGGAAGCTCTTGCCCAAATGATTGTCCAGCAGAAATTGAAACCGCTGCGCAAGCAAATCCGGACGTTTGGCTTTATTGACATTAAAGGGCTGTACCGGCAGCTTTTTGCTGATCCCGAGCAGATCAGCAGATGGACAGAAGGCGAAATACCCGCAGAATGGCCGGAAATTTGCCAAGCAACACTGGAGATGTTCGATGAAGGCAGATTGTCTTACGAAGATGCGACGCCGTTCTTGCTGATGAAGGAACTGATTCAAGGTTTTCATGCCAACAGCTCCATCAAGCATGTGGTCGTTGACGAAGCACAGGATTATTCGCCGTTTCAATTCGAGTTTCTGAAGCGTTTATTTCCTTCGGCAAGAATGACGGTGCTCGGCGACTTTAATCAGGCGGTCTTCGCCCATGCAAGCGAAACAGATGATTTTCACACATTGATGAACTTATACGGACCGGAGGAAACGGAAGTGATCAACATGGCACGCAGCTACCGCTCCACCAAGCCGATCATTGAATTTACACGCCGGCTCATACCGGGCGGTGACCGGATCATTCCTTTTGAGCGTGCCGGCGAGCGGCCTGTGCTGACACAAGTCGCCGACCACGCCGAACTGCACCGCTCCATCACCGCCAAAGTTGCAGCTCTGCGGAACCTCCGTTACAACAGCATTGCCATCATCTGCAAATCGGCCGAGGAAAGCAAACGCGCCTATGAAGCCTTGTCCGATATCGCGGATATCAAGCTTCTGAAAAGCGGTACGGCTGAATACGAACAAGGGATCGTGGTCATTCCGTCGTATTTGGCAAAAGGCATCGAATTTGATGCTGTCATTATTTATGACGCCTCCCGAAAGGTGTACGGCGATGACAGCCTCCGCAGGGTGTTCTATACCGCTTGCACCCGAGCGATGCATGAGCTGCAGCTATACAGTGTCGGTGAACCGACCCCGCTGCTGCGAAATGTCCTGCAGGAAAGCCTGGTTCTGGACTGACAGGATAATGACAATCAGAAAGACCGTAAAGCGGCAGCCGCTTTACGGTCTTTCTGTTGTTTTCAGATAAATAGATCCCTGCTGCCTTCGGTTTTATTCAAAGTGAATTTATCTGCTGTTCAGGATTCTTCGCTTCTGTATTCCAGGATATCTCCAGGCTGGCAGTCCAGCGCTTTGCAGATTGCTTCCAGCGTAGATAAACGGACCGCTTTCGCCTTGCCATTTTTCAGGATGGACAGGTTTGCCATCGTGATGCCCACCCGTTCCGAAAGTTCGGTGACGCTCATTTTCCGTTTTGCCAGCATTACGTCAATGTTGATTATAATCGCCATATTATTCACCTCAGACCGTTAAATCGTTTTCAGATTTTATATCGATGGCATTCTGCAGCAGTTTTTGCAGGACTGCCGCGAAGACGGCAATCACAAAGGAACCGAATGTGATGATCATCCCGATTCCGCCTAGTCCCGGTGCATCATCCACCTGCGCCATGTGCAGAATGATCGGCAGGCACAGGATATACAGGACGGTGATGGTGATGGCGCAGTATTTGATGTTCTTCAGCGCCTTGACCGATAATTCCGAGAAAGCGATGTTTTTATCAATATAGCCCAGCAGCTTCAGCGCCTGATAAAGGGCCACAAAATAGGCAATCGCGGTAAGATACATGGCGATCAAAAAGAAATATTGCAAAAAAGCCCATTGCGGAATGACCTCTGCTACAAATGAAGACAGCGGAGGCACTACGAATATGCATATAGCCAAAACCGGAATTGCCATAAGAATAATAACTGCCTTTAAAAAGAGTGTTTCACGTTTCATCTAAAGCACCTCGCTTATTTATTTTCATTTTGATTCTATCATGTTATTTATCGTTTATCAATAAACAATTATTGATTTTTGTTAAATTATTATTCTTATTTTGAAATCTCTTTCATTTTAGCAAGCAAAAAAGCATTCCCGGTTCCGCAGGAATGCTCTTGGCATTAAGCTTTCGATTTAAACTGGCGCCTTCCGTATTTGAGTTGCCGGCCAGCCTTTTACTGTGCTTCTCCGCAGGAACGGCGGACGACCAAAGAAGGCTCCAGTTGGATAATTTCCGGTTGCCGCTCTTCATCCTGCCGCTTTGCATGGATGGCAAGAAAAAGCTGCTCAGCCGCCTTTCGCCCCATTTCATACGCCGGCTGCTTGATGGTGGTCAATGGCGGATTCAAATGTTTCGACCATTCCGTTTCGTCGTAGCCGAGCAAGCCGGCATCTTCCGGCACCTTGATCCTCAATTCACCGAGAACGTCCAAAATCATCAGCGTCAGCATATTATTGGTGGAAAAGATGGCATCCGGCCTGCCTTCCCCTTCAAACAATTGCTTCATCTGCTGCAGGCAGTCGTTATTGTTTTCAACCACCCGGATGAGATGCTCTTCTATTGGAAGGCCATGGGCGCCCAATGCTTTTTTATAGCCTTCCAGCCTTTCCAGCCGAGGGCTGATGCCGGCTGCCGGATACAGGAAGATGGCGATTCTCTTCCTGTCCAAGCCGATCAAGTGATCCACTGCCAGCATGCCGCCTTTGATATTATCGGCCACGACGCTATCCGCCGGAGCTCCAGCCACTTTCCGGTTCAGAAAAATGAGCGGGAAGCGTTCTTCGGCTAAGGCATGAAACAACGGATTTTCCTGAGAGGCAGGGTTGACGATGATGCCGTCCAGTTGCCTCATCCGGAACTCCTTCACGTTACGGCTTTCTTTTTCGACATCATCCCGCGAATTCAGAATCAGCAGGCTGGACCCGGCTTCCTGGCAGGCGTCTTCAATGCCTTCCAGTACCATCAGCCAAAAAGGATTTTGCAGGTCGGATAAAATCAAGCCGATTGCATTGCTCTTCATCTGCTTCAAGCCTTTTGCCAGGGCATTCGGCCGGTAGTCGAGCACAGCAATGGTATCCAGCACTTTTTGCTTGGTCTCTTCGGCTATATACGGGTTCTCGTTCATCACGCGGGAAACGGTGGATATCGATACTCCGGCTTTTTTTGCCACGTCTTCAATGGTCAGTCTGCGCTTCGGTGCAGCTTTGTGTTTCTTTCCAGTCATTACACAGTCCCCCATCTCGGATGTGCCGTCAGCCGCCGATGACGAGCTGGTAACGCTCGGCCGCGCTGTAGATTTGCCGAGCTTTTTCAATAACCGGACGGTCGACCATTTTGCCGTCGAACATGAAAACACCTTGGCCTTTTGCTTCGTTTTCAGCATACAGCAGCACCTTCACCGCCCAATCGATTTCTTCACGGGACGGACTGTAAACCTCATGAACCGTATCCAGCTGTTTCGGGTGAATCACCATCTGGCCGTTGAAGCCGAGTGCCCGGGCCGACAAAGCCCGTTTCTGCAGGCTTTCCTCGTTGTGGACATCCGGGAACACCGTATCGAAGATTCCGCTGATGCCTGCCGCCTTGGCATAAGTGACAATCCGGGACCGTGCATAAAGCGCCTCGAGGCCCGCTTCCGTCAAGGTCAGATCCAAGTCCACCGCATAGTCGATGGCGCCAAAAGCTACTCCGGTGATGTTCGGATTGCTGAAGATATCCTCCAGGCGGGTTATCCCGACTGCTGTCTCGATCAGCACAATGAGTTCCCCTTCACTCCCCATCCCTTCCCAGGTTTCCGCGGCCTGTTCACTGCTTTCCGCTTTCGGCAGCATGATGCCGGTGACGTTTTCATGAAGCGCCAGCTTGACATCTTCTTCGTACCATTCGCTGCCATACTGGTTGACCCTCAGGAAAATGGGTTTGGCGGGCTTGTCTTCCAGTCCATCCAGCGCTTCTTTGATGGCGGCACGGGCTCCTTCTTTGTCACTGGGATGGACAGCATCTTCCAAATCCCAGAGCAGCGCATCCGCCTCGCTGCTGACCGATTTCAATAAACGCTCTTTTTTCGTTCCCGGTGTAAACATCAGACTTCGATAAATCATTTTTTTGCCTCCCCGTTTAAATGATTCCTTCTTGTTTCAGCTGTTCGATGTCATCTTTGCTCAGCCCGAGTTCTCCGTACAGGCTTTCATTGAAAGAACCCAATTCCGGCCCGGTATGGCGGATTTCTCCCGGTGTGCGGGACAGTTTCGGCGCCACATTAAGCATCTTCACGGTACCGAAATGTCCATCCGGCACTTCCGCGATATTTTCCCGATGATTGAAATGCGGGTCTTTGACAATGTCCTCGACTGTATAGACCGGCGCAATCGTCGCTTCAAACCGGATAAAGCGCTCTAGGATTTCATCCTGCGTATACTGCTTCATCCAGTCGGCGATAATCGCTTCCAGTTCATCGACGTTCTCAAGGCGCTTTTGGTTAGTGGCGAATTTGGGATTTGCGATCAAGTCCTCCCGGCCGATGGCTTTGAAAATCCGCTCCACGATCGGCTGCGATGTTCCGGAAATGGCCAGCCACTTGCGGTCTTTCGTCTCGTACAGATTCCGCGGCACTGTCCAGCCGGTGCGGTTCCCTTTCCTGCCCGGGACGACGCCGAGCTGATCGTATTCCATCACTTGGTTTCCGAGCATTCCCATCAAAGCTTCGTAAATCGGCAAATCGATATACTGCCCCTCCTTGTCCTCCGAATGGTCCCGCTCGTAAATCGCCACCATCGTCGCATAGGCTCCCATAAGCGCCGTCGCGTAATCGGCGAGCGCGAAACTTGGCAGCACCGGTCCCCGGTCCGGGAACCCGTTGACTTGCGCAAAGCCCGACATCGCTTCAGCAAGCGTGCCGAAGCCCGGCCGCTCTTTGTAAGGCCCTTCTTCCCCGAAGCCAGATACCTTCACGACAATCAAACCTGGATTGTTTTTGGACAGTGATTCATAGGTGATGTTCCATTTCTCCAGCGTTTTCGGACGGAAATTCGTGATCACCACATCCGCCGTTTCCGCAAGCTGATGGAACAGCTCCTGCCCTTTCGGCGTGCTGAAATTGAGGGTGATCGGTTTCTTGTTGCGGGACACCAGCTTCCATTCAAGCGATTCCCCGTCCTTATGCCGGCCGGCGTTGCGCAGCGGATCTCCCGAAGGATGCTCCACTTTGATCACTTCCGCTCCGAAATCACCCAGGTATGTAGCAAGCATCGGCCCTGCCAGCACTGTTGAGGCGTCAATGACCCGAAGCCCTTCGAGCGGCAGTTTCTTCTTTTGTTCCATCGCTGTCAGCTCCTTTCAATGATATCGCTTCTGAAAACGTTTTCAGATGTTTCATCCATCTTATAATTAATTCTGAATAATGTAAATACATAGACTATTTAGCGGAATATTGCAGATTCTTTTACACACAACAACCGAAATTCCCCGCATCAAAGGTTGGCAAAAGCGCCTTCGATGCGGAGCGATGATTTCACCATCCGTCCAACTCCATACTTTCCCTAGCTATGTAAGGTTGCGGGTACCAATGATCGTTCCATGACATCCGATTGTGACATGTTACCCATCTTAAACAACGTTGCGTCATACTTGATGTTTCGTTATAGAGCAGACAAAAAGGCCTTCACATCGAAGGCCTTTTCTTTTATCTGTTCATTCAACTGATTATCATTGGCATGCAGCAGCCATATCGTGTAGCAGCTCGCGTATCCGGCACTGCCACGTTTCTGTAACTACTGCATGAATCCAATATACCCTATTTCGCATCAATAAACACAGAAAATTCTTGAAATAAAAGGTTTTTTATTGAACTCGGCATTCTTTTTAAGAATTTTATTACCTTGACGTTTTTTCTTTAATAACTTCTTTTCACGAACAAGTCTATTTTCCTATAACCTATCGTTATTGTTTCCTAAATATAAAAAATTTTTAATAAACTTAACGAAATTGGATTGACTTTCTCACTTGCCTCCCTATAATTGAGATTGAGAATTGTTTTCAATTAGATTCTCAACTACATACCAAAAGGAGAGACATCGATGAACAAACTTTTTTATCTCGTTTTAGCTTTTGTACTTCTTGTCCTATCGGCTTGCGGAAGCAGCAACGCATCCCAGCCCGCTACTAGTGAGGCACCTGAGGAAACACCGGAAAGCACAGAAGTCAATTTATATACAGCGCGCCATTATGATGTGGACGATGAATTATACAAGAAGTTCGAAGAACAAACCGGCGTGAAAGTGAACGTCATCAAAGGGGAAGCGGATGAATTGCTTGAACGCATCAAACGCGAAGGGGATGGAACCGAAGCGGATCTGTTCTTGACGGCAGATGCCGGACGCCTGTTCCGAGCGAAAGAAGAAGGATTGCTGCAGGCTGTTTCAAGTGACTTGCTGGACAAGCAAATTCCCGAAAACTTCCGTGACACGGATCAAATGTGGTATGGCTTGACCAAACGTGCACGCGTCATTGTTTACAATAAAGAAACGGTAAAACCTGAGGAATTATCGACTTACGAAGCACTGACTGAAGACCAGTGGAAAGGCCACGTCTTAATCCGCAGTTCAGAAAACGTCTATAACCAGTCTTTGCTGGCTTCCTTCATCGAAATCAACGGTGAAGAACAAGCGAAAGAATGGGCAGCAGGGCTAGTGAACAATTTCGCCCGCGACCCTGAAGGCGGAGACCGCGACCAGGCCAAAGCCATCATGGCCGGAGTCGGCGATGTCGCGATCATGAATACTTATTACTTCGGGCAATTGCTGAATTCTGAAGACCCGGCTGAAGTGGAAGTGGCAAAAGGCCTCGGCGTTTTCTTCCCTAACCAGGAAACGACTGGAACCCATGTGAACGTAAGCGGTGCCGGCGTTGTCAAAACATCGAAGAATAAAGAGAATGCCATCAAGCTGCTCGAATTCCTGTCCGCTCCTGAAGCGCAAGGAACATTTGCGGAAGCGAACTACGAATACCCTGTAAACGAAGAAGTCGAACCGACTGAATTATTGAAATCGTGGGGAGACTTTAAAGAACAGGACATTCCGTTGTCTGTCCTTGGCGAAAACAATGCCAAGTCGATTTTGATCTTTAACGAAGTAGGCTGGAAATAATCTATCAGAGCAACCCTTGCTGTGCACTTTTGCAGCAAGGGATTTCTTGCTATAGGAAGGAGCTGCCTGAAACATGCAAAGAAGATTGGCAAATATCAATCCATGGACGATTGCCGCCATCGTCATCATCGCCGCTTTGTTTTTGCCGAACTTAACGATTGTGGCAGGCCTGTTCTCCCCTTCAAATGAAAACTGGGAACATATGAAAGAGTTTGTGCTGTGGTCGTTTGTCAGGACTTCGCTGATCTTGATTGCAGCTACTGCCGTTTTAACTATTTTTATCGGCTTAAGCCTGGCTTGGCTGATTGCCCAGTACCAGTTCCCTTTCAGGCGTTTTTTGAAATGGGCATTGATTCTCCCGCTTTCCATCCCCCCTTTTATCGGGGCCTATACGTACCATGGAATCGTCAATTACACCGGCGTAATCCAAGTCACGCTTCGCGAGCGTTTCGGCATGGAACTGAATCCGGCTCATTTCGATATCATGAACTTGCCGGGTGCCATATTTATCTACACGATGTTCCTGTACCCTTATGTCTACACGATTACCCGGGTATTCCTGTCCCGGCAATCCGCTTCATTGATCGAGAGCACACGGCTGCTCGGGAAAGGGCCTTGGCGCACGTTCTTCCAGGTCGTTGTGCCAATATCCCGGATTTCCATTATTGCCGGCGCCAGCTTAGTCGTCCTTGAAGTGCTGAATGACTATGGCGTTGTAAAATATTACGGCATCCAGACATTCACTACGGCGATTTTCCAGACCTGGTTCGGCTTAGGCGATATCGAATCTTCCATCAAGCTGGCTGCTTCTTTGATGGGCTTTGTCATTCTGATCCTGCTGATTGAAAAAATTCTGCGGGGCAGGCGCCAATACAGTTATTCTTCAACAAAAGTCCGCCCATTGCCCCTTATCCAGCTGACCGGCTGGAAAGCTTTTGCGGCGGCAGCTTATGGTTTTGCCATTCTTTCCCTTGGATTTTTCATTCCTGTCGCCCAGTTGATGGACTGGACGATTTTAACTTTCGGAACCATTCCGATGGATGAATTTATGTCTTATATCAAAAATTCCATCTCCGTGGCGGCAATCAGCGCTTCCGCCATTATTGTTTTTGCCTTGATTGTCGGCAATTTCACCCGCCTTGTCCGCGGCAGGATGGCCAAGCTGCTGCCAAAGCTGACGGTTCTCGGCTATTCGATCCCCGGTGCAGTTATTGCGGTTGCAGTTGTCACCGCCTTTATCGCCTTGGATGAGTTCCTGGCACCGCTTTATGCAATGGCGGGCCTCGACACAACACTGGTCCTCAGTGTCAGCATCGTGCTGCTCCTGACGGCTTATATCATCCGTTTTTTTGCCATCGGCTACAGCTCCATCGAGACAGGCTACGATAAAATCGGAACTGATTTCCGGGATGCTTCCCGGCTGCTGGGTGTCGGGCTGACGAAAACTTTCTTCAAGGTGGATCTTCCGATGATGAAAGGCGCGATCATCAGCGGCTTTATCCTGGTCTTTATCGACGTGTTGAAAGAAATTCCGTTGACCTTGATTTTGCGCCCTTTTAATTTTGATACACTTTCCACCAAAGCTTTCCAATATGCCAGTGATGAAAAGATCATGGAGGCTTCGCAAGCTTCTTTATTGATCGTCGGCATCAGTGCCCTGGCCATTGTGATCTTTTATAAGTTTCTGGAAAAGGAGTTGGATTAATATGTTTGTATCGATCGAAAACCTTTGTTTTTCCTATTCAAATACAAAAACAGCGGCACTCGATAAATTTTCTCTCCATATTGAAAAAGGTGAAGTGATCTCGATCCTCGGCCGGAGCGGAAGCGGCAAAAGCACCATCCTGCGCCTGCTTGCCGGACTGGAAAAGCCGACCGCCGGAAAAGTGGCAATCAAGGGCCAGATCCTGGTGGACGACCAAACTTTCCTGCAGCCTGAAAAGCGCGGCATCGGCATGGTTTTTCAGGATTACGCCTTATTCCCTCATTTGACTGTTGCGGAAAATATCCTTTTCGGATTGTTCCGCCTGAAGAGGACCGAAAAAAAGAAACGCCTTCAGGAAGTTTTGGAACTGGTAGAATTGGAGGGTTATGAAAAACGCTATCCGCATCAATTGAGCGGCGGGCAGCAGCAGCGAGTAGCAATTGCCAGAGCCCTTGCGCCCAACCCCCACTTGCTGCTGCTGGACGAGCCTTTCAGCAATCTGGATGCGGAGCTGCAGGAAAAAATCCGCAAAGATCTGCGGGACCTGTTGAAAAAAGCAGACATCACTTCCGTCTTTGTGACGCATGATGAAAAAGACGCCCATATCCTAGCCGACCGCATTGTCAAAATTCGGGACGGCTGCATCGACTTTATCGGCCGCCCCTGCGACATGCTTGATACGTACCGCCAAGAAGCGAAAGCAGCGGCAAAAATTACGGAAAAACCGGAATTGCTGCGCATCTAAAAAAGCAAAAACACCGTTCCATTGGGAACGGTGGAGCTTATAGACAAATGAATCTACTTTCAATCAAGTGAGTAACTAACAAAAACAAGGTTCTCCTCTCGGTTCCCGCGCTTCAATTAGACGCTTTCCGCGGGCTGGCGTGAAGTGAACACCATGTGCCGCTTCTCCTCACTTATCTGAAAAGCGACATCCTGGATGGAAGGGATTCCGTGAATTCAAGCGACACCCCCAACCGGTCCGGCCACGAGACTCCTGTGGGACCAGCGCGAACCGAAGACCCTGGAGCGAACGCAGTGAGTGAAGCGGCTGAGGCCGTGCCCACGGAAAGCGAAGTGGCCGGACCGGTTGGGGTTTATACCGTCTTATTCATTTCAAGCAACTTTGTCTACAGTCTGACACCGTTCCATTGGGAACGGTGTTTTTGCTGATTATTCATCCAAAATCTTTTTATACGGCATTTCCACATAGCTTTTCAGCGACGGCGACAAAATATTCCACACCTATCTTAAGTGCTTTGTCGTCCACACGGAATTTCGGATGATGAAGCGGATAAGCCTTCCCAAACTCTTCAGTGTGTACCCCGATAAACTGCATGGAGGATGGCACGATTTCGGAGAAGGATGAAAAGTCTTCGGTTCCGAACATTGGATGTTCTACCTCTATTAGCCCTTCTTTTCCGCAAATCCTTTCGATGGCCTCTTTTGATACCATCACGGCCTTGCTGTTGTTGACGACCGCAGGATAACCGAGATCCCACCTGAGTTCATACTGAGCACCGTGCGCTACAGCTATTCCTTTTACGATTTGCTCGAGTGCTTCTCTCGCTTTGACACGGCTATCGCCATCCAAGGAACGAATAGTGCCTCCAAGATCTGCATATTGAGGAATGACGTTCAAAGCATCGCCGCTCTGGAATTTTGTAACTGAAATGACTGGCGCTTTGAGCGCTGAAATTTTGCGTGAAACAATATGCTGGATATTGGTAGTGATTTCCGCCCCTACTATCAGCGGATCAATAGTCAGCTCAGGAGTGGATGCATGGCCTCCTTCACCGGTGATCCTTATTTCAAAGTCATCTGCTGCAGCGCAAAACACACCATCCCTCAAAGCGATTTCACCTGTACGGTAAGCGGGAGATACATGAAGGGCAAAGGCATAATCGACACCTTCTGCAACTCCTTTTTCCACTAATTCCTGCGCGCCTCCCGGAAGAACTTCTTCCGCATGCTGGAAGACGAATCGTATTTCACCGGCCAGTTCGTCTCTACGGCCTGCCAGCAGTTTGGCTGCGCCAAGCAACATTGCAGCATGGGCATCATGTCCACAGGCATGCATCACCCCATCGTTTTTCGACTGAAATGGCAAGCCGGTTTCTTCTTGAAGCGGCAAAGCATCAATATCCGCACGAAATAATAGTGTATTCGCTTTTTCGGCTGACCCACGGCCTCCTTTTAACACGGCGAGAACCCCAGTATGTGAGGGTCTGCTTACTTCTAATCCCGGAAAGCTCTTAAGCAATTGTTCGATCGTATCGGAAGTTTTGAATTCCTCGTAGGAGAGTTCCGGATTTTCATGAAAATGATGTCTCCATGAAATCACTTCTTTCATCACTACTTCCGCTGTATCCTGCAGTTTATTCATAAAGCCCTCTCCTAACTTTAATTCGGTTAAAAAGGTCCATAGTTGATCGCTTGCGCAATGAGCAAGAAGACAATTGAAATTGCTACTTGCATCAAGAAGAAAGGAAATACCCACTTGATCCACTTAGTGAATGGAATGCCCGCTACAGCAAGCCCTGCCAATAAGACCCCGGATGTCGGAAAAATCATATTCGATAAACCATCACCGAGTTGGAACGCCAGGACGGCAGTTTGGCGGGTAACGCCCAGCAAGTCGGAAAGCGGGGCCATGATGGGCATAGTCAATGCCGCTTGTCCACTTCCTGAAGGTACGATAAAATTCATGCCCATTTGGACGAAAAACATCCCTACTGCATTGAGTGCTGCCGGAAGATGTTCCAGAACACCCACTGCATAATACAAAATTGTATCAAGAAGCCCGCCGCTCGTAATGATGACAAGTATAGCCTGCGCGACTCCAATAATCAGCGCTCCAGGCACCATATCAACGGCACCTGCAATAAAACCGTTGGCCATGTCGCTTGAACTAAGTTTGTTGATGATGCCCATAATAATGGCACTGAGCAGGAACAAACCGCCGATTTCACTGATATACCAGCCTAATTTGATGACTCCATAAATGAGCAAAATAAAATTGGCCAACAGCACTAAAAGCGCAATCAGATGCCTTTTGCTCATCGTGAACGTTTTTTCAAAACCAGCTGTTTCATTGCGGCTGAACTTTCCGTACTCCCCGAGCTCAGGATTTTTTTTGATTTTCATGGCGTACCGGTAGATATAAGAGACGGTTAAGATAAAGAAGGCGGCCATAAGAGCCAGCCGCAAGCCCATGCCTGAATAAATGGGCAATTCCGCAATCGTCTGAGCGACTCCAACGTTGAACGGATTGGTGATGCCGGATGTAAAACCGGCAGCGAGCGTTCCAAGGATAACGATGGCAACTCCGGTCAATGCGTCAAAGCCCAGCGCAATCATCATCGGAACGATGATTGCGATATAGACAAGCGCATCTTCGGCAGAACCGATCAATGTTCCAAGCGACATGAAAATCAGGATCATCAGCGGAATCAATATTTTTTCCTTCGATGCAAAGCGCGCCGATATAAATAAGATGAAGGAATTCAGTGCACCCGTTTTCTGCATGATGCCGAGAGCTCCCCCGAACATGAAGACAAACAAAATAATTGAGGCACCTTCCACCATCCCTAAATGGATGCTCGAGAACATTTCAAGCAGGCCGACCGGCGACGACTCAGTAAAAGCAAAGGATTCCGGGTTTACAATAGTCCGCCCATCCACTTCGGTGCGTTCGTATTGTCCTGCTGGCAAAATATAAGTTAAAACGGTAACCGCAATAATAACGATAAACATCAATACAAAAGCATTTAATTCCCGCTTCGGCTTTTTCTCCGATTCTTCTAAATTACTCGGCTTCTCCATGGGTAAATCTTTCATAAAAATCCCCCTTGTATCCGTTTTGGTTTTGCATAAGTTTATCTGATTTTGCGGTTAAACCGTTTCAACCACTTGCTTGCATAAGCTCTTCATCAAACTTTCGAGCATATAAGGCGTCTGGACGAAGGCACTGTCGATATGGAGCCGCTCGGTATACTGATGGGCGTCTTTCCCGAACGGTCCGACGTTCAATACAGGTGCCTGCAGCTCCAGCATGCCAGAAAACGGAATGCTGTATGTTTTCCCCCAGACCGGCGTATTGCGTTCATAAGAGCTCCAGCCGTTTCCGCTGTCGCTGTAATTCACATAGCTCAAATCGCATAAGCCATTAAAATAATGGATCTGGTCGACTTCGATGCCGAACTCAGCAGCAGCTTCCTGAACAGTAGCAACGCATTCCACAATCAGCGGATCTTCAGACGAGTTGACGGCCGGGTAATAAGGCGGTGCGAACAGCAGGACGATGGCAGGTGCCAGCTCATGGCACTGAATCATCAGTTTATCGGCAATCCGCAGCGATTTCTCGCGTTCATCCCATTCCGGATGGTCCAGGATTTCCGCTTTCAGATGCGCTACGAAGTCGCTCCCCCGTTTGACTTCCGCGTAAGCAAGCAATTGCTCATAGCGCAGCACCCGCACTTCGCCGATCCCTTCAATCTCTTCGCGTTTGCAGAGTTCCGCATACGCTGTGTTGCACATCGCAGCCGCCTGCTTCGCTGTTTGCTCAAACAGCTCCATCACTTCCGCCGCATTGCGTTTCATCAGGAAGATATTGTACAAGGCAGTTGCCCGGTAAGGTGTTTGGGTCGAGTATTGCATTTTCAGGTCTTTCTGCTGGAGCGACACCGGCAGCGGCGTACTTTCCCCCAAGTCATTTTCATGGAATAAGGAGTTCCACTCCATCGCCTGTGTCAAAAATGAAGCGATGAAGTTGGCGGTCATGCCTTTCAGCGGTTCGCCGACATGTGTTTCCTTGCCGTAAAACAAAGCAGCCGGCATGATTTTCCCGAGCGTTCCGGAATAGATGTAATGCTTCTCATCACCCGGCTTTTGAGAAAACGCCGGTTCGCTGTTAAAGAACATTTTGTAGGACAAGCCGCGCCGGTCACGCAGTTTCACCAGTTCCTCCACTGCTGCCCGCATGCCAGTCGAATTGACTTCTTCATCCGGCACCGTCAAAAGCACCAGATTGAGCGGCCATTGTTCGGTGCTTGCTTTTTCAATAAGCGCCATATGGAGAGCCAGACCCATTTTCATGTCCATCGTGCCGCGGCCGAACAAATACTTGCCTGATTCGAGATCAAGGCGCGCTTCTTCAGGCAGCTCGTGTTTCCGTTCGGCAAGCTTTTGCGTCAGTTCTTCCGGACGGCATGCGAGCACTTCCAAATCGCCGTATTCCTCCGTCTGGACGGTGTCGAAATGGCTGATGAGCACAACGGTGTCCATCGCTTCGGGATGTTCATAAAGCGCCATCAGCAGATTCCGTCCGGGATCCGCTTCGTGAAGGGCCAAAAAGTCGGGATGCTGCTGAAAATAATCCAGTTTCCGCAGTTTTTCCCTTACTTTGAAAGGAAAGTCCTTTTCTCCTTCAGTCAACGTCCGACTTTCCCAGCTGACCAATTCACATAACAGCGACCGAAGACTGGCAGGCGTTCCCCATAACAATTTTTCCACTTAATATTCCTCCTTATTTGACCGGTTCCACTTCCACTTCTGCCGGGGCAGAGTTTCTTTTTTCAAGTTTTACTTTATAGAAGACCATGCAGGCGATGAAAAATCCAATGCCGTATAACAGCCCGATTCTCTGTGTCGGGTCAAATGCCAAGAACCCGAGAATGAGCAGGCAAAATGCGATGCAGAAGATCGGGACGAATGGATAGAAAGGCACTTTGAATTTCAGATCCGCTGTATTTCCTCCCGCTTTTACATAGCGGTAGCGGAACATCAATTGGGAAGCCGCAATTCCCATCCACGAAATTGTCACTGAAATGCCGGCGATTGACATCAGCAAGATGAAGACCGTGTCCGCTTCCATGACGCTGGTCAACAGCGACAGCAATGAAAACATCATGGTAAAGATCAATGCCGCGAGCGGCACCTTACGTTTCGTCAGTGTACTGAACACCCGTGGTGCCATGCCCTCATTGGCCATCGCCCATAGAAGCCGGGTTGAAGCGTACAGGCACGAGTTGCCCACTGACAGGATGGCCGTCAGAATGACAAAGTTCATGATGCCTGCTGCGTAAGGAATCCCGGCTACATCCATCAGGGTTACGAACGGGCTGGCCAATAGCCCAAGTTCAGAAGCAGGGAAAATGGCCGACAGGATAATGATGGATGCGATATAAAAGACAATAATGCGGAACAAAATATTGCGGATGGCTTTCGGGATATTCTTTTCCGGATTTTCTGTTTCTCCGGCGGCAATCCCCACCAACTCAGATCCCTGATACGAGAAAATGACGTTCATCATCGTGACGAATATAATGGCGATGCCTGCCGGGAACAAACCTGCTGGGGCCAGGTTTTCCATAAACGGCGCCGGACGGTCCGCAAGCGGAATCAGGCCGAAAATAGCAGCGGCTCCAATGACGATAAACAGCAGAAGTGCCACCACTTTAATGCCCGCAAACCAGAACTCCGCTTCCGCGAAACCTCTTGTCGTCAATGCGTTCAGCGCGAACAAGAGAACCACGAAGATAGCACACCAGATCCAGACCGGTGTTTCCGGGAACCAGTACTTCATCAGAATGCCGGCAGCGGTGAATTCGACTCCCGCTGTGGCAGCTGATCCTACAAAATACATCCATCCCAGCGAAAAGCCGGCTGACGGGCTGATGTATTTCGATGCATATGTCTGGAAAGAACCGGTGACCGGCATATGGACGGCAAGTTCACCCAGACAGACCATGACCATGTATAAAATGAGGCCGCCGATCAGGTAACCGATCAATGCCCCTCCCGCACCGGATTGGTTAATCGTATACCCTACATTTAGAAACAGGCCGGTGCCGATGACGCCTCCAAGCGAAAGCATAAACAGATGGCGGCTTTTCATGGAACGGTTCAACTGGTTCGCAGCTGGCACTTCCGGTGTTTTAATCATAAAAGTTCCCCTTCCCCGTTGTTATTTTTTGAACACCCCATATTCCTTTTAAAAGCGCAGCGACAGGCAGCTGAGTCCTCCGTCATGTTTCTGGAATTCCGACATTTCAAGTTCAATGGTTTCCAGCCCGCGTTCTGCGAGTTTGCGTTTCGTGTCATCAAAGCCTTTTGGAATGATGACGTAGTCGTTGACTTTGATGCAGTTCGCCGAATACTCGTCTGCAGCGGGAATTTCCACTTTTTCATACTGCTCAAAATCCGGATGCCCTAAAAATTCTCCGGCTGCTGCAATCGTGTTGTCTCCAAGATAAGCGATTCCTGTTTTCAGATGGAAAAACTCCTGCAATTCCACAATCGTTGCCGTGTACCCTTCCGTTTCGACAATGTTCTTGAATTGCTCTGCCCCTTCACGGTTGGTGCGTTCTGAAATGCCGACATAAAAATGCTTGTCCACTTGCAGAACATCTCCTCCGTCAAGCGTGCCGGGTGAGGTAATGTAGTGGAATTTCGAATAGAACTTTTTCAGGACCGCTTCGATTTCTTCTTTTTCGCCGTTCCGGCTGTCTGCGCCCGGATTGGCGATAATAGCAAATTCCGGCGTTAAGACTGCCGCGTCTTCGACGAATGTCGAATCGGGGTATTCCTCGCTTTCCGGCAAATGCGTCACTTCAACGCCGCACGCTTTCAATGCTTCAACATAAGCGGCATGCTGCTCAAGCAGGCGCTCATAATCCGGTGTGCCAAGATCTGAAGTGGTTAATCCGTTAACATAGCTTTTTCCAGGTGTTTTTACGATGACATTTTTAAACATGTGATAAGCTCCTCTTTTCTGAAATTGGTACCCGTACTGCCGGGCTTGTCAGGCACGTTGGCCCTCCTGTTCCTTTAACGCTGATTTCTTCACCTTTGTATTCGTATACCGTTGCCCCTGCCTGCTCCAACTGCTGCTTGGTCGACTCATTGCCGGCCACCATGATGCAGACGCGCGGCGCAACCGCCAGCACATTGCAGCCGAGCAGATCGTATTCCGCTTTCGGTACTTCAATAAGCTGGATGCCGCGGGAAAGCAGCAGTTTCCGGAAAGCGACCGGCATCAGCGGCGAGTAAACGACGGCAAGGTCCTGATCGACCATGCTGATGAACGACATCAAATGGAGGCATTCCTCTTCCCCGTCGGCGTGCGGCAGCTGGACTTCAATAAATTCATCGACCATATGCGCTGTCATTTCCTTTATCTGGCGGATGGCTTCCGCATTGGTTCTGTAACCGTTTCCAACTGCCAGCACCCGGTCGTCGAGCCAGACGATATCGCCGCCGTCCGAAGTCGCTTCTCCCGTCAGTTCCCCGATGACCGGGATCCCTTTTTCCGCAAGAAACTTTTTATATACTTCCGCTTCCGGCTGCCGCAGCGTTTTCCCGGATTTCAAGATGATCGCTCCTTCCGGCGTGAATTTCACCGGATCGTGCGCGTAAATCGAATCCATGCTGACCTCATCGGACTTCGGCAGGTAGTCGATAACCGGCACATGCTGCTCCAGCAGCGCAATAAATTCTGCGTATTCTTTTTGGGCTTCTTCAAAATCAGGTTCTGACAGATAATTGACTTTCCGCCACTCTTTTTCAATATGCTCCTGGCTGATAAAAGCGTCAGCCGGATGCTTGACGATCACCCGCTCCAGCGGCTGATACATCGAGGAACTGTACTTCATTGCCATCCTCCTTTTTCCGCATTACGGAAATCATTTCCGTTATGTGAAAAGTTATTTTTAGTAATATAAGATAATCATGTTATAATGTCAATATCTTTAAAGTCTTTTGACAATATAAATTTTTATGCAGATAGGTGGAGAGTTTATGCAATCAATCGACCGTGCGATGGGAGTTATAAAGATTCTGGTTGATAAGGCAGCCGAAGAGGGCATGTCCATTACCGAACTGTCCAATGAATGCGGCCTGCCAGTGAGTTCGATGCACCGCGTATTGAAATCCATGTCGCAGCACGGCATGATCCAGCAGGACCCGAAGACGAAGCGCTATAATCTCGGGAATATTTGGCTTGAATATGGCCTGCATATGTACGACACGATGGATTACACCAGCAAGATCCGGCCGGAACTCGTGCGCTTGACCGACGAAACAGAAGAAAGCGTTTACTTGAGCCAGCCGATGGGCCTTGAAGCTTTGATCATCGAGCGCATCGACAATGAAAAACATGCCATCCGCGTCTACGACAAGCTTGGCTCCCGCATTCCCATGCATATCGGTGCAGCCAATAAATCGATGCTTGCCCATATGCCCACCGCAGAAGTGAAAAAAATCCTCAATCAATACGTGCCTAAAGAACAGCAGCCGGCGTTCTGGGAGTTGCTCGAAAACATCAAAAAACAAGGCTACGCCATCAGCCACGGAGAACGGACTGAAGGCACCATCGGCGTCGGCGCCCCCATCCTGAACCATTTCGGCCAGGTGCAAGGGGCTGTCAGTGTGGGGGTTGTCAGCTATAACCTGACAGAAGAGCGGCTCAACTTCCTGATCGGCCATGTCCGTGAAACCGGTACGCGGATCTCCTCGAAACTGGGATACAGCGAGAACCAGGAACGGCGTTACAGAAACTGAATACAAAGAAGACTGGAGAGTTCTATTAACCTAGAACTCTCCAGTCTTTTCATTAGCCAGTATATGGGCTGCCTCGATGTTTCTTGCAATTTATTCTCCAGCTTCCTGGGATTCTTTCTTCACAATGCCCATGGCAACGAGCAGCAGGAAGATGACGGCAATCAATATTCCAGCCATGAACAGCCAGCCATATGTAAAAGCGCCCGTCGAATCGACGATATAGCCAAACAGCGGCGGACCGATGATGACACCCCATGAACCAAGCATCAAACTGAAGCCGCTGGCAATCCCTGCCTGTTCAATCGGCACCAGTTCAGTCGCGGCGTTCATCCAGATTCCGTTATAGCCGGAAATGCAGAAGCCGAACAGCACCGTAATCGGGACGAGCACCCAAAATGGAGTGCCCGGAGGCAGCAGCGCAATGGTGATTGACGCCGCGATGGAAAAAGCCGCGACTATCACGAGTACAATGATCCGTTTCCCTTGAAATATATTGTCACTGATCATTCCCCATGCCACCCGGCCGAACGAGCCGCTGACTTCGGAAATGACGAGCAGCATTCCGGCCAGCACGAGGCTGATGCCGAGATATTCGTAGGCGTATAACACAATATAGGTATTCAAAATCAGCTGGCTGCCGCTCAAGCCCATTGCGCCGAAACTGACCAGAACGAGAGGCTTTTCCTTGAATAGCTGCAAAATCGAAGCGACCAAGCGGGCCGGTTTCTCATCACCCAGGCCTCTTTCAGCTTCATCCGGCGGGTCGAAATAGAATTTATAGGCAAAGATGCCGGTCAGGATCAAAAGCAGACAGGCACCAATCATTACCGGCCGCCATCCCCAGGCAGCAGCGGCCGGCAGCAACAGCAGCGCTGCCAATGCCGAACCGAGCGTGACACCCATCTGCTTGATTCCCATAGCGGTCCCGCGCTTTTCGGAAAACCAGTAGATGATGCCTTTATTGGAAGTCGGGTGCATCGCACCGTAACCGGCACCGCCTAGCACCACCATGAGCAAGATGAGCCAATAAAAAGAAGTTACGGCCATCAAGATAAAAGACAGGCCGAGACACAGCGACAGCAGGAAAAGCAGTTTTTTCGATCCGACCCGGTCAACGAGAAAACCCGCTGGAATCGCCACGAGCGACTGCCCGAGGAAAAGCGCCGCCGGCAGCATACCGATCTGCGCTTTCGTCAAAGACAAGTCATCTCCGATCAGCACGCCAAGAGGTGCCAAACTTCTGCCGACAAAAGCCACCATGATCTGGGCGATGAGCAGCCATACCAGCATGTGCCAAGGGTTGATCGACATTACTGCACCATTATGAATGATTGTTTTATTCATCTGATTCATCTCTTTTTCAAGCTTAAGCGGCAAGCTGCCTTCCATTTAAGCAAAGTGATTTTTCTTTTCCACCGGGCAAACCGGACAATACAAAAAGCCTGTATAGAATGAATTCTATACAGGCCATGAAGTTCCTTGTTTTTGCAGTCAGCTTGTTTCGGGTTTTGCTTTTCATCAAATTTCTGAACTCAGGACAATCTCGCCTTCCGGGGTTTCATTGCCCGCTTCCGGTTCCCGCGTGATGGCAATCGTGTCCCAGCCTTCCGTATCTTCTTTCAGGCTGTAATAGGCGGAACCGGACCTGTCTTCAGCAGGCCTGAATGCCCCCGCCGGAACCGGCTGCCCTTCTTTCAAAAGCCAGACCTGGTATACTTCACTGCCTTGGAGCTGTTCGAGCTGTTCCGCCTGCACCACCACATCAAGCGAATCGCCTTCTTTGATGATGGCGGCTTTCGCCGAACCTTCGAATGCGCCGCCCGGCTGAAGCTCCACTGACTGGAACGCCGTTTCAGCCGCCGGTTCCGGTTCACCGGATAATTTAAAGAATGCATAGGCATTGCCGAGCAATGACAATAACAATACAGCAGCGATCAGCGGAGTCCACCAGCTGCGTTTCGCTGCCGGTTTGATCATCGGCACCGGCTTGTCCGGTACGGCTTCTGCTGTCTCTTCTGCAAAAACGTTCGCGAGAATCCGTGATTTCATCGCTGCAGGAGGCTCTACCGGTTCAGCAAGATAAGGGAGCTCGCCTGTTGCTTCCACGATCTCGCGGCAGTCCGCACATGTTTTCAAATGTTCTTCAAACTCCCGCTGCTCTTTTGCAGTCAGTGAACCGTTCAGGTAATCCACTAGATGATCACAATTTGTATTCGTCATCGATAGCCCCCCTTTCTTGCACGCCGTGCAGTGTTTTTTTCATTTTGTTCAATGCCAGCCTGATCCGGCTTTTGACCGTACCGAGCGGAATATCACATAGAGAAGAAATTGTTTCATGGGTCAAGCCTTTGAAATAAAACAACTGGATCATTTTTTGCTGTTCATCGGAAAGTTCCGATACGGCTGCTTCGATCTGCTCTTTCTGTTCCTGCCATTCCGCCGACTCTTCGACGGTCGATTCTTTGCTGACCAGTTCGCCGATTTCCTCAAGCGGCACAGCAGGCTGTTTCCGTTTGCGGATCAAATCGATGGCGGAGTTGCGGGACATTGTGAACAGCCAGGAAGTGAATTTGCCTTTGCTGTCATCATACTCCCCTATGCCCCGCCACAATTTGATGAACACTTCCTGCAGAGCCTCTTCTGCCAGATCCCTGTCTTCCGTCATTTTATAGAGGAATGAAAACAGGATTTTTTCATAGCGGTCATACAATTGTTCAAGTGCTGCTTTATCTTTTTGCCGAATGCGCGTGTAAAGCATAAAGTCGGAACTTTTCTCCATGGAGGTTCTCCTTTTTTCCGCTGTCGTCCCTCAAGCTTACTACAAAGGAAACCACAGGAGAATGCCTGCGGGCCTAAAAATTCTGCACGATTGAAAGATTTGCATCGGGACTTTCTTTATTGCTGGATCTACTGACAAAACGCAGCCTCGCCGTTTTTAGTTCACTCTCCGGAGAATTAAACCGCCTTTATGTGTCTGCTCGTTGTCCTCTGAAAAATATCTGCTATTATTTTTAGAATTGTTTAACAAACAAAAGGGAGGGAATCTTAATGATTAGAACTAATCAGTATTAAATCAAAGGAGGAAAAGGTTTGGGACATTATGTGGAAGTGGAAGCTGGCGTCAAAGTATACGTGGAAGATGTGGGCATCGGACAGCCGATTGTTTTTATCCACGGCTGGCCATTGAACAGCAAAGCGTTTGAAATGCAGATCAGCGAACTGGCGCAGCAGGGATTCCGGTTTATCGGCATCGATCTGCGGGGTTACGGAAAATCGGATAAACCGTGGTCGGGCTATGACTATAATACACAAGCAAGCGATGTCAAGGCAGTGATCGATCATCTCGGGCTCCAAAACATCGTGCTCGCCGGCTTTTCGATGGGCGGTCCGATTGCCATCCGGTATTTGACCAAGTATGGCGAACAAGGCGTAGATAAACTGCTGCTAATGGGCGCTGCTGCTCCTCTGTTTACACAGCGGGATGACTTCAAGATCGGTATGAAAGCGGCAGAAGTGGATGATATTATCACACAGATTAAAAAAGACCGTCCTGCCTTTTTGGACCAATTCGCCAATATGTTCTTCGAGCAGAAAAAATCGGATGAATTTTTGGACTGGTTCCAGTCACTCGGGCTTGAAGCGGCTGCGCATTCGACCATCAATTCCGCTATCGCTCTACGCGATGAAGATCTGCGGGATGAACTGGCAGGCATCTCTCTTCCGACAGCGATCTTCCATGGCCAAAAAGACCAGATCTGCCCTTATGAACTCGGGGAAGAATTGGAAAAGCAAATCCCGAATTCTGTCCTTGTGCCGTTCAAATACAGCGGACATGGCATCAATGGCGACGAACCCGACAGATTCAACGAAGAAATGATTAATTTTTTGAAGAGCAGCGGTGTTAAAAAAGCGGAATAAGAGCAGCGACGACAAAACATAGTCAATTCAGTTCCATAAAAAAAGGACAGCGCAATTAAGCTGTTCTTTTTTTTTTTTACTTTCCTCCTCCAATAGTGATCCAAACGGAAGCCCTTTGCGTTAGGTCATCAAGAATAAGAAAAATGAGGAGTGGTTCTAAATGGAGTGGAAAAAGATCTTAGCATCCGTTCTTGGTACAGCATTGCTGATTCCCGCTATGGCAACAGCCGCTTTTGCGGATGAGCTGCCGAAGACCGATACAACAGGCGTGGAACTTCGCACGGCGCTCGATTCGTTATTATCCGAACATTATGCGCTGGCAATTGATTCGATGATGAAGATCTACGACGGCGACCCAGCGGCAGACGCCGCCTCCGCAGCACTTGAAGCCAACGCCAAAGATATGGAACCGGTGATTGCTTCTGTATACGGCGAAAAAGGCGGAGCCGCATTCGAAGAGATTTTCAGCCGCCACAATCTCGGAACCGGTGACTACGCCGCAGCAGTTAAAGGCAGCGACGAAAAAGCCAAGCAGCAGTCCCTTGAAGAAATCCAGGCCTTTACTGAAGATATGGCAGCCTTCCTGGCAACAGCCACTGAAGGCAAGCTGTCGGAACAAGCAGCCAAGGATGCTCTCCAGGAACACGAAAACTTTGTCCAGGACACTTTCGACCTTTACGTTTCCGGGGAATATGAAGCGGCTTATACATCCTACTTAGCAGGATTTAAGCAAATATTCGGAGCCGGAAGCGCCATCAGCGCCGCCATTGCTGAACAGTATCCGGATAAATTCACCGACCCGAATACACCAGCCGGCGATTTCCGGGCAACCATCAACCGCATCGCTGCAGAACATTTTGCCCTGGCAGAACTTAGCATGGCAAAAGGCTTTAACGGTTCAGAAGACTTTGATTTTGCGGATTGGGCACAAGATCAGAACACTGAAGAATTCCGCGCTGTTATCGCTTCTCTTTACGGAGAAGATGCAGGTGAGCAATTCGTTCAGCTCTGGAACAATGAACATATTTCATGGCAAAGCGAATTAGCTGGAGCTGCGGCTTCTGAAGACCAGCCAGCCGTTGAAGAAGCGGCGGCGGCATTGACCGGCCGTTTCCCAGAAACTTTTGGAACTTTTTTAAGCACCGCTACGGAAAACCGACTGCCGAAAGCTGAAACCATTGCCGAAATCACCGCTCACGAGGCTTCAGTAATTGATGCTTTTACCCAATACGTTTCAGGTGACTACACGGCATCTTATGATTCCTATCGCAGTGGGTATGCCATTATGTTCAATATCGGCAAAGGCCTGAGCGCAGCAATCACTGATCATTTCCCGGGAAATTTTCAGCAGGCAGCACCTGAAAAAATGCCGAAAACCGGTTTTGGCGGTATGGCGGAACAGCCGGATACTTTATGGCTGTGGATTGCAGTGAGTACACTGATTTTAGCAGCAGCCGGAACTATCACGTATCGTCAAAGCAAAAATTCATAATGCGAAGAAAGAGTCCCCGCTCTTTCTATTCCGTTGTGAAAGGAGGGATGAAAATGAAGCAATTCCTGACGATGGCAATCGCACTTTTCCTGTGCGGAGCATTGTTTTTTATCTTAAAGCCATTAGCGGCTGATTCACCGCCTGAAGAAAAGGATGGGCAGCTGCAGCACCAGACGCATGCCGTCAATGCGCAGCAAGCAGCCAACGCGCTCGGGACGCATGCCGACAAAATTGCTGAGTTCCCTATCTTTCCTGAACAGCGGGAAAAACTTGAAACGCTTCAGCGGAAACGGCAGGAAAGCATAAAAGGGATGGAACCGGCGAAGATTGAGATTCCGTCCATCGGCGTGCAGGCTGCAATAGAACCGACTGGCATTTTGGAGAATGGTGAGATGGGAGTTCCTGAGGACGTCGGCCAAGTCGGCTGGTTTGAACCTGGCTATAAAGCTGGCTCCAAAGGGCATGCGGTACTGGCCGGGCATGTCGACAGCATGACTGGACCTGCCGTTTTCTATGAGCTGAAGAAAATGAAGGCTGGCGAACAAGTGAAGTTAACAGATGCCAGTGGCCGGAAAATGGTTTTTAAAGTGTCTGCCATTGCCAATTATTCAACCGATAAAGCCCCGATTGACCAGATTTTCGGAAAGTCCGATAAACGCATGATCAACCTGATTACGTGCACCGGTGATTTTAACCGGTCAATCGGTTCACATGAAGAACGCCTGGTCGTTTCAGCGGAATTGATTTCCGATTCCGCCATAATCGAGAAACTTCCCGCCCCGCCCACTCATGTCACTGCTGCTCCGTCCAGCTTGTCCTGGCACGCCGTCCGTGATGATGCGATTATCGGCTACCGGGTATACGAAGAAAATCCTGAAACTGGGGAAATAAAGAAAATCGAGACGGTTTCCCTGTTTGACCGTAAAAAAGTGAAGATCCAAAACAACAGCGGCAAGCGCTATTTCGTCACTTCAGTAGATGTCGACCTCAAAGAGTCGGAGAAAGCGGAAGCGGTGCAGTAAAATTTGAAAAGGGAAAAATGGCAGCATCCATACTTTGCAAATAGATAGATCCCGTCCAGCTTTTTTCAGAAGAATAAAGGAACCTAAAGCAATTGATGAAGCGGATTACAGCCCTTAGGCATCTTGGTGAATTTGACAGACGGCTAGAAGCTATATAGGCAGGAATTCGCATGCAGCTTGTTGGCTGAAGGAGATGAAGGCTGGATTCCATTTATTGGACGTCTGCGGTTTTTCTGGGAAAATCTTTAAGCGGCCATCACTTAATTGCAGCTTTGAAAAATAAATAAATAAAAACGAAAATTTCATGTATTTTCCACTGCAAAACAGGGTATATTATAGTAGGTCTAAAATACCATTTTGATTTTTGATTTTATTACGGCTCGCTTATAGCCCAATGAAGTTGCAAGTGGAAGGAAGAACGCGAAATGATTAATTTATCAACGCTGCCATTTGATCAGGTTTTGATGGAAGCAATTGAAGACATGGTATTTCTGGTGCGGGTAACAGAAGATAACTCATTTGTTTATGCATTCATCAATCAGGCTGTCCAGAAAAATAGCGGTGTCACACGTGAGGCAATAGGCCGAACGTTCAGTGAAGTACACGATGACAAAGCCGCTGCTTTACTGAACGAGCAGTACAGCAAGGTGCTGCTGACTGGGAAACCGGCCTTTTTTGAAGACAATCATATCAACCCAGAGGGAAAACGGGTTTACACAGAAACGAAACTGATTCCCTTGTTCGATTCTTCCGACAGTTGCACATACATTGTCGGAATCACAAAAGACTTTTCCAAACAAATGGCCTCTCAACTTGAAAGCGAGGAAAAATTCCGTATTATAACGGAAAATGCCCATGAAGTGATTGCTTTTGTAAGTGTAGATGGATCCGTTTCCTATATATCGCCTTCCATTAAAAGCGTCTATGGATATACACCAGAAGAATATTTGGAGAAGCCTCTTTTCAGCCATCTCCATCCAGAAGACATTCCAAATATAGTAAGCGTATTTACAGAATCGATTGCAAACAAATCAGAAATCACGCTTCAGTTCCGGCTTCGGCATAAGGAAAATCGCTGGATCTGGATTGCATTGAATGGCACGCCTGTTTTCGGGGAAAAAAATCATATTACTGCCATCATGACCATTTCCAGAGATATTACCCTCCATAAAGAATATGAAGCAAAACTTGAGCATTTTGCATTTCACGACTCTTTATCGGGGCTGCCGAACCGGCGTTTTTTCAAGAAAGCGCTATCTAAAAAACTGAATAATACAACTGATGAAAAAGCCCGGTTTGCAGTAGCTTTGCTGGATATCGATTATTTTAAAGATATCAATGACCAATTCGGACATGAGACGGGCGATGCGGTTATTGAAGAATTCAGCAAGCGGCTAAAAATGAGTGTCGGGACAGATGGCCTGGCGGCTCGGCTGGGAGGCGACGAATTCGTTCTTTTGCTCACCAATGCAGAGACCGAAGAACACTTTATCCATATCATCGAGAACATTCAGCAGGCAATAAAAAAGCCCTGGAAAATCGAAGGCTCGCAATTGGAAGTAACGACGAGCATCGGGATTGCCTATATTCAGGAATCCGCTGGTCTCCAGGTTTCGGATATTTTAAAAACCGCTGATCATGCCATGTATACTGCAAAAAAATCTGGAAAAAACCGCTATAGAATTTCTTACATCTGATGATTGCCGATCTACACGGCTTTTCCAGCTTCCTTTTATATCCGACAAAAAAGAAAAGCCACTGGCCAGCATGGAGTGTTGAAAGGCATCTTCTTTACCGCTATTCAACAAGCCCGTTGACCAATAAGTTAATAACGGGCTTTTGTTCTGAAAAAGTACAGCAATCTTCCAGTTCGGCCGCGAAAGGCTGGCCGCCATATTTATGTGCAGAAACATAAAGAAGACCATCAACTTTGATGGTCTTCTTTAAATTAATTCTTTTTCTTATTGTCCCTGGATTTCTTCTTCTCTTTTGTACTCCAGGATATCTCCAGGCTGGCATTCCAGCGCTTTGCAGATCGCCTCTAACGTGGTCAATCGAACCGCTTTTGCTTTTCCATTCTTCAATATGGAAAGGTTCGCCATCGTGATGCCCACCCGCTCCGAAAGTTCGGTGACGCTCATCTTCCGTTTAGCCAGCATCACGTCTATATTGATGATTATTGCCATATCATTCACCTCAGCTCAGACTATTAAATCATTTTCCGCTTTTATATCGATGGCATCCTGTAAAAGTCTCTGGAGAACAGCGGCAAAAACCGCAATCACCGTTGAAGCAAAGATAACGAATAATCCCATCAGCACACCCGGCGCATCGTCCACTTTTGTAAGGATATACAAGAAAGGCAGCTCCAATACAAAGATCACAACGATGGCAATGGCACTGTATTTGATCCTCTTCAAAGCCTTTACCGAAGCTTCCGAGAATGCCTCGTTCTTATCAATATAACTCAAAAGTTTCAGTGTTTGATACAAAGCAAAGAAAAATGGAATCATGGCAGCATACATGCCGATCAATAAAGGATATTGCAAACTAGCCAGTTCCGGCCCTTGCCAATACGGGGAATTGGGATCAAATCTGGATAATCCGTATATGCAGATGGCAAGAATGGGCAGTCCGAGAAGAAAAATGGCTATTTTTAAAAAGATGGTTGAACCGCGTTTCATAAAAAGCACCTCACTTATTTATTGTCACTTTGATTCTACCATCATTTTTATCGTTTTACAATAAACTTTTATTGCTTATTGCTATATTGTTATTGTTGATTCTCTATTGCCTGTTTGCACTGAATGACAACTAAAGCCCTTCTGACTGCGGAAAACGCCATCTTAACTTCAATAAAAACGTTCACCTTACGAAGTTTTTCACTGTATTATTTCGTTTCAGCGATGCTCAGCTAGCAGGGAATTTATGTTAATATGCAAATATGCATTTCCTGACTGGAGAGAATTCTATTGAGAAAAAAATATCTATTGATGCTTCTTGCCATTATCTTGCTGATTCTTTCTGCTCCGCTTACCGTTAAAATGATACTCGAAAAAATGCATGAAACTTCCATGAGCAAACAAATTCAAATCGAGAGCGCAGGTTCTATGCCAAGCAGTTATTCCTGGTACGGTACAGATGTCTCCGTATCCCATGTAAATGTTACCGATGCATACGAGGATCCTTGGGAACAGCCATTTGTGGTTGCGGATATCCAGCTGAAAATAAACGAGGAAATTGCTGTAGAGCTGGCCGGCTATGCCGTTAAAGAAGGTGCAGCAGGAATGGAGCAGTACAGCAGCCACATTTTGCCTTTGATCGTTAAGGAAAAGGATGATGAAAAACTGGTCATTCTCGTGAATATGTCAAAGCAGCATATCACTGGAAATAAACACGGAGACCACATCGGCTACGCAGCCGATGACGAATTGGCGTTTCGCAGCTATACGGTGACCAAGGATGGCTCCATCGAAAAAGAAGATTTCCTGTTTACAGAACGTGATAGCTATCAGACAGAGCTGATCAACTACAGCTCGATGTATCCGCTAGAAATCGGCTATTACACAGACGCCTGGCATTCGTATCCGATATTCTTTTTTCCGTTCCTCTTTCCTTTCTTTACATTCCTATTAGGCCTGGCAATTCTTTTTTATCAGCTGGTTTCATTTATCAAGGTCCGCCGCTCCACGGTACAACATGCCGGAGGAATTAAGAAATGAAAAAAGCAGGCGTTTTCTTGATTACATTATTGATCGTTGCCGCAAGTGCTTTTGGTATGTTTCAATACAAGATGCAGGTGATGGAGAACGCTGTACCAGCTCATTTGATATTGGAATCCTATACCGAAAATGGTGTTGAATATTATGTCGAAGGGTGAGAAGGCAATAATGTAAAATTATTTCGTAAAGAAGAAATCGATCAAAGCTGCGAAATTGAAAAATAATTTTAGATATGTAAAAGGACAAACAGCTTAAAAAGCTGTCTGCCCTTTTGATTTACTAAAATTTTAGTAGGGATTATTTTTGTAGCATTGAAATATTATAAAATAAGCCAACATTGTAAAGTACAGTTTATTGAAGTGCCGGCCTTAACTTCCTCTAGACTTTCTTGCTTATATAACTTTAATGGTTTCAAAATTTTCCGCTTTTCCAGATGATCCGAATAAGTTAATTTTTTCAATCACCATCGCTTTTACCGCTTTACGCCCTTCTCCAATGTAATCAGCTGCATCATAAATTTTTTCATCTTGATTCAAAATCTGACGTATTGTTTTGGTAAAGGCAAGGTGATTGTCTGCGTTTACATTAATTTTTGCTGTTCCTAATGAAATTGCTTTTTTAATTTGCGCAGGATGAAGGCCAGAGGCTCCATGTAATACTAATGGTATCTTGATGGATCTGCTAATTTGCCCCATCTTCTCAAAATCTATTTTAGGGTCGCCTTTATATGGGCCATGGGCAGATCCAAGTGATGGAGCCAAACTATCTAAACTGCTTAGTTCCACTAATTTTTCACATTCAGCTAAATCCGCATAAATTGGATTATTTGATATTACCTTCCCTTTTTCACCGCCAATACTTCCTAATTCCGCTTCGACTGTAACTCCTCTTGGATGTGCATAGTCAATGACTTCCTTTGTCATCCTGACATTCTGTTCAAATGAAAAGCTTGAACCATCAATCATCACAGAGGTAAATCCAGCATCAATAGCAAAGATACAGTTTTCTACATTAGAACCGTGATCTAGGTGTAAGGCGACCGGAACAGTTATATTCATTTCTTGAATAAGTGAAAGTGTAAGATCTTTTACTACTTTGAAACCGCCAAAATAATCGACAGCTTCTTCAGTGACTCCTAAAATAACGGGGGAAAACGTCTCTTGAGCAGCTGATAAAACAGCCTGTATCCACTCTAAATTATGAACATCAAAATGGCCTACAGCGTAGTTTCCCTTTAAAGCCTTGTCTAACATATCTTTTACTGGAGTTAATCCCATAAAATCCTCCTCATATTAACTCAATGACAAATCTGATTTCATTTTTATTTAATATAAGACAAGATTTCTTTAATAAAAGCAGGTTCATCATCCGGAGTTCTCGAAGTTATAATATTTCTGCTAACAACGACTTCTTCGTCAACGTACTTTGCGCCTCCGTTAATAACATCATCACGAATACCTTTATAACAAGTTAATGTTTTGTCTTGAATAATATTTGCACTTATCATCACTTGAGGCCCATGGCAAATCCCTGCTATCAGTTTTGATTTACTGTCTAACTCTTTGATGAAATTTAGCGTATCTTCATTAATGCGCAAAGCCTCAGGAGCGCTGCCACCTGGGATAATTACCGCATCAAAGTCCTCTCCTATTGCTTCGGAGCTTGATATATCTGTATGGTATGACACGATATTTTTTTTGCCTTTACATAAGTATTTACTTTCATTACCTACTATAACCACTTCATGGCCTTCCTTCTTTAATTCTTCATAAGGATTTTTCATTTCGGAATCTTCGAAATCAGAATCCAGTAAAAATGCAACTTTTGCCATTTTCTGCACCTCCGTCATATATAACAAAGCTTCTATTTTTTGAATAGAAGCTTTGTTAGTTCTTAATTTAATTTTTTATTTTTTCGTTGGTCATATCAAGGAAAAATTCATAAGCTTCTTGATCAGTGAATCCGTTGTGAACCACTTTGTTTACAGCTTGAATCATTTCTTCCGGGTTTTGTGATTGGAAAATATTTCTTCCCATATCTACTCCAGCTGCTCCGCGCTGGATAGAGTTGTAGGCCAATGTAAGCGCGTCTTTTTCTGGAATCTTTTTCCCCCCTGCAACTACCAAAGGTACAGGACAAGCCGCCGCCACTTTTTCAAAATCCTCACAATAATATGTTTTAACAATTTGCGCTCCAAATTCCGCCAACATTCTAGTAGCCAAGAGAAAGAATCGGCTTGTACGCTCCATATCTTTTCCGACTGCTACTACACCCATAGTAGGAATTGAATATCTGGAGCCTAGATTTACTGCTTTATTCAATTCTTCGATAGTTTCTTTTTGTCCCTCTGCCCCAATAAAGGTTTGGACAGCAATAGCGCTTGCATTCATTTTGATCGCTTCTTCAATGTTTACAACCATCGATTCGCGGCTTAAATCGTCTTGCAGAATACTTGAACCCGATGACACTCGAAGTGCAATTGCTTTATTATAGTTTGCTGGAACACTAGTCCTGATGGCTCCTCTTGTAGCCATTAAGCAATCAGCATGCTCAGCTAACCGGGGAATCAATAAATCCAGTCTCTCTAATCCAGCTGTTGGCCCCATAAAATAACCATGGTCAAATGCCAACATTACCGTTTTTCCAGTTTGAGGATTAAATATTCTAGATAAACGATCTTTCATGCCCCAATCTAAGTTATTAGCTCCTTTCACATGGAAGTTTCCTGTATTAGCAAATGTAATATCTTCCGCAAATTGTTTTGCACCTTTGTTCCCTTCAATATCAGCCATTTTCTAATCTCCTTTTATAACATCTTTATTTTTAGAAATCATAGTCACCAGTATTTTCTTTTGTAAATACAATTCTTTCCGGTAAAATTATTATCCCTGAATCATCTGCTTCATATTCGTAACCTTGTACAGTATTTGGTTCTACTTTGATTTCACCTATAGACGGCACTTCAAGAGTATCTCCTACCTTTAATTCATTTCCTTGTGCTAAATGATAGGCAATGTACACAGCTAATGCACCTTGATCTTGAACATCCCAAAGACCATGATTAACGATCGTTCCATTTTCGATGAATCCTCGCATAGAATTTGGTGATGCAAAACCGGTAATAATAAGGTCCTCTGCTTTTAAACCTTTATTTTCCGCTGCTTGGGCCATTGCTGGAAGAGCTGTGGAATCAGGTGCAATAACAGCAGCAAGGTCTGGATATGAGTCGATAATACTTTCCCCAATTTGCAATGACTTCTGCTCATTTCCTTCACCGTATTGCTTAGTCACGATTTCCCATTTAGGGTATTTTTCTTTGATGTATTTCTCTGCATAATTAACCCATGCATTTTGGTCTGGGACAGTTGGACTTGAATAAAACCAAGCAACTTGATTTTCACCATCTGGATCTTCCATTTGTTCCGCGGCCATATCCACTAGCATGGCGCCAAGAATTTCAGGAGTACCTTGATTGATATAAAATGATCTATATTCCGGTTCGACGTCCGAATCCCAAGTCACTATCTTAACTCCAGCATCTTTAGCTTTTTTCAACGCTTGATTTAACCCATCAGAAGTTACAGATGAAATTGCGATTGCATCAGCGCCACTATTGACTGCACTATTAATAATTTGCACCTGATTAGCTACCGTCCCTTCAGGTGTTCCATCATATTTAACGTTAAACCCTACTTCTTTAGCCATTTTTTGAGCACCGTTATTTCCAGACTCAAAGAAAGCATTCCCTGTCATTTTCGGGATAAATACTACCTCCACCTCACTTGGATCCTTCTCGCCGCCATTTTTGCCGCTTTCACTAGAGGCTTGATTACTATCGTCATTACAAGCTGTCAATATTGAAAAGATCATTACCATTCCTAACAATGCTAAAATCAACTTAGATTTACTCATTACACTTCCCCCTCTTTAAGGTTTCTTTTAGCTGTTAATCTTTTGACGTTGTTCTTGAATTCAGCTGAAACACTTAGTAAAGCTACTGATAGGATAAGCAACAAGCCTGTTGCCAATCCAATGTATTGAGTTGAAACTCCCCCCATTTGCATCCCTACTTGCAAAAAACCTACAATTATACTGGCCAAAGCGGTTCCGATAACACCTCCTTTACCTCCAGTAATCAATGTCCCGCCAAGAACGACTACGGTTAATATTGACATTAAATATTCTGAACCAAAGTCTGCTCTTGCACTTCCCAAATAAGAAGTCAGCATTACACCAGCTACTCCAGCACTTAACCCCGATAAAACATAAGTGCTGGCAATAATTTTTTTTGTATTTATACCAGCATATTCAGCTGCATCCGGGTTAATTCCTGATAAAAATATGTAGCGCCCATACTTGGAAAGATGCAACAGAACGTAAGCAACTATAAGCATGACAATAAATAAAACAACTGAGTTTGGTATGCCTAATACTGTTCCATAGGCCAGATTACTAAAGCTCTCGGAAAAACCTGCGATTCCTTCATAAGAACTAGCACCCGATATTCCCACTAAAACAATTGCGATGCCGCTGTATAAAAGCAAACCGCCCAAAGTAATAACCATGGCCTGTACCCGGCCGTAAGCGATCAAGACACCATTGAGCAATCCACATAGCCCCCCTACTGCTATAGCGACAATTACTGCGACCCAAATATCCAAACCTACTAATTGAGATAGAACTCCTGTAACAACTGAAGTTAGCCCGATTATAGAACCTCCAGAAATATCTATCCCCCCAGTAATAATTACAAAGGTCACAAAAAAACCAATGATAGCAATTCCGACAAAATCATTAAAACTATTCAAAAGTATAGTGAGGTTCCAAAATCTTGGATTAATTAAGCCAAACACAATTATTTCTGCTATCAAAATCAAAACTAAAGCGAGATTCCATTTCGGCATTTTACTTATCATAAATTATTGAAACCTCCTTAATAACTCTAGGTTCCGAATCTTGAAGTACTCTTGCTTTCATCCTTTCTTTCTTAGTGCGTCTTTCGTTTCGTCTATTTAATAGTGCATCAGTCAATACAATTGTGATGAGCAAAGCACCGGAAATGGCATCATTCCAAAAGGCAGGAATTTTCATGTAAACAAGAGCCGAATTGATCGAAATCATGATAATTGCTCCGATAGATGCTCCAATGACTGAACCAATTCCTCCACTCAACGACACACCTCCAAGAACAGCAGCAGCAATGACTGTCATTTCCACTCCTAAACCAGCATTTGTTGAAATAAACCCAACCTGGCTCGCAAATATTAATCCGGCCAATGCGGAACTGATTCCAGAAACTACAAAAGAATAAGTCACATACCTTTGGACAGGAACTCCTAATAGAATTGCCCCATCAATGTTATCTCCGATAGCAGAAAAGTATCTTCCTTTTTTGCTCTTGGATAAAAATAAATGCACAGCGACTACACCGAGCATTATGATGAGCATTAATAGATTTACTCCACCAATCTGCGCTTGCGATAAATTTTTAAACGCAACAGGCAAGTTCTCTATCCATTGCCCATCTGTATAAATAACTTGAATAACTCTCGTTATTTCAAGCATTCCGAGCGTCATTATAAAAGAGGAAATTTTTAATTTGGTTACGCCCAAGCCATTGATCAAACCCACTAACCCACCAATCGATACAGCAACTGCTATTGCAAAAACAATACTGCCGCCGTCCTTTAAAATAAGACCGCTTACCGCAGCACTAAGGCCCAATGTTCCTCCTACAGAAATATCAATATTTCCTGTCAAAAGCACAAAGGTTAATCCAACTGCAAGAACAATATAAAGCAAGCTGCTTTTAAAAGAGTTTTGGATATTATTTATATTTAAAAACTCAGAGTTCACAAAACCTACTATGATAAAGAGTCCAATCAGAAATAGCAGTGTCCTAGTTTCTCTTTTTTTTATCATAGTCTCAATTTTCGACATATGATTCACTTCCTTTATAGGTTCCAAAAGCTACTTTCATTACATTGGCTGCATTAATGTCATTAAATTCAAGGTGTGCATTACACGTGCCGCGATAAATACCATATATTCTGTCACTTATTCTCTCGATTTCTTCCAAATCAGATGAAATCAATAAAATTGAATAGCCAATTTTTTTAAGCTCTGTAATGATAGAGTAAATATCGCTTCTGGCTGCAGCATCAATGCCTCGTGTAGGCTCATCCATAATTATCAAACGTGGATTCGTAGAAAGGATTCTTGAGATTACTACTTTTTGCTGGTTCCCTCCCGACAAGGATTTAATTTCTTGATGATGATCCGCTATTTTAATACTTAATCGTTCAACAAATTTATTAGTAATTGCTTTTTCGTTCTTACTATTAAGAAAAAAACGTCTTCCTTTTACTACTTGGGCAGTCAGATTATTTCTGACGGAACCAATTGAAAAAATTCCATGTAAAAATCGGTCCTCAGGAATATACGCAATCCCATTTTTTATTGCCTCATTTATTCCAAGGCTGGTAATGTCTTTTCCATCTAAATATATCTTTCCTTTATGGCATTTCGTTATTCCATATATTGCTTCAGCTATTTCCGTTCTTCCTGCACCTACAAGGCCTGCAAGTCCAACTACTTCACCTTGATAGACATCCAGACTAATGTCTCTAAATCCATCTCCGCTAATTTTTTCAAGTCTTAGCACAGGGGCTTCACTTGAAATATGGACTTGTTCTTTTTCAAAAGCAGCTTTATGCCTCACTTCACTTCCCTCAGGTAACAGGCCATCAATCAACATATCTTTTGTAAATTCTTTAATATTTCCTTTAAGTGTAATTTTTCCATCGCGCAATATGACTACATGAGTTGAGATTTCAAAAACTTCATCTAACCGGTGTGTAATATAGAAAATACCAACCCCCGAAGCTTTTAATTTCTCAATGACCGTGAACAGTGATTTAGTTTCAGAAAAAGTTAATGCAGAAGTAGGTTCATCTAATATAAGAACCTTAGCTTTGCGGAGAAGACCTTTAATAATTTCAAGTTGCTGCTGCTCTGCTATCGTTAAAGTAATGGCTAAACGGTTAAGATCTAATTCCCAACCTAACTCTGTTAACAGTTTTTTTGTTTCTTCTCGAATTTCATGCTTTGATTTATCAAAACCGAAAGTAATATTTTGCTCCACTGTCATATTTGGAAACAATAAAGGTTCTTGGGGAACGAGGTAGATTCCTTTTTTATGTGCTAAGGAAGGATTTAAATTCTCAACTTTTTCACCATCGACTTCAATTACTCCCTCATCCACCTTGTAAACTCCGGTTAATATTTTCATTAACGTACTTTTTCCTGCTCCATTCCCCCCGATGATCGAGATGACTTCATGAGCACTTAAATCTAAAGAGACATTTTTTAAGACTCTGTTTTGATTGAAGCTTTTGTAAATCCCATCTAATTTTATTAAGTTCTTCTCTTGCGCCACTTTTCTCCCCCCTTTAAAAACAGGAATTTTTGTTACAAATTTCAAAATTTGAATTGCCTTTTGGAAGCGCTTACTATATTCTTAATATTATGATAACTTATAACTTTTTATTAATCAATAGTAAAAAGTTTAATTAATCTAAATATTAAGTTTTATATTTGAGTAATGTAGCACGCTTCTTTTTCATAAAAACTCCTAATAAGCTAGTAAAATCATCAATAAAAGAGCTTCTTTCAATATTTTTTATCATTTCATATTAAAACATTTGTTTAATGGTAAATATTTTGTTAGCCTTTTTTTAGGAATGTTTTTATAATTTAGATTTTATTAAGGAGTTCGATGAATATGTCTTATGAAAAAGAAGTAGCAATAAAAGTGGCTTGGAAATATTACAATGAAGGGTTGACTCAATCAGAAATCGCAAAAGCCCTCAATCTTTCAAGAATGAGAGTCATTAAGTATTTAGAGATGGCTAAAAACCAAAACATCATCCAATTTAAAATCAATATAGATAAGATTTCTGATCAAAATTTACAAAAAAAACTGCTAGAGAAATACAATTTGGATGACATTTACATTGTTCCCTCATCTAACGGAAGCACTGTAGATAGCATTACGATTGCAGCTGCACAATATATAGAAGATAGAGTGACGAATGACACCATGATCAGCATCGGGTACGGAGAAGCTGTTTCAAAGACTCTTGGACATTTGAATATTTCTGCAAAATATAAAGTATCCTTTGTCTCACTCTCTGGAGGAGTTAAGTTTTATATGCCAACCGCTATTGATCAATCATCTGATTATTATACGAATCCTAATTACAGTCATTACATCATCCCTTCCCCATTGATAGTATCGACGGAAAATCTTGCTACTAATTTAAAAAGCGAGAATTCCGTTAGCAGCATTCTGGAAATGGTTCCTTACTCAAACCTTACTGTAATTGGAATTGGTGCTTTAAATAATCGAGCAACTCTTATCAAAGAAGGGCTTCTAAGCATAAAAGATATAGAAATCTTCAAATCAAAAGGTGCAGTTGGTGATTTATTAAATCAGTTTTATGACATCGATGGAAACATCCTGGATTTGAGTTTGCATAAACGATTGATTAGCACAGAAATCAACGTACTAAAATCATTGAATCATGTAGTAGCTGTAGCAGGAGGGCTTGAAAAAAAAGAAGCCATTATTGGAGCTTTAAAAGGAGGTTATATAAATGTCTTAATTACCGATGAAAATATTGCCTATAGCTTACTCGAATAAAAATCCGAAAGGGTGGTAAATTGTGCAAAAGTATTTGATGGCTATTGATGCAGGAACTGGGAGTGTACGAGTCATATTATTTGATACGGAAGGAAAGGAACTTTGCGTTTCTCAATCTGAATGGGTTCATAAGGAAGATAGCAGATTTCCAGGTTCAATGGATTTTGATATTGAAACGAACTTTAGTATTATCAAAGACTTAATTAAAGAAACTCTTCTAAAAAGCAGTATCAATCCCAAAAATATTTCAGCAATTTCCACCACGAGCATGAGAGAAGCAATTGTTTTGTATGACGAAAGCGGCAAAGAGCTATGGGCTTGTGCGAATGTAGATTCGCGCTCCAGCAATGAAGTTTCTACCCTCTATAAATCTTATCCAAAGTTAGAGGAAGAAGCCTATCAAATCTCCGGACAGACTTTTTCCTTATGTGCCATTCCAAGGATTCTATGGGTGAAGAATAATTTGCCCGAAATATATGAAAAAATTAAGCATGTCACTATGCTTAACGACTGGATTACTTATCGTTTAACAGACATGATTTCTGTGGAACCTTCAAATGGCTGCACCACTGGATTATTTAATATCGCAAATCGAAAGTGGGATATTGATCTTGCTAAAAAATCAGGACTAAGAGATAACATCTACCCCGCCGTATATGAAAGCGGTACTGTCATAGGTCCAGTTACAGAAAAGATGGCAGAATTAACTGGATTAAGTACAGAGACACAGGTAGTCGCTGGCGGTGGCGATGCTCAACTTGGCTGTATTGGAATGGGGGTGATAAACGAAGGAGATGCGGCTGTTCTAGGGGGAAGTTTTTGGCAATATGAGTACACGACAAAAAATGTAAAAATGGACGAGCAGTCAAGAATAAGAGTGAATTGCCACGCGGTACCAGACACTTGGCAATATGAGGCAATCGCTTTTTATCCAGGCCTAGTCATGAGATGGTTCAGGGACAGCTTCTGTGACTTAGAAAAACATATTCAAGATGAAACCGGTGAAAGCGTTTACTCACAAATGGAAAAAAGAGCTGCAGGCGTACCTGTGGGGAGTTATGGCATGATTTCTGCGTTTTCCGACAAAATGAATTATATTTCATGGAAACACGCAGCACCAAGTTTCTTGAATTTTAAACTAGATGCCGAGAAATTCAATAAATCAACATTTTATAGAGCAATCATGGAAAATGCAGCGTTTATTACAAAAGGAAATATAGATTTGGTCCAGGATATTACCAATACTTCGCCAGACTCCATTATTTTTGCTGGCGGAGCTGCCAAAAGTGATTTATGGTGCCAAATCGTTTCAGACGTATTAAATAAACCCGTAAAGGTCCCTCTTGTTAAAGAATCTTCCGCTTTAGGAGCTGCAATATGCGCAGGGATTGGCGCTGGTATTTATAGAGACTTTAATGATGCCATCGCAAAGGTAGTTAAATTTGAAAAAGAATATCAGCCTATCCACGAAAACCATTTAATTTATAATCTTTTGTATGCCAAATGGGAAGAAGTTTATAAAAATCAACTTGAGTTGGCTGATAAAGGTCTTACAGAATATATGTGGAGTGCCCCAGGACTAGAAGATAAAAAAGGGAGTGTTTACAATGACAGTTATCAATGAAAACGAAGTAGAATACAGATTTAAAGATAGTGGACCTAAATACCTGCAAAAAGGACCTAGAATGAATTTTGGGATCGTAGTATTAAAGGCGGGCCAGGATTTTAATGCACACTATCATAATATTATGGAAGAAAACTTCTATGTTTTAGAAGGAGAACTAGAAATTCATATCGATAATGAAATTTTCCAATGCAAAAAAGGTGATTTTATTCATGTGGAACCAAAAAGAGTCCATTACTTAATTAATAAAGGAAATGTAGATTTTAAAGCAGCATTTATGCTTTCACCTTTCCAGGAAAATGACAAAGTAGAAGTAAATTACAGACCTTATAACAATCTGCAAGCTTCCAACAATACATGAACATAGAACATAATAAGAGTGGTAGTGCTGACTAATCAATAGTTTGCTCTGCTGCTTTTATTTTGTGCAATGATTTTATTTTATAAAACAGCAATAGTCTCAAAATTCTATGGAATTCATGAAATACTTCTTTGTTATTACCTTACATATTAACTGCTGCTGACATTTTAGTTTAGAAACACCTTAATATAAGTGCTGATCTGCAGTTTACTTATCAAAAGTCTATTAGAATTTATTAGCATCAGCAATTTGAATCTAACTTACCCTTTCACTATACTTAGAAGTTTCTTTTTCTACCCATATAGGGAAATCAATAACCCGAATGCAGCTTGCTTCCCGATAAGCTACATTCGGATTAATTTTTTTATATTGAATTAATCAGGATCGAAAGTATATTATTGTAAATAAATAGAAATTATCACTAAAGAAGAGAGGTTGTATAATGTTAAAATCATTTAATCTCGGTATCCGTCTACTCATTATACTTTTTTGCATCTTTTGGTTAATAAATGGTGACTTTGATCCGAACCCTCGAATTGCTCTTTTAGTGGTTTCATTTGTTTTTTTATCGTTTGCTATAGAACAACTGAAAGACGGAATGAAAAGCATTGGCTATCTTTATCTTTGCATTTCCTCAGCTTCACTTCTTGTAGTCATTTCCTCATTTTGAGAACAACTGCCTGTTGATTAAGTACTTTTGAATGCTTGTGCCGTTCTTGGACAATGTGAACTCTCGTTGCTTTTACCTTTCGCACTTCTTGATTCTAAGAACTTACAATGACAGGTTTCTTCTATTTCAAAGAGCTTTACTGATTTGACGAAAAAGAACGTGAATATTGCTTGATGAGATCTTTGATTAACGGACTAAGTTCGGCAGGCAGTTCACACCACTTTTTTTATTTAGTAAAACCCTATCCTCCATCAATGGCTGGGCCTCGCTTCTTGGCTTTTCGTTATGCAAAATCCTTTTTATATTGGACAGCCATGTAAATTCCACCTGCTAAAAATGCCAGCGTATATTTGAACAGGAAAAAGATGGTCCACATATACTCTTTGGGAAATATCATGTCACATAAAATAATTGCTCCCAGCATATAAAAACCACTTTTCAAAAAGATTTGATTTGTCCGTTCGTCGCTTTCCCCAATCTTCATATAAATTACATAGACAAAAATTGCGCTACCCATAAGCAGTAAAAATCCAATTCCAATAAGCATATTCCAATTTCCTGTAGATTGTTCAGCCCAGGACTTTAAAGGGTTAAAAATGGCGTTAGAGATAGCTGAGAAATTATTTGTCAATCTGATCACTCCCTTTCACATAAGTAAAAATATCGTTTACATCAACCTCAAAAAAATCGGCAATCCGAAAAGCCAACAGCAGAGTCGGAACATAATTTCCTTTTTCCATTACGAAGATGGTTTGTTTGGAAACTCCCACTTTCTCTGCTAATTCTTGCTGAGACATTCTGGCAAGTACGCGATATTCATAAACTTTATTGGATATCGAATCACCAAAATCTTTTTTCATGACCATCACCTCTTAAGATATACTATAAATTATTTTTAAATAAAAGTAAAGTATACTTATACTAAATAAAATAACATCTTTCTTTTCGGATGATTTGATTTAATTCAACAAAAACTAGAACGAAAAATAGGACGAATATTTGATTGCTGCTTTTCCAAAGTTGAAGCGCTAAAAATAAAAAAACGTTCGCAAAAGTGCCAAAACACTTTGCGAACGTTCTTTTTCCACACATATTCCGATCAGTTTTGTTTGCGTACACGCAAGGCAATTGTTGTCGTCAATCCAGCCAGCATCAATCCGCCCAGGATCCACATGAACGGCATTGAAGACTCTTCTGCTGTTCCACCCATTCCGGTTTTCGGCATTTCGGAAGGCATTTCTGCTGCACCGAACTGATCCGGGAACTGGTCAACAATGGCTGCGGATAAGCCGGCCGCCGGCATGGTCATATGCGCGTAAGCTTCACGAATCGAGTTGTAGGCTGTATCGTAATCGCCGGCTGCATAGGAATCAAAAGCAACAAGCAATTGATCAACGTGGGCCGTCAAGCCTTCTTCCAAAGCATCTGCCGGCACACGCCCTTCCGTTGCAGCGTCAAGAAGTGCTGCTTGTTCAACGATATAGGCATCCAAATCCGCTTTTGCCTGTTCCTGTCCTTCAGCATTGCCTTCCCCTGTTGCCACTACATAGTCAACAAAGTAGCCGATATGCGATTTCCAGACTTCCGCGAACTGTGCTCCCGCTTCTTCCCCGTATACCGAAGCAACCGCTGCCGATAAATCATCTGCATTGGCAATCAAAGCAGCAGATGCCTGTTCAAAGCTTTCCGCTCCATCAGCGCCGTCCTGCATGGCCATTGCCGCTAGCCCCGCATGCTCGGTGAACGTCATATTCAGTTGGGCGCGAAGATCAGCAGCCGGAGTATCGGGATTGGTGTTATCGAATTTCTCTGGGAATTGGCTGGTGATAGCAATCGACAGGCTTTCAGCAAACATGCTCATATGATGAATAGATTCCCGTTCCAATGCGTATGCCGTTTCAAAGTCTCCCGCAACGTAAGCGTCAAATGCTTCTACCAGCTGATCAACGTGCATATCCAGTCCCTCCTGGACAGCCGCTGCTGGCAAGCCGCCTTCAGTTGCTGCATCGAAGAACTCGGATTGCGTTTTCTTGTATTCTTCCAGATCCGCCAGCGCCTTGTCTTTTCCTGCCTGGTCCTCTTTAGCGGTCGCTGTTACATAATCAACAAAATAACCGATATGCGATTTCCAAATTTCATCAAACTGTGCTGCCCCTTCTTCCCCGTAAACAGAAGCAACTGCTGCTTTCAAATCATCTGCATTTGCCAACAGCGCTCCGGATGCCTGGTCAAAATCCTCCGCTCCGTCTACGCCTTTCCTCATCGCTTCAACTGCTAAAAAGGCATGTTCGGTCAGAACCGTATCCAGTGCAATCCGAAGTTCAGCAGCGGGTGTGGCTGTGCTGCTTTCCATCGAAGCCTCGTTCGAAGAATGTGTCCCGTGGCTGTCCGCCAATGCAGCAGTCGGTACAAGCAAAGAAAGGGTTAACGGCAAAGCTACCAATAGTTTGTTCATTTTCATCAAAAACATCTCCTTTTCCTGTTTTAATTTAGTTCTGACTACTAAACGGAACAAGGTTTGTTTTAGATCACTTTATTCAGAAAAATTTAAAACTATTTTTGTATCAGTTGTATTTCAATTTTTTTATTGAACCAAATGCACAGCACTCCGTGCTATAATAAAACAGATTATTGCAAACGCTTTCATTCATTTGTTTTCAAAGGAGGTTTTATCATGAACTACTCGCTTCAGCAGCGGCAGGAAATGCACCTTACCATGACCGTCGAACTGCGCCAGGCAATTGAATTGCTGCAATACTCGACGTATGAACTGGATCAGTACATACGGGAACAGCAGCTCGAGAACCCCTTAATCGAATTAGAAGAAAAAGAGAATTCTTCCGTATATCAGGAGCGCCTGCACCGGAAGAGCCGAAGTTTTAAAGAATCCGAATCTGCAGCCGTTTTGGAACCTGCGGATCATCAAAATAAAAAAGACGAATTAGCTGAACTGGCGAAGCTCGCTTTTCCTGATGCCCATACCCAAAAACTATTAAAGTTCCTCATTTATAATTTGGATGACAATGGCTATCTGGCTATCCAGGAAGAACCTCTGCTTCCATACAGCAAAGAGGAAATTGAAAAAGGTGTGCTTTTGCTGCAGCAAATCGGGCCGGCCGGCATCGGCGCGAAAAATGTAAAGGAATGCCTGCTTCTGCAGATCCGGCATCTCTATCCCGAAAATTCCTTGGCGGAAAAATTGGTTATGAATCACCTGGAACTTGTGGCTGACCATAAATGGAAAGAACTGGCCTCCCGAATGGGCATTTCCATGCAGGAAGTGAAAGAGCTGGTCGGTTTCATACAAATGCTGCAGCCCCGTCCTTGTTCTTTAACCTGCGGCAGTGAAACGGATTACATCACGCCGGACATCATCGTTGAATTCAAGGATGGCAAGCTGTCGTTCAGCCTTAATGACGGTTACCTGCCGGCAATCCGCATGTCGGGCGACTATGAGATCCGGCCGCGTGCAAAAGATGAACTTTCCAAGTACATCAATGGCCATTACGAAAAATACCAGTGGCTTCTCAGCAGCATTGAGCAGCGCCGGAACACCATCATTAAAATCATGGATGTCCTGCTCGTTAAACAGGAGAATTTTTTCAAATATGGCTTCCGTTATTTGAATCCCTTGATTCTAAAGGACATCGCCGAAGAAATCGGCATGCACGAATCCACCGTGAGCCGGGCTACTGCCAACAAAGTGGTGCAGACCGCTTTCGGTTCTTTCGAACTCCGGCTGCTTTTCACCACCAAGCTCGAAACGAAAGACGGCAGCAGCGTTTCCCAGACACAAGTGAAGAACCTTCTGCAGGAACTCATCACACAGGAAAACAAATACAAGCCTTATTCAGATCAAAAAATCGCCGAGTATTTCAATACCGAAAAAGGCATCACCATTTCCCGGCGCACCATCAGCAAATACCGGGAGGAACTGAAAATCCCGCCAGCCAGCAAGCGAAAAGAAATTCAAGTATAACCACTCTTTCTCAAATAAGGGCCGCTTTTTCCTGACAAAATTCAGGTAAAGGGGCCTTTTTCATCTTTTGCAGCTTGATGCGTTAACAGGTATAATGAACCATTTCTTCCATTTACTTAGAAATAATATTCTCTTATTGCGCCCTGGCTTGGTTCTTCATTTCCGCTTATGAGAATTCGCTGGTAAAGCCTATCACATCAATGCCTGAGCGATATGCGTTAACATTTAAAAAGAACTGGTCGTATGCTAGAATAGGACATGGTGTTTGATGATTTTCCATCAAAAATCCACTATTTTTTATAGAAAGCAGGAAGAAAATGGGACGTTTCATTGTAAAGCGTATCGCTGAATCGCTTGTTGTTTTAGTTATAGGCAGCATGCTTTGCTTTGCCTTTATCCGTGTTCTTCCTGGTGATCCGGTCGCGGCCATGTATGGAGACCAGCTTCAGAAGTTGAGTGAAGCGGACCGGTTCCGCATTACAGAAAATTTGGGGCTGAATGAAGCTTTGCCTATCCAGTATGCCAAATGGCTCAGCCAAGTTTTTCAAGGGGAATGGGGACAATCCACCATTTCCGGAATGGATGCCGCCGCAGTGGTAGCAGGATCCTTGCAGCCAACCTTTCTATTATTGCTGTCTTCCCAGTTTCTGCTGCTCTTGCTGGCTGTGTTGTTCGGTGTCTCCACCGGGTTAAAGCATCGTTCACTGTACGATCACGCAGTGACTGCCATCAGTTTCGTCTTTCTGTCCATCCCTCCTTTCTGGTTCGCTTTGATGCTCATGATTTTTTTCTCCGTTTACCTGGGCATTTTGCCAACATCCGGAATGGGAAATGGACAACTCCGCTATATTCTACTGCCATCGCTCGTCCTCGCTTTATCACATGCCGGTTATTATATCCGGCTTTTGCGCAATCACATCATTATTACGAAAGACACTGGATTTATCTTTGCTTTAAAAGCACGCGGATTCTCACAATGGACCATCTTAAAAAACCATCTGCTGCCCAATGCCTCCATTCCCTTATTGTCCTACGCCGGCATGTCGCTCGCAGTTTCTTTGGCCAGCTCGGTGGTAGTGGAAACCATTTTTTCCTGGCCAGGCCTTGGCCGCCTGGCATTGAAATCAGCACTTGCGCATGATTATCCCGTCTTGCTGGCCATCATCATGCTGAGCATGGTGTTTGTCATCCTGGTTAACTTATTTGTGGATCTTCTTTGCGCCTGGATTGACCCGCGTCTGCGCAGTCAAGTGCTCGGGGAGGGGGAATGATGAACATGAAACGCCATTGGTTTATGATTTTTACCGTTTCCTCATTTACTGCGCTTCTCGCTGCCGTCTTGTTTGCTCCTTTACTGGCAGTCCATGATCCACTTGCAGTTCAAATGAACAGCGTACTGCAGCCTCCAAGTCCCGCTCATTTGCTTGGAACGGATGAACTGGGCAGAGATGTGTTTTCCCGGCTCTTATATGGCGGCCGGGTTTCCATGGCTGTTGGCGCAGCGGCCATGCTCGTGTCCGTTGCAGTGGGAGTCATCTATGGCGCCGTCAGCGGATTGGCAGGCGGAGGAATCGACGGGGTGATGATGCGCCTGATCGACGCACTTTTAAGCATCCCTTCCCTCTTATTGATGATCGGGCTGCAACTTGTGTTTCCTTCTAGTTTGACGGCTGTGATTTTAGTGATCAGCCTGACCAGCTGGATGCCTATTGCCCGGTTGATCCGTACAGAACTTATGGCCATGAAAAAAGATGTTTTCATACAGGCTTCTGCAGTGGTAGGAGCTTCTCCATTTCAATTGCTGCGCCGGCATATGCTGCCGCAGTGCATTCCGACCATTATTGTGTTTGCCATCAGCGGAATGAGCCATGCGATTCTTGCTGAAGCCACTCTCAGCTTTCTGGGCATCGGCATCCCTCCGCAAGAACCTTCGTGGGGCAATATGCTGATGGGCGCACAAAGTCATTTGCTTGCAGGAGCCTGGTGGCTGGCAGTGTTCCCTGCCGGATGCATCATGTATACCATTTTGGTTATCAATTTCTTAGGCGACAAACTGCAGGACCGCTTAGCGGCACCGCAGTTCAGAAAGGGGAATAAAAATGAGTGGATTTCTTCTTGAAGTCGACCGGCTGACGATTGCCGAACACCAGCAAGCAATCGTTTCAGCTATCTCTTTTTCCGTTCGAAAAGATACTATAACCGCCATCATCGGTGAAAGCGGCTCCGGAAAAAGCCTGACTGCACGGGCGCTCATCGATTTGCTGCCGGAGGGTATATCCATTGGGTCCGGCTCTGTCCGATTTTCGGGAGAACCCGTATTTTCAATGGATAAAAAGCGGCGAAAGCATTATCTAGGGAAAGAAATCGGCATTGTTTTTCAAGATACCTGGCAGACATTTGATCCAATCCAAACGATTGGCCGCCATTTCTTAGAGCTGTTTGCCGCTCATTCTTCGTTATCAAAAAAAGCGGCGAAAGAACAGACATTGCACTTGCTTCGCCAAGTGCAACTGAAAGATGCCGAAAAGGTTTTCCGCTCTTATCCCCACGAGCTTTCAGGCGGTATGCGGCAGCGGGTTCAATTGGCTCTTTCCATTGCGATGAATCCCTCGTTACTGATTGCTGACGAACCGACGACTGCGCTTGATTTACAGACCCAAGCCGAGATGATCGAGCTGATCAGAGACTGGCGGCAACAAACGAGGAGCTCGGTTTTATTCATCTCACATGATCTGGGAGTGGTATCCCAAATCGCAGATGAAGTGATTGTCATGAGCAAGGGGAAAATAGCGGAATGGTCTCCGGCCGATAAGCTGTTAACCGCTCCCCGTTCCCCCGAAGCCAAGCAATTGCTGGCGGATTATTTGCTGCTCTCCGGTTCCAGCCGGCCTATAAAGCAGCCTAGCAATAACCTCGTCATGAAAGTTGAGCATGCAACGAAAACATATATAAAGAAGAATTGGTTTCAGCAAGAAGTGCTCCCTGCAGTGACAGATGTATCCCTACATATAGCGCAAGGAGAAATCGTGGGGCTGATAGGCGAAAGCGGTGGCGGCAAAAGCACGTTATCCCGGCTGATGCTCCAATTGGAGCCATGTACGAGCGGAAAAATCCGGTGGCTTGGAAAGCAGTCTTTCCGCCAAGGGATTCAATGGGTGCACCAAGACCCTCTCGCTTCATTCGATCCGCGCTGGACAATCGAAAAGATTGTCGGCGAAGGATTGGATTACAGGAAAGAAGAAAAAGAAGGAAAAGAAGAACGTGTGCAGGCTGTCCTTCAACAAGTCGGCTTGTCTGTTTCTGACGGCCGATTATACCCTCATCAATTGTCTGGGGGCATGAGGCAGCGCGCTGCACTGGCCCGTTCCTTGCTGATGGAGCCTGAACTGATTGTGCTGGATGAACCGTTTGCCAGTTTGGATATGAGTTCGCAAGCAAAACTGATTTCGCTGATTCAGTCTATTAACGAGGAAGAAAATCTGGCCGTTTTATTTATTACGCATGACATCCAAGTTGCCTTGGCAATCTGCCAGCGGATTTACGTAATGGAAAAAGGGGCTATTGCAGAAGAAGCCGACGCAAATGAAATACTTTTGACGACTAATCCCTATACAAAGCAGCTTTTATCCTGCATGCCAGGATACGATGCTCGCAGAAAGTTACTAAACGACAAGATAAAGGTGGAAGTTTATGAATAAAAAAATATGGAAATTCTTGCTGGCTGCCGCTTTGATCGGGCTGGCAGGATGCAGCCAGGAAAGCGATACTTCGGCAAATTCATCAGGAATGAAACAGCTCGTTTACGGAATGGCTTCAGAAATTGAGAAAGTCAATCCGGTTCTGGACGAGAGCCAAGAAATCGATGCCCTTCTTTTTAGGGGTTTAACAAAACCTGATGCAGAAAACCAGGTAACACCTGATCTAGCAGAGAGCTGGGAAATTTCAGATGACCAATTGACTTATGTCTTTATGCTTCGGCAAGACGCGACATGGCAAGACGGGGAACCGGTAACCGCAAAAGACGTGAAATTCACGTTCGACCAAATCCAGAATCCGGAAACGAATACTCCCATTGCCGGTGAATTTAATGAAATTGCGTCAGTGGAAGTGACAGGTGACTATGAAATAACCATGACTTTGCACCGGCCCTTCCCTCCACTTTTGGACAAGCTGAAAATCGGCATTGTCCCTGAACACCTGCTGCGCGGCGAAGACCTCAATACGACAGCGTTCAATCAGAATCCTGTCGGCAATGGTCCTTTTAAGTTGAAGAAATGGGACAGCGACCATACCATTACATTAGAACGAAATGATAACTATTATGGCCCTGTCCCTAAACTCGACGAAGTTGTTTTTAAAGCGGTGCCGGATGCAAATACACGGATCCTTCAATTGAAAACCGGTGAAATCGATCTGGCTCTTATTGAACCCAACCAGTTGGCCAGCACAAAAGAAAGCGACCCCTATTCGGTGCATGAAATACCGACAGCCGACTACCGGGCAGTCCTGTATAATTTCGACTTGCCTTTGTTCCAGGACAAACGGGTCCGCCAAGCGATGAATCATGCGATCAACCGGGGTGAATTGGTGAAAGGGATTTTGGCCGGCAAAGGCGAACCGGCATACGGACCTTTGCAAAAATCCTGGGCCGGAACCGCTGTTAAAGAAGGTTATACTCATAACCCTGAAAAAGCGGAGCAGCTTTTGGCAGAAGCCGGATGGGTTAAAGGTTCTGACGGCGTGCTTGTAAAAGACGGACAGCGTTTTGAATTTGAGCTCGTCTCTCCCATTCAGGACACTGTGCGTGTAGCGCTTGCCAATGTTGTGTCGGAACAGCTGAAACCGTTTGGCATCGTGGCCAAGCCGAAACCGGTCGACCAGAATGCCATCGACTACGACGGTGAAGACGCGCTAATCATTGGCTGGGGCAGTGAATTCGATCCGGATGACCATACGTACCGCTTATTCCACAGCAGTGAAATTGGCGATGGCCAATATAATTTTGGTTCCTACCAGAATGACAAAGTCGACGACTTGCTGATGAAGGCAAGAACAACGGCAGATGTCGATGAAAGAAAAGCTTATTACCATCAATTCCAAGAAGAACTCACCATTGACCCGCCGTATAATTTCCTTGTTTACCTTCAAGCTTTATACGGCGTCAATGAAAATGTGACAGGAATCAGCACACGTACGCTCGGCCACCACGGCTTCGGCGTCTTGTGGAATATCGAGGAATGGGATAAGAAGATAAAGTAAAAATAAACAAAAAAAGCAGAGAATTGTTTTATTTTTTATCAGTTATTTGATATTCCGCAAAACAGCTACGCTTGCCGCGGGCGAGCGCCAAGCCCATAGCTGTCAACTTAAGAAAAAAGTGTAACCCCTCTCGAAAGATGGTATGGATGACTATCCATGAACGAGAGGGGT
>NZ_JBYLHS010000003.1:0-296632 GCF_057748275.1 Planococcus sp. VCh962
ACGTTGCTTCGGCCGTTTTGCGCGGCCGTCGCTAATTTGTTGACGTTTTGCTGTTCAGTTTTCAAGGTTCATGTTTTCTTTTTGTAACGCCGCACTCATTGGCGACTTGATTAATATACCATGCTGAATTATTTCCGTCAACTGTTTTACGAAAAAAACTTCTTCTTAAGCTAAATTCTTTTTCTTTCAGGAAACTTTATTGATTTTATAGACACTTCTGTTTACCCAACTTGATAAATTCTCTAGCAAATTTGCGCAAGCCGAATGGTTGAGCTGCACTAAAACTTTTCCATGGCTCTTTATAGAAGAAAGAGCCAAGAATAATAAATGCGCCGCACATTTTCTAGCTCAGAAACGATCGCATTGCCTCAGACATTTTATTGCATCTTGATCACCATTAACATAAAGACACCACAAATTAAAATAAGGCCTTGTTATAGAGGAGAATTCATTTCTTCCCAATAAAAAAACCCGCTGACAAAATCAGCGGGCCAAAATTATTCTGCGTCTTCTTCAATTTCTTCTTCTACATCATCAATCTCTTCAGTAGCAACAACTTCGTCTTCAGTATAGACATCTGCTCCAGCACTTTCTTCAATCAATGCTGCATCGACATCTCCTTCAACTTCTTCTGCCTCTTCAGGAATTTCAATATCTTTTTTCACACGTGCTACAGTCGCAACTGTTTCTTCTTCGGCCAACTTAATCAACCGAACACCTTGTGTGCTTCTGCCAGTCTGTGAAATGTGGTTAACGTCCATACGGATCAAAATACCGTTGACTGTAATCAACATGATGTCTTCTGTTCCATTGACCGTCCGCACAGCTACAAGTGGTCCGTTTTTGTCTGTAATCTGGCAAGTTTTGATTCCCATACCGCCTCTGGATTGAACGCGGTACTCGGATTCTTTCGTCTGTTTGCCATAACCTTTTTCCGTAATGACAAGAATGTTGTCTCCAGGATTCAAAACTTCCATTCCTACAACATTGTCGCCTTCACGCAATCGGATACCGCGAACACCGCTAGCTGTCCGCCCCATGCTGCGAATATCGGTTTCTGGGAAACGGATCAATGCACCATCACGGGTTCCGATAATCATTTCCTGGTTGCCGTCTGTCAGTTTAACCGAAATCAATTCATCTTCTTCACGTAGACTGATGGCTATCAAACCATTTTGGCGGATATTGGCATAACTTGATACCGGTGTCCGCTTGCTGATGCCTTCGCGCGTTGTAAAGAAGAAGAACGCATCTTCCTTAAACTCTTTAACCCGGATTACGGCCGTTACTTTTTCATCTTTGCTGATTTCCAGCAAGTTGACTAGTGGAAGGCCTTTTGCTGTTCTTCCATATTCAGGAACTTGATAGCCTTTCTTGCGATAGACTTTTCCTTTGTTTGTAAAGAACAGGATCGTGTCATGCGTAGATGTATAAAGCATGTGCTCAACGAAATCGTCTTCGTTGGTGCCCATTCCTTGTACACCACGTCCTCCGCGATTCTGGCTGCGGAACGTGTTGGCCGGCATCCGTTTGATATAACCGTTATGAGTTAATGTTAAAACAGAAGCTTCAACCGGAATCAAATCTTCATCTTCAAACATTTCCGTTCCACCTGTTGTGATTTCAGTTCTTCGCTCATCACTGAAACGTTCTTTCACTTCAGTCAATTCTTCGCGGATAATTTCCAGAATGCGGTATTCATTCGCTAAAATCTCGCGCAATTCATCGATCAATGCTACCAAACCTTGATATTCTTCTTCAATTTTGTCACGTTCCAAACCAGTCAAACGCTGAAGGCGCATATCCAAAATTGCTTGGGACTGGCGTTCTGACAAATTGAAATTGCTCATTAGGCCGTTACGGGCTTCTTCTGTTGTTTGAGAACTACGGATCAAAGCAATAATTGCATCAATGTGATCCAAGGCAATACGCAAACCTTCTAAGATATGCGCGCGGTCTTCCGCTTTCGTCAAATCAAATTGCGTACGGCGTCGAATGACTACTTTCTGGTGTTCTAAGTAATGGAAAAGCACTTCTTTTAAACCGAGGACTTTTGGATGGCCATCTACAAGCGCCAGCATATTAATCCCGAAGCTTGTTTGCATAGCCGTTTGTTTATACAAATTATTCAATAAAACACTTGCGCTCGCATCTCTGCGGACTTCAATGACAATGCGCATCCCGTTACGGTCAGATTCATCCCGCAAGTCGGTGATGCCATCAATCCGCTTATCGCGGACCAATTCTGCAATCTTCTCGATTAAGCGGGCTTTGTTCACTTGGAAAGGAAGTTCATGTACCAAAATGACTTCTTTGCCATTGGGTTTCGTCTCAATTTCAACTACGGAACGAATCATAATCGAACCTTTTCCAGTTTCATATGCCCGTCGTATACCGCTGCGGCCCAGAATGATGCCGCCTGTCGGGAAATCCGGGCCTGGAACGAATTCCATCAGCTCTTCAGTAGTAATTGCCGGATTTTCAGCTAAAGCGAGTACAGCATCTATTGTTTCACCCAAATGATGGGGTGGAATATTTGTCGCCATTCCGACTGCAATCCCGGAAGTGCCGTTTACCAATAAGTTCGGGAATCGGCTTGGCAGAACAACCGGTTCTTTTTCTTGACCGTCATAGTTTTCTTTATAGTCTATTGTATTTTTATTTAAATCACGCAATAGTTCCATAGAGATTTTTGACATTCTTGACTCGGTATAACGCATTGCCGCTGCTGCATCGCCATCGACAGATCCAAAGTTTCCGTGTCCATCCACGAGCATGTAGCGGTAACTGAAATCCTGCGCCATCCGTACCATTGTTTCATAAACAGCACTATCTCCGTGCGGATGATATTTACCAATAACGTCTCCGACGATACGTGCTGATTTTTTATAAGCTTTGTCTGCAGTAATCCCTAAATCATGCATTGCATATAGAATGCGGCGATGTACAGGCTTTAGCCCATCACGCACATCCGGTAAGGCACGCGATACGATAACACTCATGGCATAATCCAAGAATGACGTACGCATTTCCGTACTTATATTTATTTCTTCAACACCACTGCTAGGCCGTTCAGCCATATCCGCAGCCTCCTCTCAACTCTACATCGCTTAAACGTCCAGATTTTTAACATATCTAGCATTTTCTTCGATAAAATTACGGCGTGGCTCAACGTCATCTCCCATTAAAATGTGGAAAGTTTCATCTGCCACCATTGCGTCGTTTAACGTGACTTGCAGCAATGTCCGGACATCCGGATCCATCGTCGTATCCCATAATTGCTCCGCGTTCATTTCTCCTAAACCTTTATAACGCTGAATATTCGGCTTCGGTGTTGGAGATAATTTTCCAAGTGCGTCCTTCAATTGTGCATCGGTATACACATAATCCACGTGCTTGCCTTGTTTGATCTGGAACAACGGTGGCTGAGCAATATAAATATAGCCAGCTTCAAGCAAGGGACGCATATAGCGGAAGAAGAAAGTCAGCAACAGGGTTCGGATATGGGCACCGTCGACATCAGCGTCTGTCATGATAACCACTTTATGGTAACGGGCTTTTGCTAAATTAAACTCTTCACCGATTCCTGTGCCAAGTGCTGTGATGATATTTCGGATTTCAGCATTGGTAAGGATCCTGTCAAGACGTGCTTTTTCAACATTCAGGATTTTACCGCGCAACGGCAGAATCGCTTGGAAATGGCGGTCACGGCCTGATTTCGCCGAACCTCCGGCAGAGTCACCCTCAACGATGTATATTTCACTGATTTTCGGATCCCGTGAAGAGCAGTCTGCCAGTTTACCAGGCAAGCTTGATACTTCAAGAACGGATTTCCGGCGCGTGAACTCACGGGCTTTTTTGGCAGCCATACGGGCATGCGAAGCCATGATGCCTTTTTCGACAATTTTGCGTGAAACCGCTGGATTTTCCAAAAGGAATCGTTCAAAACCAGCTGAGAACAGATTATTGACGATAGTGCTGACTTCTGTATTGCCCAGCTTTGTTTTAGTTTGGCCTTCAAACTGTGGGTTCGGGTGTTTAATTGAAATAATAGCAGTTAACCCTTCCCTAACGTCATCACCAGTCAAATTGGCATCTTGTTCTTTCAGCATGCCATTTTTACGGCCATAATCGTTCACAACACGAGTCAAAGCAGTTTTAAAGCCGGATTCGTGTGATCCGCCTTCATGCGTATTGATATTATTAGCAAATGAAAAGATATTGGCAGCATAGCCAGCATTGTACTGCATGGCCACTTCTACAGAAATGCCGTCTTTTTCAGATTCCACGAAAATCGCTTCATCATGCAAAGGATCTTTGGATTTATTCAAATGCTCGACGTAAGATTTAATGCCGCCTTCAAAATGATAGACTTTCTCTTTTTCTTCACCTTCGCGTTCATCTCTTGCCACAATTCTCAAGCCGCGATTCAAATAAGCAAGTTCCCGCAAGCGATGGTCCAGAATATCAAATTCATAGACAGTCGTTTCCTTGAAAATATCAGCATCCGCTTTAAATCGGATTGTCGTCCCTGTATTTTCCGCTTCGCCGATTACGTGCAGCTCTTCCGTTACCGCTCCGCGTTCAAACTTGATATAATGCCGTTTCCCGTCACGGTTAACGTAAACTTCTGTCACTTCAGACAATGCGTTTACAACCGACGCACCTACACCGTGCAAGCCGCCGGACACTTTATAGCCTCCGCCGCCGAATTTACCGCCTGCGTGAAGAACAGTCATGATGACTTCTACTGCCGGACGTCCCATTTTTTCCTGCATACCTACAGGAATGCCGCGGCCGTTGTCTTCTACACGGATCCAGTCGCCGGGTTCGATTGTCACTTGAATTTCGTCGCAATAGCCTGCCAGCGCTTCATCGATACTATTGTCCACGATTTCCCAAACTAAATGGTGAAGTCCTCTTGAACTAGTTGAACCGATGTACATTCCGGGTCTTTTGCGAACAGCTTCCAATCCTTCTAAAACTTGTATCTGATTTGCATCATATGATGGTTGTAGATCTTTTTCTTCCATTGCCATTGCGTTCACCTACTCTTCCTTACAACATTCTGTTTCTACTGGCTAACTTATAGTCTATTTTGCTGAATCTTTTTCATGATGGCTTGGGCCCGCAAAGGCGAACCATAAGTGAAGTCATCCGTCACGATAAACGATTTCACTTTCTCTATAGGAACGAGCAGCCGCACAAAAGCAGCCGGCACGTAGTTTTCGTGAGTAATGACGGCAATTATCTCGGTTATGCGGATGGTCTGCTCTTTTCCAATATGAATGTAAATAGCCGGTCACTCCTTAACCATCCCTTGTGCCACTTCGAAAAGACGGGCGTTTTGAATCGTTTCGTGCTGGATTCCGTCTACACTGGTCGTTGTTACAAAGGTCTGGACAGAACCATGGATGGTGTTCAGCAAATGAGATTGCCGGTAATCATCCAGTTCCGATAAAACGTCGTCCAACAGAAGCACCGGTGCTTCCCCAACTTCCTGTTTAATCAATTCGATTTCCGCTAGTTTTAAGGACAGCGCGGTGGTTCTTTGCTGGCCTTGCGATCCATAGGTCTGGACATCATAGCCATTGACAAAAAACTGCAATTCATCACGGTGTGGACCGACAAGTGTCAAACCGCGCTCTATTTCCCGTTTTCGTACTTCAGCCAGTTTCTGCTCTAAAAAAGACGCCATCTCTTCAGGCGTCCATTCGGGCTTTAGACCGCTGATTGGTTGATAGCGGATTTGAAGTTGTTCCAGCCCGCGGGAAATGCCGTGATGGATAGGCTCAGCCCATTTTTGCAATAACTCCATGAACTGATAGCGTTTTCGGATAATTTTCACAGCTGCTTCGATAAACTGATCGGTATAAACGTCAAACATGACGTCATTAATGGCTTGCTTACCGTAATTTTGTTTCAATATATGATTTCGTTGCTTTAACAGTTTTTGATACATTAACAAATCGTGCAAATAAACGGGTGAAATTTGGCCGATTTCCATATCAATGAAACGTCGGCGAACTTGCGGGCTCCCTTTGACTAAATTCAAGTCTTCGGGCGCAAACATCACTACGTTTAATTGGCCGATATAATCACTCAGCCGCCGTTGTTCCAAATGATTGACTTTTGCCTTTTTCCCTTTTTTAGACAAGGTGATTTCCAAAGGCAGTTTCCCGTATTTCCGGAAAACATCAGCCTTTATTTTACCATAATCCGACTCCCAGCGTATCAATTCTTTATCATTGGTCGTCCGGTGGGACTTTGCCATGGACAAGACATATAAGGATTCCATTATATTGGTTTTGCCTTGAGCGTTCTCTCCGATAAAGACATTGATTTCGGGTGAAAAAGACAAATCTAATGTTTCGTAGTTCCGGTAATTCAAAAGTTCGAGGCGATCAATCCACATCGAAGCTCATGCCTTCGGCTACTACTATACGGAACTCCCCAGTCTCAGGAATTGTTACCGTATCGTTTGGACGCAGCTTGCGGCCTCTCCGATCTTCAGCTTCTCCATTCACAAATACTTCATGTTCACTGAGAAACCATTTTGCCATTCCTCCAGAACTGATTATATCGGTCTTCTTAAGTAATTGGCCAAGTGTGATAAATTCTGTGTCAATCGCGATTTCTTTCAAAATGCACTCATCCTTCGATTCGTAGTCTATCCCTTTACTTTACCCTATTTAGGGTAAAAAGTAAAAAGGATAGCCTGTATGGCTATCCTAGAGGGTGTTTTCTCTTTTTAATATGTCCGGACAGGAAGTATCAGCTGCAAAATGGAGTCATCAAGTGCTGATTTCAAAATGAAGGGGCGCATCGCTCCCGTAAATTGAATGAGCACGTCTTGGCCGTCGATTGCTTTTAAAGCATCCATCATAAATTTAGCACTAAAGGAAATTTTCAGTTCTTCGCCTTCAATACTTTGTGCTTGAAGCTGCTCTTCTACCTTCCCTACTTCTGGAGAATTGGAAGACACTTCTACTTCGTTGCCGGAAGTAGTAGAAAAACGCACCACGTTATTGCGTTCTTCCCGCGCTAATAAAGAAGCACGGTCGATTGCTTGAAGCAATGAACGTCCATTAACCGTCACTTCTGTTTTGTATTCAGATGGAATGAGACGGGAAGTATCTGGGTAATTGCCTTCAAGAAGACGGGAGAAAAACAAAATGTGCTTGGATTTAAACAAGACTTGCTGATTTGTCATAACGATTTCAACAGGATCAGAGTTGTCATCCAGGATTTTATTTAATTCAGTTAAACTTTTCCCAGGAATTACAACACTGTATTCCCCTTCAGGCAAAGTTTCCAATTTGGTTTTGCGGCGTGCCAAACGGTGGCTGTCTGTAGCTACACAAACCAATTCCCCTTCTTTTACTTCCCAGTGAACACCAGTTAATACAGGACGGGTTTCTGAACTTGACACCGCGAATACCGTTTCACGGTTGATCGTTTTTAATAAGTCTGCCGGAATGGTGAACAAACGGTCATCTTGGATATCAGGAAGCTGTGGATAATCAAGTGCATCCAAACCGATCAAATGGAATTCAGATTTACCGGAACGGATATGTGTCTGGAAATTCCCTGTAATTTCGATTTCTACTTCATTTGTTGGCAGTTTCCGGATGATCTCTCCAAATACTTTTGCCTGAAGCACAATACTTCCGCCTTCAGTAACTCGGATGATTTGTTCTCCATCTTCTTCAGCCGGGATAAAAGTTTGGATTGTGATATCCGAATCACTTCCTGTTAATCTCATTCCTTCTGAAGAAACGTCCATTTTAATTCCAGTTAAAATCGGAATCGTTGTTTTAGAACTTACCGCTTTCATTACATCATTTAAACCTTCGACTAAACGTTCACGCATTATCTCGAATTTCATTCTCGAACCTCGCTTATATATATATTTTATTTAAAAATCTTTAAAGTAATAATAGTAGTAGGGGCTGTGAATATGTGGATAACCCCGATAAACTGAATCAAAGCAGCTTATCCACATGTAGATAAGCTGTGCACAAACTGCTTTATAAAGTATTGGGTTATCCACAAGTGAATTACCCTTTGCCAAGCGCACTTCTTATATCTTTTACATCCTGCTGGAGCTGCTGATTGTCCTTCATCATTTTTGAAATCTTCTCATGGGCATGGATGACCGTCGTATGGTCACGCCCCCCAAATTCTTCTCCAATTTTAGGCAAAGAAAAATCCGTCAATTCCCGGGACAGATACATAGCCACTTGACGAGGATATGCAATGTCTTTCGTACGGCGTTTTGTTTTAAAATCTTCTAATTTAACATTAAATTGATCCCCGACTGCATGCTGGATGTCCAAAATCGTAACAACTTTCGGCTTGGAGTTCGGCATGATATCTTTTAGTGCCTCCGCTGCCAGTTCCGCACTCATATCACGGTTGATCAAAGAGGAATAAGCGACAACACGGATTAAAGCCCCTTCAAGTTCACGAATATTCGAGTCAATGGAATTAGCGATATACGTCATCACATCGTTCGGGATATCAAGACCGTCTGCTTTCGCTTTTTTGCGCAGAATCGCAATCCGCGTTTCCAGATCCGGCGGCGTAATATCTGTGATCAATCCCCATTCAAAACGGGATCTTAGGCGGTCCTCCAATGTCGGAATTTCTTTTGGTGGCCGATCGCTCGAGATGATAATTTGCTTCGATTCTTCATGCAGTGTATTGAAAGTATGGAAAAATTCTTCTTGCGTCTGCTCTTTACCGGCCAAAAATTGAATATCATCGATCAAAAGAATATCAACACTGCGGTATTTATTGCGGAAGTCAACGGTTTGGTTATCACGAATCGAGTTGATAAATTCGTTCGTAAATTTTTCCGAAGACAAATAAACCACTTTGGCATTCGGGTTGTGTTCAAGGACATAATGTCCAATTGCGTGCATTAAATGTGTCTTGCCAAGTCCTACTCCTCCATAGATAAACAGCGGATTATACGCTTTAGCCGGGGCTTCAGCCACTGCTAACGATGCAGCGTGAGCAAAGCGGTTGCCGGATCCAATAACAAATGTGTCAAATGTATATTTTGGATTCAGCATGCCAGGAAGAAATTCCTGATGCTCATTTTGCCCTGGTTTTATGCGGGGGGCAGGAAGTTGAAAATCGTCCATATCCTGATCTTTTGGCACAACAAATTTTATCAGCAGATCATCACCTGTTGAATCCGAAAGAATTCCAGTAATTAAATGCACGTAATGGTTTTCCAACCAATCACGTGCAAACGAATTAGGCGCTGAAATTGTCACTGTGTCATTCTGATAGGATAAAAGTTTTGTTGATTTTAACCATGTTTCAAAACTGGGTTTGGAGATTTTAGTTTCAACTTGGGCTAAGACACTCGACCAAAGTTCGTCTAAGTGTTCCAATAGCTCTTCTCCTTTATATGTAAAATATTTTTTAAGTATACCATACACAAAATCACAGGTTGTGGATAACCTTTATAAACAAGCCCGTGAATAACTATCCACATCTTACCCACAGTTTGTGGATAACTTATTTAGAGTAAAAATTATTAACAAGTGAAAACAAGTTAATGTTAACAAAAAAACCGAGACATTACAAGAAGTTCTTAAACTTATCCACATTCCCTTTATTGTGCACAACAAAGCTATCCACAGGGGCTTTGTATGTGAGGAAGTTGTAGATAAGGCTTGTGGATAAGAAATTTTAGAAAAAAATTGCTGCACAATAATAATTCTGTTTTCTGAAGCGATTGTGGATAACTTGGTTTAATGGAGGAAGAAGAAAATCGACTCTTTTTTACGTTGTTTTTCAAAGTTATGGCCGATTCTCTTTAATTATTAATGAAAGTTACTGATCTGCTTGGAGGCTGCAAAAAAATCAGCATTGTGCAGGCGAGGTAATAGAGGAATTTTTTATCTGCATATCTGGAGGCCGTCGATAAAGAAGCATCCGCCAGGAACATTCTCTTCAACGAGATTGCGTTAGAACCGCAGAATCTTATGTTGCCTTTTCAATAAGACATTGACATTTAATGCATTGCGACTATATAATAGTCAAGACTGTCTTTGAGAAAAGAGTTAACTTTTATTCAGGAGGTGTCACCATGACATTACGCACATACCAACCAAATACACGTAAACACAGCAAAGTACACGGCTTCAGAGCACGTATGAGCACTAAAAACGGACGTAGAGTAATTGCTGCACGCCGTCGCAAAGGAAGAAAAGTATTATCAGCTTAAGTCCACTGACCGCATCAGTGGTCTTTTTTTCTTTTCTGCTGATTTTCAGTGGAAATGAACCAAAATAAGCAGGTGAAAAAATGAATAAGCAACAACGAATCAAGAAAAACATCGAATTTCAACGGATCTTCAAAAAAGGGAAATCCTTTGCGAATCGCCAATTTATTGTTTATGTCATGAAAAGCGATCAGCCGGAATTCAGGCTGGGGTTGTCTGTCAGCAAAAAAGTAGGAAACGCAGTTACGAGAAACCGCATCAAGCGTTATATCCGGCAAACTTTCTTGGAATTAAAAGAAGATTTGCTGCCAAATGCGGATTACGTTATTATCGCCCGGCAACAGGCGGCCGAATTAGATTTTCACGAAAGCAAGAAAAGTTTGGAACATGTTTTAAAAATTGCACGGGCTCTGCCTAAGAAGTAGAAAGAGTTATCGTTTGAATGTTATTATAGAAGTAATTGAAAAATAGTTTGGGGGAAGAAGGTTGAATAAGCGAATAGTTCTGCTTATTTCACTAGTAGCAGCAACCTTGCTGCTTGCCGGTTGTACTGAATTTGATCAGCCGATCAGTGGAAAAAGTGAAGGATTTTGGAACGAATTTATAGTCTGGCCATTGGTAGCAACGATCACCTATTTCAAAAATTTACTTGGAACGTACGGATTAGGGATTATCGCAGTGACCATTATCATCCGATTAGCTTTATTGCCATTAATGATCAAACAAACCCGCAGCTCTAAGCGGATGCAGGAAGTGCAGCCGAAACTGAAAGAGCTGCAAGCAAAATACAAGTCGAAAGATGCTGTAACTCAGCAGAAATATCAGCAGGAAATGATGGCTCTTTTCTCAGAAAATGGCGTTAATCCGATGGCTGGCTGTCTGCCTGTATTGATCCAAATGCCGGTGCTGATCGGTTTTTATCACGCGATTAGCCGGATGAACAGCACACCGTCAATCGATTTGGGAAGCTTTTTGATTTTCCCTCTCGCTGAACCAAGCATTATCCTGGCTATTATTGCAGGTCTGATGCAATTTATCGTCTTGTGGACGGGTCCTGCCATGGACAATCCACAAATGAAAATCATGATGTACTTCATGCCGGTGATGATTATCGGATTTGGTATTGTCTTGCCATCTGCTTTAACTTTGTATTGGGTAGTCGGAAACATTATTTCTCTTATTCAGAATTTGGTTATTTACCGTCCATGGGAAAAGAAAGAGGTAGCAGTAGCGGCAACGCCAGCAGCTGCATCGAAAAAAGAAGTGAAGCAACCTGTTAAAACGAAAGCGAAAGCAGGAGGGGCTAAAAAGTGAAACAGATTACGCAAACGGGTACAACTGTTGAAAACGCGATATCTGCAGCATTAGAAAAACTCCAAGTAACACGAGACGAAGTAACCATCCATGTGATTCAAAGTGAAAAAAAAGGATTTTTGGGTTTTGGCTCAAAACCGGCTGAAGTAGAAGTTACAGTAAATGAACCGGAAGCTGATCCATTTGTAAAAGAGGAAGCAATGGCGAAAATAGCTGTCATCGAACCGGAAGAGATTTTAGAAAAATTGGTAGAAGAAGCGCCGAGCGAATCAAATGAACGTGCAATCCAGGAAACCAAAGACTATATTCAATCCATTGCAAAGGGCATGATGATTGAAGATCTGAAAATTAGCCATAAACAGAACGGCAAACAAGTCAGTTTTTATTTAGAAAGCGAAAAAGTGGCTATGCTGATTGGAAAACGAGGAAATACCTTAAATTCTCTTCAGCAACTTGCTCAATTAGTCGCCAATAAATATTCCAACCAATTTATGATGGTTGAGCTGGACGCCGAAAATTACCGGGAACGCCGTCAGGAAACACTGGAACAATTGGCGGAACGCATGGCTGACAAAGCGATTCGCACAGGAGGCCGTGTTCAATTCGAACCGATGCCATCCTATGAGCGGAAAGTGATTCATCAGGCATTGTCCCGGCGAATGGATATCGATACGTACTCGGAAGGCAAAGATCCGAATCGTTATCTTGTAATTGAACCTTTAAGATGAAGTGGTGTGAATAAAATAAAGTTGAACGGCTTGCTTCCAGGCAAGCCGTTTTTTTGCGGCTTTTTATTAAAACTTTACGAAAAATTGAGCGCTCTGCCTTTCGGATTATACCCATTTATGCTAATGTAATATGTTAGAAAGTCGTGTGCTTTTACTAGTTGTCCACATGTGGACAACTTTTTTAAAGAGAAAATTTGATTTTTTGGCTGAAAAAAGTCTGGGGATAAGTTTTATGGCCAGATTTTTTATTTTTAATCATTCAAGCGTTTGCGCTTTTTACATTAATTTATTTAATCGGTTGTTTAGGTTTTTCAGATTGTCTAGCTGCAAGAGCCAGCTTCTCGGGTCATAAGTCACTCCGGTGTCTAGTTCAGTGCCTAGCTCTTTGGGTCATAAGTCAACCCAGCTGTGTGGCAAAATTCGCCACTTCGCTGGTCCGTCTTATGCCTGTCAGAGCTAAACAGGCACTTCTACTTTTCGAGGCTGTGCGGCAAAAAGCGCCGCTTCGCCGGATCGTCTTATGCCTGTCGAAGCTGAACGGCTCTTTCTGCTTTTCAGATTGTCTAGCTGCAGCGCCTAGTCCCTCGAGGTCTTAAGGCAACCCATCTGTACGGCAAAAACCTGCCGTTTCGGTGTACTGCCTTAAGCCTGTCGGGACTAAACAGGCGCTTCCGCTTTTCAAATTGTCTAGCTCCGGTGCCCAGCCCCTCGTGGTCGCTTCAGCCTGTCCAGCAATGGCAAAAAAGCGCCATTACCGGCCAGACTTCCAGCGCTTGTCGGGGCTACATGGGCACCTACGCTTTTCTAAATAAGGAGGAATATCATGGAATTCGATACAATTGCTGCGATCTCCACGCCAAGCGGTGAAGGCGCTATTGCCATTGTCCGTTTAAGCGGGCCGGAAGCGATCGGGATTGCGGATAAGCTGTTCCGGGCACCTAGCGGCAAGAAATTGGCAACGCAGACCACACATACGATACATTATGGGCATTTGGCGGATCCGTGGACGGAGGAAGTAGTGGAAGAAGTCATGGTATCGTTCATGAAAGCTCCAAAAACGTTTACCCGCGAAGATGTGATTGAAATAAATTGCCACGGAGGCATTGTGTCCGTCAACCGTGTATTGGCATTGGTGCTTCGTGCAGGTGCACGATTGGCGGAACCCGGTGAATTTACAAAACGGGCATTTTTAAACGGCCGCATTGATTTATCACAAGCTGAAGCAGTCATGGATTTGATCCGTGCAAAAACAGACCGGGCGATGGACGTGGCCCTTAATCAGATGGAAGGGCGCTTATCGAAACTGATTGGGACGCTGCGCCAGGCTTTGCTTGAATCCATTGCACAAATGGAAGTGAATATCGATTATCCGGAATATGACGATGTGGAAGAAATGACGCGTCCGATTATGCTTGAAAAAGCACAGTGGGTGCGATCGGAAATTGAAAAATTGCTGCAGACTTCTTCTCAAGGGAAAATTTTAAGAGAAGGGCTTTCCACCGTCATTGTCGGCAGGCCGAATGTTGGAAAATCGTCTCTTTTAAACAGCCTGGTGCAGGAAAACAAAGCAATTGTAACGGAAATAGCGGGAACCACCCGTGATATAATAGAAGAATACGTCAACGTCCGCGGTGTGCCGCTGCGTTTAGTGGATACAGCCGGAATCCGTGAAACGGAAGATATCGTTGAACGGATCGGCGTTGAGCGGTCACGCAAAGTACTGAAAGAAGCGGACTTGATCCTCTATGTGTTGAATTATTCGGAAGCTTTGACAGCAGAAGATGAACTGTTGTTTGAAGCGGTGAAAGATATGGATTATATTGTAGTCATCAATAAAACCGATTTGCCGCGGAAAATAGATTTGGATCAAGTTCAGGAATTAGCGGGCGATAAAATGCTGGTCACGACTTCATTAATTGAAGAAGAAGGAATCGATCAGCTGGAAGAAGCCATCGCTGAATTGTTTTTTGAAGGCCACATTGAAGCAGGGGATATGACCTATGTTTCCAATGCGCGCCATATTGCATTGCTGCATCAAGCACATCAGACAATTTCGGATGCCATTGAAGCGGCGGATATGGACGTGCCGGTCGATATGATACAGATAGATGTTACTCGAACATGGGAAATTCTTGGGGAAATCATTGGCGATACCGCTGACGATGGCCTCTTGAACCAATTATTTTCTCAGTTCTGTCTAGGGAAATAAAACTCGAAGGGAATGAACGAACATGCCACAATACGAAGCAGGCACGTTCGATGTCATCGTAGTAGGAGCTGGGCATGCAGGGGCAGAAGCTGCTCTTGCATCAGCTCGCATGGGCGCTAAGACGCTTGTGTTGACGATGAATCTGGATATGATCGCATTTATGCCATGCAACCCGTCAATTGGCGGACCCGCAAAAGGCATTGTAGTACGTGAAATAGATGCACTTGGCGGTGCCATGGGGCGCGTTATCGATAAAACACACATTCAAATGAGAATGTTGAATACCGCAAAAGGACCGGCTGTCCGCGCACTTCGTGCACAAGCCGACAAAGTGCTTTACCAGCAGGAAATGAAACGCCTGATGGAAGAAGAGAAGAATTTGACGCTTCACCAGGGAATTGCCGAAAAATTAGTGGTGGAAGACGGCAAAGTAACCGGATTGATCACGCAAGTAGGCGGTATTTACCGGGCGAAATCCGTAGTTATCACCACCGGTACATTTCTGCGCGGTGAAATCATCATTGGGGACCTGCGCTATTCAAGCGGTCCAAACAACCAGCAGCCATCAATTAAACTGGCAGAAAACCTGGAAGAACTCGGCTTTGAAACAGTCCGCTTCAAAACAGGGACGCCGCCGCGCGTCAACAGCAACTCAATCGATTACAGCAAAACAGAAATTCAGCCCGGCGACGACGAACCGCGTGCCTTCAGTCATGAAACAACTGAATTTATCATGGACCAACTGCCTTGCTGGCTGACTTATACGAACGAAAAAACACATCAAATCATCGATGAAAATCTTCATTTATCGCCGATGTATTCTGGAATGATCAAAGGAACAGGTCCAAGATATTGCCCGTCGATCGAAGATAAAGTGGTGCGTTTCAACGATAAGCCGCGCCACCAGATCTTCCTTGAACCGGAAGGCCGCAATACGCGTGAGGTTTACGTACAAGGGCTTTCAACCAGTTTGCCTGAGCATGTGCAAAGAAAATTGCTGGAATCGATTCCGGGGCTTGAGAAAGCTGAAATGATGCGTGCTGGATATGCCATCGAGTATGATGCAATCGTTCCGACGCAATTATGGCCGACACTGGAATCAAAACAAATTGAAAATCTTTACACAGCTGGCCAGATCAACGGAACTTCCGGATACGAAGAGGCGGCAGGACAAGGCTTGATGGCCGGTATTAACGCCGCTGCCAAAGTGCTGGGCAAAGAAGAAGTGATCTTGAGCCGTTCCGACGCCTATATCGGAGTTTTGATTGATGATTTGGTGACAAAAGGAACGAATGAACCGTATCGGTTACTGACTTCCCGTGCGGAATACCGTTTATTGCTGCGCCACGACAACGCGGATATGCGATTGACGGAACTTGGCCATAAACTGGGCATGATTTCCGACGAACGTTATGCGAAATTCCAAGCGAAAAAAGAGCGCATCGAAGAAGAAATCAAACGGTTGAGAGGCATCATGATCAAACCGAATGATACGACGCAGCAATTGATCAGAGATGCAGGCGGCAGTGAATTGAAAGATGGCATTCGCGGAGCGGATCTATTAAAACGCCCGGAAATGACATACGACATGATTGCCCAGCTGACAGCTTCTGAAATCGACCTGGAAGATGAAGTGAAAGAACAAGTCGAAATTCATATTAAATATGAAGGCTACATCGAGAAATCACTTCAGCAAGTAGCTAAACTGAAAAAAATGGAAGACAAAAAAATACCAGAAAACATTGATTATCACTCGATTTCTGGCTTAGCGACTGAAGCACGGGGTAAATTGTCCGAAGTTCGCCCGCTTTCCATCGCACAGGCTTCCCGAATTTCAGGGGTGAATCCTGCTGACATTTCGATTCTTTTGGTGTATATTGAACAAGGTAGAATCGCAAAAGTATCTGTTTAAACAAGAAAAGCGCCGAAGCTAGACATAGAAAAGCGCAGAACGATAAAGCTGGACAAACAATAAATGGGCTGGCATTGACCAGTCCATTTTTACATAGAAAAACCGGATGAAGTTTTAACACATAGAAGACGGAAGAGAAGAAGAGGGAGGAAGAAACAAGTGAACGAACAACAATTCAAAGATGCCCTCAGTGAAAAAGGAATCCAGCTGACAGAACTTCAACTAGATCAATTTCAGATTTATTTTGAAGAACTGGTCGAATGGAATGAAAAAATGAATTTAACAGCGATTACAGATCAACCTTCTGTCTACTTAAAGCATTTTTTTGATTCCATTACAGCAGCTTTTTACCTGGATTTCACGCAACCATTAAAAGTCTGTGATGTGGGTGCAGGAGCAGGATTCCCGAGCATTCCATTGAAAATATGCTTCCCCCATATAGAAGTCACCATTGTGGACTCGTTAAATAAGCGTATCCAATTCCTTACGCATTTAAGTGATAAGCTGAACTTATCGAATGTTCAATTTATTCATTCGCGTGCGGAAGATTTTGGCCAATCAAAGCATCGTGAAAGCTACGACTTGGTAACGGCAAGAGCAGTGGCCAGATTGTCTGTATTAGCGGAATTATGTGTTCCCCTTGTAAAAAATGGCGGGGTATTTGCAGCCATGAAGGCTGCATCGGCTCCTGATGAATTGAAAGATGCGGAAAAAGCTTTACTTAAATTAGGGGTTAAAGAAGAAAGCATCCATTCGTTCAAATTGCCAATTGAAGAAAGTGATCGATACCTTCAAGTATTCCGGAAATTTAAAGAGACCCCTAAAAAATATCCTCGTAAACCCGGAGTTCCAAATAAATCACCGATAACTTGAAGAATGAAAAGGTTTAGCGATGTTTCACGTGGAACACTGGCATAAAAAGGTAAAGGTTCAATGAGTAGCGAATAGTAAACAAGTGAGCTTTTAAAAGGTGGTGCTTGAGGATGAAGAGTCCTTTTTCCCGTTTCTTCGGGGGCGGAGATAAAGCAGATGAACCAGAACAACCAATAGAGGCAACAAACAAGCTTTCAGAAGAAGTAGTTAAGTTGCCGATTGAGAAAATAAGCGCAAACAAATTCCAGCCTCGTACGGTGTTCGATGAAGAAAAGATTGAAGAATTGGCCCGCACGATTCACATGCATGGGGTTATTCAACCGATTGTTGTAAGAGCGTCGGATGAAGAGGGGAATTATGAAATCATTGCAGGAGAACGGCGTTTCCGGGCAATGTCTTCTTTAGGATGGGCAGAAGTTCCGGCAATCGTCCGCCAGCTAAGCGATAAAGAAACAGCATCGATTGCATTGATTGAAAATTTGCAGCGTGAAGAACTGACTTCGATTGAAGAAGCCAATGCCTATCAAAATTTGCTTGAACTCCAAGGCATTACTCAGGAAGCTCTTGCTCAGAGGCTTGGCAAAGGACAGTCGACCGTAGCCAATAAACTCAGATTGTTGAAACTGCCGGAAGAACTCCAAACAGCGCTATTAAACCGGATCATTACGGAGCGGCATGCCCGGGCACTGCTTAAAGTAAAAGACGCTGAAATACAAAAGAAGCTGTTTGATGAAACAGTAGAACAAGGCCTTAATGTAAAACAGCTGGAAATGAAAGTCGAAAAAATATTGTCTGCCGAACCGAAAAAGGCGAAACCGAGAAGAAAAGCGGTAAGCCGGGATGTCAGAATTGCGATGAATACCATTAAACAATCTTTGAGTATGGTAACAAAAAGCGGAATTGACTTGTCGACGGAAGAAGAAGACCATGACGAGTATTATCAAATTACGGTAAAAATACCAAAGAAAAAATCATAAAAAAGCTCTTTCCAATGTTGGAAAGAGCTTTTTTAATAGGAATGTAATCATAAAATATCCATAGTTTTGTTACAATAAGGAAAGAAACTATCATTATTTTTGTTTTTATAATGGAATTAGTTATACTTGAGCAGTAAAATGAGAGAAGTATGAAAGAAAGTTGGTGCAAGTGTGGGTAGAATTATTGCGATCGCCAATCAAAAAGGCGGCGTAGGAAAAACAACATCTTCAGTGAACTTGAGTGCCTGCCTTGCTTATTTAGGCCAAAAAGTTCTATTAATAGATATAGATCCTCAAGGAAACGCGACCAGCGGAGTTGGGGTCAACAAAGGCGATGTGAATCAATGCATTTACGAAGTGTTGATTGATGACGTCGATATAAAAGATACCATCAAGGAAACCAAAGTAGAGAACTTGGACGTTGTACCTGCCACCATTTCACTGGCAGGGGCAGAAATCGAACTTGTTTCGACTATTTCAAGAGAAGTACGCTTAAAGCATGCCCTTCAAGAAGTAAAAGAGATGTACGATTTTATCATCATCGATTGTCCTCCTTCACTCGGTTTGCTAACGATCAATTCCCTGACCGCCTCAGATGCTATTATTATTCCAGTACAATGTGAATACTATGCGTTGGAAGGGTTGAGCCAGTTACTAAGCACGATTCGGCTCGTACAAAAGCATTTAAACCATGACTTGATGATTGATGGTGTGTTATTGACGATGCTTGATGCTCGGACGAATCTTGGCATCCAAGTGATTGAAGAAGTGAAAAAGTATTTCCAAGACAAAGTTTACCGGACCATTATTCCACGGAATGTACGTTTAAGCGAAGCACCGAGCCATGGGGAGCCTATCATCATTTATGATCCGAAATCCCGCGGCGCAGAAGTGTATTTAGAATTGGCGAGGGAAGTGATTCGTAATGGCTAAAGGATTAGGAAAAGGAATTAACGCATTGTTTCCTGGCGAATCATTAAGCGAAGCAGAAACAATCAACCAGATCAGCATCGGTGAAATTTGCACGAACCCTTATCAACCGCGAAAAATATTTGATGAACCGGCCTTGCAAGAGTTATCGGACTCTATTAAAGAACACGGCATCCTGCAGCCGGTCGTTGTCCGAAAATCAGGAAAGCATTTTGAATTGGTAGTGGGAGAGAGACGTTTCCGCGCAGCTAAACTGGCGAAATTAAAAGAGATTCCGGCAATTGTCAAAGAGCTGACCGATCAGCAAATGATGGAACTGGCAATTTTGGAAAACCTCCAGCGCGAAGATTTAACACCTATTGAAGAAGCAGAAGCTTACCAGAAGTTGATGGAAGCATTGAATTTGACGCAAGAGCAGCTGGCATTCCGACTTGGCAAAAGCCGCCCGCATATTGCGAACCATATCCGTTTACTGGCATTGCCTGAAAATGTACGTCAAATGATTTCAGATAAAAAGCTGACGATGGGGCATGGCCGTACATTGCTCGGTTTGCGACAGAAAAAGCTGATACCGGACATAGCGGCAAAGGTCGCTAAAGAGAGTTTGAACGTCCGTCAATTGGAGAATTTGGTGCAGCGGTTAAATGAAGATGTTCCACGTGAAACAATTGAAAAAAAGAAAGATCTTTTTATTGAAGAAAAGCAATCCGAACTGAGAGACCGTTTTGGAACGAGTGTCCAAATTAAGAAAAGCAAAAACAAAGGGAAAATCGAAATTGAATTTTTCTCTGAAGAAGATTTGGAGCGCATACTCGAACTTTTAAATTAATCCGTGCCTATTCCCATAAGTCGGGGGAATAGGTTCTGTTTTGTAAAAGGAGAGCGGAAGGGGAAGTAGAAAGATGGTTCTCTTAGGTACCTTGATCAATGCTGTTTTAATTGTAGCAGGAACATTTATTGGAAGAGCGCTTCGAAACATTCCCGAAAAGATGAAAGAAACCGTCATGTACGCAATTGGGCTGGCGGTAGTGGTTCTTGGGCTGCAAATGGGCTTTGAAAGCCAAAATTTTGTGGTGGTCATTATCAGTTTGGTGCTCGGTGCAGTCATTGGGGAATGGATGAATTTAGATGACAAGTTGAATAACTTTGGCCACTGGATGGAAGACATGCTGGGTGCGAAAAAAGAAAGCAAGGGAAGTCTTGCTCAAGGTTTCGTGACAGCAACACTTATTTTTATTATGGGAGCCATGGGAATTATCGGCGCTTTGGAGAGCGGGTTGAGCAATGAACACGGCGTATTGATTTCAAAAGGGTTGATTGATGGATTTACATCCATCATTCTGGCCTCAACACTCGGCGTAGGCGTAATGCTTGCAGCGATTCCCGTGTTTGTTTATCAAGGGTTGATTGCGTTGTTCGCAACTCAAATCAGTTTGATCATTCCTGATGCGGCTTTGGATATGTTCATTACGGAAATGACAGCAACAGGAGGCGTCATGATTGTTGCTATCGGTTTGAATATGATCGGCCTCACTAAAATAAGAGTAGCGAATTTATTGCCCGGTGTAGTGGTCGTTGGATTAATTGTTACGGTTATCTATAAGATGAATTTAGGTTAACCGGAGGTAGGAAGGTGTAAAAGTGGCAGCAGGTACAGTAGCAAAGACAGAAGAAGCAGTGGAACAGGGGAAGAAGTTTCTCCTGGACCAAGAAATGTGGCTCAATATCGGTTTTGTTGGTTTGAAAGTTATGTTGATTATTGTAGTGGCCGGAATTGTCGTACGTATTGCTAAAATGCTGATTCGCAAAACATTTGCGGTGCGTATAAAAGGGCCATTGAAATACAACGAACGGCGGCAGCAGACGATGTCCAAATTGCTGGAAAACGTCGTGTCATATGCGGTTTATTTTATGGCAATTATTGCGGTATTATCAGCCTTCACGATTGATATTACCGGGTTGATTGCAGGAGCCGGGGTACTCGGCCTCGCTGTCGGTTTCGGTGCCCAGAACTTGGTGCGCGATGTAATTACCGGATTCTTCATCATTTTTGAAGATCAGTTTTCAGTAGGGGATTATGTCCGGATTGGCCAAGCGGAAGGGACAGTCGAGGAAATTGGCTTGCGCACTACTAAAGTAAAAGGGTTTACAGGGGAATTATTTATTTTTCCGAATGGCAACGTAACAGATGTTGTCAACTTCTCTATTCATAACTCGATCGCAGTAGTCGACGTTAACATTTCCTATGAATCGGACATTGCACGAGTAGAGCGATTGATTCAGGAGTTTTTGGTGGACCTTCCTGAAAAATACGAGCAGATTATCAAGCCGCCTGAATTGTTGGGAGTACAAAATATCACAACAACAGAGATTATCATGCGAATTACGGCAGAAACCTTGCCAATGCAGCATTTTGCAGTTTCCCGTGGCATCCGACGGGATCTGAAAGAATTTTTGGATCAAAAAGGTGTGGAAATTCCTTATCCGCGGATGGTCATGGTGCAGCGGTCACCTGAAGACTCAAATCCGTCGGTTATTGCTAAAAAGTAACGAAGGAGACAGAGCGATGGAAAAGAAAGAATATGGACTGAATGATATCGTGGAAATGAAAAAAGGGCATCCTTGCGGGGCAAATGCCTGGAAGATTATCCGCATGGGCGCAGATATCCGCATTAAATGCGAAGGGTGCCAACACAGTGTCATGATTCCACGCGTCGAATTCAATAAGAAAATCAAGAAGATTTTAGTGAAAGCCGAAGAAGAATAAAAGTCAATCTTATATGAGTATAAAGACAATACTTATATAACAATAGTAATGAATTTATATAAGTTTGGAAAAATGGACAGAATAGTATTTCGTTCCTATAATGGAATGGTTGCAAAAAATAATTCGTGTTAGACAGAAGAAAGGTCGTGAATCCTTTGGCATTAACTGCAGGGATTGTAGGTTTACCAAACGTGGGGAAATCCACATTATTCAATGCTATTACTAAAGCGGGGGCTGAAGCAGCCAACTATCCGTTCTGTACAATAGATCCAAACGTCGGAATTGTTGAAGTGCCGGACGAGCGCTTAGACAAACTGACTGAATTGGTCGTACCCAAGAAAACAGTGCCGACAGCTTTTGAATTCACTGATATCGCCGGCATCGTAAAAGGCGCTAGCAAAGGCGAAGGTCTTGGAAACAAATTCCTTTCACACATCCGTGAAGTAGACGCCATTGTTCAAGTCGTGCGCTGCTTTGCTGACGAAAACGTCACCCATGTATCCGGAAAAGTTGACCCGATTTCAGATATTGAAGTCATCAATCTGGAATTGATCCTTGCGGATATGGAAAGCATTGAAAAGCGCATTGCCCGAGCTGCCAAATTGGTCAAGCAAAAAGACAAAGATGCAATTGCTGAAGAACCTGTATTGATGAAACTTCGCGAGGCATTTGAAGCTGGAGATCTGGCTCATTCCATCGACTTTACAGAAGATGAATTGCGCATCGCAAAAAACTTGAATTTATTGACGCTTAAGCCGATGCTATACGTAGCAAACGTAGCGGAAGATGAAATTACCGATGCAGAAAACAATGAATATGTTCAAAAAGTCCGGGACTATGCAGCTCAGCAAAATTCAGAAGTCATCGTCGTATGTGCGAAGATTGAAGAAGAAATGGCTGAACTGGAAGACGAAGAAAAAGAAATGTTCCTTGAAGAGCTTGGCATCCAAGAATCTGGTTTGGACCAGCTGATCAAAGCATCATATAATCTGCTTGGACTTGCGACATATTTCACTGCAGGAGTGCAGGAAGTGCGTGCTTGGACATTCAAAAAAGGCATGAAAGCTCCTCAATGTGCAGGTGTGATCCACTCTGACTTTGAACGTGGATTTATCCGTGCTGAAACTGTGGCTTACGAGGACCTTATTGAAACGGGTTCAATGTCAGCTGCAAAAGAAGCCGGTAAAGTGCGCCAAGAAGGCAAAGAATACGTTGTCCAAGACGGAGACGTAATGCTATTTAGATTTAACGTCTAAAAGCGGAAATGCCCGTTTAGCCCCGACAGGCGCTGGGCACCGCGGCTAGATAAGTCTAAAAGCGAAACGGCCGTTCATTTCGATAGGCATAAAATATAGTGTAAGACTGTCTTCTGCTCAAAAAGTTTTACTGTCGGAAACGGCCAGTTAAAAAAAGTAATTACCCCTTAGCCATTGGAATAAAAAATAAAAAATGACCGGATGCTTAGCCGCATTCGGTCTTTGATATAGGAGGATTAAAATGTTGTTATTTGTATATGGAACGTTAAAGCGTGGCGGAAAATATCATGATTATTTAGGTGAAGCAGAATTGGTCGCAGAGCATGCAGTTGCAAAAGGGGAAATGTACGATACTGGACTTGGCTATCCGGCAATGACTCTATCCGAGCAAGGCGAGATTCACGGGGAAGTCTATTACATTCCTAAGGAACTTTGGCCGGCAATCGACTACCTGGAGGATTATACAGGAAGAGCAACTGATCTTTTCAATAAAGTGACGATTGATGTCCAAACTGAAGGAAAAGTATTGCAGACTGCTGTTTATATAGCGAAATCCGAAAACTTATTGAAGAGCAAAGTGGAATCGGGCAATTGGGATGTTGCAGTAACCCTTTAAAACTTCGTTAAACGCAAAAAAGCGCTGATCATTGATCGGCGCTTTTTATATTGGGGTTTTGTTGGTAAATATGAAGGCGCGGAAGTTCCGGGTCATCCAGCACCCAAACGTCGCCGCGTTCTTTTAGCAGTTCCCGGTACATATAAAAATCACCGATGGCACCGGCCGCAAGCATGGCGCCAAGAAGGACCAATACCTGGCTGCCAATCCAAAAACCAATGATGGTCGGGATGACAGCAGTTGTCCAGAAAGGCAGCAGCAAGGCTTTTTTCATGGCATTATTGCGGATAGCCGTACTGGTCGTCGCATAGGCGATCCCCATTTTTAAATTGATGCCGTATTTCAACGAAGCAAGCGTTACTTTGCCAAACAGCACAAAACCGATCAAGTGAAATAATTCGTGGAGTACAATCAGAGCCACATAGCCGAGGATAAACAGCAGAACGCCATTGAATGAAAAACCGAAAGAAAGCGGTTCGGCGAAAAAATGATAAGCCGCAGCAAAGAGAATTAGAAGCAGCACATTGATCCACAAGGCCTTCGGAGCAATTTCTTCTAACTTCAATTCAATGGTATGAGTCGGTTCCATAAAATCACTTCCTTCATCGTCTACATAAAGTATAGCGGAACAAGGTATGAAAAACAGGCTTGCTGCCCGGCGTCTTTTATGATACAATACATTGATGTGAGTAATATTTTGAATTGCTTGCTCCTTGCCCGCTGGAATCAGCAGGGCCCAAGTCCATGAGGAGGTGACAACACGATGAGAGAGTATGAATTAATGTACATTATTCAGCCTGCAATTGAAGAGGAAGCTAAAAAAGCTCTAGTTGAGCGTTTTAACGACATCCTTACTTCTAACGGTGCTGAAATCATCGAGTCGAAAGAGTGGGGTAAACGTCGTTTAGCTTATGAAATCAACGATTTACGTGAAGGTTTCTACCAAATCGTAAAAGTAAACGCTGGTTCTGAAGCTATCAACGAATACACACGTCTTGCGAACATTAACGAAGACATTATTCGTCATATCGCTGTACGCAAAGACGCGTAAGCAGCATATGCATCTGTAAAATACTATTGACTTAAAGGAGGTTGAATTCTGATGATTAACCGAGTCGTTTTAGTCGGAAGACTGACAAAAGATCCAGATCTTCGCTATACCCCAAGCGGTGCGGCAGTTGCCCGTTTTACACTGGCTGTAAACCGGACATTCTCCAATGCGCAAGGTGAGAAAGAAACGGATTTTATCAATTGTACTGTTTGGCGCAAACAAGCTGAAAACACAGCGAACTTCTTGAAAAAAGGAAGCTTGGCTGGCGTTGAAGGCCGCATTCAAACTGGAAGCTACGAAGGGCAGGATGGAAAACGCGTCTACACGACGGAAGTCGTGGCGGACAGTGTCCAATTCCTTGAGCCTAAAAACTCTGGGGCTAATGCAGACCGTTCACAAGGCCAACAGCCATCCTATCAGCAGAACCAATCGCCGAGCCCAAGTCAGCAAAACTATACCCGTGTAGACCAGGATCCATTCTCAAGCGGCAGCGGCCCGATCGAAGTATCGGATGACGATTTGCCGTTCTAAGAAGGACCGGACTCGCGAAGAACGAAAAAATCTAATTAAAAGGGAGGTAATTCGATATGGCACCACGTCGCGGAGGAAAGAAACGTAAAAAGGTTTGTTATTTCACTTCTAACAACATTACTTTCATCGACTACAAAGACACTGACTTGTTGAAGAAATTCATTTCTGAACGAGGAAAAATCTTGCCACGTCGTGTTACAGGCACAAGCGCTAAATGGCAACGTAAGTTGACAATCGCTATCAAACGCGCTCGTATCATGGCACTTCTACCGTTTGTTGCGGAAGAAAGATAATTAAAGAAAATCATATTTTCTTATATTGCGAAAAAGACCGGGAAACCGGTCTTTTTTTGTTGCCATAAAATTGACAAGTGAATTCTTTCGAATGCCCCCTTATTTTGTTCAGCGACCTTAATCATGTTACAATTATAAGGATGAAATCAACCCGAAAGAAGGGGAAAAACAACAGAATGCCAAATCAACAAACAAGACAAATTACTCATGGGGCCATGATGGCGGCGGTCTTTGCGGTACTGCTCGCCCTCTCTGTTTATGTGCCTCTTTTAAATGTTGTAACGACATTATTTTTAGCTTTGCCCATTGCCTGGTACAGTGCTAAATATCACTGGAAGGCTTCAGCGCTTTTTGCGGCAGTGTGCCTGATTTTATCAGCGCTGGTCGGGGGTCTGCTCGCCTTGCCGCTGGCATTGATCCACATTCCGCTTGGCCTGGTCATCGGGATGTCAATCTATCAGAAAAAAACAAAACTATTCATGTTTATGTGCTCAGGCATTGTCTTGCTGCTGTCGATAATGCTTCAGTATCTGGCATCCATTTGGCTGTTGGGCATCAATGTCATTGAAGAGATGATGACCGCGATGGAAGCTTCATATAAGCAAACCGGCACCTTGATGGAAAGTATCGGAGCGTCCACGGACGAATACAATGAAATGGTCAATCAGTTGATGATGACGTTTGAAACATTGCTGCCGGCTTTACTGGTGCTGGGGGTTTTCATATCAGTATGGCTTATGCTGCTGCTGTTGCTGCCGATTTTGAAGCGTCTGGGCATTGAAGTTCCAAAATTTCCGCCTTTTCGGGATATGAAATTGCCGAAAAGTGTATTATGGTATTATTTAATCGTTTTACTCATTTCGTTGCTGTCTGATTTGCAGCCCGGTACAATGGCGTATATGATTTTTATCAATGCATCCGTCGTGCTTCAATTCCTGCTTTTCCTGCAAGGTGTATCTTTCTATCATTTTTACATCAAACAAGAAGGCTGGCCGAAGTGGGTGACCGTCATTGTTACCATTCTGGCATTGCCGCTGCAGTCGTTTACCAGCATTGTCGGAATTATAGACCTCGGCTTCGATATCCGGGGATGGGTTAAACGAGCACATGATTTTAAAGGAAAATGAGGAGCTGAAAAGAAATGTCGGCTTTTTTTAGAAAAAGGAAACTTCGAGTTCCCCTTCTGTTGCTGCTGTTTTTAGGATTGGCGGCAGCGATTGTGGTCTCTTTGAGATCAGAGTGGATAGCGGGAATATTCATCATACTTTTCGGGGCGGTTTTCATTTATGCCTGGATTACTGAAAAGCGGGTGTACGAAGCAACCGAAAAGCATATTGAAACGCTTTCCTACCGGATGAAAAAAGTCGGAGAAGAAGCGCTGCTGGAAATGCCCATTGGTATTTTACTGGTCAATGAAAACTTCGATATCGAATGGGCCAACCCTTACATGACGTCGATGCTTGAGTACGACACGTTGATAGGAGAGTCTCTTTATGGCTTATCGGATGAGTTTCATACACTGGTAAAATCGGAAGAAGTACGGGATATGACCATCACGCTTGGAGAACGCAAATACCGTGTTTATTACAAAGCAGACGATCGCCTGTTTTATCTATTCGATATTACGGAACAAGTTGAAATTGAAACATTGTATTATGCGGACCGGACGGTCATCGGCATTTTGTTTATCGATAATTATGATGAATTGTCCCAGGGCATGGATGACCAGACGCGAAGCAATTTGAACAGCCTGGTGACTTCCTTGATCAACGAATGGGGTTCGCATTATGGAATCTTCGTCAAACGGATTTCCTCGGACCGCTTCATGGCGGTTTTCAATGAATCGATATTAAAAGAACTGGAACTGTCGAAATTCGCTATCCTGGATGATATCCGGGAAGTGACTTCGAAAGATAATTTGGCTTTAACTTTAAGCATCGGCGTTGGCGCTGGTTCGGCTTCCCTTGTGGAGCTTGGCGCCATGGCCCAATCCGGACTTGATCTGGTACTTGGGCGCGGCGGAGACCAGGTAGCCATTAAACACCCTAGCGGCAAAGTGAAATTTTACGGCGGCAAAACAAACCCGGTCGAAAAGCGGACGCGGGTACGGGCGCGGGTTATCTCGCACGCATTGCGTGATTTGATCCAGGAAAGCGACCATGTCTTTGTAATGGGCCATAAACTGCCGGATATGGATGCCATCGGGGCAGCGGTCGGCGTGTCCAAAATGGCGGCGATGAACAAAGTCAAAAGCAGCATCGTGCTCGACTTTAATGAATACGACCGCTCGGTTATGCGTTTGATGGAAGAAATCCGCCAGGACGACGAGCTGTTTGAACGGTTTATCACACCGGAAGAAGCGCTGTCCATGATGACGGATAATTCCTTGCTTGTTGTGGTGGATACCCATAAACCTTCAATGGTCATTGATGAGCGGGTGCTTCAGCGCATGGAACGCGTCGTATTGATCGATCATCACCGCAGAGGCGAGGAATTCATCACCAATACGATGCTTGTCTATATGGAACCTTACGCGTCCTCGACAGCGGAGCTTGTAACGGAACTGATTGAGTACCAGCCGAAACATGAAAAGCTGTCGATGCTGGAAGCGACTGCCATGCTGGCGGGAATTATCGTCGATACCAAAAGTTTCACACTGCGCACCGGTGCCAGAACATTTGAAGCGGCCTCTTATCTTCGCTCAAATGGAGCGGACACTGTGCTTGTCCAGCGTTTGCTGAAAGAAGACCTTGATACCTACTTAGAGCGGGCTAAAATCGTCCAGACGGTCGAATTTGTGGCAGACGGAATTGCAATCGCCAAAGGCGAGCCAGGACAGATTTACAGCCCGGTATTGATTGCCCAGACTGCTGACATTCTGTTAACAATGAAAGACGTCAATGCTTCTTTCGTGGTTGCAGAGCGCGCAGAAGGCGGCATTGGCATCTCGGCCCGCTCGCTCGGTGAAGTAAACGTGCAAATTGTCATGGAAAATCTGGGAGGCGGCGGCCATTTGACGAATGCTGCAACCCAGATGCCAGGCGTCACAATAGAAGAAGCAATTGAACAATTGAAACAAGTGATAACGGAACAGTATGAGGGAGGAATAATCGAATGAAAGTAATATTCTTAAAAGATGTAAAAGGAAAAGGCAAAAAAGGCGAAGTTAAGAACGTGGCAGATGGCTATGCACATAACTTCTTGCTGAAAAACAACTTGGCAAAAGAGGCAGATCAGGCTGCGATCAGCCAACTGGCCGGCCAAAAGAAAAAAGAAGAAAAAGAAGCGGCTCAAGAGCTGGAAGATGCGAAAAAACTGAAAGAAAAACTTGAAGACTTAACGATTGAATTAAAAGCGAAATCCGGTGAAGGCGGCCGTTTATTCGGTTCCATTACAACTAAGCAAGTAGCAACAGCACTTGAAAAAAACCATGGCATTAAGCTGGATAAACGCAAAATGGAATTGGATGATGCCATCCGTGCTCTTGGCTACACGAACATTCCGGTTAAATTGCACCAGGATGTCACTGCTACACTTAAAGTCCATGTAACAGAAGAAGCGTAAGCCCATGAACCAAATGAACGAAACCATAGATCGTGTCCCTCCGCATAACCATGAAGCCGAGCAATCGGTAATTGGGGCCATCTTTTTAGAACCGCAATCACTGATTTCCGTGGCTGAAATTGTCATGCCGGAAGATTTTTACCGCATTGCCCATCAGAAAATCTTTCAGACCATGCTCACGTTATCGGATCACGGCAAAGCGATTGATGTTGTTACTGTAACAGAAGAATTATCTGCTAAAAAAGAATTGGAAGACGTCGGCGGCTTATCGTACTTGACGGAAATTGCCAATGCGGTTCCGACAGCTGCCAACGTGGCGCATTATGCCCATATCGTTGAAGAAAAATCACTTCTTCGGCGGCTCATCCGTGTAGCGACTTCTATTGTGGAAGACGGCTTTACACGCGAAGATGAAGTGCAGGCGCTGCTTGCAGAAGCAGAAAAGAAAATGATGGAAGTGTCGAGCAGAAAAAATGCCGGCGACTTTATCCATATCAAAGATGTCTTGGTGAAGACCTATGACAATATCGAATTGCTGCATACCCGCAAAGGAGACGTTACCGGCATTCCTACGGGTTTCCGTGACCTGGATAAGATAACAGCAGGGTTCCAGCGAAACGACTTGATTATCGTAGCTGCACGGCCTTCTGTCGGTAAGACGGCTTTTGCATTGAACGTTGCTCAGAACGTGGCAACGAAAACCGAAGAAAACGTCGCGATTTTTAGTCTGGAAATGGGTGCGGAACAACTGGTTATGCGTATGCTTTGTGCAGAAGGAAATATTGATGCGCAAGTGATGCGGACTGGAGCACTTCAAAACGAAGATTGGCGCAAATTGACGATGGCTATGGGAAGCTTGTCGAACGCCGGGATTTTCATCGACGACACTCCCGGCATCCGGGTCAATGACATCCGGGCGAAATGCCGTCGCCTCAAGCAGGAATACGGCCTTGGCATGATCATGATCGATTATCTTCAGCTGATTCAAGGGCCAGGACGCTCCGGCGAAAACCGCCAGCAGGAAGTATCAGATATTTCCCGTTCCTTGAAAGGGCTGGCACGTGAACTTGAAGTGCCGGTCATTGCCTTGTCCCAGCTGTCCCGTGGAGTGGAGCAGCGCCAGGACAAGCGGCCGATGATGTCGGATTTACGGGAATCAGGAAGTATCGAGCAAGATGCCGATATCGTTTCCTTCTTATACCGGGAAGATTATTACGATAAAGAAACCGAAGATCAGAACATGATTGAAATCATTATCGCTAAGCAGCGGAACGGCCCGACCGGTACCGTTAAACTGGCATTTGTGAAAGAATACAATAAATTCGTCACCATTGACTGGAGCCAGCACGAATCTGGTGGAGATTTCTAAACACGAACATTGAATGCTTATATGCATTCTTACGTTCGTGTTTTTTCGTGTTTTATATTGACGAAAAGCGTTTTCGCTGATACAATGAAGACTGTTTGAGATAGGGCATAAGCCTAACGGAGGTGCGGATGATGACATCAGTCGTAGTAGTAGGAACGCAATGGGGAGACGAAGGAAAAGGAAAGATTACGGATTTTCTATCCGAACACGCAGAAGTAATTGCGCGTTACCAAGGCGGGAACAATGCCGGCCATACCATTATTTTCGGCGGCGAAACGTATAAATTGCATTTGATTCCATCAGGGATTTTCTATAAAGACAAGATTTCAGTAATCGGAAACGGCATGGTTGTCGATCCGAAAGCGCTCGTTACAGAACTTAAAGCGCTGCATGCACGAGGAGTTACTACAGAGAACTTGCGCATTTCAAACCGGGCGCATGTTATTTTGCCATACCACATCAAGCAGGATGAAGTGGAAGAAGCAAGACGTGGAGCGAACAAAATCGGAACAACTGGCAAAGGCATCGGGCCGGCTTATATGGACAAAGCAGCACGTGTCGGCATTCGCATGGCCGATCTTTTAGACCATGTCGTGTTCGAAGAAAAACTTCGCATGAATTTAAATGAGAAAAACCGGATGTTCGAGAAGTTTTATGAAACAGACGGCTTTACTGTCGAAGAAATCATGGAAGAATATTTCGCATACGGGCAGGAAATCGCGAAATATGTAACGGATACATCCAAAGTATTGAACGATGCGATTGACCACGGCCGCCGCGTTCTATTTGAAGGTGCACAGGGCGTCATGCTGGACATCGACCAAGGTACATATCCATTTGTAACATCATCAAACCCGGTAGCGGGCGGAGTGACGATCGGTGCCGGAGTCGGCCCGACCACAATCCAGCACGTAATCGGTGTCTGCAAAGCCTATACGTCGCGTGTTGGAGACGGCCCGTTCCCAACTGAGTTATTTGATGAAGTGGGCAACCAGATCCGTGAAGTTGGCAAAGAATACGGCACAACTACAGGACGCCCACGCCGAATCGGCTGGTTCGACAGTGTTGTTGTCCGCCATGCAAGACGCGTCAGTGGTTTGACTGATTTGACCGTCAACTCAATTGACGTATTGACAGGCCTTGAGACTGTGAAAATCTGTACGGCTTACCGCCACAATGGTGAACTGATCACAGAATACCCAGCAAACCTGCGTATGCTAGCTGAATGTGAGCCGGTATACGAGGAGCTTCCAGGCTGGTCAGAAGACGTAACAGGCTGCAAATCACTGGATGAACTTCCTGAAAACGCGCGCCATTATTTAGAGCGCATTGCACAGCTGACAGGTGTCCAGATCTCCATCTTCTCTGTCGGTCCTGACCGCAACCAGACGAATATCGTCACAAGCGTTTGGCGATAAGGGAAACTTCAATCAGTGGGAGTTCTTGCCACTGACCGTTAAGGCGGAATAAGAGAAACTGAATAATTAAATGCAAAGAGCTGAAACGTAATCTGTTTCGGCTCTTTTAGCTTTCCATCGATATTCCGCAAGCGCAGCACTGCAGGAGCAGTACGGGCGTCTCCGCTGTTTTGCTCCATATCTAAGTAAGCGATATATACAGAGAGGCACAACTAATCCTCTCTTTTCTAGAAAGCTTATCCAGCGAAGGCGCGTCCAAGGGCTAGGCGAAGCAAGAAGACAGGTGGTCTTCCTGGCTTCTTGCGAGAGCCATGCCCAAAGCGGCCGAAGCAGTGTATAAAAGCTAGCTTTTCTAATTCAAGCCATTAAATAATAGATTAAAAAGAGCTGAAACGAGTCGATTTCAGCTCTTTTTTTATCGTATTTCTTCATTTTTAACAAAAAAGACACATATTTGTTTCTTTTTTAAGGAGTTTTATGACAAATATTACGCTTCTATGATGAAAATAACCGATTATTTCGGTTTCCAGAAATAACAGTTATTACTTTCAGCATGCCATAATCGCTGGAATTTGCACGCGGTTCTCGACTTTATAGAAGGATTTGGCAAGAATGAGTCAGTTGGATTACAGACGCTAAAATCGGCTAAAATGACCAGCGGATTATGCTAGAGTGAGAAAGGTTCAATCATACATACGAAAGCTGCAGGGCTTTACATAAAGATAAAAGGAGTTACAGATGAAATTATGAAGAACATTCAACAGCCAGCGACGGGCATGGCTTTTTTAAAAGCAGGTGCTGCATCGGCGCTGCTGCTGACAGGACTCAGCTTTACCCCCGTATTCGCTACATCGGAGGATGACCGCAATCTTCAGCCGATTTATCATTTATATAATGAAGGACAGTATGTAAGCACTGTCTCTGACAGCCAGGCAGTGAAAAGCATGGTGGCGGAGAAAATCAGCCAGCTTCAGCCACAGTTTGCAGACCTGAAATTAGAAGTGGACAAAGATTTCAGCATCGTTGAAGAACAAGTATTCGAACGGAATATTCCTCAAGAAGAGCAAGCGATGGCAGAAGCAGCGGCAGAAGTAGAGATTAAGGCTTCCGCTTTCGCGTTATCGATCAACGGCCGTGAAACGCTGCAAGTAAAAGATCAAGCTGCTTATGACGAGATGATTCGCCAGGTGAAACTGGCATACGCAACACCAGAAGAGCTGGCAGAGTGGGAACAGCGAAAAGGCACCAATGCGGCATTGCCGGAGCTGCAGCCGGGACAGGCGAGCATCCTTAGCCTGACGGTTGCGGAAAACCTGTCAGGAGCCACCAGCCAAGCAAACCCGTCGCTTGTCATGCAGCCGGAACAAGCTGCGAAATACCTGCTTACCGGCGAACGTTTTTATACAGTTTTTGAAAGCGACAAGGCAGATGAGCTGGCTGGCGCTTTCGGCATGGAGCTGGAAGAGTTGGCAGCGCTGAATCCAGGCATTGACCTCAGCCAACTCTCTCCGGGCACGCAATTAAATGTTTCTGAAGCCGGTCCGTTGGTGACAGTGCAAGTGAAAAAACAACAGAAACAGATTGCATTGATTCCCCATAAATCACTGCAAACGGATGACCCTACATTATTGAAGGGTGAAACGAAACTCAAGCAGCAAGGGAAAAACGGCAGAAAGCATGTCACGGCTGAAGTCGAAACCGTAAACGGTGAGCAAGTGTCGCACACAGTCTTAAACGAACAAGCTACACTGCAGCCAATCGACCATATCGTGCTGAATGGCACGATGGAGCCTCCTTCAGTCGGCACAGGAACATTTATGTGGCCGGCAGAAGACGGCCGCATTACGAGTAAAAGAGGCCCGCGCTGGGGCAGGCTGCACAACGGCATCGATATTGCCCATCCAAGCGGCCCTGCTATCAAGTCTGCCGACCATGGCGTAGTAAAAGCCGCAGGAGCTGCCGGAACTTTTGGGAACCGGGTCATCGTGGATCATCAGAATGGCTATGAGACCATCTATGCCCATCTTTCTTCTATTGATGTTAAAGTCGGGGAAGTGGTGCCTCAAGGGACGAAACTGGGGAACATGGGGAACACAGGTCGTTCTACTGGCATCCATCTGCATTTTGAAGTATCTTTAAATGGTGTAACACAAGACCCCTTGAAATATATAAATTAAATGTCTAAAAGATCGGCCTCAACTATAGGCCGGTCTTTTTCAATTCCCTGCGCATTATTTCCCGGGAAATAATGCGCAGGAAGTGAGAGATGCGAAACCTTCAAAACAGTGATAAAGTAATGATAGATAAGAATGTACTTCGGAGGAAATTCCACCAAAAAATGATGGAATATGAGGGGGAAAAAGAATGAGTAAAACAATCTTAGTTGTTGATGATGAAAAACCGATTGCAGACATTCTGCAATTCAATTTAAAAAAGGAAGGCTTTAACGTCGTGTGTGCCTATGACGGAGATGATGCCATCAAAATCGCTGAAGAAATTCAGCCCGATTTAATGCTTCTTGATATTATGCTGCCAAACCGTGATGGCATGGAAGTATGCCGTGAAATCCGCAAGAAGTTTGATTTCCCGATAATCATGCTGACGGCAAAAGACTCAGAAATTGATAAAGTTCTAGGCTTGGAGCTTGGAGCGGATGACTATGTGACAAAACCATTTTCCACGCGTGAATTGATCGCTCGTGTGAAAGCGAATTTGCGCCGCCAGAACGTGGTGCCGCTTGAAGAGGATGGACCGAACTCAAATGATATCCAGGTAGGTTCACTGACGATCCAGCCGGATGCTTATTTGGTGCAGAAGCGCGATGAAACCATTGAGCTGACTCACCGTGAATTTGAATTGCTCCATTATCTTGGCAAACACATCGGACAAGTGATGACCCGTGAGCATTTGCTTCAAACAGTGTGGGGCTATGATTATTTCGGGGACGTGCGCACCGTCGATGTAACGATTCGCCGCCTCCGTGAAAAAATTGAAGACAATCCGAGCCATCCGGCATGGATCGTAACCCGCAGAGGCGTAGGGTATTACTTGCGGAATCCTGAACAGGAGTAGGTCGAATGCAAAAAGTAAGTTTCTTCAAATCAATTCATGTGAAATTTGTGTTGATTTATATTTTGTTGATATTGCTAGCGATGCAGATTATCGGCCTTTATTTTGCCCAGCAGCTGGAAGAGACGCTCATCGACAATTTTAAAAGTTCGATTACAGAGCGCATGAACATCGTGGAATTTAGTGTAAGAGAAGAAATGATAAAGACGCGGACCGACGAGGATTTGACACTTGAGCAAAGCCTGCGATCGGTCCTTTACGGGTTTAAATCCGAAGATATTGACGAAATTCGTGTTATCGACTCCCGCCATCGGATTTTGGCTTCTTCGGCAGTCGACAACCAGTCGCTTGTCGGCCAACGATCGACCGATGAATTGGTGATGCAATCAATGGTAGGAGAAACGGTTGAAGACAGAACGAAAGTCAATTCCCAGAAAAACCGGGTATGGGTTCGGACGCAGCCGATTATGGCGGAAGGCGGCGAAGTGCTCGGTACCTTGTATATGGAAGCGGACATCGAAAATGTCTACGACCAGATGGATGACATCAATTCGATTCTTGCAGTTGGGACCGCCATCGCTTTGGCGGTAACCGCAGTGCTTGGGGTCTTGGTGGCACAGACGATTTCCAAACCGATTTCCGATATGCGGCGACAGGCTCAGGCAATGGCAAGAGGGAATTTCTCAAGGAAGGTCCGAGTCTACGGAGATGATGAAATCGGCCAGCTGGCGAAATCCTTTAACAACCTGACAAACCGCTTGCAGGAATCTCAGCAGTCCACGGAAAGCGAACGCCGGAAATTGGCTTCAGTCCTTGCCAATATGACGGACGGGGTGTTGTCGACTGATAGAAGAGGGCGCGTCATCCTGATCAACGATCCGGGACTCCGGTTATTGAATGTTTCACGTGAAACGGTTATAAACCGGCCTATTACATCTGTACTGGGATTGGACACGGAATATACTTTTGAGGACTTGATCCATTTGAAAGAAGCCATCACGCTTGATTTAAGCACTTATGAAGAAAGTGCACTTCTTCGTGTAAGCTTTTCCGTCATCCAAAAAGAAACCGGCTTTGTCAATGGCGTCATCGCCGTTTTGCATGACAATACCGAACAGGAAAAAATCGATATGGAACGCCGGGAGTTCGTGGCGAACGTATCGCATGAATTACGGACGCCGCTGACGACAATGAGAAGTTATCTAGAGGCGCTTGCGGATGGAGCTTGGCAAGACCAGGAGCTCGCACCGACGTTTTTAAATGTCACCCAAACCGAAACGGAACGCATGATCCGGCTGGTCAATGACTTGCTGAAACTATCGAAAATGGATTCAAGCGAGACTGAGATCAATAAAGAAATGATTGAGTTCAATGTATTTTTCAACCGCATTATCGACCGATTTGAGATGTCGAAATCCCAGAATGTCTATTTCGAACGGGAGCTTCCAAAAGAACAATATTTTGTTGAAATAGACCCGGATAAATTGACGCAGGTAATCGATAATATCATTTCCAATGCACTCAAGTATTCGCCGGAAGGCGGCAAAATCCAGTTTGCCATGACAGTTGAAGATGGCTTTATTCTCATCCGCATCATCGACCAGGGAATGGGAATCCCGAAAGAGAACGTCGACAAGATTTTCGACCGCTTCTACCGGGTCGACCGTGCGCGTTCACGTGCCATGGGCGGCACCGGCCTTGGGCTAGCCATTTCAAAAGAAATGATCAATGCGCATGGCGGCCATATCTGGGCTGAAAGCCAGTACGGCAAAGGGACCACCATTTTCTTCACGCTGCCATTTGAAGAAGACGATGGAGGTGAATGGGAATGAAGTACGTTGAGCATATCAAATCAATTGCCTTGTTTTTGCTGATTGTTCTCAGTCTTGTTCTCACTTTTATCATTTGGACATTCACTCCAAGTTTTGAACGGATTGAAACGACCCCGGCTATTGAAGTGGCCCTGGGGGAAACGAAAACGGTGGACCAAGTCGTTCAGCCAAGCAAAGCGCTGTATCATTTCAACGACGTGGTCACCGGGACTACGCAAAAGGAGCAAGTCAACCTTCTCTTGGATGTGATGAAGCAATGGCAAATCCATGGCATCGTAGAGGTTGCTAAAGAAGCGCCGGCAGAAGTTTTGAAATCGTATATGCATGACCCCAACCGTGCTGTGTTATATTATCCGGGCCAAGTTCCGTTTCCGGTATTCGACAGCATGATGGAAATCGTGGATGACAGCATCCCGGAAGCTTCATTTGACCGGCTGGTCATTGAGTGGGGCCAAGCGGAAAATACCGATTTCACTCTTTACTTTATTAATACAAGATCAGGGCGTGTCCATCAGGCCAATGTTTCGGCTTCTGAGCTAGAGCAATTCCAATCACAGATTGTTGAAACTGCGTTTAATTACGAAACCTTTATCACTGATGAAAAAATCGGGGTTTTGCCGATCTATGTGCCGGAAAATCCCCTCGAGGTGGCGACCTATAGATACCTGCAGGAGGACATTGACAGCCAGAAGTTCGTTGATGGGCTGTTCGAAAATCCAGGCAGTGTCGAGTCGACCGGTGATTTGATGAATGAGGAGTACAGCGATGAATCGGATGCCTTGATGAGTGTGGACAGAAGCCACAAGAGCATCAGTTATGTCCAGCCGAAAGCGGAGACCCAAGACCCTGCCATACCGTCTGAACTGATATTTGATACGGTTGACTTTATCAATGGGCATAGCGGTTGGACCAATGATTACCGTTATTTTGGAATGGAACCGCTCAATCAGAAAATCGATTACCGTCTTTATTTGGACAGCTTGCCGGTATTCAGCTCGACGTTTTCAACCGATCTGGAACTGGTATGGGGAATCGATGAGGAAACAGAGCAAGTATTCCGCTATAAACGCCCGTATTATGTTCTCGAATCATGGGGAGAAACAGGAACGATGACGCTTCCTTCAGGTGCCGCTGCGCTCCACGCCATCACTCATCTGAAAAAACAGGATTTGTCCAAAATTACGGACATCGTACATGGCTACGAATTGACACGCGATGAAAAAGATCCGGAGCGGCTATTGAACTTACAGCCAGCCTGGTACTTCAAAGCCGACGAAACCTGGACCCGCTTAACGGAAAAAGAGTTAGGAGGTGGAAAAGTTGGATTGGAATAAAACCAAATCCATTTTCATCATTGTCTTTGCCATACTGAATGTATTTTTGTATTCCCTTTATTTAAACCGCTACAAAGAAGCGGAAAGCGTGGATTTCCTCTCCGAGTCTTCCAACGAGGAAAAGCTGGAAGCTGAATCCATCACCTATTCGGGTTTGCCGGTTGAAGTAGAAGCTTTGCCTTACGTGACTGGAACGATGAAAACATTTGTCGCAACGGATGTTCCGGGTGTAGACTTGAAAAAGAACAATAGAAATGATAAATTTTTGTCAGCTACTTTTACTGAACCGATACCGTTGAGTGGCAAAGTAAGCTCAGAAACACTTCAGGAATTTGTGGAAGAAACCATCTACGAAGGAGAGCAGTACGGCCTTTGGGAAATTTCGGAGCAAGACAGAAAAGCCGTGTTCACTCAGGAAATCAACGGCAAGCCATTGTTCTACAGCGATAACGGGAGTTTGACCCTCTACTGGAACGAAGACGGAGAAGTTACGAAATATGAACAGACCATCTATGAAAATGTGGTGGAAGGCGAACAGCAGAAATCGTTGATTTCGCCCGTTCAGGCGATTCATAACCTTTACCAAAAAAGATTGCTTCCATCCGGCACAAATGTTGATTCAGCAGAGCTCGGTTATTCGGAATATGTGACCGTTTCGGAAAATACTCAGATGTTCCTCCCAACTTGGCACATTAAGGCGACATTTGAAGACGGGACAAAAGAAGAGTTTTTTGTGAATGCGGTTAAAGGAGATATTATCGAAATCAAGGAACAAACAGAAGTTACACAATAAGGAGATTTTAGTATGCGGTTTAGTGTATTAGCAAGCGGCTCAAGCGGCAATGCTATTTATATAGAAAATGACCAGCATTCATTTTTGGTCGATGCGGGCCTCAGCGGCCGCAAAATGGAGGAATTGTTCGCATCCATTGGCAAAAAAATGAATGATCTGGACGGCATTCTGGTGACGCATGAGCATAGTGACCATATCAAAGGCCTGGGGATTGTAGCGCGCAAACACAAAGTCCCGATCTATGCCAATGCGAAAACCTGGCTGGCTATGGACGGGCTTGTCGGAGCTATTCCGGTGGAACAGCGTTTTCATTTTGACATGGATACCGTGAAAACATTTGGATCGCTTAATATTGAATCTTTTGCGGTGTCGCATGATGCAGCTGATCCTATGTTTTATGTATTCCATGAGAACGGCCGGAAGCTTGCGCTCATCACCGATACAGGCTATGTCAGCGATCGGATGAAAGGCGTTATACAGGCAGCTGATGCTTATGTGTTTGAAAGCAACCACGATGTCGGCATGCTGCAGATGGGCCGCTATCCTTGGTCAGTGAAACGGCGAATCCTGAGCGATGTCGGGCACGTTTCCAACGAGGATGCAGCAGTGGCAATGAGTGAAGTCATGGCGGAAAAGCCGACACGCATTTACTTGTCGCATCTCAGCAAAGACAATAACATGAAAGACCTGGCGCGCATGAGTGTTGAGCAAACGCTGCAGACCAAAGGAATCATTGTCGGAGAATATGTCGATTTATTGGACACTGATGCCAATGTTCCAACTGAATTGGTGATCGTTTAATTGATGAAAAGCCGGGAGCGGCAAAGCTTCCGGCTTTTTTTATGGCTTCATTTGCCGCCGGTTTTCACTTGAATTGTCTGTTTCGTATTCTTAAACTAAGGCTATATAAGAGTTATAGAAAGAAAACGGAGAGGATGATGAAATGCAATGGGATATTATAATGACCAAGCGCCGAATGGCCGGCGAAAGCCGAGCCGTGCAGGCACTTTTTTAGCAGGGCTGGCAGGTGTCGCTATTGGGGCCCTTTTAGTTTGGCTGCTGCTTTATTCCATACCGGGGCTGACTCCTGGAAATAGTTCAGCAACGGGAACAGAAGTGGTGGAAACGGACCGTCAGTCAGCCACCGCCTCCGTAGATATCACGACGGATGTAACGCAAGCGGTTGAAGAAGTAGCAGACGCAGTGGTCGGAGTGACGAATCTGCAAGAGACGAACGATTTCTGGTCACAGACTCCCGCACAGGAACAGGCTGTCGGAACCGGCTCCGGTGTTATTTATAAAAATGAAGGCGGGACCGCGTACGTCGTGACGAACCACCACGTAATTGAAGGAGCCAATGGCATCGAATTGACGCTTGCGGACGGTTCAAAAGCGGAAGCGACGCTTGTCGGCAGTGATATCTGGACAGATCTTGCTGTACTGGAGATGGACAGTTCCCTCGTGCCGGATGTTGCGGAAATCGGGGATTCAGATGCGTTAAAACGGGGAGAAACGGTGATTGCCATCGGAAACCCGCTCGGCCTTGATTTTTCCGGATCTGTAACCACTGGTGTGGTATCCGGGACTGACCGTGCTGTACCGGTGGATTTGGATGGCAATGGCCAGCCGGATTGGCAAGCTGAAGTTCTTCAGACGGACGCTGCGATCAACCCAGGAAACAGCGGCGGTGCGCTTGTTAACTTGGCTGGACAGCTGATCGGCATCAACTCGATGAAAATCGCGACCGATGCGGTAGAAGGAATCGGTTTTGCGATTCCGATCAATTCCGCGCTGCCGGTCATCAAGTCGATTGAAGAAAATGGTGAAATGATCCGTCCTGCGATGGGCATTACATTACTTGATCTCGTTCAAGTGCCACAGGCGCAGCGCCAGGAGACCTTGAACCTTCCGGAAGATGTTAAGGAAGGTGTTGTCGTCAACTCGGTTGTAGAGGGCTCTGCAGCAGCAAAAGCAGGCATGCAGCAGTTTGACGTCATTGTCGAGATGGACGGCGAACCTGTAGCCGACATTATTGAATTGCGCCAGCATTTATACAACGAGAAAAAAATCGGTGATACCTTAGCCGTCAAAGCTTACCGTAATGGCAAGTTGATGGATTTTGAGTTAGAGCTTGTTGATAACTCAGCGCTGTAAAAAACGAAACGGATTCAGGGGCGAAAGCTTCCGGGTCCGTTTTTTTATGCAGGAAAAACGGCTCTTTTCACGAATTAGGTAAATGCAATGAAAGACAGGAGGGATAGTATGTTCATTAATTTGGATGATTTTTTGAAGGAATGGCAGCATGAAGCGGAATCGACCCAGAAAATACTTGAAGCCTTGACAGATGAATCGCTCCAACAGCAAGTAGCGGATGGTTTCCGGACGCTTGGCCGCTTAGGCTGGCATCTGGTGACGACGTTAGATGAGATGATGAGCCATACTGGCCTGGCATTTTCAGCAGCTAAATTCGGCACCCCTGCTCCGGATACAGCTGAAGAAATTGCGGAAGCTTACCGTTTTTCGAATCAATCGATGGTGACGGCGATGAAGGAAAACTGGACGGATGAAACCTTGAAAGAAGAGCATGATATGTACGGGGAGATGTGGAGCGTTGAAACGATCCTGAAGGTATTGTTTACGCACCAGATCCATCATCGCGGCCAGATGACGGTGCTGATGCGCCAGGCAGGATTGAAGGTTCCAGGGTTATATGGGCCAGCGAAAGAGGAATGGGCAGCTATGGGAGCGCCTCCTCCGGAAGTTTAAGAAGAACAATAGAGACCACAAGACGCGTGTAGGCGTTTTGTGGTTTTTGTGTTGAAGAAATCGCTCCTGACGGACGCTTTTCGCGGGGTACGGCCCTAAGCCTCCTCGTCGCAAGCTCCTGAAGGGTCTCACCTGGACCCGCTTTCCCGCAGGAAGCGAAATGTGCAAAAGTGCTTTTGCACATTTCGCTTGCGACGAAGCTAGCGTAGCGATGCAGGAGCAGAATGTTCGCTCTCGCCGTCATCCGCTCTTTCTTTTAAAAGTGAATTGGGAATAGAAGAAGAAAGGTTCTCTTCGATATTTCCTAAATGGCGTACCATTAGCTTTCCCAGAAGCTCTAAAATTTTAAGTAAACTCAAGCGAAAACTAGTAATTTTTCATGTAACACTATTGTAATATTTGTGAAGCTGAACTTAATAAATGACAGCCATTGTTCGTGAAAGCAGAAAAATAGTATGTGGATAACTTTTTGAATTTATTGAAGTTACCAACTATCCACAGGCCTCTAGAAGCTTCGCTATCCGGAACGTTTTACTTCTGTTAAAATAGGTTGTGGATAAAAGTGAATAAATTGTGCATAACTGTGTGGAATATTCGGAAATCGAAAGGAGTGGAAAAAATGAAGATAAAATCCTGTAAAACCCACGTGGAGCATGGGCTTGACATGTTTGTGGCCGCGACGAAAAGTTATCCTATTCTTACTGAATTATCAGAACAAGAAAAGTTATCCACAAAATGCGATTACTGTGAAGAAGCTGCGTTGTATCTTGTGGCGAACGAATGAGCGGGCACAAGATGTAGAAAAACCTGTGGATATGTGTATAACATTTGTGGGTAACTTGTTTGTAAATATTGTGTAAAGGGGGATAAGTTGTGAATATCTCAATTATCAGTGTTGGGAAACTAAAAGAGAAATATTTGAAATCCGGGATAGAAGAGTACACAAAGCGGTTGGGAAGCTACGCAAAAATCAATGAGATTGAAGTGGCGGATGAAAAAGCGCCGGAGCAATTAAGCGATGCGGATATGGAGATTGTGAAGAAGAAAGAAGGAGACCGGATCCTGGCGAAAGTTTCTCCGGATGCTTACGTTATCGCCCTGGCAATTGACGGGAAGATGAAAACCTCCGAACAGCTGGCGAAAGACATTGAATCATTGATGACTTATGGCCGCAGCAAAATTGTCTTTGTCATCGGCGGGTCGCTTGGCCTCCATGAAGAGGTATTAAAGCGGGCGGATGAGAAATTGTCGTTTTCCAAGATGACGTTTCCCCATCAGCTGATGAAGCTGATTTTGGTGGAGCAGGTTTACCGGGCGTTCCGGATTATGAAGGGCGAGCCTTATCATAAGTGAATGAGGTTTATACTATTAAATAAACTTTAACTTATACATGTTTGTCCAAATACTAAAGATAATATAGTTATTAAACCGAATTCTAATGTTTTCTTTACACCGATAAATCATATTAATTCAGTTATTAAAACCTATCCAAGAGAAACAAGGTTTTTGTCGTTTGGATTTGCTAAACGTTGGTTTAATTCCATTATTTTAGTTGAATACATCCATGGTAAGGCCACTGCGCTTATTAGGATAACTCTATCAATGAAGCAATTGGACCGATTTACTTTTTTTTTCAAAAATTTATAATGATAAAGGATGGATTTTAGTTGGTAGTTTCTCTTAAGGCGTTTTATCGATCGGGTTAAGAGAGCTTGAAGTATAGAAGACGGGACGGGAATTGAATGAAAAAAATTGGATTTGATTCGGAGAAATATTTGCAAGAACAATCAGCCTACATCCTAGAACGGGTGCAGCAGTATGATAAACTGTACTTGGAATTTGGCGGAAAATTGATAGGCGACAAACATGCAAAGCGTGTCTTGCCTGGATTTGATGAAGATGCCAAAATCAAATTATTGCATACGCTGAAAGAAAACGCGGAAATCATTATCTGTGTGTACGCTGGAGACATCGAACGGAACAAAGTCCGTGAAGATTACGGCATCACTTATGACCAAGATGTCTTGCGCTTAATCGATGAATATCGGGCATATGGCATTTCTGTCAACAGTGTCTTGATCACTCGTTATCAAGGACAACCAACAGCCAAAGTATTTATGACAAAGCTTGAGAGAAGCGGAATCAGCGTCTGTATCCACCGCGAAATCAAAGGTTACCCTACAAATGTGGACGCGGTCCTTGGGGAAGAGGGATTTGCGACGAATCCCTATATTAAAACGACAAAGCCAATCGTGGTAGTAACGGCACCCGGCCCAGCCAGTGGAAAGCTTGCCACCTGCCTTAACCAAATGTACCATGAGAATAAATTGGGGAATAAAGTCGGTTATGCCAAGTTTGAGACTTTTCCCGTTTGGAACTTGCCGCTAAAGCACCCGGTAAACATCGCTTATGAAGCGGCTACCGTCGATTTGAAAGACGTAAATATGATTGACAATTATCACTATGAAGCATACGGGAAAGTAGCGATCAATTACAATCGGGATATGGAGACGTTTCCTGTCATCAAACGGATTATTGAAAGGATTACTGGTAAAGAGTCTGTTTACAGCTCACCGACTGATATGGGTGTTAATCGTCTGAAATCGGGCATCACCGACGATATGGTCGTGCAGGAAGCTGCCAAGCAGGAAATCATTCGGCGCAGTTTCGTCGTAGAGAACGACTATAAAAAAGGGCTTGCTGATGAAGATAGTGTACGCCACATGCAAGTGATTCTGGAAGAGACTGACTTAAAGAAAGAGGATCGGGCACCTGTATTGCCGGCCCGTAATTATGCCAAAGCGATTCAAGAGAGCATGGACAGCACGAATTTACAAGCCGTAATTGCGATAGAACTGCCAAATGGTGAGATGATCACCGGTCGAACGACAACTTTGATGGATGCTTCGGCAGCCGCGATTCTGAATGGGTTGAAGAAATTGACCAATATTTCCGATGAAATTGATTTGTTGTCACCGATGATTCTGCAGACGATTCAACGGTTGAAAACCGATGATTTGAACAGCCGAGTCCCGACATTAAGCGCCAATGAAGTGCTGATTGCACTGGCAATCAGCGCGGTCACCAACCCTACTTCTGAGCTGGCTTATAAGCAACTGCCAAATTTAAGAGATACACAAGCGCATTCCACGGTTATATTGAATAGGGAAAACGAACAGACCTTTAAGAAGCTTGGAATCGACATTACCAATGATCCGGTATATCCAACTGAGAACCTGTATTACAATTAGTTTTTGGTAAACGCCTGCCTTTTTCTTCTTACATAGAAGCCTAAGGCAGATGTTTTTTCGTTTATAGAGTTTACTAAAAAGGTGTAGTCTTCTAATGAGAAGACTACACCTTTTTGGATTAATGGATTATCTGCCGGAATATCTGTGCAAACATCAATCTTATGGATCATGACATAAAACAAGCAATATTGACGGGGTTTGATCTTTGGAAATCCTCTAATCAAGACCTCAAGGAAACTTTAGCACAGCTTTTCAAGTTGGCTGAGCAATTTGATATTCGGCCAACAATTAATTCGACGCTCCCACTTGGAGAATATGAAGATACTTTTGAAAGACTATACAAAAATGATTTTACTCCACCTAACAGAAAAATAAAACTGCCTATAAAGTGGCTGCAGTGAACCTTATCATAAACAGATGAAAATTTAAATTTTTGCATCAGAATGGCTGGTTTCAAAAAATTTAAGTATGCAAAGAAGAGGCATTAAAGAAGTTTAATGCCTCTTCTTTTTATTGAAGTCCGGTTACTAAGTATGAATAGATATATTCCATCGAAATGTAAATTTTTGTTATAATGAAAGAGAATTAATAATAAAAAGAAACTGGACAACACATAGTTAATCCATAAATGAGGAAGGCGTGGTTTAAATGAATCAACTGCTTCAAATGGGCGCAAACACCGCTTTGAATTCTCCAAAAGGCACTGTTACGGTGAGCTACGAAATTTCTGATGCAATCGATATTTCCTTAACGGCTTTCCTGTTAACTGATCTAGAAAAGGTACAGGGAGACAGCGGAATTATATTTTATAATCAGCCAGAGAGCTCTTCCGGAGCAGCCACTCTTAGGCCATTTGCGAAAATGGGAAATACAAAAGTACATAAAATTGATTTTGATCTGAGTAAAGTCCCTCCAGGTATTACTAAGATAGCTGTTACGCTTACAGAGGATAACAACACGGGTTTTTCAAATGTAAAAAACCTGAAGGCAGAGATACGCAGCGGTAATAACAGTATCCAATTAACCCCCGCTGACTTCTCAAAGGAAAATGGAATAGTGGTATTGGAATTATACTTAAGGAATGGCCAAACAAAGGCCAAATCAATCTGGCGTGGATTTGATTCCGGCCTTGAAGGGCTATGTAAGAATTACGGTGTGGAAGTTGATCCTGAGGAGTCAATAAAGCCTGCCAAGCCTAAAGAACCTGAGAAACTCTCCAAAGAACTTAAAGATAAAAGCAGCCAGAATGCATTTTCATCGATAAACCTTGAAAAAGTAAAAGGTAAGATAAATCTCGATAAAGGTCAAAAGCCGATTATAATTGATAAAACGCCAGAGATTACAGCTACAGTATCCTGGAAGACGGGAACAGACTACGATATATATGCCTTGGTCTACACGAAGAATGGCAAGCAGGTGGATGTCGCTATGTTCGGGGCGACGGGAACCCCTCCTCTCAGCCGGTTTGGCAACGGCGCAGTGGAACATATGGGGGATGTGGGGCGAAACAGTGGCTCAATTAAGAAAGAGATCATTAAATTAAGATTGACGAATGATATTCTCGCAGTGGTTCCTGTGGTTTATTCTGCTCAGTCAAATGGAACAGGCTCATTCTACAGATACAAGGTATCCATGAGTATAGATAATCACAGCGGGACTTCCGTTACCATCTCCTCCAAAAATGCAAACAATAATGACAGAATTTATACTTGTGTGCCCGGAATTCTTCAAAATACAGAAGACGGTGTGATTATCAGTCCAATAGAGCTGTACAGTAAGCCAAACTCAGAATATAGACCTAAACTTAAGATGGGGTCTTCAAATATGGTTGAGGTTATGATGGATCAGGGACCAAAAAATAACTATAAGTAAACAGGGCTATGATTTTAATGAGTTTACAAATCATGTAATAGAATTGATGAAATGTAGCTAAGAATAGAATCCACTGTAATTGAGGAAAACATTGTTTAAAGTAGAATAATTGAATAAAACCTCATTTAGATTTACTACGGAGAACCGTACCATAAGTAAATGAGATTTATAAAACAAGCCGTTCAGTTTAATAACTGAACGGCTTGTTTAAGAGATTATTTAAAAGAACCTTCAAATAAAATTTCATCTAATGGGCGGCGGCCTGACGGTGTTTCGCGTTCTTGTAATTCGGGAGAAAGCAGTTCTTTTTCACCTTTGTAACCGATCGCGATTGCTAATTGTACATCGAAGTTTTCAGGAATATTTAATGCTTCCTTGGCCACATCTTTGTAAATACCGCTCATTGGGTGAGTGATTAAGCCTTCTTTAGCTGCTTGTAATGACAGGAATCCCCAAGATGTGCCGGCATCAAATTCATTTGAACCTTTTGTGTTATCAGAAACTAATATTGCTAATACTGGTGCGTTTTTAGCCCATGCCAAGTTTCCTTCCATCAAGATTGGATAGAATTTTTCAAGGTCAGCTTCTGTTTTAGCAACGATGAAGCGCCAAGGTTGGTTGTTACCTGAAGAAGGTGCCCAACGAGCTGCTTCGAATAGTCTATTTAGTACGTCGTCAGCTACTGGTTTGTCAGCGTAAGAACGTGGAGACCAACGATTTAAAAATAAGTCTGCAATTTTGTGTTCAGGTGTTCGGTAATCTTTTGCTTCGAATGTCATGATAAAATCCTCCTAAGGGTATCAAACTCCCTTGTTTATTTTAAATTAGTTAAGCAAGTTTGCAAGTAATATGACTTACGAAAAGTAAGCTTGTAATTTTTTCGTAAGATAGGTTAAGGAATTTACTCAAATTCAAGCTGAAAATAATCCACTTTCGTACAATCGAAACTAATTACTTTATTGTTCAGCATTTATACTAATGCATCAGCTACTATACTCTTTACTAAAGTAGATTGATCGTTTTGGAGAATATACGCTGTAAGTGACACCGTCTATTTTAATAGGACTTACTATAGAAGCCAGCTCCAGAAAAATTAAACTAACGTAGAATTTCCAAAAGATAGTGAACCGTGTATGGTAAGACTATAAAACTTTAAGGAGAGAATAAAATGAACAACAATGAATTAAAAGAAACACCGCATATTAAGCCGAACGGAGTAGAAATAGCAGAAACGATCCTTTTGCCAGGAGATCCTTATCGTGCAAGGTTTATAGCTGAAACCTTTTTAGACAACCCTGTTCTTTTTAATGATGTCAGAGGAATGCTGGGGTATACGGGTGAATATAAAGGAAAGAAAGTTTCTGTTATGGGTACCGGCATGGGAGCGCCAAGCATGGCCATCTATTCGTGGGAATTGATTAATGTTTTTGGGGTTAAAAATTTAATTCGTATCGGTTCGTGTGGAGCGATGCAAGAGGATATTAAATTATATGATCTTATCTTTGCTATGGGAGCAGCAACGAATTCAAATTATGCGCATCAATGGAATCTTCCAGGCCAATTTCCGATTACAGCGTCTTTCGAACTATTGGAGAAAGCTAAAAAAGCAGCTGACGAAAAGAATTATAAGGTTCATATAGGGAATGTACTATCAAGCGATGTTTTCTATAATGCGGATGAAACGGCAACAGAAAAGTGGGCGAAGATGGGCATATTGGCGGAAGAAATGGAAACGACAAGTTTATATATGAACGCTGCCAGTGCCGGAGTTAACGCATTAACCATTTTAACAGTAAGTGACCATATGATTACTCATGAACAAACCACACAAGAGGAAAGACAAACTTCATTTACGCAGATGGTTGAAATCGCTTTGGATATGGTTTGAAAGTAGTTTGATTGAAGGTTTTTCGAGCATTTAGCCGGAAAACAGGTTGGCCAGGCAGTTAGCTGGGATTTAGAGCAGGTGGCCAGAGAATCGACGGGGAAGTCATTTATAAACTGGCGTATTAAGAAGAGAAAAACATAAGAGCCCCCGGTAATTTTCCGTCAGGAGAATGCCGGGGCTGTTTTTTGAGCCTAAGGTGAAAAGTCTGCATAAAATTTATAACTTTGTTATGTTTAAGCTGGATTGACAAACATTTATTAAGAGGAGGAAACAGCATGAAAGGTTGGCAATTTACTAAAACGCATGAACCACTTAAGCTCGTAGAACAGGAAGTTCCGAAAGCGGCTCCAGGACGTGTAGTGATTGATACGGCGGCAGTAGGTTTATGCCATTCTGATGTTGGGACTCTGGAGGATGAGGGCTGGATGGCATTGATGCATCCGCCAGTTATTATGGGTCATGAGAATGCGGGAACAATTTCTGAAGTAGGGGAAGGCGTCACGGATTTTAAAGTAGGAGACCGGGTCGCTATCTGCCCAACCGGACCATCCGGCACGAATCCAGGATATCATTATGATGGTGGTTTCGGAACGAAAATTCATGCGCCGGCAGAAGATTTGGTTCGTGTTCCTGATGGGCTTTCAATGGAAATGGCTGCTGCAGCGACGGACGCAGGAATGACTTCCTATTCAGCCTTGTTTAATATAGGGCAAGCAACTCCTGATATGAAAGTTGGTTTAATTGGGATTGGCGGACTGGGTCAATTTGCATTGCAAGCGGCTATTGCAAAAGGATTTAAAAATGTGTATGCAGCAGATGTTAGCGAGAAAGCGCGTGAATTGGCTAAAGAAATCGGAGCAGTGGAAGTGGTATCTGATATTAAAGATTTAGCAGATAAAGAATTAGACTTGATTGTGGATTATGCCGGGTTTGGAAACACCACTTCAGATGCATTGGAGGTCGTTAAACGAGGTGGAACTGTCGTATTGGTAGGTATGGGGAAACTGGAGACCACTATTAATACGGTTTCATTTATCACAGGCGCTAAGAGATTATTAGCAAACGTGGGCGGGACGCCGCAGGATATTGCTGAAATTTATGAATTGATGGCAGCAGGCAAACTGAGTCCAAAATTGACGAAGATTAAATTTGAAGACATTCCTGAAGGCATTGAAAAGCTGAAAGCCGGAGAAGTACAAGGCCGTTTAGTAGCTGTGTATGAGGGAAATGAATAAATATTAATAGTGAATCATATTAAAAGTCTCCTGGTATTTCTTCCACGAGGCTTTTAATTTTATGAAAAAAGTTTAAAAAATTCCTATTTAAGCGGAGTTGAAGTTGTCAACGTTTTTTATTCGAGCAAGAAGCCGAATTGGGGCATGGATATCCATTCATCATGAATACGCCACAGGCTGAGAATACATAGGAGCAGCTGGTCGAATTTTTGAATGACCCAAGCAAGAAATGACGAATTGATTGACTAGGCATAGTTTCGCGTTCTATAAAGGCTGAATTCAAGAATCCGACAAGTATGCCGCTTCTAGATATGGAGCAAAGCAGCGAAGACAACATCCCTGTAATAGCGTAGCTTTGAGAACCATGCTCCTTCAGTGCTGCGCACTTCGTTGCAAAGACATTTTCCTCGCAAGAGTCGGCTGACATCTTCGGAACTGTTTTGCGGAACATCGGCTATTATAGGTTTATTAGCTCACAATATACAAAAAGAAAAAATCGGCTTTCTTCCCTTAATAATTTCCGGGAAGGAAGCCGATTTTTTGGCTGCATCCATTTTTATATTTTAAGACAGCAAGTATTGCTTCAAGGAAGCTTCATCCAGCACCACGATGTTCTTGTAGGCTAAGGAAACCCATCCTTTTTGTTCGAATGATTTCAATGCTTTGGTTGTCGTCGTTCTGGCAGTTCCTATTAATCGTGAAATCTCTTCATGCGTATAGTCGATTGAATAATGGTCAGCCGTTTCTTTTTTGAAATAAGTGCCAAGTTGAACCAATATATGGGCCACTTTTTTGTCTGCTGAAAAAAACCCCATGCTGTAAACCTGCACTGAGAGCGAATGGATTCTCTTGCCCATAAGATCGAGCATCTCCACCATTAAATTAGGATTGTCAGTAAAAGAAGCCATTAGCATATTTAAATCGACTGAGAATAGCTCAACGTCCGTTATTGCACTTACCGACGTTAAGCGAGGCAAATGACCAAAATAAGAAGATTCCCCAAACACGGTATTTTCTCCTAGTATAGCCAGTGATAATTCATTTCCTTCAATTGAAGTGAGGAAAAGGCGAACTCTCCCTGAATTTGATAAGGAAGAATTTAGCGGCGATATCCCCTTCGAAATAAATGATTTCATCTTTTTGATAATATGTCTCCGTTCCAATTGTTTTAATAACGGCATATAAATTGGATTGTGTTGAAATAGTTGAAGTAAGTAAATTTGTTGTTTTCTTCATTTTCTCACCCAGGAGAATTGTAACCTAAATAACAATCTGAGGGAAATGAAAATTACTGATGCATGCAGCAAACTGAACGAAAAAAAGGGATGTCCGCCGGAGCTCTGTCAAGAGAACTCTTTGGTCATCCCTTTTAAAAGAAATGGTGTTTTATTTCAGTTTTTTTCTGAGTTTCAGCAATTCCAGGAAGTGGTTGTCACGACGGGCAATTGCTTCTTCCGCCGTGTTTCCTGGGTATTCATAAAATCCGGCTTTGGAACGGATGCCCAGACGGCCTTCTTCGACCCATTTGTTCAGGAATTCCGGTGTTTCTTTTGTATCGTTTAAGACAGGGAATAGGCTTTGTGCAACAAAGTGAGTTGTATTCAACCCGCTCAAGTCCTGGCCTTCTAAAGGTCCCAAGAATGCATAACGGAAACCTAAGCTTTCTTTCATAACTTCATCGATGTCAGCAGCAGTCGCGACGCCGTTTTCCAGCAGCCAGAATGCTTCGCGCAGAATCGCCAATTGAATGCGGTTGGCGATAAAGCCCGGTACTTCTTTTTTCAGGATAACAGGCGAGCTGCCGATTTCTTTCATCAGATTGTACGCTTCATCAATGACCCGTTGATCTGTCTTTTCGTCTTTGACAAGTTCCACTAACGGCACAAGCACTGGCGGGTTAAAGAAATGCGTGATGATGAAACGGTTCGGGTGTTTCGCTTTTTTCGTAAGTTCAGACAGCGTGATGGCAGAAGTGTTGGAAGCGATGATTGTATCTTCTGAAACGAGCGCTTCAACTTTTGCATAAGTGTCCCATTTGATCTCCAATACTTCCGGAACGACTTCGATGACCATTTCCGTATCTTTTACCGCTTCTTCCAAATCGGTTGTATAAGATAACGCGGCTTCAGCCTTTGCCATTTCCTCTGAAGTGAAGATTCCTTTTTCCACCATGATCGCTAAACTATTGTGAATCATCTCTTTTGCTCTTTCTAATGATGCCTCTTGTGTATCATAAACACGGACGTCTTTTTCTACTTGTGCACATAATTGCGCAATGCCGTGACCCATAATGCCAGCGCCTAATACTGTAATTCTTTCCATGATAAGATCCCTCTTTCTTCTTTTTAAATTTTGCCAACTGCGGAATGATTAATCGCAGTGTATATAAACTCTGGATAATGATGATGGATGAGTATTGGAGAAGAAGTCTCATCTTCTCCAATCCCATCAATAGAATGAAATGCCGATGATTAATGCTGCAATTAATGCCAAGAGGTTTGGCACGGTCATAATAATGAATGCATATTTGAATCCATTTTTATGCGTTAAACCGGTCAAGGCAAATAGAGATAAAACGGCCCCGGAATGCGGTAACCCTGTAAATACGGAGGATGCGATCGCTGAAATCCGATGCATCGCATCCGGGTTTACGCCCATTGCTAAATAGCTTTGCGAGAATGCTTCCATGGCGATGCCGAGACCGCCGGAAGCAGAACCGGTAATGGCACCAAGTGCTGAAGCAGCAATGGTTAAACTGATTAATGGATCGCCCGGAATACCGAGAATCAAATCAGAAATTACTTGGAAGCCTGGAGCTAATGTAATCACCACACCAAATGCGACAGAGGCTGATGTAAAGAAGATTGGCATAACTGATCCGTTCGCACCTAAGCTCACTGCTTCTTTGTGTGAAGGGATATAGCTATGGAATAGGATGGCTGAGAGGATGATGGCTGCACCTAAACCGATCAGCACAATATTCCCTATTTCCATGGCACTGCCGGCAAAGATAATGACGATTAACACTAAAATAGGCAAGATACTCAAAAAGAAAGAAGGTATTTTTTCTTTTAACTCCACTTGTTTACTCGGAGCCTTCTCATCTAACTTGAAAACTTCTTTATTTTTGATACTTTTATTTAATGCTCTGCGCATATACCACATACCCGAAACGATCGCGACGATCGTTGCGACAATCCCGATTAACGGGGCAGCCGTCAATTGCGTGCCCAAGTAAGTCGTCGGTACAACGTTTTGGATGGACGGCGTCCCTGGCAGCATGGTCATCGTAAAGGTCCCGATGCCCAAAAATACGGGCAGGACGATCAAGTTCCAGGCAATGTTCAGTTCTTTGAACAATGGTTTTGCCAGTGGAACCACAACAAACAGGACGACGAACAAACTGATTCCGCCGTAAGTTAGGATGGCACTGATCAGAAACACAGCGACCAATACCGGAAACGGCTTTTCTGTACCTGTAATTGTCAGCACTTTTTCTGCGATGGCTTGTGCTGCGCCACTCTTTTCAATATACTGTGCTAAAATCGACCCTAATAAAAAGACTGCAAAGAAATTGACGATAAATCCTGTAAGCCCTGTCATAAATGAAGCTTCTGTTCCAATTAAAGATGGAAAGAACTCCATGCCATTTGTAATGATGACAATTATTGAAGCTACAGGAGCAATAAATACAATACTGAATCCTTTCATCGCCATAAAGACAATGACAAAGATTGCAATAATAATTCCCAAAGTTCCCATATCACTTATCCTCCTGATTCTCTATTCCAAAATGCTAATTTTTTGTGCCGGCTATTTTTGAACAACGCTATTATAGCTTGAGCCGCAAAATAACATTGTGACCTGGAAGACAATCTTGAGAGGGAATTATAATATTTTTAACCAAGAGGAGCTGATTTTGAAGTTAAGAAAATAAAACAACAAAAAAATAACTGGTCTTTTTTAAATCCTAAGAAGTGACTAAAAACGTTTCTAACCGTCTCTTCTTTAAAATAGAATGCCATTAAAAAGACGGAAAAATAACAGGAAAGAAAGGTGGATTCCATGAAAATCATTATATTCGGCGCAACCGGCGGTGTCGGTAAATCCGTCGTGAAGCAGGCAGTAGAAAATGGTTTTGAAGTCACGGCGTTTGTCCGGCCGCCATCCAAGCTGAAAGTTGTACATGAGAATCTGAACGTTATACAAGGAGATGCCTTCAATCCAGCGCAAGTTTCCGCTGCAATCGCAGGCCATGATGCGGTCGTGTCTTGCCTCGGCTCCAGCCAAGGGATCAAAAAATCATCGGAGCTCGAAGAAATGGTGAAAAACATTGTAGCGGGCATGCAGGAGCACGGCGTGAAACGGATCGTCTATACCGCTTCTGCGGGAATCTATCAGGAGCTTCCAGGGGTAAGCGGGAAACTGATGATGGGTATGTTGAAGAATGCCCTGACAGACCACAGGGCCGCTGTTGATTGGATTGAAGCACATGGCTTAACGTATACCATTGTCCGGCCGATGGGCTTAACAAATGGGCCCTTTACAGGCAATTACAGAGAAGCTGCGACGGGTGTCCCTGAGAAATCCAAGTCGATTGCCCGTGCGGACGTTGCTCATTTCATTTTGAAGGCATTAAACGATGCACAATATGAAAATTCTTCGATTGGCATTGCCAATTAAATCGTATAGAAAAAGATTTTTCACGGCTCTTATTGGATCGGCTAAATCCTGAATGGACCGTATGCCGTCTTCCATCTTAAAAGTTGTTATAATAAAAGAGTGTCAAAAGCTGAACCATAGCTTTGTACACTCTTTTTTTTGCGCACAACACGGATTTTACTAGCCAGGGAGTTGGAAACAGAAATGAACAATAAAGATATAGCAGATATCCGCAAACGATTTAAGCTCGACACCGATTTATTGAAGATCGCCGACATTTACAATGTATACATCCAGCAGGAAAGCAGTGAAATTTTTCACGAAGAAAGCCGCTCGTTTTCTTTATTGGACCGGGAGCAGCAGGAGCTGTTTCTTGCCAATTTCAAGAAGGTATTGGGCGGGAAGCTCGATGTGAAGCTGTTTGAAGTGAAGTTCCAGCCGCAGGAAGAGGGCCAGGAAGACCATACGCAGCGGCTCCTGTATGAAGGCCTCGAGGCAGAGGATGTAGCGGAATGGCAAGCGAATATGCAGCGCATTGCCTTGAAGATGGTGGAAGAAAAACCGTATGAAAAAGATATGGTCATCACGTTTATTCGTGGAACGTATTTTAAAACGACGAAGCGGCAGGCAGATGAAACGGAAATTGATATGCGGGATGAAGTGTATACCACGCCGTTTATCCTTGGCAGTATGAACCAGACCGAACTGCCGAAAAGTTCACTGGTGTTTGATTTTGTGGAAAAAGAGTTCAAGTCGAATGTGCTGATGGATCCGGTCATTAAACTGGCTTCCCCGGTCGGCGGCTTTTTGTTCCCGAGCTTTACGGACAATGCCGCAGACATCCATCACATCGTTTATGCTTCAGGCAAAGCGAATAAGCCCGATTTCCAGTTTATCGAGAACGTCTTGAACGGCAATGAAATCATGACCGCCGAGGAAGACAAAGCGGTGTTTGAAGAAATCGTCAAAGCCGTGATCGGGGAAGAAGTGAATTCGAGAACCCTGGCCGGCCTTTATGATGAAATCAACCTCATGCTGGAAGTGGAAAAAGAAGCGGAGAAGGAAGATGTGGAAACGCCGGTTTTGGATACGGTGGAAGTGACGCGCGTGCTGAAGGCGAGCGGCGTCAAAGACATCAGTCCGGAAAAAGTGGAAAGAGCCTTTCAGCAAGTAGTGGAAGATAAAAGCTATGAAATGAAAGCAAGCCATGTTGTTCCAAGCTATGCATCCAAGTCCATCAAGATCAGCACAAAAGTCGCCGATATCAAAATCAGCCCGCAAGACTTACGATACGTCAAAGGTGTCAATTATAACGGCAAACGCTGCATTTTGATCGAAGTGGAAGAAGACACGATGATTGAAGGGTTTAAACTGCTTGAGGAAGAAGAGTTGGAGTAGGATAGCTATCCTACAGCCAACTATCTAAAAAGGGAATTAAAGCTAATTTCTAGGTGTCGAAAGGAAAAATCATCTTAAGAGTATCGGACATTATGAGTTTGCTGATCCTGGCGGCTGCTATCCGGTTAGGAAACTTCTGCAAGGCTTTTAGAGTTTTTACAACGAAAAGCCAAAAGAAGTTTTTAAGAAAGCAACTTGCCCCATCTTGTTTATTCAACAGGTGAAAATGGCCTTATTCTCCGTCATTATAAAAAGAATAATATAGCAAAATACAAAGACATAAATGGTCAAGTATCGAAATTTATAAAAAAGTTGTTGAAATTTAAGGTTGCTTGTGCAAATAATTAGTTAATCGAATATGCAATGTCTATCGGATGGCTGTAAGAGAACAACCTTCTCTTCCAATCCCCATCCGACTGTTGACTACACTAATCCACTGTATGCGATTTTTCGCATGCGTGAGTTGGTGTAGTCTTTTTTATTTTCACTCACGGCAAGGAGGCGGTTTTGTAAGTCAGAAGGATTGAAGCATTTAAAAAAAGCATCAAATATTGTTCCAAGTTGGCTGCAAAAATACATAAGCATTAAATAATTAACATCAGGCTTTATAGCTCTTTTGAATTTATTTTTTCTAAATAACGTTTTTGTGCAGATTTTAATGCAACAGTTACCGCACCTGTTGAAGGTGCAAAATAATGGCTATCGATTCTTTCCAGTAACTCATCAAGATTCGATGTCATATCGAATCCAATCAGCATCCGCTTGAAATAGTTTTGGGCTAGCTCTGTGATAAAAGTAAATTCAGCGTCAATGATTTGATGTGTTGCTTTATTGATTTCCAGTACGATTCCTGCATGTTTGTAAATCTCATACATGGCCGTTCCTTGAGGGGCTTTGGCGTAGGCAGTGACAATAACTGTAGATAATTTTTGCATGAATATAACCTCCGTCTTATAAAATATACGTTAATTTTATCACCATTATTCTAAAGATTATAAAAGCTGTTAATTCTGAAAATCATGTAAGCGTTTTAATGGAGGCGGAAAGAGGTTTTATATCGCTCATCAGTAAGGAATAAAAGAACACGACTCAGGGGGAGAAAAGGTATGGAAAGAACAACAAATTTCTTTACAGAATTAATGAGAAAGTATTTACCAGATCCATTCGTATTTGCAATTGGTTTAACCTTGCTAACATTTATGCTCGCGCTTTTAATCGAGGGTACTGGCTTTATCGAGTTAACCTCCGCATGGGGCAGCGGATTTTGGGATTTACTGGCGTTTACGACACAAATGGCGGTCATACTGGCTATGGGGTATGTACTTGCTACAGCTCCGATTACAGACAGATTTTTAAATAAGATCACTAGCATGGTACAGACACCTAAGGCAGCAATCATTGTGGCCACTCTAGTGGGGGGAATTGGAAGTTACTTGAACTGGGGCTTTGGTTTAGTCATCGGGGGGATCATTGCGAAAAAATTAGCGTTAAAAGTAAAAGGGGTTCATTATCCTTTAATTATTGCAGCAGCGTATTCTGGATTTACGTTCTATGGCTTAGGTATATCAGCTTCTATTCCGATATTGATTTCAACACCTGATCATTTCCTGGAAGATGCAATGGGTCTTGTTACACTTTCAGAAACGATTTTCAGTTTGCCGATGATTTTAACAACCATTGTTTTGTTGATTACGCTGCCGTTATTTAATACATTGCTCCATCCGAAGGATCCGAAAAACGTAGTGGAGATTGATCGGGCCCTTTATGCTGATAAGCCCAAACCAAAACTGGCTTTACTCGAAGACGACACCCTAGCAAGTAAACTGAATAACAGCAAAATCTTAGCATATACAATTAGTGCATTAGGTTTTATCTATATTGGTATTTACTTCTTGCAAGGCAATACGTTAAACTTAAACATTTTAAACTTTATCATTCTATTTCTGGGTATGGCACTGCTTGGCACGCCAGCTCGATACATTGAGCATTTAGCAGATGGCATTAAAACAATCTCTGGTATTATTCTTCAATTCCCATTCTATGCCGGTATTATGGCGATTATGGCGGCTTCAGGATTAGTGGATACAATATCAAAAGTATTCGTGGATATCTCGAATGAACAAACATTGCCATTCTGGGGATTAATCAGTTCATTCTTTATTAACTTCTTCGCTCCTTCTGCAGGCGGGCATTGGGCAGTTCAAGGCCCATTCATGATTGAAGCGGCAAAAGAATTAGGCTCGTCGATTGCAGAAACATCGATGTCAGTTATGTTAGGCAACGCCTGGAATGACTTAGTACAGCCATTCTGGATACTGCCGGCACTTGCATTATCGCGATTAAAGTTAAAAGATATCATGGGCTTCCTTGTCATGATTATGTTCTATGTAGGGATCGTTTACATTATTGCAACTTTAGCTTGGGCATATTTCTTCTAAAGGCAAAGCCTTTGTTTTCGGACAAAGGCTTTTTCCGTTTTCAACAAGCAGATTCTAGGGTCAGCTTCAGCACTCAGTCCCTCCAAAGTGCTTCGGTGCAGGTACGAAAAAAGGCCGCCCTTTCGTCATTTTTATATGACTTTTAGGACAGCCTTTTTTATTCGGTGTTTTGTTTTATATTAATGCCTTATAGCTAATAGGTCTTCCTAATTCGGAAAAGGTTCGGACTGAGTTCATTCAAAGCAATAGCGGCCAGTATGATGGTGATGCCAAACCACTGAAGCGGCGACACAACTTCTGACAGAATAAGACTGGCCGACAGGATGGCGATCGGCAATTCGATGGACGTTAATATATTGGCCACTCCACCTGACACCAAAGGGGCTCCAGCTGCAAAAAATAAGGGCGGCAGGACTGCTCCGAACAGTGAAACGCCAACAGCCGTTGCAAACAAGTCTTTCTCCAATGGCAGTACAGTTGGCATGTCACCCATGAATAGGACAAGCACTAAAATGGTTGAGCCTGTCACCATCAAAGAACTGCGTGTCCACGGATCCACATTTACAGCCACCTTGCCACTGCAAAAAATAAATCCGGCATAGGTGAATGCGGATAGAATTCCAAAAATAAACCCTTTAAGCGGCAATCCATGTATGTCGCCATTTACAAAATTCGAAGCAAAAAAGACCCCGAGTAAGATCAAAAGAATGGACAGTATGGTTACAGGAGCAGGTTTTATTTTACTGAAGATCCATTCCAAAATAATCCCGATCCACACGAATTGAAACATTAAAATAATAGCCAACGAAGCCGGCAAATACTGCATGGAACCGTAATAAAAAATACTTGTTAAGCCGATAAAACAGCCGGTCATCATAATTTGAAGAACATTCTTCTTATGGAGCCCTTTAAAACTGGAACGTTTAAGGAGCGTGAAAGACCACAATAAAAAGAAAGAAATCACCATTTGAACGATATTGATTTGGCCAAGTGAATAGCCGTGGCTAAATCCGATTTTGGCAAATATTGGAGTAAAACCAAAAAAAGACGCACCTATTAATATATATAAAACACCTTTATTAAAATTCATCAGACAACCTCCTTCGTGCCAAGGCACAACTAGATTATCATATCATAAATAAGCGGAAGATTAACCGTTCCTCCGGCAGATAATGTGAAAGAATAAACGATGCCTCATGGAGCAATCTTTAATGCAAAGCAAAAGGACTGTTGAAAGGAAATTAATTCCTCTCAACAGTCCTTACTTTTCTTTATACCAAAACAGGCACTTCACTTCTAATGAGGTGGTCGAACGCACTCAATGAGGCAGTGGCGCCGGATCCCATCGAAATGATGATTTGTTTATACGGGCTGTTTGTGCAGTCGCCTGCAGCAAACACGCCAGGTACACTTGTTGCTCCGCGCTGATCGATCACAATCTCGCCGAATTTATTGCGTTCAACGCTGTCGCCCAACCAGTCTGTATTCGGAACAAGACCGATTTGGACAAATACACCGGAGAGTTCAACATGTTTTACGTCTCCTGTTTCACGCTCAACATAAGAAATGCCGTTCACTTTGTCAGTTCCTGTGATTTCCTGCGTTTGGGCATTGGTTACGACCGTTACGTTCGGCAGGCTGCGCAGGCGGTCTTGCAGGACCGAATCTGCTTTCAGCTCTGAATTGTATTCAAGAACGGTAACGTGGTTCACAATGTTCGCCAGGTCGATGGCTGCTTCGACGCCGGAGTTGCCGCCGCCAATAACGGCTACATCTTTGCCGGCAAATAATGGACCATCACAGTGTGGGCAGTAAGCTACCCCTTTGTTCTTGAATTCAGCTTCGCCAGGCACTCCGACGTTGCGCCAGCGGGCACCTGTCGAAAGAATGACAGTTTTGCCTTTTACAACAGCGCCGTTTTCAAGTTCAATTTCGATGTAATCTTTCTTTTCTAAACGCTTGGCACGCTGCAGATTCATCACATCGATGTTGTACTCTTTCACGTGTTCTTCCAGACTTGCTGCGAACTTAGGCCCTTCCGTGTGCTTGACGCTGATAAAGTTTTCAATGCTCATCGTATCCAAAACTTGACCGCCAAAGCGTTCAGCGACAATACCCGTCCGAATGCCTTTGCGTGCTGCATAGATTGCCGCACTTGCACCGGCTGGTCCTCCGCCGACTACAAGAACCTCATAGGGCTCTTTGTCCGCAAATTCAGACGCATCTGGAGCACTGCCCAATTTAGCAAGCAATTCTTCCAATGACATCCGTCCGCTGGAGAAAGATTCCCCGTTTAGGAACACAGTCGGAACTGCCATGATGTCTTTGCTTTCGACCTCTTCTTTAAATGCCGCACCGTCAATCATGGTATGCGAGATATTCGGATTGAGGACACTCATCAAGTTCAGTCCTTGGACAACTTCCGGGCAGTTTTGGCAGCTTAAGCTAATGTAAGAGTCAAAATGGTATGTGCCTTCAATGCTCTTGATTTGGTCAATCACTTTCTGCTCGACTTTCGGAGCCCGCCCGCTAACTTGCAAGAGAGCAAGCACTAAAGAAGTAAATTCATGGCCAAGAGGGATGCCCGCAAATGTGATTCCGGTATCTTCTCCGACACGATTTACGCTAAAGCTCGGTGTTCTTTCCAACTCCGTGTGCTCAACTTTAATGTTGGCAGACATGCTGGATAGTTCATCTACTAGAGCCAACATATCACGGGAAACATCGTCTCTTCCTGCACTGACTTTAAGCAGCACATCGCCTTCAAGCAGTTGTAGATATTGTCCTAATTGTGCTTTTATATCTGCATCTAGTATCATTGTCAGAACTCCTTATATTTTCCCTACAAGGTCAAGGCTTGGCTTAAGTGTTGCGCCGCCTTCTTCCCATTTTGCAGGGCAAACTTCTCCTGGATTGTTGCGAACATATTGTGCTGCTTTAATCTTGCCGACAAGCGTGCTTGCATCGCGGCCAATGCCGTCTGCGTTGATTTCTGCTGCTTGGACAATACCTTCTGGATCGATGATGAATGTACCGCGTTGTGCCAAACCTGCTTCTTCGTCAAGAACATCGAAGCTGCGAGTAATTCTTTGTGAAGGGTCGCCAATCATAACGTATTCGATCGTGCTGATCGCATCTGAATGATCGTGCCATGCTTTATGAGTGAAGTGAGTATCCGTTGAAACAGAATACACTTCAACTCCTAGACTTTTCAAAGTAGCGTATTGCTTTTGAAGGTCCTCAAGTTCAGTAGGGCAAACGAATGTAAAGTCTGCAGGGTAGAAGCAAACAACACTCCATTGTCCTTTCAAGTTTTCCTCAGTAACTTCGATAAACTCACCGCTTCCAGCGTTGTAAGCTGAAGTTTTAAATGGTTGGATTTCTTTTCCGATCAATGACATATAAAATACCTCCTAGATGTTTTTTAGAATGATTATAGTCAGTGATTCAAAAAAATATTAATCAAAGCGTTTCACCTTAATTAATATAATTATTTAACTATAATGATTCTAATCATACTTCTATTGTTATATGAAATGGATTTTTTGTCAAAGGTAACCCCTTATTTAAGTTATTCTCTATAGATTCCTATAAAATCAATGCTTCAAGCCATAATTCATTAGACATGATTTTAGTGGAAGGCAGAAATATTGAGACCAAATCAATATTTCTTAATAATATTAATTTTCAATATTCTTGTGCATTTCTCAATCAAAGAGCATTAACTGATAGAAGGTCCACTGCGGGATACAAAGATGAGAACCTTGTAAAGCACAACAAGCAAACAAGGACACGGCTCCAAGTGCCGTATCCCTGTTCTTTGCCGCCGTTTATAAATGCAGTCCTGTCCATTGCCAATAAGAAAAATAAAACAGCATCATCACACCGATATAAAGAGGCATTAAAATGGCACTTAGCTTCAACAGGGTTCCGGCATCGTATGAGTTTCCTTCATCCTCGTAAAAGAGCAGCAACGCTTTTGAGCTGACAGGAAACGTCACGCAATAATTCATGCCGATCAAACTTAAAAACACGACGGTTGAAGGGTTTACTCCGATAGCTTCGCTGAACAACAGGAACCCCGGAATAAAGACGATGGCACGTGTGGTATGGGATGTAATATACAAATGGCTTGTCACCGATACGAGCAGAATGACCAAGACAATCTGCCAATCCGGGGCATCTGTGAACAAATTCAGAAAGGCCAGCATTTCTTTTTCCAGCCATTTGACGACTCCTGTTTCCACCAGTATTTTTCCAAGTGCGGCAGCTGCAGCGACAAATACAATCAAATTCCATGATACGGATTTCATGCCTTGTTTCCAGCTGATAATCCCGTAGGTCGGTGCCATCACTAAGATGGCACCGACCATCGCAACAAAAGCAATATCATAGCCATGTATACTTTCAGTCATCCAAAAGGCGATTAACGATATCAGCAAGATCAAGGTCTTTTTTTCTGTCCGATTCATCTGCTTTTTCAAGGAGGATGTTTCAGCGGAGGGAGAGTCCTTCAGCATTTTCCCATCATTTTTCGGCCAGAGAGCCCATTTCACAACTAAAAAGGAAACAAGCGTCATCACCAATGCGAAGGGGAGGCCCCATACAAACCATTGGATAAAGGAAATGGATTGATGAAAGGTGCTTTCAAGCAAGCCGATCCCGATCAAATGAGAACCTGCTCCGATAAGAGTAGCGGAAGTGCTCATTAAAATGATGATGGGCGCTAAAAGAACCAAAACATTTTGTTCTTTTTCCGTATACTTTTGGCGCAATTGATTGATAATCGGCATGGCTAACGCTGCCCGTCCGGAAGTTGAAGGGATGAAAAACACCGAGGCGAATAAAACAGAACTTACTCCGGCGAGTACATGTCCTTTTTCCTTTGATTTGCTCAAGAGTATCTGGATTAATCTTTGGGCTAATCCAGACTCTTTAACGGCATTGCCGATGATAAAAGAGCCAATCATCAACCAGACCACTTCTTCTGATAGGGATTCGTATAACAGTTCTGGTTCTGCCCCATTCATAATGATGATAAATGCAATGAGTGAGATGGCAACAAACCCAGCCGGTATTTTCGTGGCAATCCATAAGACCATCGCGGACAAGAAGGCGAATAAAGCAATCTTTGAACGATAGTCCAGGTCAGCGATCAAGACAATGCCTACGATGAAAAGAATATGTATGACAACGAGAACAAACGGCTTTGGATATGAACGAATCATCGATCGAAAGGAATAATCTTTAATTTGTTTTTCTAATCCCGAAATCATATTAGATGGACACCTTCTTTAATGCGCCTTTGTTTGCCATCCCCCAGCCAATGGCAACTTTACGCAGTGCGGAATAAGTGCTTTCCTCAATCCATTCCGGTGCATTTTCCATAGCCATTTCCAAGGAAACAGGCTTTTGGATAATGCAGCTATAGGCGTCTATGCCCGCCTGGTAGTTCAGGGCAGCGCCTTCTCCAATGGTGCCGGTGATGGCAATAACAGGGATATGGCTCGTTTTGGCAATCCGTGCCACTTTCGATGGGATTTTTCCGTTCGGAGTCTGGAAGTCCAAACTGCCTTCTGCCGTAAAGACAATATCCGCTGTCGAAATTTCTTCCTCGATATTGATAAAGTCCATGATGATATCAAAGCGGGGATGTAAGATGGCATTCGTAAAGGCTATCAGGCCGGCACCCAACCCGCCGGATGCACCGCTGCCTGGCAATGTGCGAACATCCAATCCAGTTCCTTTCTGAATGACTCCCGCATAATTTTCTAATGCGGATGACAAAGCTTCAACCTGCTCTGAAGTTGCCCCTTTTTGAGGCCCAAATACTCTGGCTACTCCTTTTTCTCCGCATAAGATGTTCTGCCAGTTGCAAGCCACATCTATGGATACATTCTTTAAACGGCTATCTATATTGGCAGTGGTAAGAGAATCTACTTCCAGTAAATCCTCGCCGCCTTTGATATGGACCCTTTGCTGTTCGTTATTAAAAAATTGAACTCCTAATGCTTCTGCCATTCCGGCTCCGCCATCTGAAGTGCCCGAATCCCCGCAGCCAATTAAGATATGGTCTACACCGAAATCAAGAGCAGCCACAATTAATTCTCCTACTCCGTAAGTAGTGGTTTTTAACGGATTTCTTTTATGGCGAGGCACAAGTTTCAGTCCTGCTACTGCTGCCATCTCAATAACAGCTATCCGTTTTCCATTCTCTCTGTAAAGGCCGAAATGACTGCTGATTTTCTGGCCAACGGGCCCTGTCACTTTTTTATTGATGATAGTGCCGCCTTTTATGTTGATGATTGTCTTAACAAACCCTTCGCCGCCATCAATCATAGGAATCACAACAGCGTTGATCGACGGATCAAAACGCCTTACGCCCTGTTCCATCGCTACCGCAACTTCTTCCGCATCCAAACATTCTTTAAAACCTGAAGGTACAATTACAATTTTCATCTCTAAACTCCTCCTCGAACTCTGATACTTTCTAAGTTACCTCCCGAATATTAGAAGAAGATGAGAGAGTCATGAGAATTTAAGTAGAAATAAGGAAAATATTAGAAAGACAGAAATTAGTAATTGCGAAAGGCCAATGCGTTACATCAATTTAACTGGCTGACGGCAAAAAACCTCATTTAGAGAGGATAGAATTTATATCCAAACTAAATGAGGTTTTTATTTTAATGCAAAAAAACGGATTTCTTCATCGGTACTTTTACCAAATACAAAACAGGGAAGTGGAGGCTCTACTTTCTATTATTCATAAAAGTATAAAACTGATTCAGAAATCCATTCTTATGATTCGTAATGGGTGCTGCCTAAAATATGCAAGCAGAAATCCAGGTCTGCTTGAAGATGGTTTTCCATCAGCCGTTTCGCTGCCTGGCTGTCCCTTGCTTTAATCGCTTCATAAATCTCTTCGTGCTCTTCGATTAAATGTGGACGCCGGTGCAGAACCACAGTCTTACGGAATAGATAGATGATGGACTGCATGCGGTTAATGATGTCGATGATTTGTGAATTGCCGCTTGCCTGGACAATAATTTCATGAAAACGTTCATTTGCCTTCATAACTTCTTCAGTTGTTCCTTCTCGCCCTACTTGAATGCAATGAGAAAGTGCATCTAACTCCCTTTCAGGTAAATAGATGGCTGCCGACTGGCTTGAAAAACCTTCCAGAAGAATCCTCACTTGAAATAAGTTCCGCAAATCTTTCTCAGTCGGCTGGACAACTTTTTTATTTACAATAAGGCCTTCATATTCTAACTGCCTTAGAGCCTCGCGAATGGGTGTACGGCTGCAGCCCAGTTCTTGGGCAAGCTTTTCCTCGACAATTTTTGTGCCGCTCGGAATAATCCCATTCAGAATCCTGTCACGCATCATTTCATACGCTTGATGGGAAGCAGGCCGAGAATTTTTAATGCTCTGGTTCATTCGATCACCTCTATTTTCTGCAAAACCTAGCTCTCCTTAACGTATCAAAAAAACAATAAAAAAGATAGTTCCTGTAATGGCATAAATTAGTATACAGAATTTCTATTAATGTGTACGAATTAAATTATAATGTATACAAATTGATATTAAGTGTATACAAAAATTTAAAAAGAGTATACAATAATTCGATGTAAGGGCTTTCTATCGTCGATTTTTAATAAAAAACATATATGAGTTATTTTTATGGAATAAAACAGGCAACTATTTGAGGAGGAATTTATGATGAAGAAAATAGGATTTATCGGTTTAGGAATCATGGGAAAACCAATGGCAGCAAATCTTTTGTCAAAAGGATATGAAGTAACGGTTAACGATCTTAACGAAGCAGCCGTTCAGTCTTTGGTGGAATTAGGCGCAAACCGTGCGGAATCTGCAAAAGTAATCGGAGAAAGCTGCGAAGTGGTCATTACGATGCTTCCTGCCAACAAACATGTGCAGCAAGTTGTTTTAGGAGAAAATGGTGTTCTTAGCGGAGCGAAACCAGGAACGGTCATTATCGATATGAGTTCCATAACTCCAGTAGTTTCAAAAGAAATTGCTGCATTGGCATTGGAAAAAGGTGTGGAAATGATGGATGCTCCTGTTAGTGGAGGAGAACCGAAGGCCATCGATGGAACTTTGGCAATCATGGTAGGCGGGAAAGAAGAAGTCTTTGAGCAAGTGAAAGATGTTCTTTACGCAATGGGCAGTGAAGTTACGTTGGTAGGCGGAAATGGCAGCGGGACGACAGCGAAATTAGCCAACCAAGTAATCGTTAATTTAAATATTGCCGCTATGTCTGAAGCATTGGTTTTAGCAAGCAAAGCGGGTATTGATGTGGAAAAAATGTACAAGGCTATCAGAGGCGGATTAGCAGGAAGTGCTGTACTTGACGCAAAAGCGCCATTGATTCTTGACCGCAATTTCGTGGCTGGCGGAAGAATTGATATCAACATGAAAGATATCACGAACGTCATTGATACGGCTCATGAAATCGGCGTGCCAATGCCGTTGTCAAGCCAATTGCTGGAAATCTTCCACGCATTGAAGGTTGATGGGAAAGCTGCAGATGATCATGGCGGAATTGTTCAATACTTTGAAAAACTGGCAAATGTTGAAGTAAGGAGAGGTTGAAAATGAGCGTGATTAAAAGTACGGATACAAGATTAGTTGACGATGTTTTCAAGGGAATTCCGGAAGTGGACAGAAATGCTGTAACGGAAATGCTGAAAAGCGAACTGGCTAATCTGAATAAAAAAATCATCGTGCTTGATGATGATCCTACTGGTGTACAAACCGTTCATAACATCTCCGTATACACGGATTGGTCGGTAGACAGTATTGAAAAAGGTTTCGCAGAGCAAAATGCAATGTTTTTCATCTTGACCAACTCCCGCGGGTTCACAGCAGCTGAAACAGAAAAAGCACATAAAGAAATTGCTGAAAATGCATTGGAAGCAGCAAAAAAGCACGGCAAAGATTTTATCATCATCAGCCGCGGAGACTCGACTTTGCGTGGCCATTACCCGCTCGAAACAGAGGTATTGAAAGAAACCGTCGAATCCGGTTCAAACCTCAAGTTTGACGGAGAAGTAATTGTTCCATTCTTTAAAGAAGGCGGCCGTTTCACTGTCGACAACATCCACTATGTGCAGAATGAAGACCATTTGGTGCCGGCTGGAGAAACGGAATTTGCGAAAGACCGGACGTTCGGCTATACGAAATCTCATTTAGGTGAATGGGCCGAGGAAAAATCAAATGGCAAATTCAAAGCTGAAAATGCTACTTATATCTCACTTGAAAGCTTAAGAGCGCTTGAAGTCGATAAGATTGCCGAACAATTGCTGGAAGTCAGTGATTTTAACAAAGTCATCGTTAACGCGGTAGACTACGTCGATATCGAAATTTTCACCATTGCACTCATCAAGGCGATGAAAGCCGGCAAACATTTCATGTTCAGAAGCGCAGCTGCTCTTACCAAAGTAATCGGAGGAGTCAGTGATAAAGGATTGCTTACGAGAGAAGAGCTGATCAAGGAAGAGTCTGGCAACGGCGGCCTGATAATTGTGGGTTCTCACGTTAAAAAGACAACGGAGCAGCTTGAGGAATTGAAGAAATGTGATTTTATTGAGTTTATCGAGTTTAATGTCCATCTCGTATTGGATCCGGAACAGTTTAAAGCTGAAACCAAACGGGTCATTGAAACATGTGAAAACCTTATCCGTTCAGGTAAAACAGTAGCCGTTTATACAAAACGGGAAAGAATGGATCTTGGCGAAGGCAAAAAAGAAGAGGAACTTATGCTGTCGGTCAGAATCTCTGACGCCGTGACCAGCATCGTTCAAACCTTGAGCGTAAGACCAAGCTATATTGTTGCGAAAGGCGGCATTACTTCAAGTGATATCGGAACAAAAGGCCTTCAAGTAAAAAGAGCAACTGTTGCTGGGCAGATTAAGCCGGGCATCCCTGTTTGGTTTACTGGAGAAGAAAGCAAATTCCCAGGTATTTCCTATATCATCTTCCCTGGAAATGTAGGAGCCAAAACGACCCTTAAAGAAACCGTTGAATTATTGGAGAAATAAGGGGATTACCAGGATCCGTTAAAATTTCATTCGTAAACGGCTGCATCCTAATTAAGGGGACAGCCGTATACAAAACGGAAAAAGTTTTGAAAACGAATACAATTGTCACCCCATTACATATAAACTAAGGAGCTCATCATGTTAGCGAATACAAAAGATATTTTACTGGATGCACAAAAAGGAAAATACGGCGTTGCAGCATTTAACGTATATAGCTTAGAAACGGTTCAAGCAGCGATAAAAGTGGCTGAAAAGGAAAACCAGCCCGTAATCATCGCTTTAGGGGAACGATACTTCCCGACAGTAGATGTGGAAGGATTTGCAGCAATGGTAAGGGCAATGGCAGAAAAAGCGAGTGTGCCGGTTTCCCTTCATTTGGATCACGCTTACGAGAAGCAATCAATCATCCGGGCGATCCGCTGTGGATTTTCATCAGTCATGTTTGATGGTTCAGCCTTTGACATCGAAAAAAATATGCGCCTGACAAAAGAGATTGTAGAAATTGCCCATATGGCGGGTGTATCAGTGGAAGCTGAAATTGGTTCTTTAGCGAAAGGGGCCTTCTCTGATGAAGAAGAAGGCGATGGGACACTTACGGACCCGGAAACCGCAAAGAAATTTGTTGAAGAAACAGGCGTAGACTTTTTAGCTGCTGCTATTGGAACGGTGCATGGCATGTATAAAGGAGAACCGAAAATCGACCTCGACCTGTTGGACAGAATCCGGCAAGTTGTGGACATTCCACTTGTCCTTCATGGGGGTTCAGGAACACCTGAAGAAAAAATTAGACAAGCCATACAATTGGGGATAGGCAAAATCAATGTCAATACCGAAGTATCCGTGGCTGCCGTTACCCATCTGCAAAAGTATTTTGAAAGCAAGGAAATCGCTCATCTCTCTTCTGTGATGGAAGGTATGCAGCAGTCTATGGAGCCTGTCATGACGAAATTTGTTAAGTTGTTTTCTGGAAAATAATATTAGTATGGGCGGGCAAAGTTTCCGCCTTGCTAGATTGCAGACACTTGAAGTCCTATGATATCCAATCTTTGCCATTGTTTCGCTGATGGCTTTCTAAAAGGAGTAAATAATATGCCGATAGTTTCAATTATGATAGGGGTTGCCCTATTGCTCGTATTGATGATGGTTTTCAAATTGAACGCCTTTATCGCTTTAATTCTTGTCGCTTTAGTTGTAGGTATACTGGAAGGAATGTCCCCGATTGACGCTATGGCATCTGTCCAAAGCGGTTTAGGCAGTACGCTTGGCAGTCTAACCATGATCATCATCTTTGGTGCAATACTCGGTAAGTTAATGACAGATTCGGGTGGAGCTCAAAGAATTGCCACAACACTTATTCGGGTATTTGGGAAGGACAGAGTTCAACTGGCTGCCGTTTTAACGGCATCTGTTACAGGGATTGCCCTCTTTTTCGAAACTGGTGTTGTCGTTCTGATTCCACTCGTATTTACAATTGCCGCTGCTGCGGGTGTACCTATTTTGTATGTGGGGATGCCGGTAATTGCCGCCCTTATCACAATGCATGGCTTTGTTCCGCCGCACCCTGGGCCAACGGCAATAGCGAGTGTATTTGATGCAAATATCGGTCAGACATTAATCTTGGGAATCATTATTGCGATTCCTGCAATTATTATTGCCGGACCTCTATTTACGAAGTTGTTTAAGAAAGAGGATTTGGAAGTTGAAATTCCAAAAGGATTATTTAATCCGAAAGAATTTACAGAAGAAGAAATGCCAGGATTTGCAACAAGTATTATTACTTCGTTGATGCCTGTAATCCTGATTGCATCACAAGTAATTGTAGAAATCTTTTGGCCAGAGTCGTCAGTTATGCCGTTCTTCGATTTCATCGGTAATCCGAACGTCGCCTTACTGATCTCTGTTCTTATTGCCTTCTTTACTTTTGGCCTCAACCGGGGCAAAAAAATGGAAGACGTCATGAAATCTCTGGCAGAGGCAGTCAGTGGAATTGCCTTGATTCTGCTTATCATCGCTGCAGGCGGTGCGTTCAAGCAAGTATTAATCGACAGCCATATTGATCAATACATTTCTGACATTATGATAGGATCGACATTATCTCCGTTGATTCTTACTTGGCTCATCGCTGCTATCCTAAGGGTTGCGGTAGGTTCTGCAACAGTGGCCGGAATGACCGCTGCGGGAATCGTAGCGCCTCTTATCGCGGCGACAGGAGCAAGTCCGGAACTAATGGTGTTAGCTGCTGGTGCGGGAAGTATCACCTTCTCTCATGTGAATGATGCAGGGTTTTGGATTTACAAAGAATACTTTAACCTGACCATCGGGCAAACGCTTAAAACTTGGTCTGTAATGGTGACTATAATTTCAGTCGTCGGCCTTGCCGGTGTATTGATTTTGGATCTTTTTGTAGGATAAAAAGATTGGAAATGGGAAGGCCAGCTTATTAAATTAAGCTGGCTTTTTTTTGTGTGGTTTAATTTGCATTTTGTTTTAATAAACATTTCCATTCGTTAATAATTAATCAAACGGCCATTATCATTCCACTGGCCGTACATTTTATTTTTTCTCGTATTTTCAATGAACTTATCCAGTTTTCTGTGGAAAACATCCGGTTCATTTTTATAACTTTGGATAGCATCAATCCGAATCTTCTTGTACAATTCCGGAAAATTGAGGAAGTTTTGATAAACTTGATCGTCTTCTTTTAGGCGAGCTTCGATTTCTTTGTCTATAGTAAAAGATTCGGGCCGCATATCAGGGAGAATCCTCAGCCCTTCTTCTTTCATCAAGCCTAATTTATCTAATCTCCGTACCCGCTCTTTGTTTAATTCTGTGAAGTTGCTGTTTTTCTTCCGCGGAGAAAGCCTTTGAGCTACTTCTGTATCTGATATTCTCTTCTTTGTGCTGTCAATCCAGCCAAAGCACAACGCCTCTTCAACGGCATCTAAATACTGGATGACTCCGGGTTGTTCAGTCATACTGACTATTACCCAGCAAAACTTTTCTGTCTTTGAATTTTCTTCAAACCAATCCCTTAGTTCCCGTCTGGTCTTAACCCGGATTAAATTCTCGATGTCCATTCTTCAACGTCTCCTTTCTAAATGGAATAGTTGCCCTTAGTATAACCCCTTGAATAGTTTGGTAGAAATACTGAATGAGAATGCCTTAGAACTGCCTGGCAGTGAAAGGGATTTTTAAGGTTCAGGTAATAAATTGCGCCTGATTATAAGTGAATTCTATAGGCAGGAGGCATAGGATGAAAGTTGAAAAGGAGATATCCAGCTGCAGAAAGATTATCCAACGGCATTTTGGTCAACGCTGCCAGCTCCGTGAATACAAAGTTCTCTTAAGAAAAACGGATTATTTCGTTGCAGACCTGACGCTTTCCAATCCATCTCAACGGGTGGTGATTAAACTGGCGGGATCGACTGCTCCCATATCGAGCCCTTTTGACCGAACCTTTGCGATTAACCAGCAAGTCCGGAAACAGTCGATGATTCCGACGTATGAAGCAATTGCATTTGGTATGTCGTATGAAACTGTTCCGTATCGTTACCTGCTGATGGCGCATGTTGAGGGGCAGTTGTGGCCAGAGGTTAAAAAGCAGGTGGCTCCGAAAGAGTTCCGAGCGGTTTATCGAGATTTTGGCCGTGCAGTCGCCCAGATTCACAGCATTCGATACAACTCTTTTGGAGAAATCGGCAGCAAAGGAGAAGTCATTGCCCTAGAAACCAATTATGCTTCCGCTTTATCAGAGCGAGCAACACTGCGTATCAGGAATCCGCGCCATCAAGAAGTGTTTTTGTCGCTTTTACAGCAAAATGAAGAGCTATTTAATGAAATCAGCTCGCCGCGATTAACACATGAAGATCTGAATCCTGGAAATATCCTTTTAACAAATCGCGACGGAAAATGGCAATTGGCAGCTATTGTTGATTTTGATAGCGCTTGGGCAGGTGGATTTGAGTCAGATTTAGCCCGCTTGGAATTATGGAGAGGAATGGTGGGGGAAGGCTTTTTTGAGGAATACCAAACCATCAACCCTATTCCGGTGGATTACCCGCAGCGCAGATTATTGCTTCAATTGCTTTGGTGTTTGGAATATGCAGATCCATCAGAGCAGCATTATCAAGATACGAAGAGAATTTGCGGCAAATTAGGCATCGCGCCTGTAGTTTTTAATGATGATTTTTAGCTGGGAATGGTAAATAAATACTGTTTGTTTTCTGTATATCAAGTCAATGAAAAGGGAAAGAGCACTACGGTAAGTGGAAAGTAAACAAAAAAGAGGAGGCGCAAAATCGTCCTCTCTTTTTTAGAGTCGAGAAATTCCTATGCTCTTTTATCATTGCGCTCCAGGGCGGACGCTTTCCGCGGGCGCGGCTTCAGTCTCCTCGTCGCTGAAAACACTGCTCCTGCATCGCTGCGCTAGCTTCGTCGCAAAGACTTGGCCTCACAGGTTTCGGCCAATGCCTTTCCTGCGGGGCCTTCAGCTCGCGCTGATTCCGCAGGAAGCGAATCGTGCAAAAATACTTTTGCACGGTTCGTTTGCGACGAAGCGCCTGGCGCTGCAGGAGCACATCTTTGCCCTTCACCGCCTTTCGCTACATTAAGATTCGGTTTCTTATCTTTAGCAGTTCTCTGCAATAGTGACTGCTTGAATAAGTTCTCTATTGTTTTTACCTGCTCTCTAGATATGGAGCCAAACAGCGAAGAAAACCGTACTGCTCCTGCAGTGCTGCGCACTTCGTCGCAAAGACTTGTCCTCGCAGGCGACGGCCAATGTCTTGCCTGCGGGGCAGCGTAGCGACGAAGCGGCTTGGCGCTCGCCCGCGGCAAGCGGAGCTGTTTGCTGGAATATCGGTTAAGGGATGATTCCTAATACAAATTTCAACTTTCTCGACAGCCTGAAGAAAGAGGGGCCATAAAAATCGGCCCCTCTTTCTTATTTTTATCTATTCAAGATTTTTTATGAGAAAAACGGAACATTCATCGTCGTTACAGCCGGTTTTGTTTCAACGATAACTTCGCCGTTCCGAATTGAGTAAAGCACAGGAGCCTGAGTCCGAATCGCTTCGTATTCGGATTCCGAATCGATGACAATCAGGTTCGCTTGATGGCCTTCTTTGACGCCATAGCCTTCAGTCATTCCCAAGGTTTTAGCGCCGTTTATTGTGATGAGATCAAGCGCCTTGACGATATGGGCGTGATCGGTCATATGGCAAGCGTGCAAACCGGTGTCAACGACCGACATCAAGTTGCCGTCTCCAAGCGGATACCAAGGATCCATGATTGAATCAAGGCCAAAACAGATATTGATGTCTTCTGCTACCATTTCTTTCACTCTTGTTAATCCGCGGCGGATTGGATGATTGTCGAATCTTCCTTGTAAATGCAAATTGGCTTTTGGCAATGCCACAAAGTTGATATTGGCCTTTTTCAAAGTTTGGAACAATTTATACGTATAGGCATTGCTGTAAGAAGCCATGGCGGTCGTATGGCTTGCTGTGACACGATGCCCAATGCCCAGTTTCAAGGCTTCACCTGCGAGCACTTCCAAATACCTTGATTGGTCATCATCAATTTCATCACAGTGAATATCGACCAATTTGTCGTATTTGACGGCCAATTCAAGCGCCTTAAACACCGACCGGACACCGTCTTCACGGGTCAACTCATAATGAGGGATTCCGCCAACGACATCGGCACCCATTTCGATGGCTTTAATAAGCAGTTCTTCGCCATCCGGTTTGGTGTATAAGCCTTCTTGAGGAAGGGCCACAATCTGCAAATCCATCCAAGGTTTGATTTCTTCTTTTACTTCCAATAAGGCTTCTAAGCCTTTTAGCGTCGGGTCGCTGACATCAACGTGCGTCCGTACATGCTGAATGCCATGTTTCAGCTGCATCTGAATCGCTTTCAAGGCACGCTTTTTGATATCATCTTTTGTTTCACTGACAATTTGCTTTCGCTCAGACCAAATTTCAATTCCTTCGAAAACAGAACCTGATTTGCTCCATCTTGGAGTTCCGGCCGTAAGCACATAGTCCAGATGAATATGCGGCTCTACATAAGGAGGCAGCACGATTTTTCCGTTCAAGTCGATGACTTGGCCATTAGTTGACTCCTGAGTGTTCGCTTCCTTTGTAATTGCTTTGATTTGGCCAGCTTGGATGTCGATATTCCATTTGCCTTCTTGGCCATAAAGTTTCGCATTTTTTAATAACACGTTAAAACCATCCTTTCGTAAAATTTTTTGGAGCAGTAAATAATTTGTTGCCTCATCAGCATCTTAACAAAATTCAGGGCTATGTGCAGGAGGGACCCTCTTTGGCTAATTTAAATTACCTCTTCGGTGCTAAGAAGGCATTTCAGTTGATTTGTGGAATATAAATAAGGAAAATCAATAATTTAATTAACAAACAAAATTCTTTCTTACACCCAATTCAATAAAGGAGGTCCACGATGGAGCAGCTTTATATAAAACAGAAGGTATTTAGCCTAAGCGGAAAATTTACGGTGAAGAATCAGCAGGAGCAGGACGTTTACTACGTGGAAGGCAGTTTTATGCAAATTCCGAAGACGTTTTCCATTATGAATACAACCAGGAATGAAGTTGCGCTTATTACTAAAAAGACGTTTAGTTTATTGCCGAAGTTTTTTGTAGAAGTGAACGGCCAAGAGGTGGTAACGATTGAGAAGGAGTTTTCATTCTTCAAAGCGCGTTACAGGATTGATGCAGCCGGGATTGAAGTGCAAGGAAACTGGTGGGATATGGATTTCCAAATATTGCGGCATGGCGAAGTGGTCGGCCAAGTGAGCAAGGAATGGTTCACGTGGGGCGATAGTTATCAGGTTCAAGTATTGGATGAAGAAATGGAAACCATCATTATTGCATTGGTCGTCGCCATTGATTGCGTAAAGGCGGATCAAGCTTCCGCTGCAGCAGCTTCGACGTAAAAGAAAGGCAGCTGATCCAATATGGAATTTGCACCAAAAAGTAGTGGAGAAAAATAAAAGGACGGCTCACATGCTGCTAATGCAGTGCGTGAACCGTCCTTTTTTCTCATCCTTAGCGGTGCTGATCAAATAAAATCGGATTTCCGTCAGGGTCTTCGATCATAAAGCTGGCGGGCCCTTGAGTGGTTTCATCGGCTTCACTGGCAAAATTTACACCGTTTGCCTTCAACTTTTTCTGAAGGTCACGGATGTCAGTAAAAACATCAAGGTTCTGCGCATTTTCGTCCCATCCCGGATTGAAAGTCAGGAGGTTCTTTTCAAACATCCCTTGGAATAACCCAATAACCGTCTGGCCGTTTTTCATAATAAGCCAGTTCTGGTCGATGTCGCCGCCGAATACCTCGAATTCAAGCTTTTCATAAAAATCTTTTGATGCGTGGATATCATTCACGTTCAGGCTGACTGAAAAATTACCCAATTGCATAGAATTGCCTCCGTTTCATTTAATGACTGCATTTCGTTTAAGAAAATGCGTTCTTTTTTGCGGACATGGTAGCGAGTGCCGTTTCATTGAAACCTTTGGCAATGAGCCACACAGCCAAGGTCATTTCAGTAGCGGCAACCGGCAATGCCAGAATGCCGCCCCAAAGAGAAACTTGTTCAAAGACATCGAACATCACTAACAAGGCACAAACAAAAACACATATTGCTCCTATTATACCTAAGATGGAGATAAACCTGGGTACGAGCTTCGTTTGATAAAAGATATAACTGTACATGATGGTGTTGACGCCTAAAAAGAAAAGCGGCCCAAGCATGAATGTCCAGTCATGGATGGCGATCAAAGATGTTCCGGCAGCTTCAAAAGAGGCGGTATCCGGAGAACCTGCTGCTATAAATGCCTGGCTCAAAGTCAGTAAAGCCAATACACTGATCAATCCGATCGTAATGACGACCGCTTCAAGAAACCGGAAGCACACATGCCACAACGCTATCGTTTCGTTATACTTTCTTAAAAATGGAAACATGGTCGTTGCCGTACCAACCGCTGAGATAACCAGGATCAATTCCATCAGCGCTCCTAATGCCACTTGATTGGCTTGTCTGGAACCTTCAACCAGGTAATCGGGATTGTTCAAAATCGGATTGTATAAAAGAACCCCTACTACCGCTGAAACAGCCGCAAGTAAAAACAGCACGCCTATGATTTTTGCCGCTCTTTTGTTTGAGAACATCTTTTCCCTCCTTTGATTAATGAATTCAACTCCATTTTACCTTTTGGAATTTAATTAGCTATACAATTTGACGGAAAATTCAAAAAAATAATTCAAAAAGAGATTTTAACGCAGATTGTTGAAGCAATCAATTGGAAATATAGTATGCGTTAAAATCACCTTTGATCCGATAATGAAAGAATGAGTTCTTAGAAACTAGAAACCATCGTCCGGACTTTACAAAAAGCAGGAGTTTGGGAGTGACTTTTCTGTTTTTTTAAGTCTTAGATACGGACTTTTTCCTTTAAATAGCTTATAATATTATATGTTTGAATGCGTAAATTATAGCTGTACACTGTGATATAGTTAGGATAAAGACAGAAAAGGTGTTTTTTTAGACCGCGTCCTGGTTCAATCAAGAAATCCGAACTGGAGCGTTTACATCCTATCTGCCAACAAAAGAGTAGAAAAGGAAGGGTATAATGGGCAACCTACAGAATAAGAAAGACATCATCTTGATCGGTGCTGGAGTCATGAGTGCGACTTTAGGGGCAATGATTAAAGAAGTGGCACCGGAATGGAATATCAAAGTGTTTGAAAAGCTTGAGCAAGCCGGAGCAGAAAGTTCCAACGAATGGAACAATGCTGGAACCGGACACGCTGCACTGTGTGAGCTTAACTATACACCGGAGCAAGCTGACGGCACTGTAGAAATCAAAAAAGCGATTAATATCAATGAACAATTCCAGCTTTCAAGACAGTTCTGGTCTTTTCTTGTAAAAAACAAACGAATCAGCAACCCCCAAGATTTTATCATGTCTCTCCCGCATATGAGTTTGGTGCAAGGGGAAGATAATGTAAACTTCTTAAGCAAACGTTTTGAAGCGCTTTCTAAAAATCCGTTATTCCACGGGATGGAGTATTCCGATAACCCAGAAAAATTGAAAGAATGGATCCCGTTAATTATGGAAGGCCGCACAGTAGATGAGCCAATTGCCGCAACAAAAATCGACTCAGGGACTGATGTAAACTTTGGTGCTTTAACCAAGATGCTGTTTGAACACTTGAAAGAGCAGAGTGTCGACATTAACTACAACCACAATGTTAAAGACATCAAACGCTCTGGCGACAATAAATGGGAAGTTAAAGTGCAAGATACGGCCAACAATAAAATTGAATACCATAGTGCTGACTTCGTGTTTATCGGCGGCGGCGGCGGAAGTCTGCCATTGCTTCAAAAAACAGGCATTCCGGAATCGAAGCATATCGGAGGATTCCCGGTAAGCGGGTTATTCCTTGTCTGCAAAGATCCGGAAATCGTTGAACAGCACCACGCGAAAGTATACGGCAAAGCGAAACTTGGCGCTCCGCCAATGTCTGTGCCGCATTTGGATACACGCTTTATAGACAATAAAAAGTCATTGCTGTTTGGACCATTTGCCGGATTCTCGCCGAAGTTCCTTAAAACAGGTTCAAATATGGACTTGCTTGGATCTGTAAAACCGAACAACGTTTTCACTATGCTTGCTGCAGGGGCGAAAGAAATGTCATTGACAAAATACCTCGTTCAGCAAGTTATGCTGTCAAATGAAAAACGCGTAGAAGAACTGCGTGAGTTCATCCCGACTGCCAAAGTTGAAGATTGGGATGTCGTAGTTGCCGGCCAGCGTGTACAGGTCATCAAAGATACTGACAAAGGCAAAGGGACCCTGCAGTTTGGTACGGAAATCGTAACAGCTGCTGACGGCTCAATCGCTGCATTACTGGGAGCATCTCCTGGTGCTTCAACAGCTGTCCATGCAATGCTTGAGATTTTCGAAAAATGCTTCCCTGAACAAGTCAAAGACTGGGAGCCGAAAATCAAAGAAATGATTCCTTCTTACGGCTTATCTTTAATGGGAAATCCGGAGCTTCTCCGGGACATCCATACTTCTACAGCCGAGGCGCTTCAATTAAACGAAGAACTTGCTTCTATGGCCAAAGAAAAAGTATTAAGCAAATAACCAAACAAAGAACCTTCAATCCTTACTGGAATGAAGGTTCTTTTTGGTTGCTGCTAAAGCAAATTCACATTGAAATATGAGGAGAATTGTTTTAATATTCAAGTTACATCGATGTGAAAACAATATAAGGAATAGACAAGGGAGGAACATAAATGATCAAACAAGTCGGCCAAATTATGCTGTATGTAAACAATCAGGACGAGGCAGTCAGATTCTGGACAGAAAAAGTAGGGTTTGAAGTGATTTCTGATGAAAGCAACGGAGAAATGAGATGGATAGAAATCGCACCGGAAAACGGCGCTGAAACCACAATTGTTCTGCACAACAAAGAACTAATCGCTCAAATGTCACCCGAATTGAATCTGGGTACTCCTTCTATAATGTTCTTCACAGAAAATCTCGATCAATTGTACAGCAAGCTGTCAGGGCAAAATATCACCGTCGGGGAAATTGTTGAAATGCCTTCAGGGAAAGTTTTCAACTTCGCCGATAGTGAAGAAAATTACTTTGCCGTGATGGAGAAAAGTAAGTGAAAAGGGGTTCAGGCATTTACTCAATTTGTTAAAAGCTGAGCAAATGCCTGAATTTTAATCGCCAAAACAGCGGCAAAGCATTTTCATGTCTTTAGGCTAGCACAAAGATGCGACAATCATCGTTGTTCATATGGAAGCAGTCAATACTGAATTTTATCGAAAGAAAAATTACAACACTTCGCGTATGAAAAAGGCAAGTCTTCCCGGGTGATGGCATTAACTGAAGGGAAGCTATACTTTTAAGAATGAAATTGGATCGTAATGGTTTTAAGATTTCACTTAAGTTGATGAAAAGACCCTCATGAGGGTCTTTTTTTGTTAGCTATTTCATTCTTTCGTCATCGTTAGTTTTTTAAAAACAGAAAAAATTACATTAAAATAAAACTGGCAGGTCCAATAAATTAATCAAAAAGATTGACGGTCCAAAATAGCCATGTTATGATTATCTCGAATTAAAGATAAACTAATTCAAGATAAACGAGGTGGACCAAATGGAATTGCCGAATCTTAACTTGAAAGCCTTGACCGTCCTAGTGAGGGCAACAGATGCCCTTCATGAGGTTATTAAAAAAGATGTTGCCCAATATGGGTTGAATCCAACCGAATTCTCGGTATTAGAGCTGCTGTACCACCAAGGAAGGCAGCCGATTCAGCTAATCGGGAAAAAGGTATTGATTGCAAGCAGCAGCATCACTTATGTTATCGACAAGCTGGAAGCAAAGAAGTACGTCGTTCGGAAAGCATGCCCCGAGGACCGGCGTGTGACTTTCGCGGAACTTACGAAGGAAGGCCGACACTTAATGGATGCCATATTCCCGGAGCACGAGAAAGCAATCAATGAGGTATTTCAAGGCATGGACCAATCGGAAGTGGAAGCTCTAATTGAAACCGTCAAAAAAGTAGGCTATCAAGCACAGAACGCCTAAACTTTTTTAATTATATATCTCGAATTAAAGATATTTTATAAAAGCTTTTATCGCTAAAATGCTATGTAAATGGAGCAGTAATAAAGAACTTTTAAGGAGGTGAAAGAATAAAATGGGATTTTTTAATAGATTATTCGGTACACAACAAGAGGAGGAAAAAACTATGACAAAACTAAACATCGGCATCATCTTGGGATCCACACGGGAAGGGCGCTTGAGCCCGCAGGTCGGAAACTGGGTTAAAGAACTGGCAGACAAACGCGGCGACGCGAACTACACGATCATCGACATCGCGGATTATAAATTGCCGCTATTGGGCGAAAACGGCGGCGACGCTACGGGTGCAGCCGCTTGGTCTCAAGCAGTTGCAGCACAAGACGGATTCGTCTTCATCGCTCAGGAATACAACCACTCGATCACGGGATCGCTGAAAAACGCACTCGATTACCTGCGCGCAGAGTGGAACAACAAAGCAGCTGGAATCGTGTCGTACGGTTCGGTCGGCGGTGCGCGGGCAGCAGAGCATCTGCGCGGCATCCTCGGGGAATTGTCGGTAGCGGATGTCCGCGTCCATCCGGCATTATCTTTATTCACGGATTTTGAAAACGGCGCGGAGCTGAAAGCGGCTCCGGTCCAGGCGGATTCGGTCAACCAGATGCTCGATCAGGTTATCCCATGGGCAACAGCCTTGAAAACAATCCGCTAATATTTTATCTACTTATATTAATCGCAACATGTGCGTGGGCACATGTTGTGCATTGATATAAATATAGGGACAGAGAAAGCAGATGATTTAGAAGGAATTTTGAGCAGAACTTCTTCAAATGAATTGAAGGTTATGCTGAAAGTTTACGCTAAACATTCTATATCGGTTTACTTTTAAAAAAGAAACGGGGCGTTCACCATGAAGAACATAGCAGGACACCATCATATTTCGATGATCACCAAAAAAGGCCAGCAAACCGATCATTTCTACCAAAAAGTGCTGGGGCTGCGCCGGGTGAAGAAAACGGTCAATCAGGAAGATACGCGCATGTACCATCTGTTTTACGGAGATCTGACAGGCAGCCCTGGCACCGAATTGTCGTTCTTTGAAATGCCGATGGCGGGCAAAACGAAACGCGGCACCAATGCCATTACACGCATCGGCCTGCTTGTTCCTTCCCATGACAGCTTGCTGTATTGGAAAAAACGGTTCGAACTGCTGGGTGTGGAACACGGGGAACTGACCGAGTATGCCGGCCGCGATGCCCTTCCTTTTGAAGATGGGGATGGCTTGCGGCTGATCCTATTGAATAATGACGGGGCGGATGTCCCTTCTTACTGGCAGACATGGGAAGATTCGATCGTTTCACCTGAACACCGGATTCTCGGAATGGGCGCAGTGGAAATGACGGTGCGGTCGCGGGAAAGCTTAGCGAATACCTTAACCGGTTTGTTCGGCTATGAACTCGCTTTACAAAAAGACCATACAGCCGTCTACCAATCGGTGAAAGGGCAGGCATTTGGCGAAATTGTCATTGTCGAACAAGATGGACCGAAGGAAAAACCGGGAAAAGGCAGTGTCCACCATGTGGCAATCCGCGTGAAAGATGGTGTGGAACTCAGAGAGTGGCACCAACGAATTCAAGATTTTGGTTTTCAAGTCATGAAAATCACCGACCGCTATTATTTTGAAAGCTTATATTTCCGGGAGGAAAACGGAATCTTATTTGAACTGGCGACGGATGGTCCTGGATTCACTGTGGATTCGACGATTGAATCGTTGGGAAAAGAGCTCGACTTGCCGCCGTTTTTAGAAGCCAGCCGTGTTGAAATCGAAGCGAATTTAGAACCGATTGAATAAAAAAGAAACGATTATTGAAAATTTATTAGCAAAGGAGCAATAACTTATGATTCCGATCAATTCAAAACAAAATACCGAACGAGACAATTACAAGCTGTTAATCGGCTCAATCATTCCGCGGCCAATTGCCTTTGTCACGACCCAATCGGAGTCAGGAGTCGTCAACGGGGCACCGTTCAGCTATTTCAATATCGTTTCCTCAAACCCGCCGATGATATCCGTAGCGATTCAACGGCCGACGGGCGAACTGAAAGATACAGCCCGGAACATTTACGATAACGGCGAATTTGTGGTGCATATCGTGGACGGTGAGAATGTAGCCAAGATCAACGAGACCGCAGCTTCCCTGCCTCCGATGGAAAGTGAAGTGGAAATGGCCAATCTGACATTGGTGCCGAGTACGGAAATTTCAGTTCCGGGTGTCCGGGAATCGAAAGTCCGCATGGAATGCCGCCTGGTGCAGGCGGTGCCGCTTGGCGGCGAAGGACCGGGCAGCGACTTGTTTATCGGTGAAATAGTCCAGTTCCATGTGGATGAAGCCATTTACGAAAACGGCCGCATCGACCCCCGAGGATTAGATGCCGTCAGCCGGTTGGCAGGAGCGAATTACGCCGCCATCGGTGAGATCTTTTCGATCGAGCGACCCAAATAAAAAGAAGAAAGAAGGAATAAATGATGGAACATATATTCAAAAAAGGATTTAACCCCGAAAAACCGGTCTTCCTGCTGTTGCACGGAACGGGCGGAAACGAGCAGTCGTTATTGTCACTGGCACCAATGATTGATGCAGAGGCATCCGTACTCAGCGTAAGAGGGAATGTCTCCGAACACGGCATGCCCCGTTTCTTCCGGCGTTTGAGTGAAGGCGTATTCGATGAAGAGGATTTGGTGTTCCGTACAAAAGAATTGAATGATTTTTTGGATGAAGCTGCGGTGAAATATGAATTCAACCGCTCGAACATTGTCGCCATCGGCTATTCGAATGGAGCGAATATTGCAGCCAGCCTGTTGTATCACTTTAAGGATGCGCTGAACGGTGCCATCCTGCACCATCCGATGGTGCCAAGACGCGGAATTGAGCTTCCGGACCTTACGGGCAAGCAAGTCTTAATCGCTGCCGGCACTAACGATCCAATTTGCCCGGTCCGGGAAGCGGAAGAACTTCAAGAAATGCTCGAAGCGGCACAGGCATCGGTTGACGTCCATTGGGAAAGCCATGGCCACCAGCTGACCGGCAGTGAAGTGGAAGCTGCAAGACAATGGTATCAGCAAAAATACTAAGTTTTATAGAAGAAACGCAAGGCAGAGCAAAATTAAAATTAATGGCGAAGCATTTCACAGCGAAGATAATTAAAAAAATTGGAGGAAAAAGAACATGATGGATACAGGTTTATTGATCATCCGTTTGGTGATCGGGTTGTTGTTTGCGGCTCATGGAGCTCAAAAGTTATTTGGCTGGTTTGGAGGATATGGATTAGCAGGGACCGGAGGCTGGATGGAGTCGCTTGGGTTGAAACCGGGCAAGACGATGGCGCTCACAGCAGGACTCTCCGAATTGGTCGGCGGGCTGTTATTGGCAATCGGTTTCTTGACACCGCTGGCTGCGCTATTGATTGCAGCAACCATGGTGATGGCCATTGTCAAAGTGCATCTGCCGAATGGCTTATGGTCTACGGCGAACGGCTACGAATACAACTTAGTGATTTTGGCGGTCGTGATCGGTCTGGCATTGACTGGCCCTGGCCAATATGCGCTTGACGCACTTTTGTTCTAATTGGATAGATATTGCTCTTTAGTCTAAGACATTGAAGAAATAATGAAAATATCATTGAAAACGTATCTTATAAATATTTTTAAAAAAGGAGGAAATAAAATGAAAAAAACAGCTGGAATTCACCACATTACAGCAATTGTCGGCCATCCGCAAGAAAACGTCGATTTTTATGCATGCGTACTGGGCTTGCGTATGGTCAAGAAAACGGTCAACTTTGATGATCCGGGGACGTACCATTTGTATTTCGGTGATGGCGGCGGAAAACCGGGAACCATCATCACGTTCTTCCCATGGGCAAATGCCTACCAAGGAAAAATCGGGGCCGGACAAGTCGGCGTGACTTCTTATATGGTCCCAACAGGTGCGTTGCCCTTCTGGGAAGAGCGGCTGAAAGGATTTAACATCCCGTTTGCGAAAGAAGCACGTTTCGGAGAAAGCTACGTAACGTTTGAAGATCCCCACGGTTTGCAATTGGAACTGGTCGAAAGAGAGGGCGGGGAACTAAATACTTGGACGTTCGGCGGTATTACGCCGGCCGTTGCCATCAAAGGATTTGGCGGTGCAACGCTGCTTTCCTCGCGCCCCGAACAAACGGCGAAGACCCTGGAAGAAGTCATGGGGCTGGAAAAAGTCGGAGAAGAAGGTGACTTGATGCGTTTCCGTTCGTATAGCGATATCGGGAATATCATCGATGTAAAACGGACACCGCTTGGCCGGGGACAAATGGGCGTCGGAACGGTGCACCACATTGCGTGGCGTGCAGAAGACGACCAGGACCAACTGGACTGGCAGGAACATGTCCGGAACCACGGTTACGGAGTCACAGAAGTAAAAGACCGCAATTATTTCAACGCGCTTTACTTCCGGGAACACGGAGAAATCCTGTTTGAAATTGCGACTGACCCACCAGGTTTTGCGCATGATGAAACATTGGAAACCATGGGTGAAAACTTGATGTTGCCTGAACAGTACGAAACTCGCCGCGAACAATTGGTGGAGGCGCTGATTCCGATCCAAGTCCGTTCGCTGGATTGAAAAATTCAGGTTTGATAACTGGTTAATTCTTTACTTATACAGCATCGGTTCTTTTACTTTCTTTAAAAGACGCCAAAGAGAATCACATTGAAATAAAAGGAAGGACAAAGGAGCAGCTCCTTTGTCCTTCCTTTTTAGATTTAAAATACGTTTTAGTCGAGAAGCTGTTTGATAATTTTTAGGCCCGTCTCCAGTTCATCCAAAGAATTAGTCGAAGAAAGCGCAATACGCAAGTACCTATTTGAAGTGGCTTGTCCGCTTAAAAAGCGGTCCGAATGAAATACCCGGATGCCGTGCTTTTCCATCTCGGCTTCTACTTCGCCATTTCCGATGTTTTCATCCATTTGAAGCCAGCGGTAAAAACTAAGCGGATGTCCGGTGTTTTCAGCAGAAGGAAAATAGCTGAAATACAATTCATTCGCCTGTTCGGCAAGTTTTTTCTTTTGTAAAACAATTTCCTGCGCTTTTCCTGATAAGATCAGTTCGGTGATGACCTCTGTGTCAAAAGAAGAAGTTTTTACATTGATATTGAAAATCGCCTGTGAGATTTTATCGCACATGCCATCACCAAAAACCATGTAGGCAACGCGCAAGCCGGAACAGATGGACTTAGAGGTGCCACAAATATAGACGGTTTGCTCTGGCAGTAAACTGAACATCGGCTGCTGGTAATCGGTGATGATGCCTGCTGTAAGAAAGGCGTGGATGTCATCTTCAATCAAGATTAATCGGTGTTTACGGATGATATCGGCCAATTCCTGCTTGCGAAAATCCGGAATCATAATAGTGGTCGGGTTGCTGCAGGAAGGCATCAGGAAAATACCATGAATAGTGATTTGGCTGCATTGTTTTTCCAGTTCCCCGGGCAGCATCCCAAACTCGTCTCCAAGAATGGGAACTAATTGGATATGAAACATTTTCGCCAATTCAATGAAATTTGAATACGTATATAAGTCAGTGGCGATTCGATTGCCCGGTTCGAACAAAGCCAGTAGCGTAACCGCTAAAGCATTTTGGGCTCCTGAAACGACGGCAACATGATCCGGGTCCGAATAGATGCCGAACGGCTCCATCCAATTGAGCGCCGCTGTTTTTTGATGGGGCATTCCCGTCGGATCATTATAATTCAGCAATTGTTCCACATAGTTTTTCTTCGCTGCTTTCTGAAGGGCATCCGTTACGCTGGCATTGGTCTGCTCAAAAGAGGCGACAAACCCCAGCTCGATGCGGTTGGATGTATGATCCGCTGAAATGGTGATGGACCGTGCCGCATTCGGAGCGACAAAAGTTCCGCTTCCGGTGATGGCATAGATCAAGCCTTTTCTTTCACACACTTTATAAGCGCGGGTAATGGTAGTGAAGTTCAAATCCAGAAAGTCGGCCAATTCCCGCTGAGGAGGCAATTTGGAGCCAGGAGCTAAAAATCCATTGGCAATGTCCTGTTCCAGCAAAGAGGCAAGCGAGGAAAAGATGGGGCGTTTCAGTGCTTGCTTATCTGGTTTCCAGGACATGGGGTATTGATCAAATGAATTGATGGGCATGCGAATCTCCTTACAGATTGATTTCTTATAATTATAACACTTTCGACACTTGGGAATATTGTAATCCATACAATTATTTCGTTCATTGTATGTTTTTTATGTGCTATAACTGAAGGAGAATTTATTGTAAGGACGTGAAATCATGAAAAGATATCCTCATATACAATTGGCATTTAAAGCGGCATTTCCACATACCGTCCCTATTTTTGCGGGATTTCTTTTCTTAGGAATCGCTTACGGCATCTTCATGAATTCATTGGGGTTCCATGCCATTTACCCAATTTTGATGAGTTTCTTGATATTTGCCGGATCGATGGAATTTGTAGCAGCAAATTTATTGCTTCTCGCCTTCAACCCGATCAATGCCCTTTTTCTGACACTTATGGTGAATGCCCGGCATTTGTTTTACGGTATTTCGATGCTGGACAAATTCAAGGGAGTGGGGAACAAGCGCTGGTATTTAATCTTCGGACTTTGCGATGAATCTTTTTCGATCAATTATTCAGCGAAGGTTCCAAAAGATGTAGATAAAGGCTGGTTTTTCTTTTTTGTGACTCTACTCAATCATTTCTACTGGGTGCTCGGCGCAACGATTGGCGGCGTTTTCGGTTCATTGGTCGTGTTTAACACCGAAGGTTTAGAGTTTGTCATGACCGCACTTTTTGTAGTGATTTTTATAGAACAGTTGATGATAGGAAAAAAGTACGCAAGTGCCTTAACGGGGCTTGGGCTTTCAGCTGCTTGCCTTGCAGTATTTGGAGGAACCAATTTCATCATTCCGGCAATGCTGGCGATTCTCGGGATCCTTACCGTATTTAGAAGACCAATGGAGAAGAAAGTGGAGGTGGCAGCATGACGATGACTTTGACGCAGCAAGTGGTAACGATTGCGATGGTGATTATCGGCACCATGCTCACGCGCTTTCTTCCCTTTCTCATTTTTCCGGCAAACAAAGCGACGCCGAAGTATGTTCAGTATTTAGGGAATGTCCTGCCTGCGGCTGTCATTGGCCTTTTGGTCATTTACTGCCTGAAGGATGTCAATCTGTTTTCGGGAAACCGGGGCATTCCAGAATTTCTTGCAATTGCTGTCGTAGTGGTGCTGCATGTTTGGAAGAGGCAGATGCTTTTATCGATTGCAGGAGGGACCATCGTCTATATGCTTTTGGTGCAAACGGTATTTTAAGGTGATTACATAGACTATTTATCCGAAAAAGAGCTGGCAATCGTGAAAAGAAAGTAAATGAACAGCATATTCATGAACAGCATAAAAGTAAAAATAGGAGGAAGAAACGAGACGGTAGTTTAATCTTGTCTCTTCCTTTTGTCTATTTGTTAAGAATGTTTTGGTATCCTAATATTACAGGAAGTAGAGCAATAAACTATGTCTCACTCTATTTGTTCTTAGGCCAATGTATAAGTATATTTAAAGAAAAATACAGTCAGCACAACCGAGAAGGAGAGGGTACACTATGAGGTTTGGAATTATCGGGACAAACTGGATCACCGACCGGCTGGTCAAAGCTGCGAGAGATTTGCCGGAGTTTAGTATCGGCGCTGTCTACTCAAGAACAGCAGAGCGGGGCAGGGAGTTTGCTGAGAAATATGGAGTGGCGGCAGTCTATACGGATATGGCAGGAATGTTCCAAAGCGGAGACATCGATGCGGTATACATCGCATCACCTAATACGTTCCACGTGGAACAAAGTGTATTAGCAATGGAAAATGGCATTCACGTTCTCTGTGAAAAACCTGCGGTCACTTCCGTGGCTGAAATGGACCGGATCATCGAGGCTTCGCGAAAGCATCAAACGATGTATATGGAGGCAATGAAATCGACAGTCACCCCCACTTTTCTAAACCTGAAAATGAATTTGGATAAGATTGGCCAAATCCGGCGTTTTGTCTTCCATTTCAATCAATATTCTTCCCGCTATGACAAATACAAAGAAGGCGTCATCGAAAATGCTTTCAAGCCAGAGCTTGGAAATGGCGCAAAAATGGACTTGGGCGTTTACTGCATCGCGCCGCTCATCCACCTCGCAGGTGAGCCGAAAAGGGTCCTGAAGAATAGCTATTCTTTATCTACCGGAGCCGATGGGCAAGGGAGTATGATCCTGAATTACAAACAATTTGAAGCGGTCGTCATGTATTCGAAAATCACCGATTCGTATGTGCCATGTGAAATTCAAGGCGAAGAAGGCGTCATCGAAATTGATAAGATCAGTGACCCCAAACAAGTGCTCATCAAATATCGGGGCGGGCGGACCGAAGATCTTTCTGTGCCTCAGGAATTTGACACAATGTATTACGAGTTGAAGGAATTCATGGATAGTGCGAAAAATGGGCAAATTGAATCCGCCATCAACACCCATGAAATATCCCGGCAAGTCATCAAAGTGCTTACATAAAGATGAGGGTAGAAACGCTCAAATAAGAGTTAAGGAAACAGCAGTTTGGCTGAATAGACGACGGTGGTGACCGTTGCCATGCTGAAGACAGTGGACATCAATACTACTTGCGCAGCGTAATCCGGATGGTTTCCATATTCCAGGGCGAACAGGGAACTGTTTCTGGAAGTTGGAAAAGAGCTGGCGATAAATAGAGCCTGAGCTGTAGTCCCTTCCAGGCCCAAAACAAGAATCACCGTGATGGCGATAATGGGAGAAAGAATCAGGCGGCCAACAAGGCTTAAAACCAAAGGCAAAGAAAATCGGATCAGTTTGAGCGATGCGCTTTGTGCGCCAAGTGTGATTAAGGCTACCGCCAAAAAAGCGTTGGATGTATTTTCGATAGGCGTCCAGATAAAACCGGGAATCTGAATGGACAAAGCGTGGCAAAGAAGTCCCGCTAAAAAAGCGTAGATGACCGGGTTTTTCAGAAAAACCTTCATTGCCTGCAACCCTCTGCTATTAACTGAGACGGAGTTATACAAGCCATATGTATAGGTAAGCAGGTTCTGGAAAATCAGGACGATAATTTGAATGGATAACCCTAAGGGATTCTGGTGGAAAACCAGCTGGCTGATTGGCAAGCCGAAGTTCCCAGAGTTGACGAGCACCACACTGTTCTTGAAGGTGGCAGAAAGACTGCTGTCAAATTTAGCGGTTCTCGCTATTCCTGAACTCAATGCCATCAAACAAAGGCTTTGAAGGATAAGAAAACTTAGGACGTGAAAAAGGGTATCTGCCTGCATGTCATTTTTATAAATATTGACAAAGCTCAGAGCCGGCATGAGAAGATAAGTATTTAATTTAGCTAATGTATTCATGTCCAATGAGTACTTGATATGAAGAATAGCACCTGCACCGATCAGCAAAAAGACCGGCAAAATGACGTTCATGATAATGAGCAACAAAACCTCCATATGCGCTTCTCTCCATTCAAAACCGGTCATCAAAACTCTTGGCTTTATGACTCATTCTTAATAGCTTACTAATTCATCATAAGCCCATTAGAGAGTCAGTTAAAATACCGATAGTAGATGGACAGTCATATAAAAAAAGAATGGCAGGAGATTGAAAAAGAAAAATATCCAGCAAAAAAAAGAGCGTGGCAAACGAATCCATGCTCTTTTTATAGCTGATTTTTAAAATCTATCTTGCGCACAAATTGTACAAACTCCTTAGCCGCTTTCGACTGGAGAGCTTCTTCGCGGTAAAGCAGCCAGGTTCTTCTGACCAGAGGATTGCCGGTTTCATCCTCCAAGTTAATTTGATGGAGGCCTTCATGATTTTCAACAAGGACACTTGGGAGAATGCCATATCCCAAACCATTCAACACCATTTCTTTGCAGGTATCCGCCTTGTCCACTTCCATTCCAAGCAAAGGCGGCTGAGAAAAAGTTCCGGTCCACCAATTATCAATCATCGTCTTCAACAGGCTGTCTGTTTCATAGTCGATTCTCGGCATGGAAGGCAAATCGTGCAGCCCTATTTTTTCTTTGGAAACGATACAGAGATTTTCTTCAAATAAAAGATGCTTCGGTCCAGGCCAATTGTAGTCACCGCGGACAATTCCAACATGGACTTCCTGATTATAAGCAAGATTGAACACATCCCGGCTCCAGCCCGTGCTCACTTTATAATTCACTTTCGGGAATTGTTCCCCAAAAAGCTTGAGCAGGGCCGGCAGTTTATGGCGGGTTATATAATTTGAAACGCCCAGCCGTAAAGTGCCGCTGACTTCCTCATTCATATTCAGGACCTGGTCTTTGATCTGGTAGAGGCGCTCGAGCATTTCATCTGCGCATTTAGCCAAATATTCTCCTTCAGGAGTAAACTGAACGCCTTTTGTACCGCGGACGACAAGGGTCCGCCCGTATTCCTGTTCTATTTGCTGAATCCTTTTGGTTATAGAAGGCTGAGAAATATATAAACTTTCAGCTGTTTTTGTGATGTTCTTTTTTTCAAAAAGCACCTTTAAGATAAGCCAATCACGTTCGTTCATTGCTTCTTCCCCTTATTCATAATCACTGCAAATCCTATACCGAAACATTACCACATCAAGCCGGAAAAAAGAGAGGAGAAGCTAATTTTACTAATGCTTAGGCAGTTTTTTTGTAAAATGACGAAAAATTTAGTTATCTTCTCCGTACCTTAGTATACTATAGAAAAAAGGTTCTCTAGTGGCAAAAGGCCACCTCAATCGATGTCCAGCCTGTTGGGAGGAAAAATAATGGGAGCAATCTTATTGGAATATGCCTGGGTCATGCTGGTTCTGGTTGGACTGGAGGGGATTCTGGCTGCGGATAATGCTGTGGTCATGGCCGTGATGGTCAAGCATTTGCCGGGGGAACAAAAGAAAAAAGCGTTGTTTTACGGACTGGCGGCAGCATTTGTGTTTCGTTTTGCTGCGTTGTTCATGATAACGCTGCTGGTGGGCGTCTGGCAGATTCAGGCGCTAGGAGCCGCCTATTTATTATTTATCGCTTTCAAGCATATTTATGACCAACGGAAAGGACAAGGCAGTGATTCCTTATTGAAAGCAAAGAAAGGTTCCGGTTTTTGGGCCACCGTTTTCAAAATTGAAGTGGCGGATATCGCCTTTGCGGTCGACTCCATGCTGGCTGCGGTAGCATTGGCGCTGACATTGCCGCACCTGGGTGATACCAATATTGGGGGCATAAACGCTGGACCTTTTGTGGTCATGCTAAGTGGTGGATTGATTGGTGTCATTATCATGCGGTTTGCAGCTCATAAATTTGTTCAGCTGCTTGAAACTTATCCGCAGCTTGAAACAGCTGCTTTTATCGTTGTAGGCTGGGTCGGAGTGAAGCTTTTGGTCATGACGCTGTCCCACGAAAAAATTCACGTTCTGCCCCATGATTTCCCGCATTCTTTTGCTTGGACAATTACTTTCTGGAGTGTGTTGGTTGGAATTGTTGTGATTGGTGCCTGGCTGGGCTTGAGAGAAAGAGAGAAGAAATCATAAAATTTATAAAAAACTCCGAATACCGGCATTCCATGACAGAGCTGGATTTCGGAGTTTTTAATGTATGAAAGAAATAGATGTGCTTTAAGAGAATATAACCTCAATAACTTTCCGAAAACTTTGGATCCTGCACAGTGTTTGGTTTACCTATCCGGAAAGAGTAGAATGGAGTCATATCAGTTCAGAGGAGAGGATTTAATGGATAGTATTATTTTTGACTTGGACGGAACGCTATGGGATTCGAGAGAAACCGTAGTCATGGCATGGAACAAAGCGATTGAGCAGAATGATAAAATAGATCATACCTTGACCAAGCAGCACCTGAAAGAAACCATGGGGCTCCAGATGCACGAAATCATGCAAAAGCTGTTTCCGCATTTGAATGCAGAGATGCATAATGAAATCATTCAATCATGCGGGGAAATCGAAGGCGATTATATAAGTGAGCGTGGAGGCACCCTCTATGAAAACTTGGAAGATGTCCTCAAGGCTTTGTCTGAGAAATACAAGTTGTATATTGTCAGCAATTGCCAGGAAGGATACATCGAAGCGTTCTATGACTATCATGAATTGGAAAAGTACTTTAAGGATTTCGAGAACCCAGGGAGAACGGGGCTTTCAAAAGGAGAAAACATTAAACTGATCATGGAGCGGAACGGCTTAAAAGACCCGGTTTATGTCGGGGATACAGCAGGGGACCGAAAAGCGGCAAAAGATGCCGGCATTCCTTTCGTCTATGCCAAATACGGCTTCGGTGAAGTAGAGGATTATGACTACGCCATCGACAAATTCGATGATCTGCTGGAGATTTTTTAATAAAGTGAAAGAAGAGGAAAAGCTTCCTCTTCTTTTTTATTTTCAGTAACGATATTAAAGCTTTTTAACCTTCTCAATAATTAGTCCAGGACTTTTCGTAAACCTCTATCAAGTTCGGCCGGATCAACGTATTGGGCTCAAGCGCAATCGTATCACCGTTGCTGTCTTCGATAACGGCATCTTCATCTTTTCCGAATGCCGTCAAGGCAGGCAGCAGCTCCGTGGTCAAGTACTCAGTGTCACCGATGATTTGGAGCTTATCTGCCTGTATTTCAGATCGGGACGCCAGCACGTAGCCCCAGCCGCCAAAGCTTGGAATATCGGCGTGCAGGTTTTCCGTCTGAAGGCCGGTCGCCTGGATGGTCTTATCGATCGTCCAGTAGACTTGCGGCGCAAACACCGGGCTTGTGGCCTGAACCATCATGGCACCATCCGGATGCAGATGATTGCGGGCAAGGGAGTAAAATTCCAGTGTATAAAGCTTGTTGAGCGATTCATTGTTCGGGTCGGGCAAGTCGATGATGATGACGTCATAAAAACCATCAGCAGCCTCTAAAAAGCGGAAAGCGTCTTCGTTGATCACATTTACTTTCGGATTGTCGAGGGAACCTTCATTGAGTTCGGTCAGTAAATGATGGGTCCGAGCAGTTTCCGTCATTTTCGGGTCAAGGTCGACAAGGTCTACATTTCCCAAATCTTCATATTTCAGCAATTCACGGACCGCCAGCCCATCGCCACCGCCAAGCACCAATACGCGGTCATGCCGGGCTGCAGCAGCCATCGGCGGATGAACCAGGATTTCATGGTAGCGGTGTTCATCCGAGGAGCTGAATTGCAGCTGGCCATCTAAGTAAAGCCGGGTATCGCCTTGCTGTTTCGTTAAAATGATTTTCTGGTAAGAGGTCTGCTCGGAGAAGATCACCGGATCTTTGTAGAGCTGCTGCTCAAAATGGAAGGCAGCCTGTTCTCCGAAAAGAGCCCCTAGAATTAAGATGCTTAAAAACAAAAAGCCGAAAGATGCGTGCAGTTTAAAACGTTTCAGCTCGTGCTTGAAGCGGAACACAATCCAAAGTGCGACCGTTACATTGATCAGTGCCACCAGGAAAGAGGTTTTCACTAGTCCGAAATACGGACGCAGCAAAAACAAAAAGAGCAGCCCGCCGACAAGCCCGCCGGCATAATCGGAGAACAGCACTTTGGCTGCGCTTTTTTGCAGCGACACACCGATTTCATTTGCTTTGCGGATCAAAATCGGCAGTTCCACTCCCGTCAAGGAGCCGACAATCAAAATCACACTGTATAAAAAAAGCGAACCGGTGCCAGGTGGCAGGTAAGCCGTAACCCCGAACAGCAGCATAGCGGAAAAGCCGCCGATAATGCCGATGGAGTATTCAATCCAGATGAACGATGCAATCAGATGCCGGGTCATTTTCTCGCTGAGGTATGCGCCAATGCCCATCCCGGTTAAAAAAAGAGAGATGGTGAGTGTGTATTGCTTCACTCCATCTCCTAAAATGTATGAACCGAGCGCTCCGAATAGAACTTCAAAAATAATGCCACAGATGGAAACAATCCCGGATGCATAGTAAATCGCCCGGCTTTGCCGGACGGATTCTTGTTCTAGTAGCATTCATAACACCGCCTTATGTAATAGAAGCGCCAATGACGAACGCCAATCCGACTGAAACGGCAAATGAAATGATGCCTACAGCTGTATTTCGGTCTTTCAACTGAACTTCTACTGAAAAGCGGGGAGTCAGCAATTCGAATAGGAAATAAGCGATAAACTGAAGAAGCAATCCGAAAAGCCCCCAGACGACCGTTTCGATAATGGTATCATTATGCAGGATAGAGAAGGTAAGAATGATGCATGTACCGATAATTTTTCCGGCAATCGACAAAGCGACTGCCGAATTGTTTGTTTTGATTTCTTCCCAGTCCTTATACTTTCTTGTCAGCAGTTCAAAAATGACTAGCCCCACAAGAATCACAGCAATCGCTGCAATGAAATATAAAAAAGTCAGTAAGAATGAATTCACTACTCAAGCTCCTTTGCTATGTTTTATTTTCCGACTCCTGGACCGCCTCCACGGAATGTTGAGCCGCGGCCAGTGGTAGCCGAAGGAATGGAATTATAACCGCCTCCGCCTGAATAGCATCCACCGCGTGCACAGCGGCTTGCCTGTGACTGGTTCCAACCCGATCCGAACCGGTTGCTTAAAAGCGACCCCAACAGCATCCCGGAGAAAAAGCCGGGATTGTAATGGTTCCGGACAAATTCCTCATCTGCCACTTCCACAAGCGTAGAGCCTGGATTGTCAGGATCTTCTGTCAAAATAATGAAATCGTCATTATAGACCATAACTTGCCGGCCTTCGATTTCTTCCCCCACTTGTTCGGGTTCCTGCACTTCACTCAATTCTGCTACAGTGCCCGCCAAATCTTTATCGGACCGGTACATCATGGCGCGGCTGTTTGAGCCGCTGTCACTTTGCACAGCATTTACGAACGTATAATTTTCTTCTACGTAGTCCTCTGCCAGCGACAGGCTGCCGCAAGCTGACAAGAAAAGTACTGCGGCCACCAGGCCCGTTAGCCAACGTCTATTTTTCATAATTTGAACACTCCAAATGAACGGAAACGGCCTGCCCGCAGAAGAGCAGACCGCGGTTCGTTATTCTTTTCCAAGCTGTTTTTTTAGTGCCGCCAGTTCATTGTCCACAGCGCTGCCTTTTTTTAAATCGTCAAACTCATCATCCAGGCTACGTGAGCCTGACCGTAAATCTTCCGAAGTTTCGGCTTCGGCTTCCAGGTGCATCACTTTTTCTTCCATCCGCTCAAAACCTTGGCGTGATTCATCGCTTCCTACAGAAGACATTGTGCGGTTGATTTTAGTCCGTGTTTTCGCTGATTCTGCACGGGCTTTCAACGAATCTTTCTTAATTTGCATTTCTTCATACTCGCGTTTCATTTCTGCCAGTTTTTCGCGCAGCACAGTCGAGTCGCTCGCTGCCCGTTCGTAGGCTTCTTTCATGGAATTGGCTTGGATCACATGATTCTGCTTGTCTTCAAGCGCGCGGCGCGCTAAGTCTTCGTTGCCGGCTTCAACCGCTTCAACCGCCTGTTGCTGGCGTTTTTCGACCATGCTGCTGGCGTCGTCGTATTTCTTTTTCAAAATCTTTTCATTGGCCAACTGTTTCGCAACTGCTGTTTCAGCTTCCCGGATATCGAGTGCCATGTCCCGCATAAATTGATCCAGCATTTTTACCGGATCTTCCGCCTTATCAAGTGCTGCATTCAGTTCGGATTCTACATAGGTCTGTACGCGTTTAAAAAATTGAAACATATTCTCTCCTCCAATTGGTTAGCTTCCCGCTAAAATGGTGATTTCGTATTCTTCAATTTCATATCCTTTGCTGACTTCCACTTCGCCGCCCCATACTTCAACGGATAAAAAGATCTCCCCTGACTCATCCACGTATTCGTAATAATCCATCTCTGCGCCGTTGATATTTTGGCTGCGGCCTTCTGACGTTACATAGGCTCTGCCTTGCTCTTCTAGAAAATAAGTTTTGCCGTCATGCGTAACCTGCTTTGTTCCAGGCTCAAGTCCCGGAATCCGGAACTTTTCATAAATGCCGACTTCAAGTTCATCATCCATTTCTACGCTGAGCCAAATGCTCTTGCCGGCAGATACCAGCTGATAGGCATCCCAGGTGTAGCCGCTGTCGTTATAGTGGATTTTGCCGGCCACTTCGTAATCGACAAGGTCATAAGTGACAAAATCCTTGACCCGCAAGTTGCGCAGCGTCCGTTTTTCCACTTCCGGCGACTTTTTTTCAGTACCATAAAATAAACGGCTTAAAAACCCCATCTTCTCACCTCTTTTAAAAATACGAGCTTTGTACAAAGAAGTTTCATTTTTTTGAATATAACAGATTCTTACAGCAAATTAAAGCGGGAGCGGACAGCTGGGGCAATCAATGAAACTGAAACTAATTTCGTTTTTGTTTACCCCATATGGAAGTGCGCTAAGCCCGGTTGAACCTTACTTGGAATAAAAAAAGCTACAGCCAAATCCGGTTGTACGGAAAGGGGCTGTAGCTTTTAAAACTTCTTTATCCGAGCTGCTTTTTCATGATGAAACTCAAATGCCGGCCGCTGTTTTTATTTTGACGATAGGAAAAGCCGTCCGGACTCTCAAATGTGCAAGTGCGGTCGATTCTGATCTGCTCCGGCGGAATGCCGGCCAGTTCACATTGCTTTCTCACAGTAAGCTGATTATCGATATGGTATTTTCTGGTTGCTTCGTTGTAATACATCAAGTCATCCGCATAGCCAAGGTTCTTGAATTTCAAATAGACGTCTTCATCCACTTCGAATTTCTCCTGGCTGAGAGCCGCTCCGAGCTGGACATGGAAATCTGCCGGGCTGCATTGTTCCGCTTGTTTTAAATGCTCGAACAGTTTCAGCGTGATTTCTTTGATGGTGCCTTGCCAGCCAGAATGGACAGCGCCAACCAAGCCGTTCTTTTCATTATAGAATAGCACCGGCACGCAGTCGGCGGAAAAGCTGCTTAAGAGCAGATTTGGCTCATATGTGTACAAGGCATCGGTATCTGCGATGGCCGTATCCTGGTGAACGGCACCGCGCCCTTTGTCGGCAGCCGTTACACGATGGAAATTCGCGCTATGCGTTTGGTTGGCACAGACGAAATCTTCCAGCTTCTGTCCCAAGGAAGTGGCCAGCTTTTTGCGGTTTTCTATAATTTGCTCCGGGTTATTGCAAACGTGAAGAGCCATATTGTTCATTTCAAATTGGGCTGCATCTTTCATGGTCATCCCGGCAATAAATTTTTCATTGTCTATGTACATTGTTGTTTTCATGTCATCACCTTCCTTTAATATATAATACCGCTTTAGGGTTGTATAGGAATGTATTGGAAAGAAGGCATGAAAAATAGCCGGCAAACTCTAATGGGAAACTGTTCCATCAAGCGGGTAGAACCCTAAGGGATAGATTGACCTATGTTTTCCGGAAGTATATGATAAAAATAACCTTCCAGATAGCATCTTAGAATAAAGAAAAACTGGATTCAAGCAGCGGGCTTCCCACAGAGTGTTGGTTCATATACTCAGAGCTTGGCTTGCTGTTAAAGTGGGATAAAGTTAAAACATGTTATTGAAGGTTTCTTATTTTTTTACTGTGTTCTGTGTGAATAGTTTGCTTACAGCTAAACCAATCAAGGACAGGGGGCCAGAAAAATGAGTACAAAAGAATACGTGAAGAACTTTATCAAGGACCGGAACATCGCCTCCATTACGCCAACTTCAAAAATGGGTGTACGGGAAGTGTGTGAAAAGATGGATTTGAGCAAAAAAGTGGTGATTGTCGAATACGGGCCTGCTACAGGTGTATTTACAAATTACCTGCTCGAGCGCATAACCCCGGATTCCATGATCATTGCGATTGAACTCAATGATAATTTTGTTGAATACTTAAAAGAAAACACCCGGGACCCGCGCTTGAAAGTTCATCACGACAGTGCGGAAAATGTACATGAGATCGTCAACCAGCACGGGATTGAAAAAGTGGATTATGTGATTTCGGGCATCCCGTTCTCGTTGATGGACGAAGAAACCAGGGAAAACATCGTGAAAAGAACAAGCCATGTATTAAGGCAGGGAGGGAAGTTTCTGCCTTACCAAACCTTTTTCCAAAAAGATGAACATTTGATGGTTTACCTGCAGGACTATTTTTCCAATGCCCAAGGTAAATTCTTCCTGCGCAACCTTCCTCCTATGCGGGTATATGAAGCAACTAAATAATCCAATCATATTAAAAGGCAAGCCTGCTCCATCAGGCTTGCTTTTTTCTTTTCCTCAAAAAGAGCGGAAGCTAATTTGATCAAGCCATGAAAGCTTATATATGGATTCAATGGGTGTATACTTGTAAATAAAACTTGAGGAATTTGAGACATACTATAGAGCCGCTTCAAGGCTTTTTGGGGGAGAAAGAATGTTTAGTAATATTAGGGTAGAAGAGCTGATTCCGGTCATCGAAAACGAAGAAATGGTGCTCATTGATGTCCGGTCGCCATCTGAATATAAAAACTTCACTATACCGGGAAGCATCAATATTCCTTTTTTTGATGATGCAGAACGGGCGGAAATCGGAACGCTTTACAAACAAGTCAGTGTAGAAGCCGCAAAAGAACGCGGGCTGGAAATCATTTCAGCAAAATTGCCGGAATTTGTGCGGGCATTCAAAGAAGTTGAAGGGGATAAGGTGGTATTTTGCTGGCGCGGAGGCATGCGCAGCAAAACGACAGCGACTCTGTTGAGCTTGATGAATGTCCATGTCCATCGCCTTGAAGAAGGTATCCGTGCTTACCGGAAATGGGTAGTCGCCGAGCTGGAGCAAAAGGAAACCCCTTCTCAAGCATTTGTCTTGAATGGCTTAACCGGAGCAGGAAAAACAAGAATATTAAAAGCGCTGCAGGGCGAAGGTTATCCCGTCATTGATTTTGAAGGGATGGCCAATCATAAAGGGTCTATTTTTGGCCAGATTGGGATGGAGCCGCATAACCAGAAAGTCTTTGATTCGCTTCTTGTTCATCAGCTGAGAAAACTGTGGAACTTTTCTTATGTGTTGTTTGAAGCGGAAAGCCACCGCATCGGAAAAGTAGTGATTCCACCATTTTTAAGCGATTTGAAAAACCGGAGCACCCATTTGTTCATTGATATGCCAATGGAAGAACGAGTGAAAGAAATTTTGGAAGATTATCGTCCTTCGGAATACAAGATAGAATGCATGGAAGCATTTCAGCGGATTAAATCGCGGATTCATATGCCCATCGCCAAGCAAATTGAATCAGATTTGGAAACAGGCGATTTTGCTTCGGCCATTCAGCTGCTGCTGGAGCATTATTACGATTCACGATACAAGCATACAGGACTCCAATACCCGGATTCTCAGAAAAAGTTCTTGGTGGTCCGCAATATTGAAGAAGCCATTCAAGCCGTAAAAGAAAGTATCCCACGCCCTTTCCAAATGAGGGAAACAGCAAGTACGAGCGAGCAGATGAATAGATTCAATCGATAAAATAAGCGCACTGAACTTTTTGCATGAATCCATCCATAAAAATAGGATTGACAGATAAAATTTATCAATGTAGACTATGAAAAACATGAATTGAATATGACCTCACACTTTTTGCAGTGAGGTAGAGGCGCGACGTTTAACGGTCCTTAGAGGAGTTCGAGAAAATGATGATTCTAAGGAGAAGGAAAGGTCGCCGAAGTGTGCAATAGCTCTCACTATTGCATGCTGGGTCTGCAGTTAATAGCTGCAGGACTGTCGCAATGGATTTCCCGATTTATTGCGAAGTGCTATCTCATCCAGGGACGAAGAAGAGGATTTAGGGCAACTATGTATAGTGCGATCTGAGTCTACCTCAGGTCTTTTTGTGCAGAGTTGCCCTTTTGTATATTCAATTGCCATCAAGGTGCCAAAAAACAAAAGGGGAGAGTTTAGTTATGAAGAAAAAACTGACGTTATTTTCAACCATGTTTCTGTCAACGATGTTGCTATTGTCAGGATGCGGATCAAACGAAGGGGCAGGCAGCGGCGGGTCATCAGAAGAATCTGAGACATTCAAAGTGGGAATGGAAGCAGCTTATGCGCCGTTTAACTGGACACAGGGAGATGACTCCAACGGTGCAGTGAAAATTTCAGGAAATGCTGAATATGCAGGCGGTTATGATGTGGAGATTGCCAAAAGAATTGCTGAAGATATGGGCAAGGAATTGGAAATTGTAAAAACGGAATGGGATGGCCTGGTGCCAGCCCTGACTTCTGGCAAAATTGATGCAATCGTTGCCGGTATGTCTCCAACAGAAGAGCGCAAAGCAACTATTGACTTTACAGACCATTACTATACGTCTGAGTTGGTTATGGTAGTTAAAAAAGGCGGCGAATACGAAGGGGCAACTTCACTTTCAGATTTCAAAGGAGCTAGAATAACTGCACAGCTAAACACATTCCATTATTCGGTTATTGACCAAATCGAAGGCGTTTCGAAAGAGACTGCGATGGAGAGTTTCCCTGCTATGCGGGTAGCGCTTGAATCCGGCGTTATCGATGGCTATGTGTCGGAACGGCCGGAAGCGGTAAGTGCTTCTGCTGCAAATGAGAATTTTGCCATGGTGGAATTTGAAGATGGCTTTGAAACCTCTCCAGAGGATACAGCAATTGCAGTCGGACTTGAAAAAGGCAGTGAATTAGCTGAACAAATCAATGAAACATTGGCTGGCATTTCTGAAGAAGAGCGCCAGGAAATCATGGATGTTGCAATCCAAAATCAACCAGCTGCCCAATAATGATCAGGTGGTGCCGGCTGCATGTGCATGCAGCCGGTTTTACTTATTTTTAGGAGGAAAATTATGAGCGTTGACTGGATTATCACTATACTTACCAATAACTGGCCGATGTTCCTGCGCGGAGCAGTGATGACATTATGGATTTCAGTAGTCGGAACCTTGATCGGGGCCGCAATCGGATTGATTATCGGCATTATCCACACCTTTCCGATGCCGGAGCGGGGCATAAAGAAAATTATCTTAAAAATAATCAATGGACTCCTTTCAGCCTATATCGAATTTTTCCGGGGAACACCGATGATTGTACAGGCGATGGTCATTTTCTATGGATCTGCACTGGCTTTTGGCATTGACATGGATGTCTTTACCGCAGCTGTATTCATCGTCTCGATCAATACCGGGGCCTATATGGCGGAAATCGTCCGGGGCGGCATCATTTCCGTCGATAAAGGGCAATTCGAAGCGGCACAGGCCATCGGGATGAACCATTTCCAGACCATGATCAACGTCGTTTTGCCACAGGTAATCCGCAATATTTTGCCGGCAACCGGCAACCAGTTCGTCATTAATATCAAAGATACAGCGGTGTTGAGCGTTATCGGGGTAACAGAATTGTTCTTCCAGACAAGAACCGTATCCGGAAATAATTTCCGTTATTTCGAATCATTCTTTATCGCCTGCGTTCTTTACTTCATCATGACTTACAGCATCACGCTCCTATTGCGCAGACTTGAAAGAAAAATGGAAGGCCCGAGCAACTACAGCATGATTGGCGGACTGCCGATGCAAGTAGTGAACCCGGAAGACACTTCACATAAAATCAAAGAATAGACAGGTAAATAAGCAAACATGGAAGAGGAGAGCTTATGGAAAAAGTAATTGAAATTCAGCATTTAAGTAAATCCTTCGGTACGCATGAAGTGCTAAAAGACATCGATTTTTCCGTGCACAAAGGAGAGGTGGTCTGTGTCATCGGTTCATCCGGATCCGGAAAATCGACGCTTCTGCGCTGCATCAATCTGCTTGAAAAGCCAAGCGGCGGGAAAATCATCTATAATGGAGAAAATATTTTAGACGATCGCCATGACATTCATGCTTACCGCACAAAACTTGGGATGGTGTTTCAGCAATTCAATTTGTTCAACAATCATAATGTCCTGAACAATTGTACGGTTGGGCAAGTAAAAGTGATGAAACGGCGGAAAGACGAAGCGGAAAAAGTGGCATTGAAATATTTGAATGTTGTCGGCATGGACCAGTACATCAATGCCAAAGCCCAACAGCTCTCGGGCGGACAAAAACAGCGCGTGGCGATTGCACGGGCATTGTCAATGGAACCCGACGTCATGCTGTTTGACGAACCGACGTCTGCTCTTGATCCGGAAATGGTCGGAGAAGTGCTGAAAGTAATGAAAGACTTGGCCAAAAGCGGTCTGACAATGCTGATCGTGACACATGAAATGGAGTTTGCAAAAGAAGTGGCCGACCGGGTCGTGTTTATGGATAAAGGCGTCATTGTCGAAGAAGGACCGCCTGAACAAATCTTCAACCAGCCGCAAAAAGAACGGACACGGGAGTTCTTGAAACGTACATTACGATGAAAACAAACCCTCTGATTAGCCGGGCTATGCCTGTTTTGTCAGAGGGTTTGCTATGTCTGAAGTCTTTTTGATAGAAAAAGTTTTTGTTTTAAAATAGCTGAAGAAATAGCAGCCCATGATTACTAAGGCACTTCCGAGCAATTGGCTCCTCGTCATTTGTTCGTCCAGAATGAGGAATGCTAAAACGGCCGTAAAAATTGGGTTGAAATTTAGAAACAGCCCGGAAGTGGTAGCGCCAAGTTTTTGGACACCTATGTTCCAAAGGACAAAACATACTACTGTGGAAATCACACCGGTGTATAAGATGGAATAGATAAAAGAGACGTTGATGTTAGTTACGGAAAAATCGGCCATACTAAAGGGCAATAAGGCAGCCACACCGAATACTCCGGAATACAACGTAGCCATCATGGGAGAAGTGGACGCCATCGCCCATTTGCTGCAGATTGAATAGATGCCCCAGATTGCTACAGCAGCGAGCATATACAGATCGCCTTTATTGAATTGCATGGAAAACAGCAAGCCGGCATTTCCTTTAGTCAGCACCAAAATGACACCGAACAGCGAAAGGCCCATAGCGGCTGTCTGCAGCGGACGAATTTTTTCCTTTAAGAGAATGGCTGAAAAAACAGTGATGGAAATCATATTCAACGTGGAAATCAGCCCGATATTCGTAGCTGAAGTATTTTCGAGTGCGATGAACTGCAGGATATTGAACAGCACAACACCGGTTATGCCCATCAGCGCCAGTGGAAGAAGGGCTTTACGCGGGGGCAGGATTTTTTTCTCAGTAACCCAAACCAGTGGAATCAGGCAAAGGACCGCAATGATCCAACGCAGGCTGGTCAACGTCATAGGAGAAGCATGTCCAACCAGCCACTTCCCGACGACGAAGTTTCCTGCCCATAAAAAACTGGTGAACAGCAATAATAAATAATAATAATAGCGCATGGGCGGCTCCTTTCGGATAGATTATGACAGTCAATTATAATGAAATCTCTATATCGTGTATTAATAATTTTATCATTTTATAGTATAATTCGAATTGTTATTTTGTTATTTTCATTAAATTTAAAATAAATTAAGGTTATTTTAAGTTATACTTAAATTTATTCAAAAATGGTTATGGAAGATAAGCGATTTTCGAAAAATTAAAAGGAGGAGAAAGAGTGGAATCAATCGTCAGCAAAGTGCTGGACCAAACGGATCTCCAAATTTTAGACATTTTGCAAAAGCAGGCAGACTTAAGCAACACTGAAATAGCGAAGCGTGTGAACTTGTCATCTCCAGCGGTCCACGCAAGAATCAAACGGCTGGAAACCGAAGGATACATCAGCCGGCAAGTCGCCATCTTAAACCAGGAAAAGCTTGGATTCGATTTATTGTGTTTTATTTTCATCAGCACCAATCTTCATCAAGCCGAAGAATTGGATGTGCTCGAAAATGCGCTGGAAAAAATGCCGGAAGTGCTGGAATGTCAATGTATTACGGGAGAGTATGATTATCTTTTGAAAGTCGCAAACCGGAACCGCAGCGAGCTGCAAACATTTATCCGCAAACTGAACAGTCTAGGCGTGACCAAAATCCAAACGAATCTGGCGCTTCGGGAAGTTAAATATTCGACGGTGTTGCCGATAGGAGAAAGTGCAACCGATAAAGATATGGAGGTGTGAAATGAAGGAGTTGCAGGAATTTGCCAAGCAGTATCAAAAAGAAATGGGCTGGAGTATTGAAGGCGGCAATTACAAAGAGGACCGGGCTTCGCTGCTGAACAACTACATGCTATTGACGACAGAAGTGGCCGAAGTTGCTGAGGAATTGCGCAAAGCTTTCAATTTAACCCATAAATATGTACAAAACGGGATGGAAGAAGAAGCGGCGTTCCGGTTGGCATCACAGGCGGTCAAAGAGGATATCGGAAAAGAACTGGCGGATTGCCTCGCTTATATCATGAAATTCGCGAACTTCTTTGATATCAACCTAGAGGAAAGTTTTTACGAAAAGATGGAGGAAGTTAAGAATCGGCAGAATAAAGATGCAGTAGCTAAAAAATAATTGATAAAACAACGAGCAAAGCCCGTCAAATGAGACGGGCTTTGCTCGTTGTTATTTTTTCAAGTGGAAAGGCACGGTAATGACAATCAGGTTTTTCCGGAGCAGCAAAGCAGCGCGGATGAGAAAACCTGACTGGTTATGAAGGATATTCTGCCAGCCCTTTTTAGGGATAAACTGCGGAATCACTACGGTCACCCGGTAATTCAACTCATTGGCCTTGTGCTCCACGGTATCCAAAAATTTCATCAATGGATGAATAATGCTCCGGTAAGGAGAATATAAGGTGGCGAGCCGGATATCGGGCTGCCACTTCTTCCATTTGGCTTCAAATTTCTTTTCATCTTCTTTATCAAAAGCGACATAAACGGCAATTATTTGATCTACTGACAGCGAACGGGCGTAGTCGATGGAAGTTTCCACGACTTGTGTGATACCCGCAACCGGAATGATCATCACGTTGCCTTCAACAGATACGGCTTTAGCATGGGCCGAAATCCGGAGCTGATCGGCCACCGCGTTATAATGATTTTTGATGCGATGGAAAATATAAATGATCACCGGCAGGAAAACCAGAATGGACCATACTTGAGTAAATTTCGTTAAGAAAAAGATAATGGTCACTGTAAAGCAGATCAAGGCACCAGCCGAGTTGATGAATAGCTTCGTCTCCCAGTCTTTCGGTTTTTCACGGATCCATTTTATCATCATGCCGGTTTGCGACAAGGTAAACGGGATGAAAACCCCTACCGCATAAAGCGGAATCAGCCGTTCTGTATGGCCGCCAAATGCCACAATCAGCAAAATGGAGGCAAGTCCGAGAATGAGAATGCCATTGGAATAGCCCAGCCGGTCTCCTCTGACAGTAAACATCCTTGGAATGAATTTATCTGTTGCCAAATTGACAGCCAGCAAAGGGAAAGCGGAATAGCCGGTGTTGGCTGCCAAAATCAAAATCAATGCCGTGGTCCCTTGGACAAAAAAGTATAGGAAGTTCCGGCCGAATGTTTCTTCGGCAATTTGGGAAACCACCGTTACTTCAGCAAGGGGCGAAATGCCATAGTAATAGGCCAGGAAAACGATTCCCGTGAACAAGAGGCCTAACAGGATCCCCATCGCCGCCAAAGTTTTAGCGGCATTGACCGGAGCCGGTTCTTTAAAGTTGGGTATCGCATTGGATATCGCTTCGACTCCTGTCAGCGCCGAACTTCCTGAGGCAAACGCACGCAACAGGATAAATAAACTGATTCCCGCAACAGGCGTGCCAAGCTGCGGATGCAGATCAGAAGGCACTGTGCCGGTCAGAATATGATAAATGCCGGCACCGATCAAAACAAAAAGGGCGAATACGAATAAATAGACAGGGTAAGCCAAAATCGAAGCCGATTCTGTGACTCCCCGCAAGTTCAAAAGCGTGAGAAAGACCACAAAAGACACAGCAATTGCAATATTATGGCCATGGAGGCCGGGGAAAGCAGATGTCAGGGCATCCGTGCCAGCTGATACACTAACCGATACGGTCAAAATATAATCAACCAGCAAGGAGCCTCCGGCAACCAGACTGGGATTGATTCCTAAATTTTCTTTTGCCACCATATAGGCGCCCCCGCCATGGGGATAGGCAAAAATGATTTGCCGATAAGATAAAATCAGCACAGTCAAAAGCACCAACACTGCGCAGGCAATCGGAATAGTATACCAGAACGCTACCGCACCTACCGTGATTAAGACAATCAATATTTGTTCAGGTCCATAGGCTACAGAAGAAAGAGCATCTGAAGAAAGAATAGCTAAGGCTTTCTTTTTATTGAGTCTTTGTTCGCCCAGCATATTTGTTTTTAACGGCCGGCCGATCAATAATCGTTTTATCATAGAAACCATTGTTTGCACCTTCCATAGTCAAAAATGATTTTTTTATAAAAAACACTCTATGATTTCAGGTAAATTCTTGTCTGCTCTAATGAAATGCTCCGCATCCCGGCTCTCTTTAAGATTTCTGGACATACCTCCTGTTAAAAGCAGGCATAATAAAAAGACCTGCTTTTACTCAATCCGCTTGTTTTGATGCAAAAAAGCTTCCCGAATAAAGGGGGTCCTTGGACCTCCTTCGCTTTAGCCGACGAAGTTAGCTGACGGGCAGGATGGCGAAAGAGTTGCTCTCATCCCTTCTGCCAAAGCGCAGAATTAGCCCCAAAAGATTGGTTCCTCCGTTCCTGTTTCCAGGATTTAGCCGAGGTATTTAGTTGTTGATGAACGTTATTCTACTCCGCTTTTTATAAAAGTCAACATTAAATAATCGGAAGGAAAAAGCTTTTGAAAGGCATAGAAACGATAAAAAAACGGTCCTGCTTTTAGGGCAGGCGCCGGTCTTTGGCTATGGATAAAATCAGTCTTCAAAGTAATAGCTATTTCTTAGTTCTTTTAAATTAATGCACAAAACTAAATAATAATCGAAGCTCTTTATGGAATTTATTCATACAATTTTTATGGGCTACGGTAAAAGATGCAGGCATGGTAGGATAGAAGAAACTTCTCGTTGCATCTGAAGAGAACGGAATGGAGGAAACGAAACATGGAAGCTTTGCCGAATTGCCCGGTATGCGGTTCTGAATACACATACGAAGATGGGAATATGCTTGTTTGCCCGGAATGTGCGCACGAATGGACGCCAGGTGCAGAAGCGGAAACCGCTGAAACCGAAAAAGCCGTCAGAGACGCTAATGGGAATATCCTGGCTGATGGCGATTCTGTCACAGTCATCAAAGACTTGAAAGTAAAAGGCAGTTCGTCCATCCTGAAAATCGGCACGAAAGTGAAGGGGATCCGATTAGTAGAGGGCGATCACAACATCGACTGCAAAATTGACGGTTTTGGCCCGATGAAATTAAAATCAGAGTTTGTTAAAAAAAATTAATGCCGTTTTACATGACGCGCAAATCAGTACCATGGAAAACCGGGCCGTGCGCCTGGTTTTTTTCTGTAGAAGGAATCTGCCCAAGAAAGGGTAAACATTGTTTAACTCGGCTGATTTAGCGATAATAATAAGTATCTGATATGGATTGAAAGAAGGATCAGCTGATGAATGTGGTGCTGAATAAAACAAAAATCAAAAACTTATGCGGCGACGCAGCTTATAAAAAAGGGAAGTCCTATTTCCTGAGCGGGAAAGTTGAACTGGATCCGGGGACGCAAAACAGCTCTTCAATCACAGGGACTGTAAAAGCCGGAAGCCGTTTTCAAGTAACGGTGCAAACAAACATAAATGAACAAATAGAAGCTACATGCAGTTGCCCTCCAGTAGGGTTCATCAAGACTTACTGTCAGCATATCGCAGCGGTTTTGCTGGCCATTGAAGAACGGCAGCGTGCAGAAAATCCGATGGCGGACAGGCTGCTTGGGCTATTCGGCAATCAGCCGGTGCAGCCGAGCGGCAAACAGCTGCATTTCGATAAACGGCAGACGCTTCATGTGGAATTCCTTTGCTCACCTATTGATCTTGGGGATGCGGGATTTGTAATAGGGGTCAGGCTGAATGTCGGCGATAATTCCCTGAAACGCATTCCGGAGCCTTTGGAATTTTTGCGGAAAGTTGGCATGCGCCAGCCGTTCGAATACTCCCCGGGCCGCATCTATAATCCAGAGCGCCATAACTTCAGCCGGGAAACCGATGCTGTGCTGAGTTTATTAACGAAAATGCAGCCGATCAAAGCTGACTTGGCGAAAGGGGCGCTGCTGATTTCAGCGGCTGAATGGGAACTCCTGCTGCCTTTATTGGAAGCTGCTCCTGCTGTGGCATTTGAGCAGGAAGGCAGGTTGTACGACGGTGTCCATTACGGTGACAGACTTCCACTGGCTTTTGAGCTGGATAATACAGCAGATGCAGGTTATCGGCTTGAAATGGAGGGCCTTGAACGAATTACCGTTTTTGAGTCCTATGGTTATGCTTTTTCAGAAGGCCAATGGTTCCAGATGGAAGCAGAAGACGGCAAGCGGCTTGCGGAGCTGAAAAAAATGTTCGGTGAAACCGGGAAACAGGAACTGCTGATTCCGGAAGTGAAAATCAGCCACTTCATGGAGACGGCCATTTCCGGCTTAATGCGGCTCGGTCAAGTGGATATTGCGGAAAGGGCATCGAGAGGGCTGAAAGAAACCCCGCTGAAAGCGAAGCTGTTTCTGGACCGTGTCAACAATCGGCTGCTGGCGGGGCTGGAATTCCATTACGGCCGGCAGTCCATCAATCCATGTGAAGAGATGGAGCAGGGCTATCAATATTTGCCGGGTGTAAGGCGCCAGCTCGATAAGGAACAGCGCATTTTGAAAAAGATTCAGGATAGCCAGTTCACGCAGACTCCGGGCGGCTTTTACCTGCAGGATGAAGAAGCTGAATACGATTTTCTTTATCACGCTGTTCCGGAACTGGAGGAGCTGGTGAAAATCTATGCGACAACTTCAGTGAAACTGCGTGTCCAAAAGGCGTATATGGGTCCGAAAATTAAAGTGGAAGTCAAGGAACGTACAGATTGGCTGTCATTCCGATTTGACATGAAAGAAATTCCGGAAAAGGAAATTCAGCAGCTCCTGAAGGCGATTGCCGAGAAAAGGAAATATTACCGGGTTCCGAACGGCACGTTGATGTCACTGGAAACGCCGGAATTCTGGGCGATGGGTGACTTTATCGGTGAACTCGGGCTTTCCGCAGAGGAACTGGACGAAGAAGAAATCCGCGTACCGCTGATTCATGGCATGCAATTAGCGGAGGGCCTTGAAGAACACGGTCTGGCAGAGCCCGGTGAAGCATTCGCAAAGCTCATGAAAAACCTGGGAGACCCCGATAAGCTGGACGAAGCTGTGCCGACGTCTTTAGAGCCGGTGCTCCGTAACTACCAAAAAACCGGCTTCAGCTGGATGAAGCTATTGGCGGCTTATCGCTTCGGCGGTATTCTGGCAGATGATATGGGGCTCGGAAAAACATTGCAGAGCATCGCTTATATCGTGTCGGTGCTGCCGGAAGTGCATAAGCGCAAACAGCCAGTCCTCGTCGTTTGTCCTTCATCGCTTGTATACAACTGGCTCAACGAGCTGGAAAAATTCGCTCCTGAAATCCAGGCGAAGATTATCGATGGCAACCGGACGTCAAGGGTGTCGGCGCTGAAAAACCTGGACGCTTGCGACGTCGTCATCACATCCTATCCTTCCTTGCGGATGGACGGGACGCTTTACCGGGACAAGCAGTTCCATACCGTCTTTTTCGATGAAGCCCAAGCATTTAAAAACCCGGTGACCCAAACGGCAAAATCGGTAAAAGCCATTCAAGCGGATTATCGATTCGCATTAACGGGAACACCTATAGAGAACTCACTGGATGAGCTTTGGTCCATTTTTCGGGTGGTATTTCCGGAACTGCTGCCGAACAGGCAGGCATTTAGCGAATTAAGACGCCAAAATGTGGCCAAAAGGATCCGGCCGTTTATCCTGCGGCGCACGAAAAAAGAAGTGTTAGGGGAATTGCCGGAGAAAATAGAAACGGTGCAATTCTCAGAACTGCAGACGGAACAAAAAAAGCTGTACGCGGCTTATTTGGCGGAATTGAAACACGATGCGTTGAAACATTTGACAAAAGGCAGTTTCCGGAAGAACCGGATAAAAATCCTCGCCGGATTGACCCGCCTGAGGCAGATTTGTTGCCATCCGGCGTTATTCGTCGAAGGATATGCCGGCGGATCGGCAAAATTTGATCAATTGATGGAAATCGTGGAAGAATGCCGCCTTTCCGGCCGGCGTGTGCTGATTTTCTCGCAGTTTACCCAAATGCTCGGAATCATCGGGCGTAATCTCGGAAAGCATGGCTTGCCTTATTTTTATTTGGACGGGCAAACCCCGCCTTCGGAGCGGGTGGCGATGTGTGAGCGATTCAATGAAGGGGAAGGGAACCTGTTTTTAATTTCCCTGAAAGCGGGCGGAACCGGCTTGAATCTGACGGGAGCCGATACAGTCATTTTATATGACCTCTGGTGGAATCCAGCTGTCGAACAGCAGGCTGCGGACCGTGCACACCGCATGGGGCAGGAAAATGAAGTGCAAGTCATCCGGATGCTCGCGAAAGGCACCATTGAAGAAAAAATCAGCGAACTCCAGGAGAAAAAGAAAAACCTTATTGACGAAGTCATCCATTCGGGGCAGGAGTCGCTTACTGCCTTGACGGAACAGGATATAAGGGAAATACTGATGATTAAATAAGAGGTGATTGGATGGATGCCAGAAAGATTACCGAAAAGATACAAACCCATAAGCCGGAAGTGCTTGGAAGCCGGGATTTTGCGAAATTTGCGATTCTCTTGCCATTGATTGAAAAAGATGGGGAAATCCATGTCCTGTTTGAGAAAAGAGCAGAAACGCTCCGGAAACAGCCGGGGGAAGTATGTTTTCCAGGGGGCAGGATTGATCCGCAGGACCCTTCGCCGGAATCTGCTGCTTTGCGCGAAACCGATGAAGAACTTGGAATCAGTGAAGACGAAATTTCGGCCGTGTTCCCGCTTGATTACATGGTGTCCCCGTTTGGTATGATCATTTACGCGTTTGCGGGTTTTATTGACCCGGCAGCGGAGTTCAAGCCGAACCCTGCAGAAGTGGGAGAGCTGTTCAGTGTGCCACTGTCTTTTTTCCTTGAAAATCCACCGCGGGTCTACCAAATCAACTTTGATGTCCAGCCGGAGGAAAGTTTTCCTTATGACCTGATTGTGGGGGGACGGGATTACAGCTGGAGAACGCGGAATTTGGAGGAATATTTTTATCTCTACGAAGACAAAGTAATCTGGGGACTGACCGCCAGAATCCTGTCGCATTTTATTGATATCATCAAATAAGGAAGTGTTGCAGCGAAAGCCTGTTAATAGGTTTCGAAGCAACACTTTTTATTTATCATTTCAAACAATGGGTTCGGGTCTTTTTTCTTAATTTTTTCAGTATTTCAAAAGATGCCTTTCGAAAACTTGTATATAAGTGTATGATTATTCACATTACGTGATAATATTGTTCATTTTGGAAGGAGTGCTTCATCTTGTTGACCATCAATGAATTGGAAATCGTACAAAGCACAACGAAGAAAGATAAGCCATCACAAGACCAGGTCTCTTTTGGAACCATATTCACTGACCATATGTTCACGATGGAATATGAAACGGGCAAAGGCTGGCATGAACCGAAAATCGTTCCTTACGCTCCCATTACATTAGATCCGGCGGCGATGATTTTTCATTATGGCCAAACGGTTTTTGAAGGGCTGAAAGCTTACCGTACAGAAGAAGGACGCGTCTTATTGTTCCGTCCGGAAAAGAATTTTGAACGCCTGAACCTATCGAGCGAACGCTTAAGCATCCCGCCGATTGATGAAAAGGCAGTGCTGGAATATCTGACGAAGCTGATTGAACTTGAAAAAGACTGGGTGCCTTCAACGGCAGGAACGTCGCTGTATATCCGCCCGTTCATCATCTCAACAGAAGCCAATCTCGCTGTTGGACCGTCCCGGACTTATAAATTCATGGTCATCCTGTCACCTGTCGGTTCATATTTCACAGGCGGATTAAAGCCGGTGACGATCCATGTGGAGGATCAGTTCACAAGAGCCGTAAAAGGCGGTACCGGAATGGCGAAGACAGCCGGCAACTATTCTTCAGGCTACCAGGCGCAGGCCAATGCGAAAAAGCTTGGCAATGCGGATGTGCTGTGGCTTGATGGTGTAGAAAAGAAATACATCGAAGAAGTCGGCAGCATGAACATTTTCTTCAAAATTAATGGTGAAGTGGTGACACCTGCGCTAAACGGCAGCATCCTGAAAGGGATTACCCGCATGTCGATTATTGAATTGCTGGGTACTTGGGGAATTTCTGTCACTGAGAAAAAAATCTCCATCGATGAACTTTATCAGGCATTCCAGGACGGTTTGATCGAAGAAGTATTCGGCACCGGAACGGCAGCCGTCATTTCACCAGTAGGCGAGCTTAACTGGCAAGGCAAGAAAATGGTCATCAATAACCATGAAATCGGGGAATTGTCCCAAAAACTATATGACACAATCACTGGCATTCAGACCGGAAAAGTGGAAGATTCACTTGGCTGGACAGTGGAAGTGAAATAAAAAAAAACAGCCGACCCCTTAAGGGACCGGCTGTTTTTCTGTTTATTTCTTAATGCTGAATAATGGCGATTCTTTAATGATTTTCTGGCCGTCAAGCGTGATGGTGATAACGGCTTTGTACTGGGCAACATCCAGATCCTTTGTTCCCAGGTTAAAGATGTACTGGTTGTCGGACAGGTCATAGCGGAACAAATTGCCGATTGTTGCGTTCGAAGTGGAAGTCGCTTGAGTTTCATTGCCGACAGTGTCTTTTGGTCCTTTGACCAGATGGATGGTAGCAGATGCATCTTTCACAAACTGGCTGCCGTCCGAAATCTGGAATTTAACCGGAACGGTTCTGTTTTTCTGGAATGCGCTCGTGCCATCAGCTTTGACCGGATCAAGAACACCACTGAAGTTGTAGACGTGGTAAGACATGGTATACGTGCTTGTGTTGCCGGCTTTGTCGCTGACTGAAACAGAAACCGTCTGCTTGCCTGTTTTAGATGTATCCAATTTGGTTGACGTGATTTGAAGCTTGGAATCGTATTCGTCAGCAGCAAGTGGAGTGACTTCTACCACTTGGTCTTTGATAAAGCGCTGTCCGTCAAACAAGCCCTGCAAACCGCTGATGACTGGAGCCGTGTTGTCCACCGTATAGCTGATCGAACCGGTTGTTTGGTTGCCGGCTGCGTCCAGCGCCGTAACGTTCAGCGTATGGGTGCCTTCAGAAGTGACCAATTCATCCGCTTGCACTTTTCCTAAATGGGCATCTGTTGCTGTGTAGTAAGTTCCGCCAGCCAAAGCTTCAGCCAGTGACTTGCTTGTGTAATGGTCACCGTTTTTCAACTGGAACGCGATTTCCGGATTTTTGTTGTCCACTGTATACGAAACGCTATCAGTTGCGCTGTTGCCTGCTGCGTCCATGACGGTTAATGTCAAAGTATGCGTGCCTTCAGCAGCATCAATTTTATCTGCAGAAACTACGCTGACGACGCCGTTGTTATCTGAAGCAGTAAAATAATCTTTCGGCAGATTTGCAGATTGGTAGAAACCGCCGTTCTTCAAGTTGAATGAAACTTCAGGAGCTGAATCATCCACTGTGTAAGTGACGGTTTCAACAGAAGCGTTGCCCGCTTTATCTGTAGCTGTTACAGAGAAAGTGTGAGTGCCTTCTTCAAATTTCAATGAATCGGCTACAATTTTTTCGTCATCCAGGTTGGCGTCTTGGGCTGTGTAGAATTCAGCAAGCTGTTTCAAGTAAGCGGACGTATAAAAGCCGCCGTTCGCCAGTTTTTCGGCATCAATCGCAATAACCGGAGCAACCGTATCGACTGTATAGTTTACAGTTTTTGTTGTTTCATTGCCGGCCAAGTCTACGGCTGTCACAGAAGCCTGATGGTTGCCGTCTGCTGTTGCAAAGCCGTCCGTTTTCGTACTGTAGAGGTTGGAGTCAGTTACGGAATAAAATTCTTTTACGGCGCTTAATGCGCTTTGGTTATAGAAACGACCTTCTTCCAAGTAAATCGCCACTTCGGGTTTGGTATCGTCAATGGTATAAGAAGCTTTCGCGCTGTTTGTATGGCCAGCAAGGTCAGTCGCTTCAACCGTTAAAGACTGAAGGCCTTCAGTCAAAACAGGATCTGCCGAGACAGTTTTCGATTTGTCCAAGTTGTCATCCTGTACGTCAAAGTACGGGCTGAATGTCTTGAAATGGGAAGATGTATAGAAACCGCCGTCTTCAAAGTTAAATGAAATCGTCGGCACGTCGTTATCAACGATATATGTGATGGATTTCTCCACTTTATTGCCGGCTTTATCTTGAGCGGAGATAACAACTGTGTGCTCACCGTCTGTCAAATCCAGCGGGTCTGCCTGGGAAGAAGCCAGGTTTTGTTCGCTGATTGAATAATAGTCGGCTTGCAATGCTTTTAAAGCATCCGCGCTGTAAACGCCGCCGTTTGCCAATTGGGAAGTGATTACCGGAAGCGTATTATCAACCGTGTAATTAACAGAGGCATTTCCAACATTTCCGTAAGCATCAGTTGCCGTAACTTGCAGGGAATGCGCTCCTTCTTCTCTGCTCCAACCGGCAATGCTGGCGTTCCAACTGCTTTCATCTTTCACGCTGTATTCCGGCTGTTCCGGCAATTGGCTCGACTGGTAAAAGCCGCCGTTGATCGGATTAGCTATTGAAACGGTTGGGGCAGTGGTGTCGCTGGCAAAAACTAAAATCGGTAGATTGTCTACATCAACGTTATTAAGGTTATTACCGGAACCTTTGCCGCTTTCATTTACTATAGTTACTTTGACTGGCACGCTAAAAGCTTTAGGTGAAGCCTTGCTCGCATCGACCGTAATTTCAACGTTCAGAGCTGAAAAAGTTTTCCCTTCAAAATTGATTGCTTTAGGCGTGTCTGAAACAATTTTATCGCCTACCAAATAATATTTGGTATCAACAAACAATTTGCCTTTTGTGTTCGGAGTTCCATCTCCGTACGATAAAGTGATATTAAACTTCTTCGATGTGCCTTGTTTGATTTGGACATTCCCTTGGCTGATGGCTGTAAACTCCGCCGCCGAAACCAATTCAGCTGCCAAAGTCGTGCTCGTTGAAATAACCCCCGATAACAAGACCGCTGACAATACAGTTAATCCTTTTGCTGCTTTTTGACTCTTTTTCTTTCCCAATTCTTTTCCCCCTTTTTAGTAAAAGCTTTTTCTCCCAGATCACAATGCCAGTTGGTGAATCGATAATCATGAACTGGTTTTAAGAAATTAAATATTGAGTAATTTATGATAAACAATGACTTATGAACTAAGTTAGTAAAGTAAATGACTTAATCCTTCGCTCATTTAATATAAATTACCTATTGAATGGATTATAGCACCATATATTTTGAAAAAATAGCTAAATTTAATAGAAAATTCACTAAAATTTGTTATTGTTATAGTGACATAAGTATTATCTTTTTATTAAGAGTCGGGACTGCGGGATTCTTTGAATATTTTATTCAAGAGAAATTATAGGAGATGAAAAATTAGAAAGCATTTGCTTTAAAGGGATTTCTAAAAAAGAGGGGAATTACTACTTAAACACTTAAATAGAGAAAGGGGACAAGTGGATGGAGAATGTCACGGAAGGATTTATTCCAGTCAAAGGAGGGAACGTCTGGTACCGGATCACTGGCAATGGTCCTGGCATCCCGTTGCTGTTATTGCACGGCGGGCCAGGCGGAAAAAGCAGTGACAAAGATCCGCTGCGGCAATTGGGGATGGAACGCTCGGTAATTCAGTATGATCAGTTGGGCTGCGGAAAATCAGGGCACCCCGTAGATAAGGATCTATGGACAGTGGAGCGTTATGTAGAAGAGCTGGAGCATGTTGTCGAGGCGCTTGAGCTGGAAGAATTTCATCTTCTCGGCCATTCCTGGGGATCCATGCTTGCGGCTTCTTATCTATTTAAAAAGCCTCCCGGCGTACGAAGTGTCATTTTTTCGGGACCGGCGTTGAGCGCCCACCGATGGGTTACGGATCAGCGGAATTATTTGAAAGAATTGCCGGAGGAATTGCAGGACGCCATCGAGCAAAGTGAACGGGACGAAACGACAGATTCAGAAGAATACCAGCAGGCGATGATGGCATTCTACAAGCGCCATATGTGCCGCCTCGATCCTTGGCCAAAAGAGATGAAGGAAGACTTTGAAGGAACGAACAACCGCATCTATCATTATATGTGGGGAGCTTCGGAATTCACTGTTACTGGTACGTTGAAGGATTTTGATGCGACCGAACGTCTGCATGAAATTGAAATCCCGGCTCTTTTCACTTGCGGACGCTACGACGAAGCGACGCCTGAAACAACTGAATACTACGCAAATCTGGCTCCGGATTCGGAATTCCATGTCTTTGAGAAGAGCTCCCATATGCCGTCGCTTGAAGAACCGGAAGCTTATGTGGAAACGATTCGGGAATGGGTAAACCGCCAGGAATTGCGGCCAGGCGCATAGAAGAAAGAGTTTTGACGAAGAACCGGCATCCTGAAACGAATAGCTGCGTTGCGAGATGCTTCTGATTTATCAAAGGCTCTAAAGAGTTGGGAAGCAGTAAAGTGACATATTTATAAGAATGGTCATTTCCCGGGAAATAGTAGTAGAAGGGGAAATTCAAAAATAGAAAGCAAAGAGCAAAGCGTTTTCCTTAAAAAGGGAAAGCGCTTTTTCATTATTTAAACTTCAACTTTAAAAAAGCCTTTCCTATGTTTTAAACATTCTGATCAGATTTTATAAAAGGAAAATATACTCTTAATTTATTCTTACAACTGAAAAAGTAAATCAAGCTGAGAAATGGGATCTTTACTTCCCGATAAACATGCCATAAGCAATCTCCAAGAAGAATAGATTAACGGTTAAAATCTGTAAAAAAGTATTGGAATAATGATTTTAAGGTTTCACCAAACAATAGATAAGGTGAATCCATAAATTACAATGCTTTAAATTTAAAGGAATAAAGCCTGTATTCTAGGCAAATACTCCTTATTATAATACGAAAAAAATTAAAAAAGAGTATGGCTCGTTACCATTGTCGGAAAATATATTTTTTTCTAAATATTATATTTATATTAAGAAAATACATGTTATCATTGCAATAATATAAAGCAAGGCAACAGGAGGCGAAGCAGATGATCACTTTTTTCGGAGCACTTTTATTACTGGTTCTAGGGTATGCGCTTTATTCAAAATTTATTGAAAAAGTATTCGGAGTTGATGACGATACACCGACACCCGCTTATACGAAAAGGGACAACCTTGATTTTATTCCAATGAGCTGGTGGAAAGGCAACTTGATCCAACTATTGAATATTGCGGGGCTCGGACCAATCTATGGGGCAGTGGCCGGAGCCTTATATGGTCCAGTGGCATTTATTTGGATTGTGGTGGGCTGCATCTTTGCTGGCGGAGTACACGATTATTTCTCTGGAATGATGTCATTGCGCCATGGAGGCGCACAATTCCCGACCATTGTCGGGCGTTATCTTGGCAAGCATATGAAGCTTTTCATCAACGGGATTTCATTGGTGCTAATGCTATTAGTTGCAGCTGCATTTACTGCGGGGCCGGCTCAGCTGATTTCCCAAATCTCACCGCTTAGTTTTATAGCAGCTTTAGCCCTTATCTTCTTTTATTTCATTCTTGCTACGATTTTGCCGATCAACCGTATTATCGGCCGCATTTATCCGCTTTTGGGAGGCATTCTTCTGTTCATGGCCATTTCGGTGGCGATTGCACTGGTATTCTCTGGAAAACCAATGCCGAACCTGACGTTAGCCAATTTGCATCCTGGAGAGCTGCCGATCTGGCCGCTCTTGATGGTGACCATTTCATGTGGAGCCATTTCTGGATTCCATTGCACACAAAGCCCTATCATCGCATGTACGATGAAAAAAGAAACAGATGGTCGTAAGATTTTCTACGGCGCTATGGTCATTGAAGGAATTATCGCTTTGATTTGGGCAGCAGCGGGAATGACGTTTTTCAACGGCACTGGTGGACTTCAAGCGGCTTTAGCTGCTGGAGGACCTTCAGGTGTGGTTAATGAAATCTCGATCTCCTTATTGGGATCAATGGGAGGTATTCTAGCAATACTTGGAGTCATCATCTTGCCGATTACAACAGGTGATACGGCATTGCGCTCATCCCGCATGATTGTTACAGACATCCTTTCGAAATTCACCGACATGGAGGGCAAGTGGAAAATCCTTTTGGTGACGATTCCATTGGCAATTCCAACGTTTTACCTGTCAACAATTGATTATACATTCCTGTGGAGATACGTTGGATGGACCAATCAGGTCGTAGCGACCGTTATGCTGTGGACAGCGACCGTCTTTTTGCTGAGAAGCTATAAATTTCATTGGATTGCGGGAGTCCCTGCAAGCTTTATGACAGGTGTTATATCCACTTATATCTTTTACGCACCTGAAGGGTTGAACATGGACTACCAAATTTCCATGATCATCGGTTCCTGCATTACTTTAACTGTTCTGCTCTGGTATGCGGCACAAATCATCAAATACAGAAGCTTTAAGGCAAGCGATTCCGAATATGCAGCTTGAAAGAAGAGGCTTGGATTTAATTCCAGGTCTCTTTTTTTTTCGGCTTAATAGTTCCACCAGATTTTAGGACGAAACAATCTACGATGCAGTCTGGTTTTCCTTATGGCCGTTAAAGTGAAATCAAAAAGAAACAAAAATTACTGATTATCTATTGAAAGAATTATCAGAATTCAATTGTTATAGAAAACATAATAGTGTATGATGCATAGTATATATAGTGTATGTCACATAGTATAGAGGCGGAGGTGTACAAATGGACGATTCCCTGTTCAACAGTCTGTCGACAGAACTTCGCAGAGGAACATTGACTCTCGCTGTGTTGAGCCAGCTTCGAAAGCCTCAGTATGGTTATTCACTGGTTCAAATATTGGAACGCAACGGCATTGCAATGGAACAAAGCACGCTGTATCCGTTATTGCGCCGTTTAGAAAAGCAGGAACTCGTAACAAGTAGCTGGGATACGACAGAAAGCCGGCCGAGGAAGTATTATGTGCTAAGTGAATACGGAGAAAAGGTTTTCGAGCAATTGAAAAATGAGTGGGAGAAAACCTCGCAGGAACTCTACAATTTGTTAAAGGGAGAGGATCAAGATGAACTTGATTGACCTGTATATCGGCGAAGTGACAAGGAGACTGCCTGAAAAGAACCGACAGGACATTGCGCTGGAATTGCGTTCAGCGATAGAAGACATGCTGCCGGAAAATTACTCGGAACAAGATATTAAGATTGTGTTATCTGAAATGGGGAACCCGGCTGTTCTGGCAAGTGCTTATCGGGACCGTCCGATGCATCTGATTGGGCCGCGCTATTTTGACCTGTACGTCAGCCTTCTGAAGCTCGTTCTGCCGATTGCTGTTATGGTGACGCTAATTGTGGTCTTTGTGATTGCCATTTTTTCGAATAGTGTAGAAGCGACAATTGTAGAAGCGGCTATTTCTTTAATTGGCGAGGCGATTGCCGCGAGTATCAACACAGCCATTCAAACTTTCTTCTGGCTGACGTTGATGATTGCATTGATTGAACGTGCCGACCGTTCTTCGTCACAGGCACCTTTGACCATGAACAGTAAAGAATGGACACCGGATGATTTAAAAGAAGTGGTTAATATTCCGAAGGAAAAGGCGATTTCCCAATTTGAGATCGCAGGCAGTTTAATCTGGACCGTTATTTGGACGGCTGGCTATTTCAATGCGAACCGGCTGGTTGGTGTTTATCATAATAGAGGCGAGGGCCTTGAATTTGTGGCACCAACATTCAACCAGGATATTCTGCTGTCTTATTGGCCACTTGTGATTTTAATGATTGTTCTGGAAATCGCCTTAGCGGCTTATAAGTGGCGGGAAGGGCATTGGACCAGACGCCTGGCAATATTCAATGCTAGTGTCCAAGCGATATCTACTGGCATTGTTATTCTTATTCTGACCAATTCGGAACTGATCAATGATGCATTTCTTAATGAAATCGCCGCTGTATTTGGCGGGACTACCGGACTCAACTGGATAGTGGGATCGATTATCTTAATGGTTGCTATTTTTGCAGCCACTGATGTGTACCAGGGCTTTCGGAAAGCCATGATCCATACAGCGAAATAGGATGGACTATTGAAGAAGCGGTTGCGTTCATTGCTCAACCGTTTTTTTATACTTACTTCCCCTCAATGACCGGCATTTGCAGAAAAGCGCCGAAAGCCTTAGCAGCCTGATTCCAAGAAGAAGGCAAATCGCGTTCTGGAGAAAAAAGATCGAACTTCAAGACAATGCCTTTTCTTAAGAGTTCTTTTTTCCAAGTGCCAATCACTTGCCCATCTTCAACAACAATAGGAAAGAAAATGCCGTTTTTGCCCGGAGCTACTTTGCCGGAGTACTCAATCGGCAAAACACTGCTGCGGTCTTTATAGCCTAATAAAAATTCGTCAAAAGCCGGAAGCAAATGGATTGCTGATTTATGGGGAGAGGGAAAACAGGAAGCTTCTTCTGAAAACCAATACTCAGCATCACTTTGCTTTTGTGAAACCAAGAAAGACTTGGCTAATTCCAAGCCGGCACGTGCTTCTTTCATCGTCAACCCTGACCACCAGGCAAAATCGTGCACCGTTGCGGGGCCATGGCTGGTAAAATAGCGCTTGGCCAGTTCCTGTAGGGATTCTTCACGAGATAGTTTCATGGCGTGAGGCGCCCATTCTTCGAGCAAGACAAATGCCTGCTGGGCTCCTTCAATTGGACCAAGGCAGATCAGGCCACATTGAGACCAGTGCCATAAAATATGGTAACCACGCTGGCCATGTGTAGATATTCCTGATTGCTCCAGCAGCTTTAACATGGCAGAACGGGAAAGACGCTTGCCGCCGCTGAGGGAAGCCTGGAAAACTTCCGCCGAACGCTGCAAAATCTCATCATCCAGCTCCAGCTGCTTCAAGCGCCCTTTGCTGGAAGCCAAAATGCGCGGGGCCGTTAAGCCTAGAAGCCAGTTGCTGTCTTCGGAAGCCACAAAATGAAGTGTTCCCCGCATTGGCCAAGTACGAATGATTTTCCCTTCCGATAAAGCCTGTTCAATAGCTGTCAGCGTGCCGGATTCCATCCGTTGCCCTATAGCCCATAACGCTTGCGGATAGTTTTGTGCCTGCATGGCGCCCAGCCACTTCACTGCATCCTCGGGTTCCTTGAATTTCTTTCCTTCGATGTGCTGGGAAGCTAATCGCCGCCAGCCGATTTCCAGATTGCCCATAATTCATTGCCTCCGTCCTGTCTGATTTTATTTCATTCAAATGAGGTTATTCTATTATTGGGTCCTCTATCGCTTTAGCTTTTTCATCCAGTATACCGTTAGAAATTAAAAAGAAAATATTAAACAGATGATTTTAATGGTAGTAAATTGAATTGGATGGTGTTAAAATAAGGAAAAAATATACTAATAAATAGCTTTTTTTACCTTATTTTATGTAAGAATGCTTAGAAAAAATCGGCAAGATTTTTGCAGTTTCAAGTTAAATGCTGGGGGGATGAAGAGTGAAGAAAGTATTAATGGGGGCTGTTTTGCTAATGATGCTGGTATTTTCAAATGGATCGTCCGGTGAAGCCGCTGAAGCGGAAGTCCGGGCAACTTGGCTTTGGAATCCTTGGGAACTTGCCAATGATGAAACTGGAACCTTGGCATTTCTTGAAAGCAAGAACGTGAACAAAGTCTATATTCAAATAGATCGGGATATCCCGGTAACTGTTTACCAAAGCTTTATCGAAAAAGCAGCGGCAAAAGGTATGGGTATCTATGCATTGGATGGAGCTCCAAGTTGGGTGGCGAAAAAAGGGTATACCAGCCAGGATCAGCTAATGGCATGGATCAAAAGTTACCAATCGAATGCAAACACCGTGCAGAAATTTTCAGGCATCCATCTAGACGTTGAGCCTTATTTGCACAGTGGTTGGTCAACAAATCAAAGAGCGACCATTCTGGCTTATCAGGACTTGATGAAAAAAGCGAGAGCCAGTGCCGAAAGCCTCGGTCTTCCTTTAGAAGCAGATCTGCCTTTTTGGTTTGATGAAATTTCCTATAAGAACATCCATGGAAGCGGCATACTGGCTGAATGGATGATTGCGAACACCGATAGTGTGACGCTCATGGCTTATCGCGATGCAGCGCCTTTGATCATCGACTTGGTGAAGAATGAAGTAAACTTCGCCGCTAAATATGGCAAAACAGTAGTAATTGGCGTGGAAACCGATCAAACGGATGAAGGAGACACCATTTCATTTTATGAAGAGGGAGAAGCATACATGGAGGGCCAGCTAGCCGAAGTTCGAACTCATTATGCAAATGTGCCTGGCTATGGAGGCATTGCCATCCATTACGTGGACAGCTGGAAAGCTATGGCCCCTTAAGAAGTTAAAAGCAAAGGAATCCGTAAATTCACGGATTCCTTTTTTAATGTGCTTCAATTTCGCTCATTAACGCATGTGTGTTGCCTTGTGTATCAGTAAAAAACGCCATCCAAGTTTCGGTTTGGCCTATTTTAGCAACCCTATGCGGCTCATCAATAAACGAAACTCCCTTGCGTTTGAATTCCTCAAAAGCTTCATGGATTTGGTTCACCTTAAAATACAAAATTGAACTGGAATGGGCAAACTCCTCTTTTTCAGGAAGGCTCAACAGCAGGCGAATGCCGCTGCAGTCGAAAAAAGCCAGCGAGCCGGTATTGAATAACAAAGGCAGCTCTAAGACATTCTGATAAAATTGCACTGCTTTCTCCAAGTCCTTTACCGGCAATCCAATTTGCCCGATTTGCTGTATAGAATGAATTCCCATCGATTCGCTCTCCTTCGCCGATTAATTTTATTATCTAACAGAATATTTAAACTATACCATAGTTGATTGCCCTCTAAAGCTTTGAATTATAGTTTTGTGTTTCAAATGATATGCAACCGGAAGCTGCATTCACAACTAGAAGATGAAGCCTTTAATGAATAATGCTTGTTTGCTATCAAATGATGAAAGTTAAAGTTTTGTTTATTTTCTTGAATATTTCTGAAAATCGGTTGATTAAAAATTCAATGTAATGCATAATAATGCTATTAAACTTTTTTGAATGGTCTTTGGCGATTAAAAACAGGTGGTGACTGTAAGTGAAGAAGAAAAGGATTGTCGTTAAAATAGGCAGCAGTTCGTTAACCAATCTTAACGGCGGGCTTAGCCTTGAGAAATTGCAGGAGCATGTCGCAGCATTGGCCCGCTTAAAAGAAGCAGGACATGAAGTCATCTTGGTTTCCTCAGGGGCAGTGGCGGCAGGATTCACGGATCTGGGTTATGCTGTCCGCCCAGTCAGCATTGTAGGCAAACAGGCTGCAGCTTCTGTCGGCCAAGGGCAATTACTGCAGGCTTATTCAGAGGAGTTCAAAAAGCACGGTGTGGTGTCGGCTCAAATATTGCTGACGCGGCAAAATCTATTGGCAAAAGATTTGTATCAAAATGCCGAAGCTACTTTAAGTGAACTGTTAAAGCGCAATGTTTTGCCTATTATCAATGAGAATGATTCAGTCTCTGTAGAAGGACTGACATTTGGCGACAACGACATGCTGTCAGCATTGGTAAGCGGACTTGTCCAGGCGCAGCTTCTCATCATTTTAACCGACATCAATGGAATTTACCGTGAAAACCCGCGCAAATACCCCGATGCTGAAAAATACGATTTTCTTACCGAGATTCCAAATGAATTGATTGAGGCGACTTCAAGTGAAGGCTCGAAACTTGGGACTGGCGGAATGAAATCAAAAGTGGAAGCAGCACAGACGGCATTAGCCCTAGGTGCACAAGTATTTATCGGAACGGGTTCCGGCAATGAAAAACTGCTGAATATTCTTGAAGGAAAAGGGGACGGAACTTATATCGGAGACGAGCCTCAAGCGACGGTGAAGAACTCCAAACAATGGCTCGCTTTGCATTCCATCCCGCTTGGGAAAATCAAAGTCGACGATGGCGCAGCACTGGCCATATCCGAGCAAGGGAGAAGTTTGCTTCCGGTCGGGGTCATCGATATCGCCGGAAGTTTTACGGCCAATGATGTAGTGGAAGTTATCGATCCCTCAGGGGAAGTGGTGGGGCGCGGCCAAGTGAATTATTCCTCCGAAGAACTTTTGGAGATTAAAGGTTTATGCAGCAAAGAAGCCAGTGTCATCACCAAAACAGGCAAACGGCAAGTCGTCATTCACCGCAACCAATGGTTCAGCCATTCAGGAAAGGGGCAATAACAAATGAGTGAAATACTTCAAGCTGGCAAGACAAATGACTTGCTGCAAAAAGCACAGCTGGCCAAAACAGCGGCAGCAGTTATGGCTAAAACAACGACAGCCCAAAAAGATGAAGCATTGCGCTTGATATCCAGTCAATTGCTGGAGGAGCAGGCGTTTATTTTAGCTGAGAACGAAAGAGATATAGCTGCAGGAAGAGCAAGCGGGATGAGCGAGTCGCTGATTGACCGCCTGAAGTTAGATGAAGGACGGCTAAGCGATATAGTAGCGGCATTGATTCAGTTGACCGAACTGGATGATCCGGTCGGCGAAGTGCTCGAACAATGGGAACGCCCGAACGGTCTCGCAATGACCAAAATCCGCGTGCCGCTTGGCGTAATTGGCATGATTTACGAAGCGCGCCCCAATGTGACCGTAGATGCTTCAAGTCTGTGCCTGAAAACCGGCAATGCAGTCGTGCTGCGCGGTAGTTCAACCGCCATCCATTCCAATAAAGCCTTGGTGAAAGTGATTCATCATGCTTTGGAGAAAAGCGAATTGCCGGCAGAAGCGGTTCAGCTGATCGAAGACACGAGCAGGGAAACAGCAACGCAAATGTTCAAGCTGAACTCGCATCTGGATGTGCTGATTCCAAGAGGCGGTGCAAAACTGATTCAGACTGTTGTTGAAAATGCCAGCGTGCCGGTCCTTGAGACGGGTGCCGGAAACTGTCACGTTTATATCGATGAAACAGCCGACGCAGAAATGGCCATCTCTATCGCTCTTAATGCGAAAATCCAGCGTCCGTCCGTCTGTAATGCCTGCGAGACCATCCTGGTACATAAAGAATGGGCCAAACATCATCTGGCTGAACTTCTTGAAGCGTTGCAGCAGCAAGCAGTCCAAATCCATGGCGACGAAGCGACTCAGCAATACGGCGAAGTGATTCCTGCCAGTGCAGAAGATTGGGGCACAGAATACCTGGGCCTCGAAGTAGCCGTCAAAGTGGTGGACACGGTCGATGAAGTGATTGAACACATCAATTTATACGGTACGAAACATTCGGAAGCGATTATTTCGGAAACCCTCGAAAACGTGGATAAATTTTTTATGGAAGTGGACGCTGCAGCCGTTTACCATAACGCATCTACGCGCTTTACTGACGGTTTTGAGTTTGGGTTCGGAGCTGAAATCGGCATCAGCACGCAAAAACTTCATGCGCGCGGTCCGATGGGGCTGCCTGCTTTAACTTCCACAAAGTACTTGATCCAGGGCAATGGTCAAGTGAAATAACCAGAGAAAAAGGCCAGAAGCAATCAGCGCGATTGGATTCTGGCCTTTTTCATATGTAAGAGCTTAATTTGCAGCCTTTGCTCTTTTATGTCGCCACATCAGATACTGGTAGCGGATTGTGCAGCCGATGCAATAGCCCATCAACGCAACTCCGGCTGCTGCAACAACCATGATACTGAAAGCATAGCCCGCGAGCGTAAAACCGAATAAGAAAGCTAACAGTGATATACCCAGGCAAATGGTGGCAATCCATTGATTGAAAATCTGCTGGGCGCGGTCTTCCTGAATGTATTGGTTTATCGGTTTTTTCAAAAATCGTCTGGCAAATAAAATCACCGGGTTCTTGCCGGTGATAAGCGTCAAGACGCCTGCGGCAAATGGCAGGAGCAGAATCGCTTTATGGAAAATCAGCGCCAAGATGACGGTAAAGACAATAAACAATTGATTGGACTGAACAAGTGGTTTTGGAATCGTCATGCGGAAGCCTCCTCGGATTGTCCATTAGTATACCAAGCAGTCAGGTAAGAATAAAGAAGGAGGACTTGGGTTTTATAGCCCGTTGGAATAAAGGAGATTCCGTTCTCTGATCAAAATAGAGTCTGCATCACCCTTTTATCTTTGATGAAGCTGCGGCGAAATTTACGGATAACAGTTTCATAAGTTTCAGCCGAAAAACACCGGCATTCCTATGCCGGTGTTCAACTTCAATCAGTTAGTTCTGCACACTTTCTTCTTCCTGATAAACAGGAACCCAGCCTTCAGTCGTAACGAAAATGCGGACAGCGACAACTTTGCGGTCATCGGCCAATGTGAAGTAATGCGTGATATTTTCAGGAACCGAGATCAAGTCTCCCGGAGACAAATGAACTTCAAAAAAGCGCTCGTCTTTTCCTTGGATAATGAAAACACCGTGTCCACTGACAATGTAGCGCACTTCGTCATCTGTATGGATGTGTTTGCGCTGGAAGTTCTTCAGCAGTTCATCCAATTTCGGATTCGAATCGGAAAGCGAGATGATGTCGGCTGCCTGATAACCGCGGCGCCCTGAAATATCGTCGATTTCCGCTTTGAAGGCTGCCAGGATTTCTTCCTTTTCTTCATCGCTAAGATTGAATTTTTCGTGCAGATGCTCCGGCAATTTGTTGATGTCCCAATGCTCGTAAATAACTTCCTGCTGTTCCAGGAATGCTGCCACTTCGTTTTGTGCTTCGATTGTTTCATTTGTTCCTTGAATTTTGATGATTGCCATTATGAATCTTCCTTTCTGGTTTAAGTTTTAATGTGAATGTACTTGATATAAAGCCATTTGGTACTGGAATAGAAATTCACTGGCCTCCAGCAGCTTTTTGGCTTCAAAGCCGTTTTTGCCCCACACGGTAATGCCATGGTTCCGAATCAGCACTGCGCCGCTATCGGAGGTCAAGTTTTTTTGGAACTCTGCCGCTAGGTCAGGGATGTGTGCGTGATTTGGAATGATCGGGATGGTCAATACTGCATCTTCATCCCATAAGCCGAATGCTTTGATAAGTTCAAGGCCTTGGAAATCAATTTTTCCACGGTCCCCGTATATTTCCGAAATGACGTTATTGGCAACGGTATGAACATGGAGGCTGCATCCCGCAGCCGTTTTTGAATAGACTTCACAATGCAGCAAGGTTTCAGCCGATGGCTTCAGATGTGTATCATCGACTGCCTTGCCGGCGGCATCCACCAGCAAAAAATCTTCTGCAGTGCGTTTGCGCTTGTCTTTGCCGCTGGCCGTCACCAGAAATTCAACAGGTGAATCTTGAACTTTGATGGCGAGGTTGCCGCTCGTTCCCATGAACCAGTCGCGGAGCGCCAATTCGTCTTTGATATCTGCGAGTTCCTGCCACCGTTCCTGAAGCGCCGTCATAGTTTCACACCCAGACGCGCATCGATGATGGAAGTGACATCCCGGAAGTTTTCAAACGGTTCATACGGCAAGCCGAGTTCTTCGCATTTTTCGATTAAAAAGTCTCGGGCAATGACGAGGTCAGCCCGTTTCGCTGCTTCGAGATCGGTGATGGAATCTCCGATGACGATGCTTTTCGCGCCGTCTTCGAGCAATTCGCGGATGATGGACGGCTTGCAGCAGCCGCAGCCTTGGCTTGTGCATTCTCCGTCGCAGCCATGCGGAAAAGTGATGTTGATTGTCTCTCCAGAAAAATCCGCTTCGTTGCAATAAACGCCTGCGAAAGGGCCGAACGGTTCAAGGAGTGGATGGACAAAAAAGTCAATGCCGCCGCTGACGATGTATAGCGGAATATCCTGTTCTTTGGCATATGCTATGAATTCGGAAAAGCCGTCACGGATTTGTGCCTGCTCGAGCACATAGCGGATAATGTCCTCTTTTTTCGATGATGGCAGCAGCGAGAACATCTTTGCCACGCCTTCTTTTATAGAAATCCGTTGGGCCAGGATGTCGTCTTTAACCGGTTCCCAGCCGGATGGATTGAATTTTTTCATGATTGCGATGATGTTGTCGTTGTTGGTGACGGTGCCATCAAAATCGCAGAAAATTACTGGTTTACTCAACATGCTTACCCCCATATTGCCAATGCTGTTTTTAATTCTTCATGCTGTTCGGAAGCGTCGGCGAGTGTTGTTTTGCTCAGAATGGCATCAACTGCCTGGCGGAATGCTTTTCCGCCTCCCACTGCACCGTCCGGGTGGCCGTGCACACCGCCTCCGGCATTGATGATGCTGTCGATCCCGAAATCGTTGATCAATAATGGCACCAGCCCAGGATGGATACCTGCAGAAGGCACCGGGAAGCTCCGCTTTAATGGGCCATCCTTTACCAATTCCTCGCCGAGTGCCAGTGCCTGCGCCTTTTCAAGTGCAACACTGCCGTAAGGGGAAGGGAACAAAGAAAAGTCAGCGCCTGCGTAGCGGACCAGTTTTCCAAGTGCTAGAGAGCTAGCCAGCCCGTAAAAGTTCGAAGAAGTGAAAGCACCGCTGAACGCTGGATGGGCCATGAGCGGCAACCGGATATCCGGGTCTTCTGCCAGCTCCTGCAGAACATCAAGTCCGTATGCATGGACATTGAACAGCAGCGCATCCGCACCAAGTTCGCGCGCTTTTTTCGCCTTGTCCCGCAAGTTCGAAGTACGCCCCGATAAATTCACTGCATAAAGCGTCCGGTGCCCGGTTTCTTCAAAGACCTGCTGTAAGACGTTCTTCCCGGTCGTAATCCGCTGTTCAAAAGGCGTCAGCGGATTGTCAAAGAGGATTTCATCATCTTTTACCAAATCCACTCCGCCAAGCGCCTGCTGGCGGAGCTGTGAAGCGAGGAAATTCAAGTCGCGGCCAATGACGCCTTTGAAGATACTCATGACAAGCGGCCGTCCGTCTACTCCGAGTAATCCCCGAATGCCGTCGATGCCGAACCGCGGTCCGGGAAAATGGGCAAGCAATTGCTCATCAAACTCCAAATCGAGCAGCTTAACTTCCCCATCCAGCGATAATTTGCCGAAAACGGTAGTTAAAATCGCCGGCAAATCCGCCGAAAAATTAGCGTTTGGGTATGAAATCTTCACCACCGCTTTGATTTCATCCGGCTTTAGCGGATGCGGGGAATCTTCAAATTCCGTTACCGAAACAACATTTCCTTTATGCTGCTTTAATTGCTGCTGTTCCAATAATGGCAAGTCGGTCCATGATCCGATTGTGAGGCCAAGGGCGATTCCTTCGGCCTTTTTCCCGAATGAACCGGCTTTGCCGTATAACTGGTAAGTCGCTGTCAAATTGCTCACTGCGTTCACGCTCCTGTTAAAAATCAAAATAAAAAACCTCTTCAAACAAGAAGAGGTTAATAGGCTTAACAACTTCTTATTTCTCAGCCGCATCAATCGGCTGCAAGAATTAGCACCGTGTCCGTTATGGACCGGTTGCCGGGTATCATAGGGCTTGTCCCTCCACCTGCTCTGAATAAGAATGTGTATTCAATTGGATTAATAAAGAAATTAATGTTGATTATTTCATGCCTTAAACTTTCTGTCAATAAATATTCGCAAAATTATTTGTAGTGAAAAAAGTTATTGACAGTCAATTCTGAACCGTGATAGGATTCTTTTCAAACAGCATACAGTTACTCAAATAGTACTCTTATCAAGAGCAGGCAGAGGGATATTGGCCCTATGACGCCCAGCAACCGACCGTAATACCTTCGTGAGAAGGGGCGCTTTTGCGCCGGAATGCAGATTCCGCAAGGCACGGTGCTAATTCCATCAGAAATGACCATTTCTGAAAGATAAGAGGCATGGAATCTATCATTCTAGGCCTCTTTCTTGCGGAAAGAGGCTTTTTCTATTGACCCGGAAAGGTAGATGAATGATGACCATAGCATCCAAACAATACGAAGCATTAACATTAGAAAGAGCCATTGCAATGGCTCAGAGCCTATATCCATTCCCTGAAGGGGCCGAACTTGTATGCCGCGAAATCGGCGATGGCAACTTGAATTACGTGTTCCAGATCAAAGATCAGAAAAGCGGAAAGGGCCTGATCATCAAACAAGCCTTGCCGTATGCGAAAGTTGTCGGGGAAAGCTGGCCGCTGACTTTAAAACGCGCAACAATTGAAGCGAACGCTCTTCAAAAACACGGAGAATTTGCACCTGGGCTTGTACCATTCGTTTATGCAACCGATGAAGAACTTGCGATTACCGTGATGGAAGACTTGTCTCACTTGACGATTGCGCGCGATGGACTGATCCAGGGTGCGGCATATTCAAGACTGTCGGAAGACATCGGTGAATATTTGGCGCGTACGCTGTTCCATACTTCCGATTTCGCACTGCACCCGTTCGAGAAAAAGCGCTTAGTGGCCGAGTACTCCAACCCGGAACTGTGCAAAATCACAGAAGACCTTATTTTCACTGACCCGTTTTTCAATAACGACACCAATAATTACGAACCGGAGCTGCAGCCGACTGTCGAAGCTATCTGGAAAAACGGTCCTTTGAAACTTGAAGCGGCAAAGCTGAAGTTCAGCTTTTTGACGGAAGCGGAAGCACTATTGCATGGTGACCTCCATACCGGCAGTATTTTCGCCAGTGAATCGGAAACGAAAGTCATCGACCCGGAGTTTGCTTTTTATGGTCCGATCGGCTTTGACGTCGGCTTGTTTCTCGCAAACTTGATTGTCCAGTCGCTTACACGAAGCGGCGAAGAACGCCAAGTGATCGTGAACCACATCGAACGCACATGGAAAGTTTTCTCAACCCAGTTCTCAGAGCTTTGGGATCAGAAGGGCATTGAAGCATTCAAAGAAACGGCGGGCTATAAAGAGTTTGTACTGGAAAAGATTTTCCGTGACACACTTGGCTTTGCCGGCTGTGAATTGATCCGCCGCACAATCGGCCTGGCACACGTCAAAGACCTGGACGGCATTGAAGATGCGGAACTGCGAATCGGTTTAAAGAAACAAGCTTTACAAACTGGCGAAGCGTTGATTTTAAAACGTTCCGAGTTAGGCTCAATAGATGCAGTAACCGGTCTGCTTGAGGAGTTGGAGCAATGACCATTCCTTTATCAATTGCCTGGACAGACGGGCAGTTGGTCATCTTAGATCAACAGAAACTGCCACATGAAATCGACTATATAACACTTGAGACAATCGAAGATGTCTACGAAGCCATCTTCACGCTGAAAGTGCGCGGCGCACCGGCCATCGGCATTGCCGCCGCATACGGCTTAGCCCTTGCAGCGCAGCGCCATAACGCTGGAACGCTGGAAACATTCCTGCATGATGTCCGTAAAAAGGCAGTTTATCTCGGAGAGTCACGCCCAACAGCGGTCAATTTGATGTGGGCGCTTGATCGGCTGCTTGAAAAGGTTCAGAAAGCTGAAACTGTAGCAGGCGGAAAAGCACTGCTCATCCAAGAAGCGGTACGCATCCATCAGGAAGATGAAGCTTCTTGCCGGCAAATCGGCGAATATGCCTTGTCGCTATTGGAAGGGCATAAACGGGTTATGACCATCTGCAATGCCGGCTCGATCGCCACGGCGAAATACGGAACAGCATTGGCGCCGTTTCATCTTGGAAGCGAGCGCGGCCGTCAATTTGAAGTGTTTGCATGTGAGACCCGACCGGTATTCCAAGGTTCGCGGCTGACCGTCTGGGAGCTCCAGCAGTCAGGAGTGGATGTCACACTCATCACCGATAGTATGGCGGCCCACACCATTGGAGCAAAAGACATCGAAGCCATTATCGTCGGTGCAGACCGCATTGCGGCGAACGGCGATACCGCCAACAAAATTGGAACACTTAATCTGGCAATTCTCGCTGATGCTTACGGGATTCCGTTTTATGTAGCGGCACCCGCATCAACATTTGACCTCACTATTGAAAGCGGGACAGAAATACCGATTGAAGAACGAAAATCGGAAGAAATCACCCATATCGGAAACCGCCCGGTGGCACCTCTGGGCACCAAAGTATTCAATCCGGCTTTTGACGTGACCCCGTCCCGCTTTATCACCGCAATCATTACTGAAAAAGGGATCATCAAACCCGATTACCATCAAAACATTCCTGGAGTTCTCAACTTGTATGCAGGAAAAGGAGAAAAATCATGAAAAATTTCTAACGATAGGACAGAAAGCTATAGCTAGAAATTTCCCAAATAGCCGTTAATTTTTAGAGTAGCAAAATGAACAACGCTGCCAACAGTTTATGACAAGCTAAAAAGAACCGATTCAGTAAATCGGTTCTTTTCTTATATCCAACGGTCTTTCACAAATAACACAAAATGGATTTCTCTATCCAATAGGTAAAGACTGTTTCAGGACTTAGTTTTTCGTACTCCTTCAGCTTCAGGTACATATCCAGTCCGTCCGAAACGTCATGCCATAAATCCATAAAGGCGAAATCAAAATGCCCTTCAGCCATGCGAGTTTGTGCATATTCAAAAGCATCCGCTTTAATGATGTTGATTTTGTGGGCATTTTTGAATTGCGGAAGAATATGCCTTTTAAATAAACGGATAACGTTCTCGTTACTATCGACAATGGTAACGCTGTCCACATTATCTTTTTCTGAAACCATATAGGCATAATAACCAAGCCCCAGACCAAATGTAAGCACCTTGCCAAAAGCCTGCTCAATCGGTTCTTTCATTGTTTCAATTTCATTTGGTGTGATGGTCATCCAAACCCGGCCATTTTCCAGGACAGCCGGAAACGGGAATTCCGTTTCAAAAAAGCCGACTTGCGGAATCTGCCTGCCTTCCTTTGTTCTGATGATATCGTTGCTGACAAACCCTTCAAAAGGCTTATATTTCTCATACGTTAATTCGCTGTTGCCAATTTGTATCCGTGGTATTTTGATGTTTTGGTAATAGGGATTATTGGCGTAGTCAGAGGCTTTAAACATATGGAGCATCTTATTGAAATAGTTGTGGAATAAGGCTTTGTCTTCAGGATTGTCGACAATATCAAGCCCGAAAGCGGCAGCGAGTATCACGGCAAAGGCATATTCAGAAGACACTCCGGCACTGACTATCTCATCCATTTCTTCTTGGCTAATAAAGTCTGGTGCATTGTTCAAATAATTGCTCAGCAAGGCAAATACTTTGTAATTGTCTTGTTTTATTTTCTCATCCATTTGATGATTGCGTTCCATCTTCTCACCTGATTTAAAATTATTTATTGTTTTCTTCAGGCCCACTTATATAAGGCGCTTAGTTATCATTTAACCAGAACAAAAAAATTTTCTCTAATCATTTGCTGAAAGTGCAGATTTCCATGTGTTCTTGCCAATACAAAAAGACTGCTGGTCAACGAAACATCGAGCAGTCCTTTACTATTCTTTTCGAATGCTTCTATTTATCAGGCACGTAGCTCGAGATGACTACTCCGGAATCGGTAGTCCGGCTGTCTGTCAGCATGAATTTCTTCTGATCCATCCCTTCTCTAAACAAGCGCTTGCCTTCGCCCAGCACAAGAGGGAATGTTAGCAGATGCAATTCATCGATCAAGTCATGCTCTATTAGCTTCTCAACCAAAGTTCCACTTCCATAAACCAGCAATTTCTGTTTCGCTTTCTTTAAATTTGCAATCTCTTCTGCAGCATTTTCTTTAATGAACGTTGCATTCCATTCCGCTTCAGTTAAGGTTGTCGTTGCGACATATTTGGCCATTTCGTTTATCCGATGGGCAAATCCTTCTTCATCTTCCCTCTCTGGCCAGCGTGCTGCAAATTCCTCATAGGTGATCCGTCCAAGCAATAAAGAATCGCTCGCAAAAAGCAAATCCAACTCGAACTTGGCAATTTCATCGTTCCAGTAAGGGGCGGTCCAGGAAGGCGATTCCATGACTCCGTCCAGCGTCACATACATCGACACGACAATTTTCCCCATATGAACAGCTCCTTTTTGTCGGCTTTAAAGAAACAGCAGATAATAATGTATAGATTCTCCACTGGCAAAAGAATTCCTTTATTTTGAGAGGTGCAATTGGATAGAAAACAGGCCAATATACTGTTAAAATTAATAGAGGAAAACAATTTTGAATTTTCCGAATTAAATATAGAGAGAACAGGGAAATTTGATTTCCAAAAATAAATATGTGAAGAAATTCAAACTAATCAATATGGCTAAGCCACCTGTAAGAAACCAGCCATTGAAAGGAGGTATGGCTTTCCCTTGCTCGACAAAAAAGTGTGAACCGCGGCGTGACTCCAAGGACAGCGTTGTATTTCGTAGAAGCTATGGTTGATGCGAAAGGAGTCTGGAGTAAGATGGGCACTGCTTTTATTAAAGTAGCCGCTGTTTATCTGTTGATCGGTCTTTCTTTAGGGATTTATATGGGGATAGCCGAAAGATTCGAATTTACCCCTGTACACGCCCATATCAATTTGGTTGGCTGGGCTACTATGGGGATATTCGGGCTAATCTATAGCGCTTTTCCAAGAGCAGGAAACAGTGCGTTAGGCAAAACTCATTTTTGGCTCCACAATATCGGAGCACTGCTTTTATTGGGAGGCATGACTCTGTTTTCCATTGGAGAAGCAGGGACAGCCTTACCAATTGCCATTATTGGAGCACTGACCGTAATAGCTGCCACTTTAGTATTTATCGTGAATCTGTTCCGGAATGTTAAAGCACATGAAGCTTTCAGAAGAAATGAATAAAGAAAACAAGTTAATTGGAGACACTTTATTTCCCAGGAAATAAAGTGTCTTTTTCCTTTTAGAAGGAATTTCCTTTTCTATCTATTGCTAATCGAGTAGACTTTATTTAACAGGAAAAGGGAGGACTACCGAATGCAATGCAAAAATTGCTCCGTAACGGAGTTGAAGTTTGAGATTAAGGTGGAAGGCGAATCCAATCTGTCGGCATTGCCGCAAATATTTGACCATATGGAAAGGCGAGGCATTTCTGTGAAAGCGAAAAAGCAGGGGCTTATCGTTCCTGAATCCGGCGCAAAAGAATTTATGGATTTCTGCCGGCACTTTATGGAACTTGAACAAGTCACGTTCAGAGTTAATACCGAAGTTTGGAAGCCGTTTGCCGAAATTGAAACGGTGATGGATATGCAATGGATCGATGAAGTGATCCAGAAAGAATTGCTCACGTGCCATTACCAGCCGATCATCGATGCCACTGGGAAGATTTTTGCCTATGAAATGCTGGCTCGTTTCCAAAACGAGGATGGTTCGGTCATCTATCCAAGTGAGATCTTTCCCGCTGCCAAAAACCGGGGGCGCCTGTACGCGCTTGACCGGGTTTGCCGAATGACCGCGGTTAAATATGCTGCAGCTTTAATAGATGTAAAAGCATTTATAAATTTTATCCCGACTTCAATTTATTCCCCGGAATTTTGTCTGCGTTCTACTACGGGTTTGGCAAAACAATTGGGTGTGAACCCGGAGCAGCTGGTATTTGAAGTGGTCGAAACTGAAAAGGTGGAAGACTTGGAGCATTTGAAGACCATCCTGGCGTATTATAAAGAAAAAGGATTTGAATATGCACTTGATGATGTTGGGGAAGGCTACAGTACGATAGAAATGCTGGCCGATTTAAAGCCGAATTACATGAAACTGGATATGCAATATGTACAAGGAGTCTCAAGTGACTCCATTAAGCAAAAGGTAGCGCTGCAGTTTCTTAAGAAAGCGCTTGAAGTCGGTTCTGTACCCCTCGCTGAAGGGATTGAAGAACGGGCCGACTTTGACTGGCTGAAACAGCAAGGCTACCAGCTTTTCCAAGGCTATTATTTCGGTAAACCCGCTGCCAGTCCGCTGGAAGTGAATTTTGCCTTCTCGGTTTGATAAAAACATGTTTTAAAGTAAAGTTTCTAGAGTTAATCATTAAAAATACTATAATATTAAGAACAACCATAGAGAAAACAAAAACCAGGAGGAATGGTTATGCTTTCATTCGATCCAAACCAACAAACAGAACGTGAAAATTATAAATTGCTGGTCGGAAGCGTCATTCCTCGGCCGATTGCTTTTGTCACCAGCATGTCAGCAGACGGCACCGTTAACGCAGCCCCATTCAGTTACTTCAATATTGTTTCATCCGACCCGCCGATGCTGTCGGTTTCTGTCCAAAGCAGAGCAGGAACGCCGAAAGACACAGCGCGCAACGCCATGGAAACCAAGGAATTTGTCATCCATGTTGTCGATGAAACGAACGTTGGGGAAGTCAATAAAACAGCAGCATCCCTGCCGCCAGAGCAAAGTGAAATCGATCTGACGGAACTGACGCTTATTGATAGTGAAGTAGTGAAAGTTCCATCGGTCGAGCAGACAAAAGTACGCTTTGAATGCCGGCTGGAGCAGGCAGTGGAACTTGGGGGGACCAGCCTCCTTATTGGCAGAGTCGTCCGGTTCCATATCGACGAGTCCATTTATGATAACGGGCGCATCAACCCGGAAATTCTGAAGCCTGTCAGCCGCTTGGCGGGAACCAATTATGCCAGGCTCGGCGGAATTTTTTCAATGAAAAGACCTGATTAAACCTAAAATACCCTTTGAGAACAGTAAATTTCTCAAAGGGTATTTCTATTTTTTCAACAGCAAGTACATAAAATAAGAGGCACCGATCAAAGCAGCCATTATGTCGGCAGGAATGCCATTCGGCTCCAGCAAGTTGCGGCCGACAGTATCAGCCAACAGCAGCAGCCAGCCGCCAATCAAGATGGCAAGCGGCAGAAACAGTTGGTTGCGCGAGCCTGCCAGCACCTTGGTGATAACATCGACATGAAGACAATCTAAAGTTGTGATGAAAGCGGAAGAAATGAAGAAAAAGGCATCCTCGCTTAGACGAGGATGCCTTTTTTGTATTTATTGCACTGAAGTAACAATAGTTTTGGCATGTGCTTTTTTGCCATGCAGGAAGTAGTAGAGAACCGCCGTAGCCAGTGTCACGCCGCTGAGCATGACATATAAAGTGCTGTAGCCGGTCAGTGGAATAATCAGCCCCAATACATATGGCCCAAAACCGAATCCGGCATCCAAAAAAATAAAGAACGTGGATGTAGCAAGTCCCATCCGATGCGGCGGTGTCAATTTAACCGCAATTGCTTGCGTGCTGGACTGCATATTGCCGAAACCAAGACCAATAAGCGCAGCAGAAAACAATAACGTTGCGCTATTGCTTACGGTGCTGAGAAGCAAGAAACCAGCTGCTAAAGTCAGGAAAGCAGGATACATCACAAAATTCGCGCCTTTACTGTCCAATAACCGGCCGGTAATTGGCCGTGACAGCAAAATTACTACAGCATAGAAGACAAAAAAGAAACTAACTGCTTTGGTCAAGCCGATTTCAATGGCATAAAAATTGATGAACGACAAGACACTTGAATAGCAAAAAGCCAAGAGCAAGACAATGACAGCGATAGGCAATGCTCTGGGTTCAACAAAATGCGACAGCTTGAATCCTTTTGCATCTTCTTCCTTAACAGGTTCTAATAAGGGAGCTTTTACAAATATTCCAGTAATCAAACAAAAAAAGGCCAGGACGAGACAAAGATTGAAAATCATTGAAAAGCTTGTATGCTGACTCATGTATATCCCGAGGAGAGGACCAATTGCTGCAGACAAAGTTGTACTCATACTAAAATAACCGATGCCTTCCCCTTTTTTCGATTCGGGAATGTCTGGGCAGCTATTGTTCCAGAGGCAGTGGCAGCAATACCTAAAGTCAAGCCATGAAGAAAACGGGTAATCATCAGAAATGTAAGGCCGATGTTTAAAAAATACAAAAGCGATGTCGCCGTAAATAGGATGAGTCCAATGAGCAATGTTCTTTTGCGGCCAATTTTGTTCATTGCACGTCCAATAATCAACCGGCCGCTTAAAGTGCCGATGATGGAAATGCCCGAGACCAGTCCGCCTTCACTGGCAGAAGCTCCAAATGATTCTACTGCGTAAACAGCGATGATGACGACCAATAGATAAAAGACAAGTGTCAGAAAGAAATTGACGGTGCAAACAGCGATAAAATTCTTTGTCCATAATCTGGAGTTCGATGAGTTCAACTTCAGGCTTCACTCCTCTTTCTCTTTTTATTAGTTTCCCAGACAGAAGAACTGAAAGCAAACCAGGTGCTTACACAAAATAATGGAGATAAACACAAAAAAGCATCCTTTTTTAAAAGGATACTTTTTGTGCTCATGAAACTGTAATTGTGTGGTTTGCTTGATGCTCTTTTTTTCCATGCAGGAAAAAATACAAAAAAGCGGTAGCCAGTGACACAAAAGCCACAATGACATACATAGTGCTGTAGCCGGTCATCGGAATGATAAAACCGAGAATATAAGGACCAAATCCGAGTCCGGCATCCATAAAGATAAAGAAAGTGGAAGTGGCAAGACCCATCCGATGCGGTGGCGTCAATTTTACAGCCACCGCTTGCGTAGTAGATTGCATATTGCCGAAACCAAGGCCTATCAAGGCGCCTGATAACAATAACGTTACGCTATTGTCTGCAGTGCTAAGTAAAAACAGTCCAAGGGCAAAGATGATAAAAGCTGGATACATAACGTAGTTGGCGCCTTTTATATCCATCAGCCGGCCAGTGAACGGGCGGGAAACCAGTACGGCTGCTGCGTACACAACGAAGAACAAACTGGCAGTGTCGACGAGATCGATTTCTATGGCATAGAAGTTGATGAACGATAACACACTGGCATAGCATAAACTGACCGACAAAGTAATTAAAGCGATGGGGACCGCTTTGGGTTCAAGAAAGTTAGAAAGTTTAAATCCTTTTGTTTCTGCTGAAGCTGGCCTTTCTTCAATAACGGGAACCTGAACAAATAAGGAAATGATCAAGCTGACGATACCTAAAACAAGGCAAAGCCCGAATATAATTTCATAACTGGTGCGCTGGCTCATGAACAGGCCGATAAAGGGCCCGAAAGCAGTGGCCATGGTGGCACTCATGCTGAAATAACCGATACCTTCGCCTTTTCGGGTCATGGGAATAATCTGAGCGACAATAGTTCCGGCGGCAGTACTCGCCATCCCAAGCGTCATTCCGTGCAAAAGACGGTTGATCATCAGGAATGAAAGGCCTAGATTTACAAAGTAGAATAATGTGGTCAATGTGAATAAAGAAAGCCCGATGACGAGTGTCCGTTTCCGCCCGATGCGATTGATGGTGCGGCCAATCACTAGCCGGCCGATCAAAGTGCCGATGATGAATATGCCGGTGACGAGTCCGGCTTCACTTGTAGTGGCATCGTATTCTTCTACGGCATATGCGGCAATGGTGACCATTAATAGATAAAAGATAAGGATAAGAAAGAAATTGACTACGGAAGATACGATAAAATCTTTCGTCCATAATTTAGGTTTGTTTTGATTCACTTTATTGACTCCTTGCTGTTTAAGTTGTTGCGTATTTCTTTCATTACACCGATCGCTTCTTTTTGCCGCGCTTCAGATACACCTTCAAGGATATCCTGTTCAAAACGGTCGACACTGATCCGGACATCTGCATAAACTTTTCTGCCGAGTTCAGTCAGCTGCATCGGCTTTTCGCGCCGGTCTTTGCCTGGAATATGCTCGATATAATCCAATTCTTCCAAGCGGCTGACAATCCGTGTCACCGTCGGTTTTTCGACTTGCTGGTATTGGGCAAGTTCAACAAGTGTTGCTGAACCGTTATTGGCAAGGTAATACAGGACAGACCATTGCGCTCTGTAGAGGCCATGTTTGCCGAGTTCTATATTAAGGTGATGTTCAAAAGGGCGATATAGCAATAAAAATTGCTGGAAAAATTCCTGGTACGTTTTGATGGAAAGGCCTCCTTCATAAATGGTTAGCAAAGATAACTAATAAACAATAACAAACTATCCTTTATCTGTCTAACTTCTTACTGGAATTTTATAAGCAGAAAATCAGGGAATTTGTTCCATTTTTTAGGCATCTCGCTTATAATTTTAGAAATATCGAAATGGGGGATGCTATTTGAAGACAATAGCTGAAGAAATTAGTTGGGCCGGCAGCCGGGAAAGTTTTGTCGATCGGCCGGACGTTTTGGAATTGAGCCGCATTGTCGTCGGGCGCTTCGGCGGCAATTCATCAGCGGGACAGGTTAAAAATGAAGATGGCTGCCTGGTATGGATGAATGAACAGGAAGACTGGGAATTCGTCATGATGCTCGATGCCCACAATACGGCTGAAAGTGCCGAAAAAGTATTGGAGCAAATTGGGGCCCACAAAGTTTCAATAGAAAATTTGTTAAATCGGCAAATTTCTGCTGAATTTTTTATAACGCTCGAGAAAACAATACTGTCTCTTTTTCAAAACGAAGAGTTTCGCTCAGTTTGCCGAACTATCCGAGGAGAAACGGCTTGTCTGATTGCAGCAAGAAAAGGGCGGTACATCTGGTGGTTTTCGGTCGGCGATTGCCTGTTGTATTTATTCCATCCGGAGTTGGGTGAATTCGGACAGCATCAGCTGAATCAGCGCCAGTTTTACGAATGGATCGGCCAAGTCAATACGTTTGAAGGACCGGTGCCTTGCTATTCAAGCGGCACGAGAGAGTTAAGGCAAGGTGATAATCATCTATTCATCACGACTGATGGGCTGGTTGAATGCCCGAATGAGCCGTTTGCACAACCGCAAGCGATATTGGAACAGTTTGCTGGCAATTCAAATGAACAAGGCGTTAAACAGTTATTGAAAACAATTCAGGAAAACGGAGTGCGCGACAGCACGACTATTGTTTCCTGGAAAGTCCGGGTTGCCGAAAAAGCGGCTATGGCAAGCAATCAAGCATAAAGGAGAGATGGCGATGAGTGGGACGGAAAAAATTTACGCCAATTTGCCGGTTTTAGAAACAGAGCGCCTGATTCTCAGAAAACTGACAATCGAAGATGCTGAGGACATGTTTGAATATGCATCCGAACCGATTGTTTCCCGGTTCATGCCATGGGAAGTGCATAATTCAGTGGAAGATACGAAGGAATTTATCCGGGTTGTCTTGCAGGGCTACGAACAGAAAAACAAGCTGACGTGGGCGATAGAATTGAAAAGTGAAGGGAAAATGATCGGCACCATCGATTTTGTAAAATGGCTGCCGAAATATGCGCGTGCAGAAATAGCTTATGCTTTGTCCCATCTTTATTGGGGCAATGGCTTTACCCAGGAAGCGGCCAAAGCATTGATCGCTTTCGGTTTTGAAAAGATGCAGTTGAATAAAGTGGAAGCACCGATTGTACCGGACAATTTCCAGTCACAGCGTGTGCTGGAAAAAGTGGGGATGGTGTGTGAGGGAATTGCACGCCAACATTTTGTCATAAAAGGAAAGTTCGTCGATTTGGCGATATACTCGATCTTGAAAAAGGAATTTGAATAATTGGATGGATGGTCAGCAGTCCGCAGAGAGCACAAAATGACAGGATAACTATATATAGAAGGAATAAGATAAAGGCAAGGAGTGAGCGATATGGGCTGGGTGGAATCGTTGCAGCAGGCAATCGACTATATGGAAGACCATTTGGATGAACCGCTGGCTATAGAGCAAATAGCGAAACGGGCGAATGCTTCGGTGTTTCATTTTCAGCGGACGTTTACCATCCTGACCGATATGACGGTGGGTGAATATCTGCGAGGGAGGCGTTTGACTTTAGCGGCCCATGAATTATCAAGCTCAGACAATAAGATCATCGATATCGCCTATAAATATGGCTATGACACTCCGGAAGCGTTCTCCAAGGCTTTTCGGCGGCAGCACGGCATCACGCCAAGCGAAGCACGAAGAAATCTGGGGGGGCTGAAATCCTATAACCGCCTGGTGATCCAGGTGAAATTGAGAGGAGCAGAACCGATGAAGTACAAAATTGTGGAGAGAGATGGATTTAAAGTAGTGGGATTCAAGCGGACTTTCTCAACGGCCAATGATGAAAACATGAAAGGCATCCCGCAAATGTGGCGGGAAACCAATGCTAACGGTTTGGACGAGAAGCTGTTTAAACTGAACCGTGGAGAAATTGAAGGTGTTTTGGGCGTTTGCGTGGCTGGAGAAGGAGCCAATATGGATTATTGGATTGCTGCTGAGACAGACAGCGACGCAACAGAAGAATTTGAGCAGATGGAAATTCCACCATCCAAATGGGGCGTATTTGAAGTCCATGGTCCAATGCCGGATGCTATGCAAAACGCCTGGAAGAAAATTTTCACGGAATGGTTCCCATCCAATCCTTACGAATACGCCGGTACTCCAGAACTGGAAGTATATCCGCACGCAGACCCGTATCAGCCGGACTCCTACTCAGAGATCTGGATTCCGTTGAAAAACAAATAAAAGTTGAATGAAGAAGCAGCTGCAGCGACTTGCGGCTGCTTCTTTTTTGCCTGTAAATGATGACGGCTAAACACAGCAATAAAGGGTTCTGCAGCCGTATAGAGAAAAGTAAGGTAGCGGGATTGATTCTGGAAAAATAAATTGGAGGGATAACTATGCAAATCGGAATGATCGGCCTTGGAAAAATGGGCTTCAACCTGGCACTCAACCTGACAGAGCATGGCCATACCGTCATCGGCTATGACAGCCAAAGGGTGAGCGGAGATGGCGCTTTCGAACAGGCATTGTCCATAACGGAATTGGTGGAGAAGCTGGATGCGCCGAGGATTGTATGGCTGATGGTGCCTGCTGGAAACGTGACTGAATCTGTCATCGAAGGATTGGTCCCTTTTTTAGCTGAAGGGGATTCCATCATTGACGGCGGCAACGCGAATTACAAAGACAGCAAGCGAAGGGGACAAGCACTGAAAGAAAAGGGCATTCACTTTTTCGATTGTGGCACGAGCGGCGGCACGGAAGGGGCACGGAACGGCATCTCGGCGATGATTGGCGGCGATGCACAAAAGTTTGCGGAAGTTGAACCGCTGTTCCGGGATATTTCAATAGAGCACGGTTATTTATATGCCGGTGAACCGGGAAGCGGCCACTTTCTGAAGATGATCCATAACGGCATTGAATACGGCATGATGCAGTCGATTGCTGAAGGGTTCGAAATTCTTCATAAAAGCGATTTCGATTTTGATTACGAAAAAGTGGCGAAAGTATGGAACAACGGATCCATCATCCGTTCCTACCTTATGGGACTGACGCAAAACGCTTTCTCGAAAGACGCGAAGCTGGACGGTATCCGAGGAATCATGAATTCTTCTGGTGAAGGCAAATGGACCGTTGAAACTGCACTCGACTTGAATGTTTCGGCACCGGTTATCACCTTGTCGCTGATGATGCGCTACCGTTCACTCGAAGACGATACTTTCACCGGAAAAGTTGTGGCCGCCCTTCGCAATGAATTCGGGGGGCATGCAGTGGAGAAAAAGGAACATTGAAAAGACTGCACACTCAATTAGAGAGGGGGGATTCCTATGCCGGAGCCTTCGTATTATCTCGGAGTAGATATTGGAACAACTTCGACAAAAGCGGTGCTGTTCAATAAACAAGGCGAAGTGATTGAAAGCGATACGATTTTGTATCCTCTCCATACACCAAACCAGCTGATCGCTGAGCAGGATCCGGAAGAAATTTTCCAAGCTGTACTGGGCACTGTGCGTGAAACGATCCGCAAAAGCGACATTCGACCTGAATTTCTAAAGCTGGTATCGTTCAGCTCTGCGATGCACAGCTTTATGGCAGTGGATGAAAATGATGAGCTCTTGACACGCAGCATCACATGGGCGGATGCAAGAAGTGCGCCTTACGCGAAAAAAATCAAAGAAGAAATGGACGGCCACGGTATTTATCTGCGTACAGGCACACCGATCCATGCGATGTCGCCGCTCGCAAAACTGGTTTGGCTAAAAGAGGAACAGCCGGAAGTATGGAAAGCAGCTGCTAAATTCATCGGAATCAAGGAATATATTTTTCACCAATTATTCGGGGAGTATGTCATTGATCATTCCATTGCCTCAGCTACCGGATTATTTAATCTAGAACAGCTCGACTGGGATAAAGGAGCTTTGGAAGTTGCGGGAGTGGATGCCAGCCGATTGTCAAAGCCTGTTCCGACCACTTATCAGATGACAGGACTGGCTGTGGAATACGCCATTTCCATGGGGATTCCTGATAATGTGCCTTTTATCGTCGGAGCAAGCGACGGGGTGCTGGCGAACCTGGGAATGAATGCCATCGAACCGGGGATCATTGCGGTAACCATTGGAACGAGCGGCGCCATCCGGACAGTTTTTCCGGTTCCGAAAATTGATCCGAAGGGGCGCACATTCTGCTATATCTTGACGGAAAACGAGTGGGTGATCGGCGGACCGGTCAATAATGGAGGTATCGCATTGCGCTGGCTGCGGGATGAATTTGCCGCCTTTGAAGTGGAGACGGCCACGCGTCTTGGCATCGATCCGTACGACGTCATGATCAATATTGCTTCGGAAATCCCTGCAGGATCGGAAGGTCTGCTGTTTCACCCGTTTTTGACAGGAGAGCGGGCACCGTTGTGGAACGCTGATGCACGCGGTTCGTTTTTCGGACTGAATCTCCATCACCGAAAGCCGCATATGATCCGAGCGGTCCTTGAAGGGATTATCTTTAATCTATATACGGTACTTCTGGCAGTCGAGGAATTGGCAGGGGAACCGGTGCACATTCAAGCATCAGGCGGGTTTGCCCGTTCGGAGATGTGGTGCCAGCTGCTGGCAGATATTTTTGATAAACCAGTGACCATCCCGGAAACTTTCGAAAGTTCCTGCCTGGGTGCTGTAGTCCTTGGCATGTATGCACTTTCAGAAATTCAAGACTTCAGCATTGTTTCAGAGATGATTGGAGAATCCCGCACGTACTATCCGGAAAAAGCGGCAAGTGAAACCTATAGGGAACTGTTGCCGATTTATATCCGGCTATCCCGGCTTTTGGCAGAAGAATACGAAAGCATCTCCGAGTTTCAGCGCAAGCATTTGGAATGAAAAAAGTGGTTCTGAAATTGTCTGCAGACAATTTCAGGTCGCTTTTCTAGTGATTTGGCTAGTTGGGCATAACACAGACAGAGTTGGGCATAAATAAGGAAAACTTGAGCATAAAACATTAGGAGTTGGGCGTAAACAAGAGGAGCATGGGCATAATCAAAATCCAGCCAGAGCGTAACTAGAAAAAATTCTCCAGCATAAAAATGAATTCCACCCTATTTCTTTCCTGCCTTGCTGTATAAAATATTTTTATGCTTTTATTATCAGAAAATACTAAAAATATCTATAATCTTCCAAACGCTTCTGCTACGATGGAAATAAGACAGAGATCTGGGGAACAAAGGGGATGTTGGAATGGAGTTTGATGCAATTGTAGTGGGAGCAGGGCTCGCAGGATTAGTGGCGACAACAGAAATTGCAGACAGCGGAAAGAGAGTGCTGCTGCTCGACCAGGAACCGGAAGCTTCACTAGGCGGCCAGGCGTGGTGGTCATTTGGCGGATTGTTTTTGGTCGGCTCACCCGAACAGCGGCGTCTGGGAATAAAAGATTCAAAAGAGCTTGCCTGGCAGGACTGGCTCGGTGCAGCAGGTTTTGACCGGCAAGAAGATGAAGATTATTGGGGCAGAAAATGGGCAGAAGCTTATGTTGATTTTGCTGCAGGTGAAAAGCGGGCTTGGCTTGCCGCGAAGGGCATTAAATTTTTTCCGGTGGTCGGCTGGGCGGAGCGCGGCGGTTACTTGGCGGAAGGGCACGGCAACTCCGTTCCCCGTTTCCACATTGTCTGGGGAACGGGACCAGGGATTGTCGAACCGTTTGAGCGCCGCATGCGGCAGCATATCGAAACGGGCTTAGTGGAGTATCGTCCGCGCCATCAAGTGGATGGTTTGATGACAAGCGGCTCTTCTGTAACAGGAGTGTCTGGTTCGATTCTTGTTCCAAGCGAAGCACAGCGCGGAGAAGCCAGTTCCCGGGAAGCGATTGGCGAATTTGCCTATCATGCAAAAGCAGTCGTTGTGACAAGCGGGGGCATTGGAGGAAACCATGAACTGATCCGGAAAAACTGGCCGGAGCGGCTGGGCAAAGCACCTGAAGAAATGCTGTCCGGCGTGCCGGCGCATGTAGATGGGCGCATGCTGGAAATTACGGAGCAATCCGGCGGCCGCATCGTCAACCGGGATCGCATGTGGCATTACACCGAAGGCATCAAAAACTGGAATCCGGTGTGGAGCCGGCACGGCATTCGCATCTTGCCTGGCCCTTCGTCGATTTGGCTCAATGCCAAAGGGGACCGTTTTCCGTCTCCGAACTTTCCGGGGTTCGATACGCTGGGCACACTGGAAACCATCCAGAAAACCGGCTACAGCTATTCATGGTTCATTTTGACGCAAAAAATCATTGAAAAAGAATTTGCCTTGTCCGGATCTGAGCAGAATCCGGATCTTACGGGCAAAAGCATACGCCAAGTGCTGGCGCGCATCCGGCCTGGTGCGACAGCACCAGTCCAGGCGTTCATGGATAAAGGCGAAGACTTTGTCATTGCCGAAACATTGGATGAACTGGTTGACGGGATGAACCGCTTGACCGGTAAAGCGCTGCTCGATGCCGAGCATATACGGCGCCAGATTAAAGCACGCGACAATCAGCTCACCAATAAATTTGCAAAAGACCTGCAAGTGACCGCATTGCGGGGAGCCCGAAAGTACATTGGCGATAAGTTGATCCGTGTGGCAAAGCCGCACAATATACTGGATCCGGCAAATGGTCCGCTGATTGCCGTTCGCCTGAATATCGTCAGCCGCAAAACGCTTGGCGGTCTGCAGACAGACTTGTCGGCCCGTGTTTTGAACGATGCCGGCCAGCCAATTCCGGGTTTATACGCTGCAGGTGAAGTGTGTGGATTCGGTGGTGGCGGCGTGCATGGCTACCGCTCTCTTGAAGGGACGTTTCTTGGGGGCTGCCTGTTTTCGGGAAGAGTGGCAGGAAGAGCAGTGGCAGAAAGGGGGATGGAGTAATGGCAAAGCATGTTAAAGGATTAAGTTGGATTGCTTGTTTATTAGTATTGGGAGGATTAATCCTGACTTTTTCAAGTGCCCGCTTTGGAGTAGCAAGAGGGAATTCTTGGTTGGCAAAGCAAGGTGATGGAAGTGATACCGAAATTTATTACCGAGTCGTCGAGACTTACATGACCGGCTTTATGATGCTAGGCAGTATTCTGTTTGGAATGGGGTTATTGATCGGAATACTGACTTTCTTTACTTCAGTATTATTTGATGAAACAGAGGAAAGCAGCAACACGGAAGGGCAACTAACGAAAAGTGGGAGGCGGAATCCTGGCAATCGATTTTCATGACCCGCAGAACCGGTCGTCTTATGCAAAGAGAACAGCGGATGAAACCTGGGCCGAAAAAATCAGAGAAACTTGCCTGGTGGAAGGGAAACGGATTGCAGATATCGGCTGCGGAGGCGGCATCTATACGAAAGCGCTGGCAGAAATGGGAGCCAGCTATGTTACAGGTGTCGACTTTTCAGAAGCGATGATTAAGTCTGCGAAAGGCAATTTAAAAGAGTATTCGAATGTGGACTTTAAGCACGGAAATGCCTTGAAAACAGGACTCGAAGGCGGGCAGTTTGATATCGTGCTGGAAAGAGCGGTCATTCATCACATCCGAGACTTGGAGGCTTGTCTCAAAGAAGCGTTCCGGCTGCTGAACTCGGGAGGCGTCTGCCTCATTCAGGATAGAACGCCGGAAGATTGCCTGTTGAAAGGCAGCACCACTCATATTAGAGGATTCTTTTTCGATAAATTTCCTGAACTGGCTGCAAAAGAAATGGCCCGCAGACATTCAAGCGAACATGTAACAGCGGCATTCCAGAAAGCTGGATTCAAGAAAGTGGAGGAGCAAAAATTGTGGGAAATCCGCAAAACTTATGAACACAAGAAAGAGCTCGAAACCGATCTGCTGAACCGGACGGGGCGGTCAATTCTTCATGAATTGGATGATCTGCAGCTGCAAGAACTGGTTTCCTATATATCCGGACAATTTCCGGCTGACGAGAAGCCAATTGTTGAAAAAGACTGCTGGACAATCTGGTGGGCAATAAAGAACTAAAAATGGAATATGAGAGTTCATAATGCGCAATTCAATATCGAATTATATACTTCCGATCTGCTTGTCTTGTGATTCCGGCTCCTTACCATAGAGCTGGTATCACTGATCAAAGTTCACAAGGAGGAAAATGAATGGGCGACTTGATTGGAAGCATGGGCGTTTTTATCGTCCTTATTTTAGGGGCTTTTATTTTAAGATGGCTCCGCATCATTCGGATCAATTCCGAACAGCAGGTCCGGCAAAGCGAAGAAATCATTGCTTTGCTGCAAAAGCTAAGTGGCTTGCGTTAAACAACAAAAAACGGCAATTACCCGAAAGGATAGATTTAATCATGGAATCCATCAACATACTTATTATTCGCCGTTATGAAGAACGTGATTTTCCTGCCATCCACAAACTGAATAAAGCGGAAGGCTGGAGCAATCTGGTGGAAAAGCATGAGGACACAAAAAAAGCATGGGATCATTCCAATGCGGCTTTTGTAGCAGAAAAAGGAGGAGAATTGGTAGGCTGCCTCCGTGGTTTGACTGATGGCCACATTACATTCTATATCGCCGAACTGCTCATCCATCCGGAACGGAGAGGACAAGGGATTGGAAAACAGCTTCTCACCCATGTCCATTCCCTCTATTCCAAAACCCGATTCGAACTCCTTGCAAGCCAGACATCCCAATCATTTTATGAAGCCCTTGGTTATCGGGCTTTCCATGGTTTCCGGAAAACCCTTGAAGAGTAAACTGCCTTATCGGATGGTTTTGTAAGCTGCATATCAGTTTGTATCAAAAAAGCGTTTATGGATCACATAAAAGAGGGAACTTAAAAGAACATCCATAATACTTTTAATGCAACTTGTGTTTGGGAGGAATATAAAATGAGGGTTTGAAAAAGCCGATAAAAAGAGGGATTGTGATGAGCCATCTAAGATTGTATATCATCCTCGTCATTGTCATGTTCGTATGGGGCATCAATTTGCCAGCAGTCAAATACTTGACGACTCAAATGGAGCCGGTCACGATGACATCTTTCCGGCTATTCCTGGCAGCCATTACTGTCTTCAGCGTGCTGTTCTTTACCGGATTGATTCGCAAACTGACAAAAACGGAATGGCGCTATGTCATTGCAGGATCTGCATTAAACGTGGTCATCCACCATTATTTTATCTCCGTCGGTTTATCACTGACTTCAGGAACAAATGCCGGACTGATTATCGGGACTGGACCGATTATGACAGCCATCTTCAGTTTGTTTCTTTTGCGTTCAAAACCTTCAAAGCTTCAATGGGTCGGGTTCATTCTCGGGTTGATTGGCGTGACAGCGACGGTTTTGGCAGGGAATGGAGAAACAAGCAGAATTTCTATAGGGGATTTTTACATATTCCTGGCGATTCTTGGCCAAGTTTTAAGTTATATGGTCATCAGCAAAGCGTCTAAAACACTCGATCCACGCTTGCTTACCGCTTATATGTTCCTGGTTGGATCAGCTGGTTTATTCCTGATCAGCCTTTTCCGGGAACCGGGGGAATGGCGCATGTTCGGGGAAATGGACAGTTTGTTCTGGTTGCTTGTCATCGCTTCCGGTATTCTAGGCACAGCAATCGGCCATATGCTGTACAACTATTCAGTAGGTGAAATAGGGCCGACAAAAGCGGCAATTTTCATCAATCTGAATACGCTGTTCGCTTTATTGGGTTCCGCTTTTTTCCTTGGAGAAGTCTTGACACAAGCGCATTTGATCGGTTTTGTCCTGATCGCGTTCGGAGTACTGTTCGGCTCTGGTGCTGCAGAAGAGCTGTGGCGGCTGAGAGTACAATCAGTGAAGCAATGAAAACCGCTCCTTTTAAAAGGGGCGGTTTTTATGGCCGTAATTAAAAGATTCATATGTTTCACGTGGAACGTGGACTAAAAAAGAGATCGAGATTCATTGAAGCGGAATAACTTAGAGATAAGGAAGTGGGAAATGATGAAAGGGAAGAAAATTTACTTGCGCAGATTGACGTTTGATGATTTGGAGAGCCTGGTTGACTTGGAAACAAGGAACAAGGAATTATTCGAGCAATTTTCCGTCACTCGCCGTTCGGATTTTTATTCGATTGAAGGGCAGGCGCTCCGCTTGCAGATGCAGGAAGAGAACTGGCAGAAAGACGACCAGTACAATTTCGGGATATTTTTGAATGGCGAAGATGTATTGGTCGGGTCAATCAATCTGGTTCAGGTAGTCCGCGGCCCGGTGCAAAGTGCCATCATGGGCTATACCATTGACCAGCTCCACAGCGGCCAAGGCTATGCAACAGAAGCAGTCAAACTGCTTGTGGATTTCACATTCCAGGAGCTTCAGCTGCACCGGATTGAAGCAGGCGTCATGCCGCATCACGAGGCTTCAATGCGTGTGCTTGAAAAAGCAGGATTCCATAAAGAGGGCATCGCCATAAAGAATGTCCAGATCAATGGCAGTTGGCAGGATCACCAAATACTCGCCATCCTCAACCCGGAAGATTAAACAGAAGCCTCAATCATCTGTATGGTCAGGAGGGAGAGCAACTCCTTTGACACTTTATGTAAGTGGTGATAAGTTATTTTCAGTGACTTACTAAAAGTAAGCTGATTTTAAGGAGGATCAACATGACGGTAAATATAGAATCACCCATAGTTAAAGTAATGAAAGAAAGAAAATCGGTCAGAGCATATGATCCTGACTTTAAAATTTCAAAAGAAGAACTGGAGGAAATGTTGGCGCTTGCGACTTCAGCCCCTTCTTCAAGCAATTTGCAGGCTTGGAATTTCATCGTCATCCAAGACCAGGAAGTGAAAAAAGAATTGCGTGCCATTGCCAATAACCAGGCGCAGGTAGAGACGTCTTCCGCCATCATCGCGGTTCTCGGCAATATCGATGCTTATAAAAACGTAGAAAAAATCTATACGCAAAATGTGGAAGAAGGCCATATGGACGAAGCCGTCAAAGAACGTTCTATCGCAAATACCTACAAGGTCTATCCAAATGCTCCGGTAGAAGCACGCGTGAACATTGCAGCATATGATGCCGGGCTTGTGTCGATGCAATTGATGCTGATTGCGAAAGACCGCGGCTATGACACCATTCCGATGGGCGGTTTTGACAAAGCAAAATTTGCAGAGCGTTTTGATTTGCCGGAACATCTTTTCCCGATCGTCCTGATAGCAATAGGAAAAGCAGCAGCTCCAGCTTTTGGGACATCCCGCTTGCCGCTTAACGAAGTTGCCCGTTTTATCTAAAAATGCCTGAAGATCCGAAATGCTTAAAAGCATTTCGGATCTTTTTTATTCCTTAAAAGTGCAGGAGAGTATAGAAGAAACGGCGAAGAGGTGATACATGGAATTAAAGGAGGAGACATCATGGAATTTCCGATACTTGAAACCGACCGGCTGCAACTGGTCCAAATCGGCCAGCAATACGCCGAACACTTTTATGAAATCATGTCACGGGAAGATGTGACTCAATATTACGGGATGGACAAATTAGTCAATTTGCAGGAAGCGGCTGCAATCATCAATTCATTCCAAACTGCATTCGACAGCAAGCGAGGGATGCGCTGGGGGATCGTTTTAAAAGAAAACAAAGATTTCATCGGCACAATCGGCCTCAATAATTTGAATGTAAAAGCAAAGAAATCCGAAGTCGGTTATGAACTTCATCCCAACTACTGGCGGCAAGGCATCATGAAAGAAGCTATTAAAGCTGTACTGCAGTATGCATTTGAAGATTTGGACCTGGTGCGTATGGGCGCTGTGACGTTCCCCGAAAATAAGCCTTCAAGCCTGCTGCTGAGAAAGATGGGTTTTATAGAAGAGGGAAGGCTGCGAAGCTATTTGTATCAAGGCGGCCAATCGCACGATGCCTTGATTTTTTCATTATTAAAACCGGAATGGGTGAAGTAGGATGAGGCAAATCATTGCGCTTGGCGGCGGCGGATTCTCAATGGAACCGGAGAACCCTCTGCTCGACCGATACATAATGGACCAAGCAAGAAAGACGGATCCGAAAATCTGCTTTGTGCCTACAGCGAGCGGAGATTCGGACCAATACATCTCCAACTTTTACGGTTTTTTCAATGAACAGCATTGCGTTCCTTCGCACTTATCGCTATTTAAGCCGCCGACAAAAGACTTGGAAGCGTTTGTGTTGGAAAAAGACATTATTTATGTGGGTGGGGGGAATACGAAAAACCTCCTGGTTCTCTGGAAAGAATGGGAATTGGACATCATTTTACGGAAAGCCTGGGAACAGGGCATCGTGCTGGCTGGAATCAGTGCGGGTTCCCTTTGCTGGTTTGAGGACGGTGTGACGGATTCATATGGAGAACAGCTTGAGCCAATTCAAAGCCTTGGTTTCCTGAGCGGCAGCAATTGCCCCCATTATGATGGCGAAGCGGAAAGGCGCCCGACCTACCAGAAGCTGATTGCCTCCGGAACGATTCAGAACGGAGTGGCGGCAGATGACGGGGTGGCCATCCATTATATCGATCAGAAAATTCACCGGATCGTGAGTTCGAGGCCAAATGCCAAAGCTTATCGGGTATCATTTGACGGGCAATTGTTTGAAGAAGAACTTCCGACTGAGTTTCTGGGCTCCTAATAGCGGGAAAACAGGAATTTACAAGATTTAAATATCACTCAAAAAAACGAATAAGAGGGCGCATTATGCTGAATAACGAACAAGAAATCATTTCGGCCATTCAAAAAGATGCTTGGATGATGGAAATCCTGTCAGCGGCAAAAACCCTCGGGCTGCCGGACTGGTGGATATGTGCCGGATTTGTGCGCTCCAAAATCTGGGATACACTGCACGGGTATGGTGAACGCACCGCTTTAGCGGATATCGACGTCATTTATTTCGACAAAATCAATACGGAGAAATTCCGGGAAAAGCAATTTGAACAAATATTGCATGGGCTCATTCCGGAGGTCCCATGGTCCGTCAAAAATCAGGCGCGCATGCATCGCATCAATGGTTTGGCCCCTTACACTTCCGCTGTTGATGCTATTTCGAAATTCCCTGAAACGGCGACGGCTCTGGGCATGAAACTGGACGATGCAAACCGGCTCGTTTTAACGGCCCCATGGGGAATCAAAGACGCTCTGGCTTTGAAAGTGAAACCGACGCCGCTCTTCAAGGCAAACAGTGAGCTGTCAGCTGTTTATGAAAGCCGTTTGCAGAAAAAAGAGTGGGAAACCAAATGGCCAAAAGCGACAATTTATCCGCTAGTTCGCTCAAAGGCTGATGGGAGAGGAAAGCCAGCCATGAAAATTGAAACTGAAAGACTCGAATTCCGGCAGTACCGGGATGAGGATTTTAATTTCCTTTATTCCCTTTTAGCCGACCCGGAAGTGGTCCGTTATATTGGAAACGGGCAGATTCGCAACCGTGAAAGGGCTATGGAATTTTTATACTGGATTTACCGGTCCTATAAGGAAAATCCTGAACTGGGACTTCGAGTGCTTGTCCGCAAAGAAGATAACGTACCGGTAGGCCATGCAGGGCTTGTGAAACAAACAATCGAAGGGACAGAGGAACTGGAAATCGGCTATTGGATTGCAAGGCGCTACTGGGGTCGAGGCTATGCCAAAGAAGCGGCGAAAGCACTTTGTGATTATGGAATTGAGCAACTTGGCAAGAAGCGCTTTATTTCTTTAATTCAGCCGGGAAATAAAGGATCCCGGAAAGTAGCTGGACATATAGGAATGAAATTGGAAAAGGAAATTCAGTTATCCGGCAAAGACGTTGGTGTGTATTCTTTGGAATTATAGCGGAAGCAATCGAGGAGAAATTAGGGGGCAAGTATTGGAGGAGTTAACGTGGATCAATTCATGGAAAGAGCAGTAGAGCTTTCGCTCGCTAATGTCCGCGAAGGCGGCCAGCCATTCGGAGCGGTATTGGTGAAAGACAATCAAATCATAGCGGAAGGCGTCAATGAATTGCATAAAATCCAGGACGTCAGCGGCCATGCTGAAATGCTGGCAATCCGGCGCGCCCAGCAAGCGCTGAAGGCAGATAGCCTGGAAGGAAGCATCATGTACGCGAGCGGCGAGCCGTGCCCGATGTGTTTGGCAGCGATGTACCTGGCTGGAATAGAGAAAGCTTATTATTGTGCTTCAATCGAAGAAGCGGTGCAAGCAGGCCTTGGAAAATCCCAAATTATCTATGAGGATTTGAGAAAACCAAAGGCGGAACGCCGCTTGTCCATGGCCCAGATGCCGCTTGCAGGGAACCGGGAAAATCCGCTGGAGCTATGGGGAAAGCGCAACGGCGAAATATAAAAAGAAGAAATATCAAGCAAATACCGATTTAAGGAGGGGTTAATATGGTCAATGATCAGTTCAATTCCAGCAGTCGGCCTTTTGACCAGACGGAGCTTAATACAGGAAAGTTCCGCCAAGTAATTTCTGAAAAGGAGAAGGGTGGAAGCTGGAATGCGAAAGCAGCCAATCATCCTTTACTTACAGCAGCAGCCATAGCAGGTATAGGCTCATTGATTTGGAACCTTGTCATTAAGTTCAATAGATACTAGAATCAGCTTGAAGAAAAGCATCATCCGTTTATAGGGATGATGCTTTTCTTATTGAAGGGAATTTCTGATAAAGAGAGTCGGGATGATAAAAAGGGTTTGCTTTTTTGGTAAAAGGGAAAAATACGAGCAATACAAGATTGGCTAAAAATTTTTGAAGTTTTTTACGAGGAAATGCAGACTTATTAAAACGGGAGATGCTACCGTATGCCTAAAGAAAAAACATTGCAAAGTGAAATCGGAGGCTACCTTTCTACATTATTGCGCACTCATTTCGGCAAAGGGCCAACATCGACGTTTGTGACGATTGCCCCGCCATTTATCGCTATCCACCTCCGCGGCTTTTTAGCGCCGACAGAAAGAATTCTGGTGGAGCAAAAGGAATGGAAACGGGTGCTGGAAACAAGGGATTTGCTGATGAATGAACTAAAGCAGGAGATCAAACTGAACTTATGGAAAATTGCAGAGCTGGATGTCAAAGAAGTTTATGCAGACTGGCATCTTGAACAAAAGACAGGGTTGATTGTAGTTGTTCTTGACGATGAACAAGAACAGGGAAAATGGCAGTGGCCGCCAGACATAGACGAAGAAGAATTCTACAAGCAAATAATTATTGGAAGCCAGGAAGCCCAGAAAGAGCCGGCAGAGACATATATTTATTGGCTGAATGACCGGACTGTCTTAATCAGGCGGTTTGGTATTCTGCTGCAACTCGAAAAGGAACTTATAAAGAATGGATTTGAAGAAGAACTGAAGATAGCGAAACGGCCGCTGGAATACAAAATAATAGCGGAAGCAAATTTGCAGAAGGTATTGAACCGGAATATTACTGAAACATTTGTTGACTGGAATTTTGAAGCGGACATCGGGTATATGGTGCTGATCTTGGAATCAGTAGAAAAGCAGGATCAGTAAGCAGTTCTTTTGAAAAAGGAGGGATGCCATTATTGGCACCTCTCCTTTTTATGGCTATAGAACATCGTTAATCAATTAGAAGGGGAACTTCATGGCAGTATGGGCATTTCACATAGGCTCGGCTATTTTCAAGTTGGCTGATGTAATCATGTGAGTCTGTATGCTCCACAGCATCTGAAGGAATGTTGTCCACTCCGCAGCGGCCTAAAGCATAGTGCTGTTCATGGACATGTTTTTTATCATGGTCAACAATATACTTCATTGTACTCACCGTCCTTTCTTTTTTAAATGCAAAAAAAGCCGAAAAGAATCCCCAGACTCTTTTCGGCGTTGTTTACAGCTCTAATGTCTGCCACATCCAACCAAAGGTAAATTCCTCTATTTAAATCATGAGCAGCTCTTGACCCTAACTCCGGGTTCCAAATCAGAAACGCTATAGTTTTCTGATTATTCACATTCTACTCGCTCTTGCTGTAGAAGTAAAGCTAGGAAACTTTGCCTTTCTTTTTGTTAAAAACTGAAGTCTGTAACTCTGTTACGACATCTGATATAGTGAGTGTGAGGGCAGTATCCTAACCGAACTGCACCAGTAAAAACAATAATATCAGCAATTGCATAGTTCTGCCTTGATCTGAAATTGACAGGGACGGAGAAACCTACTTTTTAAATTTCTGCCCGTCTGTCCAGTTTGGGACCGACGGGCTTTTTTGGCTGGTTTTCCTCCCGGAAGGAGAGAAAAAAATGAAGAACACAGCATCATTTATCAAAATGAAGGCGCAAGGCGAGAAAATTGCCATGCTTACCGCTTATGACTATCCGTCTGCTAAACTGGCGGAAGAATCAGGAGTGGACATCATTCTGGTTGGCGATTCACTGGGGATGGTTGTTCTGGGATATGATTCAACTGTAAAAGTAACAGTTGAAGACATGATTCACCACGGAAAAGCAACGCGGCGAGGAGCCCGGGATACATTTCTGCTGGTCGATATGCCGTTTGGCTCGTATCACGGAAGCCTCGATCGGACACTTGAGCAGGCGATTCGGATTTTCCAGGAAACCGGGGCGGAAGCATTGAAACTAGAAGGCGCCGATGAAGTGATCGATGTCATCAAACTGCTGACGCACACCGGGATCCCGGTAGTAGGGCATCTCGGATTGACACCGCAGTCTGCTGGTGTATTGGGAGGCTATAAAGTGCAAGGGAAAACAGCCCATGCCGCCCAAAAACTGATGGAAGATGCAAAAGCATGCGAAGCCGCGGGAGCCTGCATGCTGGTCCTTGAATGTATTCCTTACCAACTGGCGCGCGAAGTAACGGCAGCCTTATCGATTCCGGTAATCGGCATCGGAGCCGGCGCTGAAACAGATGGCCAGGTGCTGGTGTACCATGACACATTGAAATACGGCTCGCACCATCTGCCGAAATTCGTCCGTTCCTATGCAGAGACGGGTGAAATTATGAAAAACGGCCTTAGTGCTTACGTGGAAGAAGTAAAATCAGGCGCGTTCCCGGCCGAAGAGCACCGCTTCACGATGAAAGAAGAAGAACTGCAGCAACTATACGGCGGTAAATGACAGCAAAAATAAAACCAGCAGGCATCTTTGAATGCCTGCTGGTTTTTAGCTGTTTAGAAAGTTGGAAATTGAATTAGCTATCATTCCTTAACCGATATTCCGCCAAACAGCTGCGCTTGCCGCGGGCGAGCGCCAAGCCGCTTCGTCGCTTTTGCTCCTGTCTCTGTCTCTGCATCGCTTCGCTAGCTTCGAGACATGAAAAAGCGTTGCAGGGTCTCGGCTGTCTCGTCGCTTACGCTGCCCCGCAGGCAAGACATTAGCCGAAGCCTGCGAGGCTAGGTCTTTGCGACGAAGCAGCGAAGCGATGCAGGAGCAGTAGGGTTTTCTCCGCTGTTTGGCTCTATATCTGGAGAATAGGAACAAATAAGAGAGAGCTTTCTCGAACAATCACTGTTATTAGAGAATCACAAAAGATGAGAAAATAAAATTGAATGCAGCGGAAGGCGGCGACTCCTGTGGGAATAGTGTGAGTCCTGAGACCCCGCAGTGAGCGTTAGCGAACGAGGAGGCTTAGGGCCACACCCCACGGAAAGCGTCCGCCCTGAAGCGAAATGAACAAGGCTGCCGAGAGTTTCTCGACAGCCTGCTGGTTTTGATTATCGGATATATGGTGCCGGGTTGACTGCGTTAGAACGGGCACCGTTCCAAGAGCCGATATGGATTTCAAAGTGAAGGTGAGGGCCGGTAGAGCGCCCTGTGCTTCCCATTTCACCGATTTTCTGGCCTTGGGAAACGGCTTGTCCAACAGAAGTGCCGATGCGGTTCATATGGCCATACACAGTCGAATATGTACGCCCGTTGATCGAGTGGGTCAAGATGACAACATTTCCGTAACCGCCCATATAGCCGGCGTATGAGACATACCCGCTTGCAGAAGCGACAATTGTTGTCCCGGTAGGATTTGCGATATCAAGCCCTAAATGGTTTTCTGCTCCTGCACCGATATTGCGTCCACCGAAACCGGATGTATATCGGCCCGCTGCCGGTTTGATGAATGTCGAGCTGCCGACTCTCGCCATTGAAGCCTGTGAAACAGATGAACTGCGTGCCGCTTGTGCTTTTCTGGCAGCTGCCGCTTCACGCTGGCGTTTCAATTCCGCTTGTCTTGCCACTTCGGCAAGGCGGGCTTGTTCTTTAGCAATCTGGCTTTCCAAGCCAGCGCTGATGTTCATTTGTTTTTGATGCTCTTTTTCCAAAGCCGCTTTTTCATTAGCCAAGCGTTCTTGCTCCGCTTTCAATTCTTTCTCAAGCTGTGCCTGTTCTTTTTTCTGGCCATCGAGAGATGTTTTCAGATTCACAAGCTCTGCTTTCCGGACTTCCTGTTCCGCCAGTTTCGCTTCCACTTGTGCTTTTTGTTCAGCGAGCAGTTTTTTATCTTCCGCTTGTTCCCGCATGATTTCGCGGTCCGCTTCAATTAATGTGTTTACTGCTGAAAATCGGTCGATAAAATCGATAAAGCTGTTAGCGCCTAACAATACATCTATGTAATCCACTGATCCGCCGCTCAATTGAATCGCGCGTGCACGTTCTTGCAGCAAGACCGTTCTTTCATCAATTTTGCGCTGCAGCTCTGTAATGGAAGCCTGCAAGGCCTCTATTTCTATCTTTGTTTGATCGATTTGAGCTTGGACTTCATCAATTTTTGCTTGTGTTTCTTGGATTTTATTGTCCAATTCAAAGATTTTACCGGCAATTTCTTCAAGCTTGGTTTGGTTTTGCGAAATTTCGCCCGCTTTTTCTTGAATGCCTGAATTCAATTCGTGTTGTTTCTGTTCCACTTGCTGTTTCTTGCTTTCCAAATCGCTTAGCTTATCCGCATTCGCTTCAGGAATCGAAATCGACAAAGCCATGATGGCTGCAATGACAGCGGTTGTGCATTTGGTTAATAAATTCACTATTCTTTTCCCCTTCCAACTATGTAACCCTATAATAAATCTTTAGGTAGATTGATATTTGAAAATCTATAATGGATGAACGGCCTAAAAAAACCGACAAAAGTATTGTACCATCATAAAAAACTATTTTTTGTTACAGTTATGTATCAAATTTTTATAATAAAATAGTCTTAAGTAATGCAGATGGCTCTAAGACTCGCATAACACCATGAAAAAAGCCATTTTCCTGTCTAAAAGGAAAATGGCTTTTTTGAAATTATTTTAGAATTATTGCTCTTCTTTCTCTTCTGTCCGAACAATCAAAACATCGCATTTTGCGGCGCGGACAATACGTTCAGAGACACTTCCCATAAAGATGCGTTCAGCGGAATTGGTTCCTGTCGCACCACAGATGATCAGGTCAATATTAAAGCGGCGGACCAAATCCACCGGAATCAGCGTTTTAGGAGAACCCATTTCAATTACAATATGGACCTCAGGGGCTCCGGCAGCAATCGCCTTGTTTTTATATTCTGCCAGCAAATTTTCCGCTTGTTTCTTGGATTCTTCGGCAAATTCGCGGCCATAAGATTCGATTGTGCCAAATGAGCGGTTATCAATGATGCTTGTTAAGTATAAGGCCGCCTGGTTACGCGCTGCGATTCCTATGGACTTTCTAAAAGCCAGTTCAGCTTCCTTAGAACCATCTACAGCGACTAATATCTTTTTGTATAGCATAGTCATATCAGATTCCTCCTTCTCTATACGGGTATATTTCGACTAATAAGCTTAGGTTTCCTTCTTTTTATAAATTTTTAAGGAAAATATGTCCAAAAATAAATAGGACTAAAGCTCCCAGAAAATTGTAAAGCTAATAAATATAGATTATGTTACTCTTTATTCAAATAGAAAGATGTGAAAATTTAAATAGCAGCGAGGTGATTGTATGAATGGAAAAACGGCGAGTTCAAATATATCCGATGAGTTAAAAGAGCTGCTGTCTATACGCCATATGATTAAAGAGTATAAAAAAGGCAGCTATTTATTCCGTGAAGGGGATGCCGTCAAAGGCATTTACATCATTCGCTCAGGCAAAGTGCAGATTGGAAAAATCACGCCTGACGGAAGAGAGCTGACTTTGCGGATTTGTGGACCGAGCCAATTGGTGGGAGAAGTCACTATCTTTTCAGATCACCCGCTTTATATGCTGGATGCCAAAGCAATTGAAGACGTTGTATGCATAAAAATTGCCATAGAAGATCTGGAAGACGCCTTGCTTGAAAACTCCAGGCTGGCTGTGGCGTTTATGAAATGGATGGGAATCGATCAGCAAAAGACGCAGACAAAATTCCGTGACCTGATGCTTCATGGCAAAAAAGGGGCGCTGTATTCCACATTGATCCGTTTATGCAATAGTTACGGAGTGGAAAAAGAAGGCGGCATCTTGATCGATATGGCGCTGACCAATCAGGAGCTGGCCAATTTTTGCGGGATGACACGCGAAGTGGTAAACCGCATGTTGAGCGACTTGAAAAAACAAGGGAAAGTTTCGACGGTGGAAGGGAAATTGCTGGTCCGTGATCTCCGCCATTTAAAAGATGAAATCAATTGCGAAAACTGCCCGATTTCTTTTTGCAGAATTGATTGAGAAATGAAGGAAACAGTCAGTTGGGCATAATCCGCTCCGAGTTGGGCATAAACCCTTCAGAGTTGGGCATAAATTAGCAAAAGTCGGGCATAAACTCTCTGAAGTTGAGCATAAGCAAAAAATAAGGCATAAAAAGAAGCTAATCGGAATAAAATCCGGTTGAACTGACCCAAAAAAGTTAGACAGGAAATTTAAGCTACCCCAAAGGCATGTGTCCGGTATTCCACCGGGCTCATGTCTTTTAATTTGGTCTTCATGCGTTTTTCGTTGTAGTACACGATGTAGTCATCCAGTTCAGCCAGAAAGTGATCGACGCTTTCGAACGTCTGGAGGTAAAGCAGTTCGGTCTTCAAGATGCCGAAGAAGTTTTCAATGACCGCATTGTCCAGGCAGTTGCCCTTGCGGGACATGCTTTGGGTGATGCGCCGGTTGGCTAATGTTTTCTGGTACTTGGCCATTTGGTAGTGCCAGCCTTGATCGGAGTGGAGGACCGGCTCGTCCCCAGGAAGTAATCGTTCAAACGCCTGGTCTAGCATCTCGGAAACCAGCTCATAGCTTGGCCGGCGTTGGACGGTATAGGCGATGATTTCGCTGTTGAACAGGTCGAGCACCGGAGACAGGTACAACTTTTCCCCGAAAAGGTGGAATTCGGTCACATCCGTCACCCACTTCTGATTCGGTTTCTCGGCAGAGAAATCCCGTTCCAGGAGATTCGGGGCGATTTTTCCGGCATTCCCGCGGTACGAACGGTACTTCTTCATCCGGACCTGGCACTTGATGCCAAGCTGCCCCATCAGCTTCAACACGGTCTTCGGATCGAGAAAGATCAGTCGCTTCACCAATGCCTTCCGGATCTGCCGGTGTCCGTAGCGCCCTTTGTGTTCGTGGTAGATTTCCGCAATCGCTTCTTTCGCCGCTTGATATTTGTCGGGACGCTCCTGGTGCTTGACCCAGTAGTAATAGGTGCTTCGCGGGATGGCGGCCACTTGGATCAGGTCGACGACCTTAAACTCATGCCTTAGCGCATAGATCACTTGCGCTTTGAGTTGCGTTGTGACGCTTCCTTTTCCTTCACTAAGGCATTCAACTTTTTTAGGTAGGCATTCTCCATGCGCAGCCGTTCGACTTCTTCTTGGAGTGATTCTTGCGAATCCTTGCCTGGCACTGGCTTTTTCGGTTTTTCTTTCATGGGTGGACGCCCCTTTTTCTTTGGAATGAGGGCGTCGCTCCCGCCTTGCTCAACCGCTTCCTTCCATTTCACCACCGTGGTTCCGGTAGGAATATTAAAAACGGCAGCTGCTTCAAAAGGGGACGCCCCAGTATCGTTCATAAAGTTCAATACGTCCAGTTTAAACTCGGTCGTGTAGTTTGTATACCGTTTCCGAAACCCTTCTTCGCCGTGATGCCGATAACGTTCAATCCATTGTTGGAGCACTTTCCGGTTAACGCCATAGCGTCTGGCAATTTCATTTTGAGAATCTGGGCCGGCTAAATAGGCTCGAGCAGCCTGTATTTTGGTTTCAACCGTAAATTTTGCCATAGAAAAACTGCACCTCCATTGTTAGTTGTGTCTAACAATTTCGGTGCAGTTCAGGTGCGGCTTCTTTTTTTGTCTAAAATTTGACAGTTGCCGTAAAAAAACAGCTCGGGTGTGAGAAATGTCACAATGCTTGATTGCCCAAAGGATTACTCTGAACACAAGAGAAGGACAACAAGAGGTGAGGGAAAATGAGCAAAAAAATCCAGGAACATGAAGTCGATTTAAGAGGGACATTGGTCAGTGTGTTTTTCGTCGGCATCGTCATTATCGCCATGTGGGTCATAGTTTATTTAATGTATGTAGCAAGATGAGCCCGACGGTTTATCTAGGTGGAAAAGAAAAGGAGTAGATCAAAATGCATCTTCACAAATATGAAAAAATCTGGCTGTCTTTCGGGATAGCCGCCCTCATTGTATTTTTGAGTGTGGTGGGAGTCAGCGCATTTTCCCATGACCACACACCGGCAGGCGGGATGGAAACCATCGACCCTAAAAAAGTAAAGGAAACGGCTCCTTTTGACAAGCCCGGAGTGACACAGCTTGATGATGACACGTATCAAGTGGCAGTTATTTCCATGGCATTCGGTTATGATGCACCAGAACTGAGAGTGCCAGCCGGAAAAGAAGTCATTTTTAAAGTGACCAGCACAGATGTCGTCCACAGTTTTACCATTGATAACACAAAAGTCAATTTAATGGCCGTTCCTGGACAGGTTACGACAAAGTCCTACACATTCGAGAAACCCGGTAAGTATTTGATTCTCTGCAATGAATACTGCGGTACAGGCCACCATATGATGTTCAACGAAATAGAGGTGTATTGACATGATTGCTGCACAAGATCGGAAAATCGCAATATGGAATATCGGTGTCGCATACATGGCATTTCTAATAGGTACATTATGCGGTTTGCTTCAGGTTTTTATCCGGAATGACGCTTTGCAGTTGCCTGCCTGGCTCGATTATTATCAGATTTTAACGGCACATGGTGTGCTGCTGGCCCTTATTTATACAGCATTTTTCATTTTTGGATTCTTCATTACGGGCATGAGCAAAACCCTTGGAACATTCGGTCCGAAAGTCCGACTGTTTTCCTGGATCGGTTTCTGGGTCACTTTACTAGGTACGGTGATAGCAACAGTCATGATTGTACTCGGAGAAGCTTCCGTACTTTATACATTTTATGCACCGCTGAAAGCGAGCGGCTGGTATTATGTCGGACTGGCTCTTTATGTGGTCGGCACATGGATCAGCAGCTTTGCCTTAATCGGACATTACCTGGTATGGCGCAAAAAGCACAAAGGTGAATTAAGTCCATTGTTTGCTTTCATGACCATCGCGACCATCATTTTATGGCTTATTGCTTGTCTTGGGGTAGTGGCAACGGTTCTGTTCCAATACATTCCTTGGGCATTTGGCTGGACTGATACGATCAACGTTGAGTTGAGCCGTTCCCTCTTCTGGTATTTTGGCCACCCGCTTGTGTACTTTTGGCTGCTGCCGGCTTATATGGCCTGGTATTTGATCGTGCCGAAACTGCTCGGTGTGAAAGTATTCAGTGATTCACTGGCACGTTTGTCATTTGTCTTGTTCATTCTGTTCTCGATTCCGGTCGGTTTCCACCACCAACTGACTGAACCCGGCATTTCGAACTTTTGGAAGTTCCTGCAGGTTGTGCTGACATTCATGGTTATTATTCCGTCACTCGTGACTGCGTTTTCAATGTTTGCAACGTTTGAAACATCTGGACGCAAAAAAGGCGCAAAAGGTCTGTTTGGCTGGTTCAAAATGCTGCCTTGGAAAGACGTCCGCTTTACATCAATTTTCATCGCGATGGCGTTCTTCATTCCCGGCGGCGCCGGCGGTATTATCAACGCAAGTTTCCAATTGAATGAAGTCGTCCACAACACGCTATGGATTGTCGGGCACTTCCACATTACAGTCGGCACGCCGGTGGCAATGACATTCATGGGAATGACATTTTGGCTGATCCCTTATTTGACCGGGCGTAAATTCACCAAATCAATGCAGACACTCGGTTTTGTCCAAATCATCACTTGGTCAATCGGAATGCTGCTAATGTCAACGGCCCAGCACGTACTCGGCCTTCTTGGTGCACCGCGCCGGACAGCTTATTCAGCTTACAACAATCATCCTGCCGCATTGGAATGGTTCGACGGCATTTTGACAAGCCATGTCACCATGGCGATCGGGGGCAGCATCTTGTTCTTGTCCGCGATGATTCTGATGTATATCGTTGTCATGACGATGTTCCTTTCACCGAAAGCTGTAAAGCCGGAAGACATAGTCGAGTTTCCGCTGGCTGAAAGTGACAGGGAAAACGCGCCGAAGTTCTTGGAAAACTGGAAGATCTGGATCGGCATCGCATTTGCTTTAATCTTCATCGCTTATGCTATTCCGCTCAGCAGTATGATTCAACATGCACCGCCTGGCTCAGAAGGATTTAAAACTTGGTAGGAGATGAGGGAAATGTTTGTAACCTTGTTATCATTAATGATCATCTTTATCGTATTCACCGCAATGCTCGTTGAAACCAGCACAGAAGAATATTAAAAGCAAAAAAAACTGCCTGTTCCGGAAGAATTCGGAACAAGCAGTTTTTTGATTGTTAAAAATAAATAACAGAATCTTCAAAAATATGGTATTCTACAACTTATTAATATGGTTAAGAAAAGCGAGGGAGTCTTATGAAAATAACGCTGGAAAAAGCGGAAGTAAGGGATGCGACATCCATTTTCAAACTGCAAGTGGCGGCTTTCCGACCGCTGTTGGAAAAGTATCAGGATTACGATACCAGTCCGGCCAATGAAACTGTAGAGAAAGTAATTTCCCGCATCACTCGCCTCGATAGTATGTTTTTCAAGATTATTGCGGATGGCAGCTTATGCGGGGCAATCCGCATCCATTGGAAAGAAGGAAATCGATTTTGGGTCAGCCCTCTTTTCGTCCATCCAAATTATCAGGGCCGGGGAATAGCGCAGGAAGCGATGAAATTGGCTGAGGGCTTATTTCCGGAAGCCGTTACATGGGAACTTGCGACCTTGCTTGAAGAGGAAGGCAATTGTTATTTATATGAAAAAGCCGGATATGTCCAGACAGGTGTCAGCCATAAATTGAACAGCAAAGCGACACTTGGCTATTTTAAAAAGATGCGAGAGGGAGTGAAGTGATGGAGTACACGGTGAAGCCGCTGGAAGGATTTACTGAAAAAATAGGGGAACTGGCGTTTTTGCTTGAACATACGCGGGCTGCAACATTGAATGACCTGGCAGGGCTTAAGCAAAGCGATTTGGACTATATAGACGATGTTGGCAGCAATTCCATTGGGGCGCTGCTTGCCCATATCGGCGCCATCGAGAAAGTCCATCAGCTGATTTCATTTGAAAGACGGGACTTTACGGAAAAGGAATGGGAACAGTGGGGAGCGGCGATAGAACTGGGGAACAAAGCCCGAGCAGCAATTCAAGGCCATTCTTTGGATTATTACTTGAAAGGGTTGGAGCAGGTCAGAAAATCGACGTTGGACAAGCTCCGTTCCAAAGACGACAGCTGGCTTTATCAGGAGCGCCATTGGCCGAATGGCGTGCCTTATAATAATTACTATTTATGGTTTCATGTAATGGAAGATGAGATCAACCACCGGGGGCAAATCCGGATCATCAAGCGGAAATTAAGGGGAGGATGAGCAGCATGGACAGCATACTGGCAACTGGCCGGTTTTTCTTTCGGGAGTTTGAAGAAAATGACTGGCCAGCCGTACACCTTTATGCCGGGCAAGAAATAGTGAGCCGTTACCAGCCTTGGGGGCCGAATACAGAAAAAGAAAGCCGGACCTATGTCCAGCAAATAATTGAAGGAGCGGCCAAAGCTGAAAGAACCCAATTTGCTTTTGCGGTGATTTGGAAAGAAAGCGGCGAACTGATTGGGGCAGGGGAACTCTATCTTAAGGATTCAGCCAATCGAGTGGGAGAAATCGGTTATATCCTCCATCCGGATTTTTGGGGGCGGGGGATTGCAACCGAAGTGGCAAGGCTGCTAATCACTTACGGTTTTGGCGATTTGGGCCTTCACCGCATTTTCGCTACGTGCAATTCAAATAATATGGGTTCACAGAAGGTGCTGGAAAAAGCAGGCATGACCTGGGAGGGAACGCTGCGGGAAAATATGCTCATGAAAAACGGCTGGCGGGATTCAATGATCTATAGTGTGCTGGAACAGGAATGGAAATGATATGGCTCTGGTATGCAAAACCTGTTAATTGCCTGCAACTATTAACAAAACTCCCCAAATGCCGATATTAAATTATGAAGTGAATTTGTACACGAAATCAATGTGATAAAATGAATTCCTCTTTAATAACATTCGATAAAGCAAAATACATTAAGAACCTTTGGGAGAAAAATATGAAATTAAAGATGAAAACTGCAGGAATGATCGGACTCACTATGGCAGCGTTTATTACCTTGCTTTTCCTTTTCATTCGTCCGGTCATATTGGAAGATGCCAAATTGATGGATGAGGAGTCTCTTAACATTGACCGGGAACGTGTGAAGAGCTATATCTCAGGAGAAGCAATGGATTTGAAACGGCTGAATCGGGATTGGGCGGTTTGGGACGATACTTATAAATTTATACAAGACCAAAATCCGGAATATATCTATTCGAATTTAATGTCGGAAACGTTTAAGAACAACGCCATTAACTTTATATTGTTTATCGATAATGAAAATCAAGTCATTTATTCAAAAGGATACGATTTAGAAACCGGAAAACAGCTGGATCTGAATAGTTTTTTTCCTGTAGTTTCGGAGATAAAGCGCCACACAGAACAACAGGGCGGGACGGCCATAATGGATAATGCTAAGTTGGGGCATGTTCTGATAGCGGGCAGTGCAATTCTGACAAGTGAAGAAGAAGGTCCTGCTGCAGGATATTTGCTTACGGGAAATCTCTTAACTGGCTCCTTTTTTGAAGAAATGAGAGAAGATTTAAGTGTCAATGTTGAGATTACAGAAGATGCAAAAGATTTAAGTATTCAAGAGCTGAATGAGACTACAATAAGCGGAATGGTGGCCATTGGCGACGACTTGAATTTAGAAGTGCAAAAAGACCGGAGATATTTCCAGCAAAAGTCGCGGAGTACAAATGATTTATTTTGGGCCTTATCGCTTGCCTGCTTACTGCTCGTTTTCCTTGTGTATTATCTGCTAGACCTTTTTGTCTTGTCGCGCATTTCAAATCTCTCTAGCCAACTGAAAGATGTAGATTTTGATAAGGAGCAATCTTTAGAAGTACATAGCACCAGGGACGTTCATGATGAAATTACCGATTTGGAAAATTCAATTCGAGAGATGCTGAGCAGCTTGGAGAAAGCTCATGCGGATGTATCAAAACTGGCTTTCTTTGATCAGTTGACGGCTTTGCCGAACCGTTTCAGCCTGTATAAAGATTTCTTGAGCAGGATTGAACAGAAAGATGCTGCTTTTGCCGTCTTATTCTTTGATTTGGATGGCTTTAAGCGCATTAATGATTTGTATGGCCATGGCAACGGAGATGAATTGTTGAAGCAAATCGGCATGCGGCTTAGTGGGAAATCCCTGAAGACAGGAAGCCGTTTGTTCCGAATTGGCGGGGATGAGTTCATCCTTTTGACTCAAGCTACAGAACGGAACGAGCTGATTGCGGAAATCGAAGAAACAATGAGTTCCATCCGAAAAGTCTTTACACTCGATAAAGTGACGGCCAGTATTTCGACGAGCATCGGTGTCAGCCTGTATCCGGCAAATGCGACAACCCTTGATGATTTATTGCAATTCGCGGATATCGCAATGTATGCCGCAAAAAAGAATGGCAAGAATCATTATGTGTTTTATGAAGACCTGACGGATAAGCACCTTTATAAGTATTTACAGAATTTAAAAAACGATTTGGTGGATGCGGTAACTCAAGGCGAGTTCTTTTTGGAGTATCAACCGATTATGGACAACAAAGGCCTTCATATTCAAACCGTTGAAGCATTGATCCGTTGGAATCATCCTACAGAAGGAATGATTCCACCGTTGCGGTTTATTCCATTAGCGGAAGAAACGGGTATGATGAGGGAGATCGGGGAATGGGTTATCCGGAATGCCGTAAAAGACATTCAGCAGTGGAATATGGATAACAAGCAATCGCTTGCCTTGGCAGTGAATGTTTCAAAAGCTCAATTGCGATTTAAAGATGAATTGATCGGTTTAATAGATGAAGTGTTAGAAGAATATAAATTTCCAGCATCACTTTTGCAGATTGAGATTACGGAAAGTGATACAGTAGCTGAGCATGATGAAATCGTTTCTTTCATCCACGAATTGAAAATACGGAATATCCAAGTAGCCTTGGATGATTTCGGGGTCGGCACTTCATCGTTATATCATTTGCTGGAATTGGATGTCGATATTGTGAAAATCGACCGCAGTTTCTTGCGCCAAGTGCCGGCAAGCAAAAAAGATACGGCATTATTAAAAGGAATTTACAGCACTTTTTATGATTTGAACATTCAATTGGTCACAGAAGGAATTGAAACAGCCGAACAGCGAGATTTTGTGTCAGCTAAAAATGGCACTTATCTGCAAGGCTTTTATTTCAGCAAACCGGTTCCGTTGAAGGACTTGCGGAATATGCAAGATGCATGGGAAAAAACTTTAAATTAATTGTGCAAATCGCTTTTCGTTCCCTCATCTATTGTTCTTATGCCATAAAGGTGTAGAAATGGCCAGAACCTGTTATGATATAAGGAATTCACAGATAGTAACGGAGTGATAACATGACTAAAAAAGACAAAGCAAAAAGCGGCATCGGAAGAGGAACCGGCAAAAAGGGTTGGACCCGCTGGCAGGCAGGCGCCAAAAAAGCCAAGAGCGCAAAGCCTTATACCAGCAAAAATAAAAAAGCAAACGAGCCAAAAACCGACGGCCAGCCTAAAGAAGAAGGATCAGGCTGGGTTGATATGGATTGATGGATTAAGAGCTGCCCCTATGGGCGGCTTTTTTTATGGCCAGAATAAAAAAACAAATCATTTTACATCTTTTGGGGTTTGGAATATTATATATCGTGTACGATATAATCACATTGGAGGAATGAAGGATGAAACCACTTTACGAAACGGCCATCATCAACACAGGCGGCAGACAAGGGGAAGTCTATTCTGAGGATAATATTTTCCACATGGATGTAGCAAAACCGCAGGCACTTGGAGGAGCAGCGACAACGGCCACCAACCCTGAGCAGTTATTTGCAGCAGGTTATAGCGCATGCTTCAACAGTGCCCTGGAAATGGTACTGGAGCAGGATAAAGTAAAAGTGGAAAAAAGCGAAGTTAAAGCGACAATTTCCCTTATCGGAGATAAACAAAACGGCGGCGTGAAATTAGCAGCCAAGCTCGAAGTGGACATTACCGGCATTGATGAGGAACTAAAACACAAATACGTGGAAAAAGCCCATCAATACTGCCCATATTCCAAAGCGATAAAAGATTCTGTCGATGTGGAGATTGTCGTTATTTAAAAAGATGATAGGTGTGATCAAAATGGGCAAGCCTTCAAAACTTGAACAGCAATTATGCTTTGAAGTCTATAAAGCATCGAGCAATTTCACAAAAATGTATGCACGGGTGCTCGAACCATTCAACCTGACATTCACCCAGTATCTTGTGCTGCTTGTTTTATGGGATGAAGACCATTTGCTGATGAAAGATATCGGAGACAGGCTTGGCCTTGGAACAGGGACGCTGAATCCAATCATCAACCGGATGATGGAACGGGGGCGGCTTGTGAAGGAACAATCGCCTGAAGACAAACGGGCTTTTATTGTATCACTGACAGAAAAAGCAAAAAGCGAGCAGCAGCCGATTGAACAAGCTGTTGTGGAGAAACTCACGAGCTGCAACTTCCTGAACGTCAACGCTATTACGTTGATGAAAAACTTGAAGGAATTGAATGCGTTTTTCGGCGAAATGGACTTGTAGCCGGCCGAGCCAAGAAAGGGAAGGGTTCAAATGGGCATATACGATTTAACCGTAACCGATTCAAGCGGGAAAACTTATCCGTTGAGCGACTACAAAGGAAAAACGATGCTGATTGTCAACACAGCGACCAAATGCGGCCTCAGTGATCAATTTGAAAGTCTCGAGAAGCTGTATACGGCTTATAAAGACCAAGGGTTTGTCGTTCTTGGCTTTCCATCCAACCAGTTTGCACACAGGAACTGGCAAACGCGAAAGAAGCGGAACAAGCATGCCGAATGAGCTATGGCGTGACTTTTCCGATGCACGAAATCATTAAAGTCAACGGCAAAGAAGCTCATCCGCTGTTCAAATACTTAACAGAACACAGCAAAGGGTTTCTCGGCAGCAGCATCAAATGGAATTTCACGAAATTCCTGGTGGATCCACAAGGGCGTGTCATTGGAAGATATTCGCCAAAAGACAAACCGGAGTCATTTGAACAGGAAATTCAAAAGATGCTGGCAAAATAAAGCGCGACAAGAGAACGCCCCAGAGCAGCAATTGCTTTAGGGCGTTTTGTCATTTTATGCTTTGCCAGCGGAAATGGCTTTCTGAGAAAGCCACTTGGAAACCACTGCTGCAACTTCAGCCGGTTCATCCCATTGCACCATATGGCCGGCACCGCCGATTTTCCGCACAGTCAAATCTTTCACATGGGCCGTTAATTGGGAAATTCCCAAAGCCCTTGCTGCATTCAACTCCTTAGGCGAGTCGCCATACACCAGCAGCAATGGCATGCGGATAAAAGGATATGCTTCCGTAAACGGCTCCCGGAAAAATGCCTTGATGATCGATAGCACCGTGAATTTGGAAGTCCGCAACTCAAATTCCCCGATTTCATTTTGCCGGAAAACCGTTTTGAGACTGTTTTCTTTAACCGCGTTCCACTTGCTGGTGTAATCTTTGTATTCCTTGATCACATCTTCCCAATGCGGAAAAGCAGAATTATCCATATAATAGTTCCAGCCGGAAAGCGTGTAATCGAACGTCATTTCAGGCTGGTTCTGTGGAAACGTAAAGCCGCCATCAAGCAAAATAACCCCCAGCACTTTCTCCGGATAACGCCTTGCAAAATGTAAAGCGGTGTCCGCTCCCCAGGAATGCCCCATTACAAAAAACGGCTTTTCTGAAAGCTGCTGCAGCATGCTATCAAACCAAACAGCCAAATTCGAAAACAAATAATCTTCTTCATTGCCAAACGGTGCTGTTTTTCCATGCCCGGGACTATAGAGAACGATCAGGTGGAACTGTTCTTCCAATAGCGGAATCAGCTCACCGAAACTGTACAGCCCAGTGCCTGCCAGTCCATGAAAATAGACCAAAACCGGATTGCTTTCGCTGCCGTATTGCCGGCATTCCACTTTTTGGCCGTTAATCAGTAACTTTAAGTTCTCCATTGTCCAGTCCTCCGTCGATAAAGCCGTATCTCCTATCTAAGTTCGTGTTTTGTTCCAGCAATCCTGCTCCGGAAATAAAAGGATTTTGGCATTGAAAAGAAGAAAAGGTAAGCATTAAGGTTTTCAGGAGGAGAATAGATGGAAAATGAAAAAACTTCGCTAATATTAGTGGATGTGCAAAAAGCTTTTGACGACCCAAAATGGGGACAGCGAAACAATCCGGAAGCGGAAAAAAACATCGGGAGAATTTTAACGCTGTGGAGAGAAAAAGGAGGATCCACGGTTCATATCCAACACCAATCGGAAGATCCCGAATCCCTTTTCCATCCATCAAAAGAGAGTTTTGCCATAAAAACACCGATGCTGCCATTCGATGGGGAACCCGTCATTACTAAGAACGTGAACAGTGCATTCATTGGCACGGATTTGGAACAGCATTTGAAAGTGAACGGAATCACCACAGTGATAATTGCCGGTTTAACAACACCGCATTGCGTCTCCACAACGACAAGAATGAGCGGCAACTTAGGGTTTGACACCTACCTGGTTTCCGACGCCACTGCCGCTTTCGCAATGGAAGACCAAAACGGTGTCCGCTATGATGCCGAAACGGTTCATGCGGTATCGCTGGCTACTCTGCACGGGGAATTTGCGACAGTACTGACGACTGAGCAATTAATAGAGAAGTTGAGATGAATCAAGACAAACCAGCGGGTTATACGCTTCGGAAAGACCCGACGCCTTTATAAATCCAGATGACGAAGAAAAATTAGGAAAAGGAGTTTCAATATATGACGGAACAAGAATTCTATGACAAAGTCGGCAAAACAAACGGTTGGGATTTTAGCAGCATCCAGTGCATTTCAGAAGGTGTCGGCTGGGATTTCTACGAAGAAGTTGTAAAACGAGCCGCAGCTGCAGATATTCTTCTCGATATTGGCACTGGAGGAGGAGAAAAAGTTTTGGATATCGCATCTTCTTTTTCTTTGATTATCGGTATCGACAATTCACAGGAAATGATTCGGACAGCACATTCCAATCAGGAAAAGTCATTTGCTTCAAATGTCCGCTTTTTCCAACAGCCAGCGCAGAATCTCCAGTTTCCGGAAGGCTTTTTTGACATGGTATCAAGCAGGCATTGTTCGTTTGATTCCAACCAAATCGCTAAAGTTTTAAAAAAAGGAGGCCTTTTTTTGACTCAGCAAGTCAGCGAAGGCGATAAGCTGAACTTAAAGCAGGCATTCGGGCGCGGGCAATGTTTTGGTGAAGCGGATGGAACGATGAAAGAGCGCTACATAAAAGAGCTGGAGGCAGCCGGATTCTCTAAAGTCGAGGCTTTTGATTACAATGCGGCTGAATACTTTCAAACGCCGGAAGACTTGATTTTTCTTTTAACCCATACGCCAATCATTCCCGGCTTTGGAGAAAAGGAAAACGATCTGGCAGTTTTCAATTTATTCATTGAAAATAACCGGACCGAAAAAGGGATTCGAACCAACTCCAAGCGCTTCCTGCTGATTGCAGACTATTAAGGAGACAACTTATGAAGAAAATTAAAAAAGGGCGCTTTGCCTATTATATAGCGGAACCTTTAGTGAAAAAAGAAACCGGCTTAGCTGTGTTTTTCTATCACGGCTGGGGGACTACCGCTGAAAGTTACTTAGATTTTGCAAAAACCTTAACTGATGAAGGATATGTAGCGATTGTCCCGGAGCTGGTTTACCACGACACGCGAAATCCTTTGGAGAACCCTTTCCGGCAAGAGCTTGTGCAACAATATTTTTGGAAAACCATCTTCGAAAGCATCGAAGAGTTTGATGAATTCAGGAAAGGGGCTGGAATTCCTGCATCTCAGGCGATTGTCTGCGGCAGTTCGATGGGCGGCTTTATCGCTGCGGGCATTATGGCACAGCATCGGCAGTTGGGCGGATTAGCGAGCATTAACGCCTCGGGCGCTTTTTTGCTGACAGAGAAGATTTTTCGGAACAGAGATTTTCGGCCAGCGCTATCGCCTGCAGAAGAGCAGTTATGGGGAAAATATGATCCGCTCCTACAGGAGGCCCCTACTGCACCGGTCCTGCTCCTTCACGGAAAAGCCGATCAGACCATTCCTTTGGAAGCACAAATGCATTATTATCAATACCTTTCGAATAAAAGTGGAATCCAAAATGTGCAGCTTAACTTATATGAAGATGTAAATCATCAGTTTACCGACGAAATGGCCATGGATTTGCTGGAGTGGCTTAGCAAACTATCTCAAAAAGAGCTGGTTTTAAAAGAATTGGTTTCTCCTTTTATTTCCCGGGAAATAAAAGAATTATTGGGCTATGCGACTTCCCTAGAAAAAGTAGAGCCAGAGTACGGTGAGTATATAAAGGCAGCTAACCGAAAATTGTATAGTATTAAATTGGATGGGCAACTTACCGGATGTTTGGGCATTGAATTCAAAGAAAGAAAACAGATTGAAATCAAGCACATAGCGGTTATGCCGCATGCAAGAGGAAAACGAATCGGCAGCCGCATGATCCAAGAGGTCTTCGACAAACATTCACCCGATGTCATAGTTGCCGAGACAGATCAGGAGGCGGTAGAATTCTATCGCAAAACCGGTTTTGCCGTTGCAAGCCTTGGTGAAAAATATCCGGGTGTCGAACGGTTTTTGTGTGAAAGGAAAGGAAATTGATATTTGAAGAATTTTAAAACGGTTGCCGATTGGGCCGGAACAAATCGGGCTCCTGCTTCGTCAACTTGGTACTGAGCATCCGCTCTATTCAGTGGCAAAGCTTAAAGAAGTGCTGAAAGAAACTTTGGAAATTGCAGAAGACTGCTATTCCGTACTTGATTCCGCGTTTGCCCATTATGGCTTCAATCAGCCGTTCCTGAGGAATTGAGGAGTTGAGGTAAAAAAACACCTTTACTTCAAAAGTAAAGGTGCAGCTTGTTCAGGGATATCCAATTTTTCCGGCTGTTCTTGGCCGGCTTGTTTTACTGGTGGGCTGGCCGCTAAAGCGGCCAGCATTCCAAGCACGGGAAAGAGCATGATGCCCCAAAGCACTCCGGTATAACCGCCGAACTGATCGAACGCAATAGCGAGCGGCATCGGTCCCAGTGCAGAACCGGTAACGATCATTGCGATTGAAATGCCGCTGATGCTGCCGATATGCTTGCGGCCGAAATAATTGGGCCATACAACTGCCATGACAATCCGCTCGATTCCCATGCTGACTCCCCAAATGATGCCAAAGACAATCGCAGCGGAAAGGGCAGAAGTGTTTTGCAGCAGCAAGAGTGACGCAATTTCTCCGACAAATACCACTGCGAGCATGTATTGTACTTTGATCTTTTCGAGAAGGATGCCAGTCAAAAACGTCACCGGAAGGCCGATGAGCGCGGTTAGACTCAGCACACTTGCTGCCGCTCCAAGCGACAGGGATTTTTCGGAGAAAATCGAGACTAAATGGAATGTCAGGCCGGAATTGACGATTCCGGGAATCACGGCACAGACAAGAAGCAGCCAGAATGCTTTTGTTTTTGAAGCTTCTTTTACGGTCCAACTGATTTCCGCAATCGGTGTACTATTTTTTCCGCCTTTTGCCGAACTGCCGTTATCCGGCAGCAAACCCATGTCTTCCGGGGAATTTTGGATGAGGAAGAAAGCAAGAGGCGTGAAGCAGACGACAATGATCACTCCAAGAATAATCCATGAAGCGCGCCAGCCGAAAGCATCAATGAGCCAAACATTCAATAACGGAAAAGCCGCTGAACTGACCAACCCGCCAATTGCTGCAATGCTGATGGCCCGTCCTCTTTTTTTAACAAACCACTGAGGGATGAGCGAGCTTGAAATAAGGCCCATCGACCCTTGGCCGAGCAGCCGGATGAAAAAGAAGCCGATAAACAGCATGACGAGACTCGTGACAAAACTATTGAAAAAACAAGCAACAGCAAGTGCAAGAGATACGATGACCGCCATTTTTCTCGAACCGTTTCTGTCAATCAGCCGGCCGATAAAAAACAGCAAAAACCCCGCAGCCAATGTTGCGGAGGAGTAAACAGCGGAAACCGTTGAACGGCTCCAGCCGAATTCGCTTATATAATAATCGATAAAAATCGCGTTGGAATATGTTTGTCCGGGACCTGAAAAAAACTGGGATAGCGCGGCAAGCGCGATGATTACCCAACCGTAGTGAAAAGAATAGCCTGTCTGTTGTTTCATAGTGCATCTCCATTTTTCTTAATCCTTAAATAAGATTAGTTTATTGAATTTGAGAAGTAAAAATATATCAAAATCACAATTTATTATCATATCATAATCGAGTTGCATTAAAAACATTTGATTTTAACTAAATTAAAGTAAAATGATTCAGAAATTTAATATTTTCAAATAGCACTTATTTCTTTCGTTCAAAACAGTTTTAAGAGATGGATATTTTAGGATTGTGCGGTGTAAATGCGTTAAAAAAGGTGTATGATTAAACAGGCAAGCAGTTTATGGCAATTAAAAGTGCAGGCACAGCATCATTCCAATAAGTCGACAGCGAATAGAGGAACCTCTTGTGCTGCGGCTTCGCAGAGAAAAGAAGCCTTGAAGTACAATGTGCTGGATACAATCAGCGCTATTATAAATTTGCTCAGGACCTCTCTGAGATTGACTGGAACTTGTCCAAATGACTACAATGTCCAACCTTACGTCATCCTTGATGCCGCCTTGTGATAAGAACAATGTTTTAAGGTGAAAAAAGGAGATCCGGTTTGGAAGCTGTGAGGCTTCCAAATTTTTTCGGCAATTTTTCGCCGGGCGCCTGATTTCACTGCTTATGATCAACATTAATTATTTAATTTTAAAGGAGAAAAGAACATGCAGTTATGGGAATTAGTTGTTGCAATGATATTAGGGATTGTTGAAGGGCTGACAGAATTTGCACCGGTTTCTTCAACGGGCCATATGATCATCGTCGATGACATTTGGCTGAAATCAAAAGAGCTGTACACAGAGCCGGTAGCAAATACGTTTAAAGTAGTCATTCAATTAGGATCGATTTTAGCGGTAGTCATCGTTTTTAAAGATCGATTTAAAGATTTACTTGGACTGAATAGAAAAGCGACAGCCGGGAAAAAACAGCGCCTTAGTTTAACAAAAGTGATTGTCGGGTTAATTCCTGCAGGCGTGCTTGGCTTATTGTTTGAAGATTACATAGATGAGTATCTATTTTCGGTAGAAACGGTCGTGATCGGACTCGTTATTGGAGCGATTCTTATGTTGATTGCAGATTTTGTCACGAAAAAGAAACCTCATCATACCGAAACGGTTGACCAGATGACGTACAAGCAAGCATTAGGCATGGGCCTTTTCCAATGTCTTGGCCTCTGGCCTGGATTCTCGCGTTCCGGTTCTACAATTTCCGGAGGTGTTTTGCTGAGAATGAGCCACCACTCTGCCGCTGATTTTACGTTCATCATGGCTGTGCCGATCATGCTTGGCGCCAGTGGGTTGTCGCTGATTAAAAACTGGCAATATTTCACGATGGACGCTTTGCCGTTCTTTGCTGTCGGTTTTGTCAGTGCATTTTTTGTAGCGCTAGTGGTAGTTAAGTTCTTCTTGAAGCTGATCGATAAAATCAAATTGGTGCCTTTTGCGATTTACCGGATCGTTCTTGCAGCATTGATCTATGTAGTTTATCTTTAAGAGCATATGGACAAAACCCAATCTTCTTGTGAAGATTGGGTTTTTATTTATGAGGATAGAAGATTTTGCAACGGAGTGCTGAAAGAGTATGTGTTTTTCCTTTTAATTAAAATTTTGAAAATTCTTTAAATTAATATGAAAATTGCTTTATAATGAATTTTAACAGCTAAGTGAATGGTCTATTTATGGCAGTTTTCACGTATTGCATCGGAGCTTGTCGAAGACTAGAGCGCACAGGGAGGTTTTTGAATGTCTACAGTTCAAAGCACTGAAAAATCAGTACCTGTTGTACCGCGTACGTTAAAAGAGAAAGCCAAAATGGTCGGACCGGGATTTGTAACCGCTGCAACGGGAGTGGGGACTGGTGATTTAATTGCGGCTCTTGTCGCTGGGGCGGCTTTTGGCATGACGCTCGGATGGGCTATTCTGCTCGGTTCATTGTTCAAGTTTTACTTCACAGAAGGCATGGGACGCTGGCAGCTGGCTACAGGAAAGACCATCCTGGAAGGCTGGCATTCGCTTGGAAAGTGGGCAACGGGTTATTTCGGCGTCTATTCCATCATTTGGGGATTCAGTTACGGGGCAGCTGCGATGTCGACGAGTGCCATTATGATGGTAACGATGTTTCCCATTATGCCCCTATGGGCTTGGGCAGTCATTCATGGATTAGCCGGTCTTGCACTGGTGCTGTTCGGCCATTATGAACTTTTTGAAAAAGTGATGACGCTCATGGTCGGCCTCATGTTTATCACGGTTGTCGGTTCAGCAGTAATTCTTCTGCCGGACATCGGAAATATCGTGAGCGGTTTTGTGCCGCGGACCGGCGGCAGTTCGCTGCTGCTAGTTTTAGGGCTGCTTGGCGGGGTAGGCGGAACGATTACGATGGCGTCATACGGCTATTGGATCCGTGAAAAGAATTGGGTGGGCAAAGCTTGGATTCCAATGATGAGAGTGGATTCCGCTACCGGGTACATCATTACAGCGATTTTCACCTTATCTCTGCTGGTCGTCGGAGCAGAATTTTTATTCGGTACCGGCATTGAAATTAATGGAGAAGAAGGGTTAGTGGCGTTATCCGGTCTATATAGCGATCAATTTGGTTCTTTTGCCCGCTGGCTGTTCTTGATCGGCGCCTGGTCTGCCGCATTTTCATCCTTATTGGGTGTTTGGAACGGCGTGCCTTACCTGTTTGCTGACTTTGTCCGGATGGTGCGAAAAAAGGGGACAGATTCTGATGAGCCGGTTTCTAAGAAAGATCCGGCATACCGTTTTTATCTTCTATGGCTGACATTCCCGCCGATGCTGCTGCTGTTTTTCGGCCAGCCGGTGCTTCTTGTTATCTTATATGGTGCGCTCGGCGCTTTGTTCATGCCGTTTCTAGCAATCAGCCTAATGCTTCTGCTCAATTCGAAACGAGTGGACCCGGGATTCAAGAACGGCTGGGTCACCAATACCGTTTTAACAGCCTGTGTCATTGTCTTTGTTTACCTGGGGACCGTTGAGCTGCTTAAATTGTTTTAACCAAAAAGAGAGAATTTAGATGATGCATGAATCTGTAGAGTTTGATAGAGAAATTGAGTGCAGAAGAAAAATTGATTTTCCCTGGCAATAAAGAAGAAGTCAGCAGGCAAGTGCTTGCTGGCTTTCTTTAAATTTCTTGCATAAATTATTAGCTTGTAAAAGAAAAAGATCTAGTTTATAGTTTATAAATACAGTATTTAGTGAATTGTATACATAACAACACCATATATAGTAATGCCAATAATAATGGTGCCTGAAAAGGCTTAATAGGGAATCCGCTGAAAACCGGAGCTGTACCCGCAACTGTAAGTGCTGACGAACTATGGCAATCCACTGTCCAACGGACGGGAAGGACATAGTGTAGGAAGAAGCATGAGCCAGGAGACCTGCCATCGTTATAAGTTAATGACCTTCTCCGGGAGCTGGGAGGTATAACGAAGGTACTCCGTGCGGTGCAGCGGCTTTTTTGCCGGCTCCCACTGGATTATTTACGTTTATCCGACCCATCCTCTCGCCTGAGAAGATGGGTTTTTTGTTTGCCCAAATACCGACTGGAGGAATAGAGATGACACAGCAAATCACAGCAAGCCGTTCGCGGACGATTCAGACCAAATTGGTGCTGCCGCCGGATACCAATCATATGGGAACGATTTTTGGAGGGACGGTGCTCGCCTATATCGATGAAATTGCGGCTATTACCGCAATGAAACACAGCGGAAAAGCGGTGGTGACCGCATCGATCGACACGGTGAATTTCCTGTCATCCGTTCGGGTCGGCAATATCTTGATTTTGGAAGGCGTAGTGATTTCCACGGGCCGTACATCGATGGAAGTTTACGTGAAAGCGGAATGTCAAAGCATCGAAACAGGGGAGAAAACCTTGACGACAACAGCTATCCTGACGATGGTGGCGGTCGACGATGCTGGAAAACCGACGCCGGTGCCCGGGGTAGTGCCGGAAACGGAACATGAGAAGCAGCTGTTCCAAGGCGCTCAAGAGCGCAAGCAACTTCGCATGAAAATCAACGAATACGCAAAGGAGCTGGTTTGATATGAATACAATCATCCACACAGAAAAGGATGCCGTGACAAAAGCAATTCTGCGGGCGAGAGATGTCTACAAACTTGATGCGGCACCCTTACTTGAAAAAGTAGCAGACCTGGAAATTCAAGCAAAAGGCGAGCAGTCCCTAATTTATGCGCTCAACCGCATATCCATGGCGGAACCGGATTGGACATTCGTTGCGGCGGAACTTTATTTAAACGAGCTATACGAAAAAGCGGCGAAAAGCCGTGGCTTCCAGGCTGAATCCAAATACGGCGATTTTTACGAATTGGTTCAAAAACTAAGCGACATCGGTATTTATTCCGGTGATTTATTAAAGAGTTACTCGAAAGAGGAAATCCAAGTATTAGGCAATGAAATCCGTGCGGACCGCGATCTATTGTTTAATTACATCGGCTTGTTTTTACTGGCGGACCGTTACTTGGCTAAGGATTATGACGGGAATATGTATGAGCTTCCGCAGGAGCGCTTCCTCGTGATTGCGATGACCTTGATGCAGAACGAACCAAAAGACAAGCGGCTGGAACTGGTAAAAGAAGCTTATTGGGCCATGAGCAATCTTTATATGACAGTTGCGACGCCTACGTTGTCCAATGCCGGCAAGAGCTTCGGCCAGTTGTCGTCCTGCTTTATCGATACGGTGGATGATTCGCTTGATGGCATTTACTTGAACAACTGGGACATCGCGCGCCTCAGCAAAGACGGCGGCGGCATCGGCGTCTATTACGGCAAAGTGCGGGCACTCGGATCCGACATCAAAAAGTTCAAAGGCAATTCATCCGGTGTCATTCCGTGGATCCGTTTGGTCAACGACACAGCAGTCAGCGTCGATCAGCTCGGGCAACGCCAAGGCGCCGTAGCGATTTACTTGGATGTGTTCCATAAAGACATCATGAACGGTTTCTTGGATTTGAAAACGAATAACGGCGACGAGCGCCGGAAAGCGCATGATATTTTCACGGGCGTAGCGATTCCGGATCTGTTTATGGAAAAACTGAAGGAAACGGACAACAGCGGCCGCAGCAGCGGTGAATGGCATACGTTCTGCCCGCATCAGGTGAAACAGATGATGGGGTGGAAAGACGAGGCGGGAACTGCGCTGGGCCTGGAAGATTTCTATGACGAAACCGATGTAAAGCATTTCGCGGAGAAATACGAAGAAGCGGTCAATAATTCTTTACTGCCAAGGAAAACCTACCGGGCAATGGATATCATGGCGCGCATCATGGTGTCTCAGCTCGAGACCGGCACGCCGTATATGTTTTACCGCGATGAAGTGAACCGCCAGAACCCGAACAAGCACTTGCGCGGCAAAGGGCGCACATCGATTTACTGCAGTAATTTGTGCACAGAAATTATGCAAAATATGTCATCTACAACGATCATGAAAGAGTACACCGACGAAGATGGCAACCTTGTGATGATCCGCAAGCCGGGCGATTTTGTCGTCTGCAACTTGTCATCGATCAACTTGCCGCGCGCGGTGAAAGCGGACGTGCTAGAGCGCCTGGTGCCGATTCAGATGCGTATGCTGGATAATGTCATTGATTTGAATACCATTTCCGTGGGTCAGGCAGACGCGACGAATAAAAAATACCGCGCAGTTGGTTTGGGAACTTTCGGATGGCATCACTTACTTGCGCTTGAAGGCATCCATTGGGAAACCGAGGAAGCTGTCATGTTCGCGGATAAATTGTACGAAGAAATTGCCTACCATACCATCCGCTCTTCGATGGAGATTTCCAAGGAAAAAGGCGCTTACCGGGAATTTGCCGGGTCGGAATGGGAGACGGGCGAGTATTTTGAACGCAAGGGTTACACCAGCGAACGCTGGGGTGAACTGCAAAGCGCTATTACGGAAAACGGCGTCCGCAACGGCTGGATGATGGCGGTAGCGCCAAATTCATCTACAGCAAAAATCGGCGGTTCGACGGACGGCATTGATCCGCTTTATGCTGTTGAATACGCCGAAGAAAAGAAAAATTTCAAGTTCAAAGTGACGGCACCGGATTTGGATCACAACACTTACGATTATTACCGCCGTGCCCGCCACGTGCTCGATCAGAACTGGAGCATCCGCCAGAACGCAGCCCGCCAGCGCCATATCGATCAGGCAGTCAGCTTCAATTTCTATGTGCCGCATACCATCAAAGCGAAAGAATTGCTGGGGCTGCATTTCGAAGCATGGGAGCAAGGCCTGAAGACGACGTACTACGTGCGCAGCACATCCCAGGCAGAAATCGAAGAATGCGAAGCATGCCAAAGCTAAGGAGGAATCATCATGTCGATACACGCACCGTTACAAAAAATCAAGCTGCTCAATCCCGAGCAGCCGAATAAATCTACAGGCATCATCAACGGGGAATCGTCCGGTTTATTAAACTGGAACGATATCGCTTACCCACAGATGTATGACTTGTACCAGACGCTGCTGGCGAACTTCTGGAAAGCCCAGGAAATCAATATGCAGGATGACATTAAACAATGGGACCATTTGACGGATATCGAGCGTGACGTATTCCTGCGCATCAACACGCAGCTGGCATCGCTCGACAGCCTGCAGACACCGACGATGAGCCAGGTCATGGACTATGTCACCGATTCCAGCTTCAAGGCGATTTTCGCCGTCATTTCACAGCAGGAAGCGGTTCACAATGAATCGTATTCGTATATCCTGAGTTCACTCGTTTCCATCAGTGAACAAAACGCCCGTTTCAATCAAGCGAAAAGCGATCCGATTGTCCGGAAGCGCAACGAATTGATTCTGGATGCTTACGAAGCGTTTCGCCAGAACCCGACACCTCAGACTTTATTCCGCTTAAGCGTCAATTCGATCAATCTCGAAGGCATTTATTTCTACGCCGGCTTTGCCTTTTTCTATCACTTGGCGCGCCAGCAGAAGATGCTCAAGACCAGCACGATGATCAGTTATATCCAGCGTGATGAAATGCAGCATGCGTATTTCATTTCCCAGTTTATCCGTATCATGCTGACGGAAAATCCAGAGTTGAATACCGAAGAAAATATCCAGTATGTATACCGTGCAGTCGATCAGGCAGTGCAGCTGGAGAAAGAATGGGCGCATCACATTCTGGCGGATATCCAAGGACTCGATTTGGACGAGTTTGAAGGTTACGTCGAATACTTGGCCAATAAACGGCTGCGCCAGCTGGGGCTTGATAATCTATATGCAGAACAAAGCAACCCGATGCCGTGGATCCAGGTGTTCGGCGATGACATGATGAACGACACGAAATCGGACTTTTTTGAGCAAAAATCCCGGACCTATTCGAAAGTGTCGCAGTCGAATGGCTTTGACGAATTATGAGCCACGGATTGCCATCGTCTATGCATCTGTCACTGGGAATACGAAAGCGGTGGCGGAGATATTACAGGAAATCTGCATTGCCAAGGGGCTGGAAGTGGAGCTTTGGCCAGTAAAAGGCTTTCCGTTTTCTAGACTCTCACGTTACGATGCTGTTTTGATTGGCACATACACTTGGGGCAGCGGTGAGATTCCGAAAGAAATGCGGAGGTTGTTTGAAACTGTTGAGAACTTAGGCTGTAAAGAACTGGTGACAGCGGTTTTTGGTACCGGCGACAGCTTTTTCGCCGAGTTCTGCGGGGCTGTCGACCGCTTCCGGGACATGCTGTATGTGCAGACGGAACTGGCGGCTACCTTGAAAATCGAATTGGCGCCGCAGGACAAGGATATCGCACGCTGTGAGAAATTGATTGACAGCGTCCTCAATAGGCTATCGGTGTTTTCCCGAAAAATAGACGGGTATAATCAGTAGGGGACAGCTAACTACTGAGGAGGAACCTGGATGACAGTGAATAAATGATGGAAGCTGGGTGCAGCAGTCTTTTTATCCGCAGGCATGCTAGCGGCATGTGGAGGAAACAGCGGCGACGCAGAGAACGAGATGGAATCCGAAGTGAATGAAAACGAAAATGAAGGAAATGAAAACGAATCAGGCGAGAACGAGAACGAGTCGGATGAAAATGAAAATGAAGCCGATGAAGATGGAAATAATTGATGAAATCGGCTTCATCATTTTGAAGCAGGCCGCTGAAGATTCGCGGCCTGCTTTTTTAATTTCTGATCCATGCGATTCAGCTTTACTGGCGGAAAAGAGCCTGTTACTTGCAGCAAATCGAATTTACTTGCGGTAAACGAGACTTTACTTGCAGCAAGCTCGTGGTTACTTGCGGCAAATTCACTTTACTTGCAGCAAATCGAATTTTACTTGCGTCAAGCTCTATTTCGTCCCCTAGCTATATCTTTACAACAAAAAAGGATCTGCTGAAAATCAGCAGATCCTGCGCTTCACTTTTAAACTCTCAGATTCTCTACAACCGATGCAATTCCCATGCCACCGGCGATGCACAGTGTTACGACGCCGTACTTCTTGCCGGTGCGCTCCAGTTCGTGCACCAGCTTCGTCAACAGGATCGCGCCTGTCGCGCCGATTGGGTGGCCCATCGCAATGGCGCCGCCATTCGGATTGACCCGGCTGCGGTCCGCACCGAGTTCGTTGATGCAGGCGACTGCCTGGGAAGCGAACGCTTCGTTCAGTTCGATGATGTCGATGTCTTCAATCTTCAAATTTACTTGCTTCAATGCCTTGAATGTTGCATGGACTGGCCCCATTCCCATGATTTCCGGGGAACAGCCGACTGCCGCTTGAGCGATGACGCGTGCTTTCGGCTGATAGCCGCGTTTCAAAGCTTCGTCTTCAGACATCACCAATAAAGCGGCGGCGCCGTCGTTGCGTCCGCTGGCGTTGCCCGCTGTAACCGTGCCGCCTTCTTTAAAGACAGGCTTCAGGCCAGCCAGCTTTTCCAAAGACGTTTGGCGCGGATGTTCGTCTGTTTTAAACTCAATCACGCCTTTGCGTGTTTTCACCGGATAAGGGGCGATTTGGGAATCGAACAAGCCTTTTTCAATAGCGTTCGCCGCCCGTTCCTGGCTTTCCAGCGCAAATTCATCTTGTTCTTCACGCGAAATGCCGTATCTTTCAGCAATATTTTCAGCAGTGATGCCCATGTTCAGTTCGCCGTATGTTTCCACCGGCTGTGAACCTGGCTGGCTCGCCGTATTCGGGTCTTTCAATAACACATCGCCAGATTTCGTGCCAAAGCGTACCTTGTTAACGTAATAAGGAGCGGTGCTCATGGATTCGGCGCCTCCTGCGATGATGATATCGCTCAATCCGGTCTGGATTTGCTGTGCGGCGGAATTGACTGCCTGGACGCCTGAACCGCATTGGCGGTGCAACGTGTAGCCAGGCACTTCAACCGGGATGCCGGCGCGCAGCAAGGCAACGCGCGCCAAGTTCGAGACATCCGCACTTTGCTTCGCTTGCCCCATGATCACTTCTTCGACAGAAGCGGGATCCAGCTGAGTGCGGCGGAGCAATTCTTCGATCACATGGGCGCCGATCAAATCGACGGTTTCATTGCCGATGGTACCGCCTAGTTTTCCGATGGCGGTTCTGACAGAATCTACGATTACTGCATTCTTCAATTCATCATCTCCTGTTTTCCGGAAAATTCTCTTGCGTAATGTTTTACTTTTTCCTTGTCGATTTCCATGCCGAAGCCCGGACCGTCGGGAACGACTATTTCAAAATTCTCGAATTTGATTTCATTGACGGTGACATTGTCTTTGAAAAGCAGCGGACCGAAGATTTCGGTGCCGAATTTCAAGTCGGAAATCGTTGAGTACAGCTGAGCGCATGCGGCTGTCCCGAGGCTCGACTCAATCATCGTTCCGCCGTATAAACCAAGGCCCGCCGCTTCCGCAATGCCGACAACTTTTTTCGTCTGCGTCATGCCGCCGTGCTTGCAGGGTTTCAGAGCGATGGAGTTGCCGGCGCGGTATTTGGCGATCCGGAAGACGTCCTGGATGCTTGTCGCCGCTTCATCAGCCATGATTGGCACGTTGAATTTGGCGGTGAGTCTGGACATGCCTTCAAAATCCCAAGCCACAAGCGGCTGTTCGACCATCGATACACCGCCAGCTTCAAGCGCTGCGATGCAATAATTCGATGTATCTTCATCCCACGCCTGGTTAACATCGACTGTCAAGCGTGCTGCATCACCGAGCGCTTCCTTGATTTTACGGACATGCTCAACATTTTTGAAAGGATCGCCTTTGCCGATTTTCAGCTTGAAAATATTATGGCGTTTCTGCTGAAGAAGTTCTTGTGCTTCTTCGATATCTTTTTCCGTATTGCCGCTGGCGAGCGTCCAGGCGATTGGCAAGGATTTATGGATTTGGCCGCCGAACAGTTCGAAAGCGGGAATGCCTTTCGCTTTTGCTGCCAAATCGATAATGGCATTTTCCACGACGGTCTTAGCGAAATAATTACCCCGTACGAGTTTTGATACATCATTCATGATTTTATCGAAATGAATCGGATTCTGCCCGATGATGAGTGGGGTGATATACGTATCGATATTCGCTTTGATGGCTTCCGGCGTTGATTCACCGTATGAAGCGCCGCCGATCGTCGCCACTTCTGACCAGCCTTCACGGCCGTCTTCGTCCGTCACACAGCCAACCACAATTGTCTGTACCGTAATGGTATGCATCGCGAGCTGGTGGGGGCGGATGGTCGGTAAATCCAATATATAAACTTCAAAAGAACGTATCTTCATGCAAATAAACCTGCTTTCTTTAGTTGGTCCTGCCACAGCAGAATTCGCTTTATTCGATAAACGAAGCTTCGGTTTTTTCTTTGACGTCATCCAGCGTAACGCCCGGCATCAGATCCACCAGCTTCAATTGATTGCCGGTGACTTTGAATACCGCAAGTTCCGTAAAAATCATATCCACTTGGCGCGTGGAGGTAATCGGGTAGGTACACTCTTTCAACAGCTTGGAACTGCCGTCTTTGGATGTATGGCTCATGGTTACAAAGACTTTCTTGGCGCCGACAAGCAGATCCATCGCTCCGCCGACTCCCATGATGTTCTTGCCCGGAACCGCCCAGTTGGCGATTACGCCGGTTTGGTCTACTTGCAGCGCCCCGAGGATTGCGACATCGACATGGCCGCCGCGGATCATCGCAAACGAATCCGAACTGTTGAAGAATGACGCGCCGACCGCTTCGCCGACCGGCAATTTGCCAGCATTGACCAGGTTCGGATCAATATCCGCTTCCTCGACATCCGTCACGCCAAGTAAGCCGTTTTCCGTATGGAGGTATATATTGTCTTCGGTCATGTATTCCGCTACCAATGTCGGAATGCCGATTCCAAGGTTAACGGTGCAAGGGCCTTTCAATTCAAGGGCAACGCGTTTCGCAATCATATGCTGAGTTTCTGATTTGCTCATCTGGACTGTCATACGCTCACCACACCTTCTTTCGTCAGAACTTGCTGTGCTTTCACGATGAAATCGACATAGATGAAAGGAGTCACGACTTCTTCGGGATTCAACTCACCGGGTTCGACAATTTCGTCCACTTCGACAATGACCGTTTTCGCAGCGGTTGCCATCAAGGGATTAAAGTTCCGTGCCGTTTTGTAGTAAACGAGGTTTCCCAATGTATCCGCCTTATAGGCACGGATCAAAGCGACATCCGCACGGATCGCTTTTTCCAGAATATATTTCACTCCATCGATTTCGCGTTCTTCTTTTCCTTTGGCAAGGTCTGTACCGACGCCTGTAGTCGTATAATAGCCGCCAATCCCGGCACCGCCAGCACGCAAGGATTCCGCTAAAGTGCCTTGCGGCAAAAGCTCCAGTTCAATTTCGCCTTTTTGGTATTTGTCGCCGACATCCCGGTTGCTGGTGAAATAAGACCCAATGCCTTTTTTAATTTTGTTTTGGTTCAATAAAATCCCGAGCCCTTTTCCGGACTCTCCGAGGTTGTTGCTGACAATCGTTAAATCTTTGACGTCTTTTTCAGTTAAACCATCTATTAAGGTAAGGGGAGCACCGATCAATCCAAATCCTCCGACCAGAACAGTGTCTCCGGCTTTTACATAAGATAATGCTTGTTGTATGTCATGCTGTATTTTTGACATCGTGTGCCTCCGTTCTGCGCTTATTCCACAGTTTTTAATGAATCACTCAGTTCAAACCAAGCCGGAATGCCGGCAGTCAAGATGCAGATATAGCCAAGATCCGCCAAGTCGGCTTCTGAAGCTCCTGCATTGCGCGCTTTTTCCATCCACGGTGCAGCGCCGCTGCCATCAAGTTCAACAATGAAATTACCGGCCATGTTCAAAAGTTTCAACTTTGAAGATATTTTGCCGTCTGTAAGAATCAAAGCGGATACTTTTTCCATATCTCCTTGGTTGAGGGCAGATGCGACTTGTTCAAGATAAGAAGTATCTTCTTCTGTAAGCCAGCCAATCATCGTACCGAGCAGATCATCGGCCGTTTCCGGAGTGGCTTCAGGAAGAACGATGGTTTTTCCGCTCAATTCCAAAGCATAAGGAACTGCTTCAAACGCTTTTTTCAGTGCCGCATCGCCTTTGTAAAGGTAAGCGGTAAGGAAGAATTCAACTAATTCAGATGCAGAATAGCCGAAATCGACCGCGCCTTTCGTATGGAACATCATGCTTCGCGAGTACAGCCGGGCAGCGTTCATGCTGGCGATCAATGCGTCTTTCTCTTTGCGAGACAAGGAACCGTCCTGCATGATTTCCCCGCGGATACCCGTATATTTATCCAACACTTCCGGGCTGTAATCGTACATTTTCTGCACCCAGCCCGGAACGACGTCATAAACTTCTTTGAAATATTCTAATGCTTTGCTCATAATGACACTCCTAGGAAAAAATTATTTTAAACTTGCCGGATATTCAAACTGGTTGATGCCGAATATAACAGGAAGGACATAGTACACAAATACAATAATCAGGAAAAGCGCTAAAATGGTTAATCCTGTCCCTTTGCGGAGCATGTCCATCATTGTGATTTTGCCTGTGGCAAAAATAATGGCGTTTGATGGTGTGCCAATCGGCAGCATGAATGCGAATCCTGCTCCCATGGCAACGGCTGTCATCAGCGGAAGCGGATGAACATCAATAGCCAGTGCCAACGCTGCAGCAATTGGAACCAAAATCGTCACTGTAGCGGTGTTCGGCGTCATTTGCGTCATGCCGATTCCGAGCAATGTTGTGATCAGCAGCACCAGCAGATAAGGAGCTCCGTCAAGCAGCATTAATTGGCTGCCAATCCAAGAAGCCAGATCCGTACCGTTAAAGCCGGATGCCAACGCAAGTCCGCCACCGACTAGAAGTAAAACGCCCCAAGGCATGTTTTTCAGGGAATCAGCATCTAATAGGCGTTCTCCCGTATTACCGGAAGCAGGAATGGCGTGCAACAAGACTGCTGCCACCATTGCAATCATCGTGTCGCTCAATCCGGGGATCAAATCACTCCACAGGAACGTGCGCGTCATCCAGAAAAATCCGGTTAAGAAGAAGATGGCCAGGACGACTTTTTCTTCATATCCCAGTTTGCCGAGTTCTTGTTTGCGTTCGAGCACAAACTGCTGGCCATTTGCGATTTTTTTAACTTTCATGGGATAGGCGATTTTTGTGAGGTAGAAAATTGAGAATATCATTAGCAATACTGTCAATGGAAAAGCAAAAAGGAAAAAGTGGGCAAAAGAAATTTCGATTCCAAACAACTCTTTAGCAAGGCCAGCGAGCACAAGGTTCGTTGGTGTGCCGATCAAAGTGGCACTTCCGCCGATCGTACCGCCGAAACCAATGGCAAAAACAATCGATTTTGTGAATTTCTGTTCTTCTTCTACCGTATAAACATCGTCTTCTTTCATTAAGTTAACGACTTTGGCGATAATGGCCAGGCCAATTGGAATCATCAGCATGACAGTCGCCATATTGGACACCCACATGGAAAGGAAGCCGGTTGCAATCATAAAGCCAAGAACAAGGCCGGAAGTACTTGCGCCAACTGCACTTAAAACGGTAATGGCGATTCGTTCATGAAGATTCCATCGCTCGAGTGCCAAAGCCAGTGCAAATCCTCCGATGAATAAGAAAATCAGCGAATCGCCATAGCTTGAAGCGGCGACGTTTCCATCAACCGCTCCCATTAATGGCAGCAAGATCAGCGGCATGAGGGAAGTGATGCCAAGTGGAATCGCTTCGGACAGCCACCAGACAGCCATCCAGGCTGTAATGGCCAGCACTGCACGCCCGGGATCACTAAGTCCCGGAAGCGGCAAGGCGAAGAGCACTAATAGAAATAGGATTGGCCCTAAAAAGAGCCCAATCAATTGTGTGGTGCTGTATGAGTTCTTGTGCTCTGTCTGTTCCTGGCCAGTGGCCGTTGTTTTTTTCTTTCCAGGCATTTCAGCAGTTGCCACCCCAGCATTGCTGTGTGTCCGGAGTTCCGCCATGGTCACCAAGTCTTTTGTTTCTTTGTGAGATTTCCACATACTTTGATTCAGTTTCTTAAACGAAAAATTCATTCATATTCCCCCATTCAACCCTCATTACTAAATTATAGTTTCTCTAAAAAAGCATCCATCTCTTTTTGAATGTCATCGCGTTGTTCGAATACCATTGTGTAATGGTTGCAGTCGGAAACCACTGTTTTGATTTCGTCGATTGAAGCCTGCGTTTCTTTGTAATCGTCCAAATAGAACAACGGAGGCATAGAGCCGATGTTTCCTTCGGCGTAGACAAGCAATGTCGGGCACTCAATATTCTTGCCGATTTGTGCCGGGTCAAAAGTATAGAAGCTTTCGAAATCAGCAACAATCTGTGACTCATCCGCTTTGTTTTCCCAATGGTCACCGGCCGGTCCAACTTCATATTCCACTGTATCCTGTAGTACATCCGTCCATTCAATGCCAAGATTTGCATAGATTTTCTTGATCTCTTCTGCGTAATGTTCCTTGGAGTCGAAATGGCGGCTGATGCGGCCAAGAGAAGGCTGGATAATGCCGCGCTGATGTTCTGAAGCTTTAGCGGCTCCGTCCAATAAAATCAGCGCTTTTATGGATTTCAAGCGGCTTGCTACAATTGCGGAGATAAAACCGCCCATGGAATAGCCCAGCAAAATTGGATTTTCGAGCTTTAGTTCTTCAATGAGCCCGAGTATATCTTCCGCATGTTTGAAAATGGAAGTATCCGGATCGGCTTCCGAGCTGTTTCCGCGGCCCCGAAGGTCCACTGCGATAAAGCGGTATTCGCCTTTCAGCTTTTCTGCATAATAATGCATGTTTTTATGAGTGCCAGTCAGTCCATGAATCGCGATAATCGGACCTTTTTCCCCTGGATAATCAGCTATTTGAATGTCATTTCCATTGATATTTAATTTGTACAATTCCATCATCCGTTGCACCTCAATTCAAAGATTGGCCTTGCATGGTAAGTATGTAATAAGAAGAGGCTGTCAAGATTTCCTCGACAGCCATAGGATCCCTGCTTATTCAGTTCTCATTACAAAGTTCAGAGATGCTTCCTTGTGGTCGCCTTTATCAATTAATTTAGATGTCAATGAAGAGCGGACGCCACCAGCAACATCTGTTTCCAGCCACTCGTCGCCTTCGAAAAATACTTGTGTAATCAATGTTTCATGGCCTTCGTGCTCGAATTTGATATGGATATGCGCTGGCCGGTAAGCATGGTAGCCAGCAGCAAAAGTGAACTCGCCAGTTGGTCCGCTAGTCGGGATTTGATAAGGGATCGGAACGATTGAATGCACTTCGAAATCGCCGTTTTCATCCGTCTGGAACTGGCCGCGAAGATTGAAGTCCGGTGCAGTTGAATCGAAGTTTGAATACAAGCCATCTGCATCATCCTGCCACCATTCCACTTTCGTGTTTGCAAGAGGTCCGTTTACGGAACTGACATTTCCGAAGAATACCAGTTTGTCGCCCGGTTCGTTTTCGCGCTGCGGTATAACGAACGGTGCTTCTTCCACTAATGGCGGGTTTTCTACGTAGTATGGTCCAAGAAGAGAAGGTTCAGTACCTGGAGAGTCCTTGTACTTCGCTTCCAGTACATGGGTTTCCACAAAGACATCCAAGAATAACGGGATTTCTCCGCTGCGTCCAAGGCGGTCTGCCCATTTCACAAAGTTTGTATACTCTTCGTGATTGAATTGCTGCTCGTCCAAAAAGTTTTTAAGATGTTTTACAAAGCCTTCATATGCTGACAATACGCGTTCGTTTTTTACAGTCGTTTCTGCCATCCTCAATTCCCCCTAATAGATAGTATGGTAATGCGGGCTTGCTTATTACTAGTTTTGAAATTAAATAATGTAAACGCATTCATGAACCTGTAAAAAAGAAAAGATCCATTCAAAACGCTTGCAATGTCAATAAGATTATTGTACGATATACGTACAATAATTCGTTATACGTACAATCTCATCTTACACAGGGGGTAAAGCAATTGTCAACAAAAGAATTAGACAATTTTAAAAAATCGGGGGACTATATTCAGTCACTGGAGCGTGGACTGCAAGTCATACAGGCTTTTTCTCAGCATAATTCTTCAATGACTGTCAGTGAAGCTGCTAAACAAACAGGACTTAGCAGGCCGGCAGCCCGGCGAATCCTTTTGACGCTTGAAGCTCTTGGCTTTGCGGAATCGAAAAATGGAAGCTACTCATTAACTGCCCGAACCTTATCCTTAGGTTATGCATATTTATCTTCCAATAATAGCTGGAGTATTGCGCATCCATTCATGAAGCAATTCGTGGACCGGACAGGGGAATCGTGTTCGATTTCGATATTGGACGGCATGCACATCCTCTATGTGGCCCGTGTATCAACCAAACGCATCATGTCCATCAACCTGGGTGTCGGCTCGCGGCTTCCGGCTTATGCCACATCCATGGGTCATGTGCTTCTCGCCAATTTGCCGCCGGCAGAGCTGGAAGCTTACTTGGAAAAAATGGAATTCGAAAAATACACCGATAAAACGATTACAGATAAAGAAGAACTTTTCAAGGTGCTGGAAGAAGTACGCCAGAACGATTGGGGCGGCGTAGATCAGCAGTTTGAAGAAGGGCTGCGTTCCATTGCGGTGCCGATCCGAAATGCAAATGGGAAAGTCATCGCCGCCATGAACTGTTCAGTGCACGCCGGCCGCATCAGCAAAGACATGCTGCGCGATGATTTTCTGCCATTGCTGCAAGAAGCAGCTGAACAAATAGGCCAAGCGCTTGCGGCGGCCAATAGCTCCACTTACGAGCAATAGAAGAAACTTCGCTCAGTGAAGATTTTCTTCATCTCTCACTGACTGATAAAACGGGATAAATAAAATAAAACAAAGCCCAGCCATCTTATGGCTGGGCTTTGTTTATGAAAAATCAATATCGGCAGATAATCAGCAGGAGAGCTGCGATTTTTATTGCGTAAATCACACAGCTGCAGCGCAACCAAGTATAATAAAATCAACCAATAGATTCAGAATAAAGAGGTGCACCCATGATCGTCATCATCGATAACCAAGATTCGTTTACCTATAATCTGGTCCATTACCTGGAACAGTTCGACTCTGACGTTGCAGTCTTTCAAAATGAACAAATCACAGCAGAAGAAGTGAAAAAAATGTCTCCAGATCTGATTGTCTTGTCACCAGGGCCGGGCCGGCCAGTGCAGTCAGGAGCAACTAAGGAAATCCTGCTTTCGCTCAGCGGTGAGTTTCCGATTTTAGGCGTGTGCCTCGGCCATCAGACGATCATCGAACATTTTGGCGGACGCATCGGTAAAGGAAAGCAGCCGATGCATGGCAAGGTTTCTGTAATGGCTCATGACGGCATAGGCATATTTGCAGGAATTGCTTCCCCGACGAATGTGACGCGTTATCATTCATTGATTGCGGAAAAGTCTGCAATGCCCGAGTGCCTGCGAATTACCGCTGAAACAGAAGACGGCGTAGTTATGGGCGTGCAGCACAAAATGCTGCCAGTAACCGGGATTCAGTTCCACCCGGAATCGATTTTAACGACAGATGGATTTCAGATGCTCGAAAATTGCTATAAAGATGCAAGAGCTTGGAAGAACAAACAGGCAAGGAGGATAGCGCAATGACCAACCCTTACCTAATGTTCGAGTTTCAAAACGACCACGGCAAGCTTGAGCCGATCGCATTTCAGAATCCAATAAAAGTGTTGGAGACATACATTGTTGAAGAAGTGCCCACAATTATGGAAAGCATTGAACAGGAAATCCAACAGGGGTTTTATGCGGCTGGCTATGTTTCCTACGAAGCGGCACCTGCGTTTCATCCGGAAATGCAGGTCCGGTCCGGAGCTGAAATGCCGCTTGTCTGGTTCGGCATTTTTGAGCATCCGTTTTCTCTGGATCAAGCACAGACAGAAGAGCCTTACCAAGTGTCGGACTGGAACATAGCCAGTTCAATAGAGCAATATAAAAACGGCATAAAGCAGATCAAAGATGCCATCGAAGAAGGGCATACGTATCAAGTGAATTATACCGATAGGCTCCATGCGAAATTTACGGGAAGTGACCGGTCGTTCTATAACCAGTTAGCCAGAAATCAGCAGGCCGGATATAGCGCTTATTTAAATTTGGGGAAATACCGGATCCTTTCCGCTTCCCCTGAACTGTTTTTCCAGGTGAAAGACGGCAAACTGACCACCAAGCCGATGAAAGGCACAGCGCCAAGAGGGCGAAATACAGCAGAAGATGCAGAAAACATGGCCAAATTGCTGGCTTCTGAAAAAGAACGGGCAGAAAATCTGATGATTGTCGATTTGCTTCGCAATGACCTCAGCCGGCTGGCAAAACCAGGGACGGTCAATGTGGCGAAACTATTCCAAGCAGAGACGTATCCGACTGTGCTTCAGCTGACATCGACTGTGGAAGCCGAACTGGATTCTGAAGCAACGGTGCTGAACTGGTTCCAGGCATTGTTTCCGTGCGGTTCCATAACGGGAGCGCCAAAAATCAGCACCATGAAAACGATTGCGGCGCTCGAACAATCACCAAGAGAAGTGTATTGCGGAGCGATCGGCTTTATCACACCTGAAAAAAATGCTGTCTTCAATGTTCCCATCCGGACAGTCGTCATCGATGCAGAAGAGAAAACGGCCCGGTACGGGGTAGGCGGAGGCATAACATGGGATTCGACTTCAGAAGGTGAATACCAGGAGCTGTATACCAAAGCACAAGTGCTGACAGCGAAGCGGCCAGAGTTTAAATTGCTGGAATCGCTGAAACTGGAAGACGGAAAGTATCCATTGCTGTCTTATCATTTGCAGCGCCTCAAGGATTCTTCCCATTATTTTAATTTCCCGGGAAATACCGGTCAGGCGGAACAAAAGCTCATGGTTTTAGCGAAAGAGCATCCGAACGGTATCTTTAAAGTAAGGCTGCTCCTGGACAAAGAAGGGAATATTTCTACAGAGGCACAAGAAATCTCACCAATAGCGGAACCGGTCACTTGTGAGTTGGCGGCTTCTGCCGTAGACAGCTCCAATCCATTTCTATTCCATAAAACTACGTATCGAAAAATATACGATAAGCATAAAAGTGGTGAAAATCACAATTTTTCAGTATTATTGTGGAATGAAAAAGAAGAACTGACCGAATTTACGATTGGCAATATAGTGGTTGAAAAAGAAGGGAAGTTCTTTACACCTCCAGTAAGCTGTGGTTTATTGCCAGGGACCTTCCGGCAATATCTGCTGGATCAAGGGGAAATCGAAGAAAAAGTAATCCATAAAAAAGAGTTGAAGGATTTCGATGCGGTCTGGTTTATCAATAGTGTCAGAGGCTGGCTAAAGACTGAAATTCATTAAATAGAAGTTAGAGTGGATAATAATTCCTTATTGTCCATTGGTTTAGCAAAAATTAGAGGCGGGTATAGTGAAGTATCCGCTTTCCGGAATCAGATTAATATCTATTTATTAAATTTTGTGCAAAAGAGTAGGCCAAAAGATTTTACTTTTACATTAGTGCGCTGTAGGATATAAGTAATCAGAAAACAATAGAGTTTCTGGGCTGACTAAAAACTTAAAATCTACGCGCTTATTTATAAAATAAAATAAACTTGGTTGGATGTTACAGACAATAGAGCTGGAAACAACGCCGAAAAGAATGTTTCAATTCTTTTCGGCGTTTTTGTACGTTTTAACCGGAAAAAGGAGCGGAATTGATGAAGTATTTTATTGATCACAATCAAAAAAGCATTCATCAGCAAAAGTTTGCGGGCGATCGCTGTGGTTTTATGGGAACGCCAATCACAAGCAGAGAATTCACGAATTGCCCTAAGTATGTGGAACGGCTTATACAGGAAGAAAATTACGAAACTTGTCCTTACTGTGTATCTGTTCAAATAACTTTATACGGTTAAAGAACCAAACAGCGTTGAACATGATGGAAGGGGAGAGTTAAGATGGAGCGGTTGGAACAAGTGGCGGAAAAAGTGGGTATGCTGTTGAAATCGGAAATCGAGCTGCAGTCGGGAAGATGTATCGTCAAAAAGAAAAGAACATTGGTGATTCATGCCAATACATCATTCTTCACCTGCACTTTGGATTTGGATATTTCTTTTAAACATCTTAAAGAAGATGGCACTGCCCACAATAAAGCAGAAATTTACTTGCTGCCTGAAGAATTTCCATGTTTCACTTTCAACTTCAGAGAGTACCCGATTCCACTGCCGACAGATTTTCAGCAACGCTTGATATCGAATCCGAATATCGTCTGTGTGCGCCTGGAATCAAAAGAGCGTCCGGAGGATTTTGCAGAACGGCTTGGGGCGGCATTGGAAGTCATTGAGCAGCTGGATGGAAAAGTTTATATGAATTAATAAACAGCAGCTAGCGCAACGAGGCAAAAGAAATATTAATGAAGCGAGGATGGGCTTATGTTAGTCAGATATAAGAAATCATGCCAAAAGATTGCGATGGGTTTATTGTCCTTCATGCCACAAGAGAGAAATTTGAAAAGTTTATGCCAAACAATCACCCGTTACACTGAAGATCCTGATTGGCAATTATACTTGCTGAAAAACGAGGAGGACTATGTAGGACTGATCGGAGTGGAAGTGGCCGACACTTATTTCATAGTACATCATGTTTCAGTGCTTCCATCATACCGGGGTGAAGGGCTTGGCCGAAAAATGATTGAAAAAATACAGGTGATTATGCAAGACCGGGAAATGCGCAGCACGAAAGAAACGGAAGCTTTTCTTAATCATTGCTCAAAAAAAAAGTACGCACTAAGTTGATTGGATGATAATGAGAAGAACAGGGTGCCATAAAGAGGAGAGAGCTGGAAATCCTTTTATATAGTAAAACTATAATTGTTAGAATTTTCAGATATAAATTGCTATAATTGTATGGAGAGTTATTTTCCGATACAGGGAGGCAATTCAGATGGAATTGACAGGAAAAATAGCAGTAGTGACTGGCGGAGCTTCAGGAATCGGCTTAGCTACTGCTAAAGCGCTGTTGGGCAAAGGGGCTAAAGTAGTTATTGCGGACATTAATGTGGAAGGCGGAAAAGCAGCTGCCAAGGAACTTCAAAGCAACGGAGCAGAAATTGTATTTAATGAATTCGATGCTTCCCGAGAAGATTCAGTAGCAAACCTTGTATCAGAAACGATTAAACAGTTTGGGCGCATTGACATTATGGTCAATAATGCAGGAATTCGCGCACTCAGTGTAACCCATGAACTTTCCTACGAAGATTACCGGAAAATAATTGCGGTGAATCAAGACGGAGTTTTCTTTGGATCAAAACACGCCATCCGAGAAATGCTGAAAACCGGAGGAGGTGTCATTGTCAATACGGCATCCATTTTGGGAAGTGTTGGAGAAGCGAATGCTTTTGCTGTTACCGCTTCTAAAGGTGCGGTGAATTTAATGACAAAATCTCTGGCTCTTCAATATGCAGATAAAAACATTCGCGTAAATGCAGTGAGCCCGGGCTATATTGAAACGGGTATGTCGAATCGCAGCACAATGAGTCCGGAATTTTATGAAAGAATAATAGCGAAGCACCCAATCGGCCGCTTAGGACGGCCCGAGGAAGTGGCGCATGCAATCGTCTTTTTGTGTGAAAACGATTTTGTGACAGGCACCACATTAATGGTGGACGGCGGATATACGGCCCAGTAATTCAGCAATGAAAACAGCGGCACAAACACTAAAAATTCCATGAAAATTCTAAAACAGATTGCGAATTTTAGCAATCTGTTTTTTTATTTGGTTTTTATTACTATTAAATCATCGTTATTAAATTCTTTAGATTATTTAATATTCAAAATAGTATTGCAAATAAAAAACAATAAGAATATACTATAAAAAAATTGGCGAGCGGGGGAATTGGATTGGAGCAAAGTGTTAACAGTTTACAGTTGACTTTTGAAAATAAAACAGCAGTCGTCACCGGAGCAGCTCATGGCATAGGCAGGGCAATATGCCATGAGCTGGCAAGCCGAGGGGCGCATGTCGCCGCCATAGATATCCTGGAAGAACCGTTGGCTGATACTAAAGAAAAAGTGAAAAAAAGCATCGCAGCTGCCGGCTCATTAGGCACAGTGAATTCATATATATGCGATGCGACTGACTCTGGAGCGGTGGCGGATGTAATGCAAAAAGTCCTCACAGATTTTGGGAAAATAGATATCCTCGTCAATGTAGCAGGAGGCGTAGCGGGGCAGATCCATCAGCCGATTGAGCAAGTTTCAGATGAAGCATGGCAGAAGGTGATAGATATCAACCTAACTTCCACATTTCTCATGGTGCGGGCGGCTGCTCCACATATGAAAAAAGCTGGATATGGAAGAATCGTCAATATTTCGAGTGGTGCCGGAAGAAGCAGCAGCTTGACCGGAATACAGGCTTATACGAGCGCCAAAGCCGGCCAAATCGGTTTTACCAGGCAAATGGCACGGGAACTCGGTCCCCATGGAATCACGGTCAATAACGTTGCCCCGGGATTTGTGTTATCGAATCCCTCCACAGAACGGCAGTGGAAGGCGATGTCTGAGGAAGAGCAGTCCAGTTTAATCCAGTCCACCTCTGTAAAAAGACTGGGGAATCCGGAAGATATTGCTCATCCGGTACTGTTTTTTGCATCAGATTTTGCCCGTTATGTCACGGGGCAAGTAATATCCGCAGACGGAGGAATGCAGCTTTTTTAAAGGGGGAAGCAGTTTGGCAATCACAATAATCGGAGCCGGCGCGATTGGCGGTGTTCTCGGTGCTTACTTGGCGCGTGCGGGAGAAACAGTCATTTTTTGCGATATTGTTGAAGAACATGTAAACCGAATAAAAACTGAAGGGCTTACGATTGAAGGCCCAGATGAAACATTTACAGTAAAAGGAACCGCCTATACTCCAAAACAATTAGTTGAAAAAAATGAACCTCTTGAAACGATCTTCCTTTGTGTCAAAGCTCATCATACAGAAAAAGCTTTAACGCCTTTTTTGCCTCTTTTAACTTCTGATTCACAAGTGATTTCATTGCAAAACGGCCTGTGCGAACGGCAAATTTCAAAAATGATTGGAGCAGAACGAACAATCGGCTGCTTCGTCAATTTTTCAGCAGATTACCTGGAACCAGGAAGAATTCTTTACGGAGGAGTAGCCTCTTTATATCTCGGGGAACTGGATGGACGCATTTCCGGGCGTATCAACGTGTTGAAAGACAAATTGCAATGCTGGGGGCCAGCCGAAGTCACTGATAATATTTGGGGCTATTTATGGGGCAAAATGTCGTATGCCGGCCTGCTATATGCGACTGCTCTAGTAGACGAAACGATGGCCGAAGTGGTCAGGAGGCGCGATTTGAGGGAGACGCTGATGGCATTATGTTCGGAAATACTGGAAGTGGCGCACAAGCAAAACATTAAGCCGCTCGGTTTCGATGATTGGGAGCCGGCTCTGGTTTATCCAAGAGAGCGGCGCGATCCGAAAAAGCTGGATGTTCAGCTCGATAAGCTGGCAGATCGCATGGCCAAAAATAAGAAGACCAAAAGCGGAATCTGGCGGGATTTAGCGGTACGTAAACGGGAGACGGAAGTGGATGCCCAGCTGGGGACAGTACTGGAAATCGGCCAAAGCTACGGTGTTAAGATGCCTTTGCTTTGCGCTTTGATAGCTTTCATAAAAGAAATAGAACGCGGAACAAAAGAAATGAGCTGGAACAATCTCTATGAACTGAAAAAAATATATGAAGCCTTGCCAACAAAGGCGAGTTGAAATAGGAGTGAACAAAATGCTAATCCCGGACCAGAGAACGCTATCTGATGATGTTGCAGCAATCATAAGGAAAATGATATTGAATAGAGAACTGCATGCAGGCGAGCGGATCAATCAAGCGCAGCTTGCTGAAAAGCTGAGCATTTCAAGAGGACCGATCCGGGAAGCGTTAAAGCTTCTTCAAAATGAAGGGCTGATCAAACACGAAACGAATAAAGGGACCTTTGTGGCAACCTTGTCACGGCAGGATGCTTTCGAAATATATACATTGCGTGCCTTGCTGGAAGGAGAAGCAGCCCAGTTGGCAGTGCCTAATTTGAAAGAAAAAGATTTCGCCAAATTAGAGCGCTTGCTCGAGAAATTCCATCAAATGATGGTAGCGAAAGACCTGGAAAAACAAGCTCAGTGTGACATCCAGTTCCACAGTACCATTGTGGGGGCTTCCAAGCACAATCGGCTGATCAGCATCCACAGGCATCTTGATACTCAAGTGGGGGCCATGTTCTTAACGATTGCCACCCAAGTGCCATTAAGGGTGGAACAGGTCGTTCATAATCACCAGATTTTGCTGGACGCTTTACGGACACAGGATTGTGAAATAATCCAAGGGGCATTTTCAAACCATTACAAAGCAGCGCTGAAGGATTTGTCCAAAGTAGCTTCAACTAAAGACTGAAGGGCGGTGGAAATATGCTGTTAGATGTAAAAGACTTGTCTTTATCACTTAAAAGAGCCGGAAAATACTCGAAAATACTGGATGGAATTTCATTTCAGGTGGCCCAAGGGGAGACGCTCGGAATTGTAGGGGAATCCGGATGCGGGAAAAGCATGACAGCGCTTTCTTTGATGCAATTGCTGCCGGATAAGGCCCGTCTTGAAGGGACAGTCGAGTTGCAAGGAGACAGAATATCCAAGTATTCCAAACGAAAACTGGAGAAGATCCGGGGGAATCAGATGTCGATGATTTTCCAGGATCCGCTGACGTCACTCAACCCTCTCCATACTGTCGGGACTCAAATAGAAGAATCTCTGATTTTGCACACGAAAAAAAGCAAGAAAGAACGTAGAGAACGTGTATTGCAGCTATTAAAAGCAGTTGGGCTGCCGCGGGCGGAAGAGCTGATTGACGAATATCCCCATCAGCTTTCAGGCGGGATGAGGCAGCGCATCATGATTGCCATCGCCATGGCCTGTGAGCCGCAGCTCTTGATATGCGATGAGCCGACTACAGCGCTCGATGTGACTGTCCAGGCACAGATACTAGAATTGATGAATGATATCAAACGGCAAACCGATATGGGCATTATCCTGATCACCCATGATATGGGTGTCGTGGCAGAAGTCTGCGACCGGGTCATCGTCATGTATGCCGGAAAAATCGTGGAAGAGGCTCCGGTGATTGAATTGTTCCAAAATCCAAAGCATCCCTATACGCAAGGGTTACTGGATTCAATCCCTAAGCTTGGCGAACGCAAAAAGAAGCTGGGGTCGATTCCAGGAACTGTGCCGACACCTGGCAATATGCCAGTGGGCTGCCGCTTCGCCGACCGCTGCATCCATGCCATGTATATCTGCAGAACAACGGTGCCTCCGATGATTGCAATACGGGAAAAACACCAGACAGCCTGTTGGCTCTACGATGAAAAGGAGGCGAAAAATGATGGCTCTGCTAGAAGTGAGGAACTTGAAGCAGCACTTCACAACTAAAAAAGGGTTTCTGGGTGAAAAAACCATTGTCAAAGCAGTTGATGGCGTCAGCCTCTCCATAGAGGAAGGCAAAACCTTAGGAATTGTCGGGGAATCCGGATGCGGAAAATCCAGTTTGGGCCGCTCCATTCTCCGCCTGGTTGAGCCGACTGAAGGAAGCATTCTGTTTAAAGGGCAGGAAGTTGTCGATATGTCCCCAAAGCAGATGAAAGAGCTGCGGAAAGAGATGCAGATTGTTTTTCAAGATCCATATGCGTCACTGAATCCAAGAAATACAGTTCGCAAAATACTGGAGGCGCCATTGATTATCCACGGTGTCGGCAATAAAAAAGAACGCAAAGAACGAATTGAAAATCTGGCCGGCAAAATCGGCTTGCGGAAAGAGCAGCTTAATAACTATCCTCATGAATTTTCAGGCGGACAAAGACAGCGCATTGGAATTGCCAGAGCGCTGGCGCTGAACCCGAAACTGATTGTGGCCGATGAGCCTGTTTCTGCTCTGGATGTATCCGTGCAATCACAAGTGTTGAACCTGATGCTCGATTTACAGCAGGAGATGAATCTGAGCTATATGTTCATTTCCCACGACTTGTCGGTTGTCCAGCATATTTCCGATAAGGTGGCAGTCATGTACTTGGGGAAAGTGGTGGAAATTGCGGATGTGGAGAAGGTTTACAACGATCCGATGCATCCCTATACACGCGCCTTGCTGTCAGCTTTGCCGGTTCCGGATCCGGTCCATGTAAGAAACCGGATTATTCTGCAAGGTGATTTGCCGAGCCCATCCAATCCGCCGCCAGGCTGCCCGTTCCATACAAGATGCCCGATGGCGACAAAAGAATGTTCGGAAATTGTTCCGCCGCTGGAAGAGAAATCAACCGATCATTTTGCTGCCTGTATCCACACATAAAACAAAAGCAAACCAAGTCATTAAAGGGGTGACAGATGAATGGATGCCTTACGCTTTATTGCCAGACGCCTGCTGTTGATGATTCCGATTCTGATCGGGATCAGCATACTGACTTTTGCCATTTCGAATACGATTCCGGGGGATCCGGCCCGGCTGATTCTAGGTCCTAAAGCGACACCGGAAGGATTGGAAGCGCTGCGGGAAGATATGGGGCTGAACGATCCGCTTTATGTCCAGTACGGCCGCTATATGGCGGGGATTTTCCAAGGGGATTTGGGGGAAAGCACCTATTCCCAGCGTCCGGTTGCGGATGATTTAATCCGGTATTCGCCGGCCACTTTTGAACTGACGATTTTTGCGATGGTGATTACATTATTGATCGGTATCCCGTTCGGAATCATCAGTGCGAGCAGGAAAGACAAACTCGCCGATCAGTTTACGAGGATATTCGCACTTCTCGGTGTGGCGATGCCGGCGTTCTGGCTCGGCTTGCTGCTGTTATTATTTTTCTATCTGAGACTGGGGATGTTTCCGGGATCGGGCAGGCTCGATAACGGCATGTCCCCTCCAGATTATATTACGGGTATGTACACCATCGATGCTTTGCTGACTGGAAACTGGCCTGTTTTCTTTTCCGCGGTGATGCATTTGGTGCTGCCGGGCATTACGCTTGCAGCGGTGACGGTCGGAATGATTACACGGATGACCCGTTCGAGCATGCTGACGGTGCTGCAAAGTGATTACATCCGCACAGCCTATGCAAAAGGGGCTCCTGAAAACCGGGTGCTGTATGGCCACGCCTTACGAAACGGCGTCATGCCGGTCATTACATTGCTCGGAATGGCATTTGGCCATGCATTGGGAGGCAGTGTCCTGGTAGAAGCCGTATTTTCATGGCCGGGACTTGGCCAATATGCAGTAAATGCCATCAACTATCTCGATTTCCCGGCAGTCATGGGTGTTACGCTATTGATTGCCATTATGTTTATCCTGGTCAATTTGATCGTCGATACGATGTATTTCTTTATCGATCCACGATTAAAACACAATTGAGGGGGTGGCCGGATTGGTACGGAGAGTCGTAAGCAGCCCGCTGACTGTACTCGGGCTCGTTATTGTTTTGATTATCGTCATATCGGCTATTTTTGCGCCGGCAATCGCCACCCATAGCCCGACTGAAGTGGATTTGCTGAGCAAATTGGAAGCTCCGAGCGGAGAGCATTATTTTGGGACTGATGAAGTGGGCCGGGATATTTTCAGCCGCATTGTTTACGGCACAAGAATTTCCTTGCGCATTGGCTTATTGGTGGTGGTGATTGCTTTCCCGATTGGAACGATACTTGGAGCAATTGCAGGTTATATCGGCGGTCGGGTAGATCAGATCATCATGCGGATCACCGATATTTTCCTGTCTTTTCCCGGCATCATCCTGGCCATGTCAATCGCAGCAGCGCTTGGGCCTTCAATAGAAAACGTCATGCTGGCTTTAGCGGCTACTTGGTGGCCTTGGTATACCCGGATTGTGCGCTCATCGGTCCTGTCAATCAAGCACTCGGAATTTATCGAAGCGTCCCGGGCTTTGGGTGCGAATCCATTCCGGATTCTATTCAAAGAAGTCATTCCAAATTCAATTGCTCCAGCCACCATTCAGGCATCGCTCGATTTAGGTTTCGTCATCTTGTCTGCAGCCGGTTTAAGTTTCATCGGCCTTGGTGCACAGCCACCTTCTCCGGAATGGGGCGCCATGTTGTCCAATAGCCGTGAAATATTAAGGGAAGCTTGGTGGGCAGCTACATTTCCAGGTCTTGCCATCCTTCTGACAGTGTTAGGTTTCAATCTGCTCGGAGACGGACTCAATGATGTGCTGGATCCGAAGCAGCGCTGAGGATGCTCTGTTGATTTCATTGAAAGGAGGGATGGGATTGACGCCGTTTTTGTCTTGGGGAATCACCAACTTATAAACAGGGGGGAAATATAGTGAAGTTCAAAAGCCGATGGTCCAAAATATTGTTGTTTCTTGTCATTGGGGTGCTTGCGCTTGCTGGATGCCAAAATTACAGTGAAGAATCTGAAGGTACACAATCTCCTGGCACTACAGATTCTGCGGAACCAAATGAAAACTTCGATGAAAATGTATTTAACTTTGCGACGAACCAGGACATCCCGTTATTGGACCCCCACGGACAAGCGGCCAATACCACATTCCGTGTCATTTATATGATGTATGACCGTCTGGTGACATACGACGGAACTTCTACAGAGCCACAGCCGATGCTCGCGGAAAGCTGGGATGTTTCGGAGGATGGCAAAGAGTACACGTTCCATTTAGTCAAAGATGCTAAATTCCATGATGGCTCTCCGGTTACGGCTGAAGCGGTGCAGTACTCCTTTACTCGCGCAATTGATGTAGGGAAATCAGCAGCCGGTATTTTCAGCAAAGTCATCGATGAAAATAGCTTTGAAATTATTGATGACCATACGATAAAAATTACCTTGAAAGAACCATTTGCTCCTTTTATCAGCACACTCGGCACCGCTTTTGCCAATATCATCAACCCGGCATTGGAAGAAAGCCACGGGCAAGACTTGGGTCAAACCTTCCTGGCTGAAGCGGAAATGGGTTCAGGGCCTTATATCCTTGAAAGCTGGGACCGCGGTGAAACGCTGGTGATGAAAGCGAATCCGGATTATTGGGGAGAAAAACCGACGATGGAAACCGTCAATATCCGTTTTGTCTCGGAAGCCTCGACAGCCCGTCTGATGCTGGAAAAAGGCGAAATTGATTTGATTGACAATACGATGGTGTCACCGGAAGTGCTGGGCCAGATGGAAGGCACTGAAGGAATCGAAATCGTGAAGGCAAGCGGCTTCCAAATCGATTATATGCCGATGAATATTGAGAGCGGTCCACTTGCGGACGAGAAAGTGCGGCAAGCGATTGCCCATAGCATCAACTACGATGCACTGCTTGAAAGCGTCTACTTGGGAAATGCTGAACGCATTGTAGGTGCAGTGCCAAAAGGCATGTTCGGTTTTAACCCGGATGCGAAGCTTTATGAATACGATTTGGACAAAGCGAAAGCCTTGCTGGAAGAAGCGGGGCAAGCTGAAGGGTTGACGCTGGAAATCGCAATTTCCGAAGATGACGAAGTCCGAAGCAATACAGCGCTTCTGCTGCAGTCGGATCTTGAAAAAGTGGGTGTGACTCTGGACATCAAGACTTACGCGTGGCCGACGTTCCTGGATCTTGTAACAAGCGGAAAACATGATTTCGGGTTGGTATCGTGGACGCCGGATTATCCGGATCCGGATTACAACCTCTGGTATTTCGCTCATTCAACGAGCAAAGGCCCTGGCTTCAACTTGGCTTTCTATGAAAATCCTGAAGTAGATTCTTTATTGGAAGAAGCCAGAACCAGCACTGACGAAGACCTGCGCGAGAACAATTATCGGGAAATCCAGAATATCATGGCGGAAGAAGTGCCTTATATCTTTGTCGCACAGCCGCAGATCCAAGCTCCTGTCAGAACTTGGGTGAAAGGGTATGAACTGAACCCAATGAACACCTGGTACGTCCCGTTCCACAAAATTACAAAAGAACAATAAAGAAAGGGGAGCGGCTGCAATCCAGCAGCCGCATCCCATTTTTTTAGCGGAAACAGGCGGCCCTATGGAAAACCTTAGATGGAGGATGGTATAAATGAGCAAAACTTGGAAAATCGCGAATTTATCTGTTGCTGAAGGAGAAAAAGTGAAAAATTATCTGGAGCTGCCGACGATTGACGAAAAATTGCCCGCTTTTCTGGTCAACGGCTCTGAAGAAGGACCGAAAGTGCTGGTACTGGGAGGTATTCACGGTTGTGAATATACATCGATTGATGCTGCCCAGCAAGTCGGAGCCTCTCTCATTCCGGAAAAAGTGAAAGGAAAAGTGATCGTTTTGCCGATTGCCAATCCGGCATCATTTTATGCGCGCAGCATCTATGTCCATCCAAAAGACCAAAAAAACTTGAATCGCATGTTCCCCGGGAAAAAAGAAGGCACCGATGCTGAACGTTTGGCTTACTGGCTGAATGAGTCGGTGTTCAAAGAAGTGGATTATATTATCGACCTCCACGGCGGCGATATGATCGAAGCCCTGGTGCCGTTTACGATTTATCACGTCACAAAAGACGAAAAAGTGCTGGAAGCATCCAAAGAAATGGCATCGCTCTTTGATATCGACTACGTCATCGGAAGCAAAGGCCAAGTTCCGGGATCTACATATGGCTGTGCTGCTGAGCAAGGGGTACCGGCAATCATCGCGGAAGCCGGCCAGCAAGGGATTATGAGCAAAGAGCATTCTATTCTCTTGCAGGAAGGCGTGAAAAATATCCTCGTTTCACTTGGGCTGCTGGAAGGTGAAGTGAGAAAAAGTGATTGCACTTATATTTCGGTATTCGACTGGTACCGCTCCGATGTAAAAGGGCTTTGGTATCCAGCGGTGCAAATCGGCGATTCGGTAGCGAAAGAGCAAGTACTGGGCAGGCTGGCAAATGAATTCGGTGAGACCGTTAAAGAAATTGTCTCTCATACAGAAGGCGTCGTGCTGTTTTTGGTCAGCTCGCTTGCCATCAACGAGACAGATCCGCTGTTAGCGGTAGGAGCGTAGCAAATGGACAACTTACTGGATCAATCCATTGTGGAAATAGCCCGGCTTTATCGCCAAAAAGAAGTGTCGCCTGTTGAAGTAACCCAAAAAACATTTGAACGGCAACAGCAGCTCGAGCCTGACCTGAATGCCTTTATCACCTTATTAGAAGAAGATGCTAATAGACAAGCGCAAGAAGCGGAAAAAAAGTTCTTAAAGAATGAAGCGGCCCATCTGTTAACCGGAATTCCGTATTCTCTGAAAGACTTATTCTACACGAACGGCATCTTTACAACTTGCGCATCGAATGTCTTAAAAGAGTTCAAGCCCGGCTATAACGCAACAGTTTTGGAAAAATTGATCCGATTCGGTGGTGTATTGATCGGGAAGAACAATATGCTGGAATTTGCCTACGGCATTGTCCATCCGGATTTCGGTAAAACCAATAACCCCTGGGACACCGCCAAGACATCGGGCGGCTCTTCGAGTGGATCGGCAGCTGCAGTAGCAAGCGGAATCGGTTTCTTTTCCCTCGGTACGGACACGGGCGGCTCCATTCGGATCCCAGCTTCCTACTGTGGGGTGGTTGGCCTAAAGCCGACCCGCGGGCTGGTCAGTACCCATGGCGTCTTTCCGCTGTCGTGGTCGCTGGACCATGCCGGGCCAATTACAAGAACAGTGAAAGATGCCGCAATTGTGCTGGATGCGATAGACGGCTATGATCCGAAAGATCCGCATTCACTGGCAGGCAAAACCAGCCGGCTCGACTTGGAGCGTTTTTCGGCCAGCCGCAGCAAGAGAAGGGTGGGGGTGCTTTCTGCTGAAAAGCTGAAAGGCTTGAAACCGGATGTGAAGAAGGTCTACGATGATACGTTAAAAACGCTGCAGTCACTTGGCTGGGAAGTGAAAGAAATTGAAATTAAAGACTGGCAGCGGACTGAAGACATCATCATGAATATCCTTCTGCCAGAAGCGGCGCAAATCCATCAGGGCTGGTTTGACCGGCAGCAAGATTATGCTCCGCTGACTTATCAGCAAATTGCCCTTGGAATGGAGCATAAAGCGGTCGATTACCTGAACGGGTTAAGGGATCTTAAAATGTTTACAGATGCCGCTTCAAAATTATTCAATGAAGTCGATGTGCTGTTGACGCCAACGGTGGCTTTTGAAGCGCCGGAGGAAGATCCGGTAATCGGCAGCGAAGAATTGGATGAAATGCAATTTACTGGACCTTTCAATATTTCCGGGCATCCAGCGCTGACATTGAATATGGGTTATACCGAGAGTGGCCTGCCCATCGGCATGCAGCTGGTTGCCCCGCATTTTCAGGATATCCGGCTGCTTCAGACAGCTTATCTGCTGGAGCAAACACAGACTGCCAAGCTGCCGCCGGTCATTAGCCGATAGGAAAAATTGATCGAACACGCAATATGAACTGAAGGGGCCGATGCCAGTTATGGATATGCTGACGATGAATTTGAGTGAATTTGAAAAAATCCAAAACACGATCAATACGGTGCTGCTGCCGATCGGCATGATTGAAGCACATGGACCGCATTGTGCACTTGGCACTGATGTGCTGATTCCGCGGGAATTCGTCCGGCGCCTGGAAAAAGCGGCAGGCGATAAAATCTTAATGGCACCGGAAGTGGCATATGGGCATTCCTGGGGACTTGCACCGTTTGCCGGCACGATCGATGTTTCATCCCAAGCTTTTTCAGATTATGTTTTTGACATCTGCCGGGGCTTTTTCCAAAATGGTTTTGACAACATTATTTTATTCAATGGCCATGGCGGCAATAATTCCAGCTTGGATGTGGTGACGGAAAAATTGGCTGATCTGGGTGTCCGGACCTTGACGGTCAATTGGTTTATCGATTACCGGGAAGACATCAAGCAGATTGCGCCGGATCCTGGCCATGCAGGAGAAGATGAAACATCATTGGTGCTGGCAATCGATGAAAACTATGCCTATACGGAAGGAATTGGCAGCCATGAAATTCCGCTTCCGAAACGGTTTCGTTTCAAAGACGGCGGAACGGTTCTTTATCCCGCTGCTTTTTCAGGCAATGCCGGAGCGGCGACCGTCCAAAAAGGCGAGAAATTATATGAAATGCTGAGCGGACTGATCCTGAAAGATATTGAAACCTTATGGGAACTTGAACAACAGCAAAGGGGGATTGAAAGATGACGTTGCGTTGGACTTCTGAACCGGTGGGCGAAGCGATCGTTGACATTGTTTTAAGTTTGAATGAGCAGGCCCAAGCATTGCATGGGCAGGAAGTGGCGACTGCCAGCTACAGCCATATCAAGCCGACCCTTTCAAGCCTGGAAGACATCGGGCGCAAAGTAGAACAAGTGGAAAAGGAAATTACGAATTTGGAAGGGCATCCGGGAAGGTATCTTCGGTCCATGGTCAATGCCTACGGCTATTTTGTCCGAAGCCTTCAAGGGGATGACTTGCCATATTCCGAATACATCGCGAATATTCAAGAACTGCCGTCCACAAGAATAGGAGAAGAAACCATATCCAGACAAAAAGAACAGGTCGAGAAAGGTTTGGCTGACCTTGGATATAGGGGAATATTAAAAGAAAAAGCGGAACAATGGCTTGAAGAAACATTGATTCCGCCTGACCAAGTGGTAGCAGTAGCAGAATCTATGAAAGACAAAAGCAAAGCCGGCACATTGAAGCGGGTGATCGGGTTGCCGGAAGAAGACGGCATCGATTCAATCAAGCCGATTACCGGCGTTTTCTGGAGCGGCTATTCCAAATATGCGGGAAACTATCGCGGCAATTTGACTTTCAATATTGACCGGCCGTGGACAGAGCCGGTGCTTGCACAAATCATGACCCACGAAGGCTATCCGGGGCATCAGGCGTTTTACTGCCGATGGGATTATTTATTCAAGCAAGGTAAGCTGCCCATTGAAGCTTCCTATTACTTGATCAATTCGCCAACGAATGCCTTGTTTGAAGGAGGGCCTGAAAGCGCACTTCATTTTCTGGGATGGGACCGTGACGAGGAAGAAACGGAAGGCATCACGCTTCAGCAAAAAAAGCAGTACAAATTGGCGCGCGATTGGATTGATATGCAGCGGATGGCGATGACCAATGCTTGCTACGCTTACAACGAAGGAGAAATGAATAAAGAAGAAGCCATCCATTACATGATGGACAGCGGCCTGATCAGCGCCGTTGAAGCGAAGAACTGCCATCGCTTCTTCTCGGACCCGATCCAGAAAACTTATTATCCTTCGTATTATTATGGCCGCTGGATGGTCGGCAAAGCCTACGACGCAGTAGCGAAAGAAAAACGGGCGGACTTTTTCAAAGTTCTATATGACACACCGCATACCACCAATACCTTTATCGATGCAGTCAGCGGACTCAGCGGCACCGAGTTCCAGCCATTCGGACAAGTGAAAACCACTAAGGAAGACTTTGTAGGATAAAGTGAAACTGCAATCAGCGGGAGCATCACCCCCGCTGATTGCTAGTTGAACCAATCGGGCTTTTACGGACAGTGGGATTTCCGCTCGAAGAAGCGGGAAGCTTACTGTCCGTTAAAGCGGGATAAAGAGAAACTCAATCAGCGGGGCTTTATCCCCGCTGAGGAACAGCAGAACATAGGCTAAGAACGCCGCGTCCTGCGGCAACGCCTATGTGACCGACATCCTGTCGGCCTCAATCGGACTTTTATGGTCAGTAGATTGCTGCTTAAAAAGCGGAGATCCAACTGACCGCTAAAGAGAAAAAGATGTTTTTTAAGGACAGGGGGATTAAGTGATGATCATTGATTTGGAACAGCCGCATCTGAAGCTGGCTGAAGCCGTATCCGGGGAACAGTTGATGGCTTTTACAGAACGCATGTCAACAGAAGTGAGGCTGTCCGGTTCCCAGGAAGAGCTTCGTGCTTTCCGGTATGCTAAAGAGATACTGGACGTTTTAGGCGTGGAAACACATTTGAGTTTCCATGAAGGTTTTATCAGTCTGCCGGTTGAAGCGGCTTTAGAAGCGGATGGAGAGGATTTCACCTGTATTACACATTCCATGTCAGCATCGACAGGAGAAGAAGGGATAAGTGGAGAAGTTCTTTATGTGAAAGAACTGGCCGGCATCGTTCCAGCAGCAGAAAGGAAAATTATTCTGACAGAAGGGATCGCTACTCCAGGGGCTGTGGAACTGGCGGAAAAAAGCGGAGCTTTGGCTGCAATCTTCATCAATGGTCCGCTGACTCATGAAATGACGGTATCGAGAGTCTGGGGCAATCCAACCCCTGAAAGCAAGAAACATTTTCCCGTAATTCCGGTAATTTCGGTTGCTGAACATGAAGGTGGTCGATTAAAACAAAAACTGGGGGAAAGAGAGGCATTATCGGTATGGCTAAGGACAGTTGTTGATACCGGCTGGCGTCCAATCCCAACACTGATTGCTGAAATCAAGGGGGAAGTGGAACCCGAAAAGTTTGTATTGTTCAGCGGCCACATCGATTCCTGGCACTACGGGGCGATGGACAACGCCGGGGCAAATGCCACCATGCTTGAAGTCGCCAGGCTGATCAAAGAACAGCAAATTCCTTTAAGAAGAACCCTGCGCATCGCTTTCTGGTCGGGGCATTCCCATGGCCGTTATTCGGGATCGACTTATTATTGTGACAGCCATTGGGAAGACATCCATGAAAACTGCCTGCTTCATGTCTACATCGATTCCGTCGGTGGAAAAGGGGCCACTATTCTGGGAGAAAGCAATTGCATGGCAGAAACAAAAGATTATGGCGGAGCGTTTGTGGAGGCGTTGACAGGAGAAACGTTTATCGGTAAGCGGTTTGGCCGCGGCGGTGATCAGTCGTTTTGGGGCGCGGGAGTTCCAGCATTGTTTATGGGTCTCTCGGAACAGCCGCTGAGCGATGATATAGCTTCACGCACCCTCGTCAAATTGTTCGGCGGCGTTAAATCCGGAGGGTTTGGCTGGTGGTGGCATACCACTGAAGACACGCTCGATAAACTTGACAAGGAAAATTTGCGGCGCGACTGCCAAGTATATGTATCCGTCATTTACGATGCCTGTACAAGGAAAGTTCTGCCGTTGAACCATGCAGAAGGCGCGCGCGAACTCAAGAAAGCGCTGGCATACTACGCCGAACTTGCAGGAGACCGGCTGGATCTCCGATTGGCGCTTGAACGAGTGGAGAGGCTTGAACAGCTTGGCGAAGAAATCAATAAAATCGTTCGGCAAAGCGATTGGCTGGATGAAGATGCCAAGAAGTTCAATCAGCGCATGCTGGAGATTTCACATCACTTGATTCCCTTGAATTATGTCAGTGGTGATATGTACGACCAGGATTTGGCGATGAATCAGCCAGTGCTCCCGCTGTTGAAAGATATTGCTGTCTTAGCAGGAACCTCGCCAGGAAGCGACGAAGAATTAGAATGGCAGACGATATTGAAAAGGCGCTTAAACAAAGTTGAATACACACTGCTGCAGGCCATTAAAGCGGCAGAGTCTCTATTAACTTATTGAGGAGGAAATCTATGTCTACTGTTAAAGGGAAAGTCATTGTCATTACGGGGGCTTCAAGTGGAATCGGTGAAGCTACAGCAAAAAAGTTTGCTCGTGAAGGCAGTAAAGTGGTACTCGCTGCAAGGCGCGAAGACCGGCTTCAGAAGCTGAAAGAAGCCATTGAGCAAGAAGGCGGGGAAGCCGTAATCAAAGTGACGGACGTGACTTCCTACCAGGAAGTTGAGGAACTGGCGGAATTTGCAATCGATAGATTCGGACAAATCGACGTCATGTTCAACAACGCGGGGCTTATGCCTTTGTCATTCATGGACAAGCTGAAAATAGATGAATGGGATCGCATGATCGATGTGAACGTGAAAGGTGTGCTTTACGGCATCGCAGCTGTTCTGCCGCATATGCAGGAGCGCAACAGCGGACATATTATTACCACTGCTTCTGTTGCAGGGCATGGAGTATTTCCTTCAGGGACGGTTTATTGCGGTACGAAATTCGCAGCTCGCATCTTTATGGAAGGCTTGAGCAAAGAACTGGCGCAGACCAATATCAAGACCACCAGCATTTCACCGGGAGTTGTCCAGACAGAGCTGGCGTCTTTTATTACCGACCCGGACATCAAACCGAGATTTGAAGATCCGAATATTCCTTCGCTGAGAAGCGAAGACGTGGCAAACGCAGTCTATTACGCAGCATCACAGCCGGAAGGTGTAGCGGTCAACGAAGTGATTGTCCGGCCGACCAATCAGGGATAAACAGTTAGGGGGACCTCGGTTCTCCTTTTTTTGTGAGATTTTATAGAAGGAATTCCGTTTCCGCAATGAAACATGTACTTATTAAGCAAAACGGAGAACACTTATTGCTTCTATGAAAAGAGGCTTGCCCTAAAATGTGAAGGCAATGGTATTATAACTAGTAAAAGAAAGATGCCAGCAAAAGGAGGGGTCATCATTTCTGAAGATAAAGAAACATTGATACTCGACGATTTAATGCATCAAATCACTTCTAAAGCTTTTAAGTCCGGTGAGAAACTGCCTTCGGAAAATGAACTTGCTGAGAAATACAAAGTGCCCCGCATGACGGTCCGGAATGCTTTGCTGAAGTTGGAGGAACGGGGCTATATTTATTCGAAGCAAGGCAAAGGGCGGTTTTTAAAAGAAGAATCGATGCAAATCCAATTGCACTTAACTGCTAAAACGAGCTTTACTGAAAAAATGGAACAAGCGGGTTATAACCTGGAGACGCGCAATATCAATTGCGAAAAAATCGCCTTCGATGAACGGATCTATAGAATTTTAAATGCGCCGGAAAACGGTACAGTTTATAAAGTATCCCGGCTGCGGCTGATTGATGGGGAGCCGATTGCCATCCATAATTCCTATGTCAATGAAGCGATGTTTCCGGACATCGGGAAAGAAGGCGATCAAATCGGTTCCATGTTCGCCTATTATCGAAATCTTGGCTATACGGAATTCGCCAGCCGCAAGTCCCTTTTAAGCATTACTTTTCCGACGTCAAGAGAACAGCAGCTCCTGTCCTGCAAAAGCCTGGTGCCGCTCATTGTGGTGGAAAGTGATTGTGTCGATGCCAAGGAAGGGAATATATTAGAGCATACGAAAATTTTATACCGCAGTGATAAGTTTAAATACGATATCACAATGGATTAAGCTAACAAGATAAGAAGGCTGTTGAGAACCTTTCGATAGCCTTTTCATTTCGCTCCAGGTGGGACGCTTTTCGCGGGATGCGGCCTAAGCCTCCTCGATCGCCCGCGGTAAGCGGAGCTGTTTGGCGGAATATCGGTTAAGGAATGATCACCAATACAAGTTTTATCTTTCTCAACAAGCCAAGCAGGCGACAGAGTTTCTCTGTCGCCTGTTTTTTTCTTTTTTAAAAGTAGTGATTTCTAACTTCCGCTTTTGGACGCTTCTGCTTTTCTTAATGTCTAGCTGCAGCGCCCAACCCCTCGAGACGCTTCGGCCTTGGCGGTAATGGCGAAAGGCCGCCATTGCCTTCAAGCCCTCCAGCGCTTGTCGGGGCTAAACGGTCGCTTCCGCTTTTCTTATTGTGAAGGTTCTTTACACAAGCTTTACCGTACCTTAAAACACAGCAACTTGGCGACAAGTTACGATGAATTTGTAGCGAAGGAGGCAGCGAATATGAAAAGACGCAGAAGAACGGAAATTCTGATTCAAGGAAATGAACGGCTGGCCAAAGAGTTTGCAGAAACGATTACACAGGCATATGAATGCCGGGAAATCTCTGCTCCGCACTATGGAATGACAATGATCAAAATGAGGGAATCGGCAAAAAACTCCCTATTTTATATCGGTGAAGTGCTCATCACCGAAGCGAAAGTGGAAATTGACGGCCGGATTGGCATCGGCATCGTCGCTGGCATGAAAGAAGAGCTGGCCCGTAACCTGGCAGTTATTGATGCTGCTTATAAAGCGGATTTACCCGAAATAGCCGAATGGCAAAATCCATTATTGGAAATGGAAAAGGTCATTGCACAAGCAAAATCACGTGAACAAGCAGAACTGTTTGAAACGAAAGTCAGTTTTGAAACGATGGAAGTTTAATCCGGCAAACTACATTACAAGTTCAGGAGAGATAATATGGCGATTGATCAAATACACGATTTGCAGCAAGTTTATCGGAAATTATTACATAGTATGTCACGGCCAGGCACCATCTCCGATCTGGAGCAGGAAGCAACAGGACTGGATTATGAACTGCCTTGCAAAAAAGCGACAATGCTGTGCGCAATGGCTTTGCTGGATGCCGAAGTCACTTTTCACATCCTGCCCGGAAATGATCAAAAGTTGAGCGAGAAAATTTCCGAATATACCTCAGCTCGATATGCAGCGATTGATCAAGCGGATTTTGTCATCATTTTAGAAAATGACAGTGAAGAAGCGGTCCTGCAGGCGATGCAGCAATGCAAAATAGGAACCCTTATCGATCCCCAGCTTTCTGCGACATGGATCATCGAAAGCGGCCAATTGGCTGAAGGCGGCGAATTGGTATTGTCAGGCCCTGGCATCCAGAACCAGAGCAGATTGCACACGGGAATACCTGCTGCTTTCTGGGAAGCACGGAACAGCCGCATCAAAGAATACCCGCTGGGTGTGGATTTGATTTTTGTGGATGAATATTCACGGATTGCCTGCATGCCACGGACGACCCAAGTACTTGCGAAGGAGGTGGAGTAAATGGGATATGTACCTGTAAAAGGCGGTACCCATGCAATTGATGCTTCCATCAAACGTTTGAAATATGAGCGCTTGAAAGGCGAAGAAATTGTGGAGATCAAAGCCATCTTGTCTTCGATGCGCAGCATGATTGACCAAGTGATGTCTGAAGCGAGCCTGTATTCGCCCGAACTGGCTGCTCTCGCCATCAAACAGGCAGAAGGCAGCATGGAAGAAGCAGTGTTTTTGATGCGCGCCCACCGCTCCACTTTGCCGCGCCAATATTACAGCCGGACAGTAGAAGCGGAATCGATGTTTGTCGAGCGGCGGATTTCTGCCAGTTTCAAAGACATTCCCGGCGGCCAGCTTCTTGGCGCTACATATGACTATACCCATCGCTTGCTGGATTTTGATTTATTGGAAGAAGAGCCTGCCGAAAACATTAAATGGCTAGCTGATTACAAAAAACAGCTGGAAAGCGTTAAAGCGAATCAGGATGTCGTTTATTTTCCAAAAGTAGTCGAGTATCTTCGGGAAGAAGGCTTGTTTGAAGTTTATGAGAAAAACGATGCCGAACCGGATGACGTGACTAAAAAAAGCTTGCAATTCCCGTCCAGCCGCAGTGCCAGGCTGCAAATTCTAACCCGCGGCCAGACTGGCGCAGTTACTTCACTCGGCTACGCTTCTCTCCGTGGCTATGGGCAAGTCCATCCGACAGTCGGAGAAGTGCGGGTTGGCAGAATGCCGATTTACGTGGACCATCCGAACGAATCGGAACAGGACAGCGGTGATGAATTTTATATTGGAGACATCCGCATTACCGAAGTGGAGTCGTTTGTGCCGGTAAAAGTGAAAAATGACAGCAATGAAGATGAATTGGAGTTTGAAATCGGCTATGGCATCTGCTACGGGCAAAACGAGACAAAAGCCATTGCCATGAGCATCCTTGATCAATGCCTGGAGCATACAGAAGCTGATTTCCCGACTCATGATGAAGAATTTGTCTTATTGCACATCGATTCGGTAGAGTCCACCGGTTTTATCTCCCACTTGAAAATGCCACATTATGTGACATTCCAATCCAAGCTCGATAGTATCCGGCAAGTGAAGAAAGGAGTGCAGCCGATTGAAAGCTAATACACATTTCGCCTTTTTTGATGAAGGCTCGAAAAAAGAAATCCGCCGTGCCACTTTAAAGGCCGTTGCCATTCCCGGCTATCAGGTGCCGTTTGCTTCAAGGGAGATGCCGATCGCACGCGGATGGGGAACTGGAGGACTTCAGCTGACCCTTTCATTGATTGGCAAAACAGATGTCTTGAAAGTGATTGACCAAGGAGCTGATGAATCCGTCAACGCCGTCAGCATCAAAAAACTGGTTCAGGAAACAACCGGAGTCGAAGTGACGGAAGAGACCGAAAAAGCAGATTTGATTCAGTCTCGCCATCGCATACCGGAAGTTCCATTGACGAAAGACCAGATATTGGTGCTGCAAGTGCCGATGCCGGAGCCTCTTCGGCCGGTCGAAGCCCGCGAATATATGACAAAGCGGATGCATTCGGAAGACGATTACAGCGGAGCTTGGCTCATGTTGTTCGAGCAGATCATGAAATACGGAAAAACCGCAACGGCGGCAGACCATCCGGTTTACGTCAATGGCCGTTACGTGATGGCCCCAAGCCCGATTCCACGCTTTGACAATCCGAAGATGCATCAATCGGAAGCATTGATCTTGCTTGGTGCCGGACGAGAGAAGAAAATCTACGCCGTTCCGCCATACACCCGTGCCGAATCGCTCGCTTTTGAAGACTATCCATTCCAAGTGGAATCGTTCGATGGAGTACAATGCCAGCTTTGCGGATCGGAAGGCGTGTTCATGGACGAGCTGGTTGACCAAGAAACCGGCAAGACCGTTTACCAGTGCAATGACACCAGCTTCTGCACGGAACAGCTCAATAACAATGAAAAAATCGAGGTGGAGAGCGCTTATGCATGAAACACCAATCTTACAAGTACGCAATCTGCGCAAACAATTCGGACCCGGCTGCACCCGTTGTGCCGATCTTGATGCGGGTCAATTAGAGAAAAACTATTGTACCAGCTGCGGCACGGTTTATGCTGTGCGTGATGTGTCACTGGATTTATATGCCGGTGAAATTCTCGGGATTGTCGGAGAAAGCGGCAGCGGCAAGTCGACAATGATGCAATGCCTCTATTTCGACACTGACGTAACGTCAGGGGAGGCTTTCATCAATGCTCCCCATCTTATCGGAGACAATGTCTTTAGTCTGTCCTCCCAGCAAAAGCGCGCCATCCGGAACCGCGATTTCGGCATGGTTTACCAGAACCCGATTCATGGCTTGAAAATGGACTTTTCTTCAATCGGCAATATCGCTGAAAAGCTGATTGCCGCTGGCAGTAGACAGGTCGGAGAAATGGAAGAGACGGGTAAAAGGCTGCTTGAGAATGTCCATATCCCGCTGCATCGCATGAAAGAAGAGCCGCGTAATTTTTCTGGCGGCATGCAGCAGCGTGTCCAGATCGCCAAAGCGTTATCCAATAATCCGCCGATTCTGTTTTTGGACGAAGTGACGACCGGACTTGATTTATCCGTACAGGCAAATGTGCTGGATTTGATTAAGAAAATCCAGCGTGACCTCGGCATCAGCATGGTCGTTGTATCGCATGACTTAGCTGTCATCCGCATGCTTGCAGACCGCACCGTAGTCATGCTGAATGGTGAAATCATTGAACAGGGCCTTACGGATCAGGTGCTTGAAGATCCGCAGCATCAATATACGCAGCAATTGGTGTATTCATTACTCTAGGAGGTTCGGTACTTTGTATATTATTCATAATGGGAAAATCATAACGGAAACTACGATTTTAGAAGGCCACGCCGTTGTTGTGGAAGGCGAAACGATTCAGGAAATCATTCTCGAACAGCAAGTGATGAATTATCCGGATGCCCAATTGATTGATGCCAACGGAGGTTTTATTTCGCCGGGTTTTATCGATATCCATTCCGACTATATTGAAACGATCGCATCTCCACGTCCGACCAGCATGATGGATTTCGATATCAGCTTGCGGGAAGCGGAAAAGATCCTGATCAGCCACGGCATCACGACGATGTTCCATTCGCTGTCGTTTTACAAGGAAGATGTATTTTCCCATAAACCGATGCGAAACCCGAATAATATCCAGCGCATGGTGGACGCCATCGATGCAACGCATAACCGGCTGCACCTGATCCGCCACCGGCTCCATGCTCGTTTTGAAATCGACAATATCGACGAAGTCGGCCAGCTGGTAAGAAATATTGAAGACGGCAAAGTCCATTTGCTGTCATTTATGGATCATACGCCGGGTCAAGGGCAATACCGCAACCTGGAAGTTTACCGGGAAACACTGAAAGGCTACCGCGATATTTCCGATGCGGACGTCAATGTCTTGATTGCGGAGCGCCAAAGTACCGAGTATCTGACAGCTGAAAAAATCAAGGAAGTGGCGGACATCGCTTTGGCAAGAGGCATCGCCGTAGCGTCCCATGACGATGATGATTGTAAGAAGCTGGATTTGGTGAAAAGCTTTGGAACGACGATCAGCGAGTTTCCCATCACACTGGAAGTGGCGATGAAAGCGAAACAGCTCGGACTTTACACCATTGCAGGCGCACCAAACGTCATGCTTGGCGGATCACATTCCGGGAACTTGTCAGCAGCCGAAGCCATCGGGCATGGCTGCATGGATATCCTGTGCAGTGACTATTACCCGTCTGCTTTGCTCCATGCCGTGTTTGACCTCCATGAGAAATACGGCAACGATCTGCATGACATGTTCATGATGGTTACTTTGAATCCGGCAAAAGCGGTTCAGTTGGACCATGAACTAGGCTCGATCACAGCTGGAAAGAAAGCCGACATCCTGGTGATTGAACGCATGGAAGACGGTTATCCGATGCTGACTGCAACAATGGTCAATGGCACGCTGATTACGACCACTAATTACCGTGTGAAATAACTCAAAACGAGAGGAGGCAACACCATGTCCATGTTGGAAATAGCAGGATTCGGCAAGAGATTCACCATTCATCATTTAAACAAAACCATGCCGGCCATTGAAGAAATCTCCTTTTCTTTAGAAGCCGGAGAATTTATCGGCATTGTGGGCAAGAGCGGCAGCGGAAAATCCACCATTTTGAAAAGCATTTACCGCACATATTTGCCGGATACCGGCCGGATTCTTTATGACTCGGAAAAATACGGATTGATCGACCTTTCCCAAATATCTGAAAGGCAAATGCTGTATTTGCGCAAATACGAAATCGGCTATGTTTCACAGTTTTTGAACGTCATGCCAAGGACGACTTGCCGGCAGCTGGTGGTGAACGCTTTGCTTGAAATGGGTGAAGACGAGGGATTGGCCGAGCTGGAAGCGGAAAAAGCGCTGACTCATTTTGAACTGGACCCGAAATTATGGGACAGCTACCCGAATACGTTTTCCGGCGGAGAAAAGCTGCGCTTGAATATCGCCATGGCAACAGTCAAGAAACCGCGCTTGCTGCTGCTTGATGAACCGACGGCGAGCCTGGATCAGCAATCGAAGATCAAAGTGCGGGAAATCATTGAAAAGCTTAAGAGAAACGGCACGACGCTGGTAGGGATTTTCCATGATATCGAGTTCATGGAAGGGCTGTGCGACAAAGTATACGATATGCAGTCAAGAACATTGACAATAACCGAAAAAGTAGGTGTTGGCACTGAGAGCTGATTTGCATGTCCATAGCCATTATTCCGATGGTTCGGATTCAGTCGCGGATGTACTGCAGCGGGCAAAAGCTTCTGGCGTGGAAGCGATCAGTTTTGTCGACCACGATACGGTGACTGGCTGGCCTGTTATTAAAGTGCTGGCATCGGGATACGGCATTAAAGCGATTCCAGGGATCGAGATATCGGCATACGACTTTAAGCGGAACCGGAAAGTGCATATTCTTGGCTATAACTACAATTCGGAGGCGAAGCATATAAAATCGCTTTGCGACAAGTTATCAGAAAGGCGCCATCGTCATTCCCTTTGGCAAATCGAACAAATCAAAGCGGCCGGATTCGACCTGGATCTGGAAGCGATCATCGTCTCTGCGCTGCCATCAAGAACGGTCTATAAACAGCACATCATGAAAGGGCTGACGAATGCGGAGTATTCTTCTATTGAATATCAGCAGCTTTATCAGCGCTTGTTCAAAGGACAAGGGCCTGCGGCAGGTGATATTGACTATATCGATGCATTGGAAGCAGTCAAGGCGATCAAGGCGGATGATGGACTTGCCGTTGTGGCCCATCCCGGCCAGCTTGATTCCTACGAGCTGATTCCGGAGCTTGTCGAGGCAGGCCTTGGTGGAATTGAACGCAACCATCCGGATCATACAGCGGAAGACTTTCAGAAAGTGGAGAAGCTTGCTGAGAAATATGGTCTGGTGTTGACCGGCGGAACCGATTATCATGGTGGATTCGGCTCACCGATTGATATAGGGGATATTGTGAGCCCCGTGGCTGTAAACAATTTTAAAAGTCTATGAAGTTCCTGTAAATTGCGATTTTTCTATCATGTATTATGTTCTAATGAAACAGACAAAGCAGGAATACCTGCTCATATTCAGTTAAAAAGGAGAATCAACCATGAAGAAGAGAAATTCGGTAATGGCAATGTTTTTGGGAGCGGCTTTACTGTTGTCTGCGTGTTCTGACGGCAGTGCGGAAGCAGGAAAAACTGAAGTGGATGATGTCATCAAAGTGGTATGGTATCCGAACGAATCAGGTACAGACATGAAATCTTCCCGTGACGAGATCGGACGGGTTATTGAAGAAGCGACCGGCAAAGAAGTGGAGCACCAATTGACAACGGATTATGCCATTGCCATTGAAACGATGGTTAATAATAATGCGGACTTGGCATTTATGGGAGCACAGGGCTATATCGAAGCAAAAAACGGCAACGATGCGATTGAGCCCTTGGTGGTGCCTACCGGCGAATCCGGAACTTTGGACGATGCCATCTATCACAGCTTGCTTGCTGTTAATGTCGACGACCAGGAAAAGTATAAAGCCGATGGCGAGTTTTCGCTGGACACCTTGGAACAAAAAAGCATGTCATTCGTATCGAATAGCTCAACTTCAGGGTTTGTAGTGCCTTCTTCTACAATCATTGAACATTTTTCTAAGAAATCAGGCTATGAAGATTTGACGCCGGAAGATTTGATGGAAGGCGGACCGCTCTTCTCTCAAGTGCTGTTCGGAAACTCGCACCAAGGATCGGCAGTCAACCTCTTAAATGGCAGTTCTGAAGTGGCGGCATTCTGCGATACTTGCGTAGAAAACTATGTGGAAGTAGCAGAAGGCGAGGCCAATACAGTGGGCTCAGTTTACAAAGTGAAAGACGATGCAGCAGAACCTTTCAATACGGTTGCTGGCAGCGAATTTGCCTTGATGGAAGTCACTCCGGTACTGAATGCGCCATTCGCAGCTAATATGGAAGTGCTCGGGCAGGAAGACTACGACAAGTTAAAAGAAGTGCTCACTTCAGATGAAATCGCCAATAACGAAAAGATTTTCGTCCCTGAAGATTCCGGTAAACCAGGTTTGTTCTTCAAATCAGCGGAAGAGCGCTTTGCACCGGTTGAAGACGAGTGGTTCAATCCAATTCGCGAACTTTCAAAAGAATAGCCATGGACAACAGAGTATGCGTCTATACCGCTGCATACTTTGTATGACTGAATTGCTGAAAAAGGAGCGGATGAAAATGTCTTTATTGCAAATCGAAAATCTCGGTAAATCCTATAATTCCGAAACAAAAGTGCTGCAGAACTTGAGCTTCGAAGTGGAGTCAGGGGAATTCGTCTCGGTCATCGGTCCTTCCGGCGCGGGAAAGTCTACGCTGCTCCGATGCATCAACAGGATGGTCGAAATTGATGAAGGAAAAGTCTTTTTTGACGGTCAGGATGTAGGGGCTTTGAATAAAAAGGAATTGCGGAAACTACGCACGAATATCGGCATGATTTTTCAGCATTACAATTTGGTGCCGCGTTTATCGGTCATTGAAAACGTTCTGCACGGACGCTTCGGCTACAAGACCACGCTGCAAGGCATCTTCGGGAAATTCAATGAACAGGAAAAAGAGCATGCTTTCTTTCTGCTGGAAAAACTGGGCATTGAAGAACATGCCTATAAGCGCTGCGACCAGTTGAGCGGTGGCCAACAGCAGCGGGTCGGCATTGCGCGTTCACTGATTCAGGAGCCGAAAATCGTTTTATGCGATGAACCGATTGCATCGCTTGATCCAAACGCTTCGAAAGTCATCATGGACCATTTGAAATCGATCACACAAGAACTGGGTATCACGTGTATTGTCAACTTACACCAGGTAGACGTGGCGCGAAACTATTCCGACCGCATAATCGGTTTGAACAAAGGCGGCATTGTTTTTGACGGGCCAAGCAAGCTGTTGCAGACACATCATACGGACGCCATCTACGGAACGAAAACCCAAACTATTCCGGAAATCAGGGAACTGGTTACGGTGTAAGGAGCAATGACAGTGAATGAAAAACATATGAAAACCAGCCGGAAAGGGCAGACGATTCTTTTTATCCTGTTGATTATCGGAATGACCATTGCTTCTTCCGCAATCACCGGCTTTAATATCGTTCACGGCATTGCGACCTTGCCTGAAGCACTTGGCTGGATTTTCTCCAATTTATTTATCACACAGGAATCACTGGAACGTTTGCCGACGATTCTGGATAAACTGATTGAAACCATTCTGATGTCTGTTGCTGCAACGACTACAGGAACAGTTGTCGCTTTTTTCTTTGGGCTCATGGGCTCCAAAAGCACGGGAACGAACAAAGCCATCGGAGCATTTGCACGCTTCGTTGCTTCTGTTTCACGGAACATTCCAGTAGTCGCCTGGGCTTTGATTTTGCTGCTTTCATTCGGACAAAACTCGGTTACCGGGTATTTGGCATTGTTTGTGGGATCAGTTGGATTTCTGACACGGGCGTTCATAGAATCGATTGATGAGACCAGCCAAAGTGCAGTAGAAGCGCTGCGGGCAACGGGAGCAACTTACTTCCAGATTGTTTTTAAAGCCGTGCTTCCTCAATGTTTGCCCCAGATGATCAGCTGGATTTTATTCATGATTGAAACCAATATCCGGAATGCGACGCTGGTCGGGATTTTAACAGGTACCGGCATCGGTTATAGCTTTGACCTGTACTATAAAACGCTCAACTACAATGCGGTTGCCCTTGTCACTTTCAGCATTGTGCTGGCAGTCATCTTGATTGAGCTGATATCAAACCATATCCGGAAGGTGATTCTGTAATGGAAGCAAGCACATACATAAAACGCAAAGCGGATGGCCGAATTTCCATCAAAACGGGCAGCCCTTCGGAGAAGGTGATTGCCTGGACACTAGCAGCACTTACTGCTTTAACGGTTTTGGCGTTTCTGTTCTTTGATTATACGGGACTGGATTTGGCAAAAGCTGTTCCCGAAACGATCTATAACCTAAAAACGATGTTCTTTGAACCCGCACTCACCCATTTCACATGGGGAGAGGCATTCTATCAAGTCGGCATCACGCTTGGTCTTGCCTTTTTGTCCACCATCCTGGGAGCGGGAATCGCTTTTTTCCTGGCTTTGATGGCGGCTGCCAACTTATCGAAAGCCTGGGTTTCAAAATCGGTAAGGGTTGCAGTGGCGTTTATCCGCGCAGTGCCAACGGTCCTATGGGTGCTGATTTTTGCCATTGCGGCAGGGCTTGGCAGTGAAGCGGCAGTGCTCGGGATGCTGTTCCATTCCATCGCTTATTTAGTAAAAGCCTTTTCGGAAGCTTTTGAAGAAGTGGATAAAGGCATCATCGAAGCACTTCGAGCGACTGGTGCAAACTGGTGGCATATTGTCGTGCACGCTGTTCTGCCTTCGACTTTCACCTACCTGCTGTCCTGGACTTTCCTGCGCTTTGAAATCAACTTTTCTGTGGCTGTGGCAATGGGTGCTGCCGCAGGAGCAGGGGGAATTGGTTTTGAATTATTTATGGCATCCGGATTTTACTTTGACTTGCGCGAAGTGGGGATGATCACATATATGATTTTGATTTTCGCGATTGTCCTGGAAATCGTATCCACCCGCCTGAAAGGCCGGTATTTTCCAGCAGCTGTGAAAAACTGATTTCAGAAGCTTTCCATTTCTATGGAAGGCTTTTTTGATTGAATGAAAATAGAAAAGTGATTAAAGCAGTCGGGATAATGGGTATAGTAGGGGTTAAATGGATTCCGTTTATCAAAGGAGAGAAGTCTTATGCGGAAATTAGGCCTTATTGGAGGGACAGGTCCCGAATCGACTGTCGATTATTATCAGGCGATTATCGCCAAGTATCAGGAAAAGACAGGGAATAATGAAGAACTTCCCGAATTCCTGATCAATAGCATCAATATGTACAAAATCTTTGAGCTGCTGGAAAAAGGGGAGACAGAGGATCTCACCGATTATCTGGCATTGGCTGTGCTAGCCCTCGAAAAAGCAGGAGCTGAGTATGCCGTATTGACCGCCAATACGGCACATATCGTATTTGAAGAAGTGCAGAAAGAAGTTGGGATTCCGCTGATCAGCATTGTAGAAGAAACTGCCCGTGCCGCTGATAAAATGAAGTTGGAGAAAATTGGCCTTCTGGGCACTAAGTTCACGATGGAAAATGATTTTTTCCAAAAAATCTTTACTGCTGCCCAAAAAGAAATTGTCGTGCCGAATCAGCAGGAGCAGGATTTCATCCATGAGAAAATTGTAGAAGAATTGGAAAAAGGCATCGTTGAACCTGAAACGAAAGAGGAGTTTCTAAAAATTGTGTCACGGATGGCAGAGCAGGAGGGTATCCAAGGAGTCATACTCGGCTGTACGGAGCTGCCGATGCTGATTAAACCGGAAGATTCGGCTATTCCGCAGATGAATACAATGGAAATCCATGTGGAAGCGATTGTCGAAGCGATGCTGAGAGAATAATGTCATTGCAGAAGCTGACCAAGATGTCTGCTCTTTGAAAAAGTTCTTTTTGCTGTAACCAATTATTTCCTGGAAGCGTCTACTCCATAAAGCGTAAATCAATGGAGGCAGGTCTATGAAAAGACTAGTAATCCTGGTATTGGTTTGCCTCAGTTTAGCGGCTTGCCAATCACACACGGTCATCGATTGGGTTGACTTTATTCAGTTTGAAGGCAAGCATTACACTTCAGTAGATTCTGCGGTCATCAAAGAGGCGAGTGGCATTGGAAAAAAGGCAGGGGAAGTAAATTTTAAAGTGGCCGATAACATCGGCAACCCCAGTTACCAGGTTAAAAACGGCGATGCGGCTTTTTGGGAAAAAGGCACCGATCTTTTTGAAGTCAATGGCTTGCCGGAGCTGCTGGCTGTAGCGGATGAGCATGAAGTGAATGGCTATCGCCTATACGTGGAAGAACAGGCAGGGAAAGATTTTCCGCACCACTTCAAAGACGTGGAGCTGGAGCGTGTGAAGAGTATCGAAATTTATACAGGAGAAAATGTCCCGGAACTGTTAAACCGCATTACCGATGCCGGAGAACTTGAGGAATTCAAAAGACTTTTGACTGAAGCTTATATACCTCCGCCGCCGGAAGAAAAGGCGGAACATCAGGATCCGGATATCTATCAAATGGTTTTATACACCGATGCAAAATTGGCCCATTCATTTTATCTCTACAAAGAAAACGGACAATGGCTATGGCATCCATGGAATCAGCAGTTTCTGCCGGACGAGATTGAGAAGTTGATCAAGCCTTAAGCCAATAAAATTCGGGCAAGCTTTTCTGCCGCTGTCCTGAGAGCAGATAGTTTGATGGAAAAAACGCCAGCCTTTACACTGGAAAAGTAGCGATAAAGAGCTGCTAAGAGGGGGATTGAATATGGTTAAGTCCATTAGTACAGAAGAATATAATACACTTGTGAAAAACGCCAACAAACCGTTTGTCCTTGATTTTACAGCAGACTGGTGACCAAGCTGCCGTTTTTTGGGGCCGGTGGTCTCAAGCGTAGCTGAACAACTTGATTCAGTTGATTTTTACAAGGTGGACGTCGATGAAGCACCGGAACTGGTTAAACAATTCGGTGTCCAAAGCATCCCGACTTTAATTTTGATTAAAGACGGCAAAGAAGCGAATCGCTCGGTCGGATTTATTCCGGAAGAGCCGATAAAAGAATTTGCGCAGTCTTAATGCGAAAAAAAGGACCCTTTTAAAAGGGGCCTTAGGCTGTAGGCAGGCTCGGGAGTTTCGAGCTGCCTATGGCTTTTTTAATTTCACAAGGATTTTGAGAGCTTCTCTTGTTTATGCCTGCTAATCCACTTGAATTTCTTCCACTGTTTGTTCCACTTCCGCACGGGTAATCTTTTCACGGCCATCTTTCATCGCTTTTAAAGATTTATGGGCCAACGCCAATGGCAGACGGCAGAACAATAAAATACTTCGCTTATTGAGTGACTTCATATAGTCGTCTGCTTTCGCCAAGTTTTCATCCGCGTAGTCAAATAATTCTTTACGGGTCCAGCCATCCGGAACGAAACTCACTCCGCGCTCCTCTAAATCCTCCTGCTCATTACGCAAGATGTTGACAGCCTGCAGGCCGCGACCATAACCGATGGCAAGGTCCCGGTCTGTTTTGACACCGGCACATCGCTCCCATAGTTCTGACAGCATCACTCCAACAAGCCCTGCTACGTAATATGTATAGTCATCTAAATCATCACGTGTATGGATTTGCCAGTTTGCCTTTGCCCATTTCGCCATGCCAAAGGCCATTTCACTAGCCGAATCCATCACGATTTCCAGCGTGTTCTCTGGGCACGCCTCTATCCACTCACCTAAACGAAGCGTGACTTCAGGCATTGCCTCTTTTACGGGCCCGATAATCTCTAAATATTTCTGTTCATTGAAAGGATGTTTGAACAGTTCGCTCAATTGCATTAGGATTGTGTATTTAACCTCGTTGGCTGTTTCTTCATGATCCTCGATTTCATCGATTGCCCGAAAGATCAAATAAGCGGATGCAACCGAATGCTTTAAGTCCTTTTGCAAAAAAGTGATCGGGATATAAAATGTGCGGCTTGTTTCTTTTAATACACGGATAGCTTCCTTTGGGAACTTCTTTTCATTCATATGATCAATCTCCTCCATCTCAATTCAACTTGTCCAGTTTTTTCAGGCTTTCAATATGCTGCAGGTGATTTTTTCCCCAATCATGCAAAGTCTCCATAAGAGGTTCAATCGTTTTGCCGTATTCAGTTAACGAATATTCCACTTTTGGCGGAACTTGCGGATACACAACGCGTTTGATCAAATCCTGCCCTTCCAGCTCTCGCAGGTGAAGCGTCAGCATTCTTTGGGTAATATCAGGTATACGTTTTTTCAATTCATTAAACCTAAGCGTCTCTTCTGCTAATAAATGCTGCAGAATAATTGGCTTCCACTTACCGAGAAGGGTGTTGAGAGAACTTACCACCTGACATTGCTCTGGGTTAATATTTTTCTTCAACTTCGTCACTTCCTCCTAAGTACCTTTTTTGATACTATGAAACATTTTTGTGCCTACTTACATTTAAGTCATATATACATGATAATGTAATTGTAACTATTATTCATTATACTAATTAAAGGACGTGAACTGAAATGAAAGTAGTGGCGATTGTAGGCAGTGTTCGTGAAGATTCCTATAATAAGAAGTTGGCAAAGTACGTGCAAAAAAGGTATGCGGACAAATTTGATTTGGAGATTTTAGATTTATCCGGGCTTCCTATGTACAATCAAGATATCGAAAACGATCCAACGGAAGCAGTAGTGAATTTCAAATCGAAAGTCAAGGCTGCGGATGCTGTACTTTGGGTTACCCCGGAATATAACGCGACCATTCCCGGTGTACTTGGCAATGCCATTGACTGGTTGTCACGCGTTGAGAAAGTGATGATCGGCAAACCGTCTTGGATTATGGGAGCTTCAATGGGGAACCTTGGCACCGTAAAAGCACAGGCTCATTTACGCGACATTTTGTTTGCAGCTGGGCTTCAATCTCCAGTTCTTCTTGGTAATGAAGTATATGTCGGCGCCGTTCATACGAAAATGGACGAAGCTGGAGATATCACGGATGAAGCGACCATCGCATTTTTAGACACGGTTGTTTCTAACTTCTTGCAATGGATGGAACAATCAGCAAAAATCCAATACGCGTGAGCTTAAAGGTTTCTATAAATTATACTTTATGCTTGTTACATAAAGATCTCAAATCGATACGGTAAAACAAAAAGAGGTTTCGGAATGAATTCATTCCGAAACCTCTAGCTTGTTGAGAAAGTTAAAGTTTTTTAGTTTTCATCACTTAACCGATATTCCGCCAATCAGCTGCGATGCAACGCCCTTTCATGTCTCGAAGCTAGCGCAGCGGCGGTTTTTTTTCATGCACCGAAGCTAGCGAAGCGATGCAGGTGCAATGCAAAGACAGAGACAGTACGGTTTTCTTCGCCGCTTGGTCAATATCTAGAGAGCAGGAAGCAACAGAAGAGAACTTATCTAAACAGTCGTGATTACAGAGAACTGTAAAAGTGATAAGCGGAAGCTGAATGCAGCGGAAGGTGGGCGACTCCTGCGGAAATAACATGAGCTGAAGGCCCCGCAGGAGCGAAGTGACGAGGAGACTGAAGCCATGTCCGCGGAAAGCGTCCCACCTGGAGCGAAATGATGAATAAGGGGGCCGAGAATTTCTCGACACCCTGAAGGTTTTGGAATAAGTCTATTCCAAAACCTCTTTTCTATTCAGCTGGCAATCCGCTAAAGCTATAGCCTTTTTCCCGGATCGCTTTGATCAAGTCCGGCAGGATATCAGCAGTATGTTGGAGTTCATGGAGCAGGATGATGGCGCCGTCTTCGAGGTTATCCCGGACGGTGCACACTATTTGCTGAGGGCTTTCTTTCAGCTCCCAGTCCATGGAAGCCACTCTCCACATCACTGTCTTCACATCCAGCACTTTTGCCGCTTGAAGAGTATCATCATTAAACTGGCCAAACGGCGGGCGGAAATGCTTTACTTCAAACCCGGTCACTTGTTCAATTCTCGTGATGCTGTTTTTGATGTCCTGGTACTGCTCCTCAAAAGAAAGGTTTACTAAATTCAAGTGTTTGGTCGTATGCGACCCGATTTGATGGCCTTCTTCAAGAACTCGTTTCCAGGGCCTTGCCGGATGCAGCAGACGAGTCTGCCAAAAGAAAGCAGCAGGAACATCTTCCTGTTTCAGTACATCCAGAATCTGTGGCAATGCCCGGCTAGGGCCATCATCAAATGTAAGGACAACCGATTTTTTTTCAGCTTTCGGGTTAACGGTTATGATATCAGGGTTAGATGAGCCGTACACGACTCTGGAACTATCAACTGCTCAAGGACTTTTCATCATGCTGATCTTCTCCTTGTGAATTCAGATTTCAGCGCCAAAGAAATAATCCTGGGACTTTGACTCGTAGGTTTCCCGGTATTCGGCTTCCGTGAAATTCCCGGGAAGGCCGTCAAAAATAACTTTGCCGTCTTTTAAAGCGATGAGGCGGGTAGCATAGCGCTTGGCCAGTTCGATATCATGTACATTGATGATGGTCAACAAGCCGAGCCTTTCATGCATTTCTTTCAGCAAAGTGAAAATGTGATTGGATGTACCTGGATCAAGGCTTGCCACCGGTTCATCACCGAGCAGCACACATGGCTGCTGAACCAGTGCGCGTGCTATGCCGACACGCTGTTTTTGTCCGCCGCTCAGCTGTTCCACACGGCGGTCCATCATTTCGGACAATCCGACATCTGCAATAACGCTCTTCGCAAAGTCGATTTCTTCCGTTGTGAACCAGCCAATCAAATTCTTAAAGGAAGACCGGTAACCGAATGTGCCGGTCAGCACATTCTGCAGGACACTGAGCCGGGGAATTAAATTGAAATGCTGAAAGATCATTCCCATTTCCCGCCTGATTTTCCGCAATCCGTCTTCACTGGCGTTTGTGATGGTCTTGCCATCCAGGTGAATTTCACCGGATGTAGGTTTTTGCAAGCCATTGATGCAGCGGATGAACGTGGATTTTCCGGCGCCGCTTTTTCCGAGCACGCAGATGAAATCACCTTTTTGAAGTGACAAATTCACATCAGAAAGGGATTCTACGGTGTTTCCATCATAAAGGACAGATAGATTTTTTATCTCAATCATTAAGCCTGCCTCCTTCATATAATCCGCTTCCGGACATAGCTGGCTAAAAAGTCGATGATAATTACCATGATCATGATGATCAATACATCAAGAGAAACGGATGAGTACTGGAACGTTTTAAAGTCATTGAACAAGCGCTGCCCGATTCCGCCTCCGCCAATAAATCCTAAAACAAGGGAAGTTCGGATAGCCACTTCAAAACGATAGAAAAACTGGGAAAGGACATTTGGCCAAATCTGCGGCAGAATGCTGAACAGGTTGGCAATCCACATTTTAGATCCCACTGCTTTCATCGCTTCCTGTGGTCCCGGGTCGGCCGCTTCGATCAATTCGGAGATCAATTTGCCAAACACCCCGACATTATGGAACATGATGGCAATCACTGCCGGAAATGGTCCAAGCCCGAGTGTCGTCAGCAAAATCAAACCAAAAACGATTTCGGGAATGGAACGGACAAAACTTAGCACAATCCTTGAAGATTGGAACAGGAACGGCGAAGGTGACGTGTTCCGGGCGGCGATAAAACTGATCGGCAAAGCGATCACAAGACCCAGGAAACTCCCCAAAAAAGCCATTGCTAAAGTTTCAAGTGTATCCTGCACCATATCCGGCAGCAAAGAAAAGTCCATAGGGAACCATTGCGAAAGGAAATCGATCATATTGCGGAAATCCTTGAATTTCGACAGATCGAATTCAGTCAGCCTCATGCTGAGAAAGACGAATACGATCAATATAGCCAATGTCAGTAAATTGCTTTTTTTAAACCACACCCAAGATCAACTCTATTCTTTAATGATGCCCTGTTTGATTGCAGCTTGTCTGATGCTTTCATAATCTTCGTTGCTTGCTTCTGTAAAGCCGCTTGCCCCAAAGGCGTCAAGGATTTCCGGATCATCGATCGCCAGGAAAGCTTGCTGCAGTTTTTCAATCGTATCTTGGTCGGTGCTTTCTAGAACAGCCCAAGGATACTGAAAAAGTTCTTCCGATTCCCAAATGATTTTCAACTGGGAATCATCGATTTTTCCTGCTTCAACCAATTGGTTGTAAATGGCACTGTCGATTGCACCTGCATCGACTTGTTTGTTCTGGACAGCCAAAGCGGTCGCATCATGTGAGCCCGTATAGCGCACCGTACTGAATTGATGGTCATCTTCCGACTTATAGACGCCGCGGTCCTGCAATTCTATAGAAGGAATCAAAGAGCCGGAAGTGGAATTGGGGTCCCCAAATGCAAAATCGACTTCTTTGGAATCTTTAAGCATGTCTTCTATAGAATTCCATGGGTTGTCTTTATGGGTAATGATGTACGAATGATAGAACGGTTCACCATCCACAAGTTGTGTGATGATCGCTTTTGTACCGCTGTTTTCCTGTGCAATGACGAAAGTCAATGGCCCTAAATAAGACATATCAATTTGATCGTAGTTCATTGCTTCGACTACGCCGTTGTAATCAGGATAAACTTCAATTTCCACTTCGCGTCCAAGTTCTTCACTCAGAATGGTTTGCAATTTATCCATTGCCCCTTGCATAGCGCCTTCTGTTTGGGCAGGAATAACCCCAATGGTAAAGGTATCTTGTTCTGCTTCACCGCCCGAAGCCGGATTTTCTTCTTCTGAATTGCTTCCGCATGCAGCCAATAATAGTGTCAGGCCCAAGAGGATCGCTGCTATTTTCAAGTTTTTCAATGGTGGCACCTCGCTTTAAGTTTTTATTTTTTCCATTATGTAAAACAAGGACTCAAGCAGAGTCCTTGTTTTAGATGACGTGGATTCTTCCAGCGTTTTCGCTGGTCACTTCGCCAATAATTGAAGACTGTACATTTCTTGCTTGCAAATCGCGAAGCAATTCCTCCGCTTCATCTTCCGGAACGGAGATCAATAACCCGCCGGATGTCACAGCATCACAAAGAATCAATTGATCCAGCTTGCTGATGCTGCTGTCATAGTCGATATCTGCAGCGAGCCAGCTGTGGTTTTTATACGTGCCGCCCGGAATGACATGCTTTTCGGCGAACTCTTTCGCTTTTGACAGAACAGGAACGTCTTTATTGGAGATCGTCACGCCGACGTTGCCGCCTTTGGCGATTTCCATGGTGTGGCCAAGCAGGCCGAACCCTGTAATGTCGGTACACGCATTGACCGAATAATTTTCCATGGCCTCGGCTGCGTCTTTGTTCAAGGCTGCCATAACTGCCATAACTTCATTCAAATCTTCAGTTTCCAAAATGCCTTGTTTGATGGCGGTCGTTAAAATACCAACGCCGATCGGTTTCGTTAAAATAAGGCGGTCGCCCGGTTTTGCACCGGCATTCGAGCGGATCCGGTCCGGATGGATGGTTCCTGTAACAGAAAGCCCGAACTTTGGCTCCTTGTCATCGATGGAATGTCCGCCAACCAGTGTGGCACCGGATTCTTTCACTTTATCAGAAGCACCGGCCAAAATTTCCGCCAGGATGCTTTTATCGAGCGTATTGATTGGGAAAGCGACAATGTTCATGACGGTCAATGGCTTGCCGCCCATCGCATAGACATCGCTGAGTGAATTGGCAGCACCGATTTGCCCGAACATATAGGGATCATCCACAATAGGGGTAAAGAAATCCAAAGTCTGGACAAGTGCAACTTCATCACTGATTTTATAAACACCTGCATCATCGGCTGTATCCAGTCCGACGAGGAGATTTGGGTCTTCTACATTTCTCGGTAAATGACGCAGAACCTGCGCCAGGTCCTCAGGACCAATTTTGCAGCCTCAACCACCTTTAGATGATAAAGACGTTAACTTAACCATATCTTTTTCAGTCATTTTGATTCACTCCTTTTAATGAAATTAAATCTTTGCTGTGGTATAGAAAAACTGGCTCACTGCAATATGCTCTTGTAGATGTTCAGCAAAGCTTCCGCTTCACGGATGCTGGAGTGCTGTTCGGCGGCATACTGTTTCGCCTGCTGGCCAAGACGTTGCCTGGCTTCATCATTATTTAGCAGCTGTTCTGCATAATTGAGGAATTCCTGTTCGTCATTGTACAGATACCCCGTACTGCCATTTTCAACCATGCCGCTATTCCCTTGGACATTTGAAACCAGGACGGGCAAACCATAACTCATCGCTTCCAAAATGGCAGCGGGCTGGCCTTCCGAAAGGGAAGTGTTGAGCACCACATCGGCTTTTTCGTACACTGCGCCCATTTGCAGGTGGGGCAGTTCGCCGATATAGCGGATCCAGCCGGAATGCTGTTTAGCCAAGCCGAGTACAATTTCCGCTTCCTCTTCTTCAAGGACCGGGCCAACCAGCCAGAGCCGGAGGTGAGGATGCCTTTCATGCAGCTTGCCGAGCGCTGAAATAGCGGAAGGAATATTCTTCACTTTTCTGATTCCGGCAGGCAGTACATATAAAAAAGTGCCAGTCTCTTTTTCCAGCGGCGGACTGGCTGAAGGAAAGCCGCTCGCTCCTTGGGCAATCGGGAAAACTTTATCTGCAAACTCAGGAGTTTCCTGAAGCAAGATGCTTTTTGCGGCCTCGTCAAAAACATGGATTGCTTTTGCCTCCTCCAGAACTGAAAGAACATTTTCGCGCTTTTGCGGATGGAATAAATCAATGTTCAAGTCGGTGCCGGTCATGGTCACGATAAAAGGGTCAGGGCGTTTCTCAAGCCGCTGCATAAACTGGTAAAAATAATGGGCATGGAAACCGTGGACCAAATCAGCAGGCGGCAGAGGCTTGACTGCTTCGGTCGTGGAGACAATCTCAGTCTGGATACCCAGCTTTTCTAAATTAGCGGCAATCCTCCGGACCGTCACAGTATTGCCGCGTGGCTGCGGATAATTAGGCGCTGCCAATACAATCTTCATGGGTATTCAATCCTTTGTAGCTCTGGCGGGCAGAGGATTTTGGCAATAAGCTGGAGAAAAGCGGATCTCTTTTTTAATTATCATGAAACCAGGGAAATTTGTCACTTATCGTGCCTGAAACCGCCGGATTATTTTTTAAGAAAAAAAGGCTGCCCGGCAGGCAACCTTTGTGGATCGTATGTATGGCGGGATTGTGTGGGAATCGAACCCACCGAGCCTGGCACGCAGGCCCCTCAGGGTTTTGAAGACCCAGGAAGACACCAGTCACCCATCCAACCCCCTTATAGCTGGTTCTGTATAAGTCTATATTGAAAAAAGGGGAAGTGCAAGAAAGGTGCTTAATAAATAGTTGGAAATGAATCGATCAAAGAGAATGGCATTTTTTAGGGAAACTAAAACCCTTCGCTTGAAACCCTCCTTGGTGAAGATTAAAGTAGAGGTACTAAGAATCTTAGAAAGCGTGTGAGCGGAATGGACAATACTTATTTTACGATTGGAATGGCCGGGCATATTGATCATGGCAAGACCACACTGACAAAAAAATTGACGAATGTCGATACGGACCGTTTAAAGGAAGAAAAAGAGCGCGGCATCTCGATTGAACTGGGGTATGCTCCGCTTCAGACAGAAGACGGCACCCATGTATCGATTGTCGACGTTCCGGGACACGAGCGTTTTATCCGCCAAATGATTGCCGGAGTGGCAGGAATCGATTTGGTGGTTCTGGTGGTGGCGGCAGATGAAGGCGTTATGCCGCAGACCGAAGAACATCTTGAAATCCTTCAGTTTCTGGGAATTGAACATTGTATTGTCGCTATTTCTAAGATTGACCGGGTTGATGAAGAAATGCTCGAACTGGTGACAGATGACATCCAGGAACGCCTCGAAGGGACGATTTTTGACGGCGCTCCGTATGTCCTGGTTGATAGCCTATCCGGCAAAGGCATCAGCGAGTTGAAAGAAACGATTTTCAACGAATTGAAAAAAGTGAAGTACCGTGATGCATATGGTTCGTTCCGATTGCCGATCGATCAGGTTTTTACAGTGCAAGGACAAGGCACGGTCGTGCGGGGAACGATATACGAAGGAGTCGTCCAGCAGGGGAGCCAGCTGACGCTTCTTCCGAAAGGCCATAAAGTAAAAGCGCGGCAAATTCAAGTTCACCATGAGGAACAGCTTCAGGCAAGGGCGGGGCAGCGGACAGCCATCAACTTAGGCGGCATTGACAAGACGGACGTAACCAGGGGCGATGTGCTCGTGGCGTCCGACCATTTTATGGTGACAGATACGATTGATATAGCGCTTCAGCTGATTGACGGCGATTTTTCGCCGCTCAAACAGCGGGCGCCTGTGAAAGTCCATGTAGGAACTTCTGAAGTAATGGGCAAAATCGTCTTTTTTGACCGCAACGAGCTTGCCGCGACAAAAGAAGAAGTGCTTTGCCAAGTCCGGCTGGAAGAAGAAATTGTGGTGCGGCGCGGCGACCGCTTTATTTTGCGGCGTCCGACTCCGGTGAAAACATTGGGCGGCGGCTGGGTCATCCAGCCGAAAGGGGCCAAATACCGCTTCGGTAAAGAAACGATGGCTATGCTGTATGCTATAAAAGAAGGGACGCCGCAGGATTTGATAGAAGATGTGTTGGACAAGCACATCGTGCTGGATGTTCAACAATTGATTCAGCAGACTTCGCTCGATGGCCATGTGCTGCAGGAAACCCTCCTAAAGGGGCTGGAAGAAGGGCGATTGCTGGAAGTGTCTCCTAAAAAATACAGCCTGGCGAAAACATTTGCGAGAATAACCGATGAAATGCTTGGCCGGCTCGACAGCTACCATGAGGAATTTCCGATGAGAATGGGCATGAGCAAAGCCGAACTTGTACAGTCGCTCAGCGGCGCTTATCCGAAATTGTTCATTGAATATAGCTTGAATGCGTTAACCGCACAAGAAAAAATCAAGAAAATCGACCAATTTATCGCATTGGCTTCTTTTGAATCGCATTTGCCGAAAAAGTGGAAAACCCGGATGGAAGGAATTATCGCCTCCTTGGAAAAGGATGGCCTGCAAGTGAAAAAATGGGACGAATATTTCGAAGGGACTCCGTTGCCGAAAAATGACATTCCCGAACTGACGCTTTATCTGCTGAACACCGGACAGGCATTCCGGCTGCTCGAAGATACGCTGATCCACCATAAAGCATTTGAACAGGCAGTAGCTAAACTGCAAAACGGGACGGACGAAGCATTCGGGTTAAAAGAAGCAAAAGATGCGCTCGGCGTCTCAAGAAAATACTTGATTCCGTTCCTGGAATTGCTGGACGGACTGAACCTTACCAGCCGTTCGGAAGAGCAGCGGCATTGGACGGCTGAAGTAAAATTAAAATAATAAAAGAGTTAAGAGGAGGAAGAATCATGGCCTACAGAATTTCAATTGAATTTTGCATGCAGTGAAACTATGCCCCAAGAGCCGCAAGTTTTGCGGAACAGTTGTTTACCCATTTCCGATCGGACATTGCTTCACTCGAACTGATTCCAAGTTCAGGAGGAGCTTTTGAAATCACCGTAGACGGAGAAAAAATCCATTCCAAACTCCGCACCAGACAACATCCGGACATTAACGAAATCATCCGGATGATAGAAAAATAGATATTGCGGAAAGCTTGCCTGCGGAAATCGCGAAGTTCCGCAAGTAGATAGGGGAATTAAGATGAAACAATATTTGCGCCAGCTTCCGCCGGTACATGAATTGCAGAATGATAAGCGCTTTGAAGAATTCCGTGAAGAATTTCTCCTGACAGCTGAACAGGCAACGAAATTCATCCAGCAGGAACTCCGCGATTTGCGCGAAGAAGTATTGAGCGGACAGTTGCCTTTTTCACCGTCTCAGCAAAATTTCGCCAATACAATTTTTGGGAATGCTGCCCATAAGGCACGCCAGTGGAATGAAGATCGCTTGATGCGCGTCATTAACGGCACCGGCACCATTCTGCATACCAATCTGGGGCGCTCGCGATTGAGTGAACGCGCTGTTGCCCATATCACAAGAGCTGCACGGAATTATTCGAATCTGGAATACCGGATTTCGGAAGGCAAGCGGGGGTCCCGCCATGAAATCATTGAAGATCTTCTAAAAGAGGCTACGGGTGCTGAAGCGGCTATGGTCGTGAACAATAACGCGGCGGCCGTGTTTTTGGTGTTGAGTGCATTGGCCAAACACAAGGAAGTCATCGTTTCGCGCGGTCAGCTTGTTGAAATTGGCGGTTCTTTCCGGGTTTCTTCCATTATGGAAGAAAGCGGCGCCAAACTTGTGGAAGTAGGGACGACCAATAAAACGCATTTATTTGATTACGAAAAGGCACTGAACGAAGAAACCGCCATGATCATGAAAGTCCATACCAGCAATTTCCTGATGGTCGGCTTCACTGAAACAGTGGAAACTGAAAAACTTGTCAAGCTGAAGAACCATCACGATGGAGTAGTGTTTTATGAGGATTTGGGAAGTGGTGCACTATATGACTTCAAAAAGTATGGCATTGGCGATGAACCGCTCGTACGGGAAGTGATTGCTTCAGGTGCGGATGTAGTTTCCTTCAGCGGCGATAAATTGCTTGGCGGGCCTCAGGCTGGCATCATTGCCGGGAAAAAAGAAGTGATCGACCGTTTGAAAAATCATCAACTGGCCCGGGTATTAAGGGTCGATAAGCTGACATTTGCTGCTCTTGAGGAAACATTGAAAGCTTATGTCATCGGCGAAGGAGCCGCCATGGAATTACCGACTGTCCGTGATGTGATCCGGCCGATTGAAGAAATCCGCCAGCAAGCGGAAAAATTCATCGCTGATCTGGAGTCGAAGACTTCGGTGTATAAGCTTTATTTAAAGGAAAGCACTTCGCAGATTGGCGGTGGCACGATGCCGGGGGTAGAACTGCCGACATATATGGCCGGCATTTCCCATATTAATTTGTCGGCACAGGAACTCGCGGAAAAGATGCGGGGCTGCCGTCCGGCTATTATCGCTAGAATCCAGGACGAACGGGTCTGTATCGACTTCCGGACGATTGAAGAGGGGGAAATGCCGGAAGTGCTGAAAGGCCTGATGGACATCGAAATGGGAAAGTGATGAAGTGAATTCTATAGGAAAAGCAGGAAGCTTTACGCTTCCTGCTTTTTACGGTTACAGCAGTTTTTGAAAGCCTTCCTTGATTGCCCAGATATGGTGTTCATGGAAAAGCAGCTGATCCGCTTCACTTACCGGGATCCATTTAAGAAGATGGTCGTCCTCAATCGGTTCCTGCACTTTATCGCCAATATCCGCCAGGTAAAAATAGCCGTCACTGAGCATGGCAATGTCGGTCCGGCTGGAATAATAAAATTGCTGGGCATTGCCGATAAAGGGACCGACAAATAATTCATATCCCGTTTCTTCCAGCATTTCACGCTTTAAGCATTCTTCGGGCAATTCGTTGTCTTCAAGGCCGCCGCCCGGAAGGAAAAATGAGCCTCTTGTTAATTGGACAGTTGCCACCATGTCTTTTTGCGGACTGAAAATGACGGCATACACGCCTTTTCTTAATTGATATTCAATACCTTCTATTTTTTCGCCGAATATTTTTTTAGGCATGATGATTCTCCTTTGCTGCAGCCAGGTCGTTAAAATGAAGTTTATGGCTTTATACATCATTCGCTGCGGGACGCGGGCATTCCTTTTTGATGAAGGTAGAAAAGTAGAAAAAGAGGCCGCATGTGAAATTTGCTCCGCGTTATTGATTTGATTGCAACTCAAAGCTGTTTCGTCGTAATTCAAGCTCTATTCGTCGTAACTCATGCCCAATTGGTCGTAATTCACTGCGAAAAGGTCGTAACTCGGGCTGCCCAGAAATAACAGCCCTTGATTTCAATAAATTAAATGGAAATGCTTCAACTCCAGAAAGCAGGAGGCTATACTGTATGCAAAGAGTTTTCATTGTTGCAGAAAGAAAAGAGGGGAATTTATGAAAAAACAAGTCGTGGTCATCGGGCTGGGCCGATTCGGTACCAGCGTTTGCAAAGAGCTTTACCGGCTGGGCCATGAAGTGCTGGCGATTGATACAAAAGTGGACCGGGTGGATTACCTGAGGGATTATTCTTCCCATGCCGTTGTCGCCAATGCTACGGACGAAAGTGAGCTGAAATCACTGGGTGTCCGGAATTTCGACCATGCCATTGTCGCGATTGGCGATAATTTGCAGGCGAGTGTGTTGTGCACACTGATGCTGAAAGAAATCGGGATTGCCAAGGTATGGGTCAAAGCAAGGGACTTGCAGCATCAGAAGATATTGGAGAAAGTGGGAGCGGACAGAGTGATCCAGCCTGAAAACGAGATGGGCATACGGGTTGCGCAGCATATGCACTCCGATAAAATCATTGATTATATCGATTTGTCCAATGAATACAGCATCATTGAACTGGTGGCGTCCGCAAAAGTTGCTGATAAAACCTTAAACCAGTTAAATATCCGTGAAAAATACAAATGCATCGTGCTGGCCATCAAACGCCAGGAAGAAGTGAATATTGCTCCGCTTCCGAATGACCAAATTGAGCTTGGGGACATACTCATTGTCATGGGACATAGGGATGACCTGAAACGGCTGGAAGACAGAGGCATGTAAATTCATCAGCTTTGCGAAAAGGCAGCTATTCCAAATGGAACAGCTGCCTTTTCGTCTGCACTCAAATATTCGGAAGTTCCCGTCCTTCCGCAAAAGCCTTCAAATTCTCCAGGCTCAGCTGAAAGCCATCTGTATTGACAGTCACACGGGTACCGGCATTTTCCGGCCGCAGATCAAAGATGAAATGGAGCTGGTCTTCATCCGCCGTATAGGAAAAGCGGCTGTACGGCACGACTTCCGTAATGGTGAAGCTCATATCCACATGTTCGCCTTCTTCCAGCTGGTTATGCTCACTCGGCATCAGCGTAAACAGTGCTTTGCAGCCGACTTCAAGTTCCGGTATTTTCCACACCGAACCGGGTGCGTACCAAGTCGAGAAATTCTCATCATTTGTCAGCGCCATCCAGACAGTTTCGGGGTCAGCATCAATAAAAACCGAGCGGGTTTCATCGTTCATCTTTTCAACCTCCTCATTTTTCTTTTATCGTATTGAATGTCAACGCGATATACAAGTCTAGCCGCTTTCAAAGAAATATACTTTTCTCTGTTTTCCAATAAACCCATCCGTCGGCCAATAAAATCTTTAATAAAAGTTTCTATACGAAATGAGCGCAAATAAGCAAAAAGAATACAAAATATATTGAAAATAACGAATAATTAAATTAGAATAAGCGCAAACGTTCAAAAAAGAACGGAAATGAGCGTTTTAAAGGAGACGGTTTTCATGATGGCCATTCAACGAAGGGAATTGATAAAGAGCCAAGTTGAAGAAAAAGGAGAAGTTTTAGTTGCAGAATTGAGCAAGGATTTACAAGTGTCAGAAACTACAATCCGCCGTGACTTGGATTATCTGGAAAGTCTTCAAATCGTCTCTAAAACTTATGGTGGTGCAGTGCTGCATGGAAGTTATGCATTGAAAGCAGAACCTTTGTTTACAGATCGGGCGAATCTTCATGATGAAAAGAAAAATCGTATTGCGAAAATGGCAGCGGATTTAATCGAAGATGGTGACGTGGTCATTTTAGATAATGGCACGACTACATCATTAATTCCCCTGTATATACAAGACAAAAAAGATATCACCATTATTACAAATTCCCTTCACATTGCCTATGGCTTGATGGAGAGTGAACAGGTTGATGTCATAGTACTCGGTGGGGAACTGCGGAAACGTACAGGCGCTATCATTGGGAATAATACATTGCTGGAACTTCAAGCACTATTTGTTAACAAGGTTTTTCTGTCCTGCAGTGGTGTTTCTTTGGAAGGAGGGGTGACTGTATCGAATATCAATACAATGGCGCTCCGTAAACAAATGATAGAGTCCGGCCATTCAACGACATTATTGGTTGATAGTTCAAAGATCGGGAAACGGTATTTCGCAAAAGTCTGTCCGCTGGAAAAGATGACAAATATGGTAACGGATATGGATTTTCCAGAAAGGAAAGAATATGAAGCCCTTGGAATACGCATTTTAATTTCTGATGAGAAGCAGGGGGATCAGTGATGAATATTTTTGAAATAAAGAAAGAAATTGTGGAATGGGGAAAAAATTTAACTGATAAAGGACTGGTAAACGGGACAGGGGGGAATATTTCTGTCCGTTTTGGAAATCTAGTGGTATCGACTCCAAGCGGTGTGTCCTTAGGGCAAATGCAAAGTGAAAATCTGTCCATAACCACGCTGGAAGGAGAAGCAGTCGAGGGACCAAAAGCCACAAAGGAACTTCCTATGCATCTTGCTGTATATAAAGCGCGTCCGGATTTGAATTCCGTTGTCCATACCCACTCAATTTATGCAGTCACTTTTTCCTGTACGGCTCCCGTGGGATCATTAATTCCAATTTATATTCCAAGCATTGCTGCAAAAGTTGGCAACGTAAAACTCATTCCCTTTTCTTTGCCAGGATCAAAAGAACTTGGAGAACTGGTTGGAAATGAGATCAAAGACTATAACGGATTGCTGCTTGAAAACCATGGAGTGCTTTCAGCAGGAGAAACTTTAGAAAAAGCTGGGATAGGGGCATATGAAATCGAGGACAATCTAAAAATTGAGTTCTTGTCGAACCACACTGCGAGAAGCATACCGCAAGAGTCTGTTGAAAAAATCATTGAACTTTACGGAGGGTGAGTAAATGGAAAAGACAATGAGGGCACTTACATTCTATGGACCGAAAAACCTGCAGGTAGAAGAAGTTCCGATTCCGGTTATCAATGACAACGAAATGCTGGTTCGGGTTTCGTTTGCCGGAGTATGTGGGACAGATAACCGGATTTATCAAGGAACTAAGAAAATTGAGGGTCCCCGGATTATCGGACATGAATTTTCAGGAACGATTGAAGGCCTTGGAAGCAATGTAGAAGGGTTCTCAAAAGGAGACCATGTCACTGTATATCCAATGATATCCTGCGGAGAATGCTATACCTGTAAGACCGGAAGAAAAAATATTTGCGTCAATCGAACAACTTTAGGCTATGAAATTGATGGCGGCTTTGCCCAATATATCAAAATACCTGAAAAAGCCATTCGGATGGGCAATGTCTTGAAAGTATCAGCTGAATTGGATGAAAAATCAGTAGCAATAACAGAACCGATTGCCGCTGCACTCAATGGCATTAAACGTGCAGGAATACAAAAAGGTGACAGCGCAGTAATTATCGGTGCAGGACCGATTGGGCTTTTCCATGTCCAGCTTGCCAAATTGAGGGAGCCAAAAACTTTGATCGTTATTGAGCCTGACCAAGCGAAAAGGGATATGGCGTTGCAGCTCGGTGCTACTCATGCAATAAATCCTTTTGAAGAAAATCCGGGAGACCGTATAAAAGAGCTGACGGACGGGGACGGGGCTGATGTTGTCATCATAGACGTCGGCATCCCGAAAATTATTGAAGAGTCGATTGAGTATGTGAAAAAAGGAGGGACGTATGTCATTTTTGCCGGTGCTCCCCACGGTTCTGAAATTACACTTGATCCCAATCTGATACATTATAAAGAAATCAACTTGACCGGATCCTCAGCTGCTACTCCTGAAATCCATAAGGAAGTGCTGGATCTGGTTGAAAGCGGACTATTGGATGTCTCTTTGCTGATTTCAGAAGTAGTGCCGCTGGACGACTGGAAACGAGCTTTGGAAATGAAAAACAATTTCGAAAAAATAAAGGTCATTATTGATCCTTGGGCCTAAAAGGGATGATGTACAATGCGTTATTTGGCAGGAATTGATGTTGGGACCACGGGCACCAAAGTAACAATATATGATCAGTCAGGCAACAGAATTGACGGCAGCTATTTTGAGTACGCGTTGTCATACCCTGAACAATATTGGGCAGAACTTGATCCGCAAATATGGTGGGATGCAGTCTGCGGATCTTTTCAAAAGATTTTCCAAAACGGCTTGGCAGTGTCCTCTGATATTCAAGCAATTGGAGTCAGCAGTACAAATGCCTTAATCCTTTTAGATGACTCCGGCGCTCCAGTGAGGCCGGCAATTATGCAATTGGATCAGCGGGCCGGAAATGTGCTTGAAGACATTAAACGGGATGTTGGAGCGGAATACATTGAAAGGAAAACGAAGAATAGAATTGCTTGTGGTGCTTTTTGGGGTCCGACACTCTACTGGCTGAAACAGAACCGGAGTGAAGAATTGAAAAAAGCTGCATATTTCATGACGCCGCATAGCTATATCAATTATAAATTAACAGGCGTCTATTCGATTGATCCAAGCCGGGCTGCAACTACCATGCTCTACGATTTGGAAAAAGGCGAGTGGGACGACAGGCTGTGCCAATATTTTGGAATAGGAAAAAATCTTCTTCCGCCTATCCATCCATCAGCGGAAATCATTGGAGAAATATCAGGAGAAGCGGCTTTTTTAACAGGTTTAGCGAAAGGAATTACAGTCATTTCAGGCTGTATGGATTCTTTGGCGGGCCATATTGGAACAGGGGCGGCGGAATCCTCAGCATCCCTGATTCTGGGCAGCGTCGGCAGAATTTGTTTTAACACGGAACAGACCGATTCCAGGTTCATGAATGCCAAGAATTCAATCCACTCTGGAGTTTTTTCTATGACGCCGACTAACGGCACCGGAATTTCTTATAAGTGGATAAAAGAACTTTTATTTGAAGAAGCCGCAGCAAAACAGCCGGATATTTACCGTGAAATGGATGCCATGGCGGCCAGTTCTTCTATCGGTGCCAAGGGCTTGATCTATCATCCTTATATATCAGGAGAACGTTCCCCCATCTGGAACCCGAAAGCTACAGGTTCATTTTTTGGTATGACAACAGAACATAAAAGAAGAGATTTTATCCGGGCAGTGCTTGAGGGAGTAGGATATTCGCTTGCTCATAATTATAAAATCATCCAGGAAGAATTGAATGGCGGCATCACCATGCTGCATGCCAGTGGCGGGGGAGCCAATAGTGGCATTTGGCTGCAGATCTTATCCGATATTTTAGAAGTTCCCATCCAAGTTCCGGCAAATTCGGAAAGCGAGACGTTAGGGGCAGCCGTTTTAGCGGGAGTTTCCATTGGGATGTATGAAGATATTCAAGACGGAATAAATCAGACGATTTCTTATCATAAGTGTTTTTTTCCGGATAATAACAGTAGTCAGATCTATCAGGAGTATATGCAAATGTACCTCCAGATTTACGAAGCCAACAAAAATCTTTATGAAAATTTAAGGGATTTACAGCTAAGAAATTAACCGCAAGCTTAAAAATTTATTTAAATAATAAAAAAATATTAAAAAATCAGATAACTTTGTTGATTTTTAAAGAATAATTTGATATTATTTTTTTACAAGTTAGGAAATCGATTTCCTAAAACGATTTCCTAATTTTTTAGCCTCTTTAGGAAATCGATTTCCTAAGGCGGAAAACTAGAGAAATAGAGAATTGAGGCAAGATGTATGAGAGAGAAGACTACAATTGCAGACGTAGCAAAAAAAGCAGGTGTTTCCAGAGCTACAGTGTCCAGGATATCGAATGGGAATTATGGCCAAAATACTGCAGAAACTGTTCAGAAAGTGTTAAAGGTCATTGAAGAACTGGAATATCGGCCGAACGCTCTTGCCAAAGGGCTGAAAGTAATGAAAACCAATGTGATTGGAATCGTTTTAGCCAATCTGCAAAATCCATTCTGGATCAAAGTGCTTGAAGGAGTAGAAGATACATGCCGCAGCAAGGGGTACAGTTTGATGATCTGCAACTCAAGTGATGAAGCTGAAATAGAGGCAGAGCACATTAAACAGTTCCGGATGCGGCAAGTGGATGGCATCATCATCAATCCAACAATTAAAAATATTGAACTATACAAGCAGCTTACAAAAGATGGAATCCCCTTCATTTCAATCAACCGCAAAGTATATGGCCAGGAATTCGGTATGGTTGTTGTTGATAATGTCTCGGGCGGAAAAATGGCGGTCAATCATTTACTGAGCTTAGGCAAGAAGAAAGTAGCTATTTTTCTTTATCCGCCAAAAGGGATCAGCCCAAGGATTGAACGGCTGCAGGGATACAAAGAGGCTTTGCATGAAAATGGAATTGAAATCGATCCTGAACTGATTGTCATATCAGAAGAAGAACCGGGAGCGGTAAAAGAAAAGGTGAAAGAGCTATTGAAAAACTCGGACCGTCCGGATGCCATCCTTTCTACGAATAACATGATGACTCTTGAAGTGATAGAAGGAGTTAAGGAACTTGGATTGCAGATTCCAAAAGATGTTTCTTTGGTTGGATATGATGAGACGGTTTGGTCAAAACATCTAAATCCACCTTTAACAACAGTCAACCAGCCTTCTTACAAGATGGGCCAGTTGGCAGCCGAACGCCTTATTAGTCAAATCGAGAAAATCAGCCAGCCGAGTGAAGAGAAACAAATAGTTTCCTTGGAGCCTAATCTCATTATTAGACAATCCTGCGGATCCCATGAAGGAGTGAATGTAAATTGACAAACATCGGCTTTGCAATCTTCCCTAGAATCAAAAAAGCAGATGAAAACCTGATCAAGGAATTTGAAACTGTCGTAACCCCGCATGTCAGCGATAATTTAAACCGGATGTACGCGGCAGACGAAACACTGCGGCCCTATCATCGGGAAGGAAAGCTTCTGGGAAGCGCATTGACCGTTAAAACCAGACCAGGTGATAACTTGATGGTCCATAAAGCGATTGATATCGCCGAACCCGGCGATATCCTGGTGGTTGATGCCGGAGGCGACACGACGAATGCCATTGTTGGAGAAATTATGCTGAGATTGTCGCAGCAAAAAGGAATTAAGGGATTTGTCATTAATGGGGCGATCCGTGATTTAGCGGCATTCCAAAAAGGTGATTTTCCTGTGTACGCAAAAGGTGTCACCCATCGAGGCCCGTATAAAGATGGCCCGGGTGAGATCAATGTTCCGATAGCGCTTGGCGGCACCCTTGTCCATCCAGGTGATATCGTTCTTGGCGATGAAGACGGCCTTGTAATCATTCCTCTCGAACAAGCTGAAAAGATATTGGAGAAAGTAAGAATCCAAGAAGCCAATGAACAAAATATCCTGAAGTCGATTGCCGATGGCACAATCGACCGGAGTTGGGTGGATGCAGCTCTTTCTCAGAAAGGAGTAGAAATCCTATGACTCTGCCGGCCAAATATGATTGGAAGAAGCTTAAGGAATTTTGTTCAGAAGTATTTGTCCGAGCCGGTGTAAGGCAGGAAAATGCAGATACCGTTGCCGACTCGCTCATTCAGGCAGACTTGCGGGGAGTGGAATCCCATGGTGTGGTCCGGACTTCCATTTACCTCGAACGCATTGAAAGAAAAATGATTGACCCGAGCAGTGAGGTGAAGATCGAATCAGAAAGCGAGTCGACAGCTTTGGTAAATGGCGGCAATAATTTCGGTGCAGTTGTAGGATCCTACGCTTTAGCTTCTGCCATAAGAAAAGCAAAAGAAAAAGGGGCAGGAATTGTAGGCGTAAAAGAATCCAATCATTTTGGAACGGGCGCATATTATGCGATGAAAGCGATTGAAGAAAACATGATTCTGCTGGTCATGTCCAATGCCTCTCAAACAATGCCGCCGACTGGCGGAATCCGTCCCTTTATTGGCACTAACCCTTTAGCGGTAGGAGTTCCGGCCGGCAAAGAGCAGCCGTTTGTTTTGGATATGGCAACAAGTGTGGTAGCACGCGGAAAAATCATTGTGGCAGCACAAAAAGAGCAGGCCATCCCTGAAGGATGGGCGATTGATAAAGACGGCAATCCTACCACGGATGCAAAAAAAGCGCTGGAAGGATCAGTGCTTCCGATTGGCGGGCCTAAAGGGTATGCAATTTCAATGTTCATTGATATCTTATCCGGCGTCCTTACCGGGGCAGGGTTTGGAAAATACGTAAACAATATGTATGAAAATTGGGAAGATCCTCAAAATGTCGGACATTTTTTCCTGGTGATTGATATCAGCCGGTTTATGCCAATAGAGGAATTTAAAAAGCGCATGGACTTATATATCAGGGAAATCAAAGCGGAGCCGAAAAGTGAAGGGATCCAAGAAATATATATTCCGGGAGAAATTGAATACCGCCGCTCTAATGAATTTAAAGAGTCCGGCATAAAACTTCCAGAAAAAGTAGCTGCCGAACTTGATGAAATTGGAAAGCGATATGGGTTGGAACTGAGAGATGCTGCATTATTGGACGATGAAAATGAGAAGGAGGGCATTTCATGATATTGAAAAATTTCCGGTACGAGGTGCCGACGGCTATAGAATTTGGAAGCGGTTACATCAGGGATTTGCCAAACCATGTCAAGCAATTGAACGGTTCAAAAGTATTGCTGGTCGGAGATCCCGGAGTTCTGCAAGCAGGCATTGTCTCCAGACTGGAAGAACCGTTGGATTTGGCAAGTATTCCTTATGCTGTATTTACAGAGGTTGGCATGGAAGCGACGATTGAGTCGGTTGATTCAGGAGTGGAACTGGCAAAACGGGAGAACTGTGACCTTGTAGTCGGAGTTGGTGGAGGGAGTGCATTGGATACGGCAAAAGCGATTGGCCTCATGCTAAAGCATCCCGGCACCATACGCGATTATGTTGGAATGGACTTGGTCCCAGGACCGGGAGTGCCGGTAATCGCAGTGCCGACTACTTCTGGAACGGGCAGTGAACTTACCAGATTCGCAGTTTTATCGGATAAAAAGGCGAACGCAAAACTTAGTGTCGGCAGTATGCATGTCTGCCCGGCTCTGGCGCTGTGCGACCCGGAGCTGACACTCACCTTGCCGGCACATTTAACTGCTGCGACTGGTATGGATGCCTTGACGCACGCTTTGGAATCCTATGTGAACAAGGCAACCCAGCCGATTTCTGAAGCCTTGTCTCTCCAATCGATGAAGCTGATTGCGAAAAGCCTTCGGTTGGCAGTAGTGCAAGGCGAAAACATCGAGGCGCGGCACGATATGCTGCTCGCAAGTTCGATAGCCGCGATGGCATTTAATACAACGCGTTTAGGTTTGGCGCATGCACTGGCCATCCCGCTCGGTGCCCACTTCAAAATTCCGCATGGAGTAGTTAATGCCATTTTGCTTCCGGAAGTAATGAAATTCAATTTGCGGGGCAATCAGGAGAAATTCATTGAAATTGCTAAGGTTTTCGGCGAAAAAGTAGATGGCCTGTCTGACCGGGAAGCAGCTGAAAAAGCAGTTGCCGCCATCAGGCAGCTGAATCAGGATGTAGGAATCAGACAAACGCTGTCAGATTATGGAGTGGAAGAAGAACATCTTGAAGCTATCGCACAAGAAGCTATGCTTTCGGGCAATGTGCCGATAAATCCAGTAAAACCGACGGTAGAAGACTTTAAAAATATATGTCGGGCAGTCATGGTCACTGGAAGCAAAGAAACGATAAAAGTTTAACCACATACCTGATAAAGGAGTGCTTTGAATGACATCAATTAAACCGGCCGCAACTATGGAAGAATGGCTTTCGCAAGTGGAGCCTAAAACTTACGGGAATTTTATCGGTGGACAATGGCTTAAAAGCAGCAGCGAAGAAACAATCTCTATTTATAATTCTGCAGATAAAGACCAACTGCTTGCAAGCTTTGGGAATTCAAGCGAAGAAGATGTTGATAAGGCAGTGCAGGCGGCAAACGAAGCTTTTAAATCCTGGTCGAAAGTACCGGGGCCGGACCGTACAGCGATTCTCTATAGATTTGCGGATCTTCTGGAAGAAAATGTAGACGAGCTTGCTTATATGCTGTCTGCAGAACAAGGGAAAGTGCTTGCAGAATCGAGAGGGGAAGTATTCCGGGCTGCAAAAGAAACGAGATTCACGGCAGGAGAAGCCTCCCGGACATTTGGAGAGACATTGCCCGGTGAACGCCCTAGCGTATGGAGCTCCACCATCCGCAAACCGATTGGTGTTGTGGCAGCCATCGCTCCCTGGAATTTCCCGATCGTTACCCCTGTCCGTAAAATTGTTCCGGCTTTAGCATATGGCTGCACCGTTGTTTATAAGCCGGCTTCGGTAACGCCATGGACTTCCGTATTGCTGATGGAACTTTTTGCAAAAGCAGGTGTTCCCGAAGGAGCCGTCAATTTGATTGTAGGCAGTGGTTCAAAAGCGGGGAATGCACTTGTCAATCACCCTTTGATCAAAGGGATCAGCTTTACGGGATCTACGAAAATGGGAATGCGGATCAATGAGCAGGCTGCGGGACGTTTAGCGAAAACACAGCTTGAGCTGGGAGGGAAAAACCCGGCTATCGTCCTTGACTACGATAATGCGGCGGATGTAGCCAAACAAATTACGACAGCAGCGTTTGCATGCAGCGGCCAGCGCTGTACAGCAATCAGCCGAGTGGTTGTCCTCAAAGAAAAGCAAGAAGAACTACTCGAAGCTCTGGTGGCGGAAATGAAGAAAATCAAAGTCGGTCCGGCATGGGGAGAAGGAGCAACCATGGGGCCGATGATAAATAAATCGCAGCTGGACTCCGTTCAGGAATACGTTGAAATTGGAAAATCGGAAGGAGCAACCCTCTTATATGGAGGAGAGGTTCTGGAAGGCGGGGCTTTTGATAAAGGCGCTTATATGCAGCCGGCCATCTTCACCGATGTGAAGCCGGGAATGAGAATCGCTCAGGAAGAAATCTTCGGTCCGGTGCTGTCGGTCCTTACTGTAGCGGATAAACAAGAAGCGGTCGAAGTGGCAAATAACGTCGAATACGGCCTGGCAGCTTCAGTGTTTACCAAAGACCTAAGCGCAGCTTATGAAATAACTGAACAAGTAGAATCGGGCATGGTCCATGTCAATCATGGCACTGCCAGTGCGGCACATGCGCCTTTTGGCGGAACAAAGCATTCAGGCTATGGCGCATTCTCAATTGGCAGCACGAACGCAGAATTCTTTACAGAAGTGAAAGCGGTATATGTACAGTACTAAAAGGAAGTAGTGTGCGGTGATTTAACAAACCAAAAAGGGAGATGGAGAAATGAGAAATCGGTTGAAAGGTCTATTGGCATTAATGTTGGTTTTATCGATTGTTACAGCATGTTCATCTGAAACAGGCGGAGGCAGCGGTGCAGGAGGAGAGTCGGCAGAACCGACGGTCTTGAAACTGGGCCACGTGCTTCCGGGATCGGAAATCCATGCACAGGCAGCTGAACAATTTGCGACTGAAGTGGAAGAAGCTACAAACGGCCAGTTAAAGATTGAAGTGTTTCCTGATGGAACATTAGGGGATGATAAAGAACTTTTGGAAGGTCTGAAAGTCGGTACTGCTGATATTTGGCTTGGAGGGGCAGGCGTAATTTCAGGTGCTTCTGATACGGCAAAAATTTTCACTGTGCCATTCATGTTTGATGACCAGGCCCATTTCGAGAAAGTCTATGACGGGGAAGTCGGCCAGGAAATTTCAGATAGAATTTTAGAGGAATCCCAATACCAAGTACTTTCTTACTGGCCGCGTGGAGCACGTTGGCTGACGGCTAATAAAGAAGTGAATACGCCAGAGGATTTGGCAGGACTTAAGATACGTGTTCCAGATAGTCCGGTGTTTGTAAAATCTTTTGAAACTTTGGGAGCATCACCGACTCCAATGGAATTTGGCGAAGTTTTTACCTCTTTGCAGCAAGGGGTAATTGATGGACAGGAAAACCCCTTGTCTTTAATTGCAAATGCCAAATTAAATGAAGTGGTAAGCCACTTGATGAAAACTGAGCACGTTCGGGAACCTGTTTCTGTGGTAATCAGTGGAGCGGCTTTTGATAAACTTAGCCCTGACTTGCAGGATGCATTAATTGAGGCAGCAAATGGCGAAGCAAAATCTTTTGTGGCTGAAGAAGTACAAAAAGGGGATGAACAGTTCTTAGAGGATTTAACGACTACTGGCGGAATGACTTTGGTTGAGCCGGATATTGCCGCTTTCCAAAGCAAGCTGGAAGGATTTGTAGATGCGGAATTCCCCGAAATCAGCGACATATACGAAAAAATCCGTTCAACAAAATAAGGTCACATCTGAATAATTGGGGAGTACCATCCCCAATTATTTCTTTTTACGGCCAGTTTGAAGCGGCTTTATGATAAAAATCCAGCTAAGAAATGGGGTTGAAAAAATGAAAAGGATTATAGGCTTCGTTGACCGATTGAATCTCTGGCTTTTTAATGCACTGGCCATCTTATTCGGTCTTGTTACGATATTGACCATTTATCAAGTATTCGCTCGTTATATTCTTGATAACCCGCTTGTCTGGTCTGAAGAAGTAGTCCGCTACTCCATGATTTGGATAGTTATGCTGGGCACGGTTATAGCCATGCGCAAAGGGTTGCTGGTATCCGTTGAAATCGTACTGCATATTGTGCCAAAAAAAATCAAGAAAATAATGAAAATCATTATTGTCCTGCTGAATATTTTATTTTTGATTATTTTAATTCGATATGGATTAATTTTGGTTGGATTGACGAGCGGCCAAAGTGTTGGAGCTTTGGATTTGCCTGTATCGGTTATGTACTACTCGGTGCCCGTAGCGGGTGTATTGGGAATTGTAAATGCTTTAGTGATTTTGTTTGAAGTGATTACGGAAAAAGATGACGACGAGGAGGATAAAATAGATGGTAGCGCTCTTATTTAGCTTACTTTTTGTCCTCTTCGCCTTGGGGTTTCCAGTCGCTTTTGCTATGGGGCTGTCTTCAGTGGTAGCCATGCAAAATGTCGGGATCCCAATAGAAGTAGCAGTACAGCGCATTGTATCCGCTTTGAACTCTTTTCCGTTAATGGCCATCCCTTTCTTCATATTGGCAGGTAATTTAATGGAACACAGCGGAATTTCCCAAAGGTTGATCAATTTTGCGAATGCTTTAGTAGGAAAAATGACAGGCGGATTAGCAATTGTGTCCGTTATGACCGCCATGTTTTTTGCTGCTATTTCAGGCTCTAGTGCTGCAACAGTAGCGGCGGTAGGGGGAATCCTGATTCCAGCAATGGTGAAACGGGGGTTTCCTAAACCGTTTGCCACCTCTGTCCAGGCAGCTTCTGGTGAACTAGGAGTAATTATACCGCCCTCCATTCCGATGATCATTTTTGCCTTATCTGCAGGAGTTTCAGTTTCCATTGGTGATTTGTTTATGGCTGGAGTAATTCCGGGAGTATTAATTGCAGCTTCTTTGATGTTATTGATTTTCTTTATCTCCAAGAAAAAAGGGTATGGAAAAAACAATGACGTAGAAGATGAATTAGTTTTGCAGGAATCTAGGTTGACTTCATTCAGAAAGGCGATTCTGCCTTTACTTATGCCACTCATTATCCTTGGAGGTATTTACGGAGGGATATTTACGCCGACAGAGGCTGCAGCTGTCGCTGTTGCTTATGCCTTTGTGGTCGGTGCATTCGTATACCGCTCGCTCGATAGAGTCAATATAGCGGCTGCATTGAAAAGTTCAGTGATTTCTACGGCGATTATCATGATCATCATTGGCAACGCTGGATTATTTGGCTGGATTTTAACAGCGGAGAGAGTGCCGGACCAAGTGGCGGAATTCTTCCTTGGCATATCCGACAGTCCAATTGTCTATTTGCTATTAGTCAATGTGCTGCTGCTGTTAGTAGGAATGTTCTTGGAAACCGGCGCAGCAATCGTTATTTTAGCTCCAATTTTAACACCGGTCGCAGTTACATTTGGAATTGATCCTCTCCAGTTTGGAATCATCATGATTGTGAACTTGGCAGTCGGAATGCTGACTCCGCCTGTCGGAGTTAACTTGTTTGTAGCAAGTTCCATTGCAGGATTAAGAATCGAGCATCTCATCAAGCCGCTGCTTCCATTTTATGCGGTTCTTTTGGTGGATATTCTGCTTATTTCCTATCTTCCGGTGATTTCTTTATGGCTGCCAGAAGTCTTAAGATAGCGGCTGCATTTTTGTAAAGGAGGAATTTTCTTGAAAGTCATCGTTGCACCCGACTCATTTAAAGGGTCATTATCTGCCCCTGACATTTGCAGGATTATCAAAAGCGGAATCATCACGGTTTTTCCTGAAGCCGAAGTCATCGAATTGCCGTTGGCTGATGGAGGAGAAGGGACTATGGAAAATCTGGTGTATTCTTCGAAAGGGGAAATCGTCACGGTCGGAGTCCAAGACCCTTTAGGAAGGGAAAGACAGGCTTCCTACGGAGTGCTCGGTGACGGCGAAACGGCAATTGTCGAAATGGCCCAAGCATCAGGGTTGCCCCTGATGAAAGAACACGAAAGGCTTCCGCTAGCAGCGAGCAGCTATGGAACTGGGGAATTGATCAAAGATGCCGTGCAGAAAGGTTACCGGAAATTCATAGTCGGCTTGGGAGGAAGCGCCACAAATGACGGTGGAACGGGAGCACTGAAGGCTTTGGGAGTCAAATTCTATAACCGGGAAGGCCAAGAATTAAAAGAAGGAGGAGCAGACTTGATCAATTTGCATCGCTTTGACGAAAGTGGTCTGCTCCCCGCACTGAAAGAATGTGAATTCATCATCGCCAGTGATGTTGAAAATACGCTTTGTGGAAAAGATGGAGCTTCTTATGTTTTCGGACCGCAAAAAGGAGCGACACTGGAAATGGTCCAGCAATTGGATGAGGCATTGCGTCATTTCAGCGATATTGTCATACAGCAAAAAAAAGTGGATATGAAAATCCAAGTTGGCGGTGGGGCTGCCGGCGGATTAGGCTCAGCGCTCATTACTTTTCTAAATGCAATATTTGAGCCGGGCATTGAAGTGGTAATGAAGGCAATCGGTTTTGAAGAACAGATTCAAAACGCAGACCTGATCATTACTGGTGAAGGAAAACTGGACATCCAAACCTTGTCCGGGAAAGTGATAGCCGGAGTGGCAGAATCAGCTGACAAAGCTGGAGTTCCAGTCATTGCTTTGTGCGGTAAAATGGAGTTGAATCATGTCCAATTGAAGCAGCTGGGTGTAGAAGCTGGGTTTTCGATTGTACCAGGCCCTTGCACTCTTGAAGCGGCTATTGAACATGCGCCTGTTTGGATAGAGGAACGAACGGTTCAATTGATGAATATGGTTAATATTTTCCGAAAGCGGATGTAATGGGAGGGATGCAAATGAAGCCGAAGGTTTACGTTACGAGAAAGCTGCCGGAGGAAGCAATTGATCACTTAAAAACCGTGTGTGAAGTAAAGATGTGGAATGAGGAAGAAGTGCCGGTGCCGCGTGAAGTTCTGGAACAGGAAATTCAGCATGCGGATGGATTGTTCTGTTTGCTGACAGAAAACATCGACAAAGAACTTCTGGATAAAGCGGTGAATTTGAAAATAATCAGCAATATGGCGGTCGGCTATAACAATATCGACGTAGATGCTGCAACAGAAAAAGGGATTACAGTAACCAACACTCCAGGTGTTCTAACAGAAACCACTGCCGATTTAACGTTCGCTCTTTTGATAGCTACGGCAAGAAGGCTGATTGAATCCTCGGATTATTTGCGTCAAGGAAAATGGCAGACATGGTCGCCGATGCAATTGACGGGCCAGGATGTCTACGGAGCCACTCTGGGAATTATCGGCTTAGGGCGAATTGGCGAAGCTTTAGCCAAAAGAGCCGGCGGATTTGACATGAAAGTCCTGTACCATAATCGAACCAGAAAAATGCAAGCAGAAGAAAAACTGGGGATTCAATATACCGGCAAACAGACATTGCTTAAAGAATCGGATTTCATATGTGTTTTAGTGCCTTTTTCTCCTGAGACAAAAAATACGATTGATAAAGAAGAATTCGCCTTAATGAAACCAAATGCAGTCCTGATCAATACTGCCCGCGGTGGCATCGTAAACGAAGAAGCGCTGTACGAAGCGCTAAAAAACAAACAGATCTGGGGAGCCGGGTTGGATGTTTTCGAGGAAGAACCTTTGCCGAAGGACCATAAGCTATTAACTTTGCCTAATCTAGTGGCTCTGCCTCATATCGGAAGTGCAAGCATCAATACACGAATGAAAATGGCGTTGTTGGCTGCTGATAACTTAATCGAAGGGATTTCCGGCAAAACGCCGAAGTATGCGGTGAATGCCAATCCGTAAGCCTCTCCCCTTTTTTGATGAAATGAAAACTACATAACGACCGGGGAAAAGCGCTTACTGGAAGGGACAGCGAAGCCAAAATACCCTAAATAGGCGCAGTAAACAACGGCTCTAGCCGAACAGAGGTTTACTGCGCCTATTTATTCGGCCATTCCAGAATCTTTTTACGATTGGTATAAAGATGAAGGCATGGACAAGTGAAAGAGAATTTATCATAAAGTTAAGAGAGGTTCGGTATACAATTTTAAAGAAAATAAATATTTAATTGCTTATAATATTCAATTTATTTATAATTCATTTAAAATGGTATACCATCTTAAAAAAGACAGGAGCCAATCCATGATTCATATCACTGAAGTAAAAAAGAACTCTGTCTATGATTACCTCTATAACGCCATCCGTACGGGGGACATCAAACCTGGGCAGACGCTGACGGAAAGAGAGCTGGCAAAGAAAATCGGCGTGAGCCGGACGCCAGTCCGGGAAGCAATCCGGAAGCTTGAAGAGCAGGGACTGGTGACGCATGTGCCCCATAAAGGCGTAAGAGTCGTCACGCTGACGGTGGAAAAAGTGGCGCAGCTCTATGAAGTGCGGGAATTGCTGGAGGGACTTGCGGCCCGGAAGCTTTCCCAAATCCGGACGCCGGAAATCATCGAGGAGTTAAACAGCTACGTCGCAAAAGCAGAAAAAGAAGCAGCCGCACACAACATCGAACAGTTGGCCGGCATCAATTCGGAATTCCATCTGGCGCTGGCGCGGCTGTCTGAAAATCTTTATCTGGAAGCCATTATGACGATGCTGCAGTCGCAAATCAGTTTGATGATGTCGACATCGCTGTCTCAAGACGGGCGTCCATTGCAGAATGTAGAAGAGCATAAGATGTTGATCAACGCAATCCAATCGGGGGATGGGGATTTTGCGGAAAGCATGGCGAGGTTCCACGTGCGAAAAGCGAAAGAAAACTCGTTTAAAAAAATAGCAGAGGGTGGAAACAGATGACGGTAACGAAAATATTGGTACAGAATGTATTGAAGACAAAAATGAGCGACATTCCGGAAGAGATAAAGCTTCACGGCAAACGAAGTTTGTTTAACTGGATGGGGGTGGCGATCGGCGCATCTCAACATCCATCGGTCGACATGGTGCTCGGGCTGAAAGAAGACATCAATTCTTCTGAACAGGTATCCATTTTTGGGCGCACCGAGAAGGTCGATTTGCTGCTTGGCAGCTTGATTAACGGCATGTCTTCGCATATTTTCGATTATGACGATACACATCTCGATACCATTCATCACCCAAGCGGACCGGTCGCTCCGGTCGTGCTGGCACTTGCTGAGAAATTAAATCTGACGGGGGAGCAGGTGCTTCACGCTTTTATTCTCGGCTGTGAAGCGGAACTGCGCATTGCAAATGCGGTGTATCCAAGCCATTACCATCTCGGCTACCATATCACGAGTTCCACGGGTGTTTTCGGTGCGGCAGTAGCAGCGGGAATCCTTCTGGAACTGGACGAGGAACAGATGGGCTGGGCGCTTGGCATTGCCGGGACACAGTCGTTTGGTCTTCGGGAAATGTTCGGGACAATGACAAAACCGTTCCACCCCGGGAAAGCGGCTCAGAACGGCTTGATGGCAGCACTTCTTGCCAAGAGAAATTTTACGAGTTCGACTGAAGTGCTGGAAGCAAAGCGCGGATTCGCCAATGTTCTGGCTCCTGAACATGATCTGTCAAAAGTGAATGTTAATTGGGGCAAGCAATGGGAATTGTTGAAGAATGCTTTCAAACCCTACGCATGCGGCATCGTTCTGCATCCATCGATTGATGCCTGTATCGCACTTGGCAAGCAAGTGAAGGCGGAAGACGTGGAACGCATCGAATTGACGGTTAACCAATACGTGCTGGAGCTGACCGGCAAACCGACACCGCCGACTGGCCTGGCCGGAAAATTCAGCATCTACCATACAGGAGCGATTGCGTTCCTTGAAGGTGACGCGGGCGAAGCGCAATATGCGGATGACAAAGTCGTTGATCCGAAAGTGGTCGAATTCCGTTCGAAGATTTCTCCGAAAGTTGATGACCACATGAAGGAAGATGAAGTGCATGCGAAGGCGTTCCTGAAAAATGGCAGCACAATCGAGCATATCGTGAAAAATGCGACAGGCAGTATCGAAAATCCGATGACCGATGAAGATTTGGCCAGAAAGTTTAATAATCTGACGCATCCGATCATCGGCGCTGAACGGGCGAACAAACTGCGGACAGCAATGTATTTCATCGATGAAAAAACGGATCTAGCGGAATTGATCGAATTGACGAAAGCCGACGCTGAAAAAATCTACAATTGACGCAAGAAAGAGAAAGAGCCTTTATTCATAGAGGCTCTTTCTCGCGTTCTGTTCATCCGGCATTTAGAGCATCATGATTACACACTGTTCATATGTTTACTTTGCCCTTGATCATCTACCGCAATTGATTTTTCTGTAGCTAATTGGGTAGAAAGATACGATGATATAGATATATACGGTGGGATGGGAGGGAATCAGATGAAGAGCGAGAAAGAGAAGATGGTGCAAGGAGAGTTTTATGATGCAACTGACCCGGAATTAATGAATGAAAGAATCAATGCACGCAGGCTGACTCGTCTATTCAATCAATCACTGGAATCGGACACGGACAGAAGAACCGGACTTTTGAAAGAGCTGTTTGGATCCACTGGAAACGAGCTGATAGTGGAGCCGATATTCCACTGCGATTACGGCTATAACATCCACGTCGGTGAAAACTTCTACGCCAATTTTGACTGCGTTTTTCTGGATGTCTGTGAAATCCGGATCGGAGCGAATTGCATGATGGGGCCGGGAGTCCATATCTACACAGCAACGCATCCGTTGAATGCCAAAGAACGGATTGCCGGTCCGGAGTTTGGAAAACCCGTCACCATCGGCACCAATGTCTGGATCGGCGGACGGGCCGTGATTAATCCGGGCGTAACGGTCGGGGACAATGCCGTCATTGCTTCCGGCGCAATCGTTACAAAAGACGTGCCGGCTGGTGCCTTCGTTGGCGGCAATCCGGCGAGAATTATCAAACAGCTGGAAGAATAGAAGCTAACTTAAAAAAGAATACTATTAATTTAAAATAAACAAGAATTCTCATTTTAAATTCAACGAAATTTTTTTACATTGACTTAAAGGAGCTATGTCTATTGCGCATAAGTTTAAGTAAACCGCCTATTTTAATTAGAGATAAACAAGTGTGATTTTAAAATTATTTAAATTATAAAAAAGAATATTTATGCAAAATCATCGTTCATAAAGAGCGATGATTTTTAAGTTTAATAACTATTCCTGTATTAATAAAAGAATCTAATTTCTGAATAAGCAATTTTGTATATAAAATTATCGAATTAATTGATCTCTTATTTAGTCTAAGTTAAAGAACTTATTAATTTTTTCAAATGACTTCTTGGTAAATAGAAATAAAAAATTTTTAAATAATATAAACACTATAAAAATAACTTTTTTAATTATTTCTATATAAATTTTAATTCTAAAGCTTTAGGTTGTATTCTGTGGGACTTAAGAGAATTTATGTATTCTCAAGGTCCTTTTTGAAGTAGCGAAGAATTTGGTAGGAAGTCATATTTTTTTAAGGCTTTTACTCTTTTCTAACTTTCCAAAAAAAGCATAAGGCTTTGAAAACTAATCAACTATATAAGTTGAACTGATAATTTAAAGCTGTAAATATTCCACCAAAAAGCTGCGAAGACTTTGGCCTAGGTCTGTGGGACCAAAGTCTTTGCACCGAAAGCGCATAGCGTAAGCAATGCAACGCTTGTCCAGTTTCGAAACTAGCTCAGCGATGCAGAGACAGAAACAGTGCAGTTTTCTCCGCTTTTTGCTTCATATCTAAGTAAGTAACCATCAAAAACTATATAAATGGCTTCTCTTTTCTAGAAAGCTTATCCAGCGCCGGAGCCCTGCCCAAAGCGGCATATAAAAGGATTATTTTTTAGTTTAATCTATATATTTATTTAGGATTCTATTGGTTTTTTTGTCTTTATGATTACTGTTTTGAATTTTGCTGAATTCAGATAGAAAAAATTTAATATTTATTTCTAAATTCAAAGCATCTTTTAAGACCAAAAAATGATAAAAGTAAAATTTGATTAAAATAATATAAATTCAATAAATATTATTAAATCAATTATTTAACAAAAATATTGAAATTTTATGATTATTTAATTAATATAGTCATTGAGGTTGTCGACTGTCGACAAAAAACTGCTTAGCATCTTGTCACTATGAAACGAATGGAGAGTAGAGATGAGGAATCAAAAAACACTCGAAAAAGCAGAGCCTTATTATTCCCAGTTGCAGCAAACAATAAAAGAAAGAATCTGGGACGGTTTCTATAAACCGGGAGATCGTTTGTACGAAGCACAACTTGCAAAAGAGTTTGAAGTTAGCAGAAGCCCTGTTCGTGAAGCAATCCGTACATTGATTAATGAAGGTTTATTAACCATGGGTTCTAACTCTCAAATCACAGTATACGAACCTTCCTTACAAGATGTACGTGACATATATGAATGCCGGATAGCACTTGAATCGATTGCAGTAGCCCTTACTGCTAAGCAAGCAACTTCTGAACAAGTGGATGAATTGAGAAAGATACTGCAAGAAACTCGGAAAGCTATTGAAATGAAAGATAAGGAGAAAATTGTGAAGTGCAATGTGCGTTTTCATGAAATGATTATTGATATTAGCGGAAACTTAAGACTGAAAAAAATTGTAGAAGATCTTCATTCATTGACTTATTACTATAGGCTTTTAAATACTCAAGGAAGTCAGCGTGCTAATGCAATACTAAAAGGCCACTCAGAAATCTTTGATGCAATTAAAGAAAAAAATCCAGAAAAGGCTGCAAAAAAACTAGCTGCACATACACAAGAAGATCTCGTGAACTTAACGCAGCTCTTCGAATAAGCAAAAAGCTATTAGCATTCTATAGCAGTGACTTTATCGAACAAAAAAGAAAATAATCGTTATGAATTTCATTAAGGATTTTGAAAACGCTTACAATAGGAGCTGGCAGTATGATTTAGCTTCTAAAACTTCATTCAATCCTATGTATTGTGGAAGATATTTAATTAAATATATTTTAGGAGGTGGTGTACCGACTGAGAAAGAAGCAGAAGTGCATGAAACAGCGGTATGGCCATGGGAAATGATTATTGAAGAAATTGAGAACATTAAGGGGGCAAATATAAATCATGAAAAATTTCAAAAAAGGTTTTATTGCTGTGTTCGCATTAGTTTTATTGATGGCCTTATCAGCTTGTGGCAGCGGAGGAGGATCCTCGTCAGAGCCTGGCGCTGCTGGGGATAATGAAGTGCAAGAAGTGACGATTAAACTTGCTCATGAAGTAGCAGAAAATACATCTCAACACGCTGGGTCTGTGGCAGTTAAAGATTATATCGAGAAAGAATCAGAGGGTAAAATCAAAGTCCAAATTTATCCGAATGGACAGTTATTCGGTGATAAGGATGTTTATCAGCAATTAGTTGCAAACAATGTTCAGATCACACAAATTGATTTATCAAAATTGGTGGGAGAAGATCCGCGGTTTAATATTCCCTCATTGCCTTTCCTTTTTGAAGGAGATGCCGAAGCAGCGAAATTCTGGGACAGCGAAAAGGGAATGGAAATCCTGACAAGTTTAGATGACGATGGAATCTACGGTATTGCTATGTGGCCGAATGGTCCTAAGCATCTGACAAACGACAAAAAACCGCTTAAGAAACCGGAAGATTTAAAGGGTTTAAAATTCCGTACACAGGGTGGGCAAGTTCTCGAATCCGTGTTCTCTACTCTTGGAGCCGGTTCCGTCTCAATTCCTTTCACTGAGCTTTACACTGCGCTGCAACAAGGCACAGTCGATGGCCAAACAAATACCTTCGTAAACATAGATTCCAAGAAGTTTGATGAAATTCAAAAGCATATGACCATTTCTGGCGAAACGCGCGTAGATCTTGGGCTGTTTGTAAATAAAAAGTTCATGGATGGGCTTAACGAGCCCACACGTAAAATAGTTGAGGATGGGTTAAAAGCAGGCACTGAAGAAGCTCGCAGAGCAGCGGAAGTGATGAATAAAGAAAGCCGCAAAAATCTTGAAGAAAGAGGAGAAATTGAAATTTATGAACTCTCCGATCAAGAAATAGAAGCTTTCAAAAAGGCTTGGGCACCTATTTACGAGGAATATACACCGATTATCGGCGAAGAATATATTGAAGCTGCAAGACAGGCAAATGAATAAAGGAAAATTAAACAAGATTGCAGCATAAGCTGCAATCTTGTTATTAATCTTTGTCCTATTACTGCGGAGGGGATTGATTCAAATGAAAAAATTACTGTGGGTTTTAGAAAAGATTGAAGAAAGTGTCGCTTCATTCTTTTTTATTGCAGGTTCTATTATCGCGGTTTACGGAGTCTTTATGCGTTATATATTCAATAGCCCAGCGGCATGGACAACTGAAATTTTTGAAATGTTCATGGTCATAGCCATTTTTATCGGCTTTGGCATGGCCTTGAAAGACGATCGCCATATCGTTGTTGATTTGCTTTACGACAAGATGCCTCCTTTTATCAAGAGAACTTTCAATGTAATAAGCAATGTTCTGGGTGCTGTCTTTAGCATTTTTCTGACAATCATGGGGATGGAAATGGTAAGTATCGCACGTATTCAAGGCGGTGCAACTGTCGATGTCGGAATTCCGATTTGGATTACCTACTTGATCATGCCCATCGGAATGGGCCTGCTGGCGTTCTATTTCTTAGTCCGAATTGTAAGATCAATTCGCGATCCGCTTCCAAGTGTGGAACAGGAAGAGAGAGACCGTATTAACAATGCCATATAAGAGGAGGAATGAAATTCTATGAGTCCAACACTTGTTCTGCTGGTGGGATTTTTTGTTCTTTGTTTAATCCGGGTTCCGATTGCTGTGAGTCTAGGATTAGCAAGTTTAGTTTCATTAAGCTTAATCGATTTTACAATGTATGCGGTTATACAAAAAATGTTCACGTCAGTCAGTTCTTCAGCATTAATGGCAATTCCCGGCTTTATTTTTGCGGGAATCATAATGTCGAGAGGCGGGATTTCTTTCCACTTGATTTCGGCATTAAGATCCTGGATTGGCCACTATAGAGGTGGGCTTGCGCTTGTTACAATTTTCGCCTGTATGATTTTTGCAGCTATTTCAGGATCCAGTCCGGCTACAGCAGCAGCCGTTGGGGCTATTATGATTCCTGCCATGGTAGAAGCAGGTTACAGCAAACGTTATTCGATGGGACTTGTGGCAGCAGCAGGGACCCTTGGAATATTGATACCGCCTTCAATTCCTTTGATTATTTACGGCGTCGTTTCTGAACAATCTATTGGAGATTTGTTTACAGCGGGTATCCTGCCGGGTATATTCTTGGGTTCTTTATTAGTGATATCCGCTATTATAAATGCCCGGATAAAAAATTATGGCACATTGCCAAAAGAAAGCATGCAGGAGAGAATGCGTAAATCCCGAAAGGCGATATGGGGGATGGTCTTGCCTTTCTTAATTCTTGGGGGAATTTATACAGGAATTATGACACCAACAGAGGCATCCTTCATGGCAGTTCTTTATGCTGTAATCGTTTCTGTATTTGTATATAAAGAAATGAAGCTTCCTTTATTCGGAAAAATAGTAAAAGAATCAATCAATATCTCAGCAATGATTTTCCTCATCATTGCAGCTGCGAATATTTTCGGAATGTTTTTGACTACCGAACAAATTCCGCAAATGGCTACACAATGGATAGAGTCAAGTTCCGCAAATATCTGGATTTTTCTGATTGCTGTTAACTTGATGTTTTTCGTATTAGGAATGTTCCTGGATGCTGTTTCTATCATATTAATTACATTGCCGATTTTGCTTCCAATTCTTGCATTATTCGATTTAAACTTAATTCATTTTGCTATTATCATGACCATAAACATGGAATTAGGAATGATAACGCCTCCAGTAGGTTTGAATCTATTTGTAGTAAGTGGAATTACCAGGGAAAAAATAGGGAATGTTGTGCAGGGCGTATTACCGTTTTATGCTGTTCTAGTAATAGGGCTGGTTATAGTCATTGCATTTCCGGCAATTTCTCTTTGGTTAATCCAGTGATATTAAAAAAATGAAATGAAGGTGGCAAAGTAAATGAAAACAACAGAAGAGCTGATAACTTATGATATTCAGAAAGTTTCACAGTTAATTAAAGAAAAAAAAGTATCTCCGGTGGAACTAGCTAAACAGCTCTTAGAGCGGATTGAAAAAATCGATTCATTAATCAATTCCTTTATTACCGTTGATGAGGCAGATGTAATAGAGCAAGCGAATGTTGCAGAAAGGGAAATAGAAGCAGGTACATATAGAGGCCCGCTTCATGGAATTCCTATCGGTTTAAAAGATTTAATCTATACAAAAGGCATAAAGACAACAATGGCATCTGAAATATATAAAGATTTTGTCCCGACATATAATGCAACTGTAGTAGATAAATTGAAAGAAGCCGGAGCCATCATAATTGGAAAATTGAACACCCATCAATTTGCGTACGGTCCAACAGGTGATCGCTCATTTTTTGGGCCGGTTCGGAATCCCTATGATCTTGAAAAAATGACAGGAGGATCAAGCAGCGGATCTGCTGCTGCAGTTGCGGCTTGTTTGTGCTACGGTTCCTTGGGTACTGACACAGGGGGATCGGTTAGGGTTCCCGCTTCCTTCTGCGGTGTTGTCGGGATGAAACCAACTTACGGACTTATCAGTAAGCACGGCGTCTATCCTCTTTCTTGGACACTGGATACTATCGGACCTCTGACCCGGACTGTAATGGATAATGCAATTCTTTTAAATGCTCTTGCCGGATACGACCAGGCTGATCCATCTTCCGTTCAGCATAAACCGGAAAATTTTTTGAGAGATATTGATAAAGGAATCGAAGGGGTGAAAATCGGGTTGCCCTCTAAGTTCTTTTTTGAGGACATGAACGAGGAAGTAAGAGTAAGTATCGATAAAACTATCGAAGTGTTGCGGAATCTGGGCGCTGTTATTAGTCCTGTGGATTTACCGAATATTGAAAAATTCTCTGATGCGCATAAAGCTATTTTGCGAAGCGAGGCATTTGCAGTTCACGAGCAGAATTTAAACGATTATCCCGATATATGGGATGACGAAGTAAAAGAACGACTGTTTACTGCGTTGGAGACGAAAGGATACGAATATGCCCAAGCGTTACAGGCCAGACAACTTGCTAAAGAAGAGTTCAATCAAATACTCGATAAGGTAGATGTAATTTTAACACCTACCTTGCCTATCCTGCCTCCTAAAATTGGTGAACGCCATGCTGATCTTGAAAAGTACGTCGGCCAGCATATTCGCTGGTCAATCATTAAATTGACGGCACCGACAAATCTTAACGGTTTTCCCAGTTTATCGATGCCTTGCGGCTTTTCTGCTGACGGGATGCCTATAGGGGTTCAGCTGATTGGACGAGAATTCAATGAAGCGACATTATACAGAATAGGTTATGCGCTGGAATCGGAACTATCAATTAATACAGCAAGATATAATATATCTGACTCAGTAATCTAAAAGAGCTATTCAGTACGATATCGTTTAACAGCTTCTTAAAAGGAGGGCATTGGATGAGTGAAACGAAAAAGTTCAAGCTGGCGGTAATACCTGGAGACGGCATCGGCAAGGAAGTCGTCGCGGCTGGGCTTCAGGTCTTGGACCATTTGGCAGCAGAATCAGGAGGGCGTTTTGCCTTTGAGAAAGACTCATTTTTGTGGGGATGCGAATATTACCTGGAACACGGCAAAATGATGGGTGAAGACGGTGTCGAAAAGATGAAGGAGTACGACGCCATCTATTTTGGAGCAGTCGGCTTTCCTGGAGTGCCGGATTCCATCTCCTTATGGGGACTGCGATTGGCAATTTGCCAGGGTTTGGACCAGTGGGCAAATGTGCGGCCGATCGAATTTTTGCCAGGAGTGCCAAGACGTCTCAATCATCCGGATGTCGATAAATTAAACTGGGTGCTTGTCCGTGAAAATTCCGAAGGTGAATATTCAGGGATCGGCGGCAGGAACTTCTCCGGCCGTGGCCTTGGCAAGGAAGTGGCGGTGCAGTCCGCGCTCTTTACCGAGCACGGTTGTGAACGGATCATCCGCTTCGCTTTTGAATTGGCGCGTACACGCAAGCGCAAAAAGGTGTTGAGTGTGACAAAAAGCAATGCCCAGCAGTACGGCATGGTTCTCTGGGATGAAGTATTCGTCCGCGTCAGCAAGGAATATCCGGATGTCGAGGCGGAACAGGGCTTGGTCGATGCTGTAGCAGCTCATTTTGTCCTGCGGCCGGAAGAGCTCGAAGTTGTGGTAGCCTCTAATTTGTTTGCGGACATCTTATCCGACCTTGGCAGCGCGCTTGCAGGCAGCCTGGGTCTCGCGCCAAGCGCAAACCTCAACCCGGAGCGGAATACTCCAAGCATGTTTGAATCGGTCCACGGTTCCGCGCCAGATATCGTAGGCAAAGGCATCGCGAATCCAATCGGTTCCATTGGCAGTGTAGCGATGATGCTTGATCATCTTGGGCTTAAGGAAGAAGCGGAGCTGCTGAACTGGGCTATTGCTGAAACGACGCGCCAAGGCATCATGACACGTGATATCGGAGGGACGCATGACACTCAGGCAGTAACAGATGCAATTATTGAAAACTTGTCTGCTGTAAAGGAGGAAGTTCATAAATGAGAATTAAGAAATTGACTGGAAGCGGATGCGGATAGAAGAACCGGTGTATTGAAAGAACTGCTTGGCTCCAACGGAAACGAGGTGGACGTCTGCAAAATCCGGATTGTGGGCAGGCAGTAATCAATCCGGCGGAAATCATCAACCAGCTATAAGAATAGCTATTGGTCTAAGAAAGGCGATCCATTCCAAACCGGGATGGACTGTTTTACTATCGCTTAAAAGGTTTCAGTTGTTCGGCGGCGTCATCGTGCTGCCGGTCATTGGAATGCTAATTGGACAAGTCAGTGGGCTGTTCCTGCTCGGGATCCAGCTGACGCTGCTGATTTCAGCAGGGCTTCTGATCGTCAATTTGATGTTGCTGCACCGGATTTCCAAGTACAATGACCGCTTTGTTTTATTTGAAAAACAGATTCATTAAATCCAAAACAGCCCGGCATCTCAAATGATGCCGGGCTGCCGTTATTCAATTTCCGAAATGGATAGCTTCCCATTCGGGGCGCAAAATCCCCATCACGATGACGTCAAAGCGTTTGCCGTCACGGTAAACCATCGAGCGCTTGCGGCCTTCTATTTGAAAGCCCGCTTTTTCATATGCCCGGATGCCGCCTTTATTGTACTCGATCACTTCGAGGCCGACCCGGTCCAGGTTCAATTCATGGAAAGCATAGCGGAGAATCAGTTTCAGCGCATCCGATCCGTAGCCTTTGCTGCGGTCCGCGGCATCCCCGATGCCGATGGCCATCATCCCGGCGCGGTTATTCCATTCAATTGAGTGGATAACAATGAAGCCGATCAAACGGTCTCCATTAATTGTTCTCAGTCGGAAATAAGCTTCATTAGGGTTCGGGGCGCCTTCACCAGAAAGCTGCTCCCGGCTGCGGGGAAGGGCGAACTCGGTATCGACGTTCCGCAGATATTCCGCGTCTTCTCCCCATTGCAGCATGATGTCTGTGTCTTCTTCTCGCGGCAGTGAAAGCTTCAGCTTTTCACCGGTAAAAAGGTTTGAAGTAATGGTTGTCATGTCAGTCTCCTTAGCATTTGTGATTTTTCAACACCTCATTAATTGAAAACCGGTCTGTCATACGCAATAACCTCAACCCCTTAACCTGTAGTAGTTCCATCATAGAATTTTTAATAATGGATGGCAATAAACAATGTGGAAAAGTTGACGGTAAAATAAAAAGATTAAGAATTTTAGAAAGCGCTTTAAACACGACAGGGAAAAGGTTCAAAGAAAAACCTGTAAATTAATACCGGAATAAGTAGTTATAAAATTTGAAATGTTTGGTTGACTTTAATATTTCCTAGTATTATGATTGGATTTAAATTTAATAATCTTATCCAGAGAAGCCGAGGGACTGGCCCATTGACGCTTCAGCAACCTCTGACATTTGTCGGAAAGGTGCTAATTCCAGCAAGATTTTTTCTTGGGAGATAAGAGAGCGGATTCTGTCCATTTACGCAGCCCTCTTTTCTCGATTGTTGAGAAAAAGAGGGCTTTTTATATTTTCTGCTGTCGGTGCCGCATAAATTTAACGATTAAAAATGAGGAGGAAGAATATGACGAAGAAACGGATTTACTTGAACGCATTTGAAATGGTATGTGCGGGTGGGCACCAGTCCCCTGGCTTATGGGTACATGAAGACGATCGTTCCCATACGTACACAGACAGTGAATACTGGATTGAACTTGCCAAGCTTTTGGAAAAAGGGAAATTCGATGCGGTGTTTTTGGCGGATGTGCTGGGTACTTATGACGTTTATAACGGATCCCGGGATGCCGCGCTCCGCAATGCCGTACAGTCTCCGGTCAATGATCCGCTGCTGGTCGTGCCGCTGATGTCTTCAGTAACTAAACATTTGAGTTTCGGGGTCACAGCTTCGGTCAGTCATGAACATCCTTATACATTTGCGCGGCGCATGTCGACACTGGATCATTTGACGAAAGGGCGGATCGGCTGGAATGTGGTGACCTCTTATCTGAAAAGTGCTGCGCTCAATATCGGTCTGGAAGATCAAATGAACCATGACCAGCGCTACGACTTCGCAGCTGAGTTTCTGGAGGTCTGCTATAAGCTATGGGAAGGAAGCTGGGAAGAGGGCGCTGTCGTCCGCGATAAACAGACGAAAGTCTACACCGATCCTTCAAAGGTCAATGACATCCGGCATGAAGGGAAATATTTCAAAGTGCCTGGCGCGCACTTGTCAGAACCTTCGCCGCAGCGTACACCGGTGTTGTTTCAGGCAGGCGCTTCACCGCGCGGCCGTGAATTTGCAGCCAAGCATGCGGAATCCGTCTTCACAGCGGGACCGACAACCCAAGTAGTGAAAAAGGGAGTAGCCGCATTGCGGGAACGGATCCAGGCAAACGGGCGCAATCCCGAAGATGTCATCGTCTATACAACATTCACGGCCATCGTCGGCAAGACGGAAGAGGAAGCGCAAGCCAAATACGAGGAACTGAAAAGCTACGTCAGTTACGAAGGAGCTCTTGCGCTGCTCGGCGGCTGGACGGGCATCGATTTTTCAGGCTATGATCCTGACGACACGTTGGAGTATATCCAAAGCAATGCCATGCAGTCAGCGGTGGAAGTATTTACACGTGCCGATCCGGACCGCAAATGGACCATCCGTGAACTTGCCACATTTGTCGGCATTGGCGGCAGAGGGCCCGTCGCAGTAGGGACTCCAGAACAGATTGCGGATGAAATCGAATATTGGGCGGAAGAAACAGGCGTTGACGGCTTCAACCTCGCCTATACGCTAGCCCCTGGCAGTTTTAAGGACTTTGTTGAACTCGTCATTCCTGTCCTGCAGGAACGCGGCCTTGTCCAGAAAGAATATGCAGAAGGCACATATCGCGAAAAAATTTATGGAAAAGGCCAGACCGGATTGAAAGAAACGCATCCCGGAGCAAGCTACAAACAATTGCACCAGCCGGTTGAAAACTAAGGGGGAGTGGACATGATTACAGCTTACTGGATTGCAGTCGCGGTTTTCTGGATTGCCGGACTGGCACTATGGGATAAGATCTATCCAAAAACGAAGCAGAAAGGAGAGGAAAGCAATGAGTGAAAATACAACATGGCTACTGCCATTTATTATCGTAATGCTTGTCGGCTATTTTGCATGGACGACGTGGCTCGGCAAGAAAGGCGCTGTCCACAGCGGTTCGATGAAAGGCTTTGCCCTTGCTAAAGGTAAAATAAGGCCGTCTTTGGTCGGCCTGAGTTTCGGCGCTTCCTACGCGAGCGCGAATTTATTCCTCGGCGTCCCGGGCTGGGCCTATACATATGGGTTGTCGACATTATGGTACACCATTGGCTGCTTTGGCGTCACATGGCTCGGTTTGCTGCTGTTCACGAAGACCTTCTGGCGCTATGGCCAGAAAAATGGCGGCAGCCTGACCCTTCCACAATGGCTCGGCAATCGCTATAATAGCAAAACGCTTCAAGTGCTCGTGGCACTTTTGGTATTGTTCAATATCTATTATATTGTTGGCCAGAATGTTGGGCTTGCCACGATGTTTGAAACGGTCATCGGCATCCCGTATATGTGGGGCATTGCGATCGGCGTCGGCATTACCATTGTCTACGTCAGTCTCGGTGGCGCTTTTGCCCAGATAGTCAGTGACGGTATACAAGGCACCGCGATGGCGGTTGTTTCGATCCTGCTGTTCCTCTCGCTGCTGTGGACGATTGGTGGGGGCATGAATGTCTTCGGAACACTTTACTCGGAACTCCGTGCAATCGATCCGGCGTTGGTGGCACCGCTCTCAAACGGTGGCCCTTTCTATAGCGGCTTTGCTATTTTAAGCATCCAGTGGCTGCTGTTTTCATTCGTACTGCTGCCGCATTTGATGAACAAAGTGTTGACCGTTGAAAAAGAAGAGGATTTGCGGACCTTCACTTTATCAGCCGGGTTTTCCCTCTTCGTCTTATCCGTCTTTTCGGTCTTTGCCGGCCTTGCGGCACGCGTTATCTTGCCGGGTCTCGCTTCAGCGGACAGTGCCATCCCGGCCTATATCATGGAAGCCTTCCCGGTTGTCATCGTTGCCTTGCTTGTCATGGGATTGATTTCCGCCATCCTGTCGACAACCGACAGCCTGTATCTCGGCATCACCAACAGCATCGGCAATGACCTTTATAAAGTTTTAGCGGTACCACTGCTGTACAAAAACAAAGACCTGTCTGAACAGGAACTCGATGGTAAAGTGCTTAAAGCCTCGAAAGTTTCCTTGATCTTCATCGGGCTGGCATCGCTGTATATGTCGTTCAGCCGGCCGGAATCACTGGCCTTGCTGACCAGTTTCGGTACATCCGCCATCATCAGCGGAATCGCAGCGCCGATCTCTCTCGGCTATTTCTGGAAGCATGCCAATAAAGCCGGAGCCATCGCTTCGGTCGTTAGTGGAGCGGGCTGTTACATGTTGTTGACCAGTTCAGGGATTGTCGAACACGTCTTTCAGGCTATGTTCTTCAGTTCCGCGCTCGGCTTCGTCTTCATGATTGGCGGAAGCCTGCTTGCGGAAGTGGCAAAAAAACGAGGGAAAACAGTGCAGCAGGCATTATGAAATAAGCTGCATGAACTGGATGAATTGAAAACAAGGAACTCCCATTATGAGGAGTTCCTTGTTTTTGTTAAAACGCATATTGGAACAGGCCGTAATACAGAGGCCCGAGCAGGATGACCGTCGAGATTGCCATGAACACTGTGCCGGCGGTACCGGTTGCCGCTTCCGGTTCTTCTGCTTCAAACCGGCTTTTCAATTTAAATGCAAAAAGGACATCCCAGAGCAGGGCGCCGAAAAAGACGATTTTCCACACAAGCGGATCAAGAATCTGGTTATTGGTCACAAACCCGAACAACCCGACCCATGTAACAACGGATACAGCCAAATCGAATTTGATCGGAAAGTCCGCATGGCGGCTGTGGATCATGAAGCCAATAGTGGCCGTGCCTAAAAATGCTGCATAAATAAACCATAACGTTTGTTCCATATTTCATTTCCTTCTTTAGTGAGACTTCTTTCATTATAGAAGAATTGAAGAGGGAAGAAAACAATTTCTAAATGAAATTCGCCTGGTATGAGTTACTGCTTCACAGTAATTTTGGCATTGACGATTTCCCGGATGTATTTCATTGTAACTTCATGGGCCTTTTCGGCAGAGTAATGATTGCGGTTGTTCAGCACGTTGCTGAACATGCCCTGCCAAACCAGATTGGTTAATTCGTTCAGTTCTTCTGCCTGTGTTTCATCAAGCAATCCTGCTCTGACAATGGCATTGATGGCAAAGCGCCCCCGATTATCGATGCTGCGCTCCATTAAAGCGGGCTGCAGTTCTTCCGGAACGGCCAACAGATCCGACGGGTATAGCTCGTAATAATGCGCCAGCAGATTTTCGGGATGTTCTCCGAGGTCCATGAGGAAAACCGACTGAAAAATGTCGGGGAACTTGAATGAATATTCACTGAAGACTTCCCAGGCGATCAAGTATTTCTCAATGGGTTCGTCCGTTTTCTTCATCTCCAATGTGACTGTTTCAATATAAGGCTTTAAAAATTTTAATGACGCAAAAAATAGCAGATGCGATAATTCACCGAAATAATTGTAAATCGTCGCACTGTTATAGCCGGCTTTATCCGCCACTTTACGGATGGTGACCTGCTGCAGGCCTTCCGATTTGATCAATTCTTCAGTAGCGTCAATAAAGTACGTCCACATCCGCCGTTTTTTTATTTCTTTTTTATCCATAAAACTCCACGTCCTTGAAAAATTAAATATTTTAAAAAATATTGATTATTCTTATATCCTCATGATAACATAAACAACAATAAAATTAATCATGATTACTAAATAATCATGGTTAATTTATGGGAGAAAAAGGGGGAAGAATAATGGGGAAAGTAAAAATTGATCCAACAGTTTTCTGGTCTTCTTTAGTGGTTATCGTCATTGCAACACTGACATTGGTCATTTTCCGGAATTCGGCAGAACCGGTAATGAGCAAAATGATGACAGACATTACATATAATTTGGACTGGGCATTCCAGTTCCTGACATTCGGTTTATTCATCTTATTGATTTGGCTGGTTTTCGGCAAATACGGCAAAATCCGGCTGGGGGATGAAGCACCGGAATTCTCGACTTTCAGTTGGGGCGCGATGTTATTCTGTGCCGGGATGGGCACAAGCATCATGTTCTGGTCAATGATGGAACCAATGTATTACTATATGGGACCGCCTTTCGGGATAGAACCTAACAGCAACCAGGCAGCAGAATGGGCAGTAGCCTATGGCATGTTCCATTGGGGCATTTCCGCGTGGTCGCTATACGCATTGCCGACAGTGGTCATCGCTTATTCGTTTTTCGTAAAGAAAAACCGTTCTTTGAAAATCAGTACAGCCTGCAGAGGGATTTTAGGAAAACATGCAGACGGGCCGATTGGGAAAATTATCGATATCATGGTCATTTGGAGCCTTGTTGGAGGACTGGGTACTTCCCTTGGACTTGGAGTACCTATGGTTTCAGCAGTCATTGGGGAAATTTTCGGTGTCCAGCAATCTTTGAAACTGAGCATCATCATCATTGTCATTTGGACAGTCATTTATGGAGCCAGTGCTTATATGGGCTTGTACAAGGGAATCCGTAAGCTCAGTGACTGGAATGTCTATTTGGCACTTGGCCTTGCCTTATTTGTACTCATTACTGGACCGACTTTGTTCATCCTGTCAAATTTCACCAATAGCTTCGGGCTGATGCTCCAGAATTTTGCCTTGATGAGCTTCTCAACCGATCCGATTGGAAAAGGCGGTTTCCCGCAAGCCTGGACGGTTTTCTATTGGGCCTGGTTCGCGGCAACTGCACCCTTTATCGGCTTGTTCGTAGCGAGAATTTCACGAGGGCGCACCATTCGTGAATTGATCATGCACATTTTGCTGTGGGGCTCGCTTGGAAGCTGGATTTATTTCGGTATATTCGGCGGCTATACGATGAACCTGCAGTTGACGAATAAATTGAATGTCATCGAAGTATTGAACAGCAGCGGAGGTCCTGCTGCCATCGTGGAAATTTTAAGAACAATGCCGCTCGACTTCTTGGTCTTGCCGTTCTTTGCAGTGCTTGCGTTTATCTTCCTGGCAACTTCACTCGATTCGGCGACTTATATTTTATCGGCGATTGCCACAAAAGAATTGATAGGCGAACAGGAACCCGCACGCTGGCACCGCATGCTGTGGGGAGCCGTTCTTGCCATTCTGGCCGTTTCGTTATTGATGATTGGCGGACTGGAAGTCATCCAGACTTCTTCTGTTATTGTATCAGTGCCGGTCATCATCCTTTATCTGCTGCTGACGCTTTCCTTATTGAGATGGCTGAAGCAGGATTATCCTGAAGTTCCTGCCGGCATTACAGTAAATGCGCAGGAGACTCCGGCGGCAGGAAAACTTGTGAAAGAAGCGAAAACTCCGAAGGTTTTATTGAAAAATGCTAAAGAGGTGAAAGAGTAATGGTTTTCAACGTTCGCGAAAGCACCCGGGGCATCAAACAGGAATTCCCGTTTGAAGTAGAAGTGACAAACCATATTTGGATCCCAATGTCAGACGGCACACGCCTGTCCGCAAAACTGTGGATTCCTAAAGGCGCCACGGCTAATCCGGTGCCGGCTATCCTGGAATATCTTCCTTACCGAAAAAACGAATTCACGGCATTGCGCGATTCCATCCGCCATCCTTATTTTGCGGGCCATGGCTATGCCAGCATACGGGTGGATATGCGCGGCTGCGGGGATTCTGAAGGCATTATTTACGACGAATATGCCCAGCAGGAGCAGGATGATGCGCTTGAAGTGCTCGACTGGATCGGGAAGCAGGAATGGTCAACAGGTTCGGTTGGCATGATTGGAAAATCATGGGGTGGCTTTAACGGGCTTCAAGTCGCGGCTCTGCAGCATCCCGCGCTTAAAACCATCATCACGCTATGTTCGACGGATGACCGCTATGCGGACGACGTCCATTATAAAGGCGGCGCTTTGCTCGCTTCGGATATGCTGTGGTGGGCTTCAACAATGCTCGTTTATAATGCGCGTCCTGCAGATCCGGAACATGTCGGAGAGGCCTGGCGCAAGAATTGGCTGGAGCGCCTGGAAAAGACGCCGCCGTTTGTGGAAGAATGGATGCGCCATCAGCGCCGGGATGGCTACTGGAAACACGGTTCGGTCTGCGAGAATTACGACGACATCAAAATTCCGGTTTATGCCGTCGGCGGCTGGGCGGATGGCTATACGAACGCCGTGTTCCGCCTAATACAGAATTTAAAGGGGCCGAAAAAAGGGCTGATCGGTCCATGGGCACATGAATATCCGGAAGTGGCAGTGCCCGGACCGCAAATCGGTTTCCTGCAGGAATGCCTGCGCTGGTGGGACCAGTGGCTGAAAGAGGAAGAAACCGGCATCATGGATGAACCAGTGCTGCGCATGTGGCTGCAGGACGCCGTACCGCCGAAGACGGATTACCATATCCGTCCGGGAGAATGGGTGCTTGAAGACAGCTGGCCGACTCCGAATGTCAAAGAAAGAAACTTCTACCTGGGTGACCAGCAATTAACTGAACAACCGGCTGGAGACAAAGAAAACTTGATGACGCACCAGCAGCACGGCCTGTATGCCGGTGTTTACTGCCCGTTTGGCCAGGAAGGTGATATGGCTTCTGATCAGGCGATTGAAAATGGGCTGTCCAATACCTTTACAGGCGAAGAATTGCAGGAAGAACTGGCAATCCTCGGTTTTCCAAAAATGCAGATCAAGCTCAAGAGTGACAGCAAACGGGCAAATCTGGCCGTGCGCTTGAGCGATCTGTCGCCTTTTGGGACTTCCAAGCTAATCAGCTGGGGCCAGCTCAATCTGACTCACCGCCACAGCCACGAGTTTCCGGAAGATGTACCGGTAGGGGAAGAATTCACGGTGACAGTAGAACTTGATGCCATCGGCTACAAAGTGCCGAAAGGGCATCGCCTGCAATTATCAGTGGCTCCGACTTACTGGCCGCATGCCTGGCCAACTGCAGAAGAAGCACAGCTACAAATCATCAAAGACGCAGATACGAAGTTGATTTTACCGGAATACACCAACGTTACGAGAGAAGAGGATATCATTCCGTTCGAACATCCGGAAACAGCGGCGGTCATGGAGCGTGAAGTGTTGCGCGAAGCGGGGCGGACACGCGAAATCCGCCACAATACTGTGACGAACGAATGGGTTCTCGATGACTTTTCAGACGAAGGCTGCCGCCGTCTGCCGTCGAACGGCCTTGAATACGGCAGCACCAACAGGAACGTCTACCGCATCACAGAAGGGGATCCGCTGTCTGCTTCGGTTCAATGCGACTGGACATTGACAGTCGGCCGGGAAGACTGGCAGACGCGTCTGGAATCCACCAGCACGATGGCTGCTGATGCAGAGAAATTCTATATCACCAGCCAGTTGAAAGCGCTCGAAGGAGACAAAGTGGTTTACGATACATGCAGAACCTTTGAAGTTGATCGCGATTTTATTTGATCGGCTATCCTAACGACAGGCGGGGACATCGTGGATTCAATTCTATTGCTCATCATCCTTATCAATGTTGCTTACATGACCCTTTTTACTTTGCGGATGATTCTGGTCATCAAAGGGTACCGGAAAGTGGCTGCAGCTTTGTCCATGGCAGAAGTATTCATCTATTTAATGGGATTGACCATCGTTCTTGATAATTTGGATAAACCGCTGAATGTCGCCGCATATTGCGCTGGCTGGGGACTGGGTGTTTACCTTGGCGGCATTATCGAAAACCGTTTGGCGCTCGGCTATATCGTTTTTGATATTATCGTCGATGCGCTGGAATTGGAGCTGCCGCTTCAAATCCGTGACAAAGGCTATGGAGTCACTTCGTGGATGGCGGAAGGAAAAGACGGAGCGAGGCTTTGCATGAAAGTTTTGGCGAAGCGGAAAAACGAGAAAAAGCTGCGTGATTTTGTGACCGGGCTATCGCCGAAGGCCTTCATCATTTCCTATGAACCAAACCGCTATAATGGCGGCTTTCTTACGAATCCCATCAAATCAGCGGGATGGATTAACCGAAGAACATAAAAACTTTTTGGGCAGACGCGAAAGTGTCTGCTTTTTTTCATTGTTAATCGTTATAATGGATAAAACGAGGCGGAAATTCCTTCGCCGATTTGAATTTGCTAAGGAGGTGTAGCTATGGGCAACAAAAGCCACGGCCTGAAACATGGCTGGACATTGATCGCACATAAATCATTCACGCTGTTTTCGAACGCCAATTCCTACATCATCATCGACGATGAACACGACACCGTCATGCAATTCAAAGTCACCGATTCTGAATTCGAAGTCATTTCCGCCAACTGGGGACTCAATTATAAAGTCATTCTAGGTTTCAAGACGATAAAAATCCTCGATGTGCCGGAAGAGGAATAATAGTGCTAAAACAAGAGGCTATCCATAAAGTGGATAGCCTCTTTTCGTGCTCTTAAAATCTTCATGCAGCACTACTGTCAGTGTGGAGAGGAGAGACCATATTTCTTGAGGTGGTATTGCAGGCTCTGGCGGGTAATCCCCAATTTTTTAGCTGCTTGGGACACATTCCCATTCACTTCGCGTAAAGTTGCTTCTATATAATATTTCTGGGAATTATTGAACAGCTCTTTTAATGGCCTGTTGCTGCTGTTTGGCTGCTCGTGTTCCTCGGTTGTCCGGGAGTTGATCAATTTTCTTTTCATATAAGAAGGCAGATGCTCCAAGTCGATCTTTTCGGCTGTTTCCGGAACCCGTATTACCAAGTTTTCGATTAAATGTTCCAGTTCCCGTGTGTTGCCCGGCCAGCTGTAGTTCAACAGGGCTGCCATTAAAGCGGCGGAAAAGCCAGGAACTGCTTTGCCCAATTTGGTTTGATAGATTTTCAGGAAATGGTCCAGAAAATAATGGATATCTTCAGTGCGTTCCCGCAACGGCGGGATATACAAGCTGGCATGGGCAATCCGATAAAATAAGTCGATCCGCATTTTAGCCTCTTCTATCAAGTGTTCAGGATCTTCGTTTGAAGCGCTGATAATAGTGCATTTAATTGGTGTGACCTTATTGGATCCGACTTTTCGGACAGCCCGTTCCTGAAGAGCACGCATTAATTTTGCCTGCAAAGAAACCGGCATGGAATTTATTTCATCCAGAAAAAGAGTGCCTCCCTGAGCATATTCAAACAATCCGGCTTGATCAGTGGCTCCCGTAAAAGCCCCTTTTACAGTGCCGAATAAGGTGCTTTCTAAAAGATTTTCAGGAATGGCTGCACAGTTTAGGGCAACAAAAGGTTCCGAAGCCCGGGGGCTGTGATTATGCATGCTTTGCGCAAACAGCTCTTTTCCAGTCCCTGTTTCACCGACAAGCAGCGTGTCGGAATTATAGAGGGAAATATTCTGGGCTTCTTTGATCAGCTCTTTAAGAACCAGGCTTTTTCCCTTGATGTCCTTAAAAGTAAAAGTCGTGCCGTTCTCATAGACGATTTTGGGAGTGTCCTGTGACCTTGTCTGCCTTCTTACTTCTATAGTTTGATGCAGCATGTCTTTTAACTTTGATTCACTGGTGCTGATTGAAAAAACCCCTATGGTATCGCCGTTTCTCTTGATGGGATATGTACTGTAATTCACATACCGCGGAACGCCGTTGATGGTCGCATGGGCCTTGTATCTTGAAAAGATGGGCTTTCCTGTTTTAAAAGTATGCTTATGCTCAGAATGCTGAGGATTGTAATTGTAAACAGACCATAGCGGTTTTCCTAGAATGTCGTGGCTGTTCAACCCCTCCATTTTTTCCTGGGCATTATTATATAGAATGATTTCCCCTCCCGAATTGCTCATCATCACACCCTCTTCCAGGGCATCGATGATTTTCTTCAAGCAATATACTTCGGTTTCCAAATTTTTAATGTCTTCACGGATTTCAGTGATGCATAAAAAAATGAAGTCGGCTTCTGCGCTGAATTTTTTCAATTCAATTGCGACTTTTCTTCCATTCAACAAATAGCCGGTCGACTCAATCTGATCAAAATCAATGGAGCCGCAATTTAAAGAAATGGCTACATGCTGACCGTCCTGCACAAGCAGTCCAAACTTCTCCGAGACGTCATGCCAGACCACCTCGAATTGTTTATTTAAAACAATGACCCCCTCTACAAAGCTTCTAATAATTGTTCCGAATAAGTTAGCTGACAAACCATTCCACTCCTCTGCAAGAAAACTTGTATCTGCAAATTGCACTTTCTCTGCACCACGAAAGCGATATATAAAAGCATATAAGAGCAGTTTAACATTTTTTTAAATAGTTTTGAAGATTCTGAATGAAAAATTTATCTGCACCTGCTAAAACCCCTGTAAGTAGAAGGTGCCGCAGGAAATTGAAGAAAGATTTAACATTTCTCTGAAATAAGCGCTAATTTATCTGCACTTTTTTGAAGAGCCTGTAAACGAAGAGAGAAGCTTAAGACGATTTTTCTCTATCAAGGGACTGGTTTTGAATAGAAACAAGCATTTTTATCTGTTTTTTTTTTCTATAGTTTGGCGTTTTCGGAAACTTGGCACGCTTATTGCACTATAAATAAACGAACCACTAAAACAAACTTAAGAGAAAGTAGGAGGAATGCGTAATGACACAACCAGAAATTTTGTATTCAGTGAAAGCACAAAGAGGATCTACACTTCGTTGTAAAGGCTGGAGACAAGAATCGATTTTAAGAATGCTGGAAAACAATATGGAGAATGCAGAAAAACCGGAAGAGCTTGTCATCTACGGCGGTATTGGCAAAGCGGCGCGAAACTGGGAATCCTACCATGCGATTGTAAAAACTTTAAAAGAACTAGAAGACGATGAGACATTGGTTGTCCAGTCGGGGATGCCAGTTGCCGTTTTCAAAACACATAAATATGCGCCAACAGTAGTTATGGCTACTACTAACATCATGAAAGCGGATTGGCCGACTTTCTATGATTTGCAGGATAAAAACCTGACAATTTATGCTAACTATACAGCAGCTCCGTGGGAATACATCGGTACACAAGGAGTCATCCAGGGGACATTTGAAACATTGTCCGCAATTGCCCGGTTGCATTATAACGATTCACTTGTCGGCAAAATTCTATTGACTGCAGGTGCAGGCGGCATGGGCGGGAACCAGACACGCGCCATGACAATGCACGGGGGAGTAGCGATTCTTGTTGACGCAAACGTTGACATTATCAACCGCCGAATTGAAAAAGGGTTTATCGATGAGTTAGCCGGTTCATTGGATGAAGCGATTGCTAAGGCAAAAGAATATGCTGCTGAAGGAAAGCCGCTTGGCATTGCAGTAGTTGGGAACGCTGCAGATGTGTTTGAAGAAGTGCTCGAAAAAGGCTGGCTTCCGGATATTTCTACTTCAATGACTCCGGGGCATGATCCGATTTCCTATTTGCCTTCAGGATACACGGTTCAAGAAGCTGAAGAGCTCCGGGATACGGACCGCGACCTGTATTTGGAAAAAGGGCGCGAAACGATGGTCCGCGAATTGAAAGCATTGATTAAATTCATGGATCTTGGGGTTCATTCATTTGAATACGGGACCAGCCACCGCAAAGAATGCATCGATGCAGGAATGGATGAAAAAGAAGCAAAACGGCTGCCAGGCTTCGTAGCTGAATATATCCGGCCGCTTTTCTGTGAAGGACGCGGGCCATTCCGCTGGATTTGCTTGTCAGGGGAAGCTGAAGATCTTCGCAAAATTGATGACATGATTCTGGAGAAATTCAGTGATGATCATTTGGTAACCCGCTGGATCAAACTTGCGAAAGAGCATATCCCGATTGAGGCTCTTCCGGCACGCATCTGTTATATGGGCTTTGGCCAGCGGAAAGCTTTCGCCTTGGAAGTCAATGACATGATCCGCCGCGGAGAGCTTGCCGGACCGGTTGCTTTCTCCCGTGATAACTTGGATTCGGGATCGATTGTCAACCCGACTTTCGAATCGGAGAACATGAAAGACGGAAGCGATCTGATTTCTGACTGGCCGATGCTGAACGGTCTTCTAAACGCAGTCGGCATGTGCGACCTTATTGCTATCCAGGCGAATTACTCCATGGGGGAAGCGGTCCATACCGGGGTAACCATGGTTGCTGACGGTACTGCCGAAGCAGATATGCGCCTTGAAGTGGCAATGACTGTCGATTCAGGAATTGGGGTTGTTCGGCATGCACAAGCAGGTTACGAAATTGCCCAAGATGTAGCAAACGGAAAAGGAAAATTAACGGATGAAAGCATCCAGATTCCGCTTTGGTGGAAAAAAGAAGCGACATTCGGTCCGAAAGACTTGAAAAAGCAAGTGACAAACTGATAGGCCATAAATTTTTACTGTATGTAAAGGCTCCATTTTAGGCGGAAGAGAAATTCTTATTTGGAGGAATTTAGAGACTTTAAGCTCCTCCTTTCTTTTAAAAGCTCTTCTTAAGAACCTCTTTTCTGACAAGACTGTTCTGGTAGTCAGCGATGCAAAAAAGAAAGCCAGAGGGGATGAAAAGTTGATTGAACAAAAAGTGATGTCGAAAAGCCGGAAACTTGCTGTTGAGGAAACTCAAGATATCTATTCAATCCGCAATATCTTCAAATTTTTCGTTTTCAGTGGCATCGGGATATTCATGTTTTTTATCCCCATAGAAATGAATGGCAAAAGTTCCATCCCATTAGATCATCTTGTTACATGGCTTCGGGCAATGGCTGGTCCGGCTGCTGCTTATTATACGGTGATCATTGTGGCTCTGGGAGCAGCTTATCCATTCTATACAAAAACTTGGCGCAAGAATAAGGTGGAAACAGTGTTGTCAGGCTTTAAAGTATTGGGAGCCATTGCTGCTTTTCTTGTCTTACTTGAGCTTGGTCCGGCATGGTTGATGGCGGAAGATATGGGTCCCTACTGGTTTTATAACTTGCTCATCCCGATTGGTGTTCTAGTGCCGATTGGAGCAGTTTTTCTGGCATTGCTGGTAGGTTACGGTTTGCTGGAGTTTATCGGAATTTTTATGCAGCCAATTATGAGGCCGCTTTGGAGAACGCCTGGAAGGTCGGCCATTGATGCTGTCGCCTCATTTGTTGGTAGCTATTCAATCGGTTTGCTTATTACCAACCGCATCTATAAAGAAGGGAAATACACCCAGAAAGAAGCCACTATTATTGCAACCGGTTTTTCTACCGTTTCTGCAACATTTATGATAGTCGTGGCAAAAACCTTGAATTTGATGCATATTTGGAATTTGTATTTCTAGCTTACATTTTTTGTCACCTTTGCCGTTACAGCAATTAGTGTAAGAATCTGGCCCATAAATAAAATAAGCGATGATTATTACACCGATAAAGGATTTCCTGAAGAGACGATTAAGTCGAATCGCATTCGATATGCATGGAAAGAAGCGATGACCACAGCGCATAATGCACAAGGGTTAAAGAACAATATAATAGTCAACGTGAAGGATGGATTAGTGATGGCGATGGGTATATTGCCTTCCATCATGTCAATTGGATTAGTGGGATTGATACTCGTCAATTTTACACCGGTTTTTGATTACCTAGGATATCTTTTTTATCCACTGACATGGCTGCTTCAAATTCCAGATCCTCTGCTGGCGGCAAAAGCGGCAGCCATTAATTTGATTGACATGTTTTTGCCTTCATTAGTTGTGCTTGAAGCCGATTTGCATACTCGCTTTATCATCGGTTCGTTATCAATATCAACTATTTTATTTTTTTCAGCATTGATTCCATGTATTCTTTCGACGGAGATACCAATTAAAATGAGCCATTTGCTCAGCATTTGGCTAATCAGAACCGTCTTGACATTAATCATTATCACACCGCTTGCGTTTTTGTTTCTTTGATTTAGCGGGTTACGGGAAAGGAATCGAATTGAAAAGGAGGATTGATCAGTTTGCCTGGCATTAAAGTGGATTTAATCATCAAGAATGCAGCAGAAGTCGTGACATGCATAGGAGATAGCTCCGCTGATCTCGGAGTCGAGCTGGGATCCTGGATTGCTGTGAAAGATGGTCTAATCGTCGGCATTGGCACGGAGGAACAATTCAAATCAACATTCAGCATGGAAAGAGCTCAACAGATTGATGCAAGCGGAAAGGTTGTGGCGCCTGGATTTGTAGACTGCCACACTCACTTGGTCTTTTACGGAACACGGGTCGAAGAGTACGCAAACAAAGTGGCGGGGTACGGTCCTGAAGAATTAAAAAAACTGGGGATTAAGACGGGTCCGAACCGCACGATTGAGCTGACCCGCGATGCAGAAGCGGAAGAGCTGTTCCGGCAGGCTAAGAAAAGAGTGGAGACCATGCTGGATTATGGCATTACCACCATTGAAAGCAAAAGCGGCTACGGTTTGACGACTGACAGCGAAATAAAGATTTTGGAAATCGGCAGAAGGTTGGCGCAAGAAACGCCGGCAGATATTCTAAACACTTTTTTAGGTGCTCATGGTTTTCCTGAAGGGGTGTCGAAAGAAGAATACATGGACATTATTATTGAAGAAATGATTCCGGAAATCGGAAAACTGGAACTTGCCGAATTCTGCGATGCTTGGTGTGATGAAGGGTATTTTACAGCGGAAGAGTCGGAAAAGATTTTAAAAGCGGGCATGGCTTATGGGATGAAACCGAAGCTCCATGCGGATGCCTATTCCTATATCGGTGGATCTGACCTGGCCTTAAGTTTAGATATGGTATCACTTGATCACATGAATTATACTCCGGTGGAAGTGATGGAGAAATTGGCGAAAGCTGACGTAACGGCAGTGCTGATGCCAGCTCTGGATTTTGCAGTCGGCCACAAACAGCCTTTTGATGCCAGAAAAATGCTGGATTTGGGAGTGAAAGTCGCGCTTGCCACGGATCTTTGCCCAGCCAGCTATACGCAGTCCATGCAGTTTGTCATTAATCTGGCATGCCGCCAATATCAATTTTCAGTAGAAGAAGCCATTAAAGCGGCCACTTATGGAGGAGCACAAGCCTTGGATCTGGATGACCGGGGAGTTATAGGAATCGGGAAAATAGCGGATCTGCAAATTTGGGGTATTCCGACGTACAAGCATATCGCATATGAACTTGGCACAAATGCAGTGGAGACTGTGATAAAGAATGGACAAGTCATCAGAAACAGAAACAATATGGAGGTACGACTATATGACGCAGACTCAAAAGAGTACAGCCGCTGAACGGGTAGATGAACAACGCTTACTGGAACTTTTTCTGGAACTTGCAAAAATAAACGGCCCGAGCACAAAAGAGCAGCTTGTGGCAGACTACTTGGTTAAAGCGCTTCCGGAACTGGGGTTCACTATTGAATTTGATGAAGCCCATAAAAATTTCGCAGGCGAAGTTGGAAACCTGGTAGCCTGGAAAGAAGGAACAGATCCATCGGTTCCCCCTTTGTTTTTCTCGACCCATATGGATACTGTCTTGCCAACCGAAGGATTGAAGCCGGTCATCAAAGATGGAATCATCCATTCTGATGGAACCACAATTCTAGGAGCAGATGACCGCGCCGCACTCGCTTCTTATTTGGAAGCTGTGCGCGCCATTATAGAAAGTGGCACACCGCACGGACCCATTGAATTCATATTGACCGTCAATGAACAGCCGGGACTTGTCGGAGCCCGTCATATGGATTACAGCAAAGCGAAAAGTAAGACAGGCTATATTTTCGATAGCAGCGGTGATGTCGGGCAAATCATTTTGAAAGGTCCGTACAGCAGCCGCATCTGGATGGAAGTGAAAGGAAACGCTGCTCATATTGCCTTGAATGCGGAAGAAGGAAACAGCGCTTTTCTTATAGCTGCAGAAGGGCTGTCGGCTATGAAGCTTGGCAAAATCGATGAAGAAACCTTAGCAAATGTCGGCGTGATCGAAGGAGGGGAACTGACGTCAATCATTCCAGGAAGTGTCACCATCGGAGGAGAAGTGCGCAGCTTTTCGAAAGACAAGCTTGATAAACAATTGAGTGAAATGGCAAAAGAAATGCAAAAAGCAGCCCATAAAAATGGCGGGGCTGTTGAAGTTCGGTTAGAGAAGAAATACAGCGGTTTTGATATTCCGGAAGATCATATCCTGACAAGAACTGCTTTGCAATCCGGCCAGCAAATTGGCGTCCAAGCTTATTTAACCGAAACGCTTGGCGGCGCAGACACCAACGTATTAAACGAAAATGGCCTTACTTGCCTGACTTTGGGCAACGGCTTCCAGAACATCCATTCATTTAGAGAATGCATCAGCATCGAAAATCTCATCAATACAGGCCGGATGACGGCAGCTCTTATTGAACAGTGGTATATCAATCATAAGAGCTGAATTCATAGATGCACAGGCCCATTTTGACGGACATTTCCCTAAATTTTAAAAATCTTACAAAGCACGTGACATTAGATTTAAAGGGGGAGCTTTATGTTAACAAATCCGGTCGTATTGTCAGTTATTGTATTAACTGTTCTGAGTTTAATGAGAGTCCATGTCATTTTTGCATTAATCATCTCTGCTTGCGTGGCAGGCATCGCGGCAAATCTATCTCTGTCCGAAACGATTTCCATGTTTCTTGGCGGAATGGGCGGGCAATCAGAAACAGCCATGAGCTATATATTATTAGGCATATTCGCAGCGATGATCGCTTACTCAGGCATCACAACGACATTGATTGATAAATTGCTCGCCATGAAAAAAACAAAGAAAGTGGTGCTTTTGCTGCTGATTGCAGGGCTCACTTGTTTATCGGGGAACTTGATTCCGGTCCACATAGCGTTTATCCCAATTTTGATCCCGCCTTTGCTCATCTTCTTCAATTATTTGAAGATGGATCGGCGAGCGGTTGCCTGTTCACTTACCTTCGGTTTAAAAATGCCTTATCTGTTAATCCCGGCTGGCTATGGACTTATCTTCCATGGAATCATTGCCGGTGAGATGAAAGCGAGCGGCATGCAGATCTCCATGTCCCAAATTCCTTTGGCGATGGCGATCCCTTCTATTGGAATGTTTGTCGGGTTATTTATAGCCCTATTCATCACTTACCGGAAGCCGCGGGATTATGACCAAGGCCAGACAAAAGAAGAGCTTATTGAGCCCTCTGAAGTAACAGCTCCTGCAGGGAATGTTCTTGGAATTGTAAAGAAGCCGACAATGAATCCGAAAACCTTTGTCACGTTGTTGGCCATTGTAGTGGCTTTAATTACGCAAATTTCCTTTGGCTCGCTTGTAGTGGGGGCAATGGCAGGTATTATTGTCATGTTCGTCGGCCGTATTGTCACATTGAAAGAAGGGGAAGAAGTGGTCCAGGAAGGCGTAAAACTGATGGGGGCAATTGCTTTTATCATGCTCATTGCTTCAGGTTATGCAACCATCCTGAAAGAGACGGGAGCTGTGACGGAACTAGTGACTGCAGTTGGTTCGGTTCTTGGGGACAGCAAACTATTGGCAGCCACTATCCTGCTTTTGATCGGCCTTTTGGTGACGATGGGCATTGGAACTTCTTTCGGTACGGTGCCAATCTTGGCTACTGTGTTTGTCCCGCTCTGCTTGCTCATGGGATTCAGCCCATTGGCGACGGCAGCTTTGATCGGAACGGCAGGAGCACTGGGAGACGCAGGCTCTCCGGCTTCCGATTCTACATTAGGGCCGACATCGGGATTGAACGCAGACGGCCAGCACAACCATATATGGGATACGTGCGTACCAACGTTTCTTCATTACAATATTCCGCTGTTCATCTTTGGCTTGGTTGCAGCAATGGTTCTCTAAAGATGTAAAAAACGACAGAACAATAAGTTTTTGATTAGTCTGAAATTTATATAGGCAAAAAAGAAGATTAATGTTAGCTTAGTATGGATTGAAGCGGCAGAGGAGTGGAGAAAATGGCGAATGAAAAAACAGTTGAATTGGACATCCAGGCAGTTGCCGAGCATCTGAGCGTCGATTTGGATGGCAGGACGCTGGATAGGCATAAAATAGAAAGAGTGGTCTTCGGAGAAGCGAAAGTGGCAGTGCCTGAAGCTGATTTGAAACGGGTACGGGCGAGCCGTGAACGGATTGAAACTCAGCTTAAGGACGGAAAAGTGATTTATGGAGTGAACACCGGATTCGGAAAATTAAGCGATATCGTCATTGAAGAAGAAGACATTGCCAAATTGCAGCTGAATCTATTGCGGGCAGATGCGGTGGGTGTCGGAGATCCGCTTCCGACCCCGGTTGTCAGAGCCATGATGGTGCTGCGGGCGAATGCGCTTGCTAAAGGTTTTTCCGGAATCAAGGAAGATACGCTTCAGCTGCTGGTTGAAATGATCAACCGAAAAGTGCATCCGGTTGTTCCATGTAAAGGTTCAGTAGGGGCGAGCGGTGATTTGGCACCGCTTTCCCATATTGCCATCGTTTTGATCGGCGAAGGAAAGGCTGAGTTTGGAGGAGAAGTGCTGAGCGGTGCAGAAGCACTCAGCCGTGCCGGGCTAAAGCCGGTTTCGCTGGAAGCAAAGGAAGGACTCGCTTTGATCAATGGAACTCAAGCAATGACGGGAGTAGGAGTTGTGGCGCTTAACGAAGCGGAACGCGTCGGGCTGGCCGCGGATATGGCTGCCTGTTTGACCATGGAGGCGCTGCAAAGCATCATTTCGGCATTCGATAGTGAACTATTGGCTGTGCGCCCGCATCCGGAACTTGAGACTGTGGCTTCCAGGATGCGCAATTGGCTGGAAGGAAGCAAGCGCATTACTCATCAAGGGGAGATCCGCATGCAGGACGCTTATTCCATCCGTTGTATTCCTCAAGTGCACGGAGCATCTTGGCAGTCACTCCATTACGTAGAGGACCGCCTGAAAATTGAAATCAATTCGGCAACAGACAATCCGATTATTCTGGAAAACGGTGAAATCATTTCCGGTGGCCATTTCCACGGCCAGCCGATTGCCCTGGCTATGGATTTTATGAAAGTCGGTGCGGCAGAATGGGCTAATATTTCCGAGCGGCGGACAGAACGGCTGGTGAACCCTCAGCTGAGCGGCTTGTCTCCGTTCCTCGCTTCAAATCCAGGCTTGGAATGCGGATTAATGGTTGCGCAATACGCGGCAGCTGCCCTTGTATCTGAAAATAAAGTGCTGGCCCATCCTGCAAGCGTAGATTCCATTCCGACATCTGCCAACCAGGAAGATCACGTCAGCATGGGAACGATCGGCTCACGACAAGCACGAGAAATCATCCATAATAGTGCGCGTGTGATTGCCATTGAATTAATCTGCGCTTCCCAGGCGATTTATCTTGAGCAGGCGGAAAATCAACTGGCGCCTGCTACGCGGGCGTATATGGAGAAAGTCAGAGAAATTTGTCCGCCGTTGAAAGAAGACCGGGCCATCTCAGATCAGATGGAAGAATTGGCGCAATTTATTTTACGCGACGACACATTAAAGCAATTGCCTTAAGCACACAAATAACTAATGAAAAATGGCCGCCTTTTCCTGTGATTCAGGTCAAATGCGCCGCTTGCTTTTGAAGGAGAACCGGCTCATGTTGCATTCACCATTCCGGTGCCGGCTTAGGATCTTCCCTTTCAATAGTCAAGGTGTGCGGGGGAGCTGAAAACCGAAAGAAAAACAAATAGAAGCCTCTCCAATTGGAGGGGCTTCTATTTTGTCCGAAGGGAAATGGCTACGCCAATAAGAATAATGGTGGCTCCTACTACTTGAAGAGCTTGAATGGCATGACCCAAAATCATCAAGCTGAAAAGCATTGCGATGAAGGGTTCTAAATTCAACAGCAGGGACGCTTTTGAAGCGCCCACTTTCTGAATGGAATTATTCCATAAGAGTGTACATAAGCCATGCATAATGACGGCGGTCGCAATCAGCAAGAGCCAGTAAGAAAGGGGAATGGCCCAAATCTGGCTGGCGTTTTCCCAAGGGATAAAAGGGATCAGACCGACCACACCGAAAACATTGCTGTACCAAGTAATGACAGCAGGGTGGATGGTCTTGGATAAATGCTGGACGAAAATTAAAAACACAGAAAAAGACAGCATCGTCAATGCAATCAATAATTCACCGGTACCGATGCTTGGAACCAGCAGATTGCCGTTTGAAATGACTAGCCAGACACCGACTAATGCGATAAAGGAGCCGAACCAGAAGCGTGCGGTTTTCCTTTCATTAAACCAATAAGAAGAGAGCAGAGAAGTCACAATGGGGGAGAGCGCAAGGATTAAAGCAGCTGTTACCGGCTCGGTGAATTGAAGGCTTGCATAGAAGCTCCATTGATTTAAAGAAACACCTATAAATCCGGCAATTGCCAGAAAGATATAATTGTAAACGGTCAGTTTCTGGACCCGGACAGCTCGGAACGTCACGAAGAAAAGAAAAATCAAGATAAAGACCAAACGCAGAACTGCAATGATGCTGGGATCAAAAACTGCTACTAAAATAGCGCCGAAGACAAAATTGCTGCCCCAAGCGATAACGCAAAACAAAAGTACTGCATAAGTAAACCATATTTTATTTTTCAAAACCGGGATTCCTGCCTTTCTGCCAATCAAAAAAGAAAAAGGAAGAGAGATGCTCTTTCTCTTAATGTGCATCGTAATGATGCTGTGGAGGCGCCAATTAGGCGCCTTTTGCCAAGCTATTCTTGTCCGTTTTGGCTGTTCCATTCCACAGTTTAGCATATGGCCAAGCGGCTGTCTCTAGTACGGAGTGGGACCTTATGCCAACTTTGAGTAGTTATAAATAACTGCTTTGTGTACGCCCTCTTTACCTTTAAAATCGCCTATGCTAAGTTCGACTAGAGGGAGAGTTTAAAAGCCGGAAGCTCAGGGAAAAGAAAAACGAATTGTTTATTAAAAATTCAGATATTTTAAAAAACGTTCGAATTGAAAGTCTCAATGAGGGCTTTTTTTACTTTCTGAGAAAAATTGAGAGGAGGTTCAGACATGCATTTATTGCCTCGGGAAATTGATAAATTAATGATTGTTGTAGCTGCAGACCTTGCGAAAAGGCGCAGAGACAGAGGATTGAAGCTTAACCATCCGGAAGCGATGGCTCTAATTACGTATGAAGTGGTAGAAGGAGCAAGAGATGGCAAAACGGTTGCGGAATTGATGGAATACGGAGCCACCATCTTATCGCGGGATGACGTGATGGAAGGCATTCCTGAAATGATCAAAGATATTCAAGTTGAGGCCACATTCCCCGATGGAACAAAACTGGTGACTGTCCACAACCCAATTCGCTAACTTGAACATAGGAGGAATCGACATATGGAACCAGGACAATACGTACTAAGAGATGAAGATATCATTTGCAATGAAGGAAGAGCAGTTTCTACGGTTTCAGTCGTTAATACAGGAGACCGGCCCGTACAGGTAGGTTCGCATTTTCATTTTTATGAAGTGAATCCAGCTCTCCAATTCAATCGAGAAGAGGCATACGGAAAGCGCTTGGACATTCCTGCCGGGGCTGCAGTCCGATTTGAACCTGGAGATGAAAAAGAAATACAGCTGATTCAGTTTGCTGGAGAACGCCGGGTATATGGTTTCAATAACAAGGTGGATGGACCACTGGAAAGCAGGGATGAATCATGAGTTTCAAAATGTCCAGAAAGCAATACACCGAAATGTTTGGACCGACAACAGGGGATGCAGTCCGCCTTGCCGACACCAATCTTTTTATACAAATCGAAAAAGACTTTACGACATACGGTGAAGAAATGGTGTTCGGCGGAGGAAAAGTCATCCGCGATGGAATGGGGCAGAATCCACTTGCCGCACGCGAAGACGGAGTGCCGGATGTCGTCATCACGAACGTTATTATTTTTGACTACACTGGAATTGTAAAAGCGGATCTCGCTATCCGTGACGGCAAAATATTCGGCATCGGGAAAAGCGGAAATCCGCTTATCATGGACAATGTTGATATCGTCGTAGGAGCAGCAACCGAAGTGATTGCCGGTGAAGGGCTGATCGTAACAGCAGGTGCCATCGATACGCACGTGCATTTCGTTAATCCTGAACAAGTCCAAGTAGCGCTGTCAGCCGGGACGACTACATTGATTGGCGGCGGCATGGGTCCAGGAGCCGGCTCGAAAGCCACTACCGTTACCCCGGGTGAATGGAATATCCACCGGATGCTGGAAGCGGCAGAAGGATTGCCGATCAATATTGGATTCACAGGGAAAGGACATGCAGCAACTTCCGCACCTTTAGCAGAACAAGTAAAAGCCGGAGTCATTGGATTAAAAGTGCATGAAGACTGGGGCGCAACCGGCTCTTCTCTTGACCACGCGCTAAGTGTTGCCGAGGAGTACGATATCCAAGTAGCTCTTCATGCCGATACTTTGAACGAAAGTGGATTCATGGAACAAACAATGGCAGCTGTGAAAGATCGCGTCCTCCATATGTACCATACAGAAGGAGCAGGCGGCGGACATGCGCCGGACTTGATAAAATCAGCAGGCTATCACAATATATTACCGTCTTCAACCAACCCCACCCTCCCCTACACCGTCAATACGATTGATGAGCATTTAGATATGGTGATGGTTTGCCATCACTTAAATCCTTCAGTACCGGAAGATATAGCTTTTGCCGATTCTAGAATACGCCGCGAAACGATTGCGGCAGAAGACATCCTGCAAGATATGGGTGTATTCAGCATGGTCAGCTCCGACTCCCAAGCCATGGGACGAGTGGGAGAAGTAGTCATAAGAACATGGCAAGTAGCGGACAAAATGAAGATGCAGCGTGGTGTCATGCAAGGCGACAGTGAATATGCGGACAATAACCGGGCTAAGCGCTATATTGCGAAGTATACGATCAACCCGGCGATTACACATGGCATTTCAGCCCATGTCGGCTCGATTGAAGTAGGGAAAATGGCGGATCTGGTTCTATGGAATCCTGCATTCTTTGGGGTGAAGCCTGAAATGGTTCTGAAAAATGGAATGGCTGTAGTCGGTTTGATGGGAGATGCCAATGCATCGATTCCAACACCGCAGCCGTATATTTCACGTCCGATGTATGCCCAGTACGGCAAAGCCTTATCAAGAAATTCTGCCACGTTTATTTCTCAAGCGGCTTTTGACGGCGGTGTCCATGACATACTCGGACTTCAAAAAATCATTTTGCCTGTCGGCGGCATCCGCACTTTGTCGAAAAAAGATATGAAACTGAATTCGGAAACGCCTGATATCACGGTGGATCCACAAACGTATGAAGTAAAAATAAACGGAGAACTGCTGACTTGTGCACCTGTAGATAAGGTGCCGATGGGGCAGCGATATTTCTTATTCTGAGGTGAAGTGCATTGATCATCGAAAAAGTGGTTGCGAACATAGAAGAAATGGACGAACAGGAAATTACTAAACGCCACATTGAAAAAGTCTATTTGGAGAGCGCTTATTTGGTCAAACGGATTCAACGCGTCAAAACGGATCATGGCAACGAACTCGGCATCCGCTTAAAAGAAGCGCGCGATCTTGTGGCAGGCGATGTGCTGTTCATGGACGAAAAAAACATGATTGTAGTAGACGTGCTAACTGATGATTTGATTGTCATCAGTCCCCGGAGCATAGGAGAAATGGGGAACATCGCCCATCAGCTTGGAAACCGGCATCTGCCTGCTCAGTTTGAAGGCAACGATATGTTGGTTCAATATGATTATCTTGTGGCAGAGCTATTGGATGAATTGGGAATCCCATATAGACGGGAAGACCGTAAAGTGAAAAAGGCATTCCGCCACATCGGCCACAGCCATGAATAAAAACTTACTTTCACTGTTTCAACTATGTGATTCCGGTTTGCCGACTGGAGCATTCAGCCATTCGTTCGGTTTGGAAAGTTATATACAGGCAGATACGATTAAAGATCAAAAAACCTTTTTTGACTGGCTGAAGGTCTATATCCATGATCAATTGATCTACACGGATGGACTGGTGTGCCGTTTGGTATACGATGCGCTTGAGCGGCAGGACTTGCAGGAAATATGGAAATGGGACCGGATGCTGATGGTCCAGAATTTGCCGAGGGAAACACGGGAAGGCACTCAAATGATTGGTGACCGTCTACTGAAAATCGCCCAATCGCTATACGATTTCCCGGTGCTTGCGCTGTATCGGGAACGCATTGAAAATAAAGAGGCATTTGCCCACCCTTCGATTGTTTTTACCATGATTGCCCATGGTCTGAATGTTTCGAAGGAAGATACCGTGCTTTACTATCTGTATTCGGCATCCTCAAGCTTAATCCAAAATGCTGTCCGCGCGATTCCTTTGGGGCAGACGGCAGGAATCATGATTACCCATGAATTCCATCCTGAATTGCAATTGGCAACACAGAAAATCATGCAGTTGGCGGAAGATGATTTCGGGATTGCTTCACCTGGGATTGAACTTTCCCAAATGCAGCATGAGCGCGTGAATATCCGCATTTTCATGTCTTAATGATGAAATTTTTATAAAGAAAAGGAAGTGTTTGAATGGGACCGATTAAAATTGGTGTCGGCGGGCCAGTAGGAGCAGGAAAAACCATGCTCGTTGAAAAAATAACCCGCAATTTAGAACATGAAATAGATATGGCTGTCGTCACAAACGACATATACACGAAAGAAGACGCAAAGTTTTTAATGGAAAATGGTGTGCTGCCGGAAGACCGCATCATTGGAGTTGAAACAGGAGGATGTCCGCATACAGCCATCCGGGAAGATGCGTCGATGAACTTTGCGGCCATCGATGAATTGGTGAAGCGCCATCCGGAAGTCGAGCTTGTCTTTGTCGAAAGCGGCGGCGACAACCTGGCAGCGACGTTCAGCCCTGAACTCGTCGATTTTTCAATTTACATCATTGATGTTGCACAAGGCGAAAAGATTCCTCGAAAAGGCGGCCAAGGAATGATCAAATCTGATTTATTCATCATCAACAAAACCGACCTGGCGCCTTATGTCGGCGCCCGACTGGACGTTATGGCTTCAGATACAAAAGTATTCCGCGGCGATAAACCGTTTGTGTTTACGAACCTGAAAACCGAGGAAGGGCTTGATGAAGTCATCGAATGGCTGAAAACCCACGTTCTGTTAAAAGGGCTGGAATAATATGACCCTATGGACAGGCGAGCTATCGCTGGATTTAGAAGAAAGAAAAGGAAAGACGGTAGCGAAGAACGTGTTTTTCCAAGGTGCCTTCAAAGTGATGCGTCCGATTTACCATGATGATACGGGCAAGGTCTGTTATTACTTATTGAACCCGGGCGGCGGCTATTTAGACGGAGACCGTTACCGGATGAAAATAACGGCCACCGAAGGCGCTAAAGTTACGTTAACGACCCAATCTGCAACGAAAGTGTATAAGACGCCGAAAGGCCATGCCTACCAGGAGATGGACATCGTCTTAGAAAAAGGCAGTTACCTGGAGTTCATCCCCGACCCGTTGATCGCCTATGAAAATGCGCGTTACCGGCAAAAAAATACCGTCTGGATGGATTCGGGAGCGGTGTTTCTTTACACCGATATCTTAACGCCCGGATGGTCGGCAAGCGGCAAGAAATTCACCTACCATACCGTCCAATTGATCAATGAAATCTATGTGGACGGAGAACTTGCTGTATTTGACCATATTAAATTATCGCCGGAAAAGCAGAGCATCACGGGTTTAGGATTCATGGAAGGATACAGCCATATGGGTTCAATGATTGTCGTCGGCGAACAAACGGATAGTGAACTGCTCAATGATCTGTATGAAGCGATCCTTGCCCAAGGAGCCGATGTGAAATTCGGCTTATCACAATTGGTCGTTTCAGGCTTCAGCATTCGTATACTGGCGAACTCAACGCAAGTAATCGAAAGAATAATCACCGAATGCCATCAATTGATCCATGAACGGTGGTTCGGCATAACCCCCAACTCATTAAGAAAGTATTAACCATTAAAAATCTATCAGTTCAACAAGCTGATAGATTTTTTAATAAAAAGCGCGTGAAAATGATAGCATTCTTTCGTAAAAGCAGGTTACTTACTTTATAATGAGGGGAATTATTAAAGTAGAAAATGTTTTAAGGAGGACATGAACATGTTTGAAGAAAAGAGGGATGAACCAGTACTGAAAGATTTTGAAGTAAAGTCGGTGTTTGAAGACCGGATACATGAAAGATACGCGTTTACATTCAAAATAGAAGACCATGAATTCAAAGGCCATTTTCATGAAGACCAAATTCAATGGCTGCACCCGCATCCAAAGCAGATAATTGGTGAAGAAAAAATAGGCGCGATTGAATCCATAATCCATAAGCTGATGGTGCAATACGGGATTTCGACTGATACGAAGGAATTGGAAGTAAAGCCGGTGTTCGAAGACAAATCCTACAAACGCCACCAATTCACATTGAATGTGCAAGGCGAGCAATACAAGGGATTCGTCCATGAAGATGAAATTCAATGGTTCCATCCGCAGCCAAAGCAAAAGCTGGAAGACGAACAAGTGCAGGCAATCGAAGCGGAGATTCATGAGAAATATGCAGATTTTAAGAAAGAGGAAGATAAATAAAAGAAAGCCCTGCTTAATTGCAGGACTTTCTCTCAAGCTGTCGAGAAATTCTCGACGGCCTTTTTTCATTTCGCTCCAGGACGGACGCTTTTCGCGGGGTGCGGCCTAAGCCTCCTCGCTCGCTGACGAAAACCTTGTGCTCCTGCATCGCTGCGCTAGCTTCGTCGCAAATGAGGTGGGCAAACTGCTTTTGCCCACCTCATTCCCTGCGGGGTCTCAGGACTCGCACTATTCCCGCAGGAAAGGCATCAGCCAACCATAGTTGGGTGGTGCCTTTGCGACGAAGCGCCTGGCGCTGCAACGCCCTTTCATGTTTCGAAGCTAGCGTAGCGATGCAGAAACAGGAG
>NZ_JBYLHS010000004.1:0-240146 GCF_057748275.1 Planococcus sp. VCh962
TGAGGTAGATAGGTTCGGGGTGGAAGCGCGGCGACGCGTGCAGCTGACGAATACTAATCGATCGAGGACTTAACCAACAACAGTTTGAATCAATGTCGCATATCCGGTTTTGAGGGCGCAAGCACTCATCAGTCCAGTGACGATGGCAAAGAGGCCACACCCGTTCCCATCCCGAACACGGCAGTTAAGCTCTTTTGCGCCGATGGTAGTTGGGGGTCTCCCCCTGTGAGAGTAGGACGTCGCTGGTCTGTTTTTTTTTTTGGTCCCGTGGTGTAGCGGTTAACATGCCTGCCTGTCACGCAGGAGATCGCCGGTTCGATCCCGGTCGGGACCGTTATTTTCAAGATAAACACAGCGATCTCGCTGTGTTTATTTTTTTTGTTTTAAATAAAAAATGATAAAGAAATTGTGCTTCTTTTCTTAAAAGAGCTTCTGAAGGAATATATTTTGATTTACTGCTATTTCTTCGCTAAACTATGTTAAGACTCAAATGAGGTGGCCTATAATGATTTATACAATAGAAGTTAATTCTCCTGAAGAAACTGAAGAATTTGCGGCTAAGCTTGCAGGCTTTTTACAGCCGCAGGATCTTTTGACACTTGAAGGAGATCTAGGAGCCGGAAAAACCACATTCACCAAAGGGCTGGCCAAAGGCCTTGGCATAGAGCGGATGGTGAATAGCCCGACGTTCACTATTTTAAAACAATACGAAGGCGATTTGGATTTAAACCATTTTGATGTGTACCGGTTGGAAAATAGCGATGAAGACATCGGTTTTGATGAACTGTTTGAAAGCCAGGCGGTTTCTGTAATCGAATGGGCGAAATTTATAGAAGAATACCTGCCAAATGAACGTTTGGAAATCAACATTACCCGACAGTCGGAAGAAAGCCGGATCATTGAGCTCCGACCGCTTGGCGCTCGATATGAAATTTTGTGCAAGGAGCTAAATTTATCATGATCTATCTAGGAATTGATACCTCAAATTCTCCATTGGCGATTGCGCTGATGTCAGATGAAACCGTTCTAATAGAAGAAACAACCAACTTAAAGATCAATCATTCTTTGACTGCAATGCCTGCTATTGAGGAAATGATGAAAAAAGCGAAAATTACTCCAAAAGATGTCACGCATATTGCTGTGGCTGAAGGCCCGGGTTCCTATACTGGAGTCCGGATCGGTTTAACGATTGCCAAAACACTGGCATGGTCGCTAAAAATTCCTCTTCATATGGTTTCGAGCTTAAAGGTTCTGGCAGCTAATGGGCAATACTTTGACGGCGTCATCTGTCCAATTATGGATGCCCGCCGAGGAACAGTCTTTACCGGCCTTTATGATGGGTATAGTTTGGAATCAGTGATTGCAGATCAGCACAGTGATTTGAAGGAGTTTTTGAGTAAAGTCAAAGCACTCAATAAGCCGGTTTTATTCACTGGGGTTGATATTGCGATTCATGAAGTGGCTATTCGGGAAGCAATGGGCGACTTGGCTCTGTTTAGTGCACCTCAAAACCGTTTGCCGCGTGCGACTAACTTGATTATGCTGGCAAAGGACGTTCCATCAGAGGATGTCCATCATGCGGTTCCTGAATACCAGCGCATCACAGAAGCAGAGGCCAACTATATCAAAAGCCAAGAAGGCCAAGTGCTATGAGTGCCGAGGTAAGGTTTCGCAAAATGACGGTAAAAGACATTAATGAGGTATATGAGATTGAAAAATTGTCTTTTACTTTGCCTTGGACGAAAGAATCTTTCTTTTACGAAATGCTGCATAACGAAAATGCCTATTATGTAGTCGCTGAAACAGACAAAGGGATAATAGGGTATTGTGGAATGTGGCTTATTTTGGATGAGTGCCATGTAACGAATATTGCCATCCATCCGGATGAACGAGGGAAAAAGTTAGGTGAGCGCTTGATGGAGGCCGCCATAGAAACGGCAAAAGCGCATGGAGCGATTCTGATGACACTTGAAGCGAGAGTCAGTAACACCGTAGCACAGAATCTGTACCGGAAATTGGGATTTAAAAATGGTGGCATCCGAAAACGGTATTATACCGATAATCTGGAAGATGCCATAGTGATGTGGGTGAATTTTAATGAATGAAGATATTTATGTATTGGGCATTGAAACGAGCTGCGATGAAACAGCAGCTTCCATCGTCAAAAACGGCCGGGAAATCGTTTCAAATGTGGTAGCGTCTCAAATAGAAAGCCATAAGCGCTTTGGCGGTGTGGTACCGGAAATTGCTTCCCGGCATCATGTCGAGCAAATCACGATTGTAATTGAAGAAGCTTTATCACGTGCCAATATGGAACCGCATCAGCTGGATGCCGTCGCGGTAACAGAAGGCCCTGGATTAGTAGGAGCTTTATTGATCGGTGTGAATGCAGCAAAAGCTTTTGCCTTTGCCCATAGCTTGCCGCTTGTCGGCGTCCATCATATTGCGGGGCATATTTATGCCAACCGTTTGGAACAGGAAATGGAATTCCCGTTATTGGCTCTTGTAATTTCAGGAGGCCATACGGAATTGATTTATATGAAAGAGCATGGCAGCTTTGAAGTAATCGGGGAGACCCGTGACGACGCAGCCGGAGAAGCTTATGACAAAGTGGCAAGAACACTGAACCTACCTTATCCAGGAGGTCCGCATATCGACCGTTTGGCGCATCAAAGCGACGGTGCCATTGATTTTCCTCGGGTATGGCTGGAGGAAGGATCTTATGATTTCAGTTTCAGTGGCTTGAAATCTTCTGTTTTAAATTATATGCATAATGCCAAGCAGCGCGGTGAAGTAGTGCCGCCTGAACATGTGGCTGCAGGCTTCCAGAACAGCGTAGTTGAAGTGGTGACTGCGAAGGCATTGAGAGCTGCTGAACAGTATAAAGCACGCCAAGTGATTGCTGCCGGTGGCGTGGCTGCAAATAAAGGGCTCAGAACTTCTTTATCTGCCGCTTTTGCGGAAAAAGGCATTCCGTTCTTTATCCCATCCTTGCCGCTTTGCACAGACAATGCGGCGATGATTGCGGCGGCAGGAACGGTCATGTTCGAAAATGGCATTACTGGAAATATGGCTATGAACGGCCGTCCAGGAATGGCTTTAACTTCATGGAAATAAAGGCTCAGTTGGAACCGGTTTTTTAGGTTTCAGCTGAGTTTTTTTGTTGTTTTCAGACTCTTTTATGGACAAAAAAGACGTTCGCTGTCAATAGAGAACATTTGTACTTATGCACAATTTGTGTATAACATGTTCATAACTTTCTGAAAAACACCCTTTTTCCTATATCTTGTGTACTATTAAGGGGAAAACTATGTGGATAACATTTTAAAAAACTGTGGATAATGTGGAAAACCCTGTTGATAGTTGATTTAATCATGCGGAGCTTGTGAGCAACTTTGTGGAAATAAATATTTCGCGAAAAGGTGTTGACCTATATATAGGGAAATGAAAACCGCATACAATAGTATGCGGTCAATGGTCCACTTTTTCAAGCTGTTCTTGCAGTTCCAGCCACGTCAGCATTTTTTCTTCATGCGTTTCTTTCAGTTTGTCGAGCTGGTTTTGTAGAGGAAGGACTTTTTCATGGTCCTGGAAAACTTCCGGCTTGCACAGCAATTCTTCAATCTCGGCAATTTGCTGATCGAGCTTTTCCATCTCCTGCTCGGTTTCTTCTGTCTGGCGCTGCAGTTGGCGTTCCAGTTTTTTCGCTTCTTTATTGATTTGTGAAGTGGTGGCCACTGGAACCGTTTTAACTACGACAGCTTTTTCTGCATCTTCAAGTGCTTGCAGCTCTTCCATTTCCAGTTTCTTTTCCACGTAATAGTCATAGTTGCCCAAGTATTCAGTAGTGCCATTTTGGGTCAATTCCAAGACTTTAGTGGAAAGGCGGTTCATGAAATACCGGTCATGGGAAACGAATAAAATTGTACCCGGATAATCGATCAGAGCATTTTCCAGCACTTCTTTGCTATCGAGATCCAAGTGGTTGGTGGGCTCATCGAGAAGCAGCACATTGGCTTTTTGCATCATCAGCTTAGCAAGCGCAACCCGCGCTTTTTCGCCTCCGGATAGTGTGGAAATCGGTTTTAATACATCGTCACCTGAAAACAGGAAACGCCCCAGAATACCACGGATATCTTTTTCATTGATATGCGGGTAATCATCCCATAATTCATTCAATACGAGTTTGTTGCCTTTTAAGTTGGCTTGTTCCTGGTCATAATAGCCGAACTGGATGCCGGTGCCGTAATGAATGGTACCGCCGAGTGGTTTCAGTTCTTTCATGATCGTTTTCAAAAGCGTCGATTTGCCAACGCCATTGGGTCCGACAAGTGCCAAACTATCTTGGCGGTATAGTTTCAATGAGATATTCTGTGAAACCGGCTGGCTGCCGTAGCCGATGGCAAGCGATTGGACATTCAAGACATCGTTGCCGCTTTGTTTTTCAATGGTAAAGCCGAAACGTGCAGATTTCTCATCGCCGTCAGGCGCACCCATCCAATCAGTTTTCTCCAGAACCCGTCTGCGGCTTTGCGCCATTTTTGTGGTGGAGGCACGGACCAAGTTGCGCTGGACGTAATCTTCAAGCTTTGCTTTTTCGCTTTGCTGCTTCTCGAATTGCTTTAAATCGAGTTCGTATTGCTTCGCTTTTTCATCGAGATAGCGGCTGTAGTTGCCCGTATACTTTTTGACGCGATGACGGGATACTTCATAGACAAGTGTTACCACTTGATCGAGGAAGTAGCGGTCATGCGAAACAATCAGCAAAGCGCCCGGATAGTTCTTCAAATAATTTTCGAGCCAGCTCAAAGTTTCAATGTCCAAGTGGTTGGTGGGCTCATCGAGAATCAAGAGCTGTGGTTTGCTGAGCAGCAATTTGGCGAGCATCAAGCGCGTTTTCTGGCCGCCTGATAAGGAAACCACTTTTTTATCATAGTCTTCCGGATAGAATTTCATGCCATGAAGGATGGCCCTTGTGTCGGCTTCAAACTGATAGCCGCCTGCATCTTTGAAATCGTGCTGCAATGTATCGTATTCGTGCATGACTTTTTCATATTGCGCGGCATCATCGTAAACGTCCGGATCGGCCATTTTCGCTTCGAGTTGGCGAAGCTTTGCTTCCTGTTCACGGAAATGACTGAAAATCGTCATCATTTCGTCCCAAATGGTCGCTTCTGATTCCAGGTCGGTTTGTTGTTCCAAATAGCCGATAGTCAAGTCTTTCGGCATGATGATATCGCCGCTGTCGTAAGACATTTCACCGGATATGATTTTTAGCAAAGTTGATTTTCCTGCGCCGTTGCGGCCCACGAGTGCAACGCGGTCGCGGTGTTGGACTTCCAATTTGACGCCGGAGAGGATTTCATCCGCTCCAAACGATTTATGGACTTGGTTTACTTGTAAAACAATCATGTGGGTCACCTCTATTCTCTTTTAAGTGTAGCCGATGGGCGGGTTGTTCGCAATCAAGCCAGCTTTACATATCGGGCCGCCTCATGTAAGATAAAATCGATTTGATACGACCGCAGGAGGTAACGTTGCATGTTACATGAACCATCAAAAATTCCGCAAGCCACAACTAAACGATTGCCGCTTTATTACCGTTTTCTCCAGAACTTCGCGAACGCCGGACAAAAACGGATTTCCTCTCAGGAATTGAGTGAAGCGATGAAAATCGACTCGGCCACCATTCGCCGGGATTTTTCCCATTTGGGCGCTTTGGGCAAAAAAGGGTATGGCTATGATGTTCAGGACCTGCTCGCATTTTTCCGGAAAACCCTCGACCAGGACGAAGCGACCAATGTGGCGCTGATCGGTGTCGGGAATTTGGGAAGTGCGTTTTTAAAGTACAATTTCCAGCGCAACCACAACACCAAGATTGTTCTCGCATTCGATTCGAACTCGCCGTATGAAGGTGAACAAATCAGTGGGATTGATACGTATCATCCGGACCGCATTGAAGAAAAGATAGAGGAATTAGGGATTGAACTGGTCATTTTGACCGTGCCTTCACGCTCTGCCCAAGAAGTGACGGATCGCCTCGCGAAAACCGACATTAAAGGCATCTTGAATTTCACGCCTGTCCGCATCTCGGTTCCGGACCATATTCGTGTGCAGACAATCGATTTGTCTGTAGAACTGCAAACGCTTATTTACCAAATCAAGCAGCAATAGAAAAGCCTTCCGCCGAATCAATTCGGGGAAGGCTTTTCTTGCTTTCTTCATTACTGCATATTTTCGAGCTGCTTCAGGAAGTTCTCGATTTTATCCATATTCAATTGAATCAGCATGACATAGCCGTTCAGCATGATGTGCGCAATAATCGGAGTGATGATGCGTTTCGTTCTTTGGTAAAGGAAGGCCAGTATCAAGCCCGTAGTAAAGTACAGCAGCAAATGGCTGAATTCCATATGGACAAGGCCAAAAACCAAGGCACTGACAGCAGTGGCCACAAAGAAGTTGGTGGTTTGGTTCAATGAACCGAACACAACGCGGCGGAATACGAGTTCTTCCAAAATCGGTCCGAATAACACGACAGCGAGAATCGCCATTGGAACCACTTCGGCAATATTGACGAGTGCCATGGTGTTTTCAGATCCAGCTTCGATGCCTATGGACATTTCAATCATGGCTGCAATAGATTGTCCAATCAGCAATAGCAGAAAGCCAAGGGCACCCCAGCCGATGGCAGCAGGAAGGCTTGCTTTTTTGCCTTTCCAGATATCGAAAAAGCGTTTGTCGCGCAAAATGACGATCATCGTTACAATAAACCCGGTACCCATAGTGAACACAATCAGCCAGCCGGAAGTGGAGGCCAATGCGGTAGCTTCATCCAAGCCTTGGCCACGGAAATAATTCAGTGTCGGTGCAATAAATAAAATCGGTGCAAGCTGCACAACGATGAAAATCAACAATACATATAGCGGCGTTTTTTTGCCTTTCCGGCTTGTTTTCATACTGAACTTCTGTTTGCCGGAACGGTCTGTATCAGCTTTAGCTTTTACATTTATTTTCATACACAGATTTCCTTTCGTTTCACGGATTACTACTATTGTAGAGGTTTCAAAACCGAACCGCAAAGAATTAAAAAAAGTGAATGTTTAGACTTGCAAAAGGCAAGGGATTTTATTAAACTGAGAAGTGGGTTAGCACTCTAGGTGTTAGAGTGCTAATGGAAACGATTTAGATAATCTGAGGAGGGTGTTTCAATTGTTAAGACCATTAGGAGATCGCGTAATTATTGAGCTTGTAGAAGCAGAAGAAAAGACTTCAAGCGGAATTGTACTGCCGGGTTCGGCACAGGAAAAACCGCAGGAAGGCAAAGTGATCGCTGTAGGTAATGGAGTTATCCGTGACAATGGACAGCGCACTGAACTGGAAGTCAAAGAAGGCGACCGGATCATCTTCTCAAAATACGCAGGCACTGAACTTAAATATGAAGGCAAAGAATACTTAATCTTACGCGAAAACGATATTTTAGCAGTATTGGGTTAATAAATTGTAGTGCTGATATTCCGCAAGCCAGCTTCGCTTGCCGCGGGCGAGCGCCAAGCCGCTTCGTCGCTGCGCTCCTGCAGGGTCTCGGCTTTCTCGCTTTCCCGCAGGCGTCTACGCTGCCTTGCTTCATATCACTTAGTAAACTATTTTAATTTAGAATGGTAATTAGATAGAGGAGGAAACTACAGATGGCAAAAGAAATTAAATTCAGCGAAGATGCACGCAGTTTAATGGCTGCTGGTGTTGATAAATTAGCAGATGCAGTAAAAGTGACGCTTGGGCCAAAAGGGCGCAACGTAGTACTTGAAAAGAAATTCGGTTCACCTCTTATTACTAACGATGGTGTAACCATTGCGAAAGAAATCGAACTTGAAAACGCATTTGAAAACATGGGCGCGAAATTGGTTGCTGAAGTAGCTTCTAAGACGAACGACATCGCAGGGGACGGTACGACAACTGCAACGGTTCTAGCGCAAGCAATGATCCGTGAAGGCTTGAAAAACGTTACAGCTGGTGCAAACCCTGTCGGTATCCGCCGCGGTATTGAAATGGCAGTGGAAAGCGCTGTTGAAGGCTTGAAATCTGTTTCCCAGCAAATCGAAGGAAAAGAATCAATCGCACAAGTTGCAGCGATTTCTTCTGGAGACGCTGAAGTAGGTAACTTGATCGCTGAAGCAATGGAGCGCGTTGGCAACGACGGCGTTATCACGCTGGAAGAGTCCCGTGGCTTCACAACGGAACTTGATGTCGTGGAAGGTATGCAATTCGACCGCGGATATCAGTCTCCTTACATGGTAACAGATTCTGAGAAAATGGAAGCTGTCCTGGACAACCCATTCATTTTGGTTACAGATAAGAAAATCGGCAACATCCAGGAAATCCTTCCTGTATTGGAGCAGGTTGTACAACAAAGCAAACCGCTATTGATCGTTGCAGAAGACGTTGAAGGCGAAGCACTTGCTACATTAGTAGTAAACAAATTGCGTGGAACATTCAATGCAGTAGCTGTTAAAGCTCCTGGATTCGGTGACCGCCGCAAAGCTATGCTTGAAGACATCGCAACGTTGACTGGCGCTGAAGTGATTACAGAAGATCTTGGCCTTGAGCTGAAATCGACAAACATTACTCAACTTGGCCGTGCTTCTAAAGTTGTTGTTTCAAAAGAAAACACAACAATCGTTGAAGGTGCTGGAGACCAAGCGAAAATCGTTGGCCGCGTAACACAAATCCGCAGCCAATTGGAAGAAACAACTTCTGAATTCGACAAAGAGAAATTGCAGGAGCGTTTGGCTAAACTAGCTGGCGGTGTTGCAGTCATTAAAGTCGGAGCGGCTACTGAAACTGAGTTGAAAGAACGCAAACTTCGCATTGAAGATGCATTGAACGCAACTCGTGCAGCAGTTGAAGAAGGTATCGTTGCGGGTGGTGGTACTGCTCTTATCAACGTATACAACCAAGTGGCAGAACTTCTTGAGTCTCAAGAAGGCGACGTAGCAACAGGCATCAACATCGTTCTTCGTGCACTTGAAGAGCCAGTTCGCCAAATCGCAACAAACGCAGGGCTTGAAGGATCCATCATCGTTCACCGCCTGAAATCAGAAGAAGTCGGCATCGGCTTTAACGCAGCTAACGGCCAGTGGGTCAACATGCTTGCAGAAGGAATCGTCGACCCAACTAAAGTGACGCGTTCAGCATTACAAAACGCAGCTTCTGTTGCGGCAATGTTCTTGACTACTGAAGCAGTTGTAGCAGACATCCCTGAACCAGCAGCACCAATGGGCGGAATGCCTGATATGGGCGGCATGGGCGGCATGATGTAATCTAGTCCCAATATTTAAAGCGCCAACTCCTTATTAGGAGTTGGCGCTTTTTGTGTATGGAAGCATAATTAGAAGAAAACGCCTCTGTATGTAGTGAAGTCCCGCATCAGCTAACAGTTGAGGTATGACATAATGAACGGGAAAATTCCGGACTTAATTCTGCCATAATTATTTCCCATTCATCGTATGCCGGTTTCAAATGTTTTTATCTCCATACTTGAACGTTCTATAATACAGAATAAAGATAAGAGCTTTTTCAATCTCCTATTCGGCTGTTTGGAGTACAATTTATTGATGCAAGGATAAGAAAATATTGGAGGCAGCACTTTGGATACCATTACACATACCTTATTCGGACTCACATTGTACGGAACAGTGGATAAAAAAGAAATGGATAAAAATCATAAGCGGGCTTATTTACTTACAGCGGTAGGAGCAAGCCTGATTCCCGATATAGATGTCATTTCACGTTTGTGGGATACTGCAGGGCAATATCAGATGTGGCATAGAGGCATCACACATTCTATTTTCCTGACACCGCTATGGGCAGCTTTCCTCTTTTTTATTTGTGTTATCATTTTTAAAGTAAAAGATAAAAAGCTGTTTTTTCTTGGTTGGCTGGCTGTGTTTATTCATATCACCAGTGATCTGTTTAATGCATGGGGGACAGGTTATCTGGAGCCTTTCTTAAATACTCGAATTACCTTCGGAACCATTCCCATCGTTGATTTGGTGTTCTGGGCCATTATGGGGATCGCTTTTGTTTTATCGAAAAAAAATAAGCAAAAGTCGCCTTACTATTTCAAAATGGCTTGGGTATTGATAAGTCTTCACCTCATTATTCAAAGCATTCAAGGGTTCCTCATATACAATCAATACGATGAAAAATACGATCAGGTCGCTCTTTCTGCTGATTTTATTCCTTGGACCTATTCAGTCATTGTGAAACAGGACGATACCGTAACCATTTTCAAAGATAATTTGTTCCAGGATCCAAAAGAACAATACGTTCTGCCTTCAGATGAAGATGCAGATCTTAACTACTTATTCTCCCAGCGTCCTGAAGCAAAAACACTTTACGAATGGTCGCCTTTTGTTGTTGTAGTGGATGATGGAAAGCGCTTGGGGTTATATGATCCGCGTTTTTACCGTAATGGACAGTCGTTTCTATTTGAATATATTGAGAGGTAAAATCCTGGAAGATCATCTAATGAAGGTTCTGTTTTTCAAATCACCCAGGAACAGTTGGAATAATAATCACTAAAAAAGAACTCTAAACTCCTTATTATGAAGGGACTAGAGTTCTTTTTGTTTTTGCTCCCATATATATTCGCTTGAATTTTGGGAAAAGTTGTTATTATGTGCTGTGAAAAATGATACACTTAATACTATTGAGCAATTTAGTTGAAGAGTCTTACTCTTTTAACTGATAGTCAAAAGTATATATAGTTTGTTTAATGGCAAGATTAACCAATCGAAATAAATTATGATAATAATCGAGGTGCTTTATGGCGATCACGTTGCAAGAGTTGCAGATGTATAAAAATTTTGATGAGCTGGCTAGTGATGTGCTGGATTTGGCAAAAGAAATTTTGCCTGATCAATTGCTTTATTTAACGTCTTTTAGCGATACCCAGCAAATTATTTTAAAGCTTTCAAATTATGATACAAGGATTCTTTTGACGGAAGGAATGATGATTAACCTTGGCGACACGGTTTGTGACCGGATTGATTTTGAAAACAAACATCCATTAATCTATGAAGACATTACGGAACAAACTTGTCCGAGTGAATTAAGAAATGCACTTGAAGGTGTCAATGCTAAGTCGTATTTGGGGATTCCTATTTCTTTTATTGATGGAGAGCGGTTTGGGACATTATGTGCGGTACATCATGAGCAAAGCCGATTTGACGAGAAGAGCATCACCATGCTTCAAAGAATAGTCAGGATGTTTTCTTACTATTTGGTTCTGGAGCGTGTTGCCTATCGTGATGCTTTAACTGAACTATACAACCGGCATTACCTTTCCAGATTTTTTGAAGAACATTCCGAATCAGGAGGAGCGGTATTCTTTCTCGATTTGGATGGATTTAAAAAGGTCAACGATATACACGGCCACGATACCGGGGACCTGGTGTTAAAAGAAGTTGCGTCTAAGCTTGAAAAATTTGCAGATGACTACGACGATGCCTTTGCAGTCCGGTTAGGCGGAGATGAATTTATCGTCCATTTTCCGCACATATTGAGCAAAGAGGAAATGAGTGAACGGGCGGAACATGTACTCGGCAGTTTAAGTACATGGGACGCCAACTATCAACTCTCTACAAGCCTTGGAATTGCTTCTTATCCTAGCGGGAGTACTAATGATTTGAACACCGTTCTTAAAAATGCGGATGAAGCCTTATATCGGGCAAAAAAAGCAGGAAAGAACACGTATAAATTCTTTTAAGCAGCTCTTCTGAAAGGGCGGCATGTTCTGTTCCCTTACAAGAGGTTGTTGATCAAAAGAAGCGCCAATTCCTTTAGCGGATTTGGCGCTTCTTGCGTAAAGAAAGAAGTGTACGGCATTTGAAAATGACTGGGAGCATGCCTAAATTATTTTCGGAAAGTGGCAGGGGAATTAGACGTGCTCAATAGGAAGTCTATTTAAAGCACCCTGCTTTTCACAACTGCGTGACTCGTGTAAACTATGTAAGATTAAGAAAAATTGAGATGGCGCTATAATGGAAATTGAGGGTTTTATTTCAGTATAGATGAAGAGTTTTGGATGAAGGGCTGTTCCTCCGTCCCGTAATGAAAGGATTGAAGTTTGAGAATGAAAGAAAATTTTTGGCGTGATTTGCCGCGGCCGTTTTTTATCTTGGCGCCGATGGAAGAAGTCACGAATGTGGTTTTTCGAAAAGTGGTGGCGAAAGCGGCACGTCCGGACGTGTTTTTTACGGAATTTACGAATACGGAAAGTTACTGCAACCCAGACGGCATTTTTAGTGAACAAGGGCGATTGACGTTTACAGAAGATGAACAGCCGATCGTGGCGCATATATGGGGAAATAAACCCGAGCAGTTCCGGGAAATGAGCATCGGCATGGCGAAACAAGGCTTTAAAGGAATCGATATCAATATGGGCTGTCCGGTGCCGAACGTAGCGACCAAAGGAAAAGGCAGCGGCATGATCCGCTTTCCAGATAACGCAGCGGAAGTCATCCAGGCCGCTAAAGCGGGCGGATTGCCGGTCAGTGTGAAGACCCGGCTTGGCTATACCGATGTGGGTGAGTGGAAAGGCTGGCTGTCGCATGTCTTGGAGCAGGACATCGCCAATTTGTCGATCCACCTGCGCACGAAAAAAGAATTGAGCGCAGTACCTGCGCATTGGGAACTGATTCCGGAAATCAAGGCTTTGCGGGATGAGCTGGCGCCGGATACGCTGTTGACGATCAATGGCGATATCCCGGATTACCAAACAGGTATGGAGCTTGCCGACAAATACGGCATCGATGGCGTCATGATCGGGCGCGGAATTTTCCAGAATCCGTTTGCCTTTGAAAAAGAGCCGCGGGAGCACAGCACCGAGGAATTCCTTGGCCTCTTGAAACTGCAGCTGGATCTCCATGATCAATATTCCACAGAAACAGAACCGCTGCCGTTCAGGCCGCTGCGCCGTTTCTTTAAGATCTATGTCAGCGCCATTCCGGACGCCGAGGAGTTGAAAAATCAATTACTGAAGACGGAGTCGACGGATGAAGTGCGGGCTTTGCTTCATGAATTTGAGCAAAGAATCGCAGTTGGTTGAAAAGCCAAACCACTTAAATGAAACTTCTGAGAAGACCTTTTGCAAGTTCCATGAACTTGCAAAAGGTCTTCTTTTTCACTTTGATGAAGCTGCAGTAACGAGTTGTCCCATCAACTCATATAGCTTAAGAGAATGGCCAAAAAATGAAGAGCGAGACATGTTTATCGATGGAGATATGAGGGGAATAATCATATTACAAACAGTTTCGCTTCAAAACTGGCGCTTTTTTTGCGTCAAGAAACGAGACGTATTGTTGAATGAATTACAGATTGTGGAGGTAAGAAAAATGAATCAAACAAATCAAATAAAAGCCATGGAAACACGCACAAGAGAGAATCAGGTTGTTTTTTTCAAAAGCCAGGAGGAATTTGCGAAAGCTTTGAGAGAAGGAACAGGAGCAGGTGATAAAATCGGTTTTGCTGAAGAACTAAGAGAAGATGAATAACGAAACGGACAGCTCCTGCAGAAGGAGCTTTTTCATTTTCACAAAAACCATCTTATCAAAAAAGCCTTCCATAATTTTTTATCGAATTTCTACATTAAAATTTCTTGCCTCGGCTGATGAATCAAAAAAGTATTATAAAGATAAAACGCTTATATGTATCTGCCTTCGTTTACATCATTGCCTGTGCTGTTTTGGGTATCATAGCAGCAGCAGGTCTTCATCCGAAGAATGATCTTTTAAGCAAAACTTATGCAGTAGCCAAAAACAAAACTGTATAATATCAAAACATAATCTGTATTATTCTTCCCAAATCAGGGTCATTATTTTCGGAAATGTAAGAAACAACTATAAAAAAAGCGTCAACTCCTTTGCTGGAAATGGCGCTTTTTTTGATTGCTTCATAAAAGGGAATCTAAAGGGAAGTACATATATTTCCTTTACATTTCTTAATATGTTATTAATACCCACTTTATAGTCACTGCTTATAATTAGGTTGAACTTAAATAAGGAGTGGTTAAATGAAACGAATGAGCACTATTTTAGCTGTAAGTATTGCGATGACAAGCTTTACTGGACCTGTACTTGCTGCTGAACACGGGGAAGTAAGCGAAATGATATCGAAACAGGAACAGCAAAAAATGGTAAACGTAGCACATCGCGGTGCTTCTGGACATGCACCAGAGAACACGATGGAAGCCTTCCAAAAAGGATTTGAAATGAAGGCTGACTATATTGAAATTGATGTTCAAATGACGAAAGACGGGGAGCTTGTCGTGATTCATGACACCACAGTGGACCGTACAACAAATGGAACTGGCAAAGTGGGCGATTTAACGTTTGAGGAGATCAGACAGTTGGATGCAGGCAGCTGGTTTAGTGAAGACTATGCTGGTGAGAAGGTTCCGACCTTTGAGGAAGTATTAGATGCGTTTCGTGGAAAGGTCGGCATTTTAATCGAGTTGAAAGCGCCGGAACTTTATCCTGGGATGGAAGAGAAAGTTGCGGATGCTTTGATTGAAAGAAATATGGATATATCGAATAACGGGAAAATCATCATCCAATCCTTTAACCATGAATCCATGAAAAAATCTAAAGAACTTTTGCCGAATCTCTCTCATGGCGTTCTGGCAGGAGCGAGCTGGGCAAATGTAACGGAAGAACAATTAGATCAATTCGCTGCTTATGCTGATTATTTCAATCCCACTATGAACATTGTGACGGATGAAATGGTCAGTGATGTTCATGAAGCGGGGATGAAGATTTATCCATACACTTCAAGATCACAAGAACAAGCTCTACGTCTATTCGATCTGAATGTAGATGGAATCATTACAGATTATACGGAGCATGTCTATTATCATCCTGTAAAAAATAAATAATTTAATACTGGAAAGCTAGGCAGAGAATTCTTGATTTTGTGAACGGAATCCTTTATTTCTTATGATGAAAATATTTGGAATTAGAAAGCATCGGTGCTTGAAACCGATGCTTTTTTTAATCATCGAAGTAAGTATCTTGTGCTCATCCGTGCTATAATGAGGAACTTAGGATGATGACGGCATGTGTTCCCGATTGAATGGACGGCCAACCGCTTACCAATAAACTATAGAGGTGTAACAGAATGAATAAACGATGGACGATCGATAAAATTAGAGAATTCGTAGAAAAGAATTCAGACAGCACATTATTATCAACGGAGTACCACGGTTTTTCTCAAAAGCTGCTGTTTAAATGTTCATGCGGCAACAACTTTGAAAAGACTTTCACGAAATTCAACAAGAACAACCAGCGCAAATGCGACGTATGCCAACCGCCAAGAGAATCACGCGACGCAAAATAAATAAATTGAGGCACCCATTTCCATTCCATGGAGATTGGTGCTTTTTTATTGGCGTTTAAAAATGCATTTTCGATTGAAGAAAGCTAGTTAATTTAAAAGCAAAAAGTGCTAGACGATGTACAAGTTCATGTACAGGTCTAGCACTTTATTAAATTAATGCTGATGGGTTTCTTCTAAATTTTCATTGGATTCGCTCGGAACATTGGCTCCAACCGCAATTCCTAAAAAAAGAAGGAGGCTTGTCCCGGCAACCATCAGCGTCAATTTGCCGAAGCTTGATTTCTTTAAATTGTTCTGGGCTTTTTGAGCACCTGTTTCTTCTTCAATATGTTTGATCAACAGAATAACAACCAGTCCAGAAATCAGCATCAAGACGAAGCTGAAGAGATAAATGTATTCCGCAACGAGCATTTCCCCGAGCATGGCTCCCATCAGTCCGCCCATGACGCCGCCCAAAATCCCTTCAATGGCCGTCATGGAGTTGAACATAGCGCCTAAGATTAGTCCGGTACTCATACCGACAATCAGAGACAGGATACTATTCACTGAAAATGATTGAGTCAATGCGAGGATCGTCCCTATAATCAGGCCGTTCATCGTTCCAAGCGCCATTGCAGCAATCATGATGCTGTTGCAGGATACTTTCTCGCGGACTGGAAGGATCTTGGAATAGACAGCAGCAGTAGAGGCGATTACAGCTGACAAGGCAATGAATTGTAAAAACAGTTCCATTCAATCCACGCTCCTAAAACCAGTCATTTTTGTTTCTTAATGGCTGCAGCCGCATGAGCAAGAGCCGTTGTCATTTTCTTTTTTGGTGTCGCTGACTTTCGGCAAAAGCCATAACGGGTTGTTGCAGTATTTGTGCTCCGCTCCGACCATGCTCATGAATAATGGATGGTAATTCTCACAGATGTTCAATTCTGTCAGAACCCAGTCTTCCGGATCTTTGGCATAATGCTCCCAATAATCTCCGCCCATGTTCAAGCCAGGGACCGCTGGAATCCACGATTCGGACAATAAGATGTCCGGATCACCAAATTGAGCAGCTATTTCACGGATTTCAGGATCATCAAGCGCCATTAGGTGGCCATCTTGAATGATGGTTTCAGTCGTGCCGTCCAGCATTTCGCAAGTCATCGTCGGGAAGTACAGATGCACATGCCAATGGCCTACCGGCAAGCCTTGTTTGGCTGCTTCACGCTCGGCATGGCTTGAGATGATCGTGCCGAAGCCTAAATGGATAACGCCGCTGCGCATTCTTTCGTACAGACAGTTCAGCCAGCCGTTCAAGAAGTCTTTTCTTGGGCGGTGGATATGCGGATTTGTCCCGATTGAAGCTTCCCACCATCTGAATAACCCTTGATCAGGGAAGCCAGGGTATTGCAGGTGATCGGTTTCAGCTTTCAATTTCCGGAGCTTGTCGCCGTATTCGCCGCCTTCGTGGATTTCGGTGATTTTTCCGTTCACCACTTCCATCTGGATCCAAGGAACCGGACCGATATGGTTGCTAGTGCCGGCAATGACGCCAGTTGCGTCTTCGTTCGGCAGATACATCCAAGGACGTCCAAGAACATGGCCCGGCAAATTTGTTTTGCCGAATTCTTCGTTGCCTTTCCAGAACTTGCTCACCAATTCAGGATTGAAAAATTCACGGTTTTCATCGTAGTATTCCGCATGGTTTGTATAGGTTAAATCCGTGCCTTCCGGGTCCACAATATGGATGCGGCGTGAATTTCTGATTTTCTTCCATGTCCAGGCATCGATTGCTTCGATGATTTCATACGGAATCGTATGGGCAGGGGAAGCTGTGAGTTCCGGTGTGATAAACGGCATCCGCTGGATTTTGATTTTATTGGCTTTTAGTACGGGTCCGCCGTAGCCCCAAAGAAGTTTGTCGTACTCGTTCGCTTCCTCCATCTCTTCCCATTCATCCATCCACTCAGCCAATTCTTTCGTCCGGGCTAAATAGTATTCGACTTCGTTATGGCCTTTCCATTTGATGATTGGCCCTTTATCGATATGTTTGATCTCATATTTCGTATTGTATTTTTCAAGAATCATTTTACAGGCTTCGATGACCATCGGGTCGTGCCAGTTATCAACTCTGAGCAGCACGCGTTCGCCTGGCTGAAGATCCCAGCCTGCATGCAGACCGTGGTTATAAGGTCTTTTTGCAACCGCATCCAAAAATGGCAGCAAATCTTCCGGACCGTCGATTTTCACCATAGGCGGACATCTCGGTTTTTGCTTATTGATCAATGGAGGCGTATCGTATTTAGGTTTTCCTTTTACCACTTTTTCATTTTCTGAGATTTTCATTATGCCACTCCTCTTTTCAAAAGTTTATTTGAATAAAGAGTAGCATCCGTTTAAATATTCGTAAAATATATATTAAGTCTATTATTTATATGAAAAACGTATATATATTTTTGTTAATAAAATAAAAACCAGCAGTCCAAAAGGATTGCTGGCCTAGCTAAAGTATTCCATAAATCTTTTAGCGACAATGGAGAGGCGCCGGTCTTTCAGCCAAATCAAAGCGGACGGCCTGGCCATGATATCTGGGTTAACGATTTGCTTATAAATCAATTTGGAATCAGGAATCAGCTTTCCTCCAGACCTTGGAATGATGGTAATGCCGATATCGTGGTTGGCCCAACTGAGTAAAGTCATCAAATTGCTGCTCTCACAAATAATGCTGGGTTCAAAACCGGCATCCCGGCAGGCGCTTTTCACCATGTCAATGTCGTACATCGATTGGTTATAGACCGAAGTTCCTGCCGCGCGTCTCAATAGCATTAAAGGTTTATCTTTTAAATCAGCTAAATTTACAAAGTCGGGATCGTCATTGAATTCCAGATTGCGGCTCATTGCAGCAACCATGGGTTCGTCCGGCAAGCTGATCAACTCAAAAATTTCCTGATCGATGGGCAAACGAACAATGCCCAGTTCGATAATGCGCTTTTCGAGAAGCTCCATGATCCGGTTCGGATCTCCTTCCCATACTTGGAAAGTGACTTCTGGATATTTCATCCGGAAATCCTTCACTTTTATCGGCAGGATTTCTGCTCCGAGCGACGGAATCGTACCGATGTTCAATGTGCCGGTTATGCCGTGGGAAAGTTCTTTTAACTCCTGTTCCGTCTGGTCCAGCATCTCAATAATCTCTAGGGCTTTCTCATATAAAAATCTTCCCTCATCCGTAAGAATTAATTTTCTTGTGTTTCTTTCAAATAAAGTTGTATTCAACTCTTCTTCGAATAACTTAAGCTGCTGGCTGAGGGGAGGCTGCGACATATTCAGCTTTTTGGCCGCAAGAGAAATCTGGCCTTCTTCAACTATAGCTACAAAATATTTCATCCGTCTTAAATCCATCGATGATGCCACCTTAATTGATATTTGTAAATAATTAGATAATAGCATTATTTATAGGCAAAGGGTATAAGTAGACAACTATTTTTGTATTTTTTATAATTTTCAGTTTATGGTAACTTGAATTAACTCTCCTTGCATGAAGTAATCTTCTATTCGGAATTGCTGTTGTATGGCTCTTAACATTTGGGGAGGCAAAAGAGTGGTACAGCAAAAAGAAAGGGCTTACAAAAAATGAGAGATTAAAAGGAGGATAAACGATGAAGAAAATTTTACTGGCGGTATTGGTGGCAATAGTGGGGATTTTTGTGTTATCGGCATGTAATTCAGAACAAGCCACCAAAGGGGCATCTGCAGAAAGCGGGTTGAAAAAGACAAGTCTGGAACCATTGAGCAGCCCGGTTGATATTAAGATTGGCTATCCGACTCAAGGCGTTTCGCAATTACCGTTATGGGTCGCAAAAGACACAGGCATCTTTGAAAAATACGGTGTAAATGCTGAATTGGTGTATATAGCAGGGTCACCAAAAGTACAGGAAACCTTAAATGGAAATAGTATCCAGGCAGGGTTTACGGGAATTGAACCGGCGGGCAATGCAAAAGCAGCAGGTATTGATACCGTTACATTTTCCGCTACGGCACATAAAATTGCTGTATATATTTACGCATCAAAAGATATTGATACAACGAATATAAAAGAAGAAATCAAAGGGAAAACCATTCTTGCAGGAGCTGAAGGCTCATTATACGACCTGCTGGCGCAATCCTATATCAGAGAATTGGGCCTTGATCCTGAAAAAGACGTGGAATTTCTGCATATGGGCGGGGAAGGGGACCGGACAGCAGCGTTTCTTAAAGGAGCTGCAGATTTATACTTAGTAGCGCCTCCTACTTCATTCAAAATGGATGAAATGGATTATCCTAAAATCTATGATTTCTCTGATCAAGAAGTATTGATTCCTGGGCTTGTTATGAAAACAGATTACTACAAGGAAAATCAGGAGTTGGCTAAAGTGCTGGCCGCCTCGTTGATCGAAGCGAATAATTACATCAAAACCAATAAAGAAGAATCATTGAAAATCATTTCGAAATGGACGGGTATGGACGATCCGGAACTAATGGACAAAACATACGAAATAAACTTATCGACAATTCCTGAAAAGCCTTATATTTCAGATGAAACCGTCCAATTTTATTTGGAGAATTCACAGTTCGAGGAAGTAAGGGCATTGAAACCGGCGGATCTGGTTGATAACTCGATTATCCAGCAACTTGACGATTCCGGCTTTATTGATGAAGTATCCACTCCATAAACCATTTATAGCTCAGAAAGGGGCAGAGGCAGGATGAACAAAACTTCGACTAAACTGCAGTCAGAAAACGTGTATATTACCTATCCATTAAAAAATGGTGGAGAAGTAACGGCGGTAGAAGATTTTAACTTGGTTGTAGAAGAAGGGGAATTTGTCTGTATCGTAGGTCCGAGCGGCTGCGGGAAATCAACGGTGCTGGGGGCGGTTGCCGGTTTCCATGACATCAGTTATGGCAGCTTGTATTTGGATGGAAAAGAAATTACAGGTGCCGGACGGGACCGCGGAGTTGTCTTCCAGGACGCTTCGCTCTTTCCTTGGCGCACCGCGCTTGGCAATATCATCTACGGCTTGGAAGTGGCGGGGGTTCCAAAAAATGAGCGTCAGAAAAAAGGCGAGGAATTGCTGGAGTTGGTCGGATTGAATTCTTTCGGCAATCACTATCCGAACCAACTTTCTGGCGGCATGCAGCAGCGTGTCAATGTAGCCCGCGCGTTGGCAATTGAACCGAGCTTGATGCTGCTGGATGAACCATTTGGCGCATTGGATGCACAGACGAGAGAATTTATGCAGTTGGAATTATTGCGGATTTGGAAAGCGACGAAACAAACGATTTTATTCGTTACGCATGACATTGCAGAAGCAGTCTACCTTTCTGATCACGTAGTTGTTATGACCGCTCGCCCCGGGAAGCTGCTGGAGAGAGTGAAAATCGATCTGCCAAGGCCTCGGCCATTGGAAATCAAAAGAAGCAAGGAATTTACGGAGTACGAAAAATACATTTGGGATTTGATCGTAACTGAAAAACAAAAAAATGTGGTGTAAAGGAGGATTCATCATATGGAGAATTTAAAAAGTGCTGATCAGAAAATAGCGCCTGCGCTAAACAATTCAATAGCAACGTTAAATTTGAAGAAGAAGAAGAAGACCTCTTTTTATGACACTTTCTTGTTTCGGCATATTGGGTTAATTACATTTGTTACCGTACTGATCCTGTGGGAATTGATTTACCGCTCGGGTATCATCAATCCGGTTTTCTTAAGCTCACCTACACAGATTATCAAAGTTGGCTATCAGCTAACATTAAGCGGCATACTGGTTGAAAACCTGCTCTTTACACTGCGGAATTTCATCACTGGATTTCTTCTGGCAGCTGTAACTGGCGTATTCATCGGATTGATCATGGGCTGGTATAAGCCGATCGGCAAAGCTTTTGATCCATTCCTGACCGCCATGCTAGGTACACCGCGTATTGTGCTTCTGCCTTTGATCACACTTTGGGTCGGGGTTGGCTTTGCCAGCAAAGTTTTAGTCGTCTTTCTGGCAGGGGTTTTCCCGATTATCCTGAATACGATGATCGGTGTGAAAAATCTTGATCCAAATCTGACGAGAGTAGCGAAAGCCTTTGGTGCTTCACCGATTCAAACTTTTATTACAGTCGCTTTACCGGGCGCGATGCCTCAGATCGTCTCTGGTTTACGAGTGGGGATCGGTCAATCGTTAGTGGGCGTTATTGCTGCTGAAATGTTCGTTTCCACAGGAGGCATCGGGTATTTCGTGGCTCAATCATCCGCAAACTTTAATGTGGATCGTGTGTTTGTCGGAATTGTCGTGATCATCATTACCGGGATGCTGATTACCCAGTCAGTGAAATGGATTGAATCCTATTTATTGAAACATCGCATCGATTGAAAAATCGGTGTACTTTGACAGAAAGGCTCTCTTTTGGAGGGCCTTTTTTCAGTTTGTAGAGAAAGTTGAAATTTGTATTGGTGATTCTCCCTTAACCGATATTCCGCCAACCAGCTGCGAAGCCATTGGCCGAAGCTACTTCGGACGATGGCTTTGCGACGAGCTTGCGCAGGAGCACCTGTTTTGTGGCCGAGGTTTGTGAGGCCATGTCTTTGCGACGAGCTTGCGCAGGAGCAGTATGTTTTCCTCCGCTGGTTAGCTCCATATCTAGGGAGCAGGTACAAACATTAGAGAGCTTTCCGAATCAGCTCCCGATTCCAGAGAATCGCTAAAGGTGTCAAAAGGAAGCTGAATACAGCGGAAGGCGGCGACTCCTGAGACCCCGGAGGGAGCGGCAGCGAGTGAGGAGGCTTAGGGCCACACCCCACGGAAAGCGTCCGCACTGGAGCGCAATGAAAGAAGAACATACGAGTTTCTCAACAGCTTGCAGGAAGGTTCTCTTTTTATTTACTACTCCAAAAGCAGCGATCAAATATATACGGAAAAGATATGAATATACAATTATTTAGATATTTTTCTAAAGTTTCTGTCTATGTTAGTTTATATTTATTCCTTTCATACAAATCAAATTGCATTCGGCACTATTCGCTTTGAAGAGGATGCCGGTTGCTGAAGTCAGTAGAAAAGGATGAATAGGTATGAAATGTAAGCGTTAACAAGTAAATGCCTCCAGCCGGAAATCGGTTAATACAGAACTTCAAAAGGAGGAGATAACAAAAGAACCCGATGCTTTTAATAAGACCCGGATTGCAAGCAGAATCTGCACGGCTTATACCTTAGACGAATGGAGGAATTTAGATGGCTACAGTTAACATCACGGACATTGTAAATGAAGGGAAGTTTAATCGCTTTCATCTCGGGTTATTGGCTTGGTGCTGTTTTATCGTGACTTTTGACAGCTTTGATCTTGTCATATACAGCTCTGTGATTCCTTTGATTATGGAAGAATGGGCCATCTCACCTGTTCAAGCAGGGGCAATCGGGAGCTATGGATTTATAGGAATGATGATTGGCGCCGTTCTTTTTGGAATCATGGCAGACAAGCTGGGCAGAAAGAATGTACTGATTGTAAGTGTCGTCTTATTCAGTGTCTTTTCTTTCTTATGCGCATTTGCGCCCGGCCCAACAAGTTTTTCAGTTTTACGGTTTATTGCTGGAATCGGAATCGGTGGCGTAATGCCGAATGTCATTGCTCTATTAACAGAATATACGCCGAAATATCGGGTGAATATCGTGATTTTGATTATGTTGTGCTGCTTTTCGGTGGGCGGCATTTTAGCGGCAATCGTCGGAATTTACTTTATCCCGCTGATGGGCTGGCATAGTGTTTACTGGGTAGCCGCAATTCCGCTTTTATTTATTCCGCTGATGGTGAAGAACTTCCATGATTCTCCGGTAATTCTTTTGATGAAAGGGAAAACTGAAGAGCTGCGATATGTTCTGAAGAAAGCGAACCCTGCTCTTTCTTTAACACCAGATACGAAATTCATAGCTTCAAGTGAAGAAAAAGAGGGCGGGTCTCCTGTCACGGCACTGTTTAAAAATAAGCGGGCATTAGGGACAGCGATGATTTGGATTGCCTTTTTTATGTGCATACTGATGATTAATGGACTGACGACATGGCTCCCTAACTTAATGTTCAATGCTGGGTATGCACTCAACTCCAGCTTGAGTTTTGTCATTGCGTTAAATGCCGGATCCGTAATCGGCACATTGATCCTTGGAACCTTGGCAGATAAATTCGGAGTTAAAAAAGTGCTCGTTCCAATGTTTGTCATGGCTTCTGTTTGCCTGATGCTTCTGGGCTTTAAAAACAATATGATTGTCCTTTATTTACTGGTTGGGATTACAGGTGCCTGCACAATTGGAGCGCAAAACCTTTCTTATTCATTTGTCTCCCAGTATTACCCTTCGCTGATCCGTTCAACTGGCGTAGGCTTTGCATCGGCAGTAGGAAGAATCGGGGGAATCATTGGCCCTATCTTCGGAGGCGTCTTAGTTTCACTCAGCCTCTCTCTGCAAATGAATTTCCTGGCATTCGCCATTCCAGGAATTATAGCAGCAATTGCATTTACTTTTGTGCCTTTGAAGCTTGCTTCCAGCAGTAAAAAATTAAAAGGAATAGCTCAAGAAGAAGACAGTGTTGAACTTAAAGTCTGATTGGCAACGGGTCTTTCGAAGCCAGTGAACAATTTAAAAAATATAACTTCTATAAATGATTGATTTTGTCAGGTATCCATTTATGGTTTGAACACAACTTTTCAGTAACGCATTTAAAACGGTATCAAGCAATCAAAAGAGAGTCCGGTTCGATCAGGGCCTGGACTCACCTTTAAAATGATTTCTTACGACTAATTGCTCATTTCAAAGCACCGAGCAAAATGACCGGGTCTTTTATTAAAACGCTGCTATTTCAAGAACCGGCTGTCCGGAAGCAGCCAAGCAAGAAAGCAAAAACATCTTAATTCACAAGCGAAATCTATCATACTAACTCTTTCATCTATTCGAAAGAGTCTGAAAAAAGGTTTGACTTTGGTATAACAATATTATAATGTATCAATAACAACCAATTGTTATACCAATTCAATTTGAATGAAAGAAAGCGTTTACAACAAGAATCAAGATTTTGTTAATAAAGAATGACGAGAAATTATACCAAACGGAAATCTCTTCCCAACTTACTCATCAACTATAAAAATCATAAAAACGCGTTATTAAAATGACAGGGGGTTTTACAATGTTACAAAATCAACAAGAAGTCAGCACCGGGATTGTCCGGACAGTTTTGGGACCGGTAGCGACGCAAGACCTTGGGATTGTACTTATAAATGAATCACTTCTTTCCGTTTATCCAGGTGCGGATTTAGCGCCGGAGATCAATATGGACAAAAGCGAAATCTTCGAGACATTAAAACGCAAGTTGAATGATTTCCGCCGCCAGGGCGGGCAGACAATCGTTGATGCCAGCGGAATGTTCCATGGCCGCGATGTATGGCTTTACCAGACACTTTCAAAAGCTACAGGTGTAAATATCATTGCAACAACAGGTTTAGGGCCTGAGAAATTGCTCGGCGGCTATTTTGTAACACCGCAGACCAATCCTCCAACTCCATGGCCAGCAGAGAAATTTGCAGGGTTGTTCACGAAAGAAGTAGTGGAAGGAGTCGTTGTTCCACGTGTTGAACGTTCGACAGCTGCCGGCTTGGTCGTTTCTATCGCCAGCCCGGAAGGCATTACGAACGAAGAGAAAAGCCTGTTCCGCGGTTCTGCACAAACAGCGCGTGATACAGGAGTGGCCGTATCGGTTCAGCATGGTGCCGATGCAGCAGCTGACTTGGAGCTTTTACTCGCTGAAGGGGTTGACCCGAGCCGCGTAGTGATTGGCGGCATTGATCGCCAGACGGCGGTGGACAGCAAAGCGTATCTGGAAATTGCGAAACGCGGAGCTTACGCATCTTTTGACCATATTGGCTGGGGTTCAGCGGATGGTTATGTGAGCGATGCAGAACGTGTGAGATTGATTGTGGAACTTCTCGAAGCTGGATTAGGCGAGCACGTCCTGCTGTCCACCAGTGCCGTTGGCGTTGCGAAAGGGCATGAAGCGAAAGAGCTTCCATTCGATTATTTGCTTTCCACTTTTGTTCCGTTATTGAAAAAAGCGGGTGTGACAGACGAACAGGTCCGCGTCTTGCTGGAAGAAAATCCGCAGCGTGTCCTGACAGTAGACGGCGCAGCAGAACTTCAAATCAAAGAATATTCTCCGACAGGCTGGAGACAATGGTTCGCTCCTGTCGATCATTAATAGAACATTGATGACAAAAAATCTGCCACACGAATAGGCTGTGGTTGTTCCATAACAAGCAAATCGAGAAGAGGAGTGACATACATGGGTAAGGTTAATACGGTTCTAGGGCCGATTGCGTCAGAAGATTTAGGGGTTACATCGCTGCACGAGCATATCGGATTCGGTTTGCCGGGCTGTGACTTGGACACACAATGGTGGAAAAAGCCGGATGAAGCATTCGAAGTGACAATTGCTAAATTGCGCCGCTTCCGCGAACATGGCGGCAAAACATTCGTTGATTGCACAGGCATCGGCAATGGCCGCGACTTGGAATACTTCCAAGTGCTGTCACGCAGAACGGGCGTCCATATTGTGGCTGTTACCGGTTTTGTTGCCGGAGATTCAGCAATGGCTTACTTCCGCGAAAAATCAGTTGAATACTTGACGGATTTATTCGTTCAAGAAATCACGGTCGGCATTGCCGGAACAAGCGCAAAAGCTGGAGCGATCAAAGTAGGGGTCAGCCGGGGCGGCAAGCTAAGCGAGCTGGACAAACGGATTTACCGTGCAGCAGCGCGTGCGGCATTGAAAACAGGGGCTCCGATCATCACGCATTTAACAACTGATCCACAAACGGCTCTTACGATTTTTGATGAAGAAGGCCTGCCGCTGAACCGTGTGTTGATGGGCCACGCTGATGTAGGGCAAGACGTAGACGAAGAACGCGATTCACTGATTGCAGGACGCGGCGGCTATGTAGGCTTCGATACCATCGGCTACGACTTGGATATGGAAAACCCGCCTTATTGGGGACGCTACCGCAAAGACCGGGTAGACCACTTTATGCGTTTCATTGGAAAAGGATTCCTCGATAAAGCAGTGATTGCAGCGGATGCGAACTGCTGTGCACTTGGATGGCCGGGATTGAAAGGACATTCTGTAAACTATTTGTTTGAAGAGTTCCTGCCGGATATCCGCAAAGCGGGAGTAAGTGAAGAAGCGATTGAACAGCTTTTGGTTCATACACCAGCTACATTCCTAACAATGCAAGAGCCTCGACCGGTTAGAAAAATCGAAGAAACAGAAGCGGTACTGGCAAAGAATTAGAAGTTCTGTGCCGGCTGGCTTCAGATTCTAGGGGCAGCCGGTGCTTTCTGATCGTGCAAGGGTAGCGCAAACTGAATTCGACATTACCGGGAGGTCAACGAATATGACTATTAAAGGAAAAGCTTATATCGCAGGGGCTTTTGAGCACCCGACGCGCAAGGCAGAGAATAAATCCGTGGCAGCTTTGCATGCGGAATGTGCCAAAGGGGCACTTGAAGACGCAGGGCTTTCATTTGGAGATGTAGACGGATATTTCTGTGCCGGTGACGCTCCGGGCGGAGTCTTGTCGATGGTCGATTATTTAGGGCTTAACGTCCGCCACTTGGATGGTACAGATATTGGCGGTTCATCGTACATTGCACATGTTTCACATGCCGCAGAAGCGATTGCGGCAGGCAAATGCAATGTTGCCTTAATTACAATGGCAGGGCGTCCGCGCTCTGAAGGCAGAAGCGGATTGAAACAGAAGATTGTAGGTGCCAATGTTCCGGATACACCTTTTGAACTTCCGTTCGGACCGACTGCAGTAAATGAGTACGCGATGGCCACGATGCGCCATATGCATGAATTCGGCACGACGAGCGAACAGCTGGCATGGGTCAAAGTGGCAGCTTCCCATCACGCCCAGCACAACCCGAATGCGATGCTCCGTGATGTCGTGACCGTCGAAGACGTATTGTCTTCTCCGATGATTGCAGACCCGTTGCACCGGCTCGATTGCTGTGTGGTAAGTGACGGAGGCGGCGCATTAGTAGTCGTAAGCCCTGAAATCGCCAAAAGCCTGAAGCGCCCGCTGGTCCGGGTGATGGGCAGTGGTGAAGCACCGAAAGGGCAAGCGGCAGGTAAAACAGATCTGACGTATTCAGGTGCAATCTGGTCCGGCCCCGCAGCTTTTGCGGAAGCCGGCATCACACCGCAGAACATCAAATACGCTTCCATCTACGACAGCTTCACTATTACGGTGTTGATGCAGCTGGAGGATTTAGGCTTTTGCAAAAAAGGCGAAGGCGGCAAATTTGTCGCTGACGGAAACTTGATTTCCGGTGTCGGCAAACTGCCGATCAACACAGACGGCGGCGGATTGAATAATAACCACCCGGCAAGCCGGGGCGGCATTGTCAAAGTGATTGAAGCGGTCCGCCAGCTGCGCGGCGAAGCACATCCGAATGTGCAAGTGAAGAATTGTGATATCGCATTAGCTCATGGCACCGGCGGCGGGCTTTCAAGCCGCCACGGCAGTGCAACACTTATCTTGGAGAGGGTGTAAATCATGGCAACTACGTATGAAACGAGAAAAATGGCAGTTCCTGAAGTGCATCCGGAGCATAAGGAATACTGGGAAGCCGCTGCAGAAGGAACGCTGCTGATCAAACAATGCCATTCCTGCGGCGAAGCACATTATTATCCACGCGTCCTTTGCCCACATTGCATGAGCGACAACACGAAATGGATCGAAGCAAAAGGAACCGGCACGATCTACACTTACAGCGTCATGCGCAAAGGAACTCCTTACGCCATCGCTTTTGTGGAGCTTGATGAAGGCCTTAGAATGATGACCAACATCATCGACTGTGATCTGGATACGGTGCACATCGGCCAAAAAGTCAAAGTGGCATTCAAACAAAGCGGCGACCAAGACAATCCTGGTCCGTTCGTTCCCTGTTTCACACCGATTGGAGAAAAATAAAGAATCTTAAGATATATCTTATAAGAAAGAGCGTAAGGCGGCGACTCCTGCGGGACAGTGCGAGCTGAAGACCCTGGACTGAACGAAGTGAGGGAAGCGGCTGAAGCCGTGCCCGCGGAAAGCGTCCGCCTGAAGCGAGTTCTCAACCACCATCTAAGTATCTTTTATATTGTATAGAAGGATTCAAAAAGAGGAGCGAAACCACATGATTATCACGAAGGATGAACGGATTCAAATGCGTGACGGCGTACATATTGCGGCAGACATTTACCGTCCTGAAGGTACGGGAAAAGTGCCGGCATTGCTTGCCATCAGCCCATACGGCAAAGAACTCCAGGCGCAGGCTTTGACATTGCCTCCGCAAGCACGGCCGAGCCATCTTTGGAACGGGGCGATTGAAGCTGGGGACATCAACGAAGTGGTTGGACGCGGCTATGCGCATATGATTGCAGACATTCGCGGCACCGGCGGTTCAGAAGGGCAAATGGTCGGCAACTACAACTCGGGCGGCCACGGTGACGGCAAAGATATTTATGACCTCGTTGAATGGTTAGCAGAGCAGGAGTGGTGCGACGGCAATATCGGGATGATCGGCATCTCTTACTTTGCATCGGTTCAGCTTCTCGGGGCAGCGGAGCAGCCGCCGCATTTGAAGGCTATTTTCGCCAACGGTGGACATTTCGACCTTTATGAACTTTGCTACCACGGCGGAATCATGTGGCTGATGCCTCGCGCTTCCCGTGAAGGACGCGGCGGCGACAGCGGCAATGCGTTCAATAACGTCGCAAGCAAAAGCTCAACAGTCTTCACACCGGAAGAGCTGAAACAAAAAACACAGGAACGCTTGAACGATCCGGATATTGCTCATTGGTCGGACTTTGTTCACCTTCTTCATTATCAAGACCGCCACGAATTGTGGATGGATTATTTATTGAACCCGTTGGATGGCCCGTTCTGGCAGCAAGATTCAGCCATTCAAGTAGCTGATAAAGTGACGATTCCGACGTACTTCCAAGCAAAATGGGGACGCGGCTGGAACGTCGAAGGCACCTTAGAAGCGTTCCATAAAGTATCCGGCATCAAGAAGCTGGATATCCAAGCGCTTCCGCCAATGCTTGAACGCCCATTCCATGAAAATCATGATGAAATGTTCCGCTGGTATGACTACTGGCTGAAAGGCATTGATACAGGCATCATGGATGAACCGGCAGTCCAGTTCTCTGTAGAAGGCTCCTATGAATGGCGAGGCGAAGAACATTGGCCATTGCCGCAAGAAGAAAAGAAAGAATTCTACTTGCGTCCACGCCACAAAATCAGCGACAAGCCGGAACCGCTTCCTGCTGAACATGCTCATCCGGACGGCTTCTACCAAGCGCCATTAACGGTTACGACAACTTCGGAAACGATTAAATGGACGAGCGACAAATTCCGGGAGCCTGTAGAAATGACAGGTACAGGTGCGTTATACCTTTACGCAGAAATCGATACCGATGACACAAACTTCATTTCGAAACTTTACGATGTTGACCCAAGCGGCAAACGCACGTTGATGACTTCAGGGTATTTAAAAGCCTCCCACCGTGAATTAAATGAAGAGAAATCAACTTACGGCGAGCCATGGCACCCGCATAATCGGGCGGTACCGGTAACACCGGGTGAAATCAACGAATATGCGATTCGTTTGTACCCATTCTCATTCCTGATCAAGCCAGGGCACCGCATTGAACTGGAATTGATGTGCAACGAACCGCTTGACGGCGAAGATGCAAAATTACTGCCGCCGGACAGCTACCATTTGCCAAGCGGACGTGCAACAACCCATAAAATTTACCGCGATAAAGATCACCAATCGCGTTTAGTGCTTCCGGTCATTCCGAAAGATCATAATATCTTGAATCAAAAAAACGGGAAATAATCCGTGCTGAATTGGCTGCACTTCCTGCTTAACGCCACCCGCAGCGCAGCCTCTTCGAGAAAGCGTTGGGGCCGTATACCAGATGAGAGGAGTGGACAATATGACAGATCCAGTTCGCGTGATTCCAATTGAATGCAAGTTCGGGCCGACATCCGCCTATGCCTACTATATTGATGCACCGGAGCCGGCATTGGTCGACACCGGAGTGGCATCATCAGCTTCGCAGGAAATAGAGGCGGTGCTGGCAGATAACGGCATCCGAATTGAAGATATCCGCTGGATTCTTCTGACGCACGGACACGTCGACCATCTAGGCGGCGGCCGGGCGGTATGGGAGAAAACAGGTGGACGGGCAGAGATCGTGATTCCGAAAAAGGAAGCCAGGCTGCTGCGCGACCGCAATGAACACATCGTTGATTATGAAGGACTGCAAGGAAAATTCGTAGCTCCGGAAATTCAGGAAAAGCACAAAGCCATTTTAGTGAACGATATTGGCGAAGGAATAGAGCCTTCTGTGCAAGTGGCCGATGGCGACAAGCTATCGCTTGGAGAGGGCGTATCGATTACCGTGGTGGAAACACCTGGCCACTCGATCGGTTCCGTGACATTTGTGCTGGATGGACTGGATTGGGCGTTTGCGGCAGACGCCGTGCAAGTATATGGCGGAGCGAAAAGCGGAATTCCGACGATCGAGCAGCCATCACTTTATCGTCAAAGCCTGCAGCGCCTGCTTGAAGAAGTGCGTCCGAAGCGCTTGTATTTAGGCCACCATTTCCGGGTTGCGAGTGGCGGAGTGATCAGTCCGGTTGTAGAAGAAGATCAAGTTTCGGTTGTACTTCAGGAAAGCCTGGAACTGGACGCCAAACTGGCTGAAGTTGTCGGGCGTCATTTGTCCGGCGATGTACAAACAGGCGCAAACGACAGTTTATACGGACCATTTGCATCGATTGCTGAAGAAATCGGCTATACCGGAGATCCGAGAAACTTGCCTTGTGCATTCTTTGTCACCATGAACGGCTATCAAGAAGAACTAACGGCTTTACAGAATAAATGAAAGGGGGACGCCTGAATGATACAGAAGAAATTTGAAAGTGCGGCACAGGCGGTTGCCGATATGCAAGACGGCGCAACGCTTCTCGTTGGAGGATTTGGAGGCAGCGGCTTGCCGTCGCACCTGGTAGCAGCTCTGGTAGAACAAGGAGCAAAAGATCTGACGATTGTGTCGAACAATATCGGAGCCGTTAGTGACGGTGTCGCAGCATTGATCAGCAACGACCAAGTACGCAAGATCAGCTGCTCTTTCCCTGTCGGACCCCATGCAGAAGATTTGATCGCACGCCTTGAGAAAGGCACGATCGAACTGGAAATCGTACCACAAGGGACTTTGGCAGAACGCATTCGCGCCGGCGGAGCGGGCATCGCAGCGTTTTATACGCCAACAGGCGCTCACACCGAATTGGCAGAAGGCAAAGAAGAACGTGAATTCAATGGACGCCTGCATTTGATGGAACACGCCATTGTTGCGGATTATGCCTTTATCAAAGCGCACCGGGCTGACCGCTGGGGCAATCTGGTTTACCGGAAAACCCAGCGCAACTTCAATCCGGTTATGGCGACTGCTGCACGGATCACCATTGCTGAAGTAGATGAAGTCGTGGAAGTCGGAGAAATCGATCCGGAAACGATCGTCACACCAAGCATCTATGTACACCGTTTAGTGGAATTGAGTTTGCAGAATGAAGGGAAGGTGTTAGTCAATGAGTAAAGACCAGAAAGAAACAGTTGGCTGGACCATGCCGGAATTAGCTTCAAAAGTTGCTCATGACCTTGAGGATGGCTGGTTCGTGAATCTTGGCATCGGATTGCCGACACTTGTGGCAGATTCCATTCCTGAAGGAAAAGAAATCATTTTGCACAGTGAAAATGGCCTTCTCGGACTGGGACCAAAACCGGAACCAGGTGAAGAAGACTGGGACCTTGTCAATGCAGGGAAAGAACCGATCACCCTTAGACCGGGCGGTGTGTACTTCTCGCAATCTGAATCTTTTGCGATGATTCGCGGTGGCCATATCGATGCAGCTGTACTCGGCGCGTTCCAAGTATCCCAGCGCGGTGATTTAGCCAGCTGGAAGCTGCCGAATACGGTCCTCGGCCGTGTCGGTGGCGCAATGGACTTGACTGCTGGCGCTAAGCGCGTGTTTTTGTTCATGCAGCATACCAGCAAACAAGGACCTAAAATAGTTGAGGAGTGCACTTATCCGCTGACGACTCCTGGATGCGTCGATCGCATTTATACAAATCTGGCGGTGATTGAGGTGACAGATGATGGGCTTGTTGTACGGGAACTCGCTCCTGGTGTAACATTTGATTATGTACAGGAGCGTACTGCAGCACCACTTACGCTGCAGGCCGACAACCCATCAGAGAAAGTAGGAGTCCAATAATGACAAGTTTTACACAGAAACAAACAATAGACCGCAGTTCACCCATTCCTTTGTATAAACAAATCAAGGAAATTTTGATCAAAGAGCTACAGGCAGCTTCCAGTGAAACCGGCCGCCCTTTCAGCACTGAACACGAGCTGGTGGAACGGTTCCATGTAAGCCGGGCACCTGTTCGCCAGGCGCTGAAGGAACTTACGGATGAGGGCTATGTTTACCGTGAACGGGCGAAAGGCACTTTCCCTGTTCAGGAACTTCCAATACGTCCTCCGGGGCTGGAGCTGGGAGGGCTTGTTGCCTACCTTCGGGATCAAGGACTGGAATGTAAGTCGAAAATATTGAGTGTTGACCGTGTATTGCCGACAAAAAAACTTAGTGAGAACCTTCGGATTGAACAAGATGTAGAGGTTTTAAGAATCTCCCGTTTAATCTTGCTGAAAGGAAAACCGCTAGTTTGGACACAGACATACCTGCTTGTACCAGAACATTTTCAGCCGAGTGTGCAGGAGCTGGAAGAAGCGAACAGCGTCTTTGTTATTCTGGAAAATGAACAAGGCACTTTCATTTCCCGCGGAGACCACCAGATTTATGCTTCTGCTGCCACTGAAATGGAGGCGGATGTTCTGGATTTGAAAGACAAAGATCCAGTTTTGATAACCGAAACAAAATTGTATACACGCACCGACCAATTAATCGGCTGGAGAAAAGCCGTCCATATACCAAATGAATACAAATTATCATTCTCTGTGAATCGATGAAAACATCAATTACTTAAGCAGATCAAGTCTTATGAAATCAATCTTTATATGATTCGGAGTCCAGGGTGTCAGAAAATGCCAATGTGATTTTTTCATTAAGGGCCAGGCGTTAAAGCGGTGATTGCATAATCGTTGTTCTGTTAAGATTATCCAAACCATATCTGAGGGGGAAATGTATATGAAAACGAAAAACGACTTGAGAATTGCAATTATTGGCGGCGGCATCGGGGGAGCAGCAGCAGCAGTTGCATTAAAGGCAAAAGGAATTCGTGCAGATGTATACGAGCAAGCGCCATCGCTTGGTGAAGTTGGCGCTGGTGTCGGGGTACGCCCTCCTACGGTAAGATGCTTCAAAGAATGGGGTCTCTATGAAGCCTTGGAGAAAGTATCAACACTGAGCAAGCACATGGAAATCATTGCTGGAGACGACCATTTGCTGATCAAGGAAGCCTGGCCGGTATTGACGGACGATAAATCAGAAGCATTTGCCCGTTTGATTCACCGTGCAGACTTATTGGAGACAATTGTTGGAGCGATTCCTGAAGGTCAGCTTCATTTAGATCACCGCTGTGAAGCCGTCATCGATCATGGCGACTATGCAGAAGTGAAATTCGCAAATGGCAAAACGATTGAAGCGGATCTTGTCATTGCAGCTGACGGCATTCGTTCACCTGTCCGCAACAGCGTATTTGAGCCTGTGCAACCGGTCTTTTCCGGCTACCTTGCACACCGCGTATTGATTAGTAAAGACGATGCACTGGGCATGGCTTCAGACGAAAACATTTTGCGCATCTACGTAGATGGCGATAACTCATGCTATTTCTTGCCATTGCACAACCGCAACCAGATTTCTGTCGATGTTACGGTTCCAGGTAAATTTGAATGGCGTCCGGAACTGACAAAAGAAGAACTTTTAGAAAGCATGCAAGGATTTGGTCCAAAGGTTCGGCAAGTTATTGAAAATACCAAGTTTGAAGACATCGTAAGCCGTCCTTTATGTGACCTTGAACCAATCGATAAATGGACAACGAAGTCAGTTGCCTTGATCGGTGATGCAGCTCACGCAATGCTTCACAACCAAGGCCAAGGGGCTAACATGGCGATGCAGGACGGAGAGGCATTGGCGAAAGCGCTTGTTGAATCGGATTCAGTAGCGGAAGCCTTGCAAAAATACGAAGCAGCGCGCAAACCGATCGCTCAGCTATATCAGAAGCTTTCTCGACTGTTCCCGACAGACCAAGCTGAAACCGCTTTCCCGGAAAAAGCTCACTTCTCAGAAGCTTAATTAATTGGCTGGCATAACAATAGTACACATATAAAAAGAAGATTTCCTTATCTATTTTAATAGGTAGGGAAATCTGTTTTGTTATCATTAATACAGAACGCAAGAAATAAGGAGGACTCTTAAATGCCCGTACATCCCGAAATAAAGAAAATCTTGGAATTCATTCCTGAATCTGATCCGAACTTTAAAATCATCCCGGAAGAACATAGAAAAATGTTCGATGCACCTGTGCTGCCACTAGAACAGCGCGTGCAAGTTTATTCCGTAGAAGAGAAAACCATCCCGACTCCGGAAGCGGATATCCCGGTAAGAATTTACACACCGGAAGAAGGGGAGTCTTTCCCGCTTCTTATGTATTTCCACGGCGGCGCATTTTTCTCAGGAAATTTGGAAAGCCACGATGAAATTGTCCGGCCGATTGCTAAGGAATCCGGCTATAAAGTGATTTCAGTAGGCTATCGCCTCGCTCCTGAGCATCCTTATCCGGCTGCGCTTGAAGATTGCTATAACGTCACCAAATGGGCGACAGAGCATCAGGAAGAATTGCAGTGGGACGGCAAGAACCTGGCGATTGCAGGAGACAGTTCAGGCGGAAACTTAGTGGGTGCTGTTTCTTTGATGGCCCGCGAAAAAAAGGAAATCTCTATTACAAAACAAGTCATGTTTTATCCGTCACTCGACCTGGATTTTAGCGAATTCCGCTACCCGTCATTGGTGGAGAACGCGAAAGGTTATTTTGTAGAAAGCCATACGCTGGCTGAGCATAATTCCTTCTATTTAAAAGGAGACGTAGATACGGATAATCCGATGGTGTCACCAATTAGAGAAGAAAACCTGGAAGGCCTGCCAGAAGCTTTGATCATTACCGCCGAATACGATCCAATGCGGGATGAAGGGGAGCAGTATGCCGAAAACCTGAAGAAATCCGGTGTAGAGGTTGAACTAAAAAGATACGAAGGCGTCACGCATGGCTTCCTTGGCAAATTCACACATCTGGATGAGTATAAAGGCATTTACGCATTCACAGGCAAATTTTTGAAGTCTGGATTAACTAAATAAAATCTTGATAAACTAATCGTTTTCAAAAAGAAATGATCACCATGACTTAACAGTCGCAGGTGATCATTTCTTTTTGTTTAAGTGTCACCTGTTATGAGGCTAATAGTCTTTGCAACGAAGCTAGCGTAGCAATGCAGAAGCAGTACGATTTTCTCCGCTGGTTGGCTCCATATTTAGGGAGCAGGGACAAGCATTGGAGAGCTTTCCAAATCAGCTCCCTATTCCAGAGAATCTCTAAAGGTGTCAAAAGGAAGCGAAATGCAGCGGAAGGCGGCGACTCCTGTGGGAGCAGCGTAGCGATGTGAGTCCTGAGACCCCGCAGGGAATGAGTTGGGCAAAAGCAATTGACCAACTCATTTGCGACGAAGCTAGCGCAGCGATGCAGGAGCACACGGTTTTCGCCAGCGAGCGAGAAGGCTTAGGGCCACACCCCACGGAAAGCGTCCGCCCTGGAGCGAAATGAAAAAAATGCTGAAAGTTTCTCGACATCATGAAGCCCATATCTGTTAACAGATATGGGCTCTTTAATTCTATTAAACAATTTACGGATTAATCACCAGGCCATCTTCAGCAACGATTATTTCCCCTTCAAAATCAACCTCTGAAAAAGCTTTGTCGATATTGTCAGTGTCTTCTCCGCCGAGGCCAATGTGAGTCAGGACGACTTTCTTAACTCCTGCATCAGCTGACATTTTGGCCAGTTCTTCTGTAGTGGCATGAGAGACCTTTAAGCCGTTCTTTAAGTTTTCGCGAGCTTGCTCCGGAACAGAAGAGAAATCACTCGTCATCATGCCATCAATCACTAGAATGTCTGCATCTTTTGCAAATGGCGCAAAATCGTCGGTATAAGTTAAGTCACCAGAAATCACGACACTTTGGCCATCTGCTTCAAAACGGTAAGCGTAGGTAGGAACGCTGTGGGGGACAGGGATGGCCGTGATTTTCACCCCATCCAGTTCCAGACTATGCTGCTCTTCAGTAAAATCCGTGATATTCACGTTTGTCAGCAAGCCATCTTTTGGCCAGCCTAGACTCGCGCGGTATTCCAGATCTTCCTTGAAGAAGTTGACGGTTGTATCATACAGGTCCTGCACTTGAGGACCGACTAGATTAAGGGAGCGCCTTCCTGTAGGACCTTGCCACCCATCAATGAAGAAGTTCCAGAAGTCGCCGTTATGGTCCACATGCTGATGGGTGAAGAGCATGTTCGTGATTTTTTCAGCTGGCAAGCCGAGCTTCAATAAGGTGCTCGTGGTATTGGCACCGCTGTCGACCAAGAAAAATTTGTCTTTAAATTGAACCAGCGTACTCGGGGCATTGCGGCCAACTTCCGTTTTGGGATTGCCTGACCCGACCGTTATGACGCGAAAGCCTTCCGGAACAGTGGCAAATGCAGAAGCTTTTTCTTTTTCAGGAGCAGCTTTAGAACTGTCACTCTTGGTTTGCTGGGCTTTTTCACCGGCGGAAGCGGTCGGTTCGCTGCTGCAGCCACTGAACAATACAAACAAGCTTAAGATAATCAATAATAGTTTTTTATTCATCGATTCAACTCTCCTTTAACATGAAGCTTTTATGGAAACTAAAGTAACAAGCCCGTCGCCGCTGGCATGCCAGTAGAGACGGACTAGGTTTTGCCGGCAATATTAAGGACGGACTGGAACAGTGGCTTCCGCTGTTTGTTCCTGTGTCTTAGCCACTTTAGATGGCAATGTTTCAATCAGGAAGAATGAGCATAAGAATGCTAACGCCGCAGCACCTGCACTAATGAATAGCACTGCCTGAAGCCCGAAAGCGTCTCCAGCCATACCGCTGAGGATAGGCGTCAGGAATCCTCCGAAAAGTTCACCAATACCGATCGTCAATCCAACAGCAATTCCGGCAAATTTAAATGGCACAGATTCTACCGGGATGGCTGACATGACAATTGAACCTACAGAAGGGCCAGCTGCAAAGATGAATACCGCCGCCATCAGCAATGGCACGGATTGAATATACAAAATAGCCATCGGCAGCAAAATGGAAAGGGTAGAGAAAATGGTGTAGGTCACTTTTCTTCCGATCTTATCCGAAAGGGCAGGGATCAATAAGCCGAAAATCGCATAGCCGGCACCGAATGCTGCCATTACCATACTCATCGTCCCTGGAGTCAGGCCTTTAACGGTTACCAGGTAAGTTGGCGTGTAAATGCTGAAAGCCATTAAAGCTGACATGAACAAGCTGAAGATGACAACACTCAGCCAAATATTGCGGTGCTTCAGGACTTCTTTGTAACTCACTTTTTTCTTTGCTTTTTCCAATTGCTGTTGCTCTTCTTCCAGTTTTACCGGGTTTCTCATGAACTTAAGAACAACCAGCGCCAGAATGGCTCCTGGAATAATAGTCAGATAAAACGCTGTATGCCAGTCGAATGTGCTGGCCAATGCCACAATGATGATTGGAGCAAGCAAGCTTCCGAATAAGGCGTTTGCTGTATTCATTGTAAAACCGGTGTTAAAGCCGCGGCGTGTTTCCGAAGACTCGATCGCAATGACCGATTGGGTAATCGGGATGATCGGCCCTTCGGCAATCCCCATAATCAAACGGAGAATGAACAGCATGGCAAACGATGCCACTAAACCATGAAGAAGAGAGATTAAAGAGAACAGGATGATAAAAATGGCTAATACCGTCTTTTTGCTTTTCACTTTATCCGAAAGAAGTCCGCCGAGCGGTCCTGCAATCGACCAGGTCAATGCAAGAGCTGCACTGGCTAAGCCGATTTGCGTATTCGAAAGGGGAAAGTCTCCTTGCATGAATGGGATTAAGTAATTGATTGCCAGTCGATCGAAAAATACAAACCCGATGACGAAGAAGAAAATGATTGTTATTTTATTTTCATAAGTCCAAAATCTCTTTTTTTCCATTAATAAAACATCCTTCCTTAAAATCACGTATTGTTGGAGCGGTTAAAATACAGTGATACCGAGAGATTAGTAAGATACAATCTACTGGATTTCCACATTCGATAATAAAGTGGCGCTTACATATCCTTTATTAACAAACGAAGAAATAGGAAGTAATCAATGATTGGCGTTGTCTGTAAACCAATTCAAAATATTGGGAATATTTTTAGCGGATTTGTCCTTCAACTTCAATCGATGTTACTGGTTCCAGTGATGCGCTGCTTGAAAAGTGAGTCTCCTATTTGCCATTGTGGGGGCGCTTGGCACCGTTGCACCACCTCCTTTACTATTCAATTTTGCTTTTTAAAAGTTATACTAATATAAAGATTAAGCGCTTACATTTCATTTGATTAAAAAAGCACCTAAAAATAGGTAGAAAAATTGCCCCGTAAATGTGAACAAGTTGTTTATCATTTACGGGGCAATTCGTTGCTTCAAAATATTAACGGAATGCTGCTTTAAACTCACCAGTAACTTCCTGATGACCATTATTGGAATCGAATGATTGTTCCTGCTCTAATTCAAAACGATCCATGATCGGAATATCGTTGACAGAGAAAAGGTAAGCGTCTTTAGTCGCTTTGTGCTCATACCAGGCCCAGTTCGGAATCACGAAGTAGTCGCCGGCTTTCCAATCAAAGCGAACGCCGTTGATGATAGTGTAGCCTTCGCCTTTATGCGCATGGTAAACAGTGGAATGGGTATGGCGCAATGCTTGTGTATGCATCCCGGCAGGAAGGTGCTGCATGCGAGTTCCTAAAGTAGGAGCTGCTGATTTTCCTGTTGACGGGTTGATGTATTCTAGTGCATAACCGTGATGCTTGTCCGGCTCGTATTGCATTAAACCATTGATGCCATCTACAGTGCGGCTCCATTTATAGTTTGCAAGCGGCGCAACTGTATACTTGTCGTCACCTACAGGGCGCATCATGCCGCCGCGGTAGCGCACTTCTGAGAAGTTGTCCGGAACTTCCGGCTCTTGAAGGCCGCCTTCGTATGGTTCAAAGAAAGTGCCGCCGATTGAATACAAAGTAGGGATGTCAAGTGCATCCATCCACAGCATCGGCTCATCGCCCAAATGTTCATGGCCATGCCATAAGTTTTTAGGCGTGGTCAAGAAGTCGCCTTCTTCCATGAAAATGCGTTCGCCTTGAACAATTGTGTAAGCGCCGGTTCCTTCAGAGATGAAGCGCAGCGCAGATTGTGAATGGCGATGAGAAGGTGCTTTTTCACCTGGAAGAAGCATCTGGACAGCTGCATAGATTGTTTGGGAAGTTGAAGCCCAGCCCCAAGGTTTGCGGTAAGTTAAGCCAGGGTTTTGGAAATACAATGCACGGCGTTCACCCCCGCGGTCAGGTGTGAAGATCTGGCAAGCTTCCGCCATTTTTGCATCGATCAATTCTTTTGACCATAAATAAGCTTCAGCATGTGGCTTCGGCGTTTTGTTCATGATTTCAGGTATTGCTTCCCATAGGGGACCTAAGTTGTATTGAGCGATTTCTTTGTTATAGTCTTTTACCGTTTGACTTTTCATGAATGCTGCTACTTCTGGAGATACTCCTGCCATATTACTTCGACTCCTTCTGTAAGTAGATTGGTTTGAAGATTAGTATAAAATACCGCAAGATGGTTGATCTTGCGGTATTGTGGAAAGTTTTTGGCTAGTAAATGCTTAAGCGTTGACTAAAGTAGTTGATGCAGTAGCAACTTTGTTTTCAAGTGCGCCGACTTTGTCGATTTCGATGCGTACAACATCGCCGTCTTTCAAGAATTGCTGAGGTTTCATCGCTACTCCGACTCCACCAGGTGTACCTGTCAATACAACATCGCCAGGCTCAAGCGTCATCAAATTAGATAGGAAAGAAACTAATTTCTGAACAGAGAAGACAAGGTTAGCAGTGTTGGTTTTCTGGCGAACTTCACCGTTTACCGTTAAGACAACGTCCAGACCGGATGGATCTTTCAGTTCGTCAGTAGTCACCAGGTAAGGGCCCATTGGTGCAGAACCGTCCACAGTTTTACCTTGCAGCCACTGCAACGTGCGGCGTTGAATGTCGCGGTAAGTTACATCATTTGTGATCGTGTAACCGGCTACATAATCCAGCGCATCTTCTTCAGAAACGTTGCGTGCTTGTTTGCCGATAACGAATGTGAATTCTGCTTCGTAATCAAGCTGCTCTGAAATCGGGTAGAACGGGATATCGTCTTCCGGGCCTAAGATCGTGTTCGCGAATTTTGCAAAGATTACTGGGTGAGTCGGCAATTCGCGGCCCATTTCCAGAATGTGTTCGCGGTAGTTGTGTCCAACACAAATGATTTTTCCAGGGTTGATGACAGGTGCTTCTACTTTTACTTCTTCAAGCTTGTAAACAGCTTTCTGGGCTGATACAGAAGGGTTAGCCAAGATGAAGTCTACAGCTTCCTGTGCTAATTGAAGTGATTTTTCTCCACCTTGATATAATTCATCTGTTGTAGATGGTACGTAAGCGTGTGCAATTTCTTTGTAACGATATTCACCAGCTGCTTGTAATTGCGCTTGGTAAGCTAGATTTAAGTCAACCACCTGCTCGTCTACAATTGCACCAGCACGTGTTAAGCCATTATGTGTATAGTTAATTAATTTCATGATAGACCTCCTAATTATCTAAATAGAATACTTAGTTCTCTATTTATAGAAAACATAAACCATTTGTACGTCCGATGTCAACACTTTTCAGAAATTTTCTGTTTCTTCTGAAATAATTACTTGAAGTAATTGGATAGCTTTTGTGAAAGCGCAAGCATTTTTTGCGCATGTGGATGGTGATAATCCTGTGGAATCAGATTTTTATAACCAACAGCTGTAATCGCTGCTACTAATTCCTGGTGATGATTGAATACCGGCACGCTGCACGATGAAATATGTTCAATGAGCGGTTCTGTTTTGGCTGCAAACGATTGCTCTCTGACTTGGTCCATTTCCTTCATAATCACTAATTGATCCTGAATGGCCAAAGTTTGGCGGGATTGATCGATCCATTTGTTCAGCTGCAGCCCTTCTTGGAATGCATAGAAAATATAACCGGTAGATGAAAGGAGCGGCAATGTAGTTCCGTGCTGTGCGCCAATATCAATGCCATAAGTAACGCTCCAGATTTCTTTTACAAGCGGACCATCTATGGAAGGAAGTGCAATTAATGCAGTCAGCCCTGTTTCTTCGGTAAAAGCTTTCATATACGAATCAGCAATTTCAATAATTGATGTATCGCCTTGGGCCATATTGCCAATTTCAATAAGCCTGTTGCCCAGCGTATATGTATTTGTTACTGAATCCCGGTTGAGAAATCCGGCTTGAGCAAGGGTAGTCAAGTATTTATGGATATTGCTTTTGGTCATATTGGACAGCTGTTGAATTTCGGTGAATTTCATCGGCCTGCGTTCTTTAGCGATCATTTCCAGAACGTCCAATCCATTTTGAAGCGATTGGATAATTGCCGGCTTTCTTTCTTCCATTTCGTTTTCCTCCTTTCTGTTCCATCCCTTCGCAAGCATAAGAAAAAAGAGAAAGAACTGATTAAAAAGATAGAAAATTTATATTTCTTATTGACAATCATAACAGAAAAGCTTAAAGTTTTCATTAATAAGAAACTTAGTTCTCTATTTGTGGATTAAATACATTCAGGAGGTTTTTCAAATGGAAAAAGTAAGCGATATCATTGTTGTAGGTGGAGGGATCGGCGGCTTGGCGACAGCGCTTTCAATCGTTCAGCGCACAGACAAGTCCGTTACAGTTATGGAGCAAGCACCTGAATTTGGTGAAGTGGGAGCAGGAATTCAGTTAGGGGCAAACGCTTTGTATGTTTTGGACCAACTGGGAGTAAAAGAAGAAATCGAGAAAGTGTCGGTTTCCCCGAAACGCCTTGTCTTAAAAGACGTTTATACAGCAAAAGAGCTGGCAGTTCTAGATTTGACTGAAGGATTCCAAGAACGTTTTAAACAGCCTTACTTGGTGCTGCACCGTTCAGACTTGCACCGTGTATTATTTGAAGCCTGCAAAAAGCAGGGAAAAATCACTTTCATGAACAACCAGATCATCCAGAAAGTTGAACAAGGAGAAGGCCAAGCAACTGTCATCAACCAAAACGGTGAAACGTACAACGCGGAAGCTGTCATCGGAGTAGATGGTTTGAAATCGAATGTCCGGAAAATGTTCTCTGATGATGAGCCGATTTGCTCTGAATATGTTGCTTATCGCGGAACGATTCCGATTGAAGAAATCACGGCAAAAGGCGATGTCGCAATGGACGATGTTATTATGTGGATCGGGCCGAACCTTCACTTGGTTCAATATCCGGTACGCCGCGGTGAACTTTATAACCAAGTGGTTGTCTTTAAAACTTATGACTACAAACCGGACGGCGATTGGGGAACACCGGAAGAAATGGTGGAGCGCTTCAAAGGGGCTCATCCTCTTGTTGAGAAGGCGTTGGAGTTTATTTCTACACAGTTCCGCTGGGGAATGTTCGATCGTCTGCCGATCGAAAACTGGACAGAAGGCAATGTGACCTTGCTTGGGGATGCGGCGCATCCGATGCTGCAGTACTTGGCACAAGGCGCTGCACAAGCGCTTGAAGATGCTTATGTTTTAGGGGAAGCACTGGAAACAGAAGCGACTTATAACGAAGCTTTCAATAAATACCAAGCTGAAAGACTGCCACGCAGTGCAATGGTTCAAACGTCTGCACGTAAATGGGGAGAAATCATCCATGCAGAAGATGAAATCACAACGCTGCTGCGCAATACAATCTTCAACCAGCGCAAAGATACGGATTATGAAGTGGCAGACTTCTTATACAATTACTTCAACGTACGCAAAGACGAAGTAAAAGCATAATAAAAAAGAGAAAGAGGGATTACTCCTCTTTCTCTTTATATCCATAAATAGCAGACATCTCTTTGCTTAAGGAAAGAACGTTTTGAATGACTTCCGAATCCCGTTCACGGGGTACGTCTTCCGAAAAACCGACGACAGAAAAAGAACCTACCAGTTCGTGCTTAAAGTTAAGAATCGGAAAGCCGAGAGACGATACATGGCGGACAAGCGGCTCATAGGAGTATGTAAATTGGTCTTCTCTTATTTGCTTCAGTTCATGCTGGAACTTAGAAATGTCAAAGTCTTCGGTTGCTTGCTGTTCGCGTTCGATCCAATTGGTCATTTCCAGTGAATTTGCATAAGCAGCGAATATTTTCCCGGATGATGAAGACAAGGGAAGCTTTGTTCCAACCTGTGCACCAATATTCAGTCCGTAATTGGTGTTCCAGATATTTGTGATGACCGGCCCGTCATTTATCCAAGTGGCGAAAAGGGTGGTCATACTGGTAATTTTGCTGATTTCCTTAAAATAGGGTGTCAGTCGCCCGATAAAATCAGCGTTTTGCGAGGCGGCAGTGCCGTACTCCAAAAATTTATACCCAAGAGAATAAGCGCCTCGTTTATGGTCTCGGTACAATAAATCCATTTGCGTTAATGTATTCAAGTACTTGTACAGATTGCTTTTGGAAATGCCGGTAATCTCCTGAATATCGGAAAATTTCAATGGCAGATCGCTCTGTGCAACGGCATCAATAATTTGAATGCCTAAAGCTAATGAGCCGATTGTTGAATTGCTGGACATAAAATTCATTCCTCTCTCAGTGTTTAGTTGCAAAGCATCAAAAATAACGGTTTACAACCGGAACTAAGGAGTATTTTACAGTGACTATTGAAAAATTGAAAGAAAGTTCAACACACATCAAATCAACGATCAATCAAATGGTCAGCCTATTGGAAGCGACAGAAACATCTTTATTATATAAGAAGCCTTCTGCTGAAGAATGGTCCGTTATGCAAGTTGCCAACCACGTCATTGAAGCAGTAGAATTCTGGGTAGCCGATTTGGAAGCGCTATTGATTGTTCCGGGTGCAAAATGGGGACGCAATCATGAGCATGTAAGACGTTTGGCAGCTGTTGAAGAAAAACAAGTTGAGGCTGTTTCAAAAGAAGAAGTTGTTTTATGGCTGCAATCGCTTGTTCCACTTACAGAAGATGCATTTGAAAAAGTTGAAGAGGAAGACTTAGCGAAAACCGCGCCAAGCTATAACCCGAATTTTGACGGCAAACCACTATCATTCTTGATTGATCATCTGATCGTTAAGCATATAGAAGGCCATTTAGGCCAGATGGAACGCCACTTGGAAAAAGTCCGGTTACAGGCAGTAAAATAAAGACAAGTTGAATGATTGATTACTAAAAGTACAAAGACATGCTTTTGCTCCAGGGCTGCCGAGAAAATCTCGGTGGCTTCTTTTATGTGGCTTGGAGGAAGATGATTTTATAGCCTGGAAAAATCGATGATATATGTCTCATAATCAATGAATTTCACATACGATCAACAAAAAATGAGCCGGCATTGGGTTACAGGTGCCGGCTCATCCACTATAAAAACTAATTCTTACGGATTAATCACAAGGCCATCTTCAGCGGCTACGATTTCTCCTTTGAAATTCGCCTTTCTAAATGCCTTCTTGACGTGGTCAGTATCTATTCCACCCAATCCAAGATGGGTCAGAACGGCTTTTTTTGCTCCTGCATCTGCCGCCATTTTAGCAAGATCTTCTGTAGTGGCGTGAGATCCTTCTAAGCCTTCTCTTAGATTTTCGGCTGCTTGTTCGGGAAGGTCTGAAAAAGTGCCGCTCATCATGCCATCCAACACTAGAATATCTGCATCTTTTGCAAACGGGGCCAGATTATCGGTATAAGCCAAATCTCCTGACACGACGACACTTTGTCCGCCCGCCTCAAAACGGAAGGCATAGGTTGGAGCGGTATGCGGAACAGGAATAGCCGTAATCTTCACGCCATCAAGTTCCAAACTATGATGATCTTCAGTAAAATCGGTAATATTCACATTTGTCAGGGCACCGTCTTTCGCCGTGCCTAAACTTGCACGGTACTCCAAATCTTCTTTAAAGAAGTTGACGGTCGTATCATACAGGTCCTGAACTTGCGGCCCGGCTAAATTAAGTTCTCGTCTTCCAGTAGAACCTTGCCAACCGTCAATGAAGAACGTCCAAAAATCGCCGTTGTGGTCCACATGTTGATGGGTAAACAGCATGTTCGTGATTTTTTTAGCAGGAAGACCAAGCTCCATTAAGGTGCTGGTTGTACTGGCACCGCAGTCGATTAAGAAATATTTGTCTTTATATTGAACCAAGGTGCTCGGGGCATTGCGGCCAACTTCAGTCAATGGGTTGCCTGATCCGACTGTTATAACGCGAAAACCTTCCGGCACGGTTTCAAATGGAGAGGTTTTTCCTTTCTGCTGGCCGGCAAGTGAACTATTACTGCCTTTTTTATCCTTGATTTCATTGGCTTTCTCTTTCAACTGGCCGGTTACTTGTGACGCTTTCTCTTTTACTTGGTTCAATTTTCCGGTTCCATCTGAATTGCCGCTCGTAATTTTTTCTTTCACTGCGCTTTGGAGTTCTTTCCCACTTTTTGGAGCTGCAAGAAGTGCTGCTGCTGCACCGACCAATGCACCGGTTATCACGCCAGAAGTGAAACCGCCACTTGAGCTGCTTTTAGAAGCATCCGCTGTTCCCGCAATTTTTCCGGCACGTTGCAGGCGTTCTTCTACTTCTTCGACGATTTCACTGACACTTCGCCCACGGGTTTCCACGAGTGAACCTTCTATACGCGAACCCGCAAAAACATTCTGATTTCGTACAACAATTACATCAGAACCGATGGCTTCTGTAGTTTGCTTCACCATATCTGCCTGGTATCCTTTTTTCTTCAGTGCACGCCGCACATCTGTAAAAGGGTGTTCAACAGCAATTTTGACCATATTATCAATCCTCTTTCTTAATTTTTGTAATCTTAAACTCTACCCTCGGATTGCCTTCTTTTAAACATCTTTCAAAGTAATGTACACCGCACTTTTTAACATCATTTTGAAAGCAAACCAAATTGACATCCCGAACCACAATCTGTATATTAAGTTGCGAAGAAGTTGATAGGAGTGGTTCGTTTGAGTTCGAACTCTGAATTGCGGAATTTAGATCTGATAGATTTGTTGAGTGAACGGCATAGTTTAGTGCGAGGAATCTCAGAAAGAGCCTGGAATAATCAAAGTGATATTTACATTTCGAATTCGGAATGGTATATCATGGCGAGAATTTATAAAAAGCAGCCGACCATTTCGTATATCACAAAAAACGTTGAAATTTCCCGGCAGGCGATACATAAATTCATCAAAAACCTGGAAGCCAAAGGGCTAGTGGAAATTAACAACGTGGAGAACAATAAGAAAGAGAAGTGGATTCAGCTAACTGCATTAGGCGAAGAGTGCTATGAAAAGAATGAAGCGCTGAAAGCACAGCTGGAAAAAAGAATTGCTGATCAGATTGGTGTGGAACAAGTACAAGTCCTTAAAGACATCTTAAAATTGGATTGGGGTATTTAAGCCGCCATCCATAAATTAAAAACCCCCGCTTGCCGAATCAAACGGCAAGCGGGGGTTTTTAATTTATGGATGTTCGCTGATCAGTTTTGTTGCCATTGCATTTATTTCTTCAAATGTCGTATTTAGAGAAATAGCTAACTCCTGAAAGAGTATAGACTGGGCAGTGTTCAAATATTTATGGTCTCGCTCGTAAAGGTTTCTATTTTCCTTTTTGGCTTCAATTTTTTTACGCATCAGCGTATTGACCGCTCGGGCAATTTCTTTCCGGTCCCCTGTATTAAGCAAGTCTGTAAAGAAGGCAAGGCGCGTATTGGAGTTATCATTCCACTCCATCTCCGGCTCTTTGAATGTTTCAATCAGCTGCATCGCTTCATCTTTGTGAAGCATCTCAAGCATCACCACTTTATCATTGTCGACGGGTGTACTGATTGTTACACGCTGGCTATTTTCCAATGGATGCAATTCGTAATACTGTTTGGTAATGCCTGAAACTGTCTTTTCGTTAATATCATCAATTCTGCAAATGCCGTGTACGGAATAAATAATCAAATCCCCAATTTTAAACATTTGGTCCTCCTAACAAACATTGTCAATTCTTTTAATAATAACAGAAAATTTTAAAATTGTCAACTTAGTTGATAAAAACAGAAAAATTAAACATTGTCAACCTTATTGACAATTAAGAAAAAATTTTGTTATAGTAAACCAATCGATGGGGACATGGAGGTGCATGACGGAAGTAGAGGACTGCTGACTAGCGTAATCGCAGCATATCTTTCAACCGAAAGAGCAGAAAACAGCATGTTGGATCGAGTCATCTGTAGAAGAAAAAACTTCCGGTATCGCATTTCCATTCAAAAGCGATTGTTTCATCAGCAAGGCCAATTTGATTAGAGGAGTATGAATACGTGACTACTACACAAACAGCAACAGGTACGAAAACTAAACAACAAATCAAAACAGGACCGATTATGGTCGCCCTTTTAGTGGCAGGCTTCGTCGGACTTTTTAGCGAAACGGCATTAAATATTGCCTTAGGCGATTTAAGCCAGATATTCGGGGTTAACGCGACAACGGTTCAATGGTTAGCAACAGGTTACTTTTTAACATTGGGGATATTGGTACCCGTATCCGGCATCTTGATGCAAAAATTCACCACGCGCCAAATGTTCATCACTTCAGTTGTGCTGCTTCTAGGCGGGACAATTATCGCCGCATTGGCGCCTGTATTCAGTGTCTTATTGATCGGCCGTATTATTCAGGCAGCCGGCTTAGCCATTAACTTGCCGTTAACGCAAAATGTGATTTTCACCATCTTCCCGCCGAACAAACGCGGCGCTGCAATGGGGGTCATGGGATTAGTGATGTTGGCAGGCCCAGCCCTCGGACCTACAATCGCAGGACTTATTTTAGATACATTATCTTGGGAATGGATATTCTGGGTAACTACACCGTTCTTATTGTTCTCCCTTATTTTTGGATTTATTTTCTTGCCGAACGTTAACGAAATCCGCAAAGTTTCAATTGACGCATTATCTGTTATTCTTTCGACCATCGGATTCGGTGGAGTGGTGTACGGAGTAAGTATGGCGGGTGACTCCGGCTGGACAAGTGCGACGGTTATGGGATCAATCATCATCGGGCTTGTGGCCATCATTCTTTTCGCAATGCGCCAAATGAAAATGGAAAACCCGATGCTGAACTTGAGAGCATTCCGTTATCCACTTTTCGTCCTCGGAGTGTTCATGAGTTTCATCACGTTCTTTAACATGCTGTCGATGCTGGTCATCTTGCCGATGTACATGCAAATGGCGCTTCTCATGGCTGCTTTTACAACAGGCTTAGTGCTTCTTCCAGGAAGCTTGCTGAACTGTATATTAGCACCGGTCATCGGCCGCTTGTTTGATAAATACGGACCGCGTGCAATTATCACACCGGGAACAGCTTTAGTGGCAATCGGCTATATTTTGTATTCGCAGTTCGGCACAACGACGCCTGTTTGGCTGATTGTTGTGACATTCATCATCATGATGCTTGGAATCGGGGCCGTTCTTGCTTCCGTTCAAACGAACACGCTGAACTCTTTGCCGAAACGGTTCTATCCGGACGGCATCGCTATCACACAGACAATCCAGCAAGTGGCTGGCGCCATCGGTATTGCCGTAATGGTCTCCCTTATGGCGGCTAGACAAGGCAGTTTATTAGCGACAAATGCTGCAGCACCAGCTGAAGCTGCAGCATCAGGATCGTCACTTGTCTTTACTGTCAGTTTGATCTTTGCCATCATCAATATTGTGCTGTCTTTATTCCTCAAAAAGCCGAGCGCAACAATCAACTGATTTAAACGGCTGTCACAGCTTTCAATTCGTTCTAGAAAGGGAGTAGTTAAAATGGCCAATCATTATAAAAATATCGTCGTAGCAATCGACGGATCAGAAGAATCGGAATATGCATTCCATAAATCGATCGACGTAGCAAAACGCAACGCAGGTTCAGTATTGAATCTCATCAATGTAGTGGACACAAGAGCTTTCGAAGCTTATGACCGCACCAGCATCGACAAAGCTCAACAGATGTCGGAAGAAATGTTGAACTCCTTCAAGTCGAAGGCAGAATTTCAAGGTGTTGAAAACGTAAAGATTGTCATCGAATACGGTTCGCCCAAAACAGTTATCACAAAAGAACTTTCTGACTTAACCGGCGCGGATTTGATTATTTGCGGTGCTACTGGAGTAAGCGGCGTTGAACGTTTCCTTCTTGGTTCCGTGTCAGAAGCCATCGTCCGTTCAGCGAAATGCGATGTTCTCGTCATTCGCACGCCTGAGTGAATAAATTGAAGTTAAATTAATCTTTACTGCAAAACCTCTCGCAAGCTTCAACTTGCGGGAGGTTTTTTAGCTTAATTAACTTTATCAGTCGATCTTACGTAAAATAGCTACGCTGAATAGATAAGGTGTACAGATGTTCGTCTTTCTTGTTATGAGAATTATTTAGCGAAGGCGCGTCCAAGGGCTAGGCGGAGCTGTAAGACGGGTGATCTTCCCGGCTTATAGTGTGAGCCATGCCCAAAGCGTCCGAAGTGGTATGTAAAAGATAAGTCGCTTACAAAATATACAAATCTAAATGCAAAAGTACTTCTTTACAAAAAAGTGTTTTTATTATCAGTAAGTTAAAAGATAAAAAATTACAGTTAATGTTAAAAGAATACTTGTGATAGCGCTTACATTAAATTTCAGCGGAATTATACTAAATATGAACTTAACTTTTCATAAAGGGAGAGGGGTAAGAAGATGAGAAAGAATTCTAAGGGCTTCTTGTTTTTGATGATTTTGGCTATATTTGCATTGATCGCAGCTGGATGCAACGGCGGCGGAGGAGGAGAAGAGGGTTCGGGTTCAAGTTCAGGCGTAGATATCGGAATTGTGCTGCCGACAAAAGATGAGCCGCGCTGGGTGCAAGATGAAGAGCGCTTTAAAGCAGCATTAGCAGACTCGGATTATTCAACAGAAATTCTGTTCAGCCAAGGGTCTTCAGCAAAAGAGAAAGAGAACGTGGAAGCTTTATTGAATAAAGGCATTAAAGTATTGATTATTACACCTCATGACGGCGCAGCGGCGGCAGCAGCAGTTGAGGCAGCAAAGCAAGACGACGTAACGGTCATTGCTTATGACCGCTTGATCACGGATACAGATGCAGTCGATTATTATGTAACGTTCGATTCATTAGCTGTAGGTGCTGCACAAGCGCAGTATTTAGTGGACAACGTGGAAGGCTCAGGAGTACCGCTTTACTTGTATGCAGGAGCTTCTTCAGATAATAACGCATTCTTGTTTTTCCAAGGTGCATGGGAAGTGCTGCAGCCGAAAATTGCAGATGGCACATTTAAAATTGCCAACTCCAGTCAAGCGGAAGCATTAAAAGATACAAAAGAGCTGAACCGTGACCAGCTGAGCCAAATTATCGGCCAAGTCACAACCAACTGGGATCCGAACGAATCGAAAAACAAAGCTCAGACGCATTTGACTTCCGTTGGCGACGATATGAAAGGCAATGTAGCCATCCTGGCACCGAATGATGGAACTGCCCGTTCTATCGCGGACGTATTTGCATCAGATGCTGCAGTGACAGACTACTTGATTACTGGCCAAGACGCTGAGAAAGCATCTGTCCAATACATTCTCGATGAAAAACAATCGATGACGGTCTTCAAAGATGTCCGTACCTTGGTTGAAGATGCAATGGGTATGGCTGTTGAAGTCATGGACGGTAACACACCGGAAACAACCGGTTCTTACGATAACGGTGCGACAGAAGTAAAAGCGAAACAAACAGATGTAATCGTAGTGGATAAAGAAAACGCCAAAGAAGAATTGATTGATTCCGAGTATTACAAAGCTAATGAATTTACAGGCTTGGAGTAAATAATCACATAGGACGGAAGGAATAGTGATAGAAGCTTCTATCACTATTTCTCCATTCCTTGGTGTTTGCGCAAGGGAGGCGAAGAAATGAGCGACTATATTTTAGAGATGAAAAATATATCCAAGTCATTCACAGGGGTGAAAGCTTTATCGGATGTCAATTTCAAGGTGGAACGAGGCGAAATCCATTGTTTGATCGGAGAAAATGGCGCAGGCAAATCGACGCTCATGAAAGTCCTGAGCGGCGTATATCCTTATGGCACATATGAAGGGGATATTGTGTTCGAAGGGAAAGTCCAGCAGTTTAGCGAGATCAATGACAGCGTCAAAGCTGGCATCGGCATCATTTATCAGGAATTGGCGCTGTTTCCGGATTTGACGGTCTACGAAAATATTTTTTCCGGCAATGAAATCCGGAGGGGCCCATTTGTGGACTGGAATGAAACAATTGTCCAATCTACAAAATTACTGCAGAAAGTGAAATTGAAAGTGGATCCGGAGACTTTGATCAAGGAATTAGGTGTAGGGAAACAGCAATTGGTTGAAATAGCCAAAGCGCTCAGCAAAGACGTAAAACTATTAATCCTGGATGAACCGACGGCAGCTTTAAATGAAAACGACAGCGAGAATTTATTGGAGTTATTGAAGGAACTGAAAAGCCAGGGAATCACCTGCATCATGATTTCCCATAAACTGAAAGAAGTCATTTCAATCGCTGACAAGGCGACAATTTTGCGCGACGGCAAAACCATCATCACATTGGATGCCCATAAAGGAGAGATTTCGGAAAGCGTCATCATAAAAAATATGGTGGGACGCGAAATTGAAGATATTTTTCCAAAACGGCCGGACAAGAAAATAGGGGAGACGGTTCTTCAATTGAAGGACTGGTCGGCGTATGATCCTGAACTTGCACGCCAAGTGGTCAAACACGCTGACCTGGAAGTGAAAAAAGGGGAAATCATCGGCATTGCCGGGCTTATGGGCTCTGGCCGGACGGAACTTGCGCTGAGCATTTTCGGCAATCCAAAAAATTACAAGCTGCAAGGTGAACTGCAGGTCTTTGGAAAACAGAGAAAACTTAAACACACAAGCGACGCGATTAAGGCAGGCATCGCATATGTGACCGAGGATCGCAAAGGCAATGGGCTATTTCTGATCAAAGACATCAAAAATAATGTCACCGCAGCACATTTGAAAGGAATTTCAACAAGAGGCGTCCTCAATTTGAATGAGGAAGTGAAAGTCGGGACAGATTATAAAAAGTCGCTGCGCATCAAAGCGAATTCACTTGAGCAGGCGGTTGGCAAGTTGAGCGGAGGCAATCAGCAAAAAGTATCACTCGGCAAATGGCTGTTTACCGGACCTAAGATTTTGATCTTGGATGAACCGACACGCGGAATCGATGTTGGCGCGAAATTCGAGATCTATACCATCATGAACCAGCTGATCAAAGAAGGATTGAGCATCATCATGATCTCATCAGAATTGAATGAAATCATCGGCATGAGCGACCGCGTTTATGTGATGGCGGAAGGTGCCATAAAAGGTGAATTAACAATAGAAGAAACGACTCAGGAAGCCATTATGGAACTTGCGACGCAATAGGGGGTAGGGACAATGGGATTCTTAGCAGAAGCAAAACACCTGATTAAAGCGAATATCCGCGATTATGGGATGTATATCGCCTTGCTGGTCATTATACTGACTTTTACTGTTATGACAGACGGTTTGTTCATTTCTTCACGGAATATCAGTAATTTATTGGATTCAACTGGGTACATTGCTGTTCTGGCAGTTGGAATGACTTTGGTCATTGTTATCCGGCACATCGATTTGTCGGTCGGATTTTTAGCAGGATTTTTGGGGGCGGTCGCTGCGATTTTCCTTTCGCAGATGGGAATGTCCGTATTTCTGGTGATTCCGCTCGTTTTGTTATTTGGCGTGGTAATCGGCCTTTTCAACGGATTTCTAATTGCCAAAGTCGGCATTCCAGCGTTTGTAGCAACACTTGCCGGGATGCTGTTTTTCCGTGGAGCATTGCTGAATGTCACAGAAGGCACTGGGACGATCATTGTCAATGACGAGGGCTTTAATGCACTCGGCAACGGATTTATCCCGTCGCTTATGGAAATCAATGAACTGCACCTTTTATCGTTATTGGTGGGCCTTGCAGGAATTTTGCTGTACATCTACAGCGAGATTTCAAACCGCCGCAATAAAGCAAAATACGGATTTGAAGTGGTATCCTTTAAGATTTTTGTCATGAAACTGGTTTTTGTATCCTTCATTATCGGATACATCACATGGATTCTTGCAGGTTATAACGGTTTTTCCTGGACAGTGGTCATCATGCTGCTGGTTGTTGTGGTGTATCATTTCCTGGCGACGAAAACAGTGCTTGGCCGCAATATTTATGCCGTCGGGAGCAATCCGGAAGCAGCCCATTTGAGCGGAATCAACGTCACGAAAATTACGCTCTTTGTTTTTGCTTCAATGGGGATGCTAGCTGCCCTTTGCGGCATCTTGTTCACTTCACGTCTGCAATCGGCAACGACTACAGCAGGGACCTTGTTCGAACTTGATGCCATTGCCGCAGCTTATGTCGGCGGGGTTTCTTCAGCAGGTGGCGTTGGGAAAGTGACCGGTGCCATTATCGGCGCTATTGTAATGGCTTCACTGTCGAGCGGCATGAACTTGCTGGGAACAGGGATCTCCTATCAATACATGATTCGCGGCGGCGTTTTGGCTTTGGCCGTTATTTTCGATGTACTGACAAGAAAGCAGCGTGCTTAAGCTTTATAAGCTAAAAATTTGAGGGCATCTTATAGTGGAAGATGCTCTTTTTATATGCAAAAAGAGGATTGTGAATTTTCTGTCAAGTGATATGATGAAAGCAGTTAGCACACCAAAAAGGAGCTGCACAACATGAGAAAAAAAGTCATAATTGTCCTTTGTATGCTCTGTGCGGTTTTAGCTTTTTTTACGTTCATGTCAGCTGGAAAGGCCTTTCGTTCGGACTGGCAATTGCCTGCAGCTGTTCCGAAAGAACAGGATGGTTATCGCTTGGTTTTAATCACCCAGGAATTGAAGACCCCGTTCTGGAATCAGGTGGGAACAGGAGCTACCAGCCAAGCTGAAAAAGAAGGCGTCCGCCTGGAAGTATGGGGAAGCTATGGCAATGACCCGGATGAATTCTTAAAGCAAATTGAGATTGCCCTTCATTCAAAAGTGGATGGTGTAATCGTCCAAGGTCTAGACACAGCGGAATTCAAGGAATTGACGAAAATCAAAGCGGCGTTTTACGGAACACCTATTATCACGGTGGCCAACGATGTACCGGTCGCTGAAAGTTTGCGGAAAACCTATGTCGGCTCTGACCACTACGAGGCAGGAAAGCTTTTGGCCAAACAATTAGTGAATGATATGGGCAGTGAGGGGCAGGCCATTCTATTGAGCGATGTCGAGCAGGCTTTCAGCCAGCAGCAGCGTATGCAAGGAATGGACGAAGTATTGAAAGCTTACCCCGGCATATCTACTATTCAGGTCAAAAGCGGCAATTCGAACGAAGAAGTGATTGAAGCGACTCAAAATGTGCTCAACCAAGTGCCGGGAGCAGATGCTTTCATCGCACTCAACGCCAATCATGTCGGCACGATGATGCAGGAAATCAGCCGGCGCGCCAAGCTCGAACCGTTCCATATTTATTCATTCGATGATGGCGCCGATACGTCTGCACTGCTTAGACAAGGGGGATTGGATGCTGTTATTAGCCAATCACCGGAAAAGATGGGCCAGGTGAGTGTTGAACTGATGATGAAATGGCTAAAAAATGAAGAAGTCCCGTTAAATCCTGATGGGTATTTTACGGATATACGGATTCTGGAAGGGGTGCGAGAACGCCCATGAATACCATCCAGAAAAAGATTTGGCTGCTTGCTTCGGTTGTTCTTGCCATCATGGTTGCCATTTGGCTGACACTGACTTTTTACAATCAAAAAATGCAGACGCAATACAACGATATTTTACAGCGCTATTTGCAAATGAATGAAGTGACCAGTGCGAGCCAGGAAATCGTAGCAGATTTAAACCGTTATTTGATGGCTCCCACCGATGCCAATAAAACTCAGCTTGAAGAAAGCCGGGAACGCCTGCTCACTGTACAGTCGACGGTATACGACCTTCGCAATGTGGAAAATGAATTCACGCTGACAAACTATAGCCATCTGATTGATAGTTTTATTGAAACAGTGGATCGTTCAGTGATGTTTCAAGGACAAGATGAAGCTGAATCGGCACTCGCCGAATTTGCGGAAGCTTCCAGCATTTCCATGTATATTTCAGAAATGACACTGACGATTTTTGATACCGAACTGAAAACATATGAACGGTTTTACCGCGGCATTATCAATCAATCGACAGAGCTGGAAAAACTGGGATTCTGGCTGCTGTTATTGATCACTTCTTGTTTGCTGCTGTTTACGTACTTGTTTTCAATCAGCATTACAAGACCGGTGCAGCAATTGACTAAAGCGGCCAATGAATTGGCGAAAGGCCATTTTGACCAGCCCATCAAAGTCGATTCGAACGATGAAATTTCATTTTTGGCAAAGACTTTCGATCATATGCGCGGCAATATCAATACGCTGATTCTGGAAATCCAGAAAAAAGCACAACTGGAACGGGAACTGCAGGAAAGTAAATTATTGCTGCAGGAAAGCCAGCTGCGGAATCTGCAAAACCAGATCAATCCGCATTTTCTGTTCAATACTTTGAATACTTTATCGAAAAAGGCCTATTTGGACGGAGCGGAAGAAACGAGCGATTTGCTGGTCAGTGTTGCAGGGCTGCTCCGCTACAATTTAAAGCGGATGAACCAAGCTGTTTCTCTATACGAGGAAGTTTATGTGCTGCAGCAATACATCGATATTCAAAAAGCGCGCTACAGCGATAGGCTGCAGTTTCACGCGAAAATAGAAGAATCTTTACTGGGCTATGAGATTCCAAGCCTGACCCTTCAGCCGCTAATTGAAAATGCTGTTATTCATGCCATTGAGCCGGAAGAAGACGGAGGCCAAATTTGGTTTCGCATTCAGGAAGTTGAAGATGAGATTTGGATTGAAATCGCAGATGATGGGCAAGGCATGGACAAAGAAAAACAACGGCAGCTGCTTGAACAAGCAGTTGTGTCAAAAAAGGGGCATTCAACCGGCATCGGTTTCAGCAATGTGCTAAAAAGGCTTCAGCTTTTTTATGGCCGTGAAAACTTGGTGGAGATTGACAGCGATATTGGACGAGGGACGAAAATCACCTTAAAACTACCCAAAGTAAAAGGAGCACAAAATCATGGTCAAACTTCTCATAGTGGATGATGAACCGATTGAACGCGACGGCATGCAGGCAATCCTGCAAAAAACTTATCCGGATTTTGAGTTCAGGCAAGCGAAGAACGGAAAATCGGCAGTTGAAATAGCTGAAACCTGGCAGCCGGACTGGGTGTTCATGGATATTATGATGCCTGGCATGACGGGGCTCGAGGCGATTGAACAAATTCAGCGAAGCCGCCAAGACATCCAGTTCGTCATGGTCACCGCCTTCGATATGTTTGATTTCGCGCGGCAAGCCATCAAACTGGGCGTCAAAGATTATTTGCTGAAACCCAGCAAAGCCAGTGAAATTGTGGCGACAGTAGGCAAGCTGCTGGAACAGCAGCAGCAAAAAGAGCAGGATTCAGCTGCGCGCCAGCATGAACAAGATGCTTTCCAGCGAGCATTGAGCATAGTCGAAACGGATGTCGTAACTCAATTGCTTTTTGACCATGTCCATGAGGTGCATATCGATATGCTGGTGGAAATGCTCGAAATTAAAGCGGCAAATGAAAAGTTTGTCATGACAGTGCTGATTCCGGAAGGCTGTGAAAGTTTGTATTCGACCATTAAAGAGCATATCCGTCAAGGAGGCAATGCCTGGGTAGGCGCATTGTATGGCCGCCAGCTGCCGATCATCGTTTTTCGTGAAGCAGGCACGTCATTCCGCTCGCAGGCGATCCGGCTGGCAAAAGAAATTTTATCGATTTCAACAGAATGCCAGCCGGCAGCCTGGTTTATAGGCATCGGCATCGAATGCGATTCTTTGGATGATATCCGGAACTCCTATCAGAAATCGCTGATTGCCACAATGGATTTATCTATCCATTCAAGATACCGGTTTTATTCGGATGTGCCGGTCCTAGATACAGTAAGCGATTCGGCTTTTATCAAACAACAGGAAAGGAAATTATTCGATTATGTCCGGTTGGGCGAGTGGGAGTGCATCGATCAAATTGTGCTTGATTTGATCCGGCGTTTCGAACAGCAAGGTGCGAATGTGGTCCTTGCCCAGCAGCGGGCACTTGAAGTGCTTTGGATAACATCCCGTGTCATGGAAGAAATGGGCGTGGAGGCGGCAGCGCCGTTCTACTCGATCCAGTCACAGGATTACCGCCAATTGTGTGCCGACACTAAGCAATTGCTGGAAGGGATGAAGCAATTGTACATGAGCCACTGTGGCAGGCTCGAAGTAGACAAAATCCATCAGATTAAACAATATATCCGGGAGCATTCCGATGAAGATATTTCACTTGATACCTTAGCGAGAAAAGTCGATTTGAGCCCGATTTACATCAGCAAAATGTTCAAAGAAAAACTGGGGGTCAATTATATTGAGTTCCTAACAGCCTGCCGGATGGAACAAGCGAAAAAACTGCTCTCCGATCCGCAAAAAAGCTTAAAGGAAATAGCAATTGAAATTGGCTATCATGAACCGAATTATTTCAGCAAAGTATTCAAAAAGATGTATGAAGTTTCTCCGAAAGAATACCGCAAAACGCTTTTGGGCATCAAGGAAGAGTAGGGAGGAAAAGCCCATGGAGCATATTCGGTCCCGAGTTGTCAGAGTGCTAATTGTTTTATTTGCTGCCTGTTTGCTGGCTGCTTGTGCTGGCGGTGAACCGGAAGCGCAGAAAGAAGTGCTCGTTCCCCCGGAACCAGAAAAAGACGGTCCCATCAAAATCGGATTCTCGATGGACACCCTAAAAGAAGAGAGGTGGCTGAAAGACCGGGACTTGTTCCGGGAAGCGGCCGAAGCTCTTGGGGCAGAAGTCGAGATTATGGCAGCGAACGGCAATGACGCTCTTCAAATCTCGCAAGCAGAAGCGCTGATCCAGGGAGGCATCGATGTGCTGGTGATTGTGCCGCATAATGCGGAAGCTACCGCAGCTATCGTCCATAAAGCGCATGAGGCGGGCATCAAAGTCATTGCCTACGACCGCCTCGTGAAAAATGCCGACATCGATTTATATGTATCGTTCGACAATGAGCAAGTGGGGAAATTGCAGGCCCAAGCGATTCTAGACGCGGTGCCGAAAGGGAATTATGTCTATATCGGCGGCGCTCCGACGGACAATAATGTCCATTTGATCAAAAAAGGCGTTCTTGATGTGCTCCAGCCGGCTATTGACCGGGGCGATATTAAAATTGTCTATGATCAATGGACCGAAGATTGGGCGCCGGAAAATGCAATGGAAAATATGGCCGAAGCATTAAAAGCCAATAACAATCAAATCGATGCGGTGATTGCCGCCAATGATGCGACTGCCGGCGGCGTCATCAAGGCCTTGGAAGTGCAGGGATTGAATGGGGAAATTCCGGTCGCAGGACAGGATGCTGAACTGGCGGCAGTTCAGCGCATTGTTACAGGCAGCCAGACCATGACCGTTTATAAACCGATTCAGAATCTGACTGCACAAGTGGCGGAGCTTGCCGTCCAGCTGGCCAAAGGCGAAGAAGTCATGACATCCGTCAGCGTCAATAATGGAAAAACGGAGGTGCCTTCAATTCTTTTGGCGCCTACTGCAGTGGATGCAGGAAATCTGGCAGATACGGTCATCGCGGATGGTTTTCATTCGAAGGAAGAGGTTTATCAAGAAGCAGGAAAGTGATCATTGGAAAAGTGCCTTTCATCAGTTAAGCCCGCTGACGGAAGGTTTTTTTATGCTATTATTAGGGGTGGACATAGGTTGAATTAAAGATAGATAGAAATTTGGAAAGTACGCAATAGGAGGATTTTAGATGGACAATAACGATTTACTGATCAGGTTAAGGTACGCTCTTGATATAAAAAACAGCGATATGGTGGAAATCTTCAAACTTGGCGGCATTGAGCTGTCGAAAGAAGAAGTGTTGAAAGTGCTGACGAAAACGCCGGAAGAAGAGGATGTTAAAGAAAGTGAAGATCATATCCCTTTGGACAATGCCATGCTGGAGTCTTTCTTGAACGGCTTAATCGTTTACAAGAGAGGCAGACAGGAACCGAAACCGGGCCAGCCTGAACAGCCGCCGTTGACGAATGAACCTTCCAACAATCTATTATTGAAAAAAGTGAAAATCGCTTTGCAGCTGACAAGTGACGATATGCTCGACATCTTGAAGCTTGCTGGCGTCACTGTTTCCAAAAGCGAAATGGGCGGGATCTTGAGAAAACAGGGGCATAAAAATTACAGCATCTGCGGTGACCGCTATGCACGTAATTTCCTGAAAGGCTTGGCTATCAAGTACCGCAAGTAACCCCACGAATAATAACACTCCGAACGTCAGCACAAACTGACATTCGGAGTGTTTTTTATTATGAAAAAGAATGCTTTCCTAACGGTTGATGAAAAAGAAAGAGGCTGGAAACTGCGTAGTTATTGGCTAGTAAATATGATAAGCTAATATAAAAATATTCAAACTTTTTAGAGAGAGGTGCGGATATTGACAGAAATTAAATCAGTCAGGAAAAGCGATGAACAAAATTCGCCTAAAATAACTCAGGAAACGCCTAAAAATACCAAGAAACGATCAGCAGATATTGATGATTTTTATGTGCTTTGGCTGAATAGCCAAGAAAGCAAAATGGCCGCCAGCATTTCTGCAAAAAGCGATAAACTGATTACTGGCACACCATTATTTACGGATTCATCAAATGCCCATACATTCATTGTCTGGGATCAAGCGTACAAGCAAAGTGAAACCATTTTTGTTAAATTGCGCATGCAGGCGAGAGATGGGCTGATTTTACGAATTGCTGGACAAATCCTTTCTTATTTAATGGCTAGATACGAATCATATCGAGGCAAAAAAATTAAGCAGGGCAGTCCGTTGGATGAACAAACGGTTATCGAGGGACTCACTAAGAAGTTCGCAGAATTCTTGAAAAAAGAAACATTCTTAATGGAAGATAAGGTATGGGAAGATTTCTGTAATTGGTTTGGCACGCATTTAACCGATTGGGTATTGGAGGAAATGGAACGGGAAATTGGTTCTGAAAAAATGGACAGCATGAACAAAGAAGAAATGAATCGCCTGTTTTATGACTTCATCTCCCATAATTTGCTGCATAATAAAGTATTTATTTCAGATTTCACCGTAATCGTAAATGAGTATACGCAGAACTGGATTGAAGAAATCGTCAAATTGATGAGATTCGAAAGTTTTTCGCTGGAAAAAATCGAAGAGATTCTAGGTATCCAAGTGGACGATGCCCCGCTGATTGCAAGAAAAGATATTACCTGGTCTGTCGTCGAGCAAGGCAATCTGCTAGTGATGAGCAATGCACCTTACCAACGGGTGCGTGAAGCGATGTCAAACGGCTATTTTAAAAGACAAGCCACTTGTCCATGGCCAGTTGCAGAACTCCAGAAACCAACGATTGAAGGAATGGTGCAATTGAAACCCATCGGAGGTGGCCATGCAGCGACCGAAGAATGCTTAGTAGAAAAAGCATGGCAACAGCACAGAAAATTATCCGAATTGACGGTAGACGTGTACGACGCTTTATGCGGATTTTTCTTATCGAAAGCCCGACACCATAGAGACTTTGTAGAAATTCAGTTGGATGATTTATTGTCAATCCGCGGGATCAAGCCGAAGCTTTCAGGCAATGGCAGGCGAGGAGGGTTTGAAGCTGATCAGCGCCAGCAAATATTGGAAGCGCTATCAATTATTCAAAGCCTTTGGATCGATTTAAAGAAAGCTGTGATTTATGAAAAAGGGAAAGCGGTTCAAATGCAACTTCGAGGCCGCGCTTTTGTTTTTAAAGATTTTGAAGAACTGGATATCGGCTCTTTAAATCCTCTAAATGAAAGAAAGCTATCATTTTCAGTTGATGAAGTTTTTGGCAAATACCTTTATGGCTCTGGAAGGCAAGTGGCCTTTCTTCCAATCGAAGCATTGCGCTACAATCCATACCGGGAAAACTGGGAGAAGAAATTGCTTCGCTATTTAAGTTGGCGCTGGAGGACTCAAGCGAGGAAAGGGGATTTTTCTCAGCCTCATAAAGTAGGTACGCTGATAGGGATGATCGGTAAAGAAATGAATGAAAGAACACCTTCGAGAACGAGAGACCGCCTTGAACAAGCACTCGATACTTTGTTGCTTGATGGCGTTATTGCTTCCTGGCATTATGAGAAATGGGATGAATCGGTTGCGGCTGCAAAAGGATGGGGCCGGATTTGGGAAAACACAACGGTTTTGATAGAACCGCCGAAAATCATTATCGACCATTATCGGCCGATTGAACGGAACTTAAAAAACGCAGCTAAATTACAAGGAAACTCCTCAAAGTCAATGCCGCAAGATCCAGCATCAATTTATATCGGACAAAAAGTGAAGAAAATGCGAACCTCTTTGGCGCTATCATTGATACAAGCAGCTGAAGAAATGGAAATCTCAACTTCTTATCTAAGCAATATTGAAAGAGAACTGAAAATCCCTTCTGCAAAAATGATGAAAAGAATTACAGCTTGGCTGGAAAAATATGATTCGATTAATTTTTAAATAGATTGATAATCTGCTCAGAACGCTTTGCCTTAATGGCAAAGCGTTCTTTTTTATGAAGGAAATTCAGTTTATCTTGTGCAATTGTCGGGGTTATCCTGCACGGATGTCGTGGTGATGAAGAATACGAAATTTTTAGAAAACTAAGCAAAGTCTTTAAACATCAGGCTCATATTCCCGTTTTTCTTTTTTTTACTCTCTAACAATTAAAGTAATTCAATAAACAACAGTGCAATAAGAATAAAAAAACAGTTCCAGTAAACTGAAAAAGCACACAATACATTGTTAGTGAAAAACAGACAAGAATGGGGGATGGAAATGACTTTTGAACAAAAAAATCATCATTCAACGTTAGAGCCATTATTTAATCCGAAATCGGTCGCTATCCTCGGAGCTTCGGCCAATACGAATAAGATCGGGTACCTGCAAGTGAAAGCTTTGTTGGACGGCGGCTATCAAGGCGGCATCTTCCCGATTAATCCTCGGACGGAAAGTATAGCGGGACTCAAATGTTATCCTTCACTTTCGGCTATAGGACAAGAAGTCGATCTTGCGATTTTCTGCTTAGGAGCCGAAAAAGTGAAAGAAGAGCTCCTGCTTTGTGCAGAGAACAAAGTCAAAGCGGCGATTATTTTCGCCTCCGGGTTTTCCGAAACAGGAGAAGAAGGGCAGAAAGTACAGGATGAAATTAGCCGAATCGCTAAAGACAGCAACATTCGTTTAATCGGACCGAATTGTGTAGGTTTATTAAATACAACAAGTGGCCTTGTTGGAACTTTTTCTCCAGGGCTGACCAATATTCCATTATTCGAGCAGCGTGACGTCGGCTTCGTCACACAAAGCGGTGCATTTGGAGTGTTCACCTATATCGCTGCTGCACAAAACGAACTCAGCTTTAATTATTTTGTCAGTGTGGGAAATGAAATGGAAACCGAATTTGCCGACATAGTCGAATACATGATTCATGATCCTAAAACAAAAGTCATCAGCGGATATTTAGAAGGGGCGAAAAACCCCCGTAAATTGAGCCGTTTAGCTAAAGAGGCTTTGGCCATCAATAAACCGATTGTTCTTATGAAAACAGGGCGCAGCGAAGCAGGAAGCAGAGCTGCCGCTTCTCATACCGGATCTCTTGCAGGTTCCGATAAAATCTACGATGCATTTTTCAAGCAGCACGGCATTGTCCGGGCAGATGATTATGAAGATATTATTTCATTTACCAAATTGTTTAGAAGCGGAAAGCTTCCGAACGGAAGAAATACTGTCATTGTTACAAGCTCAGGAGGAAGAGGCATTAATGAAGCAGATCGCTGTGAATCATACGGTTTGCATATTCGGCCGCTTGGATCCGATGTGAAAAAGGCGATAGAAGAAAAGATTCCTGAATTTGCAAGCGCTTACAATCCGATCGACTTGACGGCAGCCGCAGCAGTTACAAATCCTGAGCTATACTTAGCACCTTTGCGCGAATTGGTCAATGACAGCCACACAGACATCATCATTTTCACGGAATTCCCGCTTCATTGGGAAAAAGATCATCCTTTGGTGGAAGAATTTATCGATATCTGTAAAAACAGCGATAAATTTGTTCTGATTACAACATTCCCATTGGTTGGCATGTCGATGCCAAAATCGATTTCCCGCTTGGTGGAAAACGGCATTCCGGTAATTACAGGCGATATGAATCCAATCAGAGCGTTGGCAAAACTAGTGGATTACAGTGAAAAATACAGAAAAACCAAATTGGAAAATGAAGGCCCGTTGCTTTTAGCTGATAAAAAAAGAGAAGTAGCAGAAATGCTGTCTGCCCATAAAACTTTAAGTGAATCAGAAGCAAGCAAGGTTTTGGAGGCTTATGGCATTCCCACAAAAGAATGCCGGATTGCCGGAACGGAAGACGAAGCGGTGGAATTTGCCAATACCATTGGTTATCCGATTGTTTTGAAAGTCGATTCACCGGACATTCTCCATAAAACAGAAGCAGATGCCATCCGATTAAATTTGAAAAGCGAAGCAGAGGTCAGAACGGCTTATGGCGATATCTTGAAAAATGCAAAAAGTTATAAACAAGACGCTGTTATTCACGGCATAGCGGTACAAGAAATGCTCCCGGAAGGAGTAGAAGTAATCGTCGGCATGACACATGATCCGGTCTTCGGCCCAGTCATTATGTTTGGCCTAGGCGGCGTATTTGTTGAAGTGTTCCGGGATATTTCGTTCCGTGTAGCACCTTTAACAAGAAAAGATGCTGTTGAAATGATTGAAGAAATCAAAGGCTTTAAAATTCTGCAAGGAGTGCGAGGGAAGCCGGCTGCCGATATTGAAGCCATTGTCAGCACATTGATGAAACTGTCATCTTTATTGGAAGATTACGGAGACCGTATAGATGAATTGGATATTAATCCGATGTTTGTTTATGAAAATGGCATTAAAGCAGCAGATGCTTTATTGGTCACGCGTGCACCGATTGCTGAAGAAGAAATAATGATTGGAGGATGAAGAAATGGAATTGAATAAAAGCATGATTGGTCTTACCGGACCGGTTTATACTTTCGATGTTGAAAAACGGCATAGCAGACAATTTGCTGAAGCAATCGGAGATATGAATGGATTGTACGTAGATGAAGATTATGCCAATCAAAGTCCTTACGGAAAATTGGTGGTGCCGCCGACATTCCCTGTTGCTATCGCTTCTGACAGCGGCGGCATCCCGATTGATCTGGACACAAGGAGAATGCTGCACGGGGAACAGGAATTCATCTATCACCGCCCGATCAGTCCGGGGGACCGTCTTTATTGCCAGATGAAAGTAGCGGATCTATATGAGCGGGAAGGCAAGAGCGGAACGATGCAATTCCTTGTACTGGATACCGAAATGAAAGACGAGGCGGGCGAAATGATCGCGGTCAGCCGAATGAATATCATTTACCGCAATTTAAAGAAATAGATTGGGGGAAGAAAAACATGGTTTTAGAATATAGCGCATTAGCGCAAGGACAACAGCTTGAGCCGATGGAAAAAGAAGCAGTCACCAAAGTTCAATTGGTGAAATACGCCGGCGCGTCCGGTGACTTTAATCCATTGCATACAGACGATGAATTTGCCCAAAGCATCGGCATGGACGGTGTGATCGCCCATGGCATGCTGGTGATGGGTTTTTTGGGTGAATACATGATGGCCCTTGCAGGAGAAAATGCCGAGCCGGTCCGTTTTAATATGAGGTTCGGGGCAATGACCAAACCAGGTGATCAAATCACTTGCCGGGGACAGATTGACCGGGTTTATGAAGAAGACGGGAGCCGTTTTGCGGTCTTGGGATTAAGAGCGGAAAAAGCCGTCCATGAAGTGGTAGGAAACGGCAGCGCAGTGTTGCGTTTTCGAACGTAGGATAGTGTGTTCAATCTGAAAGGGGTTATGACAATGGGGAAAATTACAGACAAATACGCAATTGTAGGTGTCGGAGAAAGCGCTCGCTCCAAAAACTCAGGCACGACACCTTTACATATGGCGTTGGATGCTGCAAGAGCCGCGTTGAAAGATGCGGGGCTTGAGGCAAAAGAAATCGATGGATTTATGAGTTACAGTGAAAACGATTCGTGCACATCCCATCAATTGGCAACTTATTTAGGGGTAAGGCCGAAATACGTTAAAGACATCATGGGCGGCGGAAGCAGCACCGAAATGCTGATCGGGGACGCGGTAGCGTTAATCGATTCAGGACAGGTAGAAACTGTGCTGATTTTCCGCTCCATGAATGGGCGTTCGGGAGTCCGTATGGGTGGCGGCGGCTGGGATGTAAATATGCTGCAGACAGCAATTGAAGGAGGCAGTTACATTATTCCATACGGAGCAGGAAGCCCTTCTCAATGGTTCGGCATGTTTGCTACACGCCATATGCATGAAACCGGAATCACCCAAGAACATTTAGGGCAGGTATGCCACAGTTTTTACGAGCATGCCCAGCGTAATCCAAAGGCGTTCTTTTATGGAAAGCCTTTGACGATGGAGGATTATAACAGCTCTCCTTATTTGAGTTATCCTTTCAAAAAACACGATTTTTGCCTGGAATCTGACGAAGCCAACGCCATCATTGTCACTTCAGCAGCGAAAGCGAAAGACTGCAAATCAAGACCTGTCTATATTATGGGGTTGTCCGCCCGGCAATGTCATCCGCATACCCATTACTGGACGGACATTTCACAAGTGGCTGCCGACTACGCAGCTAAAGAAGTCTATGCAGATGCCGGCATCAAACCGGAAGATCTGCAAGTCGCATCTATATATGACTGCTATAGCTGGGTTGTCCTCCGCCAATTAGAGGCATATGGAATCGCTCCGCGCGGTGAAGTAGGGGATTTTGTCGCTGAAGGAAATTTACGCCTGGATGGCAGATTGCCATCTAATACAGCGGGAGGCATGTTATCTGAAGGCTATACGCATGGCATGAACAATGTCTTGGAAATCGTCCGCCAATTGCGCCATGACTACCAGGGCAGCGACCGCCAAGTAATAGATTGTGAAATTGGGCTTTGCACGGGATGGGCCGGGCCGGATATTGCCGGTGCGATGATTCTTAGAAATTAGGGGGAATTGAAATGAGTTATGAAAAACCGATACCAGTGAAAACGATTGATAACGCACCTTATTGGGATGCGGCAGACCGCCATACGCTTGAACTGCAAAAATGCGAAAACTGCCAAAAAACAATTCATCCGGCGGGGCCGGCTTGCCCGCATTGCGGCAGTGCGGAAACGAGCTGGCAGCAGTTCGGTAAAGAAATCAAAGGGAAAATTTATTCATTTATCATTTCTTACCGCCCGTTTCTGCCGGGATTCCAAGAGGATTTGCCGACAGTGATTGCCCAGGTGGAACTTGAGCAGGAACCGGAAGTGAGAATTATCGCGAATGTCATTGATTGCGATGTGGAAGCCATTAAAATTGGGACGCCCGTCGAAATGACGTGGGTGGATATAACAGAAGATCGAGCCTTGCCGCAATGGAAATTGCAGCAGGCATAACAGGAAATCAGGGAAGGGGGATTCCAATGGATTTTTCATTCACGAAAAAAGAAGAGAAGTTCCGGAAAGAACTGAGAACATGGCTGGAAGAGAATTTGCCGGAAGGCTGGCTCGAAGGAAAACGCCAATTGCCGGAAGACACAGCGGCCTATTCGGAGTTTTTACGAAGCTGGCAAAAGAAATTGCATCAAGGCGGATGGGCAGCGATTGCCTGGCCAAAGAAATATGGCGGCCGTGAAGCTACTTTAGTAGAAGAAATTATTTACTCACAGGAAATGGTTAAAGTCGATGCACCTCCGCTTATCAATTATGTAGGTCTTCATATGGTGGGCCCGACGTTGATCCAAATTGGTACGGAAGAGCAAAAAGAAAAGTATGTCGACAAAATTATGACTGGTGAAGAAGTATGGTGCCAAGGATATTCAGAACCGAATGCAGGGTCTGATTTATCGGCCATCCAAACAAAAGCGGTGAAAGACGGTGATCGCTGGCTCATCACTGGGCAAAAAGTATGGACGAGTTTCGGCCATTTGGCAGACCGGTGCTTCCTGATTGCCCGCACCGGTGAAGTGAACGCAGAAAAGAAACACAAAGGAATGACGGTGTTCCTTCTCGATATGAAACAGCAGGGAGTAGAAGTCCAGCCCATTATTTCGATGGACGGAGAACAGGATTTTAATGAGGTTTACCTGACCGAAGCCATCGCTTATGAAACAGATATTGTCGGTGAAGTGGGAGAAGGCTGGAGAGTGATGATTTCTTTGCTGATGCACGAACGGACAGGCATTGGAGGTCAATTATTCACCTTGGAGCAGCAGTTCAATAAATTGGTAGACATGGCAAAGCGCATTAAAAAGAACAATGTTCCTTTGTTGAATGATCCGTTTATCCATCAGGAAATGGTGGCACTTTACACGCGTATGCGAGGAGCTTTGCTGAATTACTACCGCAACTTGACTCAAACCTTGAAAAACGGCAGACCGGGGCCCGAGAGTTCAATGGATAAACTGATGGTCAGTGAGCTGACGAAGGAAATGTTCGGCTTTGCGCTTTCAATCCAAGGGCATCAAGGCGTCTTGTGGAAAGAACATGCACCTGTCGATACCTTCTGGCAAAATAATTATTTATACTCTTTCGGCATGACCATTGGGGGCGGAACGAGTGAGATACAGAAAAACACGATTGGCGAAAGAGTTTTAGGCTTACCAAAGGATATGGGCCGTTAATTGAAGGAGGGGAAGTTAAAATGGACTTTGCGTTGAGCCAAGAACAAGAAATGTTTCGCAGTTATGTCCGGAAATTTTTGGACGATAAAGGGCAGACCGGAATCGCCAGAGACTTTATAAATGGCAAAACCGCTGCTGCCAAACAAGCAATCGCAGGGCTGGCAGAACTGGGGTGCACCGGCATCACGGTTTCTGAAGAGTACGGCGGCATGGAACTTGGACCATTGGATCTGGTTCCGGTCATGGAGGAAATCGGCAAATCACTACTGCCTGGCCTTTACATGGAGACTGTGTCCTTTGCTGTGCCGGTAATAGAAAAATACGGCACAACCGCACAAAAAGAAAAGTATTTGCCAGGAATCGCAGATGGCAGCCGGAAATTTTCCTTGGCTTGGCTGGAGCCGGAAAAAGGATTTGAAACGGAAGAAATTTCAGTCACGGCCAAAAGGGAGGAAGGTGCACTAACCATTGACGGCATTAAAACACTTGTGCCGACTGATGCCCAAGCCGACACTTACTTGGTCATTTTGAAAATGGAAGAAGGCCTGGCGCTGGCAATCGTGGAAGATGGTGAAGTGACACAAAAAGAAGCTTTGAAAACAATTGATGAAACACGCCAATTGTCTGTTCTGACATTTTCCAAGGTAGCGGTTCCGGAAGAACGGCTCCTCGGCGATCCTGGAGAAGGATGGGCCATTCTCCAGCACGGTCTCTTGCATTTGAATGCAGCATTGTGCTCGATGATGGTCGGAGGCATGGAACGGGTTGTTGAAATGGCTAATGAATATGCAAAGATCCGGATTCAATTCGGGCAGCCAATCGGGCGTTTTCAATCCATCAAACACAAAATTGTAGATATGAAAATGGATCTGGAGACGGCGCGCTCACTAAGCCATTATGCCAACTGGGCATTAGAGAATGAAGCAGAGGACTACGAAGCTGCAATCTATAGTGCCCGGGCATTTGCTACAGAAGCATTCATTCGAATTGCCTCAGAAAATATACAAATTCACGGAGGCATCGGTTTTACAGAAGAAATTGATTGCCATTTATATGTTAAGCGTGCAAGGTTCTATGAAAACTATGTCGGAACGGTGCGATCAAGCCGTGAAAAGGCAGGAGCGACGCTAGGCTGGTGAGATTTCGTATTAGACAAAGGGGGCGAAGAACATGGAAAGCATGGTGGATCTGAAAGAATATCAAAATGTGATCGACGGAAAATTAGCAGCGCCTATTTCAGGGGAAACAAGCGAGAGCGTTGATCCGTCTACCGGCAAAGCATGGGCTAAAATCCCAAGAAGCTCAATTGCAGATGTAGAAAAGGCAGTGGCAAGCGCGAGCAAAGCTTTTCCGGGATGGGCAGCTTTATCGGCTGTTGAGCGGTCTGAACTCATGCTGAAAATCGCTGATATAGTAACGGAGCATGCTCAAGAACTCGCTGAATTGGAAACGAGGGACTCAGGGTGGGTAATCCGTGAAACCACTTACGGTCTTATTCCTGTCTTAAAGCAATTATGGCAAGATGCAGCGGGAGCTGCCGCTGCGGCTTCAAGAGGCGAAACGGTGCAAATCGGCCCGACAAGTTTTGGCTATACGATCAGAGAACCTCTGGGTGTAGTAGTTGGAATCATTCCCTGGAATTCTCCGCTGTTCACTTTTACTATTAAAGCCGCTTATGCGTTGGCGGCAGGCAACACCGTCATCATTAAGCCATCGGAAGCTGCAGCTGTTTCCTCACTGCGCTATGGTGAATTGATTGCAAAAATTCTGCCCCCAGGTGTCTTGAATGTTATTTCGGGGCAAGGCCGGGAAATTGGTGATGCTTTGGTGGGGCATCAGGATGTAGCCAAAGTCAGCCTAACGGGTTCAGGGGGAACAGCAAAATCAATTGCCCGTGCAACAGCGGATAATCCAAAGCCATTGACATTCGAATTAGGCGGCAAATCGCCAAATATCGTTTTTGCGGATGCGGATCTCGAAAAAGCGGTAGAAGGTGTTACGACTAATGGGATTTTTACCGGGAATGCTGGACAATTATGTGTCGGAGGCTCCAGAATCTTGATACAGCGGCCGATCTTTGACATGATGCTGCAGAAGATGAAAGAGAAAATTGCCAATGAAATCAAATTGGGTAATACGATGGACTTTGAGACGACCATGGGTTCCATTGCCACAAAGCCGCAATATGACAGCGTTCGTTCTTATATCCAAATTGGCTTGGAAGAAGGCGGAGAACTTGTCTTCGGCGGAAAATCTGGAGGCACGGCTTTACTGCCCGATAAGCCGGAATTAGCGGATGGATACTGGATCGAACCGACTTTGCTGAAAGTTGCCAGCAATTCTCTCCGTGTGTGCCAAGAAGAGATTTTCGGTCCAGTAGCTGTCGCAATGCCGTTTGATACGGAAGAAGAAGCTCTGGCATTGGCCAATGACACAGCATTTGGCCTTGGAGCAGGTGTTTGGACGAGCGACCTCGGATGTGCCCAGCGCATGATCCAAAGCTTGCAGTCAGGCAGTGTATGGGTCAATACGTATCGCCGCGTAGGAGTAGAACTGCCCTTTGGCGGAGTAAAGAACAGTGGCTTTGGGACGGATTCAATTATGCAAAACACACGAGAAAAAGCTTGTGTAATAGAAATTGGTTAATTCATAGCAAGGTATCTGCTCAGGTGCCTTGCTATTTTTACAATAAAGTTTTGAAGACAGTAAAAATTGCCGGCGAAACATTGCAAAGCTTGTAAAAAAAGGAGGAATCGTCAATGGATGAACGTTCGATGCAGAAAGCCTTTCACTTCATTTGTATTGGTGCATTTTTAGTGGTGTTTTGTGAGGCTACCCATATTCCTGCCTATCCCAAAATGCTGGAAAATTTCGGACTGGCTCCAGGTTATGCGGTGTATATGCAATTGGGATTTGCAATCGGCTTGACCGGCTTTCAGCCGCTGATGGGCTGGGTGGGAGATAACTTCGGCCAAAAACGGGTCATCCTGTTCGGAGCGGTGTTAATGACACTGGGTTCGCTTTTAATAGCAGCTGCTCCGGTATTCTGGTTGCTGGTTGCCGGCTTGTTCTTCAAGGGAATGTCCGGAGCTGCTGTCATTCCAGCTGGCGTCGCTTTTGCCGGCCGTTATTTTAAAGGGGAAAAGCGCGGGAAGGCCCTTGGAGTCTTCACTTTCTACTCAACAGTTGGTGCATTGATCGCTCCTTTGGCAAGTGGGATGATCGTAGACCGCATCGGTTGGTCCAGCGTTTTCTGGTTATGCATGGTGCTTGGAATCATCGCTTTCGGCTTGTTCATGGCTGGTGTACCAGCTATACCGGGAACTAAAACGGAGCATTTTGATTTTAAAGGTGTTTTCCTGGTCCTTGTTATTTTGGCAAGCTTGTTGACGATTCCTACTTTTATTAACAATACCGGACTTGCATCTATGCAATGGCTGCCTTCTCTAATTATCTTCATTGTGGCATTTATCGCTTTGCTGGCTGTCGAGAAAAAACAGAAAGCCCCTTTGTTGGACATCGGTTATGCAAAGACAAGGAACTTTTGGGTTCCTTCTGTGATTTCGATTTTCATGTATATCGCATTCAGCGGAATTCTTTTCGTCTTAACTTTTTTCATTCAAAATGTACAAGGCAAATCTTCCACGATGGTCGGTTTGTTAGAAATGCCTTTGTTCTTCATGATGGCCATCGCCAATTTGACCAGCGGCAAACTCATGGCTAATTCTACAGCGCGCAGCATGATGGGGGCGAGCGTTGTCTCACTGGTCGCGGGGGTGTCGATGTTGATCTTCACCAACGCCGCAACTTCTTTTGCCTATCTTTTTGTATCTATGTGTCTGGTTGGCACTGGAATCGGTTTGGTCGGACCGGTTATTCGGGCAGTCATCGTTTCAAAAGCGGAATTCTCGCGCATCGGCGTCGTTTCTTTTACTTACCTCACCATTGAAAACCTGGCTTCCCGTGTTGGTGCATCTTTCGCGATTGTCATGTTTGCCCTGTTCGCTGCAAACGGCAATGCAGTCGGAGCTTTAGCGAATACCGCATTAGCGCTCGTTGTGGTTTCCTCACTTTCCTTTTTATTTCTGTTTTTAATTCCGAAGAAAGTGGAAGGTTTCAAGGATGGAAAAAATCCAGTCATCCAGGTTGTTGTCCCTGCGGAGAAGGCTGCTAACTAAGAATACTGTAAAAGTGGAAGATTCATTCATTTAGTTCTGCAGCTAGGAAACTGGACAGTTTTTTAATAGAACGATCTCAAATTAAAAAGTATGCCGTATGAATTATTTGTCCATACGGCATACTTTTTGATTTAGAGGATTTGAAAGCTTCGATAAGAGCATTTGAAGCCTGGCAACTGGACCAAAATTTTATATTTCACTGTGGTTAAATATAAAAAAGTCAGCTTCATGAGGCAGCAGATTCTTTAAACTTGTTGATTTAGCATATTTAAATTTTCAATGCCTCCTATTGATTTAGTGTCCTAATGAATCGTTTACACTCATTTATTTCTTTAAAAACACCTGCATCATGAAGCGCTTTTGCAAATTTCTTTCCAAGTTCTTGCTTCAAAACAGATTCGGTTTTATTTTGTGAGCTAAAATCCATAGATTTATCTTTTATTTGCTGTGCCCATTCTTGATGATAGGGTGCTACTTCATGAGGTTGATCCATTAAAAACTTTACGATTTCAGCTAATTCTTTTTTTAACCGGGCAGGCAAAACCGCTAGTCCCATAACTTCGATAAGTCCAATATTTTCTTTTTTTATATGATGAATGTCGGCGTGTGGATGAAAAATGCCAAGTGGATGCTCATCGGTCGTTCGGTTGTTTCGCAAGACAAGGTCCAGTTCGAATTTTTTTTCATTCATCCGTGCAATAGGGGTGATCGTATTGTGCGGTGTTTCTTTACTAAAAGCTTTAATATCTGCAGATTCATCGTTATAATTTTTCCAGATACTGAGTATATGATCGGCTGCTTGTACTAAAGGTTCTATATTATCGCTTTGTAAACGGATGGTTGTAACAGGCCATTTAAGGAAAGAAGCTGTAATATTTGGGAAATTTTTTAATTGAAATGTTAAAGCATTTACTGCGTTGGCCATCGGAAATGAGTATCTGCCTGCCTGGTAATGGTCATGAGACAAAATAGAGCCTCCAACAATAGGCAAATCGGCATTTGAACCAATAAAATAATGAGGGAATTTCTGTATAAAAGCCAATAGGCGTTCAAAAGTTCTTTTATTTATTCTCATATCACGGTGTTCTTCGCTGAGCAAAATGCTGTGTTCATTGTAATAGACATAAGGGGAGTATTGTAGATACCAATTTTCCTCAGCAAGAGGCACTTGAATAACGCGATGATTAGCTCTACCTGGATATCCTATTCGACCAGCGTATCCCTCATTTTCGATACACAACAAACACTTCGGGTAACCACTAATGTCTTTTAGTTCTTTCTCTCTTTTAATCTGTTTAGGATCTTTTTCAGGCTTTGCCATGTTAATGGTAATATCCATTTCTCCATAAGTGGTATTAGCCTTAAAATGGATGTTTTTCTCAACGTGGTTCATTTGAATATAATTGCTGTTTCTACTTAATTCATAAAAATAATTCGTTGCTTCTTCTGGTGAGATTTCGTACTTCTGTTTAAAGATATTATTGATGATAGAAGGACGGTCGACGAAGCAATCCATAATAACAGCTGAAAGTAATTCTTTATCATCGAAATTATTACTAATGATACTTTGAGCAACTGCGAAATTGATGATTTTTTCAAGTAGATTCGGAATTGAATCAACTGTCGGTTGATCCACTTTATCTGGAAATGATTCTAAGCCTAAAATCTTAATGATTTGGTTGATAACATAGCGTTTGTCTGAATCCTGAATTAACCCTACGTAGGTAGCTTTTTGCACAAGCCCGCTAATATCTTGAGAAATCAATGATTCATCACATCCTTTTTATAGCCATTTGGGTGATGGACATGCCAATTCCATGCATCGTGAATGATTTTTTCAATTGAAGTCCGTGTAGGTTGCCAGCCTAGAAGTGCAGAAGCCTTCTCAGAGTTTGCAACAAGGAAGCTTGGATCACCAATACGCCGATTTCCAAGCTTTTCAGGAATCTGTTTCCCTGTTATGGAACGCGCCGTTTTGATAATTTCTTTTACTGAAAATCCTGTATTACTGCCCAGATTAAAAACATTGCTTTTACCGCCGTTGTTTAAATAGTTAAGTGCTAGGATATGAGCATTAACAAGGTCTTCTACATGGATGTAGTCACGGATACAGGTGCCATCAGCTGTATCATAATCATTTCCAAAGATTGTTATATCAGAACGTTGATTGAGTGCCACTTCTAAAATGATTGGTATAAGATGAGTTTCAGGGCTATGATCTTCACCAATTTCACCGGATTCCCGAGCTCCAGCAACATTAAAATAACGTAAAGATATAAACCTAATTCCATGTGCTTGTTCACACCAATGCATCATTTTTTCCATAGCCAATTTAGTCTCACCGTATGGATTTGTTGGATTTGTTTTCATATCTTCTTTAATAGGAACAAGTTCTGGCTCGCCGTATACTGCAGCGGTTGAAGAAAAAACAATTTTACTTACTCCAAATTCCGCCATAATTTGCAGCAATACCTGAGTGCCATATACATTATTGTCAAAGTAAGCAAGTGGTCTTTCTATGGAGTCACCGACCAATGAATTAGCTGAAAAATGGATGACGCTATCAATAGACTCTCTTCTAAATACGTTACGCATAAAATGAATGTCACGTATATCACCGTTGTAGAACCTTGCATCCGGATGCACTGCTGCCATATTTCCCGTTTGAAGGTTATCAACGATTACAACTTCTAAATTTTGATCGATTAGCTGAAAGACAGCATGAGAACCAATATATCCAGCTCCCCCTGTAACTAATATACTCATTTAATAAATTCAGCTCCTTTTAAAATCTCTCTTGCTCCATCTCCGATTTCAGCAATATAAAATGAAGCTTCTTTTCCAAATTTTTCGGTATAAACTTTATTAACCTTTTCTTTGAAAATATCAATTTTATCAGTTTCAACAATGGCGATTGCGCATCCTCCAAATCCAGCTCCTGTCATGCGAGCCCCAATGACCCCTGACTGATTCCAGGCTGTGGATACAATAGTGTCCAATTCTATTCCTGTTACTTCATAATCGTATTGAAGAGATAAGTGGGATTCGTTCATCAATAAGCCGAATTCCTCCAACTTGCCTTCCTGTAAGTTCTTGTGAGCATTTAATGTCCGTATATTCTCAAAAACTGCATGTTTTGCACGTTTTCTAATAGTTTGATTTTTGATGAGGTATTTATGCTGCTCAAATTGCGATTTGGTTAGATCACCAAGACTTTTAATTTGAAGCTTTGTTTGTAAGACACTCAATGCCTCTTCGCACTCAGCTCTGCGTTCATTATATTTAGAACTTGTAAGAGACCGTTTTTTATTGGTGTCGATTATCACGATTCTATAGCCATCTAAAGGTAAAGGGGTATAACAATAAGCTAAGGTTTGGCAATTTAATAGAATTGCATGATTGCTTTTTCCAATTCCTACGGCAAACTGATCCATAATTCCACTATTGACGCCAATATAGTTGTTCTCTACTTTTCGACCTAAGATAATTAACTGGACCGAGTCAATAATCAGGTCAAATAATCCTTTCAGAAGTGTACCCGTAACCATTTCAATTGAAGCGGAAGAAGAAAGTCCAGCCCCATGTGGAATGTTCCCATAAAATAAGATATCCATGCCGGTTGATATTTCAAATCCAGCTTCTTTCATATAGAGAATCATCCCTTTAGGATAGTTGGCCCAGCTATGGGCTTCTGAGTAAGTTAAATCTGAAAGGTTGCATTCAATAATCCCTGACAGAGGAAAGTTAAGAGAGTAAAAGCGGACTTTTTGATCTTCCCGTTTTCGGGAAAGTGCATAAGTTCCAAAAGAAATCGCCGCTGGCAGTACATGGCCACCATTGTAGTCGGTATGTTCCCCTATTAAATTCACTCTGCCCGGAGCAAAAAAAATGCGGGGGGAAGCTCTAGTGTTGAAAAGTGATTGAAATTCTTGAAGCAAATTTTCTGTTATCAAAATAAATACCTCCCAAAAGTTAATAAATTAATTTAATTAAGTATATCTTATATTAAGATATCTAACTATTCAATGAAATTCAGAGCAATTCTTTTTTAGAGCCGATAATAGCGACTGATGAGGTGATCTGAAAATTTTAGAAAGAAAAAATAAAATTGGATGCAAAGATTTTTATGAGGCGTTTAAAACGTTCCATTGATTCGTTAACGCCATATTAACAACTTATATCAAGTGTTTAAAAAATATTTTTAGTGATTTGAATTGATTTCCAAGAGTAAAAAGTGAAGAAGGGAAGGTAAAAATAACATCATTTAAAACTTTTTAAATATTTCAAGCGTTTAATTGATAAACAATTGACACTATTCAGAATAGGTGATACTATACTTTAAAGTTAGTTAAGTTAATTAATTAACTTTGAGTAGTTATTGATTAATCTGGCTTAAAAAATGAGAGTTTGTCATGGCAAAGTAGCTAATGAATTATGAAGGGAAGTTGTTTCATGGATTATGAAAAGTTGGTGGGATTGAAAAATAAAGTAGCCGTTGTTACAGGTGCAGCCTCGGGAATTGGTTTAGCTACCACCCAATTGCTATCCCGTGCAGGATGCAAAGTGGTTTTGCTGGATATTAATGCAAAAGCCGGTGAGAAAAGCGCGAAGGAAATAAATGATCAAGGAGGGAAAGCGAAATTCTACATATGCGATGTGACTTCAAGTGAAGCATGCAAAACAGCGATTCAAAAGATTGAAAGCGATTTCAAAAAGATTGATATTCTTTTTAATAACGCCGGAGTAATTCGTCGGAAAAATATCGTAGAACATTCAGAAGAAGAATGGGACTTAGTTATGAATGTTTCATTAAAGAGTGTCTTCTTATTGTCCAAGTATGTAATCCCGATCATGGCAAAAAACGGCGGCGGAAGTATCATTAATGCCGGTTCTGGCTGGGGATTGACGGGTGGCGATAATGCGGCGTCCTATTGTGCTGCTAAAGCTGGCGTAGTAAATGTAACGAAGGCGATGGCAATTGATCATGGGAAAGAAAATATACGGGTAAATTGTATATCTCCTGGTGATACAGATACTCCTCTTTTAAGAAACGAAGCAGAACAATTGAATCTCAATGTTGAGAAATTTTTAAACTCCTCTGGGATAGACCGTCCGCTCCCGCGAATCGGAACCCCAGAGGACATAGCAAAGGGAGTTTTATATCTTGCAAGTGATTTATCTTCCTGGGTAACAGGAACAAGCCTTGTAGTGGATGGCGGCGGGTTGGCTTAATTTAATAATATAGGGAAAACCTATTGATTTTATGAAACGGGGAGAGAGCGAAATGGTAAAAAAAAGTACAGGCAAAGTACATCCTTATATTCCGAATACAGTTCCGGAAGTGAAAGAAGAAATGTTGAAAACAATCGGTGTAGAGACAATTGAAGATCTTTATATAGGTATACCGGAAGAACTTAGGTTTAAAGAAAAACTCGATATTCCAGCAGCGCTTTCTGAATATGAATTGCAAAGAACTGTAAATAAAACAATTAATAAAAACGTGAGCACAGATGAAGTAATAAGTTTTTTAGGCGGAGGATGTTGGAAACATTTCGTTCCAGCGGTTTGTGATGAAATTAACCATCGTGCGGAATTTGTAACTGCTTATGCCGGAGACGCATACGAAGACCATGGCCGCTACCAAGCAATGTTTGAATACCAAAGTTTAATGGCTGAATTAGTCGATATGGATGTTGTTAATGTTCCGACGTTTGATTGGGCTCAGGCAGCAGCCACATCAATCCGAATGGCATCTCGTTTAAAAAAACGATATGAAGTATTAATTCCAAGAGCAATTTCGCCCGAGAGGCTAAAAGTGATTAAAAACTATTGCGCACCACATGTGAAGGTAGTTTTAGTAGATTATTGCCAAGAGACAGGGCAACTAGATCTTAATGATTTAAAAAGTAAAGTATCGAATGAAACAGCTGCAATTTACTTTGAAAATCCAAGCTATTTAGGCTTTGTCGAAACAGCGGGAGAAGAAATCAGCAAAATTGCCAAAGCATATGAAGCAGTGACGATTGTTGGGGTAGATCCTTCATCTTTAGGGGTTTTGGCTCCGCCTGTCCAATATGGCGCGGATATCGTTTGTGGAGAATTGCAGCCGCTTGGAGTGCATATGAGCTATGGAGGCGGACTTTCTGGTTTTATTGCAACGAGAGATGAATTGGAATACGTCCAGGAGTACCCTTCTCGATTATTTGGAATTGCACCTACCATTAAAGAAGGGGAGTACGGCTTTGGAGATGTGTTATATGACCGCACTTCATTTGCTCAGAGAGAAAATGGGAAAGAATCAGTCGGTACACAAACATCCATGTGGGGCTTGACTGCCGGAGTTTATTTGGCATTGATGGGGCCAAAAGGCATGTACGAATTAGGTCAATCAATCATGCAAAAATCACAATATGCAATTAAAGAGTTGAAAAAAGTTGAAGGAATTAAAGCTTCGCGTTTTGGCGATATAAATTTCAAAGAATTTGTAGTCGATTTTAATGAAACAGGAAAAACTGTGGAAGCCATCAATAAGAATTTGCGTGCAGCCGGCATTTTTGGCGGAATTGATTTATCCGAGAGCTTTCCGGAATTAGGTCAATGCGCGCTTTATTGTGTGACAGAGGTTCATATGCAAGAAGATATTGACAAACTTGTTAATGCCATTCGAAATTCTATTTAAATCAAACACATGAAATGAGGGATAATGTTGAAAAAAATCAAAAGAGAACAAAAGGTACGGGATTTTCACCAGGCGAAATGGAGCGAACCTATTATTTTCGAACTTCATCAAGACGGAGAACGAGGTGTAATGCTTCCTCCTGTAGAACAGCCGATTATTGATTTAGTGGGTGATGGAGTATCTGTTCTTCCCGAGGGGATGAGAAGGAAAAAAGAGCCTAAGCTTCCGGAGATATCGCAAAACAGGGTATTGCGCCATTATCTTCGATTATCGCAAGAAACACTTGGGGCGGCATTCAATGTGGAGATCGGCCAAGGAACATGCACTATGAAATATTCACCGGTTATAAACGAGTCATTTGTTTCTTCTCCTAAAATGTCAGCACTGCATCCGCTTCAAGATGAAGAAACAGTACAAGGAATGTTAGAAGTAACACATAATCTTGACTTGTACATGAGAGAAATTTCGGGCATGGATAATTTCTCGTTTCAACCGGGATCAGGCACGCAAGCCCTCTATGCTATGGCTTCTATAGTACGGGCTTACCATGAAGCAAGAGGAGAAGGGCAACACCGTGATGAAATTATCACAACCATTTTTTCACACCCGTCGCAAGCAGCAACAGCAGCCGTCAAAGGCTACAAGATCATCACACTTTACCCGGATGAAAACGGTTTTCCAGATATCGAAAAATTGAAAGCTGTCGTATCGGAACGGACAGCTGGGTTCGTAGTGGCGAATCCGGAAGATACAGGGATTTTCAATTCCAAAATTAAAGAATTTACTCAAATTGTGCATGACGCTGGTGGTGTTTGCTATTATGACCAAGCAAACGCAAACGGGCTGCTTGGGATTGCCCGAGCGAAAGAGGCTGGTTTTGATATGTGCTTCTTCAACCTTCATAAAACGTTTTCAACACCACATGCTTCTGGAGGACCAGCTGCGGGTGCGTTGGGAGTTGTAGAAAAATTGAAGCCATTCTTACCTAGGCCGCTGGTTGAATTTGACGGAAAAAAATATAGTTTGAATGACAAGTTAGAAAACAGCATCGGTCAAGTCCGTTCCTTCCATGGTGTGCCTCAAAACATCCTGAGAGCATATGCCTGGATTCGTGGACTAGGAGCTGAAGGATTGAAAGATGTGGCAGAGATAGCCGTCCTGAACAACAATTATCTATATAGCCGTATCTTGAAAATAAAAGGTGCGAGCGCTCCATACATCCAAGGGCAGCGCCTTGAACAAGTCCGATACAGCTGGGAAGAGTTGACCCAAGAAACGGGTGTAACAACAGATGATATTTCACGGAGAATGGCAGATTTTGGGCATCAATATTGGACGAGCCACCATCCTTACGTCGTACCGGAACCATTTACTCTGGAACCGACAGAATCATATTCCAAAGAAGATCTGGATGAATATATAGCTTCACTGGCTCATATTGCTAATGAAGCATATACAGATCCTGAAAAAGTGAAGAATGCTCCGCATAATAGCACTGTGCATCGAATTGTAGAAGAAGAGTGGTTTGAAAATCCTGAGAAATGGTCGATTAGTTGGAGAATGTATTTGAAGAAGTTAGCAAGTCTGGGTGTTGAGGTTTAATACAGATTTTATCTTTTCGGATAAAGGGTTCCAACCATTTGAAAAAGAAATAATTAAAAGGGGGGAAAGTGGATGAAAAAGTTGCTAGTGTCGTTATTGGCTGTGTTAATTATTGGAGCTGGTTGTTCTAAAGAAAAAGAAGAAACAAATGGAGCAGCTGCAGAGTCAGGTGAAGTTTCGGGAGAGATTACAGTTTGGGCTTGGGATGTGGCAGCGGAAACGATAAAACTATCTACCGATAAATTCAAAGAAAAGTATCCTGAAGTAGAAGTAGTGGTGGAAGATTTCGGCAGTGACGATTTATATGAAAAGCTGACTGTCGGACTCGTTTCAAAAGGATCAGGAATGCCAGACGTAGTGTTGATGGAAGATGAAAGAATTCCAGGTTACGTTAATCAGTTTCCTGACGGTTTTTTGAACTTAAGCGAAATGGGATATGATCAATATGCTAATTTGTTTAGTGAATCAAAACTGGAAAACGTTACTCATGAAGGTGAACTAGTTGCAGCTCCTTGGGATATCGGACCAGCTGTTTTTTTCTATCGCGTTGATTTATTTGAAAAAGCTGGAATCAAGGCTGAAGACATTGTGACATGGGAGGATTATCTTGAAGCAGGAATCCAAATGAAGGAGAAGTTGGGAATTAAAATGCTTCCTATTGATATAGCCAACTATGACGGTGTCTTTGCGATGATGATGCATCAACAAGGGAAATCTTATTTCAATGAAAAAAATGAAATAGAGCTGACATCGAATGAAGCAGTAAGATCAATGGAAATGATAAAGAAATTTCATGAGAATGATTTAATCTTTAACAATAGTGGTTGGAACGGTATTGTTACAGCAACTGCTAATGGCGATGTCGCTACGGTTCCTTATGGGGCTTGGTATACAGGAACAATAATGGACCAAGCACCCGATCTGGAAGGGAAATGGGATATATTCTATTTGCCGGAATTTAGTGAAGGAAGTACTAGGTATGCCAATGTAGGCGGATCTTCACTTTTGGTCTCTTCTTATACCGAAAACAAAAATGCTGCTTATGCATTTACTGAATTTTTCACCACAGATAAAGAAACTCAATTACTAGGTTTCGAAAAATACGGATTGTTTCCATCATTGACAAGCACTTTCGATTCTCCAGCCTTCACAGAAAAAAACAAATTCTTTAATAATCAACCAATTTTTAAAGAAATCGCCGATACGGTTAAGGACGTACCTAAAGTACCTATGAATAAATATAATTCACAAGCAGCTACTATTATGGCAAATACACAGGCTGAAATACTACTAGAAGGTGCTTCAATAGAAAAAGCTTTGAAGTCGGCTGAAAAAAAATTAGCCAATGAAACAAAATAGTAGGATTGTTTGGGGATTAACTTAATCGGGGGAAGGAATTATATATTTCTTCTTCCTTTCTTTTTCAAACGAGAGGTGAAAGCGAATGGAAGAAATAAAAATAAGTTTAAATGAAAATGAAAAAAATAAAGGGGAAAAAAGGGGGAAAATAAAAAGGTTTTATATCACCCCTAAAGTGGCACCTTATTTTTTTCTTGCTCCGTCCTTGCTCTTGCTTGTAATTTTTACTATTTATCCCGTTGCTTCTTCTTTCATTTTAAGCTTTCAGAGCATGGAGGGGAGTGAAAGGCATTTCATAGGCTTAGAGAATTATATTAAGCTTTTTAAAGATCCTATATTTTACAAGTCTCTTTCCAATACGTTTCAAATTTTGATTATTCAAGTACCTATTATGCTTAGTATAGCAATCGTTATGGCAGTAGCGTTAAATTCTACATTACTCCGTTTTAAAAGCTTTTTTAGAACCGCCTTTTTTATGCCAGCCATTACGGCACTTGTAGCAGCTTCTATAATATTTATGATTATATTAGATGAAAACTATGGACTAGCTAATTATATTCTATCTTTAGTCGGCATTGATCCGGTTAGTTGGTTGAGCCATCCGTTTTGGTCAAAAATGTCTATAATCGCTGTCATGACATGGAGATGGACTGGATATAATATGGTTATATTTTTAGCGGGTTTGCAAACTATTTCTTTGGAGCTTTATGAAGCTGCTGAAATAGATGGAGCTGGGAAAGTAAAGCAGTTTTTCTATATCACATTGCCTCAATTAAAACCGGTATTTATTTTTACTGTGGTAATGTCAACAATCGGAACCCTGCAGCTTTTTGATGAAGTTTATATACTAACCGGTGGAGGACCGAATAATGCCACAATGACAATTACCCTTTATCTGTATGAAACAGGTTTTAAGTATTTCAACTTTGGATATGCTTCTGCGATGGCTTATGTATTAGTGGTGATTATTGCTATTATTTCTTGGATACAAATTAAGATTGTAGGAGATGCCGAATGAGAAATGGAGAAAGTATTATAAAGAGAAGTGCTATGTATATCTTTTTAGTGATTGGAGTCATTGTCTCAATATTTCCTTTTTACTGGATGATAGTCGGATCAACACTTCCTTCAGGAAAATTGTTAAGCGTCCCTCCAAATTTACTTCCAGGTGATCATTTGCTTGAAAATGCTAAAACATTGAATGAGTCAATGGATTTCGCGAAAGTAATATGGAATTCTTTGTTTATAGCCCTCAGCTATACCTTTATTAGTGTTTTCATCTGTACAATGGCAGGATACGCTTTTGCAAAGTTTAAATTCAAAGGAAAAGAACCGCTTTTTTTAATAATTCTTTTTACATTAATGATTCCATTCCAAGTAACTTTAATTCCGCTGTTTGAAATTATGGTGACATTAGATTGGCTCAATACGTACCAAGCGATTATATTGCCTTCTTTGGCTTCACCGTTTGCAATTTTTCTAATGAGACAAAATATGATTTCCATTCCAGATTCCATCCTGGAAGCAGCACGGATTGATGGAGCAGGAGAGTTCAAAATATTTTTTTCTATCATTATCCCTACTATGAAACCTGCACTGGCAGCAGTATCAATTTTCCTCTTTATGTCACAATGGAATAGTCTTCTTTGGCCTCTAATAACATTGAATTCGGAAGAAATGTTCACCCTGCCAGTAGCTTTATCGAGTATGGTAGGGTTAGCAAGAATCGATTATGGCTCTTTAATGTTAGGAACAACGATTTCTATCATTCCAATTTTGATATTCTTCCTAATCTTCCAAAAAAACTTTATTTCCGGGATGCTGGGAGGATCGGTTAAGGAATAAAAACGCCAGAATTTCAAATTTTTTGCGTCTTTAAAATTCATATATCCTCTATATTATCCAGAAACATAACTATTAAGCTTCAACTTTTGTGTTTTAATTTTGCAACGAAAGGAGAAACCGCATGAGAAACTATAAAGTATGGGAAGATGTTTCCATTCCACATATAAATAGAATGAAAGCAAGGGCTTTTTTTCATTCCTATCCAAATAAAGAATCTGCACTTCGTAATGAACCTTCATACTCGCACAATTTTAAAAGTTTAAATGGCAATTGGAAATTTCTTTTTTTACAAGCACCAGAGTATTCCCCCAAAAATTTTCAACTAACAGATTTTGATGTAAGTGATTGGCCAACGATTGTCGTTCCTAGCAATTGGCAGGTAGAAGGGTATGGAAACATGCATTATTCGGATCTTTGGTACAACTTTCCGATCCGGCCGCCATATGTGCCGACTGATAATCCAACAGCCATTTACAAGCGCAAGTTTTTAATAAATGACAGTTGGATGAAGCAAGAGGTGATTTTACGTTTTCATGGTGTTGATTCTGCTTTTCACCTTTGGATCAATGGGCAAGAGGTTGGTTACAGCAAAGGTGCACGGATGACTACGGAATTCGATATCACTTCTTTTCTTTTGCTTGGGAAGAATGAAATTACGGTTCGTGTTTATCAGTGGTCGGATGGTACTTACCTAGAGGATCAGGACATGTGGTGGCTGAGTGGTATTTTTAGAGACGTGGAACTGTATACTCAACCTAAGATTGGCATTGATGATTTCAAAGTGGAAACCGTATTAACAGACAGCTACACAGAAGGGACATTAATTGTAGCCGGAAAAGTACGAGGAAGTGAACCCGGCTATACTCTTTTCTACGAGCTTTTAGATGAAAAGCATGAAGCCGTTTTCTCGGGAGCACAGGATTTGACAGACCAATTTTTATTTACTGAAGTACTTAATCAGCCGAAATTATGGAACGCAGAAAATCCGGCTCTCTATACTCTTTTAATGACCATTAAAGAGGGGGATGAAGTTATTGAAGTCATTCCGCAAAAAGTTGGCTTCCGTTATATTGAGTTGATAGGAAAAACATTTACAATAAATGGTGTGGCGATAAAACTAAAAGGGGTTAACCGCCATGATTTTCATCCGGCGACTGGCAGAGTAGTTTCCGCACAGGATATTATCAGAGACATCCATTTGATGAAGAAACATAATATTAATGCAATTCGTACAGCCCATTATCCTAATTCTCCTTATTTTTATGAGCTTTGTGATACTTATGGAATGTATGTAATTGACGAAGCGGATCTGGAGTGTCATGGATTTGAACTGACAAACAACTATAATTGGCTGGCGAATGATTCAACATGGGAGCAAGCGCATGTTGATCGCCTAGTCCGGATGGTTGAAAGGGACAAAAATCACCCTTCTATCATTATGTGGTCTTTAGGGAATGAATCGGGATTTGGCGAGAATTTCAAAAAGATGGCCGATGTCTGCAGAAAATTGGATCCAAGCCGCCTCATTCATTATGAAGGAGATGCCCAAGCAGAAGTAACAGATGTATATTCAACCATGTATACTTGGCTAGAAAATCAGCCAAAAGGTAGAAAAACGATGCAAGATATTATTGATTCGCCTGAAAAGCCACATGTGCATTGTGAATATGGACATGCAATGGGAAATGGCCCGGGAGGATTGAAAGAATACCAAGAGCTTGTCTATGCGCATGAACATTTGCAGGGCGGATTTATATGGGAATGGTATGATCACGGCATCGAGACTGTGGACGAGCAAGGGAATGTCTATTATCGGTATGGAGGCGATTTCGGTGATGATCCAACAAACGGAAACTTCTGTATTGATGGGTTACTTATGCCGGACCGTACTCCTTCTCCAGCGCTAAAAGAATATAAGAAAATTATTGAACCTGTCCATACACATCCTGTCGATCTTGCACAGGGCAGAATTTTTGTAGAAAATAAATACGACTTCATCAATTTAGATCATTTAACATTATTTTTTGCAATTGAAAAAGACGGTAAAACGATTTACGCAGGAGGGAGCAGCCTAGAAGGGATTGCTGCACGTAGCAAAAAGGAAGTCGACTTAGATTATGATTTAACATTTCCTAAAGAATTGGGGACTGAATATTATTTAACTATCTCGTATGTGACAAACCGAGACTTCATCTGGGGGAAACAAGGGCAAGAATTGGCGACTGCCCAATTTAAATTGCCAATTGAGACTCAGCCTCTTAGGATGCCAGCTAATGGCATACTAAAACTCGAGGAATTGCATAATAAATTAATTATCAGTGCTGAAGAAGTGGAAGTTGTTTTTGATACAGTGAAAGGTCAGCTGATTTCTTGGAAAAAAGATGGTGTTGAAATAGTTGAAAAAGGTCCGATTCTGCAGTTTTGGAGAGCACCTATTGATAATGATATGTATCTGTTGAAAGATTATAGAGAAAAATACTTTATGCACTTGTGGCATCAGATGGTTGAATCTGTGAATTATGAGCAAACTAAAAACTATGTGAGTGTTGTAGTGGAGACAATCAATGGTACAACAAATTCCTCATGGTATTATCGCTGTACTTATACATACAGAGTCTATCCTAATGGTGATGTATTATTTGAAGTAAGCGGGGAACCTGATGGAATGGTTGAAAATGCTCCCGAAATGATTCCAAGAATCGGAGTAGAAATGAAAATTAATAAATATTGCGAGAATGTCCGCTGGTATGGAAGAGGGCCAGGAGAATCTTATAGCGATTCAAAACAATCAAATTTAATAGGTGTGTTTGGAAAGACTGTAGAAAAGCTATTTACAAATTATGTTCATCCGCAAGAAAACGGAAATCGGACAGACACTCGCTGGGTAAGTTTTGTTAATCGCCAGGGGCTAGGAATACTAGCGGCTGGAATAAATGATACTTTCGATTTTGGAGCTTCCTATTACGAAGTTTTTGATTTAGAGAAAGCTAAACACACCAACGAGCTAGAAAAAAGAGATTATATCGTCCTGCATTTGGACAAAATGCAAAACGGTTTAGGATCGAATTCGTGCGGGCAAAACCAACTCGAAAAATACCGCTGCAAGTTTGAGCCTTTTACTTTTAAAATGAAGCTCTCTGTGTTCTCCGATAAAGAAACTAGTGATATTATAAAAGCCAAGGAGCAGTGTTTCTAACCGCAATATCAACAAAACCTGAAAAACTGCAAAAGCTGTTATTGGTTGTCAGTTCAAGTATCTGCGTTACACTTAAATCGGAATGTCCCTTTTCTAATGTTAGATTTGCATAATAAGGGGAGGCTTTAGTATGCGTCAAGGCACGTTCCAGTGGATGAAATCATTAAATAAATCGATCATTTTAAATAAGATACGCACAGATGCTCCTATTTCTAGAGCACAAATTGCAAAAGAGACAAAACTAACCCCGCCAACAGTCAGCAGTATTGTAAAAGAGCTGATTGAACAAGGAATTGTAAAAGAAAGCAAGCTGGGCGAGTCTCAAGGAGGGCGTAAGCCTACTATGTTGCTAATCAATAACAATGAATTCTATGTTGTAGGAGTCGATGCGGGCCCAGAAACAATAGAGTGCATTCTTACTGATCTGGCAGGAAAGATTATTTACCGGGCATCGAGAAAATTGCCGATACCTATCACCAATGGCCGTTTTCTAGTTATTTTAAAAGAGTGTATTTATAATTGCTTAGAAGGTGTTTCGGATATTAGAAAAATTATCGGCATCGGCGTAGCTATGCATGGTGTGGTGGAGGTTGAGAAAGGCATAGCTTTATTTGCGCCTATATTAAGTTTGACTGATATTCCAATAAAAGAAGAACTCGAAAAGGAGTTCGATTTAGAAGTCAAGATAGAAAATGATGCCCGTGCCATGGCATTAGGTGAATCGTGGTTTGGGAATCATGGACAAGTAGCTAGCATGTTGGCCGTGAATATCGGCCGCGGGGTAGGCGCTGGTATTGTCATCGACGGAAAGTTATATCATGGAGCACATAATATTGCTGGTGAAGTGGGACATATGACAATTGATTTAAATGGAGAAGTTTGCGAATGTGGAAATCGCGGATGTTTGCAAACATTCACAACAGGTCCAGCAATTGTTAGAAGAGCCAGTAAAGGCATTTCACAAACTCCTCTCTCTGCAGAGAGTATCTACGAACAAGCTGTGGAGGGAAATACAGAGTTTGTTGGTATATTAAAAGAGACCGGTAAAGTTATTGGGATTGGCCTTACAAATTTAATACATATCATCAACCCTGAAAAAATTGTTTTAGGTGGTGGGGTAACAAAAGCCAAAGAGTTCATTTTGCCGAGTATTCTTGAAACTATCGAAGAACGTGCTCTGACTCCACGTGCAAAACAGACAGAAGTCACTATAACTAACCTAGGAGATGATGCTACATTGATGGGAGCAGTGTCGTTGCTTCTGGTTGATTTATTTGCTCCGGTTTAATTTTCCTGAAATCGATCTGTGGCATACATCTTTTTAGATCATATTACAAAGTGGAGATGCTAGATTTAATTTTGATGGACGGATTTGAAAAATCTAGAAAAGAAATCAACCTTTTATAAGTCGATTCGACTTATAAAAGGTTTTTTGTTTTGAAGTTCTAATTGTTTTTGGCTGTAGCTAATAATTTGAGATGAATAAAGCTTTTAGGACCTTATTAAACAAGAGGATCTTCAGGAGTCGTGTAGCTCTTAAAAAAATAAAGAGGCGACTTCCAAGTAGATAACTTTATCAAATAGCATTTTTTGAGTTTTCGCCGTTTCTTCACTAGTTCTGAGTCTTTAATGCGCTATTCAGCTGCTTTTTCAAAAGAGTGAGCTTTGTATATGCCAAAAGCCAGTTCGGCAATTCGTTCCAATCCGTTATAAATTATTCATCATGATGAGTGAAATTATTATATCCGTTTTCGCAAAGAAATAAAGAAAGGCAAACTTTTTATTGCTAATCATTAAAATTCATATTTTTAAGTATAGAGTTTTGGATAAAATAATTTCAATCTTATCGAGTAGCAAAAAATTTTTCACTTATTATTATAGTTAAAATTGCTGGCTTCAATGCCGTTCGGAAATTTCTTTAATTCTTCAGGCAACGATAAAATTAGCATGGACCTTTTTGTTTTTAAAATGTTGTAGACTAGCTGTTGATTACTAATTATAATTAGAAAAATAGGAATTTTTAATCACTTGTGTGTGAGGCTTTATAATTACCTTGATTAGAATTATATGTTAATACGTTGAAAGAAAAAGAAAAGACGTTAGGAAAAGAGGGGATCAACAGGATGAAATGGCTGCCTACACGAAAGAATAAAATTGAAGCTTTTTGGAAATGGTTCGAGGAGAATGAGGGAATTTACTTTGAGTTGGCTGAAGAAAATAGGGAAGAGCTTTTTGATGAATTGCAGCAAAAGCTTCAGAAAGTGAATAAGCATCTCGTTTTTGAGTTCAGTGCTGAGCCGGAGAACGGCAAACGCGAATTTATTATCAGTGCGGACGGCATAGTAGAGGGTTTTGAAGCGGTGTTTGATTTGCAGGAAACTGCTCCGGAACTTGAACGCTTTGAAATCATTGCTTTCAGGCAGCCTTCAGAAGAAGAGTTCAGTGTTTATTATGGAAAAAGGGAATTGACATGGGAGGATGTCTATTATACAGCGCTTCAGGATGTAGAGCAGGAAGAAGTCAATATGATGCTTTATATCAAAGGGCTGACAGAAGAAAATGAGGAGGAAATTATTCCGATTGTCTTCATCCTTCTGGACTCGGTGATCGGCGAATACAATATGGGAGTGCATGTTGGAAGCGTCGAGTTCCACCCGTTTGAAGATCAGCCAAACATTCGGCCGCTCTATACTTTAAAAGAGTTTTTCCCGGTGGAAAGTATATGAAATCGGTTGGGTGAATAAACCTTAAAAGCTTTGTTGAAGATGGAACTGGAGGAATTGAATGCATGGGAACAAATTACTCGCATAAATCATTTTTTCTGACAGGAAAAACTCTTCCAATGTCGTATATTAGGTAGTAATGCAAAAATGGAGGTGCTGTAAGATGAGGAAGAGAGTCGTGACTTCACTTTTCGTCGTTGCTGTAGCTGCGTTATATAAAGGGGCGTTGTGGAATTTCAGCAGCCAGAGCAAGAAACAAATTGACCAGCAGCTGGCAAAGGTTCCGGATGCAGAGCCGCGTGAAATAACAGAGGATATGCTGGAGCCGCTTCCAGCACCTGTGAAAAAATGGCTGACCCATGTCGGGATTGTCGGCAAGGACCAAATCCGTACTATTTTTCTTAGGCAAACCGGCTGGATGAGGTTGAAGCCCGAACAGCAGGAGTGGATAAAAGCGGAAGCGGAACAGACCGTTACGACCGATCCGCCGTCGTTTACCTGGACAGTGAAAATGAACATGCTGCCTTTTGTCCAAGTTGTGGGCCGGGACAGTTTCGAATCAGGAAAAGCTGACATGCTGGTTAAAGCAGGAGGGCTGTTTCCGCTTACCCGAGTAGCTGATAATGAAAAAACGGATCAGTCGGCATTGCAGCGGTATTTAATGGAAGTGTCCTGGTATCCGACAGCCGCCCTCAGCCCCTATATCAACTGGGAAGAAATTGATGAAAATACAGCCAAGGCCACCATGGATTATCAAGGGGTATCGGGATCGGCAATATATCATTTTAAGGAAGACGGAGAGCTGCAGAAAATTGTCGCCCATCGCTACAAAGACAATAGCCCGGAAGCGCCACTTGTGCCGTGCGTGGCTGAAATCAAAGAGCATCACAGCGCTGGCGGAATCAAAGTCCCTTCAAAGATCGAAATTACGTGGCAGCTGGAAGATGGAGATTTTACCTGGTACAAATTCGAGGTCCACGCAGCGGAATTTGATCCAATTCAAGCGGCAAAAAACACACCTCTTTGATAAATCACTCTTCAACACAGAAAGTTCAATCTTTTTAGATAAATCAACTTGACCTGAAGCCTGGATACAGGTAGGATTTGAAGATATAAAGAGAAACTTCAATCAGTGGGGATCTTACTCCACTGATGGTTAGTTGAATCAATCGGACTTTTACGGTCAGTCGGCTTCCCGCTTGCCAAAGCGGGAGCCATACTGCCCGTTAAAGTGGAATAAAGAGAAACATCAGTCAAAGGAATCGCCACTCATTGCCGTTAACATCGAATCATAACTGAATAGTGAATTCTTATCGAGAGAAGTCGAGGGACTGGCCCTATGACGCTTCAGCAACCAGCCATTAATGGTCAGGTGCTAAATCCAGCAGGCATGCAAATGTCTGGCAGATGAAAAGGAACGAGTTTATTAATCGTAAAGCCTTCTTTTTCAAAGATGGCTTTTTTTGTATATTTAGGAGGGTGAAGAGCATGGGTTTACTAGATGAGCTAAAGACGAGAATACTGACGGCAGACGGCGCGATGGGAACCCTATTGTATTCTTACGGCATCGAATACTGCAATGAGGAATTGAATTTGCAGCGGCCGGAAATCATTGAAAAGATTCACCAGGAATACATTCAGGCAGGTGCGGACATTATCCAAACCAATACGTATGGCGGCAATGCCTTAAAACTTGCGCGCTATGGATTGGAACATCAAGTCAAAGAGATCAACGAAGCGGCTATTCGCATCGCGAAAAGAGCAGCTGCCGCCGGCGACCAATTTGTTTTTGGGACAATTGGCGGCATCCGGGGCATCCGGAAAAGCGATGCCACTCTGCAGGAAATCATCGCGATGGTGGATCAGCAAGCAGGATATTTACTGGCGGGAGACCCGGATGCCTTGCTGCTTGAGACTTATTATGATTTTGAAGAACTGGCTGCGACCGTCAGCCATTTACGGAAAGTGACCGATGTGCCGCTGATTGCCCAAGTGTCGATGCACGAGCCGGGCATTTTGCAAAACGGCATGGCTTTGAATGATGCCCTGCACCAGCTGGAAGGATTAGGTGCGGACATTGTCGGTGTCAATTGCCGTTTGGGGCCGCATCATACGATCCAGGCGCTGGAAGAAGTATCGTTGCCGGAAAAAGCGTTCCTTTCGGCTTATCCGAACGCCAGCTTACTGGATCTTGAAAATGGCCGTGTGGTCTATGAGTCGGAAGCTGATTATTTCGGGCGTGCAGGATTATTATTAAGAGAAGAAGGCGCGCGCCTGATTGGCGGCTGTTGCGGCACCACGCCAAAGCACATCGAAGCGCTGAAAAAGCGCATCGGCAATTTAAAACCGATTACCCAAAAAGAAGTGATAAAGAAAAAGCCGATTGTTATTCGCGAAGCAGAAGCACTGGAAGTAGCACCGCTTCATGAAAAAGCGAAAACGGAACGCACCATTATTGTGGAGCTGGATACACCGAAACATTTGGATATTACAAAGTTCATTGAAGGTTCAAAAGCGCTGAATGCAGCAGGTGTGGACGCAGTTACGATGGCGGACAATTCACTCGCTTCTCCAAGAGTCAGCAATCTGGCAATGGGATCCATCTTGAAACACCAGGAACAAATCCGCCCTCTTGCACATATTACATGCCGCGACCGGAATTTGATCGGCTTGCAGTCGCATTTGATGGGACTCGATGCATTGGGAATCCATGATATTCTTGCAGTAACAGGAGACCCGACAAAAGTGGGGGATTTTCCTGGGGCGACAAGTGTTTATGATGTCTCGAGCCTGGAATTGATCCAGTTGATCAAAAAGCTGAATGAAGGCATTTCATTTTCCGGTAAACCGCTGCGCAAAAAAGCGAACTTCTCCGTAGCTGCCGCATTTAATCCGAATGTCCGCGTTTTAGACCGGGCAGTCGCGCGGCTTGAAAAGAAAATAGAAAGCGGGGCGGATTATTTCATTTCGCAGCCGGTTTACACAAAAGAGAAAATCGTTGAAATCTATGAAGCGACAAAGCATTTGAAAACCCCTATTTTCCTCGGAGTGATGCCTTTGACCAGTATCCGCAGTGCCGAATTCCTGCATAATGAAGTGCCTGGCATCAAGTTGTCGGAAGATGCACTGGAGCGGATGCGTGCTTGCGGCAATGATAAAGACCGCGCTACCAAAGAAGGCATCCAGATTGCAAAAGAATTGATCGATACAGCAGCGGATTTATTCCATGGCATTTACTTGATCACCCCATTTTTCCGCTACGATATGTCTTTGGAATTGATTGAATATATCCGCCAACTTGATATACAGAAAGAGAGCGATAGCAGCCATGTCAAAACAGCTAATTGAACAGCAACTCGAAAAGAGAATATTGATTATTGACGGTGCTACGGGAACGATGATCCAGAATGCCGATTTGTCAGCAGAAGATTTCGGCGGAGAGCAGCTTGATGGCTGCAACGAATACTTGAATATCGTCCGCCCGGATGTCATCGAAGGCGTCCACAATGCTTATTTGGAAGCGGGTGCCGATATTGTCTGTACGAACACATTCGGCGGAACGCCGGTCGTGCTGGATGAATACGGCCTTGGGAGCCAGGCAGCGGAAATCAATCGGCGGGCGGTAGAAATTGCGAAACGCAGCACCGCCGCCTTTTCAACTCCGGAATGGCCTCGTTTTGTAGCGGGTGCCATCGGCCCGACGACAAAAACCTTATCGGTGACAGGCGGCATCACATTTGATGAACTGCTGAATAATTTTTATGTGCAGGCGAAAGCGCTTGTCGAAGGCGGCGCGGATTTGATCCTTTTGGAGACGAGCCAGGACATGCTGAACGTCAAAGCGGCAACGATCGGCATCAAGAAAGCATTCGAGGAAACCGGCATCGAGCTTCCGATCATGGTGTCTGGAACGATCGAACCGATGGGGACGACGCTTGCCGGACAAAGCATCGAAGCTTTCTATATTTCAATTGAACACGTCAAGCCGTTGTCAGTCGGTCTGAACTGCGCGACAGGCCCAGAGTTTATGACTGATCATATCCGCTCTTTGGCTGAGTTGTCGGATGGCTATGTCAGCTGTTATCCGAACGCAGGGCTGCCAGATGAAGAAGGCCATTACCACGAGACACCTGAATCGCTGTCAAAAAAATTGCGCGGGTTTGCGGAAAAAGGCTGGCTCAATGTAGTCGGCGGCTGTTGCGGCACAACACCGGCCCATATTAAAGCGGTCCGGGAAGCGATGGAAGGCTTAGCACCAAGAAAGCCGGAAGCCGTCGGACATGGGCACGTGATTTCTGGCATCGAACCGCTGCAATACGATGAATCGATGCGCCCCTTGTTTATCGGGGAGCGCACGAATGTCATCGGTTCCCGCAAGTTCAAACGGCTCATCATCGATGGACAATTTGAGGAAGCGGCTGAAATTGCCCGTGCGCAAGTGAAGAACGGCGCGCATGTCATCGATATCTGTTTGGCAAATCCGGACCGTGATGAGCTTGAAGATATGACGAACTTCATGAAGGAAGTTGTCAAAAAAGTGAAAGTTCCCCTCGTCATTGATTCCACCGATGAAGATGTTATTGAAGCGGCGCTGAAATTTTCCCAAGGGAAAGCCATCATCAATTCCATCAACCTGGAAGACGGGGAAGAACGCTTTGATGCGGTAATGCCATTGGTGAAAAAGTACGGAGCAGCTGTTGTGGTCGGCACGATTGATGAACAAGGAATGGCCGTGACGCGGGAACGGAAACTTGAAGTCGCTGAACGAGCGTATGATTTATTGGTCAATAAATGGGGGCTTGCGCCGGAAGACATCATTTTCGATCCGCTCGTATTCCCGGTCGGAACCGGCGATCAGCAATACATCGGATCCGCAGTGGAAACGATTGAAGGCATCCGCCTGATCAAGAAGAAATTCCCGAGCTGCTTGACGGTTCTCGGCATCAGCAACGTATCATTCGGGTTGCCGCCGGTCGGCCGCGAAGTGCTGAATGCGGTTTACTTGTATCACTGCACCCAGGCAGGGCTTGATTATGCTATCGTCAACACGGAGAAACTGGAGCGCTATGCTTCGATTCCCCAGCAAGAAATTGAAATGGCCGATGAATTGCTGTTTACCACGACTGACAAGACCTTGGCTGACTTTACGGATTTTTACCGCGATAAGAAAAAAGAGAAGACCGAAGATGATATTCCGAAAACGGTTCCTGAGCGGCTCGCTTATTATATTCTGGAAGGCACGAAAGAAGGGCTCATTCCGGATTTGGAGAAAGCGCTCGAAATGTATGATACACCGCTTGATGTCATCAACGGTCCGCTAATGGAAGGCATGGCTGAAGTGGGCCGCCTGTTTAATGACAACCAATTGATTGTCGCAGAAGTGCTGCAAAGCGCGGGTGTCATGAAAGCGGCGGTTTCGTTCCTGGAAGGATTTATGGAGAAAAAAGAAGATGATTCCGGCAAAGGCAAGATTGTGCTGGCCACGGTTAAAGGCGACGTCCACGATATCGGCAAAAACCTGGTGGATATCATCCTCAGCAACAATGGCTATAAAGTCATCGATGTCGGCATCAAAGTGACACCAGCAACACTGATCGACGTCATCCGAAAAGAAAAGCCGGATATGATCGGCTTATCGGGGCTGCTCGTCAAGTCGGCAAAGCAGATGGTCATCACGGCGCAGGACTTCAAGGAAGCGGGCATCGATGTGCCAATTTTGGTGGGGGGCGCGGCATTATCGCGGCGCTTTACAGAAACCAAAATCGCCGCTGAATATGACGGCCCGGTCATTTACGCGAAAGATGCGATGCAAGGCTTGGATCTCGCCAACCGCCTGCAAAGCAAAGCCGGGAAAGAAGTGCTGTTGGAAGAACTGGATGCGCAGCAGGAAAAACGCAAAGTGTCGGAATCGGCAAGAGCATCGAAACAGGCAGTAGCGGTGGCAGTCCGTCCGGTCAAAACGGTGCGGGAAGACGTACCGGTCTACAAGCCGAACGATTTGCGCCGCCATGTGCTGAAGGAATATTCAGTGGCTCACCTGTATCCGTACGTCAATATGCGGACTCTGATCGGCCATCATCTCGGCTTGAAAGGCTTCAGCGAGAAATCGCTGGCGCAAGGCGACCAGCGGGCGGTGGAACTGCATGAACTGGCGACCGGCTTTTTGCAATCCGGGTTGTTAAAGCCATCCGGCATTTATCAGTTTTTCCCGGCACAAAGTGATGGCGATGATGTCATCATTTATAGCCCGGCAGATGCCAAGACCGAAATCGAACGATTCACTTTCCCGCGCCAGTCCGTTGAACCGTTTTTATGCCTCGCGGATTATTTGAAATCCGTTAATAGCGGCGAAATGGATTATGTCGCATTTATGCAAGTGACGGCAGGGCATGGTGTACGGGACGAAGCGGCCCGTTTGAAAGAAGCCGGAAAATTCCTGGAAAGTCATGCGCTGCAGGCGACAGCTTTGGAACTGGCAGAAGGTTTTGCAGAGCGCATCCATCAGGAAATCCGCGACCAGTGGGGCTTCCCGGACGCCACCGACTTTTCAATGCGTGACCGTTTCGCTGCGAAATACCAGGGACAGCGGTTTTCATTCGGCTACCCGGCTTGTCCGAATCTGGAGGACCAAGCGAAATTATTCGGCTTGATCAAACCGGAAGATATCGGTGTCCATCTGACGGAAGAATACATGATGGATCCGGAAGCATCGGTATCGGCCATTGTTTTCGCCCATCCGGATGCCCGGTATTTTGTAGTGGATTAATGAAAGCAAAAAGAAGGTTTCTTCTGCTGGGTGGCAGAAGGGACCTTCTTTCATTTTTTATGCCAGTTGGGCATAAAATGGTCGAAGCTGGGCATAACTCTCATCTAGTTGGGCATAAACAGGTTGTACTTGGGCATAATGCAATTGAAGTTGGGCATAAAAAATTCAAGACGTTTTATTAGGGCATTCGTTCGTTTTCTAAACAATATACCGATTGCTATGTTTCAGCGGGCTGTTGATGCAGGGGTGGGGTCCATAAATGTCGAAGTGAATGAGTAAGGGAGAAAAAGCGCCAAGTAATCAAGATCTCTTATAAAGCGAGAATGGCTGAGGCGTCCAAACTGTATAGTTAGAAAGGAATTGAAGCGAAATGGAAGTGGAACAAGGGTTATTCGGCTATAAGGAAGGGCGTCCGGTGACATTGTACACCATGAGGAACGCCAATGGTTTTGAAATGTCATGCATGGATTGGGGCTGCATCATCACGAAAATCATCGCGCCTGATCAAATGGGAAACCTGGAAAATGTGGTCCTGGGTTTTGATGCGCTTGAAGAATATGGCGGCAATCCGCATTTTTTAGGAGCAGTGGCCGGACGTTTTGCCGGCAGGATCAAAGGCGGCGCGTTTACACTTGAAGGCCAAGACTATAAACTTGCCGCCAATGCCAACGGCCATCATTTGCACGGAGGCAATCAAGGTTTCAGCCATAAGTTATGGAAGTCGGAGTTGATGCGAAATGAAAGCGAAGCCACCATCGAGTTTTCCTATTTGAGCCCGGACGGGGAAGAAGGTTACCCCGGGAACCTTGAACTGAAAGTTACATACACGATCCGCGATGATGACAATGAGCTGATCATTTCTTATTCGGCCGTTTCCGACAAAACCACTTTATTGAATATAACCAACCACAGTTATTTTAATCTGAGCGGAGAGTTGAAACGGGATATCTTAAACCATGAACTGACGATAAACAGCAGTAAGGTTCTTGAGTTGGATGCTGAACAGATTCCGACAGGCGAATGCTTGCCGGTCGACGGCTCGATATTTGATTTCCGGAAAGGCAGGGAGCTCCGTGATGGTGTGGATCCGCAGAATCTTTTGGCTGGCGGCGGGTATGATCATCCATTTCTATTGGACAGCAACCAGCAAAGAGAAATTGTGCTGGAGGACAAAGAAAGCGGGCGCCAACTCATTGTCGAAACTACAGAACCGGCCGTTGTCCTTTATACAGGAAACGGGCTCGGCGGGCCTCTTTGGTTCCGCGGGACGGCAGCACGCAACCATCTCGGACTTTGCCTGGAAACGCAAGGATTGCCGGATTCAATCCATCATCCGCATTTCCCTTCAGCGGTATTGAACAAGGGCGAACGGTATGAAAGCGAAACCCGCTATTCATTTGGAGTCATCAGCCGGCAGCCGTAATTGCCGGAGAAAAGCGTCAACTTCTGTTGCTGAAGTTGGCGCTTTTTTGGTTTATTGGATATGTTAGAAGCAGGAAAAGCGCGTTAGGAGGAAACAATGTGCTACATGAACTAGACAATTTTGACCGTCTCGCGGATTTTGACAATGTCCTTGTCGTAGATGAAGATGGCAAAACCCTTTATTATGATTTGGCTGATTTGAATGTACTGGCAAAACTGGGGCACCGGCCAGAAGATTTCTTGGGGAAGAAAATCACTTCTTTTTATACCAATCTGACTGATGACAATAGTACTGTAATGAATGTGCTTAAAAAAGGCACCGCTGTGACAGGTGTCTCACAAAAAATGATGACAAAGACGGGGAGCATGTTCATTTCCAAAAGCTCGACATACCCGATAAGCGAAAATGGCAGAGTAGTGGGAGCAGTAGAGTTTTCGAAACATTATTATTCCAAAGAAGATATGCAATATCTTGACCAATACAACAGCCATAAAGTATACCGGAAAAACAATACCGGCTATACGATTGACGATATCATCACTAGAAATCATAAAATGCTGAAGATCAAAGATAAAATGATGCGGATTGCCAAGCACAGTTCAACGGTGCTGATTTATGGCGAAACAGGAACAGGTAAGGCAGTGATTGCCCAAGCGATCCATAATCTCAGCAACCGTTTCGCCAAACCCTTTATCTCCGTTCATTGCGGAGCCCTTCCGGAGCATTTAGTGGAAAGGGAATTGTGGGGAACAGAAAAGAATGAAGCTGCCGGCATTGAAGAAAGTATCGGTTTTTTTGAGCAGGCAGAAGGAGGGACGCTGTTTCTCGATGAAATTCATTCTTTGGATCCGCATTTGCAGGCCAAGCTGCTGAATGCTATTGAACAGAAAAGCATCCGCAGAATTGGAGGCGCAACAGATATCCAATTGGATATCCGCATCATTTCCGCGACCAATGAAAATCCGGATCTGCTGATTGAACAAAAGCGGATGCGTGAAGATTTGTATTATCGCCTCGGAGTCATTCAATTAGAGCTGCCGGAACTGAAAGATAGGAAAGATGACCTTGACATGCTGGTTTCCCGTTTTATCGCATTTTACAATGAGCGGATGGATATGAAGGTCGAAGGCATTGAGCCGGAAGTGCTGGAGTATTTCCGGACTTATAATTGGCCGGGCAATATCCGGGAACTTAAAAATGCTATCGAAACAGCCTTCAATACAGCAGAGGATAAGCTCATCACATTAGAGGATATTCCGCCAAGAATCCGTAAAGCTAATCACTTTTCAGGATCAACGGAGAATAAAAGGGCTAATATGGATTTGAAAGAAGTCGTCGATGATTACGAAAAATCGATTATTTTAACGGAATTGCAAAAATCGAATGGCATTATAGCGGAAGCGGCACGAAGATTAGGCGTTTCAAAACAGACTTTAAAATACAAATTAAGCAAGTACGAACTGCGGTAAAAATTTTTTTACGAAAGAGGGGAAAAAACTTCCCCTCTTTTTTTCTTTGTACAGGATTGTATATAGTTAAGTTCACAGACAATAGCGATAGTTTAATTGGCTGAATTTATGTGGGAAATTGATTTTATTGAAAGCGATTTCAGCTGAAAAATACAACATAGAGGATGTGTTTAACATGAGCAAGACAATTCAGCACAGTATCATTCTTGGATTTGCGTTATTCGCTTTATATTTTGGAGCGGGAAATCTAATTTTTCCACCTTCTATCGGCTTGGCCAGCGGAAGTGAATGGCTGCCTGCTTTAATCGGATTTGCAGTAACAGGGATTGTACTCCCGCTTCTTGCAGTCATCGCAATTCTAAATGCAGGCGGGGATTTTGAGAAATTGACGAAACCGATTAGTTCGTGGTTTTATATTGCCTTTAATTTATTACTGATGGTCGGCATTGGATTGTTTGTGACGCTGCCGCGGATGGCTGCAACCACTCATGAGCTGGGAATAGCTGTTCAGTTCCCTTCGCTACCACCCGTGGTAACCATCGTGCTGTTCTTTGCAATCAGTTTTTATTTTGCGATGGATCAGTCACATGTCATTGAGAAAATCGGGAAATTTTTGACCCCGCTGCTCGTCATTATTTTGCTGCTCATCATAGGCAAAGGGCTGTTCTCTCCGCTGGGCACACCGATAATGACAGGGGCAGAAACGCCATTCTCAAATGCCTTTATCAGTGCTTACCAGACAGGCGATGTTATTACGGGCATTTTATGTGCACCGATTTTCATTGCCGCCATTGCCGGCTTTGGTTATAAGGGCAAACAAGCCCGAAAAATAGCATTGACGGGTACGTCCATTGCAGGGGCAGGGTTGCTGGTTGTATATGGCGGCCTCTTGTATATCGGAGCAGGGGCAAGCGAGGCATTCCCTTCCGGAATCTCTGATACGGTCCTTGTTTCTCAAATCGTCGAATCTCTTTTAGGTGATTTCGGTACAACTGCGTTAGCTATTGTAGTTGCACTTGCATGTCTGACATCGAGCATCGGCGTGATGGCGGTAATAGCAGAATTCCTGGCTAAACTAACTGAAAACACAATCAGTTACAGGCTTTGGGTGCTAATAATTGCTGTAATAGGCACGGGAATTGGGTTGCTTGGCGTGGAGAAAATAATCGACTATACCATGCCGATTTTCACGGCGCTTTATCCGGTGGCAATTGTTCTTGTATTTCTCGGAGTCTTTAACAAATTCATCCCGCATGCAGGAGGATATCGCGGGGCGATTTTACTTACATTCATTGTTAGTTTTGCTGAAACTTTAGTGTCCATCGGTTTCCAAGTTCCGCTGCTTGAACAGCTGATCAGTATGCTGCCATACAGTGCGAATGGCTTTGCTTGGCTAGTCCCGGCAATTATCGGGTTTATCTTAGGAATCCTGATACCGGCCTTTATCCAAAATAATGCCGCAAAGCGAGCTGAACCAGTAGAAGATGCAGAAGCGGAATAATAAAGCAAAACTTGATTCGTCGGGAGGTTCTTGGCCTTTCACTTTCGGTTGGAACGAAAAAGAACAAGCAGATTCGAAAGGGGAAATTACATGTCCAGTCAGCAGCAAGTCATTTATGAAAACGGAAAAATATTTACTGCAGATCCGATGCATCCATATGCGGAAGCAATGGTGGTGGAAAATGGAAAGATTCAATGGATCGGTTCGCAAACCGACAGTGAACAAGTGGAAGGGCAGCGGGTTGATTTAAAAGGACAGCGGGTCATTCCTGGAATCGTTGATGCACACTTGCATCCGGTATACCTGGCGAGTGCAGCAAAAGAAATTCCATGCACGGCTCCTGTCGTCAATTCCATTGCGGATCTGCAAAATGAAATCCGAAAACAGCGGGAACTTCAAAAGTCAGGTGGATGGATTCGAGGGTGGGGCTATGATGAAGGGAAACTGGCGGACGGCCGTTCTCCGGTAAGAGAAGATCTGGACGAGGCAGTAAGCGATTCTCCGGTGATCATCACACGGACTTGTGCACATATCATAGTCGTCAACAGTAAAGCGCTTGAAGTGGCTGGAATCACAAAAGATACGCCGAATCCACCGGGGGGGCAGATTGACCGCGATGAAAACGGAGAACCGACAGGCACGTTCCGGGAAAGTGCACGATTTTTGGTCATGAACAAAATGCCTCAGATGTCTGGTGCGGGACATGCGGAAGCAGTTGCCGAAATAACGCCGTTCCTGTTTGAGCATGGCATTACATCCATTACGGAAATGATGGCCTTGGCTGCTCCGATGGATTATCTGGATATGTACAAAGAAGCACGTTCCAAAGGCTTTGCTCAACGGATTTCCATCTATTATACGTTTGAGGAGCTATTGAAAATACAGCGGCTATCAACAGAAACTACAGACCGAACACAGCCGGTTTATATTGGAGGCATTAAGCTGTTTGCCGACGGCAGTGTTTCCGGCCGGACCGCCTGGGTCGATCCGGAATTTCTGGGAGCAGATGAAAGTTATGGCCTCTCGACCATTTCGAAAGAAGAGCTTTTAGCTGCAGCAGCGATGGCGAAGGAATACGGAGTCCAGCTTGCGGTCCATGCGATGGGGGAGCAAGCGATTGACCAAATTGTCGATGTGTTTGCCGAAGTGGACAATTGGATAGTAGACGGCCCGTCTGTGCGCATCGAACATGCCGCATTGCCCACGCCTCATGCGATTCAAGCGGCAGCTAAAAAAGGAATCGCGTTTGTGCCGCAGCCGATTTTCCTTTTCGCCGAAATTGAAAGCTATGTAAACAATTTAGGAACAGAGCGCACAAAGACAGCTTATCCAGTAAAATCCATGCTTGAAGCAGGGATTCCGGTAGGATTTTCTTCTGACGCACCGGCAACGGCATGGACAGATCCGGTTGATCCATTTATCGCCATCCAGGCCGCTGTTACACGAAGCTCATATAACGGTGCTGATAACGGGCAAGATGAAAGAATCTCTGCTGAAAAGGCGGTCGAGCTCTATACGCGCGGCGCGGCTGAAGTGGCCCGATTTCTTGAAGTTGGGCAATTGAAAATTGGCTATTTTGCTGACTTTGTGGTCCTGGACCGAGACATTTTCGAAGTGGCTCCTGAAGAAATCGGTGAAGTGAAAGTCGAGCAAACGTATTCAAATGGGCAACTTGTATATCAAAAAAAGGGAAATGCTGTTCTTTCTAATTAAAAATCTGGAGGTCTTCTAATGGTGAAAATCAATCCGCAAAAATCTTTCGAGAATGTGAAAGCGCAAGTAATCGAATGGAGACGTTATCTGCATCAATACCCTGAATTGTCTTTTAAGGAAAAAGAAACTTCGCAGTTTGTTTATGATACCTTGCAGTCTTTCGGCAATCTTGAAATTACGCGCCCGACAGAAACAAGTGTTATGGCAAGATTGATTGGCGCCCATCCAGGCAAGACATTGGCGATCCGGGCAGATATGGATGCCTTGCCGCTCCAGGAAGAAACCGGTTTGGAATTCCGTTCTAAAAGAGAAGGCGTCATGCATGCATGCGGGCATGACGGCCATACTGCGATGCTGCTGGGAGCAGCAAAAATCCTTTCAGGCATGAAGGAAGATATTAAAGGGGAAGTCCGTTTCCTGTTCCAGCACGCAGAAGAACAATTTCCGGGTGGCGCCATTCAAATGGTGGAAGCCGGTGCCATGACAGGGGTCGACTGGGTAATTGGGGCGCATTTAATGTCGACTGATGAAATCGGCAAAATCGGTTTGGCGAATGGTCCGATGATGGCTTCGACTCATGCCTTCTGGATTACTGTCAATGGCCAAGGCGGCCATGGAGGCATGCCACACGATACGATTGACAGCATTGCTATCGGGGCGCAAGTGGTGACCAATCTTCAGCATATCGTTTCACGCAATTCCAATCCGCTTGAGCCAGTTGTGTTATCAATCGGGAAATTCAGTGGCGGTGAAGCGGGGAACGTTATTGCCAACGCAGTGGAAATCGTTGGGACCATTCGTGTATTTGCTGATAAATACCGCGATATCATGCCAAAGCTTGTCGAACGTGTCGTAAAAGGGGTTACGGAAGCGCACGGTGCCAGTTATAGGCTGAAGTATGAAATCGGCTATTTGCCGGTAGTCAATGATGAGGAAGTGACGGCAATCATTGAAGAAACGGTTCACGACCTTTATGGAAAAGAAGCTGTAGAATACTGCAAACCGAGAATGGGAGCGGAAGATTTTTCTGCTTTTCAGCAAGAAGCGGCTAGCGCATTTTACACGATTGGAGCCGGCAATAAAGAAAAAGGAATTGTTTACCCGCACCACCACCCGCGTTTTACCTTTGATGAAGACGCAATGGAATATGGTGTTAACATTTTCGTAAACGCTGTTTTTAAGTTCTTAGTTTAATCAAGGCAACCGAGATCTGGATGAGATTCGGATCTCGGTAAAATTTACGTCAATAGTTCAGAATTTTCGTTATTCGATTGTTAGAGGCAAAGGGGAGAATGGGATGGCAATTAACACAGAGTCGGCAGAAAAATACAAATTAAAGGAAAAGAAAGCTTATAAGCTTCCTCATGTTTACGTGATTTTATTCATTATGATGTTATTGGCTTTTGCGGCAACTTATTTGATACCAAGTGGCGCTTTTGAAAGAACAGCCACCGAAACCGGCGCTCAAATCTTAGTCCCGGACACCTTCCAGTATACAGACGCAAAAAGTGTAGGTTTTTTTGATTTTCTTCATTCCATTCCAAATGGGATGGTTCAAGCGGGAGCTATAATCTTTGGCGGTTTAATGATGGGCGGGTTAACGGCGGTTTTGGATAGAACAGGATTGCTGCCATTATTAATTGGCAAGATCAGCTCAGTATTAAAGTCGAAAACTATTCTTGTAGTGCCTGTGTTGATGATTCCGATTGCTGTTTTTACAACTATAACCGGAGCCTTGGAATTGATTTTGATTTACATTCCGATCATTGTGCCGATGGTCATAAAGATGGGATTTGACCGCTTTACTGGAGTTGCCATTCCGATAGTTGCAGCAACAGCCGGTTTTTCCACCGCTATTACGGCTCCCGCGACATTAGGGCTTTCCCAGCAACTGACGGAATTGCCTCTTTATTCGGGTTCTGGATACCGTTTGATCATTTTTATCATCATGACAGGAATCGGTATTGTTTACGTGTGGCGCTATGCCAGCAGAGTGCAGAAAAAGCCGGAGCTTGGCCTGACGTATGGGGATGGAATGGATGAACAATTTAAAAATGCGGATACCGAAGAACTGCCAAAAACTATGACGAAGCGCCAAAAGGCAGCTGTAGCAGTATTGGCAGCCGGTTTTGTCGTCATGCTCTACGGATTGCTGCAATGGAAATGGTATTTCATTGAATTGGGCGGCTGGTATGCTTTTCTGGGAATAGCAATTGGGTTGATATGCGGCTTCTCGCCAAGCCGCATCGCCGAGTTTTTTCATGAAGGATTCAAAATGATGTTAATGGGCACTTTGCTTATCGGGTTGGCCCGTTCCATTTCAATCATTCTTGAACAAGGTGAAATTTTGGATACGGTTGTCCACTTTACCACTCAGCTTGTAGACTTTATGCCAGCAGAAATTGCTGCTATTTCCATGTTGATTGTACAAGGCCTATTCAATTTCCTTGTGGGCTCAGGAAGCGGACAGGCAATGATTATGATGCCGATCATGAGCGGTTTATCGGATGTTCTGGATGTCACACGGCAAACTGCAGTTCTGGCTTTCCAATTCGGTGACGGGTTTACAAATGTCCTTTATCCGACTTCCGGGGTTCTTTTGGCTACGCTCGCATTAGCACATGTATCTTACGGAAAATGGCTCAAATTCATTATTCCGCTAATGTGCCTGTGGCTTGCCTTAAGTGCTGTCTTCCTCGTCATCGCCCAAACGATTGGATGGGGCGCAAATTTGCAATGAACAAGTGATTTTCGTGCAGCTTTTTTCTGGAGTTCAATGGTTTTCTAAAGCAATTGTTTCTAAGGAGAATCTCCCGCATGTTAAACTACTAGCAACTAGTTAAATAAGGCGGGAGTCAAATGATTGCGTTAAACATTTTGGATTATTCACCGATTGATGAAGGAGGAACAGCCCGCGAAGCTTTGCTGCAGACGACTGAACTGGCAAAGCTTGCGGAACAGCTTGGCTACAAACGGTTTTGGGTTTCAGAGCACCATAAAGTGATGTCGGTTGCAGGAAGCACGCCGGAAATGCTGATGATGCATCTGGCAGCTTCAACGTCTTCAATCCGGATCGGTTCAGGCGGTGTCATGCTGCCCCATTACAGCGCCTATAAAGTCGCTGAGAATTTCCGCATGCTTGAAGCGCTCCATCCGAACCGGATTGACCTCGGAGTCGGACGCTCGCGCAGCTATCTTAAAGTCAATCAGGCGCTGAACGGCAATAAGCGCATTCCGTATGATCAGCAAATAGAAGACTTGCAGCAATATCTGACTGATGCGAATGAATTGATTGCCACACCGGTTACTGAGACTGCGCCTGAGATGTGGGTGCTCGGGACTGGAACAGGCAGTGCCGAACTCGCCGCAGCAAAAGGAACGGCATATTCCTACGCTCATTTTGCACGGCCTTTTGCATCAAGTGTGGACGTGGTGGAAACATATCGCAAAAGATTTCAGCCGTCAAAACTGCTGGAACAACCAAAAGTGATCATTGCCGTGTTTGTTGTCGTCGCGGAAACAGCGGAGCAAGCGGAAGACATTGCGAAAGCTTTCGATTTGTGGCTGTTGTTTGTGGAGTCGGATATGCCGCCTCCTTATTACCCGTCTATTGAAACTGCGAAAGCCCGGGGCTTCAGTGCGGGCGAGCAGGAAAAAGTAGTGAAAAACCGGAAGCGCATGATTATCGGTGATGCCGAAACGGTGAAGGCGGAAATTGAACGCATCGCGGGATTATATGATGCGGATGAAGTGATGATCATCCCGAATGTCTCAGGAGCAGAGAATCGGATGACGGCGATCAAGTTGCTGGCTGAAGCTTTTGGACTTTCTGTAAAATGAAACCATTTCTCTATAGCTGCGTATTATGAGTTAAAGCGGTAAAGGGGGGATGGCGGGTGAAGAAGAAAGAGAAGAAGGACCGCTGGTGGATATGGGATGTGTTCGAGTTCTTTATCGGTGTTTTAGAGATTTTTTTGTATATTCCCCGGCTCATCATTCGTATCGTGCGGGAGCTGTGAGAAATTAGAAAAGCGTTCAAAGCGGGTTGCCGCTTTGAACGCTTTTTCTTTTCTCAAAATCAAGGCTTACGCAGAAAAACTCATAGCGAAAAACAATAAAATATTGCAGATTTAATTAGTATTTCAAAATAAAACAATTGGTTTCTGTCTACTGAAACATCTGCAAATATAAATTTTGGGTTTAAAAACAATGAATAATTTAATATTTTTTCTGTATAGGTTTTAAATTTAAAATCAGCAGCCAGCATTCAAACGAAGGCAAAAAACTTTTTTCTTTAGCGAGGCAAAGGCGAGGCAGTAAAAGCTATGCTGTTTCTAGAATAAGCCAGGAAATTGCCACTTCAAAGGAGATTCTTCTGCCATCACGGCTTTTACTCGAATTCTTTAAAGATGAATTCTATAGGAATCCTATTCCTCGTTGTTGAGCAAAAATGAAATATAAGGAAAAACATAAGAAGAATAATTCTTGAATTTTTCAATGTGCAAAAAAGACTTAATTTCACGATAATAAAATCTGGAAATAAATTAAGAATATTCCTAAAATTCAAAAAGTCCATATTGACAAGGTTATGCTCCTTATATACTATACAAGGAAGCGCTTACAGTATTATTTTGCGATGAAATGAGGGATATGGTAATGGGGAAAATTCTCGAGATAGAAGGATTGCATTTACAGTTTGGTGGAGTAAAAGCATTAGATAATGTCAGTTACCACATTGAAGAAGGAGAGATTTTCTCGCTTATTGGACCTAACGGAGCTGGAAAAACCAGTATGCTTAACTGCATTAGCGGACTCTACCAGCCAACTGGAGGATCAATCCTTTTTAAAGGACAAGAATTGACCAGCCTAAAACCATATAAACGGACGTCACTTGGAATAGCCCGAGCTTTCCAGAACATTGCATTATTCGCCCATATGTCCGTCCTCGATAACATCAAACTAGGCCGGCATGCATTAATGGATTCGGGATTATTCAGTGGCGGACTCTATTTTGGAAAAGCTTCAAAGGAAGAAATTGTTCATCGCGAAAAAGTAGAGGAAGTTATCGAGTTTTTGGAACTTCAAGATATTCGGAATGTACCGGTAGGGAAATTGCCTTACGGATTGCAAAAACGAGTTGAAGTAGGAAGAGCGCTCGCTCTTGAGCCCGAGCTTATTCTTCTTGATGAACCGATGGCTGGTATGAACAGCTCCGAGAAAGATATGATGGCCCGCATGATTCTTGATATGCATGAATTAAAAGGCATGACGGTTGTACTGATTGAACATGATTTAGGAGTAGTCATGAATTTGTCCCATCATATTGCCGTATTGGACTTTGGAAAGCAAATCGGTTTTGGGACTCCGGAAGAAATCCAAAAAAATCCGGCGGTCATAAAAGCCTATATCGGAGAAGAAGCCATTTAGGAAGGAGGCGGGCAGGAAATGACATTGCCAAAGCTATTAGCAAAGCGCGCTGCTGAAATGAAAAATGAAGTGGCTCTCAGACAAAAATATCTTGGGATTTGGAACGAAGCGAGCTGGGGGGAATACCAGAAAAACGTGGAGTCATTGGCACTTGCCTTATCCACAGACTTTAAATTTAAACGTGGTGAAACATTGGCGTTAATTGGGGAAAACCGTCCACAATGGCTTTATTCGCAAATAGCAGTCCAGGCACTCGGCGGAATTTCAGCAGGCATCTATCAAGACTCCCTTCCATCACAATTAATTTATTATCTAAATGACTGCCGAGCGCGGATAGCGATAGTAGAAGATCAGGAACAAGTTGACAAACTGCTGGAGATTAAAAATGACCTTCCTTATTTAGAGCACATTATTTACTGTAACGAACAAGGCATGCGGCATTATAAAAATGATTTACTAACCAGTTTTAATGAGTTGCTGGAAAAAGGTGCAATGTTTGTTCAGGAAGCACCAGCATTTTATAGCAGTGAACTTGAATTTTCCGGAGTTGAAGATATAGCCATCATTGCTTATAGTGCATCAGCTACCGGCCATCCTAAAGGTGTTAAATTGTCACACGGCAATTTAATCGCAGCTGCACAGAATCTGGACGCTGTAGACAAAATGAAGGAAAAAGATGATTATTTTTCGTTTCTGCCGCTTTCCTGGATCCACGAACAAGTCATAAGCATAGTAGTTCCTCTATTGACAGGAATGGCAGTAAATTTCCCGGAAAAACCACATACTGTCCTAACGGATTTGAGGGAAATTGGTCCACAGACTTTATTAGCGCCTCCCCGGGTTTACCAAACCTTATTGTCGAATTTCACCATACGTATCCAAGGAAGCAGCTGGCTCAAAAAGAAAGTATATCTGACTTTTAAAAAGTATGGGGATAAGGTGATTAAAGCCAAACTTCAACATCAAAAGGTGTCAGCAGCCGATAAACTGATGTATGGAATTGGCGATTGGCTGGTTTTCAGTGCCATTAGAGATCATATGGGATTTGGGCGTGTCAAACGGGCTTACATAGCAGGAGCGACTCTTGAACCGGAAACGTATTGTTTCTTTCACAGCATTGGAGTTAATGTGAAACAGACCTATGGAGCAACGGAACTCGCCGGCATTGCGTTTGTCCAGCGAGATGAAGATCTCCAGTTGAATAGTGTGGGCAAACCGCTCCCGCATACGGAAGTGAAAGTTAGTGGAAAAGGCGATATCCTCGTTCGGAATGCAGAAGCTTTCGCAAACAGAGGAAGTTCAGTGCAAGAAGATGGCTGGATTTCGCTCGGTGATTGCGGAAAATTGGACGACTCAGGGCATTTGTACGTAATGGATCGAAAAGAGGACATTATTACATTAGCAAATGGCGAACTTATTTACCCAAGCATGGTCGAAAACAAACTCAAAGCCAGTCCTTACATTCAGGAGGCGGTATGTTTCGGCGAAGGAAAGCCATATATCACTGCGATTCTGAACATCGATTTGAATAGTGTTGGGAAATGGGCGGATAAAAACCGGCTTGTTTACACGGATTACTCCGACTTGTCACAAAACCCCCAAGTTATTGAATTTATCAACAAAGAAGTCCGTGAACTGGGCAAAGAACTTGAAGGCGGAGCAGCCGTAAAGAAATTTGCCATCCTCCATAAGCAACTTAGCGCAAATGATGATGAAATGACACGGACGCTGAAAATTAGAAGAAATTATATAAAGAAGAAATACGCTTCGCTTATTGAAAGTTTTTACGGGGACAGCATAGAGGCGGGAACGAGCAAAAACGCGTCAGAAGGCGATAGCAGCTTGACCGGCACTATCAGTCTTCAGATTGTGCAATAGGAGCTTAAGTGGAGGTGGGGAAATGACGTTTTTTATTCAGATGCTTATAACCGGAATCGTAGTAGGGAGTATTTACGGGCTCGTCGCTTTGGGCTTTGTGTTAATTTATCGTGCAAGTGATGCCTTGAATTTAGCGAACGGAGAGTTTGTCATTATTGGCGCTTATATCTGCTTGACGCTTATGACGGCTTATCAAGTTCCATTTATCATCGCATTGGCGATCACGTTGGTGTTCAGTATGCTGCTGGGGCTGCTCGTCGAGCGATTAGTCATTCGGCCGCTCCAGAATGCCCCAGTCATCTCCGTAATCATGGCGACCATCGGATTGTCGAGCTTACTCGCAGGGCTCGTGCACATGATCTGGGGGCATCAGACAAAAAAATTCCCATTGATTTTTCCGGCAACACCGCTGGAACTGGGAGGAGTCATTATTACACCGGTGTATCTTTGGTCTTTCATCATTGTCATAACCTTGCTGATCTTGTTCTCGGTATTCTTCAAGTTTTCAAAACTGGGAATCGCTATGAGAGCAGTAGCTGACGACAAGCAAGCCGCTTCTTCAATGGGAATCAGCGTCAAGAAAGTATATGCAATCACTTGGGCGATTGCCGCAGTGGTCGCAGCTGTAGGTGGAGTTCTGCTGGGAAATATCAACGGGGTCAGCCCGACAATGGCCACCATCGGTTTGACTGTGCTGCCAGTTGTTATCCTTGGCGGGCTTGATAGCATCCTTGGAGCAATTGTTGGCGGTTTCATCATCGGAATTCTGCAAAGTATGGCAGGGGGATATCTGGACCCGCTGATTGGCGGAGGACTGAAAGAAGTAGCGCCCTTTATCGTCGTTCTTCTTATATTAATGATCAAGCCGTACGGGTTATTTGGCCGGGGCGGAACAGAAAGGGTGTAACGCAATGCGAAATCCGTTTGTCAATGAAAGCGGTAATTATAAAACAAGTTATGCCAAAGACATGAAATTATTCGGATCGAAAAGCGCTGCGTTAAGAATGTTTGCGTTGATCGCACTTGCACTGCTGGTACCGCTGTTTACGTCCAATTACGTAATCGGTTTGCTGACACTGTGCACGATTGCTTCAATCGGCGCAATCGGGCTCAATATCCTGACGGGTTTTACGGGCCAGATTTCAATCGGGACTGGAGCATTCTTAGGAGTAGGAGGCTATACTTCAGCAATTTTGACCTCCACTTATGGACTGAGCTTCTGGATCGCGCTTCCTCTTGCGGGGTTAGTGACGGCGGTGGTCGGCGGTTTGTTCGGGATTCCATCACTTCGCTTGAAAGGGCTGTACCTGGCAATTGCGACTCTTGCCGCACAGTTTATCATCATATTCATCATCAGCCGCTGGACCAGCGTCACTGGCGGAACGGGAGGAATGTCGCTTAGCCGTCCGACGGCTGGGCTGTTCTCCTTGTCGAGCAATACGAGCTACTACTATTTATGTATCGTTATCTTGATGCTGACTGCGCTGTATGCGACCAATTTGGTCCGTACGCGCACAGGGCGGGCTTTCCTGGCAGTGCGAGATCGTGACGTAGCCGCGCAAATTATGGGCATTAACTTATTTAAGTATAAAGTGATGGGCTTTGCCATCAGTTCTTTCTTTATCGGAATCGCTGGTTCTTTGCTGGCTCACTATACGATGATCGTCAGCCCGGAGTTCTACGGCATCAGCGTTTCAATTGAATATTTGGCAATGATTTTGATCGGTGGGCTCGGCAGTGTCATGGGTTCCATTTTAGGGGCCGTCTTTATCACGCTCTTGCCGGTTGGCTTAACAATGATCATCGATTTCATGGTGCTGTATTTGCCAAGTCTGGGGCAGATTTTGTCTTCATTCCGGGAATTTGTCTTTGGCATAGTCATCATCCTGTTCCTGATTTTTGAGCCTGGGGGGCTCGCCTCGATGTGGGCCAATTTCAAAAATTATTTCAAGTTGTGGCCGTTTTCTCATTAACACAGGTTTTTCTGAAACTGCAATGTAAATCATGCCGTTTCATCCATATAGCTTCATAAACACAAAGGGGGAAATAAATTGAAAAACAACAGAATGAAAGCGGTCAGCGTATTACTGGGATTGTCGTTAATTCTTGGAGCTTGTGGTGAGGAGGATGCTACAAGTGGAGGCGGCGCGAAAGAAGGGGAAAGAACGGTAACGATCGGTTCGTTCTACGATATAACTGGGGGAACCAGCGATACCGGGACTCCGTATTCTGAAGGGCAGGAAGACTTCTTCGCCAATTTAGAAAAGACGGGCGGCATTGAAGGCCTCCATATCGAGCATAAAGGAGAAGATTACGCCTACGAGATTAGTGAAGCGCAGCGCCTTTATCAGACGTATCGAGATCGCGATGGAGCATCGGCAATCCTTGGATGGGGAACTGGCGATACGGAAGCCCTTCGTAAGCAAGTAGCAACTGATAAGATTCCTTTCATGTCAGCTTCATACTCTGAAAGCTTGAAGGATTTAAAAGAAAGCCCGTACAACTTTTTTGTGGCTGCTTCTTATTCGGACCAGGGCCGAATGGTTTTGAACTGGATTAAAGAAAATCATGAAGGAGACAACCCGACAGTTGCTTTGCTGTATAGTGACACAGGATTTGGGCGCTCTCCAATTGAAGACATCAAAAAATACGGCGAGGAAATCGGCGTTGAAATCGTAGACGAGCAAGTCATCGATTTATCAGCGACGGAAGCTCAGTCCCAATTATTGAACATGGAAAAGAAAAATCCGGACTATGCGATTATTCAGCAAACGTGGGGAGCTACTTCAACCATTCTGCGTGATGCAAAAACACTTAAGATTGATACACAGTTTATCGGGTTGAACCAAGCGGCGGGTGAAGGTTTGATTGAGCAAGCGGGTGAAGTGTCAGAAGACTTTATGGCTGTACTTACCCACTCCCTTCCATATGAAGACGTGGAGGGTATGAAAGAATATAAAGCCTTCTTGGAAGGTGATGGCCGATCAATCGAAGATATCAATATGCAGCACGTTGCAGGATGGGTAGCTGCGAAAGTAATGGTAGAAGGCATCAAAGAAGCGGCTGAACAAAAGGCAGAAGGCGAGATTACCGGGGAAGATGTGCTGGCAGGTCTTGAGTCACTTGAGAACCTTGACCTTGGCGGATTAGCAGCACCCGTGACATTTAATGCAGAAAGCCATGCAGGAACAAACCAAGCACGCCTTGGTAAAGTGGTTGGCGGTAAATGGGAACCAATGAGCGATTACTTGAGCGCTGAAAAATAAAATACCAATAAGGAGAGTATTCCGGTACTCTCCTTATCTGTTTTCCACTAAAGGAAGGGGGATTTGAATGCTTCGGGTAAATAATATAGAAGCTGTTTATTCCAAGATGATCCTTGCGCTTAAAGGGGTTTCCCTGGAAGTGCCAGAAGGAAAGATTGTAGCGCTTCTTGGCAGCAACGGCGCTGGCAAATCAACAACTTTAAAGTCGATTTCCGGCCTCCTTGCTGGAGAAGATGGGCTGATAACGGATGGGACGATTGAATTCAAAGGACAGAAAATCAGCGAAATGGCCCCGGATGCCATTGTGAAAAGCGGAATTTTTCAATGCATAGAAGGCCGGCGCGTCTTCAAAGATTTGACGGTTGAAGAAAACTTGATGGCCGGAGCCTATACTCGGAAAGACCGCAAAAACATAAAAGGGGATATTGAAAAGATCTATGAATACTTCCCGAAATTAAAAGCGCTCCAAAGCCGTAAAGCGGGTTTTTTGTCTGGTGGGGAACAGCAGATGCTGGCGATTGGCCGAGGCATCATGGCGAAGCCGAAGCTGCTGCTGCTGGATGAACCTTCGCTTGGAATCGCTCCGTTGCTAGTAGAGGAGATTTTTAAAAATATCAAAAAGATTAACGAGGATGAAGGTATGTCTATTCTGGTGGTTGAACAAAACGCGACAGTGGCTTTATCGATTGCCGACTATGGCTACATCATGGAAGGCGGCCGGGTGGTCATGGAAGGCGCAGTGGAAAACCTTTTAGCGAATGAAGAAATCCGGGAGCATTATTTGGGGATCGGCAAAGAAGGCGAAAATAATTTTAAAGAAGATAAGATGTACAAACGGCGTCAGAAAATGGTTTGGTAATAAGAAGAACACTCACCGATTTTAAATCGAGTGAGTGTTTTTTTGTTTTGGAGAATCTGGTTTTCTCCTCTTGAATCACTTCAATTCAGGATCAGCGACTTTCACCAGCATCTTGCCGATATTGGCGCCTTCAAACAACCCGATAAAAGCATCAGGTGTGTTGTCAAAGCCTTCGACAATTGTTTCTTCAAATTTCAATTTGCCTTCTTGCAGCCATTTGGCCATGTCAGCAGAGCCTTTTTCAAATTCCGCTGCATAATTGCCGACTGTATAACCCTGGATCAACGAGCTTGTTTTGATCAGTGCAGGCTGGATGCGCGGACCCACATCTTCTTCTTTATTATAGGAGGAAATGGCGCCGCATAACGGGATGCGCGCATTGGTATTCAGCGAGTTGATGACGGCATCAGAGACTTCGCCGCCGACATTGTCAAAGTAAACATCGACGCCATCAGGCAGAGCCGCTTTTAAGTCATCCTGGAAGCTGTCTTTTTTGTAGTTGACCGCATGGTCGAAGCCGAGTTCATTTATCAGGAAATCAATTTTTTCATCAGAGCCTGCGATGCCCACCACTTTGGTTCCTTTGATTTTGGCAATCTGGCCAACAGCCGAACCGACGGCACCTGCTGCGCCGGACACGACGACCGTTTCACCGGCCTGCGGCTTGCCGATATCGAGCAAACCGAAATAAGCGGTCAGTCCGGTCATTCCAAGAATCCCGAGATACGCAGTGACAGGGGCGATGGAAGTATCGACTTTACGGATTTTCTCTTCTTTCACCACACTGTACTCTGCCCATTTCATGTAGCCGGTCACAACATCTCCTGGTTGGAAAAGTTCGGACCGGGATTCTACTACTTCAGCAATCGCTCCGCCGATAAGGGCTTTATTTAATGGGAAAGGTGCAATATACGATTTGGTATCCCGCATACGCCCGCGCATATAAGGGTCGACGGATAAATACAATGTTCGCACCAGCACCTGCTTTTCTTCCGGTGCTGGCATATCCAATTCCACAAACTCAAAATCTTCTTTTGATGGCAAACCTTCCGGCCGGTTGGCCAAATGAATTTCCCGTTGCTTGGATGGGATCATGGCAATTCCTCCTTCATTTTCTGAATGGAATGTATTGGCAAAAGCGTAACACTCCGATTGGCAGAGGGTCAAAGGATTTGGTACGAGAAAAGCGTTTTGCGCTATTGAAATAAAGGGTAGAGTAGGAGACGGAATAAATCATCTTTTTAGCGTATGCAGCGGATTTTTGTTCATCAAACAGAAATGGAGATGAGTGGAGCGTGGAAAACATGAAAACAGCCATCATTACAGGTGCAAGCAGCGGGATTGGGCAAGCGACGGCGAAAGAAATGGCAGCAAAAGGATTTGCGGTCATGTTGGCGGCAAGAAGGGAAGACCGGTTGATTGAACTGAAAAATGAGATCGAAAAAGCAGGCGGACGGGCGGAGTATCAACTGACTGATGTCAGTTCAAGAATCGAGATGAAGTCGCTGGCAGACGCAACACTTGCGCAGTTCGGCCAAATCGATGTTCTCGTCAATAATGCCGGTTTGATGCCGTTGTCTTATTTGAATAAATTGAAAGTCGATGAATGGGATAAAATGATCGATGTGAATATCAAAGGAGTGCTTTACGGCATTGCGGCAGTCCTTCCTTATATGGAAGAGCGTAAAAAAGGGCATATTATCAATGTCGCATCAGTAGCTGGCCATGTTGTTTCGCCGGGCAGCGCTGTCTATAGCGGAACGAAGTTTGCGGTACGTGCCATTACGGAAGGGCTGCGCAAGGAAATCGATCCTTCCCACGAAATCCGGGCGACAATCATTTCTCCAGGAGCAGTAGCGACGGAATTGAGAAATACGATCACGGACGAAGATGTCTTGACCAACTTTAAAAGCAGAAGCGGCGTAGAACCGCTGCAATCAATGGATATCGCACGTGCAATCGTCTACGCAGTTGACCAGCCGCCTCATGTCGATGTGAATGAAATCTTAATCCGGCCGAGGCAGCAGCCGAATTAATAGGAGATTTCTTCTCAGTACAAACCATGAAGTTAGGTACGGGAAGCCATGGCCGGCAAATGGACGGTGAACGCAGATAAAGTCTTGTTCACAACGCAGATCCCGGAAATCCCGTATAAGATATTCTGAAAAAGACGGTTTACAGCCCTCTGCAACAAGTTTAAAGTTTTAGAAGGCAACAACTAATGATTTGAGCAGAAATGGAGCTGTAAACACGATGGCAACAATAAAGTCAGCAATTATTACAGGCGCGAGCAGCGGAATCGGCCAAGCGACGGCAAAAGAACTGGCGTCAAGAGGCTTTGCCGTTATGCTAGCAGCACGGCGCGAAGACCGTCTTATTGAATTGAAAAACGAAATTGAACAAGCCGGCGGCCATGCTGCCTATAAAGTGACAGATGTCACGTCAGCCGGAGAAATGAAAGCGCTGGCGGAAGCAGCCATTGAACAATTCGGCCAAATTGACGTGATGGTCAATAACGCAGGCTCGATGCCCCTGTCTTATTTGAACAAACTGAAAATCGAAGAATGGGACCGGATGGTCGACGTCAACATCAAAGGCGTGCTGTATGGCATCGCTGCCGTGCTGCCGCATATGGAAGAACGTGAAGAAGGGCATATCGTCAACATATCGTCAGTTGCTGGACACGATATTACACCGGGCAGCGCGGTATACAGCGGAACCAAATTTGCGGTACGTGCCATTACCGAAGGGCTGCGTCAGGAATTGAGCCCGGCGATGAACATCAGAGCGACAATCGTTTCGCCGGGAGCAGTCGCTACGGAACTGTCTGATGCCATTACCGACCAAGATATCCTGGACGGATTCGCAAGCGGAAGCCCGATGAAATTTTTGGAAGCGGAAGACATTGCCCGCGCCATTGGCTATGCAGTTGAACAGCCGGACTATGTGGATGTAAACGAAATATTGATCAGACCGAGACAACAAAAATAAGAACGGTAGCTTATGAAGGCATGGAATTTTCTAATGAAACTAGAAAATTTTATGTCTTCTTTTTTTCTGCCAAAAACGCATGAAACAGCTTATTCTTCCGCTTTCCGTGCTTCTGTTTCATATTACTCATTTTTCTTAATATTTTAAGAGTGCTTGATTTTGAAAGCACTTTCACATATAATTCTACTAAACCGATTTAGTAAACCGATTTATCAAATTTCAAAATTAATTTATAGAGTGTGTGAGAGGGGTAATTGAGTTGTCGAAGACTTTTAGTGTTTTTACATTGGGTGATGCGCTGATCACGTTCAATCCCTCTGAAACTGGACCATTGCGGTATGTTTCTGCTTTTACCCGCAAAGTGGGCGGAGCAGAATTGAACTTTGCCATTGGATGCGCGCGTCTAGGGTTGCATACCAAATGGACAAGCCGTTTAGGCGGAGACGAGTTCGGGCGTGTCATTTATAATTTTGCACGCGGTGAAGGCGTCGATATGGAAAATGTGGAGTTTGTAGAAAACTACCCGACATCATTGAATTTCAAGGAAATCCGCGAAGACGGATCCGGAAAAACGTTTTATTATCGTTACCAGTCGCCGATTTTGACGTTGGAACCGAAAGACATTACAGAAGCGATGTTCGAAGAAATCGACTTGATTCATCTGACCGGTGTTTTCTTGGCCATTGATCCAAAAAACCTGGCTATCGTCAAACGGGTACTGGAAATTGCTAATGAAAAAGGGATCCGGGTATCATTTGATCCGAATATCCGATTGAAGTTATGGACGCTTGAACAAGCAAAAGCGGCGTATCAGGAAATTTTCCCGTATGTCGATATTTTATTGACCGGACTGGATGAAATCGAAATGATCATTGGCGATGCTTCTGAAGCAGCACTGGAACAATGCGCAATCGATTTCAATATTGGCCAGCTGGTCATCAAAGACGGCGGCAACGGAGCAAGGCTTTATCAGGACCAGACATGGTACACGAAAGAAGCGTTCAAAGTGACGCCGATTGATACGGTAGGAGCAGGGGACGGCTTTGATGCCGGTTATATCTACGCTATGCTTCACGGTTACTCGCCAGAAGATGCACTTGAATTCGCGAACGGCGTTGGTGCGCTTGTAACAACCGTGTCAGGAGATAACGAAGGGCTTCCGTACCTGCAGGAAGTAAAAGCTTTAATCAGCAAAGAAAAAATCATTGAACGTTAAATAAAGGAGGAATCCCGATATGTTGAAACACGCTATCCTATCCCGGCTGACAGAAACGAAAGTGGTCGCGGTCATCCGCGGCAGCAATGCAGAAGAAGCGATCACACTGTCAAAGGCGGCAGTGCAAGGCGGCATTCCAGCCATTGAATTGACTTATACCACACCTCAGGTGCAGAAAGTATTTGAAGCGCTGGCTGGCGAAGACGTCCTGCTTGGCGCAGGATCTGTGCTTGATCCGGAAACGGCGCGCCACGCGATTCTAGCGGGAGCGAAGTTTGTGGTCAGCCCGCATTTCAACGAAGAAATCGCTACTGTCTGCAACCGGTACGGCATTCCGTATCTGCCGGGCTGCATGACAATCCGTGAAATGGTCAAAGCTTTGGAATTTGGAAGCGATATCATCAAATTGTTCCCGGCGAATAATTTCGAACCTTCCTTCATCAAATCGGTCAATGGACCGCTTCCGCACGTGCGGATCATGCCGACAGGCGGCATCAATTTAAACAACATCCAAGAGTGGATTTCAGCAGGAGCGGTCGCAGTCGGAATCGGCAGTGACTTGAACAAGGCATATGCAGCAGGCGGATTTGAAGCAGCTGTAGAACTGAGTCAAAAATACATGCAGCAAAGCGCGCAGTAAAAGGAGTGGCAACGATGAACATGACATTTCGCTGGTACGGCAGAGGCAACGACACCGTAACTTTAGAACACATCAAACAGATTCCGGGTGTAAAAGGAATTGTCTGGGCACTTCATGACAAACCTGCTGGAGCAGTCTGGGAAAAAGAAGACATCAAAGCGGAAGTAGAATACATTGAATCCCATGGCTTCCATACAGATGTAGTGGAAAGCGTCAATGTCCATGAGTCCATTAAACTGGGCAATGCAGAACGCGGCCAATACATCGAAAACTACAAACAATCGATCCGCAACTTAGCGGAATTCGGCGTTAAAGTGATTTGCTATAATTTCATGCCGATTTTTGACTGGACACGCACGGAGATGTTCCACCCGCTGGAAGACGGTTCGACCGCATTGTTCTTTGAAAAAGCAAAAGTGGATAACATCGATCCAAAAGAACTGGTACGGGAAGTCAGCGAAGCATCCGATTTGACGCTGCCAGGCTGGGAACCGGAAAAGCTGGATCGCATCACTGAATTGTTTGATGCTTATAAAGAAATCGACGAAGCGAAGCTTTGGGAGAACTTGGCGTTTTTCCTGAAAGAAATCCTTCCGGTTGCAGAAGAAGCCGGTATTAAAATGGCGATTCATCCAGATGATCCACCATTCTCAATCTTTGGATTGCCGCGCATCATCACAGGCGCAGAAAGCTATGAAAAACTGATTGAAATTTCGGATTCACCATCCAATGCTTTCACCATGTGCACAGGGTCCATGGGAGCGAGCCCGAACAATAATATGGTCGAAATTGCGAAGACATACGCAAACCGCTCTCCATTCGCCCATATCCGCAATGTGAAAATCTACGACAATGGCGATTTCACGGAAACGTCCCATTACACACAAGATGGATCCATAGATGTCAAAGGCGTGGTCAAAGAATTGCATGAACAGAATTACACAGGATACGTGCGACCAGACCATGGCCGCCATATCTGGGGTGAAGTTTGCCGTCCAGGTTACGGATTATACGACCGGGCACTCGGCATCATGTATTTGCTTGGTTTATGGGATGCTTATGAAACCAAAAGAACGGAAGGTGCAAAATGATTCCAATTCATGAAAATCTTCAAGGCCGTGTAGCGGTCATCACTGGCGGAAGCGGTGTACTATGTTCGGAAATGGCGCGTGAACTCGCGCGCCAAGGCATCAAAGTGGCCGTTGTTAACCGGACAGCTGAAAAAGGCGAAATGGTCGCTAAAGAAATCAGGGAAGCCGGAGGAGCTGCGTTGGCCATCCAGGCAGATGTTTTGAATCGCAATGACTTGGAAAAAGCGAAAGAAGCTGTGCTGAAAGAATTTGGCAAAATTGATATTTTGATCAATGGCGCCGGCGGAAACCACTCGGATGCCATTACCGGACCTGAACTTCATGATGAACAAGCCGAAGGCAAATCTTTCTTCGATCTGGAAGAAAGCGGTTTTACCAATGTATTTTCCCTGAATTTCACGGGTACATTCTTGGCATGCCAAGTGTTCGGCAAAGAATTGCTGAAAAGCGAAGCACCGGCCATCGTTAATTTATCATCGATGAGTTCGTATGCGCCTTTGACGAAAATTCCAGCTTACAGCGCTGCAAAGGCATCGATCAATAATTTCACGATGTGGATGGCAGTCCATTTTGCGGAAACCGGTTTGCGCGTCAATGCCATTGCACCTGGTTTTTTCAAAACAACCCAAAACAAAGATTTGCTGGTGGATGCAGACGGCAATCTCACTGCACGGTCACAAAAAATCCTCACTGCTACGCCGATGAAACGATTCGGGCAGCCGGAAGATTTGCTTGGAGCGCTCCTGTTCCTGGTCGATGAATCGTATTCTTCCTTTGTTACCGGCACCACGTTAGCGGTTGACGGCGGCTTTATGGCTTACTCGGGAGTCTAGGCTTATGGCGAGAAATGTAACGATAGCCCAAGTGGCTGAACAAGCGAAAGTTTCAAAAAGCACGGTCTCGCAGTATTTGAATAAACGCTATGAATACATGAGTGAAAGTACGCGCCAAAGAATTGAAGCGGCAATTGAAGAACTCAACTACCACCCGAATATTATTGCGAGAAGCTTGAAGCAGAAATCGACTTATACGGTAGGGGTCATTGTCGCCAATATTCTTCATTCATTTTCGACACAGATCCTGCGTGCCATTGAAAATAATTTCAATGACAACGGTTTCCACATCATCATCTGCAATGCTGACGATGAGCCGGAAAAAGAACGGAATTACATCGAGATGCTGCTGGCGAAACAAGTCGACGGGCTCATCATTTTTCCGACCGGCGGCAATCTTGATCTCTATGAACAAATGAAACAGCGGAATTTTCCGGTCGTCTTCATGGACCGGAAAATTGATGGCTTAGAAATTGATACGGTCATGCTTGATAACCATCAAGCTGCCAGACTTGCCATTAATGCTTTTGTTGAAAGCGATTACACCCGTATTTCCATTATTACAACTTCGATCATCCGCAATACAAGTCCGCGTGTGGAACGTATCGAAGGCTATAAATTGGCACTTGCCGAACATGGCATCCCGGTTCGGCCAGAGTATATTCAGACAGCAGATGCAGAACAGATCCAGAATGTGCTGAAAGAGCTGTTCGCATTAGAGGAACCGCCGGAAGCTATACTTGCCGGAAATGATATTGTGCTGATTGAAGTGCTGAAATACATGAAAGAACATCAATTGACAATACCCGAAGATGTCGCTGTCGTCGGCATCGATGAAGTGTCCTTCGCCAGTTTTTACTCACCGCCGCTTACGGTAGTGACACAGCCGACAATTGACATGGCCAATAAAGCCACGGAATTGCTGCTGGCACAAATCAGCTCAGAAAACAAAACAGCCAGAACTGCCATACATCGCTTGCAGCCTAGTTTAATAAAGAGAAGTTCTTGTTAATTTGCTTGTAAATGGTTTTTCGGTTAAAGAATAGGTGGATATAGGAAATGGATTGGATTATTGAATCGCTGCCGATCATCTCGGTAGCACTTGGCGTAGCCTTACTGTTGTTTTTGAACATGAAAGTGAAGTTGAACAGTTTTCTTGCATTACTGATTTCTGCAATCTTCGTAGGGATTTTAAACGGTTTAAGATTGCCGGCTGTTATTGAATCGATTAAAGCCGGTTTTGGCGGCACACTCGGAAGTTTAGCTCTTATTATCGGCTTGGGTGCTGTTCTTGGTAAATTGATGGTCGACTCAGGAGCTGCGCAACGTGTAGCTTCAACCTTATTGAAAAAATTCGGTGTAAAAAACATTGAATGGGCGATTCTGATCGTCGGCGGTATCTTCGGGATTTCCGTATTTTATGAAGTGGCTTTCATCATTTTAGCCCCGCTTGTCATCAGTATTGCCATCGAAGCAAAAGTGTCGTATATGCGCCTTGGGATGACCATGGTTGCCGCTGCTACAATGGCGCACAGTTTGTTCCCGCCACAGCCAGGCCCAACCGCGCTTGTCGCTGCGTACGGTGCGGACATGGGTATGGTTTACATACTTGGAGTAGTAGTATTTGTGCCTGCAGTTATTGCGGCAGGAGTGATCTTGCCAAGATTGCTGCGCAATCTGGATAAACCGGTTCCGCCTCTTTTGAAAAAACCGAAAGAATTTGCGGACGATGAAATGCCTGGATTTGCTATCAGTATTTTAGTGCCATTATTGCCAGCTATCATCATCACAAGTGCTACAATTATCAACTATTTTATTGAAGAAGGAACTCTGATCCACGATATCGTCAACTTCTTCGGCAGTGCCGAAATCTCAATGCTTCTTGCTGTATTGGTTGCTATTTATGTCTTCGGCCTTCGCCGTGGACGCAAAATGCATGAAGTCATGGATTCGTTCTCAGGAGCAATCTCAAGCATCGCCATGATCATCTTGATTGTCGGTGCCGGTGGTGCCTTCAAACAAATCATTTTGGATTCCGGTGTCGGCGATTACATCGCGACGATGATGCAGAATACAAGTGTTTCACCATTGATCATGGCTTGGGTTATTACAGCCATCCTGCGTATTGCAACCGGTACAGGTGTTGTATCAGCCATTACCGCTGCAGGTATCGTAGGCCCGATGATTGATACCTTTGACGTTAACCCTGTGTTGATGGTGCTTGCAACAGCTGCAGGAAGTAACACGATCACTCACGTGAACGATGCATCATTCTGGCTGTTTAAAGAATACTTCAACTTGTCGATCAAAGAGACTTTCAGAACTTGGGGTCTTCTGCTATTGACTACATCTCTTGTAGGTCTTGGCGTTGTCCTGCTGCTCAGCTTGTTTATCTGATCGAAGAATGTCCGTCCTGCTTTTTGCAGGGCGGGCTTTTTTATGGCGTGGAATTCAATTTCCCCGCTGGTTGGCAAGCAGAATGAAAAGAGTTCAAGAAAGTAAGAAAGAATTACTTGCTGTATTAAAGAATAGAACGAAATATACGAGCTTCACTTTCTTCAATTAACGTTGAGGAAAGTGAAGCTTTTTTATTTCTCAGTAAGGTGCAGTTTCTGAAATAGCAGGAACCTGCTTTGTTGCCTAAGAAACCCTAAGTTAAGAAAGAAATGGATGAATCGACTCATTCTTATTGTTGGAATGAGAGATAAGGCTTGAAGGTGAGAGCGTCCAAATGGCTACAGGAAGATTATAGCAGCTAAATTTAGTGAGAAATTCGAAAAACATCAAAATCGGCGGGACTTTGGCATAGGAATTGCAATATGTAGGATAAGGAGCCGCAAGAAAGGAGGAGAGACCTGCATTAAAGATGAGAAAAGCAATATTGAAAACAGAAGCTCAATAAAGGAGGAGTTATTTTGCAAACCACAGAAAAACTTACGGCATTTGAAAACGAGCTGCTAACCAATGTTTCGAAAGATGGCTTGATGGAGTTTACAAAGGAAATTGCGAAAGAAGTCCGGCTTTCGGGATCTGAAGAAGAACTGCGAGCATTTGAATATGCAAAAAGCCAGTTGGAAAGCTTCGGGCTGCAGACGGAATTGCTGTTCAGCGATGCTTACATCTCAATTCCGTTGACTGCTTCACTTCATATTAACGGTCATGAATTTGACTGCATCACCCATGCCATGTCGAAATCCGTTAAGGACCTGGTAGCTGAAATTGTGGATTTGGGAAATGGCGCAGATGAAGCTTATCAGGCAAATAACGTAAAAGGGAAAGTTGTTTTGATCGATGGATTAGCTACTCCTGCAGGCGTTCAAAAAGCAGCTACTTATGGTGTAGCAGCTGTACTTTTCGTAAATGCCAGATATACGCATGAAATGATTGTGTCTCCCGTTTGGGGCACGCCGGTTCCAAAAACCGTTCCTTATCTGCCCAATACTCCAGTGGTTTCCGTGAATTATGAGAATGGGCAGTCTATCCGAAAAGAGATTCAAGATAAAAGAAGTGAATGCAGAATTTCAACAGAAGTAGATACCGGTTTCCGCTCGATTCCCACGCTGACAGCAGAAATCAAAGGAAGTGAAGAGCCGGAGAAATTTGTCATGTTCAGCGGCCATATTGATTCCTGGCATTACGGAGTTATGGACAATGGAACTGCCAATGCCGTGATGCTGGAAGTAGCCAGAATCCTTTCCCAACATCCGGAAAAGTTGAAACGCACACTCCGGCTGGCATTTTGGTCCGGGCATTCTCACGGGCGTTATGCGGGTTCAGCCTGGTATTGCGATACCCATTGGGAAGAATTGCATGAAAACTGCGTTCTTCATGTCAATGTAGATTCCGTAGGTGCAAAAGATGCGGTCGTTTTAACGGAGGCCAATTGCATGAGGGAAACACAAGGTTTTGCAAAAGAAGTGATTGGAACATTGACCGGAGAAGAATATGAAGGATCCCGATTTGGCCGGGCAGGCGATCAATCATTTTGGGGAACCGGCACACCTTCCATCTTTATGGGGTTGTCTGAACAAGTGCCTTCTGATGAACCGGCTGCTGCTGCTTTTAAAAACTTATTCGGTGGAGGAAAAGCAGGCGGCTTTGGCTGGTGGTGGCATACGACTGAAGACACGATTGATAAAATCGATCCAGATTATTTAAAGCGGGATTGTGAAATTTATTTGGTACTGGTTTATCGGGCTTTGACCAATCCGTTGATTCCCGTCAATATACTGGAAGGTGTAAAAGAGATTGAAGAAGGGTTAAGAGAATGGCATCAAAAAGCACAGGGAAGCTTCGATTTGTCTGTTGCTCTCGAACGGGCGCAGCAATTGAAGGAGACTGCCGGAAAATTCCAGCAAGCGATAGCTGAATTGGAAAGCGAAGACCGGGAGCGCATTTCATTGGCAAATGAAACCATAATGGAGCTTTCCAGAATCCTGCTGCCATTAAATTACGTAAGAGGAAACGTTTTCGATCACGACTTTGCGCTTAAACAGCCAATTATTCCGAAACTTGCGGAGCTGGACGGGCTGCTTCAAGCAGAAAAGGATTCCAATGAGTTTCAGTTCCTGTATACGTCTTTGCTTCGGAGCAGAAATGAAGTGAATTTTGCTTTGAAGAAAGCAATTCAGACAGTGGAACAAGCGCTCCAGAAATTAAGCCAGGAACATCCGGAAGAATCTTAGTATTTATGCAGAAAGCAGTGATGAAATGCTGATTGAGAAAGTTGAAGTAAAGCTGATCTCAACCCCTTTCAACGTGAAGTTCCGGACAAGCTATGGGGATATGCCGGCCAGCCAGTCCCATATCATAGTCAGAATTACTGATGAGGACGGGGTGACAGGTTTGGGCGAAGCGTCCCCGCTTCCTTTTTTCACCGGCGAAAGCGCTCAGATAATGAAACTGGCTGTTGAAAAAGAGCTTGGGCCAGCCATCATTGGAGAAAATGTGTTTTCGCTTGAAAAAATCCATCAAAAAATGAGTGCAGTGTTATACCCTGCCACTGGAGCAAAATCCGCTATTGATATGGCGCTCTGGGATTTGAAAGGCAAAAAACTGAATGCACCTGTATATCGATTATTAGGAGGCGAAAAGAAATCCGTTTCTGTCGCCTATGCTTTAGGAGAGGACCTTCCTGAACAAATGGAAAGTGTAGCCCGGCAAAAAGCCAAGGAAGGATTTCAAACGATCAAAGTGAAAGTGGGTCTGGACCCTGTAAAGGACATTAAAGCGATTAAAGAAATCCGCCAATCTGTAGGAGACGATGTGCGGATACGGGTAGACGCAAATCAAGGCTATACCGTAAAAGATTCCTTAATTGTACTGGAAGAAATTCAAGGCCTTGGCATTGAATATATGGAGCAGCCCGTTCCTTATTGGAACGTCGAAGGCCTGGCTGAAGTGCGCAAATACTCAAACATTCCGATTATGGCTGATGAAAGTGTGCATTCCATCCATCACGCAATGGAGTTAAGTAAAAAAAGGGCTGTCGATCTTTTTGGCATCAAGCTGATCAAATGTGCAGGCATTACAAATGCTTTGAAAATAGCTCATATAGCAGAAGCAGCAGGAATCGATTGCGTGTTGATCAGCCCTTGGGATACACAGCTCGGCACGCATGCCGGAGGACACCTTTCCATGATCTTTTCAAACAAATATGCCCAAGAGCTTGTCGGGCCTCATTATCTTGCGGATGACCCGTTTGCTTCTGGTGCTAAGGAAATCAATTATGTACCGGATGAACTTCCCGGGTTCGGCATAGCAGATAGTTTCACACAATTGATGGAAGAGCATTGAATAGATGAAGGCATATCAATGGGTGGTTGTTGTCTTTGTCAGCATGGTGCATTTTTCGGCTTTCACGCAAAGGATGGATATTGTTCCATTCCTGGTTGACTTAAGAGCTGTCTATGATGTTGGATATGCGGAAGTGGGAGGCCTCGCTTCAGCCTTTTTACTCGGATACGCTCTTTTTCAAATCCCGGCGGGCATGCTAGCGGACCGCTACTCCCCAAAACTGCTTATCTTTATCGGTGTGTCTGTTATGTTTGCGGCGTCTTTGCTATTTGCGGTTTTCGAGGTGTTTTGGTTGGCGCTTGCTCTTAGGTTCATTATGGGCTTGTCTTCGGCAATGCTATTTTCTCCGGGAATAAAACTGGTGTCCACTTTTACTCCAAGCGACAAAAGAGGCGTTAGTATCGGAATCATTGAAGGTGGAGCGGGGCTCGGGATGTTAATGACCTTGACGGTGCTGCCGATTCTGTCTTTGTATGTTGATTTCCGGATTTTGTTTATCTGTTTGTCTTTTCTGCTGCTATTGCTTTTGATCCTGTTCCTGTTTTTGCCTGCTTACACCAAGAAGGAAGCAGACGAGGAAAAGCAAGGACAGGCGTTGCACTCGAATCGCCTGAGCCTTATCGAATTAATTAAAAAACCAATTGTTTTGAGATTGGTTGGAATTTCATTTTTTGGCCTTTTTGGCCTTCATGGATTTATAACATGGCTGCCAACTTACTTGGAAAAACTTGGCGGGTTTTCCAAGAACCAAGTAGGAGGAATCATGGCTGTTACAATGATCAGCCAAATCATTATGGGGCCGGTGTCGGGGAAAGTATCCGATAGGATGGGGGAACGAAAAACGACATTGATTGCCGGTTCGATCATGATGGCTGTGAGTTCAGTTTGGTTGCTGGTATTCAAAGATTCAGGAATTTACTTTGCGGCTGTTTTGATAGGGGCAGGGATTTCCTGGGCAATGGCTCCGATGCTGACGATTGCGTCCGAACTGATAAAGGAAAGCGAAGGAGCAGTAATCAGCATTATCAATACGGTCGGCCAAAGTGCTTCCGCAATTTCTGGTTATGTGTACGGTTTGATTTTTGAATGGACCGGCCATTTTCAATGGATTTGGTTTTCGTGTTTATTGATGTTCACCGTGCGGATTGTTCTTTCATTAGGAAGGCTTGAGGAAAAAGGCAGTGGAACTTCCAGGGAAGAGACGGAAAATGCCTAAGCCTTCCAGTAAACGGATTTCAACAATCACATCAGTAAGGGGAGGAACGGAATGAAGAAAATATTAGCATTGACCTTGCTGTTTTTAAGCGCTTTTTCTATATCTGCATTCGCAGCTGAAGCACCGCCCATATTGGAGAGCGGCACTCTTGATATTACTGTCGGTTCAGATGGAAGTGAAGTGCGGGAGCAGCTTACTCTTACAAATCTGGCGGGTTTTCCGGATGGTACTGTAGAGCATGTATTTACGAATTTAGGGCCGATCTCTGATTTAAGCATCACAGCAAACGGGGAAGAGTTGGATTTTCAAGTGGTTGAAGACGAAATTGTAAACAAAGTGGTTTTAACCCTTCCAGAAGGAGCCGCTGACGGATTTAGTTACAATATTTCTTATTCCTTTGCCGGTTCAGGAGACCGAATTCCGATAGTCATACCTGCTGCAAGTACAGACGGCAATGGGAACGATGTTTTACTGCGGGTAACGATTCCGGAAGGCCAATATTTGCAGAACTCCTTTCCGATCATTGATGTGGGAGAAACAGGAACTTTAGAAGAGTACATGATGAATGTTCCGAATTTCGTCAATTTGGAAATCAGCTCTTCTCCTCCAGGATTTATAAATCCTGTTAATTTATTTACGATATTTGGCTTAGTGATTATTTTAGGCTTTATTGGAGCTATGGCATATAGCCTGTTTAAACCGGCTAAAAAGACAGGGGGGTCAGTCAATGCTTGATTTTGGGCTACCATTTGCATTCTTTTTAGTATATGCAGTGCTTTTTATAGGCGGATACTTCATTTGGGCAATTCGGAGCGAAGAATAATAGGGAAATGAGGGGTGGCAATGTTTGAAGTCAGTACAACATTTTATGTCGTTTTGGTCATTTATTTCGCTGTAATTCTCGGAATCGGGTATATCTCTTTCCGGAAAAATAAAAATACTGAAGATTTTTTGGTAGCCGGCCGATCAATCGGTCCCATTGTTGGCGGAGCTGCATTTGCAGCAACCCAGATGAGTGCGGGTACATTCGTGGGAACTTTAGGGATCCATTATCTAACCGGTTCCAGCTATATATGGATTTGGCTTGGCATGTGGACCGGATGGCTGATTGCAGCTACAGTCGTCGGCCCTAAATTTCAGGCGTTTAATGGGAAGACGGTACCGGATTATGTGGGGAAACGATACAACAGCAAAATTGCTCGCGGAATTTCGGCTCTGTTAATTGTTACAGCATACACCATTTATTTGACTGCACAATATCAAGCTGGAGGGAATGTTTTCCAAACAGTATTTGGGCTTCCGTTCTTCTGGGGTGTTTTCATCACGATTGGTGTGACATTAATTTATACGATGTTCGGTGGTATGAGAGCGACAGCTTATAGTGATTTTGTTCAAGCGATCGTCATGGCAGGCTGCTTTTTTGCTGCCATTCCTATTTTGCTTATCCAAGCAGGAGGGACTCAATTTGTAGGTGACTTTTTAGGTACATTCAGCCCTGATATGCTGTCATGGCATTACGGCTTTGTCGATTTGCTTGGGTTTGGAGCGGCTTTCGGTTTATCAATCTGTGTGGCTCCGTATGAGCTGGCAAGAATGTACACATTGCGCAGCCCTAAAACGGTAAGGCTGGCAGTTGGCGTTTCAATGGTGTTCCAAGCAATTATTGCGGTGTCCGTAACAATTGCGGGAATGACTATTCGGGCAATGTACCCGTATATGAGCACTCCAGATATAGCTTCTACAATAATGGCAATCAATATTTTACCGCCAATTGTCGGTTCGTTAATCATTTTAGCCATTATCTCAGCTATCATGAGTACGGTATCGGGAATTATGATCGTATCGGCTTCTGCAATTTCCCATGATTTTTATGCGACTATGCTTAAGCCGCACGCACCTGAAAAAGAATTAATGCGGGTAAACAGAATAGCCGTATTGGTCCTGGGGATCATTCCTGTATTTTTAGCTTTAAGGCAGATCGATCTGGTTCAATTCATTGTTATTTTGCAAGCATCGCTTTCGGCCAGCTTCTTTTTTGCCACAGTGCTCTTTGGATTGAACTGGAAGCGCGGAACAGCGGCCGGCGCAATTGTTTCCATGCTGGGTGGTTTTACTACCGCTTTATCGTGGTATATCGCAGGCAGTCCATTTGGGGTGAACGAAGTTATTCCAGGAGTAATTGTCAGCAGCATTTTATACGTATCGGTCAGTTTGTTTACAAAACCGGTGCCGCAAGAATCGCTGCGGCCATTCTTTAAAGATATCGCTTAATTTTATCAATAATCTAAAGTGAGGGATTTTATGGAAAACGGTGTAGTCAAAACTGTTGAAAACTTGAGGTCCGATATAGTTGAGTTTTTGCAGCAAATGGTTCAAATTCCTTCTGAGAATCCGGAAGGCAATTATCTGGAAATCAGCCAATTCCTGAACGAGAAGTTAACACAATGGGGATTTAAAGTAGAGGTCATCGATGTGCCGGAGGAAGAAGTAAAAAACTCAGGTTTAAAAACGCCGAGGAAAAACGTCATTGCGACGATTGAAGGAGAACAGGAAGGTCCCCATATTTTATTTAACGCACATTTGGATACTGTGCCAGCTGGAGATCCGTCTCATTGGACCTATCCTCCGTTTTCCGGCGCTATTGCAGATGGCAAATTATATGGCAGAGGAGCCACAGATTCCAAAGGGCGATTGGCAGCCTACACGATGGCAGCCCTTGCCTTAAAAAAATCAAACATCCCATTTGGCGGCAAAGTGTCTATCGTTGCAACATGTGATGAAGAAACAGGAGGCGCTTTGGGAGCGGGGTATGTAACGAATCATAAATTGATTGAAGGCGATATGGTCGTTGTTGAAGGATACAGCAATCAAATTGTCCGGGCCATGGCGGGAGTGCTGCAACTGAAAATCCGGACAGAAGGCGTTCCGGCACATGCAGCATTTAAATGGAAAGGACAAAATGCGATAGAGAAAATGGGGAAAATCATTCAAGAGTTGGAAAAACTCCAGCAAGCCCTTGAGAAAGAACCTTCTTCTATCACCGGTATGAAATATACGACAGTGAATATTGGCGTCATTGAAGGCGGAACAAAAATAAATGTGGTACCTGGAACATGTCAAATAGAAGTGGATTTCCGGGTCATTCCGGAACATTCTTTAGATGAAATCTACAATAAAGTGCTGGCGATCATTGAAAAACTTCAGCATGAAGATCCGGAACTGAAAGTGAAAGTTGACCGGATTTCAAGCTTTGAAACAAACCCGACCGTAACGAGTGAAGAATCTCCTTTGATCGGCCAGATTCAGGAAGCCAATAAAGAAGTGAATGGAAAAAGTTTGCCGGTCGTAGGGATGCTGGGCCAATCAGATTCCCGGTGGTTTATCCAAAATGGAATTCCGGCGATCAATTTTGGCCCTGGAACAAACGATAACAATTTGCATGGCTACGATGAATTTATGGATATCGATGACCTAGTCCAAACGACAAAAGTGCTGGCTGTATTAATCAAAAATTATGTTGGCAGAAAATCAGTTGCAGAAGAAAGGCGCTGACTTCGATTCCTTGGTCTGAATTTGAAACTTACAGGAGGAGGAAGAATGACTTCTAATCAGTATGAGAATTTCAACAAGGAAAGTGAAGTCCCTGCGACAATGCGAGCGGTTGTCATACGGGAACATGGCGGACCTGAAAAGCTTTCTATTGAAAACGTCCCAACGCCAATGCCGGACCAAGGAGAAGTTTTGCTGAAAGTAGAAGCGACTGCCTTGAATCATTTGGATGTTTTTGTAAGAGAAGGGCTAAAGGGGCCAGGGGTCCATCCTATCCATCTGCCCCATGTTTCAGGAGTGGATATCGTTGGGCGTATTGTTAAATATGGTATAGAGAAACCGAAGCATAGAGAATTGCCTGAAATAGGCGAAAGAGTGGTGATCAATCCTGCAATTGGCTGCAATGAATGCCGATGGTGCCGGATGGGAGAACCAAGCATGTGCCCGAATTACACCATATTGGGAGAGCATAGCTGGGGCGGCCTGGCGGAATATGTAGTAGCGCCTGCCCGGAATATCGTGAAAGTCCCTGATCATATCTCATCGGAACTCGCGGCAGCAGTTCCGGTTGCCTACACGACTGCCTGGCGAGGCGTTATGACAGTAGCCGGAGTAAAACCTTCCGATCGCGTATTGGTGGTAGGAGCGTCCGGCGGGCTGGGATCGGCACAAGTTGAAATAGCGAAAGCTGCTGGCGCTACTGTCATCGGAATTGCCAGTACAGAAGAAAAACGCAGGAAAGTGATCGAAAAAGGTGCGGATCAAGTGTTTGACTCTACCGGTGATTGGCATGAGGATGTCATGAAGTGGACAGAAGGCAGAGGGGTCAGCGTCGCCTTTGACTCGGTTGGTGCTCCTACAATGAGGCGGAGCCTCAACACATTGGAGATGAATGGCAAACTGGTTCTTTCAGGTGCCACTGGAGGCGACAATCCGGACCTCAGTATTCGTGAAATCTATCAATGGCATCGAAGAATATTGGGAGCGCCTTTAGGAAACTGGGAAGATTTTTTACAAGTGACGGAATTGGTTTGGAAAGAGAAGTTAAAGCCGAGCATCTATTCGGTTTATCCATTGGATGAAATTGCAGAAGCCCAGATTGCTTTGGAAAAAAGGCAGCACTTCGGAAAAATTGTCATCAAAGTAAGCCTGTAGCACAGCTGGGCTGGACCCTCTGCTCCGGTTCCACCAGCATGAAGGGAATGGCCGATGCCTTGCTGTGCTGTTCACAATCCGAATGCTTGAATGAAATGAATCGGCTGATTAACATGCGTGGCCTTAAAAAGGTTCTATTAAGAGCCTTTTAATGGCTGCGTTTTTTTATTGGGAACGAAAAATAGACTTTTAACCATAGTAACCGAGGGAGAACAGCGTTACATTGACTATGGACAACTGATAGTTTAAAATATTCAGTGAATTACGGGCGGAAGGAGGAGAGAGCTTTGAAACGGCCGAAACTATTATTAGTCACTAAATCTGAACGCACGTATGAAGTTTTTCATCAGCAATTGACCGAGTATTTTAAAGAAGATGATTTGCAGATTGTTTCCATGAACGATGACAACTGCCGCGACAGTGACCTCATACTGCTGTCGTCAGGAAAATTAATGGACAATCAAAAATTTCCTGCGAAAAAAACAATTGTTGCAAGACGGGGACTGGATATTTCAAAGCTTGAAGAATTGATTAAATTGCCTTCTGATTCCGAATGTATTGTCGTTAATAATTTGCTGGAAAACACAGATGAAATAATAGAATTATTAAAGAGCCTAGGGTTCAAATTCAATATGCGCCCTTATTATCCAGGCTCAAACCAAAAAATAGATGGAATAGATACGGCTATTGTACCCTCGGTTATTGAACTTGTTCCCCCTTTTATAAAAAATATCATTGATATCGGCATTCGTCCCCTGGATTTTTCTACTATTATAGAAGTTTCAATCAGATTAGGTCTGGATAGCGAAAAAGTGAACTCGCTATCAAATCGCTATATAAAAGAAATTATCTCGTTAAGCCAGAAACTATCTTCTTCCTTGGATATCGTGAAGAACTTGAATCATCAATTAGAAGCAATATTTAATACAGTACACGATGGCCTAATAGCAACAGACGACCATGATAATATCCTTAAAATAAATAAATCCGCAAAAGACATTCTCGGTTATTCGAATCCCGAACCGATTCTCGGAAAAAATGCTCCATTATTATTTCCAAGGCTGTTTGCCAAAAGCAAAAACAGTATGGAGCCTAAAGAAACCGAAATAGTAAATGTCAATGAGAAAAAGTTGGTGGTAAATAAAAGCGAAATCATCGTCAATAATAGAAAAATCGGAGAACTGACGGCATTCCAAGACGTCACCAGAATCCAGTATTTAGAGAAAAGCATTCGGAAGGATATGCAGAAAATCGGATTTTCTTCGAGATATACAAGCAAAGACATTTTAGGAAGCAGCAAAAAAATCAAAGATATAATGAACGTGGTAAAAAAAATAGCGAAAACGGATCATACCGTTATGATTCTTGGAGAAAATGGAACAGGCAAAGAATTATTTGCGCATTCCATCCACGATTTATCAGCGCGCAGTGATGGTCCGCTGATCCCGGTGAATTTTGCGGGCTTGCCTCAATCATTAGCCGAAAGTGAACTTTTTGGTTACGAAGACGGGACATTTACGGGGGCCAAAAAAGGCGGAAAGCAAGGTTTATTTGAAATTGCCAATAACGGGACCATCTTTTTGGATGAAATCGGAGATGCTCCTTTACACATACAAACTCTGTTGTTGCGGGTATTGCAGGAGAAACAAGTGATGCGCATAGGCGGAAGGAATTTAATACCGGTTAATGTAAGAGTAATTGCAGCCACAAACAAGGATCTCAAACAATTGGTGAAAGAAGGGAAGTTCCGGGAAGACCTTTATTATCGGCTTTTTGTTCTGCCGATTCGCGTGCCTCCTTTGAGAGAACGGAAAGAAGACATTCTCGATTTGCTCCATTATTTTATTGAAAGCAATTCAACAGCCACTCCGGAAATATACCCGGAAGTGATAAAAGAATTACTGGATTACGATTGGCCGGGCAACGTGCGGGAATTGGTAGGAGTCGTGCAATACATGACAGCGGTTATGGAAGGCAATTGCATAACACTAAGCGACCTGCCTGAGCAATTTAGAGAAAAGATGGATAAGCAAGAGCAGGAAGAAAACGACCTCGTGGCCGCACTGCAAAAAGAAGGGGATTTAAAAGAGTTCTACGTGATTTTATCGAGTTTGAGCCAAGCGAAACAGCAGATGAAGAACATCGGCAGAGGAAAAGTCGTCGAGAGCGTGATGACAGAAGGCTATAACCTTACGGAACAAAAAGTGAGAAAACGAATGGCTATACTGCGTGACCATGGTTTGATCTACTGTGGAGTTAAGGGAAAGGGCAGTAAAATCTCAGAGACCGGCGAAGCATTATTAAAAATGCTGGAACCTACTTTAAAAGGATGAAAGCTTCTAATACTGAAATCATAAAAGACCTGTGCAATCATTTTGCACAGGTCTTTTTTTGCCTTGACCGGCCATTTAGCAGACAAGCTTAAATCCGATGCAACCTAAGAAAACCTAACAAGCCCAATTTTATGGATTAGTCATGCCTTAACAGCTTTAAAAGCTTTGGTTTTCTTTAAAAAGCTTTGGCATAGATTTTGCATTATAAAAAGTAAATGAGGAGAGGAGGTTGAACAAGATGCCCGCCTTATTGAAAGAACAAGAAAAGCTTTTTTTAGAAGAAATTAATTTGAATGTGCCTGGAGCTGTTTTAAACAAATTTCTCACGCTCATCAGAGAATCAGGCAGTGTAGACGAAAAACTTGCCATGGATTTTTTAGCCAGCTACTTAGAAGAATGGGAGGTTACATATAAAATACATGAACCCGAACTATATGTAAGCATCCCGAAAAGAGCGTACTTAAAAATCACGAGTCCATTTGCAAAAGAACTTAACGCTAAGACACCTTCTTTTTCTGCAATTACCGGACAACAATCCCTTTCAGGTGAAGTGGTATATGTGCCCGAGGATGGCGTAAAAGACATGAAGGAAGAACAAAAAATTTCAAAGAAGATTGTCCTGGCAGAAGGTTATCCGATACCTGGGAAAGTTCAGCAATTCACCGTTTTGGGGGCAAGGGCTATTGTTTTCATTAATCCAGGTGAAACAATTCATGAGGGCATTTGTACGCCGATTTGGGGAGCCCCTGATTTAGACAATAAAGATGCCCAGCCTTCTATTGCCGTACTTATTATTAACAAATCCGATGGAGAGGAATTAAAAGAATGGATTGCGAAAGGCAAAATAACGGCGGAGTGCCAGACGCATCTTGAGCAAGGCTGGATGGCGTGTCCGATCATCGACGTTTTTATCGAAGGGACAGAAGAGCCGGATAAATACGTATTGCTCCATGGGCACTTGGATTCCTGGCATGAAGGAATAGGCGACAATGCGACTGGCAATGCAGCGCTGTTGGAAATGATCCGGATTTTTCAAAAAAACAAAGAAAGGCTAAAGCGGAGCATTCGGGTGGCCATTTGGACGGGGCACTCAACTGGCAGCTATGGGGGCTCGACATGGTTTGCAGATCAATTTGCGCTTGATATTGAACAGAATTGCATCGCACAAATCAATTGCGAATCCCCCGGATGCAGGTGGGCGACATCCTATGAGTGCATGACATGGACCAGTGAAGCGGAAGATTTTTGCAAAGAAGTCATCAAAGATGCGGTTGGCCAAAAAAGCAAAGGCTCGAGGCCGCTTCGCACTGGAGATTATTCATTCAATAATATTGGCGTCACTTCATATTTTATGCTTTCATCGAATATCCCGAAAGAACTCGTGCAAAACAAAAGCTATTATTCAGTTGGCGGATGTGGCGGCAACATCGAATGGCATACAGAGCAGGATTTGATGCATGTGGCGGATTTAAACATCTTAGCTAAAGACATCAAAATTTATATGGTCGGGATATTGAGAGCGGTTAACACGCAGATTCATCCATTTAATTTTGCAGCTACCGCGAAAGAATTTAAAGATACACTGCAGCTTTATCAAGAAATGGCCGGGAGCCATTTCGATTTTAGCCTTTCGCTGCAAGAAGCCGGCAAGCTGGAGGAAGATCTGCTGCTGTTTTATCAAGGTCTGGAGCGGTTAAAAGACAAGCCGATAACTGCTCCTGAAGTTCAAAAAGCCAACATCAAATTAAGAAAGTTAGCAAGAACACTCATTCCGATTAATTTTTCCAGACTGGGCAAATACCGCCATGACTCCGCTTTAGAAATACCGCCATTGCCCGATTTAGCTCCTGCAGAGAAATTCGGCCAACTGGAAGAAGGTTCACATGAGCATACCGTATTGAAAACCCATTTGAAGCGGGGAGAGAATCGCTTGATATCAGCAATTTGGGAGGCAAGAGAACTCGTAAACCAGCCATAGAAAAAAATCCAGTGCAGGAGGTGAAAAGATGGATAAAAGAGTCGTAGTGGTGACGGGGGCAGCTGCTGGCATTGGAAAAGGAATCGCTGAAAAGTTTGCTTCTAGCGGAGATCACCTCTTATTGGTGGACATCAACGAAAAAGCGCTTGAGCAAACGCGGAAAGAATTGTCACAGGCGTATCCGGAGGTGACAGTGCAAACAATTTCGGGGGATTTAACATCGCCGGAATTTATAGAACAAATTATAGAGCAATGCAAAGAAATGGTTGGAACTGTAACCGTATTGGTGAATTGTGCGGGGATTTTTCCGAGTACACCTTTTTTGCAAATTTCCCGAAAAGAATGGAACGGCGTCATGGATTTGAATTTGTCCGCCACCTTTTTTTTAACGCAAGCGATTGCCAGACTGATGATAGAAAGAAAGCCGGAGAATGCCAATATTATTAACATAACTTCTGCTGCCAGTGAAGTGGCGCGCCCCGGAGTAGCACATTATTGTTCTTCAAAAGCTGCTTTAAAAATGCTGACACAAGTATTGGCATTGGAACTTGCCCCTTACCAAATAAGGGTCAATGCAGTAGGGCCTGGCCTTGTAGAAACTGAAACTTTGCTCAATACCTTGACCACTGAAAAAGCCATCGAAGAGCACAAAGAAAAAGTATCGTTTGCACCGCTGAACCGAACTGCACAACTTTCAGAAATTGCAGCTGCCGTCTATTTTATTTCAAGCAAGGAAGCTTCCTATATAACCGGGCAAAACCTGCTGGTGGATGGAGGCTATTCTGCAGGAAGAATTTTCAAAAGCTTTGCAGCAAAAGGAGATGAAATTAATGAAAAAAGTTGAAAATGACGTTTTACAAACTGTTGCGGAACATATTGAAAAAAATCACGAGCAGATGCTTCACTACCTGCGGACCATCGTTGAACATGAATCATTTTCTGCTGATAAAGAAAAGCTGGATCAATTGGCCCTATGGCTTTCTGAGACTTTTAAAGAATTGATTGGCGGCACAACAGAAATCATTGAAGTAGAAAAGTACGGCAATCATGTGAGATGTGAATGGGGACAAGGAGAAGAGCAGGTGCTGATTCTTTCTCATTTCGATACAGTCTGGCCAATCGGGACATTAAACGACATGCCATTTCGCGTTGAGGGAAACCGAGTCAGCGGACCAGGTGTATTTGATATGAAAGGCGGGCTGATCCAGGGCTTGTTTGCATTAAAAGCGCTTAAGGACTCAGGAATCATTCTCGATAAAAAAGTGGTGGTCCTCTTTGATTCGGATGAAGAAATCGGCAATCCAAGTTCCCGCCCTTATATAGAAGAAGAAGCAAAAAAAAGCGATTGCGTCTTTGTGCTTGAACCCGGCATGACGCTTGAAGGAGCATTAAAGACTTCCCGGAAAGGCGTAGGGATTTACCGGTTGGAAGTGACGGGAATTCCATCCCATGCCGGAGTGGACCCGGATAAAGGAGTCAGTGCAATCGATGAATTAGCGAGACAAATTCTAAAACTGCATGGAGAAACCGATTTTTCAACAGGCACAACGATAAGTGTCGGCAAAATTTCAGGAGGAACAGCCACCAATGTCATAGCAGAAAAAGCGGAAGCGGAAATTGATGTCAGAGGGAAAACAGCGGAAGAATTGGAAAGAGTCCACAATATGCTTATCAATTTAGAACCATTAAAAGAAAAGGCCAAGCTGAAAATGACAGGCGGAATCAACCGGATGCCTTTGGAACGAACAGAAAAAGTGCAGGAAATGTTTGAAACAGCCAAGCGCATTGCGAAAGAACAGCTGGACTTTGATTTGATTGAAAAAGAAACAGGAGGCGGAAGCGACGGCAATCTCACCGCACCGTTTGCGGCAACTCTTGACGGCCTTGGAGCGGTAGGTGATGGGGCACACGCCAATCATGAACATTTGCTTCTTGACCGGATGAACGAACGCTGTGCTCTGCTTGCTGGCCTGTTGATCAATTACGCGGGAGTAAGGGAAAGGGCCTGAAAATCTGAAATTGCAAAAGCAGAAAGGAGGCAAGCGATGTCCATCATAATCGTTGGTGTAGGAGCAATTGGCGGTGTCATCGGCGCCTATTTGATTCGCTCTGGAGAAGAAGTTGTATTGATAGACCGGGACCAAGCACATGTCGATGCGATGAATAAAGAAGGCCTGACCATTCAATTGAAAGATGATTCATTTACGGTGCAAGCAAAAGCTTATACCGTTGAAGAGTTTTTGGCGGCAGAGTTGCAGGCGGAAACAATATTTTTAGCAGTCAAAGCACAGCACACAAAAGAAGCTATAGAACCTTTCAAACCATTGATGAAGCCCGATTCTTATGTAGTGAGTTTTCAAAACGGGTTATGTGAATACGATATAGCTGAAGTGGTAGGGGCGGATCGGACTGTCGGCTGTTTCATCAATCTATTCGCAGATTATCTGGAACCGGGGAAAATTGAATACGGTGGTGTAGGAAGTTTATATATTGGCGAAATGGATGGAACGGTAAGTGAACGGGTGCTGGATTTACGGGAGCGACTGCAAAGCTGGGGGGAAGCGAAAGCGACGGACAATATTTTCGGCTATTTATGGAGCAAGCTTGCTTATGGGGCCATGCTCACTGCTACAGCCACTACGAATGAAGAAATAGCTGATTTTTTTGCGGATCCCAAACTGCACCCCATCTTGAATGCCGTTGGAACTGAAGTGCTAAGGGTTGCGGAGAAGCAAGGGATAACGGCAGAGCCTTTTGATAACTGGGATCCGACCTTGCTGTATCCCCATAAAAAAGAACCGGAATTGCAAACCAGTTATTTTCAATTAGCTGAACGGCTGCGGAGTTATACGAAAACAAGGTCAGGGATTTGGCGGGATATGGCGGTTCGCAAGCGAAAAACAGAAGTGCCGCAGCACTTGAATTCGGTAATCCGGATCGGGGAAGAACACGGACTCGCTATGCCGCTTACACGTAAACTTCTTTCGCTTATCCAGGAAATCGAAAACGGAGAAAGAGAGATGGGAATGGGCAATATAAGGGAATTAGAAGCGGTGATGCAAGAAAGCGGGATTTCTTAGACGGTAAAATGGAACCTCTATTTATATAGAGTGAACCGGTCGTCTTTTATTGCTCGTATTCCGCAAAACAGCTCCAAAGTGAACAACCAATAAAGAACTATCTTAATGATTTTCACTTTTCTAGAAAGCTTCTCCAGCGTAGGCGCGTCCAGGGGCGAGACGGAGTGATGAGACGAGCGCTCTTCTCGGCTCATTACGGGAGTCCTGCCCAAAGCGGCCGAAGCGATGTGTAAAAGTTAATTTTTTCAACCTATATAGGGTGTTTATGAAACCTATTAACCCCCAAAAAACACCCTAAAGCAGTAGGAAGTTATTTTTTGCTTGCTGTTTCCTTGAGATTTTTTTGGCACGGTATTTGCAATATTAATTGGTGTACAACCTTAAATTAGGAAGGGGAAATTATGAAATGGCTAATCTGGCGAATACTGAACAGGAGAAGGATTTATTGGAAGAAATCAGTTTGGAGGTTCCAAACGCAATTTTAGAAAGATTCAGTACGTTGATCCGTGAATCTGGCAGTGAAGATGAAAAGATTGCCGCCGATTTCTTGACGGATTTCTTAAAAAAATGGGAAATTCCACATCAAGTCCATAATCCGGAATTGTATTTAAGTGTTCCAAAAAAATCGTATTTAAAAGTGACTGCTCCTACTGAAAAAGAATACCGGGTCAAATCGCCTTCTTTTTCTGTCATTACTGGGGATGAAGCAGTCAGTGGTGAGCTTGTTTATATTTCTACAGGTTATGCAAAAGGGATCAATGATATTTTTGGAACAAAAGTACAAGGAGACCTGGGGGATTTAAAAGGAAAGATCGTTTTGACCGAAGGGTATCCAATGCCAGGGAAAGTACAGGAATTTGCCGACATGGGAGCTACGGCCATCATGTTCATCAGCCCAGGAAACAATATTCATGAAGGGATCTGCACCACGATTTGGGGGGCTCCTGATCTCGATAATGTGAACAACGAGCCGAAGATACCTGTGCTTGCGATCAATAAGCCGGACGGCAATGAACTGATCGAGTTGAGCAAAAACGAAAAGGTGTCGTTAGAGTTTAAGACGTTTTTAGAAAAAGGGTGGTTCAACTGCCCGGTCATCGACATTTTCATCGAGGGAACAGAAGAACCGGAAAAATATGTTCTTTTGCATGGCCATTTGGATTCCTGGCATGAAGGAATTGGGGATAATGCTACAGGAAATGCGGCATTGATTGAAATGGCCCGCATCCTATATAAAAACCGGAATAAATTAAAAAGAAGTGTGCGCATTGCTGTCTGGACAGGGCATTCAACCGGGCGTTATGCAGGATCGACATGGTTTGTGGATCAATTTGGCCTGGATTTAGAAAAGAACTGCATAGCATCGGTGAACTGTGACTCTCCAGGATGCCGCTGGGCAACTTCTTATGAATATATGATGTGGATGAGCGAAGTTGATGAATTCTGCAAAGAAGTAGTGAAAGATGCGGTCGGCCAGCCTTCAGCGGGCAAGAGACCTTTGCGCGCCGGTGATTATTCATTCAATAATATCGGCATCACTTCATTTTTCATGTTGTCTTCCAGTATTCCGGAGGATGTCCTGAAAGAAAAAGGTTATTATCCGGTCGGAGGCTGTGGCGGCAATATTGAGTGGCATACGGAAGAGGATTTAATGCATGTGGCTGATTTGGATATTTTGGTGAAAGACATCAAAGTTTACCTGACAGGCGTAATGCGCGCAGCAAATGCAACCATTCATCCTTTCGACTTTACAAGCACTGCAGATGAGTTCAAAGAAACAATCCAAACTTATCAAGATGCAGCGGGAGCTCATTTTGATTTTACGCCAGCTTTGAACGAAGTGGCTTCGCTGCGGGAAGATTTGGCGGCTTTTTATCAAAAAGTATCCAAGCTGCAGGAATCGGAAATTTCGAGTCCAGAAGTGAAACAGGCGAATAAAGTTATTGAAAAATTAGCGAGAATTTTAATTCCGATCAATTTTACAAAAAGAGGCAAGTTCTGGCATGATTCTGCATTGAATGTGCCTGCTCTTCCGGATATTGCGCCTGCGCTTAACTTTGGCCAAACAGAAGAAGGCACGCACCAATACAAAGTATTGAAGACCCATTTAGCGCGAGGACAAAACCGGGTGATTTGGGCGCTTCAGGAGGCAAGGGAAGTTCTTGCTTATTCACAGCTATAAAGCGGCCAGGGCTCAAGAAAAAGAGGTGAAAGAGAATGGCGGGGACAAGCGAAGAAGAACTGGTGTTTAAATCGATTTCAGAAATCGGGGACTTATACCGCAGCAAACAAGTTTCACCTGTTGAAGTGACGAATGCCGTATTGAAGCGGCTTGATGAACTCAATCCTAAACTAAATGCGTTCATTACAGTGATGGCAGAAGAAGCCCTTCAAAAAGCGCGTGAAGCGGAAGCGGTTTTTGTGAAAGGTGAAACTGCAGGGAAACTATATGGAATTCCGATTTCGATTAAAGATATCTTTCAGACAAAAGGGATTAAGACTACGGCCGGTTCCCGCATTCTTAAAGACCATATTCCAGGCGAGGATTCCGCGCTCTATGAAACCTTGACCAGCGCCGGAGCAATTGTTTTCGGCAAAAATCACATGCTGGAATTTGCATACGGTTTTGTCCATCCCGATTATGGACAATGCAACAACCCATGGGATTTTAACCGAACGGCTGGAGGATCGAGTACCGGGTCGGCATCGGCAGTCGCAGCGGGAATCGGTTTTGCATCAATCGGTACGGATACAGGCGGTTCAATCCGCCTGCCATCGTCTTTTTGCGGCATTGTCGGATTAAAACCGACCTATGAAACAGTGTCAAGAAACGGCTTATTCCATCTTTCGCATTCACTGGACCATATCGGCCCTTTGACAAGAACAGTCAAAGACAATGCGATTGTGTTAGAAAGCATTGCTTCGAAAAAAGTGAATTATGACGCTGTGTTCAACGGATCTCTAAAAGGAATGAAAATCGGCGTGATTCGTTCTTTAACGGATTCACGCGCTCATCCGGAAGTCTCAAATCTCGTAAATGCCGCATTTCAGCAGCTGGGTGAGTTAGGCGCTGAAATGGCGGATGTTGAAATACCCGGCATTGATTCAGTAATGGAGATTGCCTTTCCATTCTTGTTAGCTGAGGCATCATATTACCATAAGGACTGGTATCCGGATCGGGCATCCGACTATGCGGAAGGAACAGCTGGAAACTTAAAAGAAGGATTTAATGTGCCGGCGGTAAGTTACTTAGAAGCTTTGGCACGAAAACGGGTATTTGCAGAAAGCGTGAATGCCGTATTTGATGATTTTGATGTTCTGGTTTGCCCAACGTCTCCTAGTCCAGCGACGGAGCGTGACCCTACTTTTGAAGATACGACGTACGATTATACCCAGCGGACATTGCCTTTTAATGTTTCAGGCCATCCGGCAATCACGGTATCAGCAGGAGAAACACCTTCACAGAACTTGCCCGCAGGCATTCAATTTGTCGGCCGCTATTTTGATGAAGCGACCATTTACCGTGCAGCCGATGCCTTTCAGACAATGAACGGGGGCTATAAAATCCCGCGTCCTCTGGCAGTCGAAAAATAGAGTCCGTGATATTAAAATTTGGCATGGATTTTGCATGTATAAAAGAGTAAAGGAGGTGTTTTCTTGAAAATTGTTTATGTCATACCAGGACCGCTTAGCCGGACGGAAAAAGGGCGTTTAGAAATGGCGAGAAGGCTCGACGTATTAAGGTCATATGCTGCTCCTGGCACAACTGTTGATATCGTCGACATTGAAGAAGGCCCTGCATCTATAGAATCGCTGTATGAAGAATACCTAAGCATTCCGAATACAGTCAGCTTGATGTATGAAATGGAAAAGCAGGGTTACGACGCGGCTATTTTAGGGTGCTACGGGGACCCAGGACTGGATGCCATCAGAGAAGTAACTGAAAAAATGGTGGTGGTTGGGCCGGGGGAAGCTGGTGTAATGGCAGCAGCCATGAGCGGCTATAAATTTTCGATCATTACCGTTACCAATAGCATGGTCTATCCGCTTTATCATTTGGTCGAGAAAGCTGGAGTCGGCAAAAAGCTCGCTTCTGTCCGAGCGATTGAAGTACCGGTATTAGCACTTGCAGAAGAAAAAGAAAGCACAGTCAAAAAGCTGGTGGCGGAAGGCAGAAAAGCGATGGAGGAAGACGGGGCAGATACGTTGATCTTAGGGTGCATGTCGATGGGGTTTTTGAATGTAGCGGAAGAAATGTCGAAAGAATTGGGTGTGCCTGTTATCAACCCGGGACGGATCTCCCTTAAAATGGCTGAAGCTCTAGCTGGCGCTGAAGTGAAACATTCCAAACGGGCTTATCAAACGCCTCCGAAAATTTCTTCAGGAACTGTCAGCTCAGCCGAAGATTTGATGGTCAAAAAAGAAAACTTGCTGGAGCGAAGGACTCCAGGGATGTTTTGAAATAAACCCAGAAAAACCGGAAATCCAGATGCCAAACGGAAGCAGACGCTAAATGCCGGGCTTTACCGATGAAATAATAGAAAATTTAAATCAGGGGTGGAATTTATGCAGGAAATAATGGGGTTGGCAATTTCTAACTGGGCGATTTGGGTGACAATGGCTGTTTTTATTACCGCTTATTTTGCATTTACTGAATTCCTCAATAAAAAGGAGGAGAAGAAGTAATGGTTATCGCTATCCTTTTAATTTATATGGTTTCTGTTATAGCGATTGGCTGGTATATGAAGTCCCGTGTCCATAATGAAACCGATTATTTAGCAGCTGGAGGAAAGCTCGGCGTTTGGGTCGGAGGAGCAACTTTGGCGGCAACTCAAATGAGTGCAGGCACCGCCATTGGTTCAGTGGGTTTTCATTATCAAGTAGGGTATAACTACTCCTGGATTTGGATATCCATTTGGGCTTCTTGGGTAATCATGGCCTTATTTATCGCCCCTAAGATGAAATCCTTTTTTAATACGCATCGCGCATTGACCATTCCAGATCTGCTTGGAACGCGTTTTGAAAGCAATGCGATTCGAATTATCTCGGTAATCATCTTAATCATTTGTTTTGGGATGACAATTGTAGCGGAACTGGTCGGCGGTTCCTATCTTTTAAACGTCGTGTTTGGAATGCCGACAACTATCGGAGTTCTGATTCTTGCAGGGGTTTTCATTCTTTATACCGTATTAGGCGGCCTGTTTGCGATTGCTTATACGGATTTTCTTCAAATGATGGTATTTGCTGTCGGCTTTTTGGTTGCGGTTCCTTTTGCGATATCGGCAGCCGGCGGATTCGGCGTGATGAATGAGCGGCTGGCAGCCATTGATCCGAACATTGTAGCAAACGGCATGCCTCCAGGAACGTTAACAGCCGTTTGTATTTCTTTCTTCATCATGATGATCGGTTATCCCATTATCGCGATCCGTTTTTATTCGATCAAAGACAATAAAACAATTAGACGTGCGGTCGGGGTTTCTTTTATCTTCCAAGCAATCATTGCCGTTTCCGTCAGCCTTCTTGGTGTCAGTGCACGAATCCTTTATCCTGATTTAGCGACACCTGACTTGGCTAGTTCAACAATTGCAATGGATTTACTGCCTGCCGTACTTGGCGGTCTCCTGCTGGCAGCAATTCTTGCGGCCATCCAATCTACGGTCAGTGCAATCTTGCTTATGCTAGGAAGCGGAATTTCCCATGACATCATGAAAGTGGTTATGAAAAGAAAAATGACGGAAAGGCAGCAATTGAAAGTGACAAGAATCGTAGTGCTGATCATGGGCTTATTGCCGATTCCATTCGCTTTAAATCCGGTTCCTTTAATCCAGCAAATCTGGATCAACGCCGCTGCCATGATCGGTTCTTCCTTCGCCGTCTCTATCCTGTTCGGCCTCTATTGGAAGAGAGCTACCACTGCAGGAGCGATTACATCAATGATAGGCGGGATAGGAAGTGCGGTTATCTGGCTATGGTTAGGAAATCCTTTCGGAATTGAAGCGGTATACATCAGTGTGCCAATCAGTTTGCTGGGCATGGTGATTGTCAGCTTGTTGACTAAGCCGGTGTCGAAAAAAGCGTTGGAGCCTTTCTTCAAAGATATTGGAAGTCCATCAAGAAGCGAGACTGTCATGAACTATTCGAAAAAGCCATTATGAAAAGTTGAAGAGGAGGGGTTTTCTTGCCTATCAACAATGTAAAAGATTTATTATTTGAATCAATTGAAGAAATCGGCTCGCTTTATCGAAAAAAAGAAGTTTCTCCAGTTGAAGTGACGGAAGCGACTTTGGAACGGCTGCATGCATTAGAACCTAAGTTGAATGCTTTCATCACGGTATTAGCCGATCAAGCGCTAGAGCAAGCAAAAGCGGCAGAGGCTATTTTTGTAAACGGCGGAGCAGCGGGAAGACTGACGGGAATTCCAGTATCGGTCAAAGACATCTTTATGACAAAAGGAATTCGTACTACTGTTGGTTCCCGTATTCTGAAAGACTATGTTCCGGATGAAGATGCTTTTGTTTATAAAGCTTTGCAGGAAGCGGGAGCTGTGATCATCGGCAAGAACAATATGCTGGAATTTGCATATGGCTCTGTTCATCCAGATTACGGACAATGCAATAATCCGTGGGACGTCAAGCGTACAGCGGGTGGTTCAAGTACCGGATCTGCTGCTTCCGTAGGAGCTGGAATCGGCTTTGCCTCTATTGGAACAGATACAGGCGGATCGATCCGCGTCCCTGCTTCTTTTTGCGGGATTGTCGGATTAAAACCGACTTATGGAACAGTGTCCTCACAAGGGTTATTCCCTTTATCCCAGTCATTGGACCATATCGGGCCATTAACCAGGACGGTGCGCGATAATGCAGCTGTTTTGGAAACCATTTCTTCTGGGGCATTCGATTTCAATACCGCGTTTTCTGGCAGCATCAAAGGTCTCAAAGTGGGCGTTATCCAGGCATTGATGGACACAGTCACCAATCCGGAAGTCCTGTCTTTACTAGCCAAAGCAATTGAACGTCTAAGAGAATTAGGCGCTGACATTCAAGAAGCGGACATTCCGGGGATCGAGAAAATCGAAAGCGCAGCATTAGTAATCGTTTTAGCAGAAGCATCAGCCGTGCATAAAGAATGGTACGACACGAGAGAAGCTGACTACAATCCGGCCACTTACGCCAATTTAAAAGCCGGTTTTGGCATATCAGCAGTAACTTATTTAGAAACACTGGAGAAACAAAAGCAATTTAAGGGAATGGTCGATGAAGCTTTAAAAGGGGTGGATGTCCTCATTTGTCCGACCATGGCCTATCCAGCGACGGAGAAAGATCCGTCTTTCGAAAATGGCGATATCGATGTGTCACGGCGTACAATTCCATTTAATTTTTCAGGGCATCCAGCTTTATCAGTACCTGCAGGAAATACATCATCAGAAAACCTGCCAGTGGGCCTCCAGATTATTGGGCGTTACCATGACGAGGCCAGTGTCTATAAAGTAGCCGATGCCTTTCAGCAAGCGACTGGCGGTTACAAATTACCGCCCATCTGAATTTTTAAAGCTGCGCAAAGCCTTGAGCTTATGCGTAGCTTTTTTTGATGTTTAATAATAAAATTAGAATATTCCGACCCCTGTATAGTAATGTGCTGCTAAATACCCTCAAAAAGCATTTTAAGAATAGTGAAGTTGACGAGGAGGCTAATTATGGAACTTGTTCTTCATCAAAAACAAGAGCTTAATTTGTTTATGACGTATAAGTTAAGGCAAGCTATTGAACTTTTACAGTATTCAACTTATGATTTATATCAATATTTGATGGAGCAAGAAATGGAAAATCCTTTAATCGAATTGAAAGAGCATAAAAATTCCAAGCTTTATGAGGGGAAAGTGAACAAGAACGCAAACCCGGCAAATGCATCCGCTTCTGCAATTGAATTACAACAAAGCAAAGAAGCGTGTATGAGAGATCAGTTGATGCAGCAAGCCAGGATATTATATAAAGATTTACATGATTTAAAAGTGATGGAATTCATTATTTATAATTTGGATGACAATGGATACCTGCGTTTCTCTGAAAATGAAAAAGAGTTTTCATCAAAGTTCAATGAAAGCGATATCAGCAGAGGCATTCAACTCCTGCAAGCGGTCGGTCCAGCCGGAATCGGAGCAAGGAATCTAAAAGAATGCCTGCTGCTTCAGATAAATGACGAATTTCCGGATAAAGAGCTGGTGGAATGCCTTCTTGAAAATTTCTTAGAGGCCTTGGCCAATAAAAAATGGGAAGGCATTGCGGCTAGTCTCGGCATCACTTTAGGGAAAGTCAAAGAAATCCATGAAGTGATGATGGCCCTTAATCCCAGACCCTGTTCGTTTATCTCAGATTTTTCAATTCAATATGTAAATCCTGATATCATTGTGCAACACAATGGGAAAGGGCTTTCTTTTTATTTGAACGATGGTTATTTGCCTGAAATCCATTTTAACGACCAGTATTCAGCCTTGCTGAACCAGGACGATGAGACAGCCAAATATCTTCAGGAAAAATACAAAAGCTATCAATGGCTGGTTAGCAGCATCGAAAAACGGCGCCAGACAATCCATAAAATCATGCAAGTGCTCATAAAAAAACAGCAGCGTTTTTTTGCAGACGGCTTTATTGCATTAGATCCTTTGACGTTGAAGGAAGTTGCGAAAGAAATAGGGATGCATGAGTCGACGGTGAGCAGAGTAACAATGAACAAATTTATTCAAACACCTAAAGGGACTTTCGAACTTCGTGCATTATTTACATCTAAACTGGAAACTTCAGAAGGCAATGCCATCTCTCAATCAAAAGTGAAAATGCTTTTAAAGAGTTTGATAGAAGGGGAGAATAAAAGCCATCCTTTATCTGATCAAAAAATTACGGATTATTTTAATGAGGAAAAAGGCATTAAGGTATCGAGACGCACCATCAGCAAATATCGGGAAGAAATGAACATCCCTTCTTCAAGCAGAAGAAAGGAGCTAACTATAAAGTGAGGATGCATCTGAATAATGAACACCTTCTGAATCGAATTGATGGTTATTTATTCGACGGACTTCAGGAGGTGTTTTTGTTTGTGCCAAAAAACAATCGGCTTGCCTGCAAATTCTTTCAAAACCTGTCTGGGGGAGAAAAAAGAAAACGCATACATTTTTTTGTGTTAAAGCTTGAATTGGTATAGACATCTATACACATTAACTTTATAGTAAAATTAAGACTAAGAAAAAAGAGGTGGATGAATGTGTTCAGTTTTTTGCAGAAAATAGGGAAATCATTGATGTTTCCAATCGCGACTTTGCCGGCAGCAGCCTTGCTTTTGCGATTCGGCCAGGACGACTTGCTTGGCATTCCGTTCTTATCAGCGGCGGGAGCAGGAATCATCGATAACTTAGCTATCATTTTTGCCATCGGGATCGCTTTCGGGCTTGCCCATGACAGCAACGGTGGAGCGGCGCTCGCAGGTGCCATTGCCTACCTGGTATTGACGTCCGCAATTGTGACGATCAATGAATCGATCAATATGGGAGTATTTGCGGGGATTCTTTCGGGGATTATCGGAGGGCTTTTATACAATAAATTTTATAATGTGAAATTCCCCGCCTGGCTGGCGTTCTTTGGAGGCCGGCGATTTGTCCCGATCGTAACAGCAGCTACTATGACGGTTTTAGCCGGAATTCTGGGTTATGCATGGCCGCCGGTCCAGGAAATGATTGACGGCGCTGGCGACTGGATTTTAAACGCCGGCATGTTTGGAGTTGGAGCGTACGGTTTCTTGAACCGTTTGCTTTTGCCGACTGGTTTGCACCATGTAATCAATACGATTGTCTGGTTTGATTTTGGAACGTTTACTGATGCCACGGGAGAAGTTGTGCGCGGTGAAATCAATCGTTTCTTAAAAGGAGATCCGACAGCCGGTCCTTTCCTTTCCGGATTCTTCCCAATCATGATGTTCGGGCTTCCGGCAGCTTGTCTGGCGATGTATGCAGCGGCTAAAAAAGAACGCAAAGCAGTTGTCGGCGGCTTGCTGTTCAGTATCGCCTTCACATCTTTCCTGACAGGAATCACAGAACCGATCGAATTCTCGTTCATGTTCTTATCTCCAATCCTGTATGTTGTCCATGCTTTACTGACAGGCGTATCGATGATGATTGCGTATGCGCTGGATGTCCACCATGGCTTCGGATTTTCCGCAGGAGCCATCGACTATATACTCAATTACGGACTGGCGACGAATCCGCTTGTGCTCTTAGTAATGGGCCTTGGAACCGGAGTCATCTACTTTGCAATTTTCTACTTCCTGATTGTAAAACTGGATCTGAAAACGCCTGGGCGTGAAGACGAAGACGTTGAAAACGGCAATACAGATACGGGCAATAAAGGAATTGATATCAGAGCTTACCACACCATCGAAGCACTTGGCGGCAGCGACAACATTGCAGCAGTTGATTACTGCACTACGCGTTTGCGCCTCACTGTCAAAGATGCGGATAAAGTAAGCGAAAAAGACTTGAAGCGCCACGGGGCAATGGGTCTGATGAAAATCAACAAAACGAACGTCCAAGTGGTCATCGGCACAGCGGTTGAGTTCTTGGCGGATGCGATGAAAAACCGCTTGGCAAACGGCAACCCGACACCAGAAAGTCTGGACGTGCCAGTTGAAGAACAATCAGCGGAGCCGGAATTGGTAAAAGAAATACGTGCTGAAGATTTTGCCATGCCGATAGATGGGAAAATCATTCCATTAAGCGAAGTGCCCGATGAAGTATTTGCAAAAGAAATGATGGGGCCAGGTTTTGGCATCATTCCTTCAGGCAACACGCTTTATTCACCGGTTGATGGACGGGTTGTCACGGTATTCCCGACGAAACATGCCATTGGCATTGTGACGGATACAGGAATCGAAATCTTGATCCATGTTGGCCTGGATACTGTGAAACTGAACGGGGAAGGCTTTGAAACATTAGTGGAACAAGGCCAGCTAGTCCAGCGCGGAGATGCGTTGCTGAAACTGAACCTTACTTATCTTGGAGAGAATGCACCATCTGTTGTAACACCGGTCATTTTCACAAACCTAACCGGCCAGGAACTAAAGGTATTGAAAAAAGGTCCACAGAATCAAGGCACGGTCTCCATCTTAAAAATTCAATAATGATCGAGAAAAACTTTGAATAGAGAAGCTTTATTCCGCTATTAGAAGTAAATCCGATCAGACAATATAAAACCAGGAATGTCATCCGTGATTTTCCTGGTTTTTCGTAAGGAGAGGCATTTTAATGAAGAAAACCATTTTAATTTCCAATATCACGATTGCTGATTCAACGGCAGAAAGCTTTATTGGCGAGCTGTTACTGGAAGATGGGAAAATCAAGGAAACAGCCCGGTCGCTTTCAAAAAAAGCGGATATCCACATCGATGCATCCGGCAAGAATTGGACAGTGGTTCCAGGTTTTATTGATGTGCATATCCATGGAGCTGCCGGCTTTGATGTAATGGATGCAACAGCGGAAGCACTTAGTGGAATGGCAAGTTCATTGCCGAGAGAAGGTACGACGTGCTTTTTAGCGACAACGATGACACAATCAGAAGAGGCAATCTCAAAAGCATTGCAAAACGCCAGCTTTTTTCAATCGGAAGAAACGCAGGCAGAAATGGTGGGCATTCATCTGGAAGGGCCTTTTATTTCAGAGAAACAGCCGGGCGCGCAGCCGGTTGAACACATCATTCCACCTTCTGCAGCGCTTTTTCAGAAATGGCAGAAGTTGAGCGGAAACCGCATTAAACTGGTGACCATGGCTCCGGAAACAGAAGGCGGCATCCGTTTTATTGAACAAGTGGCAGCAGATGGCGTACGGGTGTCTATCGGACATTCAGATGGCACTTGGCAGGAGATGCAGCAGGCGCTTCAGGCAGGAGCAAGCCATGTAACACATCTCTACAATCAAATGAGCCCGTTTCATCACCGGGATCCGGGAGTCGTTGGAACAGCTCTGACAGAGAATCGCTTATCAGTGGAAATCATTGCTGATTTTATCCATAGCCATCCGAAGTCAGTTGAGCTGGCTTTCCGGCAAAAAGGGGCAGAACGCCTCATTTTAATCACCGATGCGATGCGGGCAAAAGGGCTTGAACCCGGTATATATGATTTGGCAGGGCAAGACGTCCTAGTCACCGAAACAGATGCGCGCCTTAAAAGCGGGGCTTTGGCTGGAAGCATTTTGACGATGGACACCGCATTGAAAAACGTCCAATCGTGTACGGGCTGTTCGATTTCTGAACTCGTGGCGATGACATCTTCGAATGCCGCAAAAGAGCTGGGCTTATCCAATAAAGGCAGCATTAGAGCGGGGAAAGATGCGGATCTTGTCATTTTAGATGAAAATCTGGATGTCCAAATGACTATTTGCCGGGGAACGATTGCATACATCAAGGAGGGACATCATGAATATAGAAATAGTTGAAAATTACGATGAAATGAGCAAGCTCGCTGCTGAAATAGTGGAAAAGCAGGTCGTGAAAAATCCACGTTCAATTTTAGGGCTGGCTACCGGTTCTACACCGATGGGACTTTATGAAAAAATGATAGAGGGATACAAGAACCGCGAAATCTCGTACAAGCAAGTCCGAACCATCAATTTAGATGAATACCTGGGGCTGAACCGAAATCACCCGAACAGCTACCACAGCTTCATGTATGAAAATTTATTCAAGCACTTGGATATTCAGATGCGCAATACATATTTGCCGGAAGGACAGGCTGCTTCCGTAGATGAAGAATGTATGCGCTACGAGGCACTCCTCGACCGGATCGGGCCCGTGCATCTGCAGATTCTGGGCATGGGAACGAATGGCCATATCGGCTTTAACGAACCGGGGACACCTGAAGACAGTCTGACGCATTGCATCGAACTGGATGAATCGACCCGAAACAGCAATTCCCGCTTTTTTGATTCATTGGATGAAGTGCCAACGCATGCGATTACAATGGGAATCGAATCAATTTTGAAAAGCGATAAAATACTTCTGCTGGTATCAGGGAAAGAAAAAGCACAAGCGGTAAAAACCTTGATGGAAGAACCGATAAGTGAAGATTTTCCAGCTTCATTTTTATGGAAACACGAAGACGTAACGTTTATTGTGGACCGGGATGCTTATCATCTGGTGGAAACAGAAAGGCAGTGAATGCGGTGCTAGACAAACAGTCGCACATACCGATGTATGTCCAAATTGAAGAAGAGCTGAAGCGCCGGATCGAACGGGGCGAATTTCCTATTGGGACAGCCATCCCATCGGAACGTGAATTAACAGAGCTGTTTGGCGTTAGCCGCATGACCGTGCGTCAGTCTGTCACCAATTTGGTGAACGAAGGTTTACTGTATCGGGAAAAAGGCCGTGGCACGTTCGTGGCTTCGCCAAAAGTCGAGCAGCCTTTAAACGGTTTGACCAGTTTTACCGAGGACATGAAAGCGCGGGGATTGACACCGAGAAACAAAGTCATTAATTTTGAAAAGGGGTTGCCCGAGCCGGATATTGCCAAGGAACTTCAGTTAGAGGACAGCGAGGAAGTGTACACAGTTGAGCGGATCCGCTATGCCAATGAAAAACCGATGGCGATTGAACGGACATATCTCCCGGTCAAGCTGTTCCCACAGCTCCGTGAAGATGCACTTGCCGGATCGCTGTATTCCCTTATTGAACAAGAGCAGCAACTGGCAATCAGCCACGCTTCGCAGCGGATGGAAGCGGCGCTCGTTAAACAAGAGGAAGCGGAACTGCTGCAAATCGGCATGCCGTCGGCCATATTGATCATCGAAAGAGTCAGTTATTTGGCAAGCGGCATTCCTTTTGAGGTGGTCCGCAGCACCTACCGGGCAGACCGCTATAAATTCATCACCGAAATCCAACGTTAAAAAGACGAAAAGGAGAATGAACATGATTGAAAAAAACTATACTATTACCAGCGATGAAGGGCTTCATGCACGCCCGGCTTCACGGCTTGTCCAAATCGTGTCGCCTTTTACTTCCGAAGTAAAGCTTGAATTCAAAGATAAGCAAGTTAACATGAAATCGATTATGGGTGTCATGTCTCTTGGCATCTCAAAAGGCAAGGAAATCAAAATTATCGCAGACGGCAAAGATGAAGAAAAATTAATGGCCGCTGTCGATGAATTGATTGTAGGCGAAGGTCTGGGAGTTTAAGCAGCTATGCTGAATTCTTATTTTGAGAAGGTACGGGAAAGACTCGCGCTTGTTGAAGAACAGGAAAAAGCGGTGATGATGGAAGCGGCCGGGAAAGTGGCAGCTGCTATTCAACGCGGCGGCATTATTCAATTGTTCGGCTGCGGCCATTCCCATATCCTGGCCGAGGAAGTTTTCTACCGGGCAGGCGGGCTCGTGCCGGTCAAGCCGATTTTCATCGAACCGCTGATGCTCCATGAAGGCGCCGCCCGCTCCTCCCGATTGGAGCGGAGAAATGGCTTTGCTGAAGAACTGCTCGAGCAACAGGATTTCCGGCCGGAAGACGTCGTCTTTGTGATGTCCACTTCCGGGCGCAATCCCGTACCGATTGATTTTGCGCTGGCGGCCCGTGAAAAAGGTGCTTTCGTCATCGGCCTCACATCACTCGAATACGCAAATAGCCAGCCTTCAAGACACCAAAGCGGCAAGCATTTGCATGACGCGGCAGACCTCGTTATTGATAACCATTCGGTAGCAGGCGATGCTGTCCTCGAAGCGGAAAATGTCAAAGTGCCTTTTGGCCCGACTTCGACCGTAGTGGGGGCAGTGATCTTGAACGCCATTTTCGCTGAAGCCATTCAGCAAATGGCCAATAATCATTTCGAACCGCCTGTGTTCCTTAGTGGCAATATCGATGGCACCGACGATCACAACAACCGGCTGATTGAAAAATACCGGGAGCGGATTGCGGCGTTGTCTTAAATTGAAAACCCTCAGCCTTTTTATAAAGGCTGAGGGTTTTTTTGAGGAGAGTGTGATTCAAGCCGGCTTTGTTAATACAGCAGCCGCCACAGATAAAATGTCGCGTAGGCTTCCCAATTTTTCCACGAAACAGCAGCGTCCAGAACTTCCTTTTTGGTCGGTTTGCGGTCAAGCGCCATCTGCAATTTGAGGGCATTAATCAGCCCGACATCATCGATGGGAAACGCAGTCGGAAAGCGGAGACAGCGCATCAAAACATAATTGGCGGTCCAAGGGCCGATACCGCGGATTTGGATCAATTCTTTTTCAATCTGTTTGAAATCTCCCAATGCCATCAATTTTGCTTTCGACAGCGCGCCATTTGCCATCAAGTGAGCCACACCGATAATGTATTCGCTTTTCTTCACGGTCATTTTGATGTCGGCTAAATCGGCAGGTTGCAGTTTAGCGATCTCTTCATAAGAAGGAAAAATCCAATATACGTGTCCGTTGTATTCAACGGATTCTCCGAACTTCTCGACAAATCGGCGTTTCAGCGTGTAGGCATAACCCAAATTGATTTGCTGTCCCAAAATCCCCCAGCACAGCGCTTCGAATAAATCCGGGAAGCCAATATTGCGCAAACCATAGAAATCACTGACGGTTTGTTTCAATAGAGGGTCTTGCTGCGCCATCTCGTAAAAAAGAGTGAGGTCGTTATCAAGATCGAACCAGTTGCGGATATAAGCAGCAACCGCATTCTTGTTTTCAGGTTTGATGCCAGTCAGAAAATGAACGTGTAAAAACCGGTTATCGGGGCAAGTGATCTGGAACAGGGTTCGTTCTCCGCCAACATCAAGCGCCCGCGTAATCGTTCCATCTTTAACCGTATACATGCATTCTTTCGGGTTGCGTTGCATATAAGCTAGATTCATACCGAAATCGAAAATCTCCGGCAATTCAATCGTCAATTCCTCTAGAGTATCCAAGCAGCGTCCTCCTTTCGGTTGTTCTTTTATTAACAGCATAACAAAGCAAGGCGGTAAAATATTGAATGTGCATAAAATAAGGCGAACGCAAATAAACCTTAGCTGAACGCAAATAAAACAAATTAAACGCAAATAAATCCTCGCTGAACGCAAATAAAAATTTCTAAACGCAAATAAACCTCCGTTATGCTACGATATAAAGTAAAACTAAGGGGGAATTGGTATGTTTATACATAAAATTGACGAAGATTTAGCCTTGAAATTGCCTGAAATAGAAGATGCAAAGCGGATTTTCGAATTGACCGACAGTTCGCGTGACTATTTGAAAGAATGGCTTCCTTGGCTCGATTTCACAACCAAACTGGAAGATACCCAAGACTTTATTAAAACGGGAAGAGGCAACTATGCAGAAGGCAAAACCTTGAATGCAGCAATCCTCTTTAAAGGAGAAATTGTCGGGATGGGCGGTTTCAATAACATCAACCAAGCGAACAAAACGGCTTATATCGGCTATTGGCTTGCCCCAGAATATCAAGGGCACGGCATCATGACGCGCGTCGCAAAAGCATTCACTGAGTATGCACTGAATGAGCTGAAGCTCAATAAAGTGGAAATCCGTGCGGCTGTCGGTAATCAGAAAAGCCGCAGTATTCCGGAACGTCTTGGCTATGTACAAGAAGGCACAATTCGACAAGCGGAATGGCTGTACGACCATTACGTAGACCATGTCGTCTATGGCATGCTTGCAGAAGAGTGGAATAAAGAGAAACTTTAATCAGTGGATGCTCTTCCCACTGACCGTTAAAACGGGATAAAGAGAAGCTTAATCAGTGAGGGGTTTCATCCTTCACTGATTGTTTGTTGAATCAATCGGACCGGTAAAGCGGAAAGGAAATAAAAAAATCCGGCAGTTAAGCCGGATGTTAAGAACCGCGTTTTAATTTTCCGATGGTTTTTTGGAATTTGCCTTTGGTTTTGTCCACCTTGCCTTCACTTTGCATCCGTGAATTGTCTGTAGCATTACCTACTTGATCTTTGACCTCACCTTTGGTTCTGCTGACAACGCCTTTCAGTTTGTCTGAAAATCCTCCACGGGCCATTTTTGATTCCTCCTATAGATTTTCTTACTATTTGTATAGCACCATAACGGAAATTTTAAACGTTTTCCGGTACAATAAAGAGAAACTTCAATCAGTGGTATTTTTTCGCTGATTGTCCGTTATAGTGAGACAAAAGGAGCAACGAAAGGAGGGTCGGCATGGACAAGCGAGATCCAAGACAGATACTCGAGCAGAAAATGCGGGAGACCCGGCCAAAATGGACGAGAAACCAAGCGCCGAGCCCGAAGAAGTACAAACCGAGCAATGAGCTGGTAGAAAATTATGTTGTCCTGGATTTTGAAACGACCGGCCTGCGGGCAGGAAGCGATAAAATTATTCAGATTGGTGCGGTGAAATACATCGGACACAATCGTGAAGATACCATGTACCTCTTGATCAACCCCGAACAATACATTTCTCCGACCATTACGCGCATCACCGGCATCACCAATGCAGATGTCCAGGATGCACCAACCATCGAAGAAGTGGTGGACGAATTAATCGAGTTTATCGAGGGTCTGCCAATTGTTGCGCACAACGCCCCGTTCGATATGGGCTTTTTGTACGCACTCGACAAGATTGCGCCAATTCCGGAATACACGGTGATCGATACCGTTAAACTGGCGCGGAAAGCTATCCGCGAAACACCGAACCATAAGCTGGGGACTTTAGCGCAGTATCTGCAGCTTGAGCACAATGCCCATGATGCCTTAGGCGACTGCCTGGTAACAGCAGAAATCTATCAGTATTGTGTCAGCCGAATAAAATAATGAAACAGCGATCTCCTTAAGGGAGATCGTTTTTTTATTGCCCTAGCAGCTATGAATCAAATTGAAAAAGAGTAAAATACAAGGTATTAATGCATTCGTTTTTTCTGAAATGGAGGGCTTGTCCATGAACGCCAGCATTGAATTGAAAAACGTCAGCAAAAGTTTCGGCAAGAAAACGGTGCTGCAGGAAATCGATTTGTCGATTGAAGAAGGCCGGATATACGGATTGATCGGCCCATCGGGATCGGGGAAGACGACCTTGGTGAAAATGATTGTCGGCATCGATGCACCAGACACCGGTACGGTCCGGGTGCTGGATGTGAAAGTCCCGGATCTGGAATTGCTGAAGGACATCGGCTATATGGCGCAGTCCGACGCTTTATATGCGGAACTTACCGGCAAGGAAAATCTGGACTTTTTTGCTTCCTTGTATCCGATGAAAAAATCGGACATGAAAAAGCGCATCGCCTATGCAGCGGATTTGGTCAAATTAACGGATGATCTCAGCAAGAAAGTATCGGCATACTCCGGCGGGATGAAACGCCGCCTGTCGCTGGCTATTGCACTGGTGCACGATCCAAAAATCCTGATCCTCGATGAGCCGACAGTGGGCATCGATCCGGAACTCAGAGTATCCATTTGGAACGAGTTGTTTCAATTGAAAAACAAACAGCAAAAGACCATCCTCATCACCACGCATGTGATGGATGAAGCGGAAAAATGCGATCAAGTGGCGATGGTGAGGGACGGTGCTATTCTGGCAAGCGGAACGCCGTCCGAATTGAAGAACTATTATGGAGCCGCTCAATTAGAAGAAGTTTTTTTAAAAGCAGGGAGGCTGCTGTGATGAGAATTCTCGCATTGGTGCGCCGAATCATCAAGCAAATGCTGCGGGACAAACGGACCTTGGCATTGCTGTTTTTTGCGCCTTTAATTGTTCTGACGCTTATGTACCTCTTTTTCAACGGCAACACTGTCCAGCCGGAACTTGGGATCGTGGGAATCAATGAACCCTTTGCTGCAGCCTTAGAGGATAGGAAAATCGTTGTTATTCCATACGAACAAGCCACGGAAGAAACCATTGTACAAGATGATTTGGATGGATTGCTGGTATCGGGCAACGGCCAGCTGACATTGACCTTATTGAACGATGACCCTACGCTTGCAAAAAATCTGCTGGCACAGGTCAGCCAAACGGTCTTGCTGGCCACAGGGCAAAACCAGGCTATGCAGCTTGAAACGGCTTATATTTACGGCAGCGAAGACACTGAGTTTTTCGATGTGCTGTCACCGGTGCTCATCGGATTTTTTGTCTTCTTTTTCGTGTTTTTGATTTCCGGCATCGGTTTATTGAAAGAACGGGTATCCGGCACTTTGGAGCGTTTAATGGCGACCCCGATCCGCAAAGGCGAGCTGATTGCCGCATATTTAGTGGGGTTCGGGATTTTCGCGGTGATCCAGACCATCATTGTGGTGACGTTTTCGATTACAGTGCTTGATGTGGTGCTGGTCGGCTCGGTCTGGCTAGTATTGCTTACCAATTTACTGCTCGCATTGGTGGCATTGTCGCTCGGCATCTTGCTGTCAACATTTGCGGCTTCTGAATTCCAAATGGTCCAATTTATTCCGCTTGTAGTGGTTCCCCAAATCTTTTTTGCCGGCATTTTTCCGCTCGAAGGGCTGGCGGACTGGCTGCAGGCAATCGGGCGAATCATGCCGATCTATTACGCGGCAGACGCTTTAAAAGCCGTAATGTATAAAGGTCTCGGCTTTGATGAAATCAGCGGAGATTTGCTGGCATTAGTGATTTTCGCTGCGGTCTTTATTGCGCTGAATAATGTTGTTTTGAAAAGGCATAGAAAGTTGTAGAGAAGAATAATGGTTTGTATGTCTTCAAACATCTATTAGAATAGAAGAAGACGGGGCTTACAAATTAAGGGGGAAATGGATTGCTAAATTACTACAGCAAACTATCAACAGAAGTTTATGACTTGGATAAACCGGTCGGCAGTTCGTTCGGCGATATCGAGTATTACCAGGAACGGCTTGGACAAACAAGCGGGAGGATTTTAGAGCCGGCAGCAGGGACGGGGCGGATGCTTATACCGCTGCTTGAAGCTGGCTTTGAAGTGGATGGTTTTGATGTTTCGGCGGAAATGCTCGAAAAGTGCCGGGACAATTGCAGCAAAAGAAACTTGAAGCCAAACTTGTTTGAAGAAAAAATGGAGTCGTTTTCAATAAATCAGCAATACGGTGCCATCATCATCCCGACGGGTACCTTTCTGCTGCTTCATGAGCGGGAACAGTCTTTGAAAGCATTGCGGAACTTCCATCATCATCTGGAAGACGGCGGCAAGCTGATCGTCGACTTGTATGTGCAGCGGGAAATCGAATTAGGGAAAATTTCAACCCGTACATGGGCGCTGGAAAATGGTGAGACGATTACACTGGAAAACAAGAAAGTGGAAGTGGACTGGATTAATCAATACACGGTTTCCCACGGCCGCTACGAAAAGTGGCGTGACGGAAAACTCATCGCCACTGAACTAGAACGCTTCCCGATGCGCTGGTATGGTGTTGAAGAGTTTAAATCAATCTTGGAGCAGACCGGATTCACGGACGTCACCATTTCCGCAGATTACCAATACGGTGAGTATCCGACCAAAGCTGGCGAGTGCATCACTTTCGAAGCGGTAGCAGAGAAATAAATCAGTGTTTTTGGTGAGTTGGGCATAAAATTGAAAACTTGGGCATAACCAGCCGCAACTTGGGCATAAGATAACAAAAAAAGGATGACTCCAGAGAGTCATCCTTTTTGTCATTTCTGATTATGCTCAATTGCTTCCCAAATCAAGTTCTTAAAAGGTTGGGGCTGGATGTCATCCAGCTTTCTGACGCGGATATGGCGCATCTTCGTGCCGTCGCCTTCCAGTAACCCATCACGGTCATCCAGCTGGGCGCCTTGATAAAAACCGAAGTTGATGTGGTTTTTGGCAGTTTGCAAGTAGCACACCAACCCATGACGTGAATAGCTGGGTTTCCCCCATTTGATTTCTTCTTTCATTTGTTCGGAAACCTCAAAAATCAATTGGCGCAATTCAACGGCCATTTTTTGGATATGTTCGGGAAGTTCTTCAATATATTGGTCAACTGCTGGATTTAACTGTGTATTCATCTGGCACTCTCCTTAATTCGTTTTGGATGAGACGACCAGAAAGCGGACGTCCTGTTCGGTCATATTGAACCAGTAATGGGTTTTGCGGGCATCGAACAGCGTTGACTGCTGCTCAGTGAGTTCAAATCGCTGGCCGTCGATTTCCACCGTCAGCACACCTTCCACGACAAAAATAAATTCGTAGCCATTATGGGCAAAGGCACTGCCTTTGTTTTCGCCAGGCTGTAAAGTGACGAGGATCGGGGAAAAATCCGCTTCCTTCACGCCATTCGATAAATCTTTATAATAAAATCGTTCCAACCGGACAGCCAGGTCATCCTGTCCGGTATCGCCAGCTGCAAAAAAAGCGCTCGGGTCTACGTTCAAAGCATCCGAGATTTTTCGCAGCGATTCCAAGGTGACGCTTGATTTTCCACGCTCTACTTGGGAAAGAAAACTGATGGATACACCGGTCTCGTCGGCCAATTCCTTTAATGTCATTTTTCGCTCTTTGCGAAGGCCTTTTAAGGTCGCACCTATTGAACCAGTAGGCATATACATTTCCTCACTTTGTTATGATATCTCGTTTCATCATACCTTACTTGAAAGAATCCCAGCAATGAAAAAACAAATTCTATTGACAGAAAATTTCTAACTGTCTAAAATGGACGGAGGGATGAATTGAAGTGCCACTTCAATTTTAATTATTTCATTCAAGGGGGAAACAGTATGGATAAAAAGCAGACAAGGCGGGTTTTAACGGCAAGTTTAGTGGGAAGTTCGATTGAATGGTTTGATTATTTCTTATATGGAACGATGGCGGCATTAGTTTTTAACCAATTATTTTTTGTCAATGAAGATCCGACAGTCGGGCTGATGCTGGCTTATGCGTCATTCGCACTGTCATTTTTCATCCGTCCTTTCGGCGGCATTATTTTCAGCCATATCGGGGACCGCATTGGCCGCAAGAAAACGCTGGTCATTACGTTAAGCTTAATGGGGCTTGCGACATTTGGAATGGGCTTATTGCCGACTTACCAGGCAATCGGCATTTGGGCTCCGATTTTATTGATCACCTTGCGTTTGGTTCAAGGGCTTGGAATCGGCGGCGAATGGGGAGGGGCGCTGTTGCTTGCGACAGAATATGCTCCGCCTGAAAAGCGCGGATTCTTCGGCAGTATTCCCCAAATGGGTGTAACCATCGGGATGGTAATGGGGACATTGGCTTTATGGGTGATGACGCTGCTTCCAGAGGGCGCGTTTATGGCATGGGGCTGGCGCGTACCGTTTATCCTAAGTGCATTTTTGGTTATTTTCGGATTGTGGATCCGTAAAGGAATCGATGAAACACCGGAATTCAAGAAAGTGCAGGAATCGGGAGAAATTCCGAAATTGCCGATTGTTGATACGTTGAAATACCACTGGCGCGAAGTGCTGATTGCAATTGGCGCAAAAGTGGTGGAGACGGCACCTTTCTATATTTTCGGCACGTTTGTTGTGTCGTATGCCACAACGAATCTTGGATTTTCCCAAACAGCGACGTTGGGATCGGTGATGATCGCAACTGTCATCACGACCATTCTAATACCGGTCATGGGCTCGTTGTCTGATAAGATTGGACGCAAGAAAATGTATATTGCAGGAGCAGTGGCAATGGGGTTATTCGCCTTCCCTTACTTTTGGATGCTGCAGCAGGGCTCGGTGCTGCTGCTTGTAGTCGCGACGATTATAGGACTAGGAATTATTTGGGCGCCGATTACTGCAGTGCTTGGCACGATGTTCTCTGAAATCTTCGACGCCAAAGTCCGCTATACGGGTGTAACGCTCGGTTACCAAATCGGGGCAGCATTGGCAGGCGGAACCGCACCGCTTGTCGCGACGGCGTTACTGGCACGCTTCGATAACTCTTATGTGCCAGTGGCCATTTACATCATCATCACCGCATTGATATCGCTTGCCGCTATTTGGGCAGTCAAAGATTTAAGCGGAAAACAGGCAGCACCGAAAGTGGCGGCCAAAGAAAGCCGCGTGTAAGCCACTTTCTTTAAAGGAGGAAACCATGCTCATCATCAATGAAAAACAGATTCAGGCAACTTATCATATGGCAGATGCCATCCAAGACATCACCGCCATCTTAAAAGCAAAACAGCAAGGCAAAATCAATAATCCGCATCGCACCGTTCTGGATTTCCCCGAACGCCAGGCATCGTCTCTTTACATGCCGAGCGCCGATTTAGCGGGAGATATTGCCGGCGTGAAAATCGTGACGATTTTTCCGGAAAACCCGGCACAAGGAAAGCCGACGACGCAAGGCATGATATTGCTGACGGATGCAACAGATGGCCAGCACGTGGCACTTATGACCGCTTCTTATTTAACTCGTTTGCGCACCGGAGCTTTGAGTGCCATCGCAACCGAATATCTGGCAAGAAAAGACAGTAAAACCCTTACCGTCATCGGCACTGGCGCAATGGCGTTTGAACAAGTGCTCGGCGTGCTGGAAGTCCGTGCGATCGAACGCATCATCCTGGTGAACCGCACCCCTGAAAAAGCACAAGCTTTTGGTGAGAGATTAAAGGCTTTCGGAGTGGATATCCCGTATGAAGTCGAAACGGATGTCCAACAGGCCGTCAAGCAAGCTGACATCATCTGCTGTGCAACGCGTTCCAACGATCCGGTATTTGACGGCCGGGACCTGCAGCCGGGCACCCATATCAACGGAGTCGGTTCCTATTTGCCAAGCATGCGGGAAGTGGATGAAGTTACGGTGTTTCAGACAGACAAAATCGTTGCAGATGATTTGGCAGGAGTTAAAGATGAAGCCGGTGAATTGATTCATTGTTCCCAACATGGGGATTGGTCGTTTGAGAATATTTATGCTGAACTTGGCGAACTCGCTGAAGGCGGTAAAGCCGGCCGTGAATCGGAGCAGGAAATCACCTTCTTCAAATCTGTCGGAGCGGCATATTTTGATCTGGCAGTTGCCAAAGGTGTTTTTGCAAAAGCACAGGCAACGGTTGCAGGAATAGAAGTTGAAATGTAGAAGGAAACTGTCCGTTTATGCGGACAGTTTTTTTATGCATAATCAGTGCAAAAGATGGATAGAATTTTCATTCAATATAACTAAATTTTATGATAGGATATGCAGAAGTATTGTTATAAAAAACAGTATATTTATTCCAAGAAAGTGTTAAAATCAAGAGATATAGGCTATTTATTGGAATTAATCATTAAATCATGCTGATTAACTAACAGAACTGGGGAGCGTATGAATGCGAAAAGAACAAACACGGTATTCTCGGCTTGCGCAAATTACAAAGTTAATAAACACTAAACTCGAATTGAGGGAAGTGCTCGAACATGTAATTACAGCAATTTCTGAAGAAATTGTCCAATGCGATTCAGTGGGCATTTATTTACCGGAAGAAAACGGGGATTTTCGGGGCTACGTTGGAAAACCGGAAATTATAAACGGCATGACGTTGGATATGCATTTTATTGATATGGAATATGATTTATTGGCAAAAGAAGTCATGGAAACAAAGAAAACGATTTATATCCCGGACACTTCCACTGATGGCCGCCCGGATCCGCGGGCTGTCGCAAGTTTCCAGATTAAATCGTTGCTCGGGCTGCCGATTACGTACGAAGATGAATTGTTCGGCCTGGTGTTTTTATTCGACTATGGAACTCCGATGAATTTAAAAGATGAAGAAATCCAGACCGTCGAAGCTTATGTCAATATGGCTGGCGTGGCGATCCGCAATGCCACCAACTTAAGCCGAAAAGAAAACTTGTTGTCGGAAAAGCAAGTGCTGCTTGATTTTACACGTGAACTGTCGATGTGCTCAACGATGAATGAGGCCCTGGATAAATGTTTTACTTATGTCGGAGATGTATTGAATAACTATAACGTGGGGGTGCATTTACTGGATCCGCTGGCTGAGAAAAAAATTCAGCCTGCCAATCTGAGTAAAGACAGCGCCTGGTCAGAAGAAGACTGGTTGGCTACACATACCAAAGCGCCGATTGATCCAGCAAATGATGGGGTGTTCAAGGAAGTCATCCGAACAAAAAAAGCGCTTCTGATTCCCAATGTTTTTGAAGATGATCGGCCGAACCATGAAGTTTGCCGGAATTTCGGGATAAAAGGCATGTTCATGATGCCATTGATTGCCATGGGCGAAGTATTGGGTGCATTGACAATTCCAGAGTTGGAGAAAAATGAACTTTTCTTCAAAGAAGCGGATATGCAACTGGCACAGTCATTAGCGGATGCCACAGCTTCCACTTTGTCCAACCTTTTGTATATGGAGAAGCAGGAAGTCATTATCGAAGAAAGAACTTCTGAAATCCGGATTAAGAATAATGAGCTTGAACGGGTAGTAGCGGAATTGGGGAACCTCAGCCGTGAACGGGAATTGATCCTGAACTCAGCTGGAGATGGACTTTTCGGATTGGATCTTGAAGGAAAAATCACGTTCTGCAACCCGGCAAGCGAATTGATGCTTGGATACGAAGCGGGAGAGCTGATCGGAAAATCCTCCGATGTCATTTTTGGGAAAAAGAAAGCACCTATTTCCGAAACCGCTTATTTCGAGCCTAACCAGCAATTTTTCAAGAAAGACCATACCAGTTTTTCTGTGGAGTATGTTATTTCTTCGATAAAAGACGGCAACCATATTCTTGGTGAAGTGGTGAGTTTTAAAGATATTTCAGAACGCAAGCAATTGGAAGAAGAGATCAAATATCTCGCTTATTACGACAGTTTGACAGACTTGCCAAATCGGGTGCTGTTGAATGACCGCTTAAACCAGGAACTGGCTGCCGCAAAGTATAAGTGCAAAAAAATAGCAGTGATGTACTTGGATCTGGATCGCTTTAAGCTGATCAATGACAGCCTGGGGCATAGTTACGGGGATATTCTATTGCGGGAATCAGCGGAACGCCTAAGAGCCAGTGTTCCGGATGAAGCCGTCGTATCGCGGCAAGGCGGCGATGAATTTACCATTGTGCTGCCGAATGTAAAAAGCAAAAAAGATGTTTTAGCCGTTTTGGAAGATGTGATGGATGCTTTCTCAAGACCATATTCATTAAAAGGCAACGAAGTCTACATTAAAACGAGCATCGGCATCAGCATGTACCCGCAGGATGGCGATACGGCAGAAACTTTAATAAAAAATGCTGATGCCGCGATGTATAAGTCCAAAGAAAGATCCGGGACGTATTACCATTTCTTTGAAAGCGAAATGAGCAATCGGAATCTCGAAAGCATCAAATTGGAAAATGCTTTATACAAAGCATTGGATAACGAAGAATTGGTCATTTACTATCAGCCGCAAATAGACGGCAAGACCAACCAGCTGATCGGGGCAGAAGCGCTGCTCAGATGGGTCCATCCGACAGTTGGCATGATTTCTCCGGTAGATTTTATTCCGATGGCGGAAGAAACGGGGCTGATTATTCCAATCGGAAAATGGGTCCTGAAAAATGCCTGCAGGCAGTTGAAAGAGTGGCATGCTGAAGGGCATACATCTCTAAGCGTGTCGGTGAACTTATCGGGCCGCCAGTTTGAAGAAGACGATCTTGTTTCCATGATCCGGGATATTATAGAGGAATATAAAATCATTCCAGAAAACCTGCACATCGAATTGACTGAAAACCAATTGATCCGAAATACCGAAGTGACCATCAAGAAAATGAAGCAATTAAAAAAGCTGGGTGTGAAAATTGCCATCGATGATTTTGGAACAGGGTATTCATCTCTGGGTTACTTGAAGAACTTCCCGATTGATGCCTTGAAAATCGACCGCTCGTTTGTCCAGGATATTGAACATGACAATGACAATGCGGCCATTACCGATACCATTATTACGTTGGCCCATAACTTGAAGCTGAACGTCATTGCTGAAGGTGTTGAAACCCAGGAACAATTAGATTTTCTGATGTCTAAAGACTGCTACATCATGCAAGGTTTCTTCTATAGCAAACCGGTTGAAGCAAAAGATCTGGCCCGGAAATACTTATCCAACAATAGCAGCACATTACATTAAACCAGGAGGCTTTTAAATGAAAGCAGTTCGTTCAGTATTAGAGTATTTGCAAGGGATGGGCGTCAAACACGTTTTCGGTATTCCAGCAGGTTCTGTCAATGGATTTTTCAACGAGCTTTACGATATGCCTGAAATTACACCGGTTGTAACGAAGCATGAAGGGGCAGCCGGCTATATGGCTGCATCCTATGCAAAATACAGCAATCAATTGAGTGTGTGCATCGGCAGCAGCGGCCCCGGAGGCACCAATTTGGTAACCGGCGCCGCCAATGCGATGCGCGAGCATCTGCCTGTCTTATTTTTAACAGGAGCGGTTCCGGTCAATACGATGGGGTTGAACGCTTCACAGGAATTGGATGCAGATCCGGTCTTTAAATCCGTTACAAAATACAGTGTGACGGTGACTGACGCCAACGATTTATTGAAAGAAATCGTCAAAGCGACTGAAATTGCGATTTCTGGAGTACCGGGCCCTGTGCATGTCGCGATGCCAATCGATGTCCAGCATAGCCAAGTAGGCGAAGTGGAAATTCCGGCGCCGGCAAAACGGGAAAACATGGTGCCGGATCTGGAGGCAATCAAAAAAGCTGCCAAAGAAATGGTTGAACGCAAGAGCGGCTATATTTTTGCCGGACAGGGAGCGCGAAATTCAGTTGAACAACTGATTGAGCTTGCTGAACTGCTGGAGTGGCCGATCATGGTCTCTCCTCAGGCAAAAGGAATCATCCGCCATGACCATCCGCTGTTTGCGGGAGTTTTCGGTTTTGCGGGCAGCGAAAAAGCATCGGAATTGATGAACGAAGGCGATGGGAAGACATTATTGGTGGTAGGCTCAAGTCTCGGCGAAACAGCGACGAACAACTACAACGCCAATATGGCAAAAGACCGTTTGCTTGTGCAAATGGATTTTGACGCATCTGTCTTTAACCGCAAATACGAAGTGGATGTACCTGTTTTAGGCGATCTTCAATTGAGTTTGGTATTTTTAATCGAAGAACTGAAGGTGCTGGGTTTGTCTGCCAAACCGATGGAGCCGCTTGAGTCCGACGGAGAACCAGCAGAGCTTGAAGAATACAGCACCAAAAACGTCTTGCTGAAGCTGCAGGAATACTTGCCGGCCTCAACTCGCTATACGATTGATATTGGTGAATTCATGGCTTATGTTATCCACCATATGGAAGTTAAAGATGAAGGGACGTTTGATATCAATGTCCATTTTGGGGCGATGGGAAGCGGCTTAAGTGCGGCAATCGGTTCGAAGTTTGCGGAGCCGGAGCGCCCGACTGTAGCGATTACAGGAGACGGCTGTTTCTTTATGCACGGCATGGAAATTCTGACGGCAAAAGAATATAATTTGCCGATTTTATTTGTAGTGATGAACAACGCTCGCCTTGGAATGGTTTATCATGGACATAATCTGCAGTTTAAACGCGTGCATGCAGCATTTGAACAGGAGCCGATTGACATCTCCGCAATGGCCAAAGCGATGAATATCCCGAGTTACAGAATGGATGACATGGAAGATTTGAACCCGGAAATCCTTGAAGAACTCATGAACATGAACGGGCCAGCAGTCCTTGAAGTGGCATTGGTGGATAACAACACACCGCCAATGGGCGACCGCGTGAAGTTCCTGTCATCTTTCGGTAAATAAAAACAAACCCCTTTTCAAAATGAAAAGGGGTTTTTCTATAGGTCAGCATAAGAGTGCTGGATTGCTTTATGGATGGAGCCCATTGTCTGGCGCTTGAACAAATCAGGAACGGCTTGGCCATTTGGATTGCAGTAGTAATAGGCGGCCACTTGTTCGTCAAAAGCAAAGCCGAGTTTGGACAATTCTTGCTGCAGCTCTTCCGGCAAGCCATCCAATCCGGTTTTTTCAGTGAAATAGGCTGTGGGGACGACTTTTACATCGACATCATCTGTTCCCGTATGAACGAGAAACAAATCTTTGTCATTTTGGACAATCCATTGATCTTTTGAATACAGCGAAATCCGCTGCTGATGCAAAGCGGAGATTCCTTCCAGATTCGTTCCGAAAATCTGGTTAAGCATCGCCCGGATTTCAGCTCCCGTTACGGCGCGTCCTTGCTGTTCTATGTAAATGTCTATTGCTGCTGCGGCTGGCGGAAATGTTGGAGAGGAGAGGCGAACTGCCCGCATAGCAAGTTCTTTATCCAGTATAGGAGCTTTGTTCAAGTCGAGTCCGAAAGTTTGTCGAATGGCTTTGCAAATCATTTCGCCATCGATTTCGCCTTCGAATGAAGAAATTCGCTGATCCATCAACTCTACTTTAGACCGTTTTCCCCCATTTGGCGGAAGTGGTTTTAGTACAGGTTTTTCCATGAACAATTTCCCCCTTGGCAGAATAGTAATAGTGCTAAACTCATGCTTCATTAAGTATATCCTAAAATATTATTTAAAAATATCCAATTTAAAAATAAATTAGGCTTTTTTGACATATTGAAAGCCACACTGCTGACGGCAGAAAAAGGTATGGGCTTATGAAGTTTCAGCTTTTTCTTCTTCTTTTAAATGTTTACAGACAGCTTATCGACCGGGACAAATCCTTGAGTTTTCTTGAACTTCATATGGTGTTCAAAGTTAGCCATGGCGTCCGAGCAGTCGATTGCTTCGAAGTTCAAGGTGTTTAAAACGGCTTTATCAAACTTAACGGACAACACGGGCAACCGGCTGGTCCGGCCGGTGGAAGTGTCCAATATATCGTCCATGGCATGGACCGTGACCGTTTCAAACGGCAGAATTGCGAACAAATCACGGGCAATGCGGATTGCACAGCTGCAGACATAATCCTGCTGAATGTCGTAGTACATCGTTTTCGACATTTCCTTGATGGACAATTTCCCGGTTTTCGTCAGTGACTTCACTTGTGCCGGCACGACGTTTTTGGAATGGACAGTAAACTCCACTTCTACCGTCTTCGGATCGTCGATGAAAAATTCAAACCCGCTGCCATATTCCAGCAAATCATCAAGTGGGGCGAGTTCTTCAATGACCTGGAAATAAGCGTCAATATCCTGCTGTAAAATGCGGTTGGCCAAGCGCACTGTCCGAAGCAGCTCTTTTGCTTCCGTCGCGTCTTTTTCACGCGCTTGGAAGACAGCTTGTTTCAACTTTTCTTCTTCTTTTTCCGCAGTTTTGAGGATTTTCTGCATGACTGTAGGCTTGAAATTTTCCAGCTTCTGCTGGGCTTCGATTTCCCATTGGCCATTTTCTCTTATATGATGCGGATGCTTATAGCGGCTGATGGCTGGCCAATCAAAAACATCGTCGCATTCCTTATGGATGGAACGCAGCAGATCTATTTTGTTTTGGTAGACTTCAACTTCAAATCTGGCTTGCTGCAGTTCTTCTTGTTTGGCAATTTCCCTTTGCTGTTTCGCCAATTGCTGGCGCTGCTGCTGTGCGGTGCTTTTATATCTTCGTCCTGAACTGGAAGTGGAAGTATACGAAATGCCTGATCCGGGAATGCTTGCAGTAGTTCTTCGCTGGCCGCGCGAGTTCACTGAATAACGCAATCCACTTACCCCTGCACTGACACCAACGCCTCGACTAGATACGTTCATCCGTATGCCGGGGGCGACTTTAAAACTTTTTCTGAATCCAAGACCCAATGTCATCACTCCTTTTGGTTTAATTATAAATTAAGTTGCCAAATTTAGTAAGAGAAGTAAAGGATTTAGCAATAAAGAATAGCTGGATAGATGGGTTCAGAGAAGGTGTTTAAGGCTGTATCGCTTTATCGGCGTTAGTTGGATTCCAATCGGTGTTTCGCCCGTTCCTATCGGTGTTTCAGAGATTCCTATCGACGTTTCGAACATTTCAATCAGCGTTTTCCAAGTTTCTATCGGTATTCTTCCAAAAGACGCCTTTCTAAATCCAAAGTTCAAAAGATCGAATGGAAAAGCGCTTCGCTAGAGCGAAGCCCTCCTTCAAACAAAGCCGCTGAACATTCCCCAGTCGAACTCCAGGTATTTTCCCCAGTCAAACAGGGTATAAAAACCAAAAGGAGTGCATGCTGATGGCATTTGATTATGATCTTGACTATGGAAATTTAAATCTGAGGGAGCATCCCGAACTATACCGGGTCGGCAAAGGGGAGCAAGGGGTGCTGTTGGTAGAGCCGTATAAAAGTGAAATCCTGCCGCATTGGCGTTTTAAAACACCGGAAATCGCTCAGGAATCATGCGATAAAATTTATGAGATGTTTGAACAATATCGCGAGCAGGATGACTTTGTCGGGATGGATATGGCGCGGAAGTTTATCCAGATGGGCTATACGCGTGCCCGGCGCTATACCAATTACAAAGGCGGCCGTAAATACAACGAAGACGGCACCATCAAAGAACGTCAAATCGATCCGGTCAAAGCTGAATCTGCCGCCATTTTTAAAAAGAAATGGGATGAAATCCGGGAAGATGAAGACTATTTGAAACGCAAAAAAGAACATCAGAAAAAATACGGATAATAGGCGATGCTGGATGGAAAAGCGTAAGATCTATGCATCTTTCAAGCTGTTCTCTTCGTCATGTGTAGTAAGAATGAACCGGAAATGAGGGGATGGTTTGAAAAAGAAAGTTGTAATCGCTGGCGGTACCGGTTTTATTGGCCAATATTTAGAAAAACAATTTAAAGAACAAGGCTATGAAGTTCACATCATCTCCCGGCAATCCAACCAGATTTTATGGAATGACCATAGGGGCATCGTGGCGGCATTGGAAGGGGCTGAAGTCGTCATCAACCTCGCAGGCAAATCGGTCAATTGCCGCTACAACGCCAAAAACAAAAAACAGATTTTCGAATCCCGGACAAAAACGACCCAGCTTCTTGGCAATGCGGTAGCAGCTTGTGAAAATCCGCCGCCGCTTTGGATCAATGCCAGTACGGCAACGATTTACCGCCATGCGGAAGACCGGCCGATGACTGAGGAAAAAGGGGAGATGGGCAGCGGCTTTTCTGTGGAAGTCGGACAGGCATGGGAACAGGCATTTTTTGCTTTCCAGCTGCCCAAAACCCGTCAAGCAGCGCTTCGCATGGCCATCGTCCTCGGTGAAGGCGGCGTCATGGAACCCTATAAAAACATGGTGCGTTTTGGCCTCGGCGGCAAGCAAGGCAAAGGAAATCAAATGTTCAGCTGGATTCATATCGAAGATGTCTACCGCATCATCTTATTTTTGCAGGACCATAAAAACATAAGCGGGATCATTAACGCATCTGCCCCGAATCCGGTCACAAACCGTGAATTGATGGAATCGATGCGCAAAGCGATGAACCGGAAACTTGGACTGCCTGCAGCGAAATGGATGCTTGAGATGGGTGCCGTGGCGCTTGGCACCGAGACCGAATTGATTCTGAAAAGCCGGTGGGTTCTTCCGGAGCGGCTGGAACGCGCGGAGTTCGAGTTTAAATACAAAACGCTCGATCAGGCGCTCGAACAAATTTTGAAGAAGTAAGACAGGGTCGAAATGAATGACAATTGAGCGTTTCAACAAACAAGCCTTCAACCCGTTCGCGCGGATTGAAGGCTTGTTTTCGTTTTAGACGTTCAAATGCTAAAGACAATGCTTTTTCTTTTTATACACCGAAGCAGCTAGCCAATGAACTCAAAATGAGCCAAAACGAAAGAAGTCAATACATTCGTCAAGTCAACTTCATTTTCATCCCTTCATGCGTCGCTTCAAAGCCAAGCTGTTCATAAAAACGCAATGCGTCTTTCCGCTGCTTATCGGAAGTAAGCTGCACCAAATGGCAGCCGCGCTCTTTTGCCCGTTCCACGGCATACAAGATCATCTGGCTGCCAAGCCCTTGTCCTCGAACGGACGCCGCTGTGCGGACGCCTTCGATCGTGGCCCGCCAGCCTCCTCGGCGGACAATATAGGGAGTGAAGGTAATTTGCTGCACACCGACAATTTCACCGCCGAGGCAAGCCACAACCAGTTCATTGTTCGGATCCTCCGCAATGGCATCAAATGCCTGGATATAAAATTCAGGGAGCGGCTGTTCATGGCTTTCACGCTGACTCCCTAGTACATCATCCGCAAGCATTTCTACAATGCGGTCCAAATCCTGCCGCGCCGCTTGCCTAAATTCCACTGTTGCCATAAGCGCACCTCCTTATTTTCCTTCATCGTAACTTAAAAGCATAGATAAGTTAATTCGAATTTAAAGATGTTTATTTATAAGTATTTCTTATGGACAAGGGAAAAGAGGAAGGTTCTTTTTCTTGATATTTTATTGAACTTTTCACCCGTTTTAATTGCGCTACAATGATGACCGAGATGATGACCAATAAAAACCACGAACTGATTTTTCCGAGATGGACAAGCGACCAGGCGGCTTGCTGATCCGGATATTGCCAAGCACCGAGAAAGGTCGTAATGTTTTCCGCTACCCAGATAAAGAATCCAATCAGCAAAAACGAACAGATCATCGGCATCTTGTAAATCCGTTTGTTCACTCGGAACGTCACAAACGTCCGGAAGAAAATCACGAACAGCAGCACTTTTAAAACCCAGCGGAAGTCGTAAGTGAAATGATGCGTAAAAAAGTTAGCGTAAATGAAGAACGAAATTGCGACGGTGAAAACAGGTTTTGGCCATCCATAAATTTTCAGATCCATGCGTCTCCATGCTTGGCAAATATAACTGGCCACACTGGCATACATAAAACCGCTGTAAAGCGGGACCCCGAAAAATTTGGAATGTGCGGCCTCCGGATAAGCCCACGAGCCCATATGCACTTTGTACAGCTCAAGGCCAAGGCCGATTACATGGAAAACGCAAATTACTTTAAATTCATCCAAGGTCTCCAGTTTCGAAGCCAGCATAGCAACCTGGGCGGCCAGGCAGACGAGCAGAATAAAATCATAACGCGGCAAAAATGGGATTTCCATAAATTTTGACAACGCCAGTGCAGCAAAAATAATAGCTGGAAAAATACAGGACAAAGCTTGAAGATAGCCGAAGCGCAAAAAGTTTTTCATGCAAGACCTCCGTTTGAGGACAATGTATTTTAAAACTGGACGAAAAGCTTTCTATAGAAGTTTCTGTGTTTTCGAAAAAATAAGCTAGACGCCGGCAAAGCGGGTATAGAATAAAAAGACACAGCATGAAAAACCTGCAAAATCTTTAATTCATTGAAGGAGGAAGAGAAATGCCGGAATTCACATCAAATGGAGTTCGTTTGTATTATGAAGAAGCAGGGGAAGGGGCGCCGGTGATTTTGCTGCATGGCCTGGGTTCAAGCCACGCTATGTTCAGGCAGGAAATGGACCATTTAAAGAAGGACTACCGGGTCATTGCCATTGACTGCCGGGGACATGGAAAGTCAGACAAACCGGCAAAGTTTACGCTGAACGACCATATTGAAGACGTCATTTCATTGTTGGATCATTTAGGCATTGAAAAAGCCCATATCCTTGGAGTGTCCATGGGAAGTTATATCGCGCAAGGTGTGGTGCTGGCACATCCGGACCGAGTGGAAAAGCTGATACTGGTCGTCTCGAAAGCCCATGGAAAAACGTCTTCCACCCAGGAATTACTGACACGCTATGCCGATGAGCTGGAAGGGATCGAAGAACAAAAACAAATGGAATACTTGTCTAAATACGTCTTCCATAACCTTCCCGCTATCCAGAAATGGCAGGAAGAAATGGCACAGATTGAACCTGAATTGTCCATCACGGAAATGGCTGCAGCCAACAAGGCCCTCGAAGGATTCGATTTCCGGGCCGCGCTTCCGACGGTTACGGCAGAAACGCTGATCATCAGCGGGTCTTATGATGGCTTGAATCCTCCTGTAAGGGGACAGGAATTGGCAACGCTCATTCAGAAATCCACATTTGTCGAATTCGAACAGTCAGGCCATGCTCCGAATGTAGAAGAACCGGAAAAATTCATAACGGCCATTTCCGAATTTTTAGGAAAATAGCCCGTAAGCTTAGAGAAGATTCTCTAAGCTTTTTTTATTTATGTAATAAACCTATCAGAAAACTTAAATGAATGATAAAAAAATAAGGGTATTTGAATGGTTTCTCTCTTAAAATTAACTAAATTATTAGTTAATTTGAATTATGGAGCTTACAGATATCTTCAATTAATATTAATGGTAGTAAATATTTATACAACTAAACAACTAATTGGGGGAAAACGAATGAAAAGAACAGTCAGTGGTTTATTGGCAATCAGCATGCTTGCAACAGCTCCATGGTCTTCGGTCCTTGCGGAGTCACCGAAAACTACATACGTTAATGCATTGGAAGAACAGGACGGCAGCAAGTTCAACTCAGAGAACTATGATTTTCTGAAGTTCTCGAAAATTGGGGCAGAGCTTGAGCGCATCAATAAAACATCGAACCGCATCAAAGTGGAGATCCAAGGCACGTCCGCTGATGGCCATCCGTTGTATGTGGTGACTGTAGCAGATCCGAAAGCCGGCGGCAAATTCGGCCATAACCAGGCGCTCCGGAAGCAAATGTTCAAAAATCCCGGAAAAGCACAGGAATGGATTGCCAAGAACCCGGACTTTAAAGTGCCAATCATGATCAATGGATCCATCCACGGTACGGAATTTGTCGGCAGTGATGCGGTGCTTCAGCTGATTGAGCGCTTTGCTACGCAAAACGATGCCCAAACGAAAAAAATTCTGGAGAATAATATCTTGATTTTTAATGTGGTTGCCAACCCGGATGGCCGTGTCGATGCCACACGTTTCAATGGGGAAGGCGTTGACTTGAACCGTGACTTCATTACCCAGTCACAGCCTGAAACTGAGCATACGGTTGATTTGATTACGGAATGGAATCCGATGGTGTTCCTGGACACCCACGGTTATGTAAAGAATTATGCAGAGAATAAACAGGGTTTGATCGAACCTTGTACGCCGCCGCATAATCCGAACTACGAGTATGACTTGTACAATAAATGGGCCATGAAACAGGCGGAAGCAATGGAAAGTGAGATCATGAAAAACAAAGACGGCTATGAGGGCTCACTTTATAAAAACATGGTCGGGACATACGTGCCGCAGCGTGACGATGCAGCGGGCTGGGATGATTATCCGCCGATTTTCACGCCGATGTATGCGATGTACCACGGCGCATATGGCCATACACTTGAAGCGCCAACCAACGATGAAGACGGCGTGAAATGGATGTACGATGCCGTCATGGGCGCGCTTCAACACGCGACCGATAACAAAGACGCCATGATCACTGACCAAATCGAGATGTTCAAGCGCGGCATCAATTTTGATCACCCGTTCCATGCAGACGGCTTCTTCCCGGAAGCTTACGTGCTGCCGGTCGATGAAAAAGATCCGACTGTAACGGAAAAAGCGGTCAACCACTTAATAGAGAATGATATCGAAGTGGTGAAGGCATCCAAAGCCTTTACAGTTGAAGGGAAATCTTACGCCAAAGGTTCTTATATCGTAGACATGGCGCAAGCCAAAGCGGGCCTTGCCAATACGATGCTATGGGACGGTGAAGACATCACCGACGATACACCGGCGATGTATGACATCTCTGCTTGGAGCCTGCCGGAACTTTGGGGCTTCCAAGCTGATCCGGTCAAGACAAAAGTCACAGTGACAGCAGCCAAAGTCAATGAAGTGAAAGGCCAAGGTTCGGTTACAGGAAAAGGGCCGTTTGTGATTCCGAATTCTTCGGTGAAAGCAGTTGAACTGGTCAACACCCTTCTGCAACAAGGTGTTTCTGTGAAACGCAGTGAACAAGGCGATTTCTATGTGGAAGCGCCGGCTAACGCCATTTCTGCTGCTGTGAAAGCATCCGGAATCCAGGTGAAGAGCGGTGCTGTGCCAGCAGGAGCTGAAGCGATTTCCGCGTTGAAAGTGGCTCTCCTGGAAGACGGCGGCATGGGCAAAGTGCAGTCGCATTCCGGCATGAACTTGGCGTTGGAACGCTTAGGGTTTGATGTAACCGAACTGTCCCCGGTTGAAGTGGCAGAAGCCGGACTAAACGGTTTTGACGCATTCATCTACAACGGTACGGAAAGCTTGATTTCAACAAGTTTAAGTGCAGCGAACAAAGAATTCGGTTTCCAGAACGCAGCGCAATTCGATAAGTTCAAAGCGAACGTCAATGCGTTCGTCGCTGATGGCGGCAAATACATCGCAGCCGGAGCTGGGGCGTCAAACGCTACAAAAACGCTCGGTTTGACGACCGCTACAGTTAATGTTGGCGGCGGCAACAGCAACGGCATTGTCTCTGTTGACTATGACGGCACAGGAATCACAGCAGGCTATGGCCAGGACGATATCGGGTTCGTTTACCGCCCGGCTTGGTACACAGATGTTGATGCTGAAGAAGTCCAGGCGGCATTCGATGACAGCGACTTCTTTATGGCAGGCCACTGGAAGAATAATCAGTTGGCATCAGGCCAGCCGGTCATCGTCCGTGAAAGCGATAAAGACGTAACTTTGATCGGGCTTGAGCCAGGATTCCGTGACCATACGGATTACCTGTTCCGCTTGATTTCAAACGCGCTTTACACGAAATAAAGAAAAGAAGAAAAGGAGCGGCTGATTTTTTCAGCCGCTCCTTTTCTATTATTTGATATAAACTTCTTCACCATGTCCGGACATCTTCCATGGCATCAAGCTTTTTAACATCTTCGGGAGAAATGCTGAAATTCACTTGGCTGTTTTCAATAATTCGGCTTTCGTTGATTGATTTTGGAAGAGGCAATGTGCGGCGCTCCAGGCAGTAACGGATGCAAATTTGAGCGGGCGTTACACCATATTTGGCTGCCATTGCTTTGATCTGAGGGCTATTCAGAATTTGCCCGGTTGCTAAAGGCGAATAAGCTTCGACGACTATATGTTGCTTATTGCAAAACTCAAGCAGGCTTTCTTGGTCACGGCCGATGTAGAAGGGAATTTGATTGGCCATCGGCACAATGTCACAAGTATCCAAAAGAGCCTGAATATCGCGTATTGAAAAGTTGGAAACGCCGATGGCCCGAACTTTTCCTTCGTTATAAAGTTTTTCCATCGCTTTCCACGATTGGATATTGCCTTCGGTGCAGTCTTTGCCAATCTCAGTCCATGGCCACGGTGCATGGATGAGATAGAGATCCAGATAGTCGACGCCAAGGTGGGCCAATGTTTGATCGAATGCCTGAAATGTAACATCGTAGCCTTTGATTTGAGCCGGAAGCTTGCTGGTGATAAAAATATCTTTTCGGGAAATACCAGAGTCCTTAACTGCTTTGCCTACATTTTCTTCATTTCGATAAGCTAACGCTGTATCGATATGCCTGTAGGCATTTTTTAATGCGATGGTTACTGCTTTATACGCTTCTTCATTGGGGATTTGCCATGTGCCAAAACCAAGGTTCGGGATGGTTACGCCATTATGAAAAGTGAAATTGTTCTCTATCGCCATATGCCTCATCCTTTCGTTTTTACTGCTCTAATGAATAGTATCATTATTCAGATAAAATGAGATAATATAAGAAGCGCGAGAAATTCTTCATTTACTGGGATAAGAAAACGGCAGTTGAAATAATTTGTCCGGTCAGGAGGTGGGATATGGATCACTTTTTAGACTATGTTTTTTGGATAACACCAGGCTTTTTTCTGCTGGTTCTGTTGTATCTGCTTGTCCCCAAAAAATCTATCGAAATCAAGATCATGATTCTGATTTTAGGCTTTATCTTAATTAGAGACAATATGTCGACTTTCAAGTTTTGGGAGTTTGGGTTAATACATAATATACCGTGGATGCGATTCACCGAAAATGGAATGCTGTTAATGACGATGGGCTTCATTTCGTTGTCTTTGACGGGTGGCATTGTGTTTCTGCAAAAAGATATGAGGAAGCTGCTTTTCTGGATAAGCGGCCAAAAACTGAAATCCCTTTTAATCGGAACAGCTGGCGCCGCAATTGTGGTGCTTCCGTTTTTGTTGATTTATCAAGGGCTTCCTCTGGAAGAGAGAGGAGGTTCATTTCCGAAAGACATGTTGCCATTCTTATTGTTCTTTGCGTTATCGGGCAACTTGATGGAAGAAGTCCTGTTCCGCGGCTATTTGCAGGGATATTTTGAAACGGTTACGGGTTCCATCCGTGCGGCATGTCTCGCAGCACTCTTTTTTTGCGCAGGCCATATTTTTCTGGCCACAACAGTGACAGACTTAGGGATGCCCATTCTTTTGTTCACTCTTTATGAAGGAATCATTTGCAGCTTCGTTCGGAGGAAGCATGGAATTCTTTCTTCCACGCTGACCCACGGTTTGGCGATTTTCCTGTTATCGGCAGCTCTTTTCTAAAACAGCCAATCAGGACTGTGAAAACCGTTTTTTATGCCAAAGAAGGACCAGTCACCGGTCGAAATAGATTGACACCCGGCTCAATATGCTTTACTGTTAGAAACGCGATGAGCTCGTTTGCGTAAGACGGACCAGCAATCCTTTATTGGAACACGTTGTGGAACGTGGCTTGGACGCCGCAAATTTTCGAGACCACCTTGCCTTTGGGCAAGGTGGTTTTTTATTTATATAGAAGAAAACGGAACAGCCTATTAAATAGGCTGCTCCTTTCAGGCTGTTGAGAAACTCATATCTTTTTCTGTCATTGCGTTTCAGGACGGACGCTTTTCGCGGGCACGGCTTCAGCCGCTTCCCTCGCTGACGCTCAGTCCAGGGTCTTCAGCTCGCGCTTTTCCCGCAGAAGTCGCCGCCTTCCGCTGCATTCAGCTTCCTTTTACTACTTCTAGAGACTCTCTAAAATTGTGATTGTTTTGGAAAGCTTTCTAATGTTTGTGCTTGTTCTCCAGATATGGAGCCAACCAGCGGAGACGCCTGCGGGATAGCGAGACAGCCGAGACCCTGCAGGAGCGGAGCGACGAAGCGGCTTGGCGCTCGCCCGCGGCAAGCGGAGCTGGTTGGCGGAATATCGGTTAAGGGATGGTCACTAATACAAGTTTTATCTTTCTCAACAAGCTGACGGAGCAGCCCATTTAACGGGGTTGCTCCGTTTTTAGTCCGTTCAATCAGACAAGTTTTCAATATGCACCGGTTCCAAGTCATCAGCCGGTTCAAAGCCGAAGACTTTGCTGTAGAAATACAGCTCTGCTTCAATGGAACGTTTAATGTTTTCTGCCCTCCGGAATCCGTGTCCTTCGCCTTCAAATGTCAGATAGGCGACAGGCAAGCCTTTTTCTTTCAAGGAATCTACCATCAACTCGGCCTGGTTCGGTGGCACGACTTTATCTTCGAGCCCCTGCAGGAAAATGACGGGACAAGATAATTGGTTGGTAAAGTTGATGGGAGAACGGTCGTAATAAGTTTGTTGTTCTTCCGGATAGGCACCGAGCAAACCTTCCAAGTATTTGGACTCGAATTTATGGGTTTCTTTCGCGAAAATCTCCAATTCGCTTAGGCCGAAGTAACTCGCTCCCGCTTTATAGATATCCGTAAAGACGAGCGATGCCAAAGTTGTGTAGCCGCCGGCACTGCCGCCGACAATAGCTACCCGATTTCCATCCACCTCACCTTTTTCAATCAGGTATTTGACGGCATTTGCACAATCTTCCACATCAACGACCCCCCAGCTGCCTTTCAGGCGTTCACGGTATTCACGGCCGTAACCGGTGGAGCCGCCGTAATTGACATCGACTACCGCAAAGCCGCGGCTTGTCCAGAATTGGAATTCCAGATTAAGTGCAGAAATAGCTGCGCTGGTAGGTCCGCCATGCACCGTCACGATCAAAGGGGGCTTTTCGCCAGCCGATGCTGCGTAATCCGGGTTTTTTGGCCGGTAATAAATGGCATGGGAGGTCTTGCCGCCTGTTGTTGGATATTCAATGCCTTCCGGAATGGACAGGTAATCTGCATCTACAGATAAATTGGCTGCTGCTTTGATTTCCTCCAGCTGTCCATCTGCATCCAAGCGCACGACACGTGGAAAGTCTGTCGGCGAAGCAGTGATAAAAACGGCTTCACTTCCATTTGAATGGATGGATGAAAAATAGGTAAAGCGGTTTTCAACAGGTGTGAGACCTCCATTTCCAGCATCTATTGTGGCCAGGTGCATGATTCCGTTTTGGGTATACGACGCAAGAATGGTCGATTCATTCAGAAAAGCAAAATCCGCTTCACCGAATACCCAGCTCGGCCCCCCGAATTCCGCATCCATTGGACAAACCGCTTCAACCTCACTGCCGTTCCAGCGCATGATGTTCCACCAGTTTGATTGGTCAGAAAGAAAATAGAGCATTCCATCCGGAGACCAGACCGGTTGAATAATCGATTCGTTCGAACCTTTTGCGACCATGCAGGCGTTGGAAACAGAGCCGTCTTCATTTAAATCGGCCACCCATAATTGAGTATCGTCCCAAGGCATATTCGGATGGTTCCATGTCAAATAGGCCAGGCGCCCAAAGTCCGGGCTGATGCGAGGATTTGAATAAAAATCATTGCCGGAAACCACAATCCGCTCATTGCTGCCATCAAGGTCCATCACTGCAATTGCCGTCTCTGCATAAACGGAGGATTGGGAATGGTCTTCACGGATCCAGTATAGGTGGCCGCGGGAAGTATCGGCCACTCCATCGGCATAGCGATGATTCGGGTCTGAAGTAATCGGCCGGAAATCCTGTTCTCCTTGGCGAAGATAAAGCAGATTGTCATCAAAGTTTGAAAAGTAGATGTTTGTGTGGTGGATTACAAACGGTGCACCGCCGTATTCATGGACACGGGTGCGGACATTGAACGGAGAAGGCGTCAGCTCCGTGGCCGCTCCGCCCGGCGTTTTTTTCATCACCGTGTTGCGGCCCGCTTCTGCCGGCAGCTCTTCCGTCCAGTAGATGTCCTGCCCTTGTAAGGCGACATTTACAATTCCGACTGTATCACGTGCAATCAAATCTGCTGTAATAGGGGATTTCCAACTGCCATAAGGCGATGCAGCGGTTTGGCTCATGGTTAATCGTCCTCCTGACTTCAATTAAAGTTTTCTGGTTTAACTGTCTTCATTCTACCAGCATCAATATCTAAATTGTTAGAAAATTAAATAAAATATACATTTCCTGCATAGACAGAGAAGTGAAAGTGTGAAAAAATAGAGCCACTATCTCACATAAAGAAAAGAGTGAACGTATGAAGCTGAAGGCGGAAGAGAGAGGGGAAAAGATCTTGTCGCCCTTTAAAATCGCTATCGCATTTGCAGCTGCAAAATTGCTGAAAAACAAAAGCGGTAAGCCTATTGTGCTGGTTGGCGGCAATCTGGGAGAGAAGTATGAAGACAATGCATCGGTCCTGCACCAGTATTTGAGCAGGCAATATGCCGATCGCATGAAGATATACTGGCTTTATGACCCAAAGACCAAATATGTCGAAGAACAGGGAATCCGGAATGCCGTAGCCCTCGGCAGCTTCAGGAATTATTTCCTGTTCTTTCAAGCGGATTACTCGTTCCATGGCCATTCGATCCAGTATGACCTGGCGCCTTCAGCCCATAAATTCCTATTCCTGAACACCAAAACCATCATGACGCATGTCAGCCATGGCATTGAAGGCTTTAAGAAAATCCTGGTTCAAAAACAAGATGTACCGCTTTTAAAGAGAACCAACTTTTTCAATTGCGCTTCCCAGTTCGAAATGCGCATCAAGCGGGATGAATGGAAAATCCCTGAAGAAAAACTGATTGTGACAGGTTTTCCCCGCTTTGACCGTTACCCGACCAATCAGCCGGCTCATGATGTAAAGAAAGTGCTGGTGATGATGACGTGGCGGGAATGGCTGATGGAATCGGATAGCGAAGAATTTGAGAACAGCGATTATTTTATGCATACCAGCGAACTGCTGAAGCATGCCGGGATCCAGGAACTTTTGGAAAGCCAGGATATACAAGTGACCGTTGCACTGCACCCATTCATGCAGCGCTTTGAAGATCATTTCAATGAAATCACCAGCGAACGCGTCCGTTTTGTCGGCTTTGATCAGCTGTCCATTTCACTGGCCATTGAAGAAAATGATATGCTGCTGACCGATATTACCAGCGTATCCTGGGATTTTCTCTATTTGAACAAACCGATCATCTTTTATTTATTCGATCAGGAAGATTGGGAAAAGAAACGCGGCATCTACATGGATTTGAATAAGGACATGTATGGCTATAAAGCCAAAACGGTAGAAGAGGTTTACGAGTTTTTAAAAGAAATTACTGTCGAAGGCGTCAACTTCAACAAGTGGTACAGCATGGCACCGCAGTTCATCGATTTTTTTGATCAGAATAATTGCAAGCGGCTGGTGGAAAGAGTGTTCCAGGAATAGAATCAGTAAAAACAAAACAAGCCCCCGTTTGGATATTGCAATACCCAAACTGGGGCTTGTTTAATAGGGTCTTTAATTTTGTACGGTGGCTGAGGATTGAGAAAACTCGATAGCTTTCTGGATGGATGAAAAAGTGAGCAGCCGCCCGCTTGGTCCATGCGAAGTCCCAAGTTCTTGTGCCGCTTTTGGAGAAACGCCTGTAATGTATAAGGCCGTCCCCATCAGTTTTAATACATCCCGTATACTTAATAAGCCGTCTATAGGGAATCCTTCTTCCCAATAAAGCCCCGTGACATCGATAATGACTTTTTCTATGCGCTGCTTTTGGACATACATGCTCAGTTTTGAAATCAGTACATCGAATCGCTGGTGGCTCATATTTCCGATTAACGCGACTGCTGCGATATGGTCTTGAAGAGCTAGAATAGGCAGCATGATTTCTTCGATTTCAAGCTCTTTTTCGCTGAGGGCTTGACGCTGGGAATATTCGATTGAGACATCGGTTTGTGTGCCGATAAAATAAAGAGCGTCATTTACATGAACCGGTTCAATGTTCAGCCGGTTCCAAAAAAGGCTTCCGTCTTTGCGGTAATTCTGTAAAGTAACCGTCACGCTTTCTCTTGCTTCAATGGCATCTCTAAGTTTTTTTCGGATTTCGGAAGGGGCTGCTTCCCGCTGCAAAAAGCGGCAATTCCGGCCTAGGACTTCCGACTGCTGGTAGCCGGTCATTTTTTCAAACGTGCGGTTCGTATAAATGATGGGATTGTCTTTTTGGGCCGGATCGGTGACAATCGTCGCTACTTTGCTGCCATCCAACATGGCTTCAAGAAGCGTGATTTGTTCTTCATGACGCAAATTTTTCATAAGAATTACCTCCAAAAGGTGGTGCTGTACTGGAATGCTCATCTATCGTAGCATAACGAAACTGCCAGGAAAAACCAAAACCTGCCGGAACGATAGAAAACATCGTCCCGACAGGTTTTTTGTGAAAAATTATTAATAAGCAGTCCAGCCGCCGTCAATTGTGATCACTTGGCCATTCACAAAGCTTGCTTCGTCTGAGCCGAGGAATACCGCTAACTGAGCGATTTCTTCAGGCTGTCCGACACGCGGATTCAAGGCCATCCCAAGCTGTTGCCGGCCGATGCCTGCCTCACTGATATTGGTCATCGTGCTGCCGATATTGGTCATTACAGCTCCAGGGGCAATACCGTTTGTGCGGATGTTTTTATCGGCGTACATGAATGCCGTGTTTTTAGTCAATCCGACCACAGCGTGTTTAGACGCTGTATAAGCAGCACCTGCACGTGCACCGTACAAGCCGCCGGCTGAGATGTTATTGACGATGACCCCGTGCCCTTGTTCCAGGAAAAGTGGAATCGCAAGGCGCATGGAATGCATGACAGCTGTCGTGTTGACTGCAAAAATCCGGTCCCATCGTTCGTTTGAAATTTCCCCAACCGGTTCCATACCATCCATGATTCCGGCATTATTCACCAGAATATCCAGTTTGCCAAAAGACTGTTTCGTTTCTTCAAACAGACGCGTTAAATCCTCTTCAGAAGTGACATTTGTCTGAACCGCAATTGCTTCTGACCCGGATTCTTTAAGGGATTTGGCTACTGCTTCGGCGCCTTCCAAATTTAAATCGGACACCACAACTTTGGCGCCTTCTTTGGCATAGGCTTCCGCAATCGCTTTGCCCATTCCTGAAGCGGCACCTGTTATAATCGCAACTTTTCCTTCTAATCTCATCCAAAAACCTCCCGTAATCTTATTGAACACTTGTCTAATAAAAAGTATAGTTAAGCTATGCAATAGTTTCAATAATCAAATAAAAAGATAATGTTCATTAAACGACGAAATATTGAAATCTGTTCAATAAAAGGAGGGGGAAGATGAGAAGCGATTTGCGGGTAGTCAAAACCAAACAGGCATTAGAAGAAGCTTTACTGGTTTTATTGCAGGACAAGGCATTAAAATCAATTTCCATCACTGAAATCTGCCGGGTGGCGAAAATCAACCGAGGCACCTTTTATCTGCATTATGGCCAGATAGAAGATTTGTTTGAAGATTACTACAAGGAAATTATGAAAGATTTAACGGATTCTTATCAGGAACCATACCGCCACACGAAAATTTTAAATCCAAGAGAATTGAATCCATCAACGATCCGCATTTTTCACCATATTGAAAAGTACAAGCGGTTTTACCGGATCGTGTTTTCAAAAACGGTGCCGATGTCTTATTACTATCTCTTATTTGATCAAGTCCGGGATTTATTGAGAAAGGATATGGATCTCGCTTTGAAGCCAGGAATAGACCCCGCAATGCTAAGTGCCTATCAGGCAAATGCCATTCTTGGCATGGCCATTGAATGGAGCAGAACTGACTTCGGACAAAAAGCGGAAGAGTTGAATCAGCAGCTGGTCGATATCCTGAATATCAATGTTTCCAAATAACTGCAACAAGAAAAGGAGTCTGCTTGAAACTAAGCAGGCTCCTTTTTAAGTACTTTAAAAGGTTTTTGTTCTACATCCGGTGGGCATAGAAAAGAATAAGGGTTTGACTGAAATTAACAGAAGGGCCTTTTCTGTTTTAATGCGCCGGATTGATGAAGATTTCTTCGTGATGGGCCAACTGCTGCACAGAAGTGCAATGCGGGCAAATGGTGTAACCTTTTTGTGTTTGAAGCGATTCAATGTAGTCGATGCAGTCTTTAAATTCCCGTTTTTCAATCGGTGTCGTTGTAAACCCGCACCGGTCACCGGCAAAGACTCTTTGATGAATGGTTTTTGTCGCATGATCGATTAAATATTTCACTTCCTGCACTCCTTTCTAAAAGAAAAGGCAAGGTTTTCCACGCACATCTTATTGTTAGCTTACTTAATCAGCAGAAGAAAGAGTAGTGCCTAACAGTCTATTTTTATTAGAAAAATCAGATTTCTTTCTAAGCAAAAAGATGAAAATAAAATCATTTTTAGGTATTATTACCTATTAATGAATTTCATTTACTGCGTTCTGCTTCTGCAAAGAAGCAATTTCTTAAATTAATGATCGAATATCTCCCAAGCGGTCCAAGTGATTGCGTAAAGTATAGGAGGCTTTTCAATGACAAAAGAAAATACAGTTCCAGCGGAAGTCAGTCATTATATTATAGATTTTCTAAAAGAACACTTGGGTGAAGCGCCGAAATCAGTCGATGTGGTGATTAAACGGCCTTACATCGTTATTCATCTTCACGGGTTTATGCTGCCGAATGAAAGGTTTCTATTAAAGCGAAGCGAATGGAAACGGGTAGCTGAAACCCGGGATTTACTGATGATCGATTTAAAAGAAAAGCTGATTCGCAAACTGGCAGAAATGACTGGAATGAATGTGACTTCGTTTTATGCCGACTGGAATTTCCAGAAAGAAACAGGAATGTTAATGGCCGTTGGCGATGAAGAGTATGCCAATGATGCAGCGGAAAGCCCGAAACAAGTAGATAAAATGGCCTTGCAGGAGAAAATCAATTTGATCAGCAAGAAATCACAAAAAGAACCAGAGAAAATGGAGATTGTTTGGCTGAGTGATCAAATGTTATTGATTGAACGCCAAGGAATCATGGTGGACATTGAAAAGGAATTGATCAAAAACGGGGCAATGGAGGAATTGAGATTGGCAAAGCGTCCACTTGAACGCCGAATGACAGATTCTGTTGATCTTGAAACCATTTTCAAGCGCCCCATAGAGGATTTGTTTCTCGATTGGAATTTTGAAGAAGACAAAGGATTAATGGTATTCATTCTTGAAGCCGAAGCAGAGTAAGGCACGTCAATAACGTGTATAATGAAACCAACTTGTCAGAGCGCGTTACCCAAGTTAAGGAGGCTTTTGAATGGCAAAGGAAAAAACGCTTCAATCTGAAATCAGCAGTTACTTATCCAATTTGTTGCGTGAGCATTTTGGCAAAGGTCCGACTTCAGTGTTTGTCACGATAGCAAATCCTTTTATCGTAGTCCATTTCCGCGGTTTTTTGTCGCCGATGGAAAAAGTGCTGATGAAGCAAACGGAAGAACAGCGCATATTGGAAACAAGGGATTTGATGATGAATGATTTGAAACCGGAAATCATCCTTTCCCTTAGCAAATACTTAGAAGTCGATGTCAAAGAGCTTTATGCAGACTGGAACCTTGAAAAAGAATCCGGCTTGATCATTGGTGTACTGGACGAGGATTCGAACCGGGAAACAATTGAGTGGCCGAAAGAAGCAGATGAAAAAACATTCCATGAAAAAATAAATGAAGCGAGTAAACGGGCACAAAAAGTACCCGGCAGCACGGAAGTATTTTGGCTCAGCGACCGCACCATTCTTGTGCGTCGGTCAAAGATTTTGGTGCAGATCGAAAAAGAGCTGATCAACAATGGTTTCGAAGAACAATTGAAATTGGCTAAACGGCCGCTTGAGCATAGAATCTTAGAAGAAGCCAGACTGGAATCGGTCTTGAAACGCCAAATCAGTGAAACATTCCTCGATTGGAACTTTGAAACGGATTTAGGGTATATCGTGTTCTTATTGGAACCGAAGAATTCGTAAGGGAAGCATCTATTGCTTAATGAAGCTTTTTTGATGGTAGATAACGATGGATTTTCAGAGAGGATTCGACAGCCAGGAGTTGAATCATCAGCCGCTGAAACGGGTATAGTAAAAGGACAGTCTTGGTTTTATTTAATATAGAAAGAAGGGAGATATTATGACACAGCGACAAGAAAGAACGGAAACCGGGTGGAACTTGGAAAACAGTTATGCCCGCCTTCCGAAAGCATTTTTCACCAATGTTAAACCGCACCCTGTACAGTCTCCGAAGCTGGCCGCTTTTAATGAGCCGTTGGCAGCAGCCCTCGGATTGAATATAGACGAATTGAAAAGCGGAAAAGGCGTAGAGGTCCTTGCCGGAAACGAAATTCCAGAAGGCGCTGTGCCGCTTGCGCAAGCTTATGCCGGCCATCAGTTTGGCTATTTGACAATGCTTGGCGACGGCCGTGCAATATTACTGGGTGAACAGATCACCCCGACAGGCGAGCGCTTTGACATCCAGCTGAAAGGATCCGGCCGCACTCCTTACTCACGAGGAGGCGATGGGCGTGCAGCACTTGGGCCGATGCTTCGTGAATACATCATCAGTGAAGCGATGCATGCACTGGGTATTCCAACAACACGCAGCTTAGCCGTGGTAGCGACAGGCGAGGAAGTCAGACGCGAAACAAGCCTTCCGGGCGCCGTGTTGACTCGAGTAGCGGCAAGCCATCTGCGTTTCGGGACATTTCAGTATGCGGCAGGAGTCGGTGATATTGACAATATTCGTGCCTTGTCCGATTACGCAATCGAACGCCATTACTCGAATATGGATCTTGGGGAAAACCGTTATCTTGGACTCTTTAGGGAAGTGGCGATGCGCCACGCGTCACTCGTTGCAAAATGGCAGCTTGTCGGTTTTATCCACGGCGTCATGAATACCGACAATATGACGATCAGCGGCGAAACAATTGATTACGGCCCTTGCGCTTTTATGGATACGTATGATCCGGCAACGGTCTTCAGTTCGATTGACCATCACGGACGCTATGCCTATGGCAACCAGCCGCAGATTGCCGGCTGGAACTTGGCGCGTTTTGCAGAAGCGTTAATTCCCTTATTGCATGAAGAACAGGAAGAAGCGGTGAAGCTGGCACAGCAAGTGCTGTCCGATTACATCAAGGAGTATTATGCCCATTGGCTAACCGGCATGCGGGCGAAACTGGGATTGTTCAATGAAGAATCGGCGGATGAAGTGCTGGTAGCGGACCTGTTGAATCTTATGAAGGAATACGATGCGGATTATACCAATACGTTCCGTGCGTTGACGTTTGATAGTTTTGGAGATACGGTGTTGTTCGACAAGCCGGAGTTTATTGAATGGGACAAACAATGGCAGGCAAGGCTTGCACGCCAGGAACAGTCGAAAGAACAATCGCATGAGTTGATGCGAAACAGCAACCCGGCAGTGATTCCGCGGAACCACCGGGTGGAGGAGGCATTGGAAGCCGCAGTGCAAAAAGGCGACTACAGCGTCATGGAACGGCTGCTGAAAGTTTTGGCTGACCCGTATGCGCATTCCGAAGAACAAAAAGAATACAGCACATTGCCTCCTGAATCACCGGATTCCTACCAGACATTCTGCGGGACATGATATAAGAAAACGGCTAATCCTTATTGGATTAGCCGTTTTCCAGTTTAATGAGAAAGTTAGAATTTGTTCCTTAACCGATATTCCGCCAACCTGCTACGCTTGCCGCGGGCAAGACATTAGCCGACGCCTGCGAGGCTAAGTCTTTGCGACGAAGCAGCGAAGTGATGCAGGAGCAGTACGGTTTTCTCCGCTGGTTGGCTTCATATCTGGAGAGCGGGAAGCAACAGAAGAGAACTTGCTCAAACAGTCACACTTTTAGAGCGTCTCCAAAGGTGACAAAAGCGAGCTGAATGTAGCGGAAGGCGGCGACTCCAGAGGGAGTAATGCGAGTCCTGAGACCCCGCAGGGAATGAATTGGGCAAAAGCAGTTTGCCCGATTCATTTGCGACGAAGCTAGCGAAGCGATGCAGGAGCACACGGTTTTAGCCAGCGAGCGAGGAGGCTCAGGCCGCAACCTCTCGGAAAGCGTCCGCCTGGAGCGAAATGAAAAAAGCCGCCGAAAGTTTCTCGACGGTCTGGGTTGGCTAATCCTTAATGAGACTAGCCGTCTTTACTTTCATTATCTAAACTTCTGAATAATCGGGCGCAGGCGGAAACCGAATAGTCCGGCAAGCACTGAAAGAATCAAGTCTTTTGGAAGCGGCACGGCCATCCATGCCCAAGCCATTTGGTAGGTAAAGCCTTCCGGTGCCGCGAACCATAGCTTATATGCTGCATACATCCAGTTCGTGCCGAATACATAGTTGACGACAAGGCCGGCAAGTGCAGCGACGACAAAACCGATGCGAGTCGGGAATTTGCTGGCAATCCAGCCACTCACTAACGCAATCAGGACGAACGACAAGATAAAGCCGAATGTCGGGCTGATCAGCGTATCCATGCCGCCTGAAAATCCGGCGAACACGGGAACGCCAGCTAAGCCGATAAATGCATAGACAACCATGGCAAAAGCGCCCATCCGGCTGCCAAGCAGAAGGCCGGCAAGAATAGCGAAGAAGGTCTGTAGTGTAATCGGTACACCGCCGATGAACAGAAACGCGGATATATTTGCGCCGATAGCCATGAGCGCCGCAAACATGGCGATATGTATTAAATGCAAAGTCTTGGAATGATTAGCCGTTCTTGTTGTGGTCGTTGTCATAGTTTCCCTCCATATTTTCAAGCTAAATTCAGTATAAATATTCCTTGCATTTGAGTCAACTTATTTTTGAGATAGGTTAACACAAAGAATTCTGTAATATAAGTCCTATCTTTTGTAATAATCCAAAATCGATGTAAACTGTAAATAAAATCAAGGTTTTTAGGAGCGATGGACATGTCGGAATGGTGGAGAAAAGCAGCTGTCTATCAGGTTTATCCACGCAGTTTCATGGACTCAAATGGTGATGGCATAGGAGATTTGCCGGGGATTCTCCAAAAGCTGGATCATATTGCTGAACTTGGAATCGATGTGATTTGGCTGTCTCCGGTTTACGATTCTCCGAACGATGACAATGGCTATGACATCCGCAACTATAAGAAAATCTTGGATGAGTTTGGAACAATGGACGATTTTGACCGCTTATTGAATGAAGTGCACAGGCGAGGGATGAGACTGATTATGGATTTGGTGGTTAACCATACATCGGATGAGCATGAATGGTTTTTAGATCGCCCCCATTATTATATTTGGCGGGACCAGCCAAACAATTGGCGTTCGTTCTTTAGTGGTTCGGCTTGGCAGTACGACCCGCTTCATGGACAGTACTACCTTCATTTATTTTCAAAGAAGCAGCCGGACTTGAACTGGGACAAACGGGAAGTGCGGGAAGCGGTTTACGAGATGATGCATTGGTGGCTCGAAAAAGGCATTGATGGCTTCCGGATGGATACCATCAATATGATTTCAAAAGATCCGGCATTCCGGGATGATCCGGTTGGCGATGGAGTGCGCCTTTTTATCAACGGCCCAAATGTTCACCAATATGTGCGGGAAATGAACGACAAAGTTCTATCGAATTATGATATTATGACAGTCGGCGAAACGCCGGAAGCCTCGACTGATGAAGCAAAGATATATACATCTCCGAAAAACAAGGAAGTCAATATGATCTTCACTTTTGAACATATGAGGCTCGATCAGTCGCCAGGCGACAAATGGACGGCCAAAAAGCTCGATTTGATTGAGTTGAAAGAGGTTTTAGAAAAATGGCAGCACGCACTCCATCTTGAAGGATGGAATAGTTTGTATTGGAATAACCATGATCAGCCCCGCGCTGTTTCACGCTTCGCCGATGATCAAGAGTACCGCGTGGAATCGGCTAAAATGCTGGCGACTTGCCTGCATTTTATGCAAGGGACGCCATTTGTCTATCAAGGAGAAGAACTGGGCATGACCAATGTCCGATTTAATACGATTGACGATTACCAGGATATTGAAACACGCAATATGTATCAGGAAAAGCGGGAACAAGGCTTATCCCCGGAAGAGCTGTTGCCAAAAATCCATATCAAAAGCCGGGATAATGCCCGGACACCGATGCAATGGACAGATGCACCGAACGGGGGATTCACAACCGGCACACCGTGGATGAAAACAAATCCGAATTACCTTGAAGTCAATGCGAAAAATATCAGTGACCCTAATTCCATCTATGCGTATTACCGATCATTGATCGGTTTCCGCAAAACATTGGATGTCGTAACGGATGGGAATTTTACGCTGCTTCACCGGGGAGACAAAGAAGTATTTGCATATAGCCGGACGACCAAAGCGGAAAAACTGGTCGTTTTCTGTAATTTTTCAGACAAGACCCGGACGTTCCCGCAACCGGATGGAGAACGGCTGATCGGAAATTATCCCTCCGCTGACAAAGAAAGAGACTTTACGCTGAAACCTTATGAAACTGTTGTTTTTTTATCACAAAAAAATGGTTTAACGTGAATAACTCAGTCATCAGCGGGTATGTACTAAAAACTATTGATTTCGCTGCAGCTGCCGCCAAAATTGTTGCTCAGACCTTGGAAAGAAAGACAAAACTAAACGGAGGAAACGGGAGCGCGAAACTTGTTTTTGACCTGCCGGGTTGATCAAACTCGGATTGTGTGATCGTTTTTAAAGGAGTCAGCAATATGAATAAAAAATGGTGGAAAGAGGCGATTGCTTATCAGGTATACCCGCGCAGTTTCAAAGATTCGAATGGTGATGGCATCGGAGATTTAGCAGGAGTGACCAGCAAGCTCGATTATCTGAAAGAACTCGGAATCGACGTCATCTGGATTTGCCCCATGTACAAATCACCGAATGATGACAATGGCTACGACATCAGCGATTATCAGGAAATCCTGGAAGAGTACGGGAATATGGAGAATTTTGACCGCTTGCTTGATGAAGTCCACAAGCGCGGCATGAAACTCATCATTGATTTAGTGATCAATCATACAAGCGATGAACATCCTTGGTTTGTGGAATCCCGTTCGTCAAAAGACAACCCGAAACGGGATTGGTATATTTGGCGGGATGAGCCGACAAACTGGGAAAGCATTTTTGGAGGCCCGGCTTGGGCTTACGATTCACAGACGAAGCAGTATTATCTGCACTTATTTTCCCAAAGGCAGCCCGATTTGAACTGGGAAAACCCGGAAGTGCGAAAAGCCTTATATGAGATGGTGAATTGGTGGCTGGACAAAGGAATCGACGGCTTCCGCGTGGACGCCATCAGCCACATCAAGAAAGATTTCAGCGACATGCCGGATGATATCGACAGAGCTTACATCCCGGCATGGGAAAAAATGATGAACGTCGAAGGCATACAGCCGCTGCTGGCAGAACTTCGGGATGAAACGTTTGCGAAATATGACATCATGACCGTTGGGGAAGCGAACGGTGCAAGTGTAAATGACATCGGTGAATGGATCAGCGAAGAAGACGGCAAATTCAATATGGTATTCCAGTTTGAAGATATGGGATTATGGAGCGCCGATTCAAAACATGGCGTCGATGTCCGCAAGCTGAAAGAAATCCGGTCACGCTGGCAAAAAGGTGTAGAAGGCAAGGGCTGGAATGCATTGTTCATTGAAAATCACGACAAGCCCCGCATGGTATCGACATGGGGCAACGACCGGCAGTACTGGCGCGAAAGTGCAACGGCATTTGCCTGTATGTACTTTTTCATGCAAGGCACACCGTTCATTTACCAAGGCCAGGAAATCGGCATGACAAATGCGCCTTTTGAAGAAATTGAGCATTATAACGATGTGCGGACCCATAATTTGTATTTCTACAAACGGGCAACCGGCATGATGCACGAAGATGTCATGACGCTGGTCAAAGCAACCAGCCGTGACCATTCACGGACGCCGATGCAATGGGATGCGAGCCCATATGGCGGATTTTCAACGGCAAGGCCGTGGCTGGGAGTCAATCCGAACCACGACTGGCTGAACGTCGAAGCGCAGAAGCACGATCCACATTCGGTGTTGTCATTTTATAAGCAGATGATTTGGCTGCGGAAGCATATGGAGGTACTGGTGTATGGACGCTACGATCTTGTCGAGCTCGGGCATGAATCGGTTTTCGCCTATACACGGGAAGACGAAAATGAAAAAGTGCTGATTGTGACAAACCTGGCACAGCACGCATGCTGGTGGGACGAACCGCAAGACGGAACTTTATTATTAGCCAATTATAAAGAAATCGATCCCAATCAGTTATACCCTTATGAAGCACGTGTGTATAAAATAAAAAAATGAAAAAATGAAACAAAAGATAAAGAAAGCTGTCCTATTGGAGGGCAGCTTTTTTGCGGAGAAAAGATCCTGCAATCAGGCTCTATTGACTATCTGCAGGATTGTAGTTTTAATAAAACAAGTAGAACAAAACCTTTTTCATATTCGGAAATTATTGGTAAAATAAAGCGAGAAGTGGAGGGCGGAAGATGAGAAAATATTGGATTGGACTCTTACTCTTGGGATTGATTGTTTTTCTCGCTGGCTGTTCACAGCAAGCGACGCCGGAAGACCGGCTGGAAGCATACATAGGCCATTGGAATAAAGGCGAGTATACTAAAATGTATGATGAATTTTTGAATGACGGCACGAAGAACACATATGACAAGGCCCAATTCGTGGAACGCCAGCAAAAGCTGAAAGAGGATCTCGGCATTGAGAACCTTAAAGTGGTATACACGAAACCGGCGGAAGACACGGAATGGAAGACAGAGCAGCCGGCAGATTTTCCGGTGCAGATCAAAATGGATACAATCGCTGGACCGGTGGAATTTGAAAAGACCATGACGCTGCTCCACGAAACGCAGCGGGAAAAGGAAGACTGGTTTGTTGAATGGGATCCGTCATTCATCTTCCCGCAATTGGAAGCGGAAGACGAAATCCGCATCGACTCGATTGAAGCGGTGCGCGGGGAAATCCTGGACCGCAACGGTTTAGGCATCGCCATCAACGGCGGCGGTTATAACATCGGCATCGTGCCGGAAAAATTCACGGATGAAACAAAAAAAGAAGAACTGGCAAAACTCCTGAATCTGACCGTCGAAAAAATCGACGCGGAACTGGGACAAAGCTGGGTCAAACCGGAATTGTTTGTGCCGATTGCAAAAATCGCACGCAACAATACAGAAGTTCTGGATAAAGCCATCACCATTCCAGGAGTAGCTGCACAGCAAGTGGCGATGCGTGAGTACCCATACGCAGAAGCATTGGGGCATTTGACAGGCTATATCGGCAGCATCACTGCGGAACAACTGGAAGAGCGCAAAGGCGAAGGCTATACGTCAGGGGACCAGATCGGCCGCCAAGGGCTGGAGCGTACACTTGAAAAACGGCTGCGCGGCAAAAACGGCGTGAGAATCTGGATCGACAAGCCTGCTGAAGGGGCAGAACCGATTACGGTTGCGGAGCAGCCGGTAACCGACGGAGAAACCGTCACACTGACAATCGATGCGGAATTGCAGAAAAAAGCATTCGCGGCGATGAAAGGTGAACCGGGCGCAGCAGCTGCGGTCAATCCGGATACCGGAGAAACCTTGGCACTTGTTTCTTCCCCAAGCTTTGACCCGAACGAATTTATGCTCGGCATCAGCGGCGAACGCTTTAAGGAACTGGAAGCAGATCCAAAGACGCCATTGTTCAACCGTTTCGCGCAAGCTTATGCACCGGGTTCCACATTGAAACCGGTAACGGCGGCAATCGGCATGGAAGCAGGCACACTAGATCCGGCTGAAGGCTTGACGATCAACGGCAAGACGTGGCAAAACGTCTCGCGCCTTCATCCGGAAGCACCTAATCCGATTGACCTGAACAAAGCGCTGGTGTACTCGGACAATATCTACTTTGCCCAGCAAGCGGTGAAAATGGGCAATGAAACATTCGTCGAAGGACTCAAGAAATACGGCTTCGGGGAAGACATTCCGTTTGCCATGAATCTAGCGGCTTCCCAAATTTCCAATGACGGCACAATCACATCTGACGGGCAATTGGCGGCGACTTCATTCGGACAAGGGCAGATGCTGACGAATATCCTGCATCTCGCTACGATGTACGAGCCTTTCCTGACAGACGGCAAGATGTACAAACCGACTTTGCTGTTGGAGGAAGAAGATTCGCAAGTCTGGAAAGAAGGATTGATTTCAGCGGAAAATGCAGCAACGCTCCGCACCGGCATGCGCAAAGTGGTCGTTGACGGCTATGCCCAGTCGGCGAACCTTCCTGGTCTAGCCCTTGCAGGCAAAACCGGAACAGCGGAACTGAAAGCGGCTGGGGAAGAACGCGGCAAAGAGAACGGCTTTTTCGTGACGTATAACCAAGACAAGCCGGACTTGCTGCTCGCGATGATGATCGAAAACGTCAAAGACAACGGCGGCAGTGATTACGTGGCTGATATGGCAGCACAGGTATTTAAATAAGAAATGAAGAATTTTCAGGCTGTCGAGAGTGCTCGACAGCCTTATTCATTTCGCTCCAGGTGGACGCTTTCCGCGGACATGGCTTCAGTCTCCTCGTCGCTTCGCTCCTGCGGGGCCTTCAGCTCATGTTATTTCCGCAGGAGTCGCCACCTTCTGCTACATTAATTTTCCTTTCTATCAGAAGATACAAAGAAAAACAGTAGAAAAATCCTACTGTTTCTGTTTATGCATCTCTATATTAGTTTTGAAACACGAAGTACGTGGTAGCTGTTTTATGGAATATCGGTTAACGAGATTACAGTTAACTCAACAAACAAAAGAATCAACGCTTTTGGCAATACTTCTTTTGTGATATACAAAAAAGCACTGCAGGATGAGATCAGCATCTTAAATCCTGCGACAGCGGCATATATATCCTTTTTGAGTATAGCCCAATCTTTGCTCCTTCAAATAAGAACAGTGAAAATAGTAACTTTTATTCTTTGTTATATTCAAATACAGCCCAAGGAAGCCATAATACGGGCTCTGCTTCTACGTTTTCATCATTTGTATAATGACAGAAACGTTCTGCTTGTTCCAGAGAATCCAGAAAACCATCAGCGTTCAGTTGAAATCCGAAGTGGTGGTTATAATCTTGCTCCAACCCATTGCATAAATAAGAATGGAAACTGCCGAATTCAAAGCCGAGCACTTCATATCCTAAGAGACTTCCTTGTTTTTCATTAATTGGAACGCGATTGTTCAGCAAGTTTTCTATTTCGTGAAGATTATTTTCAGGTTTGTTTTCGCTTTCCTGGTCTTCCAGGAAAACTTCAATAAACTTTTCTGGCAGTCCAATTTCAATAATTGTTACTTGTGGCAGGTGACTGAGAAATGTCTGCTGAAACTCTTTTGCAGCTTCAATCCTTGAAAATAAGGAAGGAAAAGCGAATTCACCGAGTGCATATTTATCAGCAATCCATTTATCCATAGCACTAAATTTGGTCTTGGAAATTTTCAACTCTTTTATATAATCTCCATTATGTGGCTTCGGTTGTCCCCAAAAGTAGTTGATATCAGGCTGCCAAGTGCAGATACAATCACTTGCCGAAAGCAGGACTGATGGTATCAGCTCTTTATCCATATAATTTTCCCGCTTAATGCGTGAAGTGACGTAATAACCTCCTGAAAAAAACTTCATTGTGCTTTCCCTATCACCGGAAAAGCTTCCAGCACCGCATCCAGCTCATCAATCAGAATCCGCAAATAGCTTTGATCCGATTCGAAGTCGCAAGACAGTTGTGCGCCAGTGCCGACGGGATAAAGGGTTTCAAGAATCCAGGAAATCTTGCCGAGCGAATTCATAGAACCGGTCAGATGGATATAGTTATCAAGATTTTTCAGTACAGCAGTGCCTTTCAAGCTTTCATTCATATCTCTCAAGCCATCGACAAATTCTTTGAGTTCATCGGTTCTGAGATCTGCTTCAAAATGAACGACGTACCCCGGGATTTCCAGATGGATGATGGAAGCCACCCAATTGGCATCCCAATAGTCCCGGCTGTCCGGATAATTCCGTTGCAATACTTCGATTTCCAATTTCGTTTCGTTGCCCAATACATGAAACTTCAATTTATCCACCTCGGTCAAATTAACTATACTTTTCCTAAGTCTATCAATAAAGAAGGTAAAAAAATAGAGAATAAGCTTAGGAAAAGAGAAACGCTTTTTTGTTCTCCGGATACCAATCCAACTCTTTGACTCTCCTCTTAATAAGGAGTAGATTTAACCTATCGAAAAGGAACTGTTCGCTTTGGAACAGTTTACGTACGAAAGGAATGAGGATGGACAATGAACCAGGAAAATGAAAAATTAATGCGTACCATCCAGTTGATGCGGTCGTTCAGGCGAATACAGAAAAACATGGTGTGCATCGACCAGCAGACAGCAGCACGAAGCGGCTTGTCGATGCCGCAATACGCGATTTTGATGACTTTGGCTAAACGCAAAGAGATGACGCAGAAAACCGTAGGGGAAATCAGTTTTCTTCCGAAAAGCACATTGAGCCAAGCGGTTGATGGTTTGGTGCGGGAAGGGCTGCTTGAGCGCCAGGAAGTGGAAGCTAACCGAAGGGAAATGGGATTGGCTTTGACCGCTAAAGGCGAGGCGCTGGTCCATTCGATTCACCACCAGCAAGGCGGGAGCCACCAGCGTTTCCAGGAAGCCGTGGACTCATTGACAGATGAACAATACGACAAGCTCTTGGAACTCCATCAGCACATTTCAGCCCATTTGGAAATACGCGATTTAGAGGAGCAGCGCCGATGATCAGGATCCTGAAAAATTTAAGCGTCTATAAATGGCTTGTAGTGGCTGTCGCGGTTCTTATTTTTGTTCAGTCGATGGCGGACCTTTTTTTGCCGACATTGATGTCGGACATCATTGACAATGGCGTTGTGAAAGGGAATGTTCCATATATTTGGAGCATCGGCGGCTGGATGTTATTGATTTCCGCACTTGGTGCTGCTGCTTCGATTGCAGCCAGCTTTTATTCGTCAAAAGCGGCGATGGGCATGGGACGGGACCTGCGCTTGAAAGTATTCAGCCATGTAGAGAAATTCTCGCTGCAGGAATTTGATCGAGTCGGAACCGCATCGCTGATCACCCGGACAACGAATGACATCACGCAGATTCAGCAAGTGGTCATCATGCTGCTGCGCATGGTCATCAGTGCACCAATCATGCTGGTCGGCGGGCTGATCATGGCGATTTCAAAAGATGCGAAATTGTCGCTGGTCATAGTGGGAGCCATGCCGTTTCTGGTCGGCTCGATTCTGCTGATTTTCAAAAAAGGGATTCCGCTGTTCCAGGAAGTCCAAAAACGGCTCGACCGCCTGAATCTGGTGCTGCGGGAAAACTTGACCGGCATCCGTGTCGTCCGGGCGTTCAACCGAGAGACGGAAGAAAAAGCACGGCTTCAAAAAGCGAACCGCGAATTGACGGATGTGTCGATCCGGGTCAATAAAATCATGGCGTTCATGATGCCGGTAATGATGCTTATCATGAACTTGACGGTTGTGGGTGTCATCTGGTTCGGCGGCATCCGCATCAACAATGGTGCGATGCAGATCGGTGATTTGATGGCGTTTATCCAGTACGTCATGATGATCATGTTCGCGCTTGTCATGGCTTCGGTGATGTTTGTCATGATTCCGCGTGCAGCCGTTTCAGCGAACCGCATCAACGAAGTGCTCGACATGAAACCGGCATTTGAAGACCTGGGAACAGAAGCGGCCGATTTTGAACGCGGCACGCTGGAATTTGAGGATGTGACATTCAGCTATCCAGGGGCTGAAAAACCGGCGCTATCAGGAATCAGCTTTAAAGCGTACCCTGGGGAAATCACCGCAATCATCGGAGGGACCGGTTCCGGAAAATCGACGCTGATCAATTTGATACCGCGCTTCTATGATATTTCAAATGGGGCAATCCGCGTCAATGGCGTTGATATCCGCGACGCCTCACAGGATGAAGTGCGCTCGAAGCTCGGCTTTGTGCCGCAAAAATCGATTCTTTTCACCGGCACGATTGCCGACAATATCCGTTTCGGAAAAGAAGAGGCGACGCAGGCGGAATTGGAGCATGCCGCTTCGGTAGCCCAGGCTACCGAGTTTATCAGCAATTTAAAAGAAGGCTACAATACAGAAATCGAGCAAGGCGGCTCGAATTTATCCGGCGGGCAGAAACAGCGTTTGGCAATTGCCCGCGCACTCGTCAGGAAACCGGATATCTATATATTCGATGACAGCTTTTCGGCCCTCGATTTCAAGACGGATGCCAAGCTCCGCCGTGCTTTGAAAGGCGAAACGAAAAACGCAACGGTGCTGCTGGTGGCGCAGCGCGTCAGTACGGTAGTCGATGCAGACCGCATCATCGTGCTGGAACATGGCCGCATAGTGGGTATGGGCACACACGAAGAATTGATGAACAGCAACGAAGTCTACCGGGAAATCGCCTATTCCCAGCTGTCAGAGGAGGAGATCGCATGAGCAACGAAAAACGGCCTCCAAGCGGCAGACCAGCTGGCCCGGGACACGGACCTCCTGGCGGCATGATGCTGCCGGGTGAAAAACCGAAAATCTTCAAAGCGAACTTCAAGCGTCTGCTCGGCTATTTGAAGCCGCGACGGAACCGTTTGATTGCCGTGTTCTTCGCAGCGATCCTGAGCACGGTGTTCTCGATTGTCGGCCCGAAACTCACTGGGGATGCCATCACGGAATTGTTTGAAGGGGCATACGGCAAACTGCAGGGAGTGCCGGGAGCGGCGATTGATTTTGGTGCCATCGGACAAATCCTGTTATTGCTGACGGCCTTGTATGTGTTCAGCAGTTTGTTCAGTTATTTGATGCAATACATCATGTCGACAGTGGCGCAGGACACGGTTTATGACCTCCGGCAGGACGTCAATAAAAAACTCGAAAAGCTGCCGTTAAATTATTTTGACAGCAAGCCAAACGGTGAGACCTTAAGCCGTATGACCAACGACATCGATACGATCGGAAGTACACTGCAGCAAAGCTTGACGCAGTTTATCACGTCAATTGTCATGCTGGTGGGGATCATCGTCATGATGCTGACCATCAGCCCATGGCTGACATTGATCGCGTTCGTTTCGCTGCCGCTGTCGATGTTTGTCATCCAGCCGATTTTGAAACGGTCGCAGACGCAGTTCGCCAACCAGCAGCGTTCACTGGGTGAATTGAACGGCCATATCGAAGAGATGTATACCGGCCATCCGGTCGTAAAAGCATTCGGCTATGAGAAAAAAGCAGTGGCGCAGTTTGAGAAAGTGAACGATGAACTATACGATGCCGGCCGGCGTGCCCAGTTTATCTCAGGAATCATCATGCCGCTGATGACGTTTATCGGCAACTTCAGTTATGTGCTGATCAGTGTCGTCGGCGGGATTCTGGTGACGAAGCGGGCGATTTCCATCGGGGATATCCAGGCGTTCATCATGTATTCGAAACAGTTCACGCAGCCGATCATGCAGACGGCCAATATCGCCAACATCATTCAGTCGACCATTGCAGCGGCGGAACGCGTCTTTGAACTGCTTGATGAACAAGAAGAGAAGAAAGAAACGGCAAGCGTCTCGCTGGAACGGGCGAACGGAGCGGTGTCGTTTGAAAACGTCGATTTTGGCTACGGGGAGGAATTGTTGATCCACAACATGAACATTGAAGTGACGCCGGGCCAGACAGTGGCCATTGTCGGTCCGACCGGAGCAGGCAAGACGACGCTGATCAACTTGCTGATGCGCTTCTATGAACTTAAAGGCGGCAAGATTGAAATCGATGGACTCGACACCCGTGAATTGTCCCGAAGTTCACTTCGGAAAAGCTTCGGCATGGTGCTGCAGGACACTTGGCTCTTTAACGGCACCATCAAAGACAATATCGCCTACGGCAAAAACGGCGCAACGGATGAAGAGATCTTCGCGGCGGCGGATGCTGCGCATGCCGACCATTTCATCCGCACATTGCCGGAAGGCTACAATACCGTGCTGAATGAAGAAGCGTCGAATATTTCGCAAGGACAGAAACAATTGCTGACCATCGCGCGGGCCATTCTGGCAGATCCGCCGATCATGATTCTGGATGAAGCGACATCGAGCGTCGATACCCGTACGGAAATATTTATCCAGCGGGCGATGAACCGCCTGATGGAAGGGCGCACCAGCTTTGTCATCGCCCATCGTCTGTCGACTATCAAAGATGCCGATTTGATCCTGGTGATGGATAAAGGGAATGTCATTGAACAAGGCACCCATACCCAGCTGCTCGAGAAAAATGGCTTTTATGCCGATCTGTACAATAGCCAGTTTTCAGAGAAAGTGGCGATTTAATTTAGCATACAAAAGAACCCGCTCAACAAATTGTTGAGCGGGTTCTTTGCATTTAACGGCTTTGGCTTTTTTTATTCATAAACATCACGCTGCGGTTCTTTTTCCATACTTCTTCTTTTGCCAGCCAAAAAGCGAAAAGCCCCAATAGCAGCGTACTGACCACGAGAACGATGGCATTCGGCATGGCTTTTTCGGCAATGTCAGCCGCTTGCTGGATGCGGATTGCTTCCGGCCATGCCGGGGCATACGCCATTGTCAAGGCAAAGAACGCATTGTAAAAGACATGCAGGAGAATCGGCGCAAGCAAATTGCGGGTCTTCACATACAATACTGCAGCGATGATCCCGAACAGGAAAGAGCCGATGATGTCATCATGCGCCAGCCCAAACAGCAAACTCGAAATCAGGATGCCGCCCCATCTGGATGTTTTCATTGCCATCCGGCTCAGCAGCACGCCGCGGAAAATAAATTCTTCAGCGACCGGCTCGAGGAGGATCAGGAGGCAAAGGGTGATGGCCAGGTAGATTGGATCTTCCGGCAAAGCGATCGGTTCAAGCAGATAAGCGGCCCAGTCCGATGAAATCGGCAGGAAGACGTAGAGCTGAAGCCAGAACAAGCCTAGCGTAAAAGCGATCGACAGCACAATCAGGCCGATCACGGAAGCAAGCCAGCGCTCGATGCCGTCTGTAAAAACAAACTTGGAAACCGATACCTTTTGCAAATGGAACTGATAAGTGAAGAACCAGAATGGAACAATGCCGTAAACGGCAACCGACAGCAAAATCGCTTCCAACTCTTCACTCATCGGAAAAACGGTCGTGGCGTAAACCAGAGAAAGATAAACGGTAAGCATAATCCCGACAATATAACGAAACTTCATCTTCTGAAACATTCGTACACCCCTTATGTAGAATAAATCCAGTATAGCAGGTCGTTCGCATTATGGAAGGGAAAATTAAATCCCGGAACGCTTTTACTGCGTTTCGGGATTATCGGTTTCATTCAGCATAGCCTCGGCTTTTCTTTTAAGGGCAGCCTGGTATCGTTCATCTTCTTTTTTCTTGTTCAAAATCTGGGCCAGCCGCAGGATAACGGCGAGGAACAAAGTGCCGCTCACCATTAAGGCTATCGCATTCGGTACAGCCTTGGCATAAATGTCCGCACTTTCCATCAGCTTCAGCCATCGTGGCCAGCTTGGACTGACGAACATCATGCCGACTACCAGGGAGTTATGGAAGATATGGAGCAAAATCGGGATCAGCAGATTGTTCGTCAAAAGATACAGAATAGAGGCCGTCACGCCGAACAAAAATGCCCCGAAAAAATCCATATGCAGCATCCCGAATAGCAGGCTCGACAGCCATATGCCTTCCCACATAGAGGTCTTGAGGATCAAGCGCTTCAACAGCAAACCACGGAACATGAACTCTTCGGCAATCGGACCGATGACCGACACAATAAAAGAAATCGTGATTAAGTAAGCTGCATTGTCGGGAAATGGAGCCGGCTTCAGGATATGTTCGACCATCCGGGGTGCAATCGGCACCAGCATCCGCAATTGCAGCCACAGCATCCCAAGGGAGAAAAACGTCGACAAAAACACCAGTCCGATAACCGGCAAAATCCAGGGAGGGGTTCCTTTCAAAAACACCACATTCGTTACCGGAACCTTTTGCTTTCTGAACTGAGAACCGAAATACAAAACGGGCACGATGACATAGAACGTCAGCTGCATGCCCACATCCAGCAGTAAAACATTCGAAGAAAACTGCACCAGCACCAAAGCAGAAAGAATCATCCCGCAGAACATCCAGTTAAATAATTCACGGGTCCTCATTTCTTCAAACATCGTTGTGCACCGCCTCTTGGGTAATCACGCGGAAAGGGCAGCAATAATCGTTCGTTACTTATACCTTACCCGCTGTGGACAGAAAATAAGACCGGCGGAATTTGCTTTTTAAAAATTTTGCGTGTCTAAAAGCTTAAGCAGCAAAAGCTGAAATACTGCAAAATTAAGTATAAAAAAATAATTAATAAAAATTTAATAAATATTCTACCAATTCGAAAATGATTATGCTATCATGGTAAAAAGTTTGAGCAAACTATAATTGTTACTGTCACACTGTATTTTTTAAGAGAGTAGGTATCGAAATGGATGGGATCTATCAGAAAATCAAGAACTTGCGCATTGAACAGGGGTTTACGTTGAAAGATTTAAGCGAGAAAACGGAGCTGTCCGTCAGCTTTCTGTCACAAATTGAAAGAGGTTCTTCGTCTCTTGCCATCACATCTTTGAAAAAAATCGCGGATGCTTTTGCGGTGCCGATTACGTATTTCTTTGATACCGACACCAGCCACAATTATATGGTGCCATCGACTGAACGCAAACCGTTCCGGCTGGAAGGTGCACCGACAACTTATACGCGTCTGAACGGGGAATTCGGCGGACGTATGCTGGAGCCGCTGATGGTGACATTGGCGCCGAAACAAGAGCAAATTCAGACGTCGAGCCATCCGGGTGAAGAATTTTACTACGTGCTGAAAGGTGCGGCGCTGTTTAAAGTGGACGGCAAGGAGTATTTTGTCAGGGAAGGCGATTCGATCCATTATCCATCAGATGTGCCTCATGCATGGGAAAATCCGTTGAATGAGGAAACCGTAATTTTATGTGTTTTGACGCCAGTGATATTTTAATTCAAAAGAAAGAGGGCTGATCGTTGATGAGAGTGGCTACTGATATCGGGGGAACATTTACAGATTTAGTATACGTGGATGAAAACGGCAAAGTGGGAGTGGCCAAAAGCCATACAACTCCGCCTAATTTTGAACAAGGCGTAATTGATGTGATAGAAAAAAGCGGAATCGACCAGCAGGCGATTGAAACCTTTATTCACGGGACGACTGTCATCATCAATGCATTAACGGAACGAAAAGGCGTAAAGACAGGCTTGATCACCACAAAAGGATTCCGTGATGTGCTGGAAATCGCCCGCGGCAACCGGCCGGATTTGTTCAATGTCCGTTATAAAAAACCGGTTCCTTTCGTGGAACGCTATTTGCGCCAGGAAGTGGAAGAACGGCTCAACCAAAAAGGCGAAGTCGTCACACCGCTCAACAAAGAGCAAGTCAAAGAATTGATTGCCTACTTTAAAAAAGAAGGCGTTGAAGCACTCGCAGTTTCTTATTTGCATGCCTTTAAAAACCCGTTGCATGAACAGCAAACGATTGAACTGATCCAGGAATTATGGCCGGAAGTATCGGTTACGGCTTCGCACGAAGTGACGAAGGAATGGCGCGAATACGAACGCACGAACACAGCGGTGCTGAATTCATACGTCAAACCGATCGCTTCCAAATACATCAACCGGCTGAATGCCAAACTCGTTGAAAACGAAGCGGACAGCTTCAATTACATCATGCAGTCAAACGGCGGCACCACAACATTCGAACAAGCGAAAAAGACGCCGATCAATATGGTGGAATCCGGACCGGTCGCAGGCATTTACGGTGCGGCGTATCTCGGAGAAATCATCGGGGAGAAAAACGTCATCGCATTCGATATCGGCGGAACGACTGCAAAATGTTCACTCATTTCAAACGGTGAAGTGAAAGTGTCGACCGATTATTACATTGAAAAAGACGATCTCAATGCCGGTTACCCAATCAAATCACCAGTTGTGGACATCGTGGAAATCGGGAACGGCGGCGGCTCGATCGCCTGGATCGACGAAGGCGGATCGCTGAAAGTAGGGCCGCAATCGGCAGGAGCTGTACCGGGTCCGGTCGCCTATGGACAAGGCGGCACTGAACCGACCACGACTGACGCCAATTTGCTGACCGGGCGTTTGTCACCGGAAAATTTCGATTACCAAGTCGATTTAGATTCCGTCAAACAAGCCATCCACGACAAAGTAGGAAAAGTCTACGACTTGGAACCGGAAGAAGCGGCACTCGGCATCATCCGCATCGCCAATGCCAATATGCTGAATGCTTTGAAGCTCATTTCAGTCCGTAAAGGACATGACCCGCGCGACTTTACATTAGTGGCTTTCGGCGGCGGCGGCTCGATGCATGCACCGGCACTGGCCCGTGAACTCGGCGTCAAGAAAGTCGTTGTGCCGATTGCTTCATCGGTATTCTCCGCTTGGGGCATGCTGATGACGGATTTGCGCCACGACTATATCCAGACTTACATCAACCGCTTGCAAGACGTCAGCCTGGCCGAGTTGAACAATGAATGGAACAAACTTGAAACTCAGGCACGCCAGCAATATGCCGAAGAACATGTCAGCGAAGAAGACATCGTCTTTAACCGCTTTGTCGATATGCGCTATTCCGGCCAAGAGCACACCGTGAAAGTGCCGCTGCCAAACGGAGAGATTACGGCGGAAACGGTAGCGCAGACCATCAGCTTGTTCCACGAAATGCATGAACAAAGCTATACCTTCAAATTGGAGGAAGCGCAGACGGAAATCGTCAACTTGCATTTGACGGCTTTCGGTTCCGTGCAAAAGCCGGAATTGCAGAAACTTGAAGCCGGCAGCACGGATCTTAAAACAGCTCTAAAAGAAACACGCAATGTGTTTTATGAAAACGACGGCTGGGTAGCGACCAAGGTTTACCACCGCGACTTGCTTGCACCGGGCATGGCCATTCAAGGTCCTGCAATCGTTGAAGAGCCAACGGCAACCACCGTGTTCTATGCCGGCCAGACTTTAGCAGTTGATGTTTATGGAAACCTGATTATCGAGACGGAGGTGCAATAACATGACAATGACACGCCCAGTGAAAGTAGATCCGTTCACAATTGAAATTGTCAAAGATTCCTTGATTGCCATTGGAGATGAGATGTTCCATGCACTTGCGCGGACATCGATGAGCCCGATCATCTATGAAGTGCTCGATTACGCGAGCGGTTTGACGGATGCCAAAGGGCAGCTATTGACGCAAGGAAACGGCGTCACCGGGTTTATCGGGATGCTGACGTTCATGGTCAAAGAAACCTTGAACAAATTCGGGGAAGAGGGCTTGAAAGAAGGCGACATCATCATTATCAACGACTCATATGTCGGCGGCGGTTCGCATTTATCCGATGTCGGCCTGGTTATGCCAATCTTCCATGAAGGGAAAATCATTGCCTTTTCCGCGAACAAAGCGCATTGGACAGATGTCGGCGGAAAAGACCCGGGATCGTTCAGCAACGACGCGACGGAAATCTACCAGGAAGGCCTGCAGTTCCCATGCGTTAAATTATTCGATGAAGGCAAATTGAACCAATCCGTCCTCGATATCATCAAAGTGAATATCCGCTTCCCGGATTTATCGATCGGCGACTTATGGGCGCAAGTGGCTGCGCTGCGCACGGGCGAAAAACGCGTCAAGGAATTGTGCAAAAAGAACGGTGCGGATGTTGTCCAGGCATCAATTGACCATCATTTGGACCACGGCGAGCAATTGGCGCGCAAGGAATTGGCGAAATTGCCGAAAGGCGAATTCTATGCGGAAGATTTTGTCGACGATGACGGCTTCGGCAATGGGCCATTCCCGATCAAAGTAAAAGTGACAATCACCGATGACAAATTCATCTGCGATTTCCGCGGCAGCCACCCGCAAGTGCCGGGACCGGTCAACTGCACTTATACCGGGCTGGTATCCGCAGTGCGGACGATTTTCCTGGCGGCAACCAATCCGTCCCAAGACGTCAACGACGGTGTGTTCCGCCCGCTTGAAATCATTACAGATCCGAAATCGATCTTAGCGGCTGAACGACCTGCACCGGTTTCGATTTATTGGGAAAGTATGCAGGGAGGCGCCGACTTAGTATGGCAGGCGCTTGCGCCGTCTCTTCCGGAGCGTTTGTCTGCCGGACAATTGCTATCGGTTTGTGCAGTAACTTTATCGGGGCAGCATCACGTAACAGATGAGCCGTTCCTGATCGTCGAGCCATCTGCAGGCGGCTGGGGAGCAGCGCAAGGGCAGGACGGGGCACGCGGCCAGTTCTGCATCGGCGATGGTGAAACGTATAATGTGCCAGTCGAAGTGGCGGAAACGCGTTACGGTGTCATGATTGACGAATACAGCCTGCGGACAGACGGAGCGGGTGCCGGTGAATTCATCGGCGGTGCCGGAGTTACTCGCACGTACCGGGCCATGACCGACAAGCAATTCGTCTCGGCTACTTTTGGTCGCAATCAATATTTGCCTTGGGGCTTGAATGGCGGCGAACAAGGATCACCGAACGAATTCACCATTGAAAAGGCAAATGGCGAAACGGACGGGCCATTCGGAATCTATCCTCGCTACCCGCTCAATACAGGGGATGTTGTGAGACTCATGACTGCTACAGGCGGCGGTTACGGAGATCCGTTAAAGCGTCCGGCGCAGCAAGTAGCGAAAGACGTCAAAAACGAATACATCACCATCGAACAGGCAAAAGAAGTGTTTGGCGTTATCGTCAACGCCGAAACGTTTGAAGTGGATGGTTTAACTGGGAGAGGGGTTTAACAATGGATATTTTGAACATCAAGGACCTGGTGCAAGAAGGCAATGAATCTTATTCAATGCATACAATTTTTGAAGAACAGCAAGCGGACGCAGCAGTGAAAGTAGGGCATGTCATCATTTATCCTGGTGAAACAGTGCCATTGACCGGTGTATCGAAACACGCTGAAAACGAATATTCCGTAATCGTCAAAGGTTCACTGGTTACGGAGATAGACGGCCAAAAATACCGCGTATCTGCCGGGCAAGCGACGTTCATTCCAAAAGGCGAAGAACATATTGCCGTGAACGACGGCGACGAAGCATGTGAACTTGTATTTGTGATGGTTGGTTAATAGTACGGATAGAGAAAAAAGAGTGAAGAGGAGTTGGGGGAAATGACGAAGCAGGATCAATCACATTCAATGATGGAAGATGGCGCGTTAGACGCGGTTCCAGCAGATAAACGGCAGCATTGGATTACGCCAACGATGATTTTCGGGGGATTGGAATTCTCGATTCCCGTATTGATGGTAGGAGCGACGCTTGCCGGATCATTCGGCATGTCACAGATTTTCTGGATCTTGCTCGTTGCACTTTTTGTGTTCCAATGGCTCGGCAACGCAGTAGCGGGCTTTATCGGTGCTAAGACAGGCCGTTCTTCTTCCGTCATCACCAGAGCCAGCTTTGGTGCCATCCAGGCCCGGCTCATTGTAGGGCTGACTATTTTCATCGTATCGCTTGGCTGGTGGGCCTTACAGACGGCAGTAGCTGGAAATGCCATTTCAGCGATGCTTGGCATCGATTATGAAACGAATTACGGCACTTGGGCCATTATCACCGTTGTCATCGGATTGTTGTTTGCGATTCCGTCCATCATCGGCTACGGTTCGATGAAGTGGACCGATTATATTGCCGTGCCGGCCGGTCTTTTGCTGGTCATCGGAGGAATTGTCCTGGCGTTCCGCAATACCGGCTTTGAGGCCATCATGGAATGGCAGCCGGAACCGAGCATGACGATTTTTGCAGCCATCTCTTTGATCATCGGGGTCAACGTTTCCCAATGGGTGATCGCTTCTGACTATACCCGCTACGCAAAGCCGAAAATGAAAGATACGGTATTGATCCCGCTTGGCATCATCGGCGTCGGTTTTCCATTGTTCTATGTGGGTGCTGTCATGTCGGTCGGCGTCGGTGACGCAGATATCGTCAATGTCATGATGGGACTTGGCTTCCCGGTCTGGGGCTTCTTGATCCTTTGGTTCGCTACTTGGACAAGCCAGCTTGTCAACAATTACAGCATGGGTCTGGCCATGGCGAATATGTTCAATGTCGCTTCGAATAAGGGACGTGCGATTTTGACGCTGATCGGAACATTGATTGCCATCGTCATTGCGCTTGCCGGAATCCTGGATTATTTCATGGACTTCCTGTACATGACTGCCTTGATTTACCCGGCAATTGCCGGCGTCATGATGGCTGATTTCTTCTTTATCCGCAAGCAGCAATGGGAAGATAATGAAGGCTGGAACTGGATGGCGACAATCGCAGTCGTTGCCGGCGTGCTGGTTGGCTATTACTCGCAATACGTCAATACGTTCGGGCTTCCAGCAGTCCAGTCACTGCTTGCTTCCATGGCCGTTTACTATGCAGCGATGAAAATCAAAGCAGCCGTCAAGCCGGACCATTTCACAGCGGTCATGGTTGATGGCAAAGTGAGAGACAGCATCGAGACGGAAACAGTCCGATAAATAATGGAGAGAAATGAACCCCCGCTTGCGCGCAGTCAGTTCTGCCGCAAGCGGGGGTTTTGTTTTTAGTTTATTGTTTGATATCAAAAAGCGTATTAAACGATTCACTCATCACGGGATGATTGTAGATTTGGTCGCGCAGGAAGGTATAAGGCGCATCCAGATCCATCGCCAGTTTTAAAAGGTTAATCAATTCCGGGGATTCCGGTCCGAATAAGCTGGCACCCAAAATGCGGTCGGTTTTTTGATCGATCACCACTTTGAACAAGCCGCGCAAATCATTGATGACATGCGCCCGTGGATGCGCTTTGATCGGCAGCGCGCCTTCCATGACATCAAAGCCTTGTTCTTCCGCTTCTTTGGCTGTCAGGCCGATTCGTGACAGCGGCGGGTCGATAAAGACGGAGTAGGGGATATTTTTCCGGCTCTCCAGTGAGCGGTAGCCGCCGCCAAACAGGGAATCGGTGACAATGCGCGAATCGTCCAAGGAAATATAGGTAAACTGCATGCCGCCTTTGACGTCACCCATGGCCCAGATATTTTCAGCGGTTGTTTGGAGATGCTCATTCACTTCAATGTCGCCTTTATCGGTCAGTTTCACCGTAGTGTTTTCAAGGCCAAGCCCGTCAACATTCGGTTTCCGGCCGGTCGCCAATAATACAGCGTTAACGGTTAAGTTGTCACCGTCCGATAAAGTGACTTTTACGGAGTCGCTGTTTTGCTCCGTGATTTCTTCGGCGTGGGAGCCGAACACAAAACGGATGCCTTGCGCTTCCATCTCTTTTTGAATCTCGGCAACGATTTCCCGGTCTTCATGCGGCAGCAGGTCGTCTTCCGGCGTGATGACCGTGACTTCCGCACCGAAATTAGCGTACATCGACGCAAACTCGAGCCCGATATAACCGGCACCGACAATCGCCAGTTTTTCCGGCAGCTGTTTCCGTTCGATCAGCGTGGTGCTGGTATAGACTTTGTCCGATTTGATGTCGCCTTTGATTGGCGGGATGTTGCTGGTGGCGCCTGTGTTAATGAAGATGTGTTCAGCAGTGAGCACTTCCTGAAGCCCGTCGCCCGTGATTTCCACTTCTTTATCAGAAAGGAATTTCGCAGCGGCCGTGTAAATCTTGACATTTTCATTGTCCGCTAAGCTTTTGTGGTTCTTGGCTCGCAGCTTTTCCACCACTTCATTTTTCCGTTCGATGGCATTGGTATATGGAACTTCATTCAAGCCGTCATGGACGAGGATTTTTGTCGGGATGCAGGCGATGTTGATGCACGTGCCGCCGTACATTTCCGGGTCTTTCTCGACCAGCGCGACTTTCCAATCTTTAGCGGCCAGTTCGCTGGCCAATGTCTTGCCAGCTTTCCCGAAGCCGATAATGATCGCATCAAAAGTTTGCATAAATCTTCACCTTTCTTTATTTCAATTAAGAACTTATATAAATTGCCTCACTTTCTTATCTTCCCTAAAGGGTATCGCTTAAACGAAACAAAAACACTTGGACGGACATCCAAGTGTTTTTCTGTGTTCGTATGTACTTGAAGATCAAGCATTCTTCTCGCCAAGCTCCAGCTTTTTCTGTTCCAGTGCAATCTTGTCGCGCTCCAGCTGGATTTTTGCCAAATTGAGTTTTGCTTTCGAGTGGATGTCGAAGCCGACCAGTACGAGAAAACCGAGACCCAGAACAGCAATCAACGCAAACATACCGATTTCCATTTAATCGCTCCTTTAAGAGAACTAGCGGCGCTGCAGTTCTTCCGCAATTTGCTTCAAATAAGCATTCCGCTCTTTGCCTAATTTCAGAAAAGTGAAGACAACATATAAAATGACTGCAATCATAACGAGATAGAAGAATATAGAAATGATAGGCAGCAGCATAAATAGATCACCAGACATACACAGACCTCCTTTTTCCATAATACGGAATAGAAGGCAAAGAGTTTCGCAATATCTAGAAGTTTTCTCTGTTTGCTGACGGTCATTTGAAAAAATTAACGGCGCAGAAGCGTATTTTTGTACTTACAGAGCGTATTTTTGCTGTTACGGAGCGTATTTCCTCTTTAATGGAGCGCATTTTAACCATGACTGGGCGTATTTCATCGAAAGAAAAAACGCTTTGGCTAGAAACGCCAGAAGCGTTGTCAGATCCTATCGCTTTAGCTGTTAAAGGCATGATGTGCATAGAATTTTTAAAAACTAGCAAATCGTCTGTTCGCCTTTCTCAATTTCACCGGTTTGATCATCGACCCATGCTTTGCCGCTTTCGCAATTCTCTTCATTCGTCCACTCGATGAAGTATTGATTGTTGGCATGCGTGACCTCCTGGATTTCCACTTTGCCGATCTGATGGCTGTGGAACTCAATGACGGTTTCGATCGCTTGTTGTTCCGTAATCTGCGGTTCCGCATTTGTACAGCCACCCATGATGAATAATAAAACCAGCCACATCGCTGATATTCTCATACTCCAACCTCCTTATAGCGTAGACGGAAAGGGCAGGAGATAAGTTACGTCACCCAGCCAAACAAAAAAACGCTTGGAAATCCAAGCGCTTTTTAACCTCTAATCAATGAAATGCAGCCATGACTTCGGCGACCAAATAAGCAGCAAGCTTCGTTGTTTTGCCGTTGTCATCAATTGTCGGATTGACTTCGGAAATATCAAAACTCTGCACTTTTTTGTTGGCGACAATATGCCACAATAGTTGGCGCACGACGACCGGTTCGAGCCCGAACGGGGAAGCGTCGATAATGCTCGGCGCATAAAAGGACGATAGCGATTCCATGCAAAAAGTGACGAGTACATGGTCATAATTTTTACAGAACGCATCAATGACGTTCTGCGTGCTTTGTAAATCGCGCAGTGCCAAATCTTCGGCAAGGACGAACTGTGCGCCGAGCTGTTCCGCTTTGTTGAAAATCGCCCGCGTGTTGCCAAGCGGCTGGATGCCAAGGACGAGATAGCCGGCATTGCTGTCGGTTTCTAAAATCTGTTTGAATACTGTGCGGGAATCCGGGCGTTCCGCATCCTGCAGATCGAAATACGCATCAATGCTGATGATGCCGATTTTCGCATCCGGGCCGAGAAAGCGCCGGGCGCCCCAATAATGGCCGTACGCTGTTTCATGCCCGCCGCCTAAAATGATGGGCGTTGCGGAGCGGCCAAGCAAATTGCTGATGTGTTCACCCAGTTCTCTCTGGGCTTTTTCCATATCGCCGCCTTTTTGCATCACCGTGCCGGCATCGACAAGCTGCCGGCCGCCTAAGTGGTTGGGAAGGTCCGCTAGATGGCTGCGGATCTGGTCCGGTGCTTCTGCGGCTCCCGTTTGCCCGCCGCTGCGCCTAGCTCCTTCATCGCATTCAAAGCCGATGATGGAAAAAGAACGTTCCGGCACTTCATCGCTGCATAGGAATTCAACGCTCTGGTGAAAGCGGAAACTGGCCCGGTCTGTCCGACTGTCAATGCGGCCGTGCCAAAAATGCTTTTTCGGTAATTTATACAAACCCAACGCCTCCGAATCAATGAATAAAAATTTCCGTTAAGCTTATTGTAATGAATTTTTGCGCTGAATGCACAAGAACATGTCAATTAAAAGCGGAAAATCAATAAAAAGGGGTTTGACCCGCTTTACGGATTCTTTCTATAATAAGGCATTGAGTGTAAAAAAACGAACGTGGAGGCATCGGACATCATGGCTAAAGTAATTAAAGGCACCGGCTTTTCAAGCGTCAGCCGACAGGAAATCGAAATATTGGAAGACCATCTTTTCTGCATAAACGAAGACGGCTTTATTGCCCAGCGCATTTCTCCAAAAGATGAGGAATATGAAGAGGTGCTGCAGCAAGCACGAATTAAAGAGACGCTGGTGGAGCTCAAAGAAGGGCAATACTTGCTGCCGGGCTTTATCGATCTCCATATCCATGCACCGCAATGGGCGCAGAGCGGAACGGCACTCGACTTGCCGCTGTATGAATGGCTCAATGCCCATACCTTCCCATTGGAAGCGAAATTTTCGGACACAACTTTCGCGCACAAAACCTATAGTCATTTGGTGGATACCTTGCTTGCAAGCGGCACGACAACCGCTCTTTACTTCGCGACGATCCACGAAGAAGCGAGCTATATCCTGGCGCAGATCTGCGCAGAGAAAGGGCAGCGCGGACTAATCGGGAAAGTGGTGATGGATGACTCCGAGCAAAACCCGGACTATTACCGCGATGCCAGTGCCGAAGAGGCGCTGGCAAGCACGGAGCGTTTCATTCAACGGGTGAAGGAATTGAACGCCGGGACCAAGCAAGGCGTCTATCCGGTAGTGACGCCGCGTTTTGTGCCGAGCTGCACGGACAGCGTGCTGGAAGGCCTCGGGAAAATCGCCGCCGAACATGATGTGCACATCACTTCACATTGCAGCGAAAGCGACTGGGCCCACGGCCATGTAAAAGAACGCTTCGGCATAAACGATGCCCAAGTCCTGAAAGGTTTCGGCTTGTTGACCGGCAAAGCGGTCATGGCGCATTCCAATTTCCTGAGCGATGAAGATGCCAAAACTTATCAGCAACAAGGAACAGCGATTGCCCATTGTCCGGTGTCCAATGCTTATTTTGCCAATAGCGTCATCCCGATCAAGCATTTCTCGGACATGGGCGTGGAAGTCGGGCTTGGCACCGATCTGTCCGGCGGCTTTGATCCGAGCATCTATTCAGCGATCCGGCAAGCGGTCATGTCTTCCCGCATGCTGGAAGACGGTGTCGACCCGCAAAAAGATGCGGCATCCCGTGGCCGCTCCCATTCCCGCATTACCGTCAAAGAAGCGTTTTATTTCGCGACAGCGGGGGGCGGCGAAAGCGTCAGCCTTCCCATCGGCCGGCTGGCGGAAAATTACGCCTTTGATGCGCAAATCGTCGACACAACGATAGCAGATGCCTCAATGCCGATTTTCGAAGAGATGGATTCACTGAATGACATTTTCGAAAAGCTGCTGTATTTGACGCAGCGCCGGAACATTGTGTCGGTCTTCGTCCACGGACAACAAATAAAGTAATTAAACTACAAAAGAACCCTTCCAGGCATTTAACGCGTGGAAGGGTTCTTCTATAATTGTCTATTCTTTCTCCGTCAAGAACGTAATCACCGCAAACAACAGGAACGCGAACAGCAATAAAGAACCGCCGGCGATGAATAAAATCGTCACCAAAGTATCGTTCCAGTTGAACGGATTCAAGTTGTAAATCCACATGCCGGCCGTCAAGCCGAAAGTGCCAAGCATGGCGAGCACACTGTGGATCGCCACCAGTTTTTTATACTTGATGGTATAAACCCGGTAAAAGATGCCCCAGGCAAAAACCGACAGCCAGCCGACGACCAGTACATGGGCGTGGACCGGGCGCAGGGAATAGTCCATTTCCCCGGCCATTTGAGAGCCGAGGAACGTGCCGATAAAGCCAAAAATGGCCGAGAATTGAATCAAACGCAAACTCCAAACTTTTTCCATTAAATAAATCCTCCAATTTCTTATCGTATTGCTTCCGGCACCGGGAAGGTGATGGTGAATTCGCTTCCTGTGCCGACTTGGCTATCGACCCGGATTTCTCCTTGGTGCAGCGAGACGATCTGCTGGACGATGGACAGGCCAAGTCCGGTGCCGTCTGTTTTGCGGGCGGCATCGACCCGGTAAAAGCGGTCGAATAATTGCGGGATGGTACCTTCCGCGATGCCGATGCCGCTGTCTTTGAATGTCACTGTTACCGCAGTACCGGCAACACTCAAACCGATTTCAATGCTGCCGCCAGGTTTATTATACTTGATGGCGTTGGTCAGCAGGTTATCCCAGACATTTTCGAGCAGCTCGGGGTCGCCGCGGAAAATGACCGGCGACAGCTTATAGGAAATGTCGATGTCTTCTTCTTCCAGCCGCCAGCGGTATTTCCGGACGACGCTTTTCAAGCTTTCATCGAGCCGGAACTCAGCCGTTTTCATCGGGTACGCGCCTTGATCGAGCGACGTCAGCAGCAGCAATTGCCGCGTTAGACTCGACAGCCGCTTCGCTTCCTGGTCGATGATCGACGTATAGGCGAGGCGATCGCTGTCCGGCAAATCCGGCGATTTCAACAGGTCGGCGTAGCCCTGGATGTTCATCAGCGGCGACTGGAAATCATGCGACACGTTGCTGATGAACGATTTCCGCGCCAAGTCGTTGTGCTGCAGCTGGATCTGCATCAAGTTGAAGCTTTCCGACAGCTGGCCGATTTCATCATTGCGCCGGATTTCGAGCGGATAGCTGTAGTTTTCACGGGCGATAAATTTTGTCGCTTCGGTCAGCTGGACAATCGGGCGCGTCAGCTGGCGGGCCATCCATACCATGCCGAGAATGCTGACAACACCGATCGCCCCGACAAAGCCGATCAATACCGAATGGATATCCGTCGCGAGCAGCTCGGTATCCGGCCGGATGAACAGCCCATAACGCTCATCGTCATAAGTGAACGGCACACCGACCGTATTATGGAGCTTGTTGGTGAAATGGGCGATCATGAAAATCTGGTTCGACAAATCATCGAGGCCGGTATACTGTTCGCCGTCACTTATGGCACGCCGCGCTTCTTCAGGCAGCGTGGTGTCTTCAAATGCTTCGCCGTAAAAACGTTTCCTGCCATCGCTGTCGACCACCGCAATCTGGTAGCCAAGATTGGCGACCGCTTCCAGGTAATGGTCGAAGTTATTGTCGGAATGGGGGACCATATTCAGCGTCGCAGTGATTTCCTCAGCGATGCCGATATTTTGTTTAATGGTTTCTTCTTTCGTGACGGTCAAATAAAACACATTGGCCAGCGTAAAGCCGATTAAAATGGAAAGCGCTAAAATGAACAGCGTGGCAACGATAAACTGCCGGTACAAAGTTTTCATTTAGGCGCCTCAAGTTTATAACCGATGCCGCGCAGCGTATGGATTTCAACGTTCGCGCCGGAGCGTTTCAAGCGGTCGCGGATGCGGTTGATATGGGTATTCAGCGTCATTTCACTGTTTTCACTGTCTTCGCCCCAGACGTGTTCCATCAATAAGAGGCGGGGAGTCGCCATATTCGCCCGCGACACCAACAGCGACAGCAGTTCGAACTCCTTCAGCGGCAAGATCAAGGTTTCATTGTTGATCGCCACTTCGAAATTCCGGCGGTTGATCGTCAGGTTGCCGGCGTGCAGGAGTTCCTGGAGCGAGCGCTCGGAACGCCGCAGCACCACCGCCACGCGGTACAGCAATTCCTTCGGCTCGAACGGCTTGACCATATAATCTTCCGTCCCCGACAAAAAGCCTTTTTCCTTGTCTTCCAGCTGGCCTTTCGCCGTCAGCAGAATGACCGGAACGTCGAGGTCCTGCGTCAGGATGCGGGTCAGTTCAAAGCCGTTCATGCCGGGCATCATGACATCGACAATCGCCAGGTCAACGGTTTCTTCTTCAAGCAGCATCAGCGCCTGTTCCGCATCACTGGCCTTGAACACCGTATAGCCTTCCCGTCCAAGATGGATGGCCACCAGCTGCTGGATATAAAGATCGTCGTCCACGACAAGTATTTTCATGTGAATTCCTCCCCATCACTCGGAAAGCCCGGCACTTCGAAATCCAGGCTTTTAACTCCTTTCATTATGCAGCGTTTCCGCATCTTTTTCAAAAAACAAAATCAGCGCCGGCAGCAGCATGCCGCGCACCAGGAACGTATCAATCAAAATTCCGATTGACACCATAAAGCCGAAGATGAACAAATCGGCAATCGGCATGGTGGTGAGTGCCGCAAACGTCGCTGCCAGGATGATGCCGGCAGAAGAAATCACGCCGCCGGTATGGCTGATGGCAATTTCAAGCGCGTCTTTCACTTTATGCGCACGCCGCTCTTCCATAAAGCGCGAAATCAGGATGATGTTGTAGTCGATGCCAAGCGCCACCAGGAACACGAACGCATAGACCGGCACCCGCGTACTGATCGCTTCAAAGCCGAACAGCACATCAATGAGGAAAATCCCGAGGCCAAGCGCCGAAAGGTAAGAGAATAAAATCGTCGCCATCATGTAAATCGGCATTTTCCATGAACGCGTCAATGCGAACAGCAGCACGAGAATCAATAAAGTTTCCAGTATCACAATCTTGTAGATGTCCTGATTGTTGACGTCGCGTTCATCGACGAGTTTCGGCGTGATGCCGCCGAAATGCGTTTCGCCGTCGATCGCTGCTTGTTCAAGCAAGGTCCCGCTGTCATCCCGCAATTGCTTCACGAAATCCAGGGCTTCTGTGGAATACGGATTGATCGACAAAGCCAAGTTGAATTCCAATGCCTGGCCGTCATCGCTGCGGTTGGACAAAAGGGCAGAAGCGATTTCATCGTAAGACGCAAGCTGCTCGGAAAGATCAACCGCCGCCTGTTCGGCAATCGGCTCATCGCTGACGACCAATAGGGAAGAAGGGGCGATGTCGCCTTTCTCGAATTTCTCTTCGACGATTTCATAGCCGACTCTAGAAGGCATATCGTCCGGGAAAGATTTCACCGTATCAAATTCAAAGTCGAGGTTCAGCACGTTCAGCGCCGAAACGAGCATCAAGATGGCGACGAGTCCGCCGGACAGCAGCGGCTTGTTGACGACAAATTTTGCCACCGGTCCCCAGATGCCGTGTTTCACATTTTTCGCGTCGCCGTATTTCGGCACTTTCGGCCAGAACGCTTTGCGACCGAATAAAGTGAACAGTGCCGGAATCAGCGTGATCGACGCAATCATGATGACGAACACCGCCATGCCGAACGTCGGGGCGAAGTTTGCGTAGTCGCGGAAATCCGCAAAGAACAAAACGAGCATCGCTGCAAGCACGGTGCCGCCGGCAAAGAAAACCGGTTCGCCGGTCGCACGCATGGCGTATTTCATCGCTTCGTATTTGCTCTCAAAATGGTTCAGTTCCTCGCGGTAGCGGGAGAACACGAACAGCGAGTAATCGATGACCGCCGCGAACAATAAAATACTCATGATCGAAGTCGTCTGGCTCGTCAGCTCCAAGCCGCCGGCGCCCATAAAGGCGAGTGCCTGGTTGACCACTTGGTAGACGATGCCGGTCGCAAGCAGCGGGATGATTGCTAATAGCGGTGAGCGGTAAATGACGATCAGCAGCACCAGGATAATCAATACGGTGGCAATCAATAGCACAAAGTCCGCTTGCTCGAACAGCTTCACGGTGTCACCGGCAATTCCGGCAGGTCCCGTGATGTAGAACTGCATGCTGTCAAAATCGGCGGCGATGCCGCGTCCGATCTCTGAAGCTTCGTCGTTGATCTCGGCGAAGTCAGCGCTGCCAAGGCCGGCTTCCAAAGTCATCGGCACGATCATCGTGGATTTGTCTTCGGAGTAAAAGCCTTCGAGGGCAGGCGGCGGCAATTGGCTGATGTCGACGATCGAGTCGACGCCTTCAATATCGGCTGCCGCAATGCCGGCCATGATTTCCTGGACTTCTGCCAAGTTCACTTCGCCTTCGTTGTTATGGAAGACGAGGATGCCTGGCGTCCCTTGGTCGTCCGGAAAATACTCTTTCAGTTTCTGGTCCGCAATGATTGACTGGGCGTCATCGGGCAGCGACTGGAAGTTTGTCACTTTGTAGTCGTTCAGTGTCGGCCCAAATGTAAGACCGATCGCCACGACGATCCAGGCGATGATGGTGATCCACATGCCGCGTTTTGTGGAGACCCAGTCGGTGATCGGGTTCAGTAGTTTGTTCATGTATGCCACTCCTCATTCGAATTTAAGTATCGTAACCACATCATCATAGCGGACGAATATAAATTGAATATCAATTTTTCATGTCGGGGAGTTGAACAGTTTTCAGGATTTGACGTAGCCGAAGAATTCGCTTCAGGTGGACGCTTTCCGCGGGTGCGGCTTCAGCCGCTTCCTTTGCTCCTGCGATTACTCGTCGCAAATTGAAAAAACATTCGCTTCGCTCAGTCCAGGGTCTTCAGCTCGCACTGATTCCGCAGGAGTCGCCACCTTCCGCTTTTTCTTCTGATATTACTCTCAAATGATGTGAATTCCATATGCCAGCATCATTAAAATTTATTATATATCAGAATATTCAGAGGTGTTATAATGCAAAGTAAGCAGAATATGTTGTGTGAAGAAAAGCACGTTCAAATGAAGGGAGAGAGTTGGATGGAGCTTGGGAAAGTGTTGTTTGTGGTGCTGGACGAGTATGCGGATTGGGAAGCGGCGTCTTTGGCTGCGGCGCTGAACGAAACGCCGGAGCAGGGCGAGCAGAAGTATGAAGTGAAGACGGTGTCGCTCAGCAAGGAGCCGGTGAGTTCGATTGGCGGTTTCCGGACGGTGGCGGATTATAGGGTGGATGAAGTGGGCGATGATTTCGCGGGATTGGTGCTGATCGGTGGCAACTCGTGGCGGAAAGAAGAAAGCAAGGCGGTCCAGAAGCTGGTGCAAAAAGCGCTGGATGGCAATAAAGTTCTGGGTGCGATTTGCGATGCCACTGTTTTTCTTGGGATGAACGGAGTCTTGAATGATGTTCTTCATACGAGCAACCATTTGCCTGAACTGCAAGACGCAGCTGGAGAGAATTATACGAATTCAGCGTGTTATTTGGAGCAGCAGGCAGTGCGCGATGGCAATATCATCACCGCCAATGGTTCAGCATATCTGGAGTTTGGTAAAGAAGTGATGACGGCACTGGAGTCGGCGCCGCAGCCGGAGATTGACGAGTGGTATGAGTTTTTCAAGAGCGGCTATTATGAGTTTATTAAAAATAGATAATGGCAGGGACAACCTGACAAGGAGAGGGCTTGAACAAAGCCGTCTCTTTTTTTATTTCCTTTACCATTTGGGATGGATCCTTCTAATTGTTTGACAATTACATTTAATTAAAATAGAATATGAACATATACTAATATACACATATATCAGTTCGGAAATAAAAAATAGGAAACGAGGCGGAACCGATGGAACCATACCAAGAAAATTTAGCATTAAAAACCAGCAGTGATTTGGACGAGGAAACTTTATTTGTCGTATCGCAGACATTCAAGGCATTGGGCGATCCGACGAGAATCCGGATCCTCAATTTGCTGTTTCAAGGGGAGCATTCGGTCAATGATATTGCGGAGACGCTTCAGCTGAAGCAGTCCACGGTATCGCATCAGCTCCGGTTCCTGAAAAACCTGCGCTTAGTGAAATTTCGGAGGGAAGGCACGACTTTGTTTTATTCCCATGACGATGATCATGTGATGAGTGTGCTGAAACTGGCCATCGAACACGCCTGCCACAATTGATCCGGCAGGTGATTGAAGACAGTTAGGAGGTTTTTCAAGTGGGGCACGATCATGGGCATGACCACACGCATGGGGCCAATAAAAAAGTGTTGATCATCAGTTTTGCCATCATCACGACATATATGGTGATTGAAGCGATCGGGGGATGGTTGACAAACAGCTTGGCGCTGCTGGCGGATGCCGGGCATATGCTGAGTGATTCCATTTCGATGGGCGTCGCGATACTGGCGTTCACGTTAGGCGAAAGAGTGGCCGACTACAGCAAGACATACGGCTACAAACGGTTTGAAATACTGGCGGCGGTTTTTAACGGCGTGACGCTTGTGGGGATTTCCGTTTACATTTTCTACGAAGCCTACCACCGGTTTGCCAACCCGCCTGAAGTGGCGTCGACCGGCATGCTGATCATCGCGGCGATCGGGTTACTCGTCAATGTCCTGGTTGCGTGGCTTTTGATGCGTGGAGGCGATACGAAGGAAAACTTGAATGTGCGGGCAGCGTTTCTCCATGTACTCGGCGATTTGCTGGGGTCGGTCGGAGCGGTTGTGGCGGCTTTGCTCATCATGTTCCTTGGCTGGGGCTGGGCAGATCCCTTGGCAAGCGTCATTGTCGCTGTGCTGATTCTAGTCAGCGGCTGGCGGGTCACGAAAGACGCTGTGCATATCTTGATGGAAGGCACGCCGAAAAACATGGATCTGGACGACATCATCGATACGATGGAAAACGTGGAAGGCATTGAAAGCATCCACGATTTGCATGTCTGGTGCATCACGAGCGGCCAGAACGCGCTTTCCTGCCATGCGGTAGTTGATGGAGACTTATCCGTCCAAGCGAGCCAACAAATCCTGCGGACGATTGAGCATGAGCTGGAGCATAAAGGGATCGGCCACGTCACCATCCAGATGGAAAATAACGAACACCCGCATGAAAATGAATTGCTGTGTCAGAATGATCGAGAGACTTCATCTCATGGACATAAGCATTAGAATCGCTTTTTAAGCACAATATCCGTAAAGATACGATAAATAGATTTCGATAATTGTTAGAGAAATAACTAAAAATATACTTCTCTAAAAGTGAATTTGCCTAGTATAAATAATAGAACCAACTATGCCTCTTAACAATGAGAACTACAATTAATGAAGAGTAAATAAAATTAAGTTTGATGCCGCAGTCTAAGGATTGCGGTTTTTGTTTGGAATTTTTATATAGGAATAAAGTATTTTTTAAAATCTGCTGAGTATAAAGATAATTTATATCAAATGAAAATTATAATAAAATGGAAAAATTTCCTGTTATGGTTACAATTACTATGTCATAATTAAAAAACAGACTATATAAAATATTAAAAATATTAGGAGGTTATACTATGGAAAAATTTACTGAGCAAATCAAAGCATTGTCTAAACGTGTTTCTGGTATGAGAGAAGCGATTTTGACAGAAGAGGCAACTAAAACATCTATTGTAATGCCGTTCTTTCAAATTTTAGGTTACGATATTTTTAATCCTGAGGAATTTACACCTGAATTCACAGCAGATGTTGGTATCAAAAAGGGAGAAAAAGTAGATTATGCAATCATGAGCGAAGGGCAGCCGGTTATTTTAATTGAAGCTAAAGGAGTAAATGATGTCTTATTAAAACATGATTCTCAGTTATTCAGATATTTTGGAACAACCCCTGCAAAATTTGCTATCTTAACGAATGGAATAATTTATCGTTTTTTCACTGATCTCGAACAAGTAAATAAAATGGATTCCGATCCCTTCTTTGAATTTAATTTATTGGATATCAAAGAAACTCAACTTCAAGAGTTGTTTAAGTTTAAGAAAGATAGCTTCGATTTAGAAAGTATTTTCAGTACGGCTTCTGACTTGAAATATTTGAATAGAACAAAAGAATACTTAAATCATGTTTGGAGCAATCCTTCTGAAGAGTTTATTTCTTTTATCACAGGAAACATTTATGAAGGCAAAAAAACTAGAACTACTTTGGAAAAATTTGAACCTATTATTAAAAAGTCGCTTAAACAATTTATTAATGAAATGGTCAGTGAAAAAATTAATGCGGCTCTTAAATCAACCAATTCCGAAGAAGCTCAAATTTTTGAAGCAACCGTTGAAGAGAAAGTTGAACTCGTTGCAGATCCAGAGGAATTGATTGTTACTACTGAAGAAGAAATTGAAGGATATTCTATTGTAAAAATACTGCTGCAAGATGTAGTAGAATTCAAACGTGTTCATTATCGTGATAATCTTCGCTATTTCAACATTTTACTTGATGACAATATACGAAAATGGATTGTTCGCTTATGGTTGAATGGCGGCCAAAAATACATACAATTTAATGATGAAGACAAGAGCAAGGTCAGTATTGAGAGTATAACGGATATATTAAATTACAGAGACAGAATCAATGCGGTAGCCAGTAAGTTTTAAGTTACGGTCGTTTAAACTAATGGATAATTGATTGTTGTGGAAATGATTTTTAGGTTCAAGACAGTGAAACCATTATATAAAAACGCTTAGACAAAAGCTGTCCAAGCGTTTTTTCCGTCCCGGGATGTTCATAAAGCGCCGCTGCACCAAATTTAAACCGGAAATTTATGCTTGCGATGAGCTAATAATTCCGCGAAATGGGTATACCGAAATTAATCACTAAGAACATTTCCCGAAGGGGTGTCGCCATGTTCATCACAAGCCTGCTTGTCATTATCGGATTCATGACCGTGCATATTTTCACGGATGCCATTAAGCATTTGGAGAAGCGACTGACCAACCGCCTGGTGTCGCTCGTTTCCGGCGGTTCCATCGCTTATGTTTTTTTGCATCTTGTTCCAGAACTGACGCATTATCAGGAAGTTGCTCATGAAGCGCGTTTACTTCCTTGGCTTGAAAATGTGGACTATGTGACTTATGTAGCGGCCTTGCTTGGCATCGCCGTGTTTTATGGCATCAATCAACTGAGCGAAAAATCCGAGCGGGAAAACAGGCGAAAAGGAAATTTGACACGGCCATCCAAACGGGTTTTTGTCCTTGAAATTAGCGCCTTTGCGTTGTATAACGGCTTGATCGGCTATCTGCTCCAAGAGCTGAGCGGCGACAGCATTGGGGCGTATCTCGTTTACTTTATCGTTTTTTCTTTCCATTTCATCGCCAATAACCGGGTCCTCCATTTGACGCATGAAGACCTTTTTACACGGGCGGGCCGGTGGATTTTGGCGGTTTCGGTGCTGGTCGGATGGATTTTATACGAAGTGACGCATGCAAGCCCCTTGACCTTGGCGTTTCTGTCGTCTTTCCTGACAGGCGGAGTGGTCTTGAACATCCTGAACGATGAACTGCCGGAAGAAAGGGAAAGCAGTTTTCCGGCGTTCCTCTTTGGCATCTTCTTTATCGCCGTTTTGCTTCAGATTATTATTCCATGAAAAGCTGCACAAGGATTCGGAAGACGACATCTGGTTCTGCCATCAACCCTACAAAACCGCAGTCCAAGGCTGCGGTTTTACCTGCGGAGTTCAGCAGCATCAACGCAGAGCCTGCTCCGCCCGGTGCTCATCTTCCTTTTTTACATAGAAATCGTATTGCGTGTTGCTGATTTCTGAAGTAGTCCTGGCGAAGGGCATGGCCCCTTCTTGACCACCGCCAAAGACACTGTAATTCGACTTCCGCACAACGTCATAGGAAATGCCATGCTCGCTTAATTGATTGGCCGCCTTGAAATACGGCTCATTGCCGAAAGCGGAGTGAACCAGGTATTTCTTTTCCATAAATAAGAACCGGAATAATCCCATCCCAACCGCACCCCTTCCTGAAACTCCTACCGCTTCCGCAGTTCTTCCACGATGTCCTTCAAAAGAGCATTCCGTTCTTTTGCCAAACTGAATGCTTTTACGATCAAATAAATGACCACTGCAAATAACACGAAATAAAACACCATCATGAACATCGGCCACAGCATCAGATTGCTCATATCGATCACCATCCTTATCTTTACTACGAAACAAACTTCCAAATGTTTCAAAAAAGAAGAGTGGAAGAAATGAAGATTAGACGGATTGATTCTGCCTGATCTTTTAAGCAATCCCATTGAATGAAAAGCTGTATATTTTATTCTGAAAGCTGTGTTAGATTATGGGTAACTAATGAGAAAATCTAGATTCAAACAACTGAACCTGTTAGGAAATGTAGCTGCAAAAAATCTCTGAATTAACAAGCTGATGTAAAGTCCGGTTTTAAGGAGGGGGAACATGGATGATAAACGATGGCCAAAAGCTGGTATAGCGGCGGGGTATCGCCATAGCGTCGGATTGAAAACGGACGGCACTGTAGTTGCGGCAGGCGACAATAAACATGGTCAATGTGATGTGAGCGGCTGGTTCGATATGACAGCAGTAGCCGCGGGCAGCGCCCATATAGGGAGTTCCCATACGGTAGGACTGAAAACGGACGGCACAGTTGCAGCTATCGGTTGGAACAAGTACGGCCAATGTGAAGTGAACGACTGGTGCGATATAGCGGCGATTGCAGCGGGATGGCGCCGTACCGTTGGAATCAAAATGAATGGTACAGCAGTCGCTGTGGGCCGGAACAATGAAGGCCAGTGCAATGTAGATGACTGGCGTGACATCGTGGCGGTATCGGCAGGGGACTGGCATACCGTTGGGCTGAAGTCGGGCGGAACGGTAACAAGTGCGGGAAACAATCGATATGGCCAAGGCGATGTGAGCAACTGGCGCGATATCGTGGAAGTCGCCGCAGGGTACCTTCATACCGCCGGTTTAAAATCGGATGGTACGGTGGTGGCTATGGGGCTGAATAAGGATAATCAATGTGAAGTAAACGGCTGGCGTAATATCGTGGCGATAGCAGCGGGCAGCAATCATACTGTCGGGGTGAAAGCGGATGGCACGGTAGTGGCAATAGGCCGGAACAATGAAGGGCAATGCGAGGTGAAGAATTGGCGAAACATCGTGGCGGTATCGGCAGGCAGCGCGCATACGCTCGGCCTTAAATCGGACGGCTCGGTAGTCGCCGCAGGCCGGAATACGGAAGGTCAATGCAATGTTAGCGATTGGAGCGGCATCCAGGCAGCCGGCAATTAATTATTAAAGGACCGATTAACCTAATTAATCAGAACAGCTGAAGCAGCGGAGACAGTTTATATAGAAGGAAAAAGATTGGGCAGATGGATTCTGTCTGATTTTTTTATCAACGATTCGTAATCTTGAAGGAGGAATACTGATCTTACATATAGAATTTGTGGCTATATCTTTTATTTTGAAAGCTAAAATTCATTGAAGAAATTGGTTAATAACTTCATCAGTTCAACAATAAGGAAAGAAAGGTGGGACGAATGAAGACAGTCGAAAAGATCCTTTATCTCAGTGTTGTTTTGTTGTTGCTTGCGGGTTGTGTTAGTAACACGAATGAAGAAGCTGCAACAGACACTTCAGAAGAAAGCTCTGTAAATGAATCAGCAGAAAAAGACACAAACAAAACCGATGGAAATACATCAAAAGGTGAGGGAGAGGAAGCGGATATGAATAAAGAAAACGAAGTCTCTTCAGAAGAAACGGTTAAGACTGATCAGGATAGCACCACTTCAGAGGCAAGTAATCAGCAAGACGAAGATGTCTTATCCAAGTATTCCAGCGAGCAGATCGAATACGCCAGAGTGTGGCTGCAGCTTGGGCCAAATCAGAACATCGACGGCTTGTATGTGGAAAAAATACCCGCTGATACGCCGCTCAATCCGGACGATGAAACAAGCGGCGTCTATCCGGAAGACGTCATTCAGCTGGCCGGCTCCCGCTTAGTGGACGGTTCCGTAACGTACAGCGGAAACGGAGATGGCACTATCAATGTGTACAATGTGCCGCTGCGCTGGGACGGCGAGTATCCGGCGGGGGAAGAGTTTTACACGGAGATTATCGATAATACGGAGTTGGTCGCTGTTGATGTGGGAGAGGATGAGGAAGTTATTAGATTGATCAAATTGCTGAAGGATGAATGATAAGCAGCCGCAGCACTATAAATAGACACCATTCAAAAAATCCCATTCAGGCAGAAATTTCTGCTTGAATGGGATTTAGTTGTTTCATTAAATTAGGTTAATCCATGGCCTCTATATGTATAGAGTTCTTAATCCTATTATGGATTCGTCGACCACAGTCCAGCTGATTTCAACAGAACGCGTGGGTGAAGCTTCAATTGAGCAACCATCATTTCAGCCAAATCTTCCGGCTGCATGACTTTGTCCGGATTGCCGTCTGTCAGGTTTTCCGAGAATGCTAGGTCAGTGGCAACCGTACTTGGTGTTAGGGCACTGACACGGATATTGTGCTTTCTGACTTCCAGCATCAACGATTCTGTAAGTCCCAGGACACCGAATTTCGAAGCACTGTAGGCGCTTGTCACCGGTGCACCTTTTTGTCCTGCCGTTGACGAAATATTGATGATATCACCAGATTCGCGTTCGATCATCTGCGGCAAAACAGCACGGGTTACATAATAAACACCCATCAGGTTCGTATCAATGATGCCTTTCCATTGGTCAGTTGACAGCTCAAGGAACTTGCCGAATTTGCCGATGCCGGCATTGTTGATCAGAATATCAATCGATCCCAGCTCTTCCGTTATATGTTCGACTGCTGCGTTGACGGCTTCCATGTCAGCGACATCAGCCACAGCAAATACTGTTTTCACTCCGTACTGTTCCAGTTCTGCTGCCACGTTCTCCAGATTGGCTGCAGTACGTCCGACAAGACCCACATTGATGCCTTCCGCTGCAAAAGCGATGGCGGTCGCCCGGCCGATGCCTTTCCCAGCTCCAGTAATCAATGCATTTTTTCCTGCTAAGTTTTGCATATGAACAGCTCCTCTATAATCAATAGTTCCATCCAACAGTGTAGCAAAGTGCAGAGGAAAAAACTTAGCAAAGAGCTCAAGGAAAGAGTTTTTCCTTATGAAGAAATCATGTCCTGAGGCGCTATTCGAAGATTCCTCCCGGAGTAGACGGAGCAGCGATTTAGAAAGTCACTGCTTTTACTCTCATATGAACCATCACTTCATATATTGCCAAATAAAATACGGTTTTTAGGAGGCCAAACATGGATGACATTTCACCGAAACATACGATAGCAGCCGGTTATCGCCATACCGTCGCCCTCAAAAGAGACGGCACGGTAATAGCTGCAGGTGATAATAAATATGGCCAATGCGATGTGGACGGCTGGCACGACATGGTCACAGTAGCGGCGGGCAGCCCCATATCGGAAGCAGCCACTCCGTTGGGCGAAAAAGAGATGGTACAGTGGCAGCTGTGGGTTGGAATAAATATGGTCAATGCGAAGTAAGCAGTTGGCGCGGCATCGAGCCGCTGCGCTGGGACGGCGAGTATCCGGTGGGAGAAGAATTTTATACGGAGATTATTGATAATACGGAATTGATATCTATTGATGTAGGAGATGATGAGGAAGTTATTCGGTTGATCAAACTGCTGGAAGAGCATCCGTGATAGCATAAGGAGTTTCTAGACTGAAGAAAATAAGTGAATGTCGCATCTACTAAATTGGAGGTTATTCATGAAAAAGTTTTTTCAATACAATTGGATGGTAAGGGAAGAGTGGTATCGGTGGTGCGAAGAAATCAGCGAAGACGAGCTGCTGAAGAAACGGACTTGCTATTTTTATGAAGAAAATATATTACCGTTTTAGAAATAACTCTCTCAAAACGAGGGTTTTAAGAGATTCAAGAAGAAGATGAAAATCTTCTTCTTTTTTATGCATTTTTGTATCAAAACTTATATCAAAAGGTGTATTTAAAAACTTCGCGGTCACGTCTTCTAATGTCTCCTCCATTATGCAGCTCACAAAGTTGGTCGGCCTATAATCTGTGATTAACAGAACATCCCTTCTTAAAAAACTTAAATCCCTTATGACGAATTAATGAGGAAAGTGAAAATTTACTGTTAATTTTACTTATCAATTTACACCCCACTGTTAACAAGTATTAACAACGCACTGTAAGCATTCCCTTGTTAAACAGCCGAAAATAGTTGGCATGGTTCTTGCTATGTATAAGAGTGAGTAGAGAATAAATGGAGGGGTTAAGATGATTCAATTAAAAGATAGTGATGAAGAAATCTTGTTATTAAAAAAGTCAGTTGAAGCTTTTGCTAAAAAAGAAATTGAACCATACTACCAGCAGTGGGAACAGGACGGCGCTTTTCCAAAAGAATTATGGAAGAAACTAGGGGAAGCAGGCTTTCTTTGTGTAGATGTTCCAGAGAAATATGGTGGATTAGGTGGTCCGCTATCCTATTCAGCAACAATCATTGATGAGTTAAGTAAACTTGGCTATAGCTCAATAGTCGGAAATTTATCCGTCCATTCTATTATTATTCCACATTACATTCTAAATTCAGGCACCGAAGAACAGAAGAATTATTATTTACCTAAAATGGCAACAGGGGAATTAGTAAGTGCTATTGCAATGACTGAACCCGGTGCTGGTAGTGATTTGCAAGGTATTCAGACTTCAGCAGTTAAAAAGGAAAATACAGACGAATATATCATTAATGGTGCAAAAACGTTCGTCTCAAATGGTCAGAGTTTTGATTTTGTGATTGTCGTTGCCAAGACAAATCCGGAAGTGAAAGCTTCTAGGGGAACAAGCCTATTTATAGTGGATGCAAAAGAGCAGGGTGTAATCAGAGGGAAGAAATTAAAGAAAATAGGTCTGTACGCTAAAGATACATCTGAATTATTCCTTGAAAATGTAAACGTTTCATCGAGTCAAATATTAGGTGAACTAGATGCTGGTTTTGTAGTTTTAATGAAAGAACTACCCAGGGAGCGGATGGCACTGGCAATTATAGCATGTGGGGCTATGGAGGGTGCACTTGAAATTACAATAAAATATCTCGGGGAAAGAGAAGCTTTTGGAAAACCTCTAAATCAACTTCAAGTGATTCGTCATAAAGTAGCTGAAATGGTAACAGAAGCAAAGATAAATCGTGCATTTGTCGATCAATGTCTCCGATTATTGAAATCCAACGAGCTTTCTACTGCAGATGCAAGTATTGCAAAGCTTTCAAGTTCGGAAGCACAGGGAAGAGTTGTGGATGGCTGCTTACAGCTCTTTGGTGGATATGGCTACATGAAGGAATATCCAATCTCAAGGGCATATACGGATGCAAGAGCGCAGCGAATTTATGGTGGCACGTCAGAAATTATGAAAGAAATAATCAGTAAGAATATATTTAGCTAGTTGATTGCGGGAGGGGATAATATGGGTGTTTTAAATGGATTGAAAGTATTGGATTTTACGACGCTGCTGCCGGGGCCGTTTGGAACAATGATGTTAGCGGATATGGGGGCGGATGTTGTTAAGGTGGACTCGCCGAATCGGGAAGATTTATCAAAGTATATTCCGCCGATGATAGGTGAAGTTTCGGCAGTGTATGCACAGCTCAACCGCTCGAAAAAATCCGTCGCACTTGATTTGAAACAAGATGAAGCAAAGGAAATTATCTTTAAACTCATTGAAGAGTACGACATTATTATTGAACAGTTCCGGCCAGGTGTCATGGACCGGTTAGGAATTGGCTATGAAACCTTGAAAGAAATAAATCCGAGCATTATTTATTGTTCACTTACAGGCTATGGACAAACAGGGCCACTTCGAAATAAAGCTGGGCATGATATTAATTACTTAGCCTTATCAGGAGCTACGAGTTATTCATCGAGGAAAAATCAGTCGCCCGTTCCGGCGGGGATTCCAGTAGCTGATATTGGTGGCGGATCGATGCCCGTCGTGATTGGTATTTTAGCAGCAGTTTATCACCGTACCCAAACAGGAGAAGGCCAACATATTGATGTAAGCATGATGGACAATATCTATGCTTACAATGCTTTATATGGCTCAGGATATTTGGCAGGCGGTGAGGATCCAGAGGCAGAATCATTATTACTTAATGGTGGTACTTTTTACGATTATTACGAGACAAAAGACGGTCGATACATTTCTGTTGGTGGTGTGGAGCCAAAATTTCAAAAAGAGCTGTGTACTTTACTTGGTGAGCCAGCGCTCTTCTCGCTCAGTAGCAGTACAAAAACAGAGGATCAAATGCAATTTAAGGAAAAGTTAAAGGATACGTTTAAAGAAAAAACATTTGACGCATGGCTTGCATTACTCGGGGATGATTTTGATGGTTGCGTGGAACCCGTTTTGAAGTTCTCTGAAACTGTCGATCACCCACAAATAAAAGCACGCGAGATGATTGTTCCTGTAGCAAAATTGGATGGTGGCACACAGGATCAAATTGCTTTTCCTATTAAGTTTTCGAATCAGTCTGCTTCTTATCGTTTTGCTGGTGTGCAAACTGGAACGCATACGAATCAAGTCTTAAAGAACGCAGGATGGAATGATGAAAAAATCGTAGAACTGACCAAAAAAGGACTCTTTGGTTAATAAAATTTTAAAAGGAGATGGGAAACATGGATTTACGAGAAAAGGTAGCGGTAGTTACAGGTGGAGCATCAGGATTAGGACTTGCAACTGTGGAAATGTTAGTAGAAAAAGGAGCAAAGGTTGTCATTTTTGATTTAAATGATGAAAGAGCTCAAAGTGTTGTCGAGAAATTAGGTGAGAGTGTCCGTTATCAAAAAGTGAACGTGACGGACGAGGAATCTGTGCAAAAGGGAATTGATTTAGCTGTCGAATCCTTTGGCACGATTCATATTTGTGTAAATTGTGCCGGTGTAGGGACGCCAGGTAAAACAATCGGCAGGAAAGGTATATTGCCATTAGAAAACTACAAGCAAATAGTCGATATCAATCTAGTTGGTACATTTAATGTCTTGCGCTTAGCTGCAAATGTAATGAAAGATAATGAGCCAGTTACAGATTCCGGCGAAAGGGGAGTCATTATTAACACAGCCTCTGTTGCAGCATTTGATGGTCAGATGGGGCAAGCAGGTTATGGCGCTAGTAAGGCTGGCGTTGTAGGAATGACGCTGCCAATGTCACGAGATTTATCAGAGTTTGGAATCCGAGTAAATACGATTGCACCAGGTTTATTTATGACACCATTGGCTGCTTCTTTACCGGAAAAAGTAATAGAGAAATTATCTGAAAGTGTTGAATTTCCAAAGCGTTTAGGGAAACCGAGTGAATTTGCAGATTTTGCAACGTTTATGATGGAACATGAATATTTAAATGGGGAAGTCATCCGTCTTGATGGTGGCATACGGATGTCCCCAAGATAAAGCAGGCCTATTTTTTACAAAAGGTTTGACAATATGTTTTTAAAAAATGGGAGGTAATGAAATGAAAAGCAATGCAAACATTATTGGTGTGAGTATGGTCAAGTTTGAAAAGCCGGGGAGAAACGAGCCGTATGAAATTATGGCTTCGAAAGCAATCACCAACGCATTAAAAGATGCAGGCATCAGTCTTTCGGATGTCGATCAGGCTTATGCGAGTTATGTATATGGAGATAGTACATGTGGTCAAACCGCATTATATCGAGTCGGAATGACTGGAGTTCCAATTATTAACGTGAATAATAACTGTTCTTCAGGTTCAACAGCGCTTTATTTAGCGCGTCAAGCAGTAGAATCTGGTGCTGCTGAATGTGTGCTGGCATTTGGATTTGAAGAAATGAAACCAGGGGCATTAGGTGAGCATTGGTCTGATCGAACGTCACCTTTTCAATGGGTTTACGATGACTTCGAGAAATTAAATCCTGAATTGCCAGATGCTCCAGTTGCTTTAAAGGTATTTGGTGCAGCAAGATTAGAGTACCTAAAAAAATACGGAGCAAATCCAGATATATTTGGAAAAGTTGCAGTAAAATCGAGACAGCATGCAGTCAACAATCCCTACTCTTTGTTTACAAATAAAATAACATTGGATGAAGTCATGCAATCGCCAGATGTGTATTCAGGATTGAGAAGATTAATGGCATGCCCACCAACCTGTGGTGCAGCGGCGGTAATAGTTTGTAGCCACGATTTTGCAAAAAAACATAATATACAAAATGCTGTGAAAATAACTGCACAATCGATGACAACGGACCAGCCCAGCACGAAGGAAAGCTCCATGAATCTAGTTGGCCGAAATATGGCAGAAAGAGCAGCGAAAGAAGTCTACGAAAAAGCGGGCATTGGCCCAGAAGATGTTGACGTAGTGGAATTGCACGACTGCTTTACACCGAATGAAGTTATTAGTTACGAGTCTTTAGGGTTATGCGCGGAAGGTGAAGCAGAGAAGTTCATCAATGATCGGGATAATACTTATGGTGGGAAATTTGTCGTCAATCCTTCCGGAGGACTGATGTCTAAAGGACACCCACTCGGGGCAACAGGACTTGCGCAATGTACGGAACTCGTTTGGCATCTCCGTGGAGAAGCGGGTGCTCGCCAGGTTGAAGGCGCAAAGGTTGCCCTGCAGCATAACTTAGGACTTGGTGGCGCTTGTGTGGTAACGATGTATCAAACAGTATAACGGGACGGGGGCCTTTGTTCATTTAAGAAGAGGCCCCAAAAAATAATAATCAGGGGAGGGAAAAACATGAATATCGTGGAAGCTCTAGAAATTAATGCTGAAAAGCAGCCGTTACGTGAAGCTTTATTGTACGAGGACCGACACTATAATTATTTCCAATTTAATGAAAGCGTTAATAGGTTAGCGAATGGATTACTGGCAAAGGGGGTTAAGAAAGGTGACCATGCAGCAATGCTGATGAAAAACTCCGATTACTTTGTTATCACCTATTTTGCGCTTGCAAAAATCGGTGCAGTTATTGTACCAATTAACTTTAAGTTGTTAGCAAATGAGCTTTCGTACATTATTGACAATTCAGATTCAAAACATGTAATTATAGAAACAGAATTTGAAGAAGAAATCTTGAAAGCTGTCGGTCAGAATAAAGCCGTTAAAAACTTAATTTCTGTACCTGAAACGGCGAATAAAGCATTCACATCTTATCAAGACATACTTTCTACAAACACGCAAAATCCTGGCACGAAGATTTTAGGGGCAGATCATTGTCATATGCTGTATACCTCAGGTACAACTGGTAACCCGAAGGGAGCACTATTTAATCATGAAGCCGTAAAATCTGTTGTCATACAATTCATCGCGTCTCTAGGATTTCACCCAAAGGAGAGATGGCTGCATTTCGCTCCATTTTTCCATGCTGCACAGCTGGCTGTATGTTTACTCCCTCAACTCTACATCGGAGGATTTGGCGTTATTTATCGGGAGTTTAACCCGAAATTAATACTAAAGGATATTTCTAAGTATAAAATTACGGCAGTATTGGGTGTCCCTACAATGTATAGAGCATTTCTTCAACTGCCTAAAGAAGATGATTTTGATTTTACATCCATTGAAAAGATGATTTACGGTGCAGCACCTATGTCAGAAAACGATGTAAGAAAGGCTATTGACTTTTTTGGCACCAATAAATTTTATAGTTTATGTGGCCAAACAGAAACGGGTCCAGGAGCAATAATGCTTTATCCGGAAGATCATGAAGAACACGCTGGCAAGTCAGGTAAAGATACCACGATGTTTACAGTAATCGATATTGTTAATTCAGAAGGGAAGTCAGCTGAAGTAGCGGAAGTCGGGGAAATTATTATGAAGGCACCTTCTCAAATGAAGGAATATTATAAGAATCCAGAAGCAACAGCTAATACAATTATAGATGGGTATGTGCACTCAGGGGATTTGGCTGTAAGAGACGGGGATGGCTATATTCAATTAGTCGATCGCAGTAAGGATATGATTATTAGTGGCGGGGAAAATATTTATTCAATTGAAGTTGAAAATACATTATCTGCACATCCTGAAGTACTCGAAGTAGCGATTATCGGAACGCCAGATGCTAAATGGGGCGAGGTAGTGACTGCAATTGTTGCGACAGATGATGATTCCATTCTAACAGAAGAAGCATTGATCGCATTTGCCAAAGAAAACATAGCAAGCTATAAAGCGCCGAAAAAAGTAATATTTGTAGATAGTCTGCCGAGAAACACATCTGGGAAACTACTAAAATACCAGCTTAGAAAGACCTATGATCCATCAATTCGCTAATTCATCTAAAAGGAAGTGTAAACGTGCCCAACGTCAAAACAGCTTTTGATAATGGTGTCTTAGAAATTGTTCTTAATCGTCCGGAACGATTGAATGCAATAAATGCAGATTTGCTTTCAGAACTAGCGGAAGCAGTTAATGAAGCTAAAAGAAACCCATCCGTTCGAGCAGTATTACTATATGGTGAAGGAAAGGGATTTTGTGCAGGTGGAGATTTACATGACTTTGGTATTGATATTTCAAATTCAATGGAAGTAAAAGAATTCGTGCAACATGGACAAGAAGCGATATTGGGTCTTTATAATATGGAAAAACCAGTAATTGCCGCGGTACACGGCCCGGCAGTTGGGGCGGGTTGTAATCTAGCTTTTGCTTGCGACATGATTATTGCAGAAGAAATATCCTCCTTCTCTGAAGCTTTCGCTAAAGTAGGTGCATTGCCTGACCTTGGTGGCTTGTATTTTCTATCTCAAAAAATAGGGATGCATAAAGCAGCCGAATTAATCTTTACCGGAAAAACAATTAATGCAAACACTGCATTAGATTATGGCTTAATTAATGAAGTTGTAGCAACAGGACAATCTCTTAAAAGAGGGAAAGAACTTGCCAATTTACTAGCAAGCGGGCCAACAAAAGCATTAGGATTAGCAAAACGCATCATGCATCAAGCGCCATACACATCATTGGAAAGTATTCTAGAAACGGAAGCGCTCGGACAAGCTGCTATCTTCCAAACAGCTGATTTCAAAGAAGGAAAACAGGCATTCATTGAAAAAAGAAAACCTGCATTTCGTGGATATTAAATTCTAATTTTCTGAAAAATAAACTGAATATTCACCCTTAAATACGGGAGGCTAAAAAATGCTGAATGCAAACTTGGGAACAAGATCACTAATTGGGGACGGATTAAAAAGGACCAGTTATCGGTATCCAAACAAAACAGCATTGGCTTACTACAGTGCAGACGGAGAACAAACAATGTATACCTATGAAGCATTAAATAAACAGGTAAATCAAGTGGCTCATTCACTGTTGAAAGCTGGGGTTCAAAAAGGAGATCGGATAGCTGTAATTAGTAAAAACAGTCCGGAAATTGTTATTTTATCCTATGCTCTTATAAAAATTGGAGCTTGGTATACGCCATTGAACTTTATGTTGAAAGTGGAAGAAATTAGCCAACTTATCCATGCTTCCGGTGCGCGAATGTTTTTTGTGGACAAAGCTCATATTGAACAAGTGCGTTCCATTGAGGGTCAACTAACTGGAATTGAAAAATTTTATAGCCTCCGTTCAACGGAAGTCCCTAATGGCTGGGAGGATTTTAGGGATTTGCAAAAGGGAAGTGAAGATGAATTAGAAATAGAAATGTTTGATACGGATGTTTTAGCACTTTTTTATACGAGTGGGACGGAGTCTGCTCCAAAAGGTGTGTTGGTAAACCATCGGAATTTTTTCCATGCGAACTATACTTATATGGCATCAGGTGCATTTCAGCCAGGGGATAATATACTGTTATCTTTACCGTTGATCCATTTAGCGGGATTTGTCTTTTTGCTGAACAGTACGATGATTGGTATGACAATCGTCATGACGGAAACGCCTATTCCTAAAAAAATGGCAGAGTTAATAGAAAAACATAAAATTATTTTCACCGCTTTGCCACCGACTCTATATTTAGGAATATTAGGGATTTCTAATCAATACGATTTAACTTCTCTTCGCAAATTAATTACTTGGTCAAGCACGATTCCTAGAAGTATGGTGGATGGGTGGAATGAAATAGCGCCTGATGCAAAATTTTTTACGATACAAGGTTCCAGTGAATCAACAGGAACCCCTTTAACTGGCGGTTGGTTTAAAACATGGGATGAAGTTCCAAATGGAGATGGAAGATACGTAGGAAGTGTGATGCATGCGGGCAGTGAAATTAAATTAATCGATGAAGATGGAAATGAAGTTCCGAATGGGGTGCCAGGTGAACAAGTTGCAAGAGGTCCAGTTGTGGTAAGCGGTTATTATGATAATGAAGCTGCGAATAATAAGGCATTTAGAGATGGATGGTACCATACGGGTGATGTCCTGATCCGTGATCAGGATGGCAATTACTATTTTGCTGATCGTAAAAAAGACATCGTCAAATCAGGTGGAGAAAATGTCTCCAGTCAAGAGGTAGAGAATGTTTTAAGTCAGCATCCTAGTATTTATCAATGTGCAGTCTTCGGTGTACCTGACTCAAGATGGGGTGAAGCCGTAATCGCTGCAGTTGTATTAAAAGATGATGCGACGCTTACTGAAGAAGAAATCATAAAGTATTGCAAGACGACACTGTCAGCTTTTAAAACGCCGAAGCAAATTGTGTTCCGTGATGACTTGCCTTTAACTTCTGCCGGAAAATTACTGAAGCGCTCATTAAAGGATGAATACAAAGAATTATTGAAAAGGAGTTAAACATATTCCGTCAGTGGAAAGGAAGAATTTTTCCACTGAAGTGACAATATTACTCCCTGCTAATCAAAATAGCGGAATCCAATTTAAGAAATCTGAAATTTCTGAATATCTAGTTGAATAATAATAATAAAAAAGGGGATATGCAAAATGAACTATGAAGAAATTATCTATGAAAAAAAGCAGCAATCGGCTTGGATTTATTTTAATCGACCAAATGAACTGAACTCTTTAACAAAAAAACTAATAACAGAGTTACTTGAAGTGCTTGGAGAGATAGAACAAAATGATGAAATTCGGTTAGTTGTATTATCTGGAAAAGGTAAAGCATTCTGTGCTGGTGCTGACTTAAAAGAACTCATGGGAGATTTAGAAAAAGGTCCGAATGGACAGAAAAACTTAATAGACTGCGCGGATGAATTATTTACTAAATTAAATCATTTCCCCAAACCGCTTATCGCAGCACTGAACGGTATCACAGTTGCTGGGGGCTTAGAAATTGCGATGACTGCAGATATCGTTGTAGCTACTGATAAGGTGAAAATAGGGGACGGTCATGCCAACTTTGGTGTTCTTCCTGGAGGCGGCGGTGCTGTCAGATTGCCTAGAGAAATAGGTATTAATCGCGCCAAATATCTATTACTTACTGGAGACATGCTGCCTGCTGAGGTATGGAAACATTATGGATTTGTACATGATGTCGTTCCTGCTGAAGAACTTGAAGAAGCTGTACAGAAAATAACAGATAAAATAACAGCAAAAAGTCCGCTTGTCTTAAAAGAAATTAAGCGACTAGTGGCCGATGGATTAGATCAATCACTGGACACTGCGCTAAGGCAAGAACTGTTGGCCCTAAAAAATCATACACAATCACATGATTTCCAGGAAGGTCTAGGTGCTTTTTCGGGTAAGAGAGAGCCTGCATTTAAAGGGTATTAATAAAAAGTTTCAATCTGTTAGTGGAGAAAGAGGGCTGGGTTACTTGTAACCCAGCCCTCTTAGCTTGTAGACAAAAGAATTTAATTTCAATCAAGTGAATAAATATAAAAAGGTTCTTCCATCGTTTCCTCCGCTTCAACCGGACGCTTTCCGCGGGCTCACGCCGAACTCATAGCTGTCAACTTAAGAAAAAAGTGTAACCCCTCTCGAAAGATGGTATGGATGACTATCCATGAACGAGAGGGGT